>NZ_LMJT01000001.1 GCF_001429395.1 Allobosea sp. Root381
CGTTTCACGCTGACGCGGATAGGGATGGCGATACCGACGCTGCTGATTGTCGCGGTGTCTGTGTTCGTCCTGATCCGCCTGATACCGGGCGACCCGGCCCAGCTGATGCTGGGGGACCTGGCGACGCCGGCGAGCCTGGCCGATCTCAGGGCGCGGCTCGGGCTCGACCAGAGCCTGCCGGTTCAGTTCGGGATCTGGTTCGGCAATGTCCTGACCGGCGATTTCGGTCAGTCGATCTCGTCGCAGCAGGATATCCTGCCGCTGATCGTCTCGCGCTTCTGGATCAGCGCGCAGATCGTGCTGGTCGCGGTTCTGCTGGCGAGCCTGGTCGCGATTCCCGCCGGCGTGATCGCCGCCTGGAAGCAGGATTCGCCCCTCGATATCGGCCTCGTCGCCGTGGCGACGCTCTTGCTCTCGATCCCGACCTTCTGGCTCGGCCTGCTGCTCCTGCTGTTCTTCGGGCTCAAGCTCGGCTGGCTGCCGGTCGTCGGCTATGTCGCGATCGGCGACGATCCCTGGCGCGGCATCCTCTATCTCGTCATGCCGATCATGACGCTGTTCCTGCACGAGATCGGCGTGCTGCTGCGCATGGCCCGGGCCTCGACGCTCGAGGTGCTGCGGCTCGACTACATCACCCATGCCCGCGCCAAGGGCCTCTCGGAGATGGCGGTGCTCTGGCGCCACGCCTTCAAGAACGCCTTCGGCCCGACCTGGACGCTGATCGGCCTGGTGCTCGGCAACCTGCTCGGGGGCATCGCGGTGGTCGAGACCGTCTTCACCATCCCCGGCCTGGGCCGGCTGCTGGTCGATTCGATCTTCGCCCGCGACTACCCGGTGATCCAGGGCTGCATGCTCTTCATCGCCTTCACCTATGTGCTGGTGAACCTCGTGATCGACCTTTGCTATCCGCTCTTCGACCCAAGGGTGACGGCCGAATGAAGCTGCCCCCGCTCAACGCCCTGATCGGCGGCGGCCTGATCGGCACGCTGCTCGTCGTCGCCGGGACCGGCGCGCTCTGGACGCCCTACGATCCCTTGCGCCTGTCCTTCCGCCACAAGCTGGCGCCGCCTTCCGAGCTGTTCTGGCTCGGCACCGACGAGTTCGGCCGCGACGTGCTCTCGCGGCTGATGGCGGGCGCCGCGGCCTCCGTCTGGATCAGCATCCTGACCGTGACGCTGGCGGTCGTGCTCGGCACCCTGATCGGCCTGTTCTCCGGCTATATGCGCGGCTGGACCGACCGGGTCATCATGGCCTTCAACGACGCGCTGCTCGCCTTCCCCGGCATCCTGCTGGCGCTCGGCCTGCTCGCCGTCGTCGGCGCCAACAAATACGGCATCATCGTAGCCCTGGGCATCGCCTACACGCCCTCCGTCGCCCGCGTCGTGCGCGGCACGGTGCTGTCGCTGCGCGAGCGCGAGTTCATCGCCGCCTCGCGGGTGATGGGCAACTCGGAAGGCTTCACCATGGCCCGCCACATCCTGCCGAACTGCATCGCGCCGCTGACGGTGCTGGCGACCTCGATGTTCGGCTATGTGCTGCTGGCCGAGAGCGCCTTGTCCTTCCTCGGCCTCGGCGTGCCGCCGCCGGCCCCGACCTGGGGCAACATGCTCGCCGGTTCCAGGCCCTATATCGGCCAGGCGATGTGGCTCGGCATCTTCCCGGGCCTGTGCATCTCGCTGACGCTGCTCGGCATCAACCTGCTCGGCGACGCCGTGCGCGACAAGCTCGACCCGCGGATGAGGGGTGCGCGATGACCACCCAAAAGCCGCTTCTCGAGGTCAGCGACCTGACGCTGGCCATCCGCGCGACCGGGCGCATCGTCGTCAACCAGGTCGGGTTTACCGTCTCGCCCGGCGAGATCGTCGGCATCGTCGGGGAGTCCGGCTCGGGCAAGACGCTCGCGGCGCGGGCCGTGATGGGCTTCGTCCCGCCGGCGGTCGAGCGCAAGGCCGGCTCGATCCGCTTCGACGGCGAGGAGGTCACGACCATGGCCGACAAGCGCCTGCGGTCGATCCGCGGCGCCCGCGTCGGCATGGTCTTCCAGGAGCCGATGACCTCGCTCAACCCGTCGATGACGATCGGCCGGCAGCTCGAGGAGGGCCTCGCGCTGCACCGCGACCTCGACGCCGCCGGGCGCAAGGCGCTGATCCTCGACATGCTGCGCCGCGTCGGCCTGACCGATCCGGAAGGCGCGCTCGAGGCTTATCCGCACCAGTTCTCCGGCGGCATGCGCCAGCGCATCATGCTGGCCTCGGTGATGCTGCTGAAGCCCGCGCTGCTGCTCGCCGACGAGCCGACCACCGCGCTCGACGCCGTGGTCCAGCGCGACGTCATGGAACTGATGGTCGAGCTGACCCGCGAGAACGGCACCGCCGTGCTGCTGATCTCGCATGATCTCGGCATGGTCGCGCGCTACTGCAGCCGCATCGTCGTGATGTGCCAGGGCGACGTGGTCGAGCAGGGCCAAAGCGAGGAGATCCTCGCCCGGCCGCAGCACCCCTATACCCGCAAGCTGCTGGCGGCGATGCCGCTGCGCGGCCCGGTGCGCAGCTTCGAGACCGGGCCGACCCCGATCGTGGCGGTGCGCGACCTCGTCGTCGACTATCCCGGGCGCCAGCGCTTCTTCCGCAAGAGCCAGCCGAAGCGGGCGCTGCACGGCATCTCGCTCGAGGTGAAGCCCGGCGAGGTCGTCGCCGTGGTCGGCGGCTCGGGCTCGGGCAAGACCACGCTCGGCCAGTCGATCGCCGGCCTCGTCAAGCCGAGCGGCGGCGAGATCCTGTTCGAAGGCAAGGCGATCGCGAAGAGCGAGACGGCGTATTGGGACTACCGGCTGAACTGCCAGATGGTGTTCCAGGACCCCTACTCCTCGCTCGACCCGCGCATGACGATCGGGCAGCTCGTCGCCGAGCCGCTGCGGCTGGTGAAGGGCCTGAGCCGGGCCCAGCGGGCGGCCCGCCTCGCCGAGGTGCTGGCCGAGGTCGGGCTGCAGGACGGTTTTGCCGAGCGCTATCCGCACGAGCTCTCCGGCGGCCAGCGCCAGCGCATCGCCATCGCGCGTGCGATCGTGCGCCGCCCGAGCTTCGTCATCGCCGACGAGCCGGTCTCGGCGCTCGACGTCACCGTCCGCGCCCAGGTGCTCGCGCTCTTCGCCGAGCTGCAGAAGAAGCATGGCTTCTCCTGCCTGTTCATCAGCCACGATCTCGGCGTGGTCGAGCAGGTCGCCGACCGCGTCGTCGTCATGAACGAGGGCCGCATCGTCGAGCAGGGCCCCCGCGACACCATCTTCGACGCACCCCGGCACGACTACACCAAGAAGCTCCTCTCCGCCGTCCCNGTCATGAACGAGGGCCGCATCGTCGAGCAGGGCCCCCGCGACACCATCTTCGACGCACCCCGGCACGACTACACCAAGAAGCTCCTCTCCGCCGTCCCGGGGCTGGAATCCACGCCGGAAGGCGGCGTCAGGCTGTTCTGGAGGCTGGGGGAGCCCGATGGCGAGCGTCATGGTCGGGCTTGACCCGACCATCCCGGCAACCAGTGTCCTCCCGTCACGCGATTCTCGGGTCTTCGCTTCGCTGCGCCCGAGAATGACGATCTTTCATCGAGGCCTAGCACCATGAAAAACGGCATGATCGTCTGCCCGCAGCCCGAGGCCGCTGAGGCCGGCGCGGAGGTTCTGGAGCGCGGCGGCAACGCGGTGGATGCCGCGATCGCCTGCGCCTTCATGCAGGGCGTGGTCGACCCGCTGATGTGCGGCATCGGCGGCTTCGGCTCGATGCAGCTCTACATGCCGGGCCGCGGCGTCCATGAGATCGTCGAGTTCTATGCCAAGGCGTCGCTCTCGGCGACGGCGGACATGTGGGCCGACAAGCTGCTCGGCCAGTCACGCGACGGCTTCGCCTTCCTGCTCGAGGGCGGGATCAGCGAGTTCGGCCATCTCGCCGTCTGCACGCCCGGCAGCGTCAAGGGCTACGACTTCGCGCTGTCGCGCTACGGCACGATGGACTGGGCCGACATCATCGCCCCAGCGATCCGCCAGGCGCGCGAAGGCGTGCTGGTGCGGCCGCACATGCACTGGTTCTGGAGCCAGGACCAGAAGGGTTCGGGCCAGCAGAACACCCCCGACAAGCTGCGTTACAGCGAAACCGGCAAGCGGCTCTATTTCCGCCCCGACGGCAGCGTGAAGCGCGTCGGCGACATCCTGACCAACCCCGACATGGCGAACACGCTGGAGCGGCTCGCCAAGGGCGGCGCCGACCTGTTCTACCATGGCGAGCTCGCCGAAGAGATCGCCGCCGATTTCGCTCGCCATGGCGGGCTGATCTCGCGCGAGGACCTCGCCGCCTACGAGCTCTCGGTGGCAGAGCCGGTCTGGGGCGCTTATCGGGGCAAGCGCATCTCGACCAGCCCGCCGCCGGCGAGCGGCGTGCTGATGCTGCAGATCCTGCAGATGCTCGACCAGTTCGACATCGGCTCGCTGACGCATGGCTCGGCCGAACATGTCCGCCTGCTGGCCGAGGCGATGAAGCGCATGACCATCGACAAGGATCGCTTCATGGGCGACCCGGCCTATGTCGAGGTGCCGGTCGAGCGGCTGCTGTCGACGGAATACGCCGCCGAGCAGGCCGAGGCGATCCGCCGGGGCGAGCGGGCGCAGGTCAAGCGGCTGGAGCAGAAGTCGCAGCGCGAGACCACGCATGTCTCGGTCGTCGACCGGCACGGCAATGCGGTGGCGATGACCCACACCCTCGGCTCGCCATCGGGCGCCATCACCGACGGGCTCGGCTTCATCTACAACGGCACGATGAGCCGCTTCGACCCGCGCCCGGGCCATGCCGCCTCGATCGCGCCGGGCAAACGCCGCGCCTCCTCGGCGGCCCCGACCATCGTCTTCGAGGACGACAAGCCCTTCATCGTGATGGGCGCACCGGGCGGCAGCTACATCGCGCCGGCGATGGCGCAGGGGATCATGAACGTGATCGATTTCGGCATGTCGATGCTCGAGGCCGTCTCAGCGCCGCGCATCGTCGCGGTGTCCGACAGCATCGACATCTCGAACCGCATCCGGCGCAGCGTCTCGGCCGAGCTGTCGGAAATGGGCTACGACATCAAGCGCTCGGCCCAGAGCTACCCCTTCGCGGCGCTGCACGGGATCCAGATCGTCGACGGGCATTGCCATGGCGGTGCCGATCCACAGCGCGACGGCATGGCGATCGGCGTACCCGCCAAGGGGTAACGACATAGCCGCGGAACTCTCGTCGCTGAGCCGTGCCCCGCCAGCACAGCCGGCCGATGACTACGGCCGCTGCGACCTCGGCTGAGCTTTCCGAGCCGCCACGATCAGGGCGCGCGTCATTTGCAGAAGGATCGACGTAGCGTCGCCAGCGGCCAGAATCGGGGAGCTGACGAATGCCCCGTTGACGACCACCGACAACTGGGCGGCAAGGTCGTCGGGCTCGTCGACCTGCAGTCGCTCGGCGATGTCCCGCAGACGGCGGCGTAGTTGCTGCTTGTGGGTTCGGGCCACGATCCGGGCAGGGTGATCCTCGTCGGGAAATTCGGCTGCAACGTTGAGTTGGGGACAGCCGCGATAATTGGGCCGACCAACCCGCTCGCCAATCCACGCCATCTGCGCCTCGAGTTCGGCTTCGCCGTCCTGCCCGTGGCCCGCCGCCACGCGATCCCAGCACGCCCAAAAGTCCTCGTCCTCCCGCTGCAGGAACGCCGCGATGAGGTCGTCCTTCGTTCGAAAGTGACGGTAGAGGCTCGTCTTCGCGATGCCCGCCGCCTCCACGACCAGATCGACACCGACAGCGCGCACGCCCCGGCGGTAGAAGAGGTCCGAGGCGGTCTCGAGGATCCGCTCGCGCATGTCGGCCTGACCTGTGTTCTCGCCAGGCCGGCCCTCCTGCTCTGTCCTCATGTGCAGTCCTCCTCGCATCGACAAGGCTAGCAGGCTCCAGTTTGACGCGCTACAGACCTGTCTGTAACAAAGAGAACAGACAGGTCTGTAGCGCGAGAAAGACATGACTGTTCGGCTTTCGAGGGCAGAGAGCGTCGGGCCGGTGGTTGCGGTCTACGGGGCGGCCGGACATACCGGCCGCTTCGTGGTTCGCGAGCTGTCGCGACGCGGCTTCACGGCCGTCGCGATAGGGCGCGACGCAGCGAAGCTGGCGGCGGCCGACTTCCCCACGGGCGTCAGACAAGTCGTCGCCGCCCTCGACGATCCCGCCTCGCTGGCCCGCGCCCTCGACGAAGCCGCCGCAGTCATAAACTGCGCTGGGCCGTTCCTCGACACGGCCGATCCCCTGGTCTCGGCTGCGTTGCAGGCGCACATCCATTATCTCGACGTGACGGCGGAGCAAGGCAGCGCCCTGGCGACCTTTGCGCGATACGCCCCGACCGCCGAAGAGGCCGGCGTCGCCGTCATCCCCGCCATGGGCTTCTACGGCGGCCTGAGCGACCTCCTGGCGACGGCCGCCATGGGCGACTGGACGCGCGCCGATGAGGTTCGCATCGGGATCGCCCTGGACAGTTGGGAACCGACCGAGGGGACGCGCGTCACAGGGCGGCGCAACACAGCCCGTCGCGTGACGATCTCCCAGGGAAAGCTGCAGCCGCTGGCCGATCCGGCCCCCAACGCCGTCTGGCCGTTCGCAGAACCTTTCGGCGCGCAAGAGATGGTCGAGCTGCCGTTCACCGAGGCCATCCTGATCGGACGCCATCTTCAGGTGTCCGAACTCCACACCTATTTGAACACGGCACCGCTACGCGATCTTCGGGACGCCACCACCCCTCCCCCGGTCGCGGCTGACGCGTCCGGACGCTCGGCGCAGACATTCCTCGTCGAGGTCGAAATCCGCCAGGGAAGCAGCGTGCGCCGGGCGGCGGCCCGCGGACGAGACATCTACGCAGTCACCGCGCCTCTGGTGGTCGAAGCCGTCGAGAGAGTCTTGAACGACGCGAGAGCGCAGGGCGGCGTCTTCGCTCCAGGCGCGCTTTTCGACGCCCAAGGCTTCCTGGCGGCGCTCGCCCCCGATGTCCTGTCCTGATCACGGATTGCCGCCCGATCAGAGAGCCCGTAGCGCACGGCCTCGAATGTCTGTGAGCCACCTGCCTTTTGATAGATGCGATCCGGCCGCGCCATCGCACGAAGCTGGCCCGCCGCCGCGCCTGCAATTTCACTTGCGAGCATCGGCGAACGAGCTTGGAGGCCCGCTTCGAAGCAGGCCTCCTCGTGCCGCGAGCCTTGCGACTAGGCGCTCGCCCTGAGCGATCGCGCGGCCTGCACCATGTTCACCAGGGCAGGCCGGACCTCTTCCCATTTGCGCGTCTTCAGGCCGCAATCCGGATTGACCCAGAGCTGCTCATCCTTGAGCCGCTGACGGGCAAGTTTCAGCAGTTCGATCATCTCGGCGATATCCGGCACGCGCGGCGAGTGAATGTCGTAGACGCCGGGGCCGATCTCGTTCGGGTATTTGTAGCTGCGGAAAGCCTCCAGAAGCTCCATTTTCGAACGCGAGGTCTCGATCGAGATGACGTCGGCGTCCATCGCAGCGATGGCGTCGATGATCTGGTTGAACTCGGAATAGCACATATGCGTGTGCACCTGCGTCTGGTCGGCGACGCCGGAGGCGCAGATGCGGAAGCTTTCGACTGCCCAGTCGAGATAATGCTTCCAGTCGCCCTTGCGCAGCGGCAGCCCCTCGCGGAGCGCCGCCTCGTCGATCTGGATCATCGCCGCGCCGGCCTGCTCGAGGTCGATGACCTCGTCGCGGATCGCCAGCGCGATCTGCTTGGAGGCCTCGCTGCGAGGCAGGTCGTCGCGCACGAAGGACCAGTTGAGGATCGTGACCGGGCCGGTCAGCATCGCCTTCATCGGCTTGTCCGTCAGCGACTGCGCATAGCGCCACCATTCCACCGTCATCGGCTTTGGACGCGAGACGTCGCCGAACAAGATCGGCGGGCGGACGCAGCGCGAGCCGTAGCTCTGCACCCAGCCGCCGCGCGTGAAGGCGAAGCCGGCGAGCTGCTCGCCGAAATACTGCACCATGTCGTTGCGCTCGAACTCGCCATGGACGAGCACGTCGAGGCCGATCTCCTCCTGCCAGCGCACGGCGCGGGCAGTCTCCTCGCGCAGGAACTGCTCATATTCGGCATGGCCGAGCTGCCCCTTGTCATGGGCGGCGCGGGCCTTGCGGACCTTGGGCGTCTGCGGGAAGGAGCCGATCGTCGTGGTTGGAAAGGCCGGCAGCTTGAAGCGGGCACGCTGCACCTTGGATCGCTCGCCGAAGCCGCTCTTGCGGCGGGCGAAGACCTCGGTGACCTGCGCCATGCGCGCGGCGACGGCCTTGTCGTTCACCTTCGGCGACGCCTTGCGCGCGGCTGCCGAGGCGGTCGAGGCCGCGAGCTTGTCTTTCACGCTGTCGCGTCCACCGCCGAGCGCGCGCCCGAGCGTCGCGAGTTCGTCCATCTTCTGAACGGCGAAGGCGAGCCAGCCCTTCACTTCCGGATCAAGGTTCGCTTCCAGTTCCAGATCGATCGGGCTGTGCAGCATCGAGCAGGATGGCGCGATCTGGACATGGTCGGTGCCGCGCTTGGCTGCGACGGGCTCGATCCACGCCAGCACCTTCTCCAAGTCGGTGCGCCAGATGTTGCGGCCGTCGACGACGCCGAGCGAGAGTACGAGGCCGCGCGGCGCCTTCGCCAGAACCGGTTCGAGCTGCTCGGGCGCGCGGACGAGATCGAGATGCAGGCCCGCGACGGGCAGAGCGAGCGCGGTGTCGAGATTGTCGCCGAGCGCGCCGAAATAGGTCGCCAGCATGATCTTGAGCTGCGGCAGCGCGTGCGCGATCGTCGCATAGCTCCGGCGCAGCGCCTCGTGGGCAGCTTCATCGAGGTCGAGCACGAGGCAAGGCTCGTCGATCTGCACCCATTCGGCACCGTTGGCCGAGAGCCGGCGCAGGACATCGACATAGACCGGCAGCAGCTCGCCCAGCAGCGAGAGCGGATCGAAGGACGGGTCCTTGGCCTTGCCGAGCTTGAGGAAGGTGACCGGACCGAGCAGGACGGGGCGCGTCTCGTATCCCAGCGCCTTTGCCTCCCGGTATTCCTCGACCGGCTTCAGCGAGGACAGCTCGAAGCTCTGCCCAGCCTCCAATTCCGGAACCATGTAGTGGTAGTTCGTGTCGAACCACTTGGTCATCTCCTGGGCGGGGACGCCATGGGAATGCTCGTGGGCATGATGGGCATGGCCGCAGGAGGTGTGCGGCGCGGTCTCACCTTGCGAACCACGGGCCATAGCGAAGTAAGTGCCCAGCGGAACCGGCCCGCCCTTCCAGCCATAGATCTTCGGAATCGCACCGACCATGACGCTGGTGTCCAGCACCTGATCGTAGAAGGAGAAGTCGTTGGACGGGATCACTGTGATCCCCTGAGCCTTCTGGCGTGCCCAGTTGACGGCGCGCAGGGCGGCGGCGGTTTCGAGGAGAGACTTCTCGTCGGATTTTCCGGCCCAGAAGCCTTCGAGCGCGGTCTTGAGTTCGCGCCGGGGGCCGATACGTGGCGTGCCGAGAGCGGCAACGGAGATTGTTTGAGACATAGGCTTAACCCCAAAATTGGGGGCAAAGGCCAAAGCGGACGCGGGACGAGGACCAGCCGGATGGAGTCCGGGCGGTAACGCCAAGCGCACCACCGGGACACCCCGCCCGAGGACGTTCATGCTGTCGGGGCAGGTCTCCTGGCTCACGGGTCGTCGTCCGTAGCCCGTCTTCCCAAGGCCGATCGGCCTCAGTGACATCGTTGGGCAACGAACTCGCCGCTTACAGTTGCGGGGGCAGCGCCGGTGTTACACCGGCTTCCCTCTTAGCTCCGGAGCAGCAAGCCACCCCGGAGAACCACGACACTGGCATTATGACCATGATCGCGCGGTCGTCAATGGAGATATAAAGACATCCTTATGTCTCTATGTTTGATCTTTGCGAGCTATTGAGCGGAAGCGCTGTGCGGACGCCGCTGACTCCGTGGATGCAATCCTGACGGACAATGGCGAAGCCCTTGCCTTCGGGGGCGGAAGAAGACCTCAAAAGTCTCGAAACAGCGCATTCAAGAGCTTTTCGACAAATGCGGGCTTGCATCGGTCCGGGTCGAAGACGGCTGTCAAGGTCGCGCCTTGCGCGACGATATCCGAGAAGGGCGCAGCGAGCCGGCCTTGCTCGATGAGATCGGTCAGGACGACGGGCGGCGCGATGATGCTACCCTGGCCCGCCATGGCCGCCTGAGCCGCGATGTAGAAGTGCGGCGTCGTGCGGATGACCGCCGGCTTTTCGATGCCGGCGGCTTCGAGCCAGCTCTCGAGTTCGCCGCTGCGGGTATCCGCCACGAAGACTGTTTCGGCCGACACTCCGGCCGGTCCCGCTTTCCGCATCGCCTCCGCGCGGTCGGGGCGGGCGAGCAAGGTCAGTCGCTCTACGCCGATCTCGCGCTGCTGCCAGCCTTCGGGCCTCCACGCGTTGCGGAGTATGGCGATGTCGAACTGCGCCTGCTGCCAGTCGTCGGTGCTGTGCAGCGCCGAGACGCGTATGGCACGCCCTCCGGCCGCCACCTCCGCATCCACCAGCCGCGGCATGATCCAGTGCACCGATAGCGTCGCATTCGCAGCCAGGGTCAGGACGCGCTGCTGCCCTTTCTCCGACGCGGCCTCCCAGCCGACGCGGATCTGCTGCAGGCCCGCACCGATAGCCTGAGCAAGTTCGGATGCCAGCGCCGTCGGGCGCAGACGGTGCCCCTTCTCGAACAACGGCTCGTCGATCGCCTCCTGCAGCTGCCCGAGCTGCTTGCTGATGGCGCCGGGTGTCACACAGAGTTCATCCGCGGCTGCAACGATATTGCCGGTGCGCACGACAGCCTCGAAAGTCGCAAGCGCCCGCAAAGAAGGTAAATGCGACATAGAATGTGACCTCACCTCAAATCAACGCGAATATAAGTCGCTTTCATGTTCGCGTAAATAAGAAGATACGATCTTGGCAGAAACGAAAAGCCAAGAGAACTCATAAATATCATGTCAATTCTCATTAATAGCCGCGCTTATTACGTACCAAATTCGCCGATTGTTGTGATCTGCTACGATGGAATGGACCCATCTTACCTTGCGGATGCGGCGATAAGGGGTATTTCCCCGCACCTCTCCGCCATGGCCGAGCGCGGCTTTTACGGCAGCGCGCATTCCGCGATGCCGAGCTTCACCAACCCAAACAACGTCTCCATCGTCTGCGGCGCACCGCCCAGCGTGCACGGGGTCTCAGGCAACTATTGGTATGACCGTGAGACCGGTGAGGAGGTCATGATGACCGATGCCGGGCCGCTCGGCGCGCCGACGATCCTGGCCGGACTTTCCGAGGCGGGCGTGAAGGTCGCCGCCGTCACGGCGAAGGACAAGCTGCGCAAGGCGCTCGCCGTCGGCCTGGCTGGCGAGGGGCGGCGGGGCATCGCCTTCTCGGCCGAGAAGGCTTCGACCTGCACCCTGACTGAACATGGAATCTTGGGCGAGGAGGCCCAGGCGGGCCGGCCGATCCCGGACCAGTACTCGCCGGACCTCTCGCTGTTCGTGCTCGATGCGGGGCTCCGCCTTCTGCAGAGCGGCCGGGCGCAGGTCCTCTACCTCTCGCTGTCGGACTTCGTCCAGCATGCGCATGCGCCGGGCGCCCCGGAATCAGATGCCTTCATCCGCGCCGTCGATGCGCGCGTCGGGGCGTTCATCGACGCCGGCGCGACGGTCGGCATCGTCGCCGATCACGGCATGACCGATCTCTCTCTCGCCGACGGCTCGCCGAACATCCTGTATCTCGGCGACCGGCTGGATGCGCGCTACGGCGCCGGCACGACGCGGGTCATCTGCCCGATCACCGACCCCTTCGTGCGCCATCACGGCGCGCTGGGCGGCTTCGTCCGTGTCCACATCCTGTCCGCGCTGGATCATGGCGAGGTCCGCGACTTCCTGGCCGGCCTGCCGGGCGTCCAGCATGCGCTGCTGCGCGACGAGGTTTGCCGCCGCTTCGACCTGCCGATGGAGCGGGAGGGCGACGTCGCCGTCATCGCCGGCAAGGGGGTCGCGCTCGGCACCCGTCAGGGCGCGCATGCGCTCGGCGAGCTCGCGGGCGCGCGGCTGCGCTCTCACGGAAGCCTCGCCGAACGCGACGTGCCCTTTCTCGTCTCGCATCCGCTGAACGCGACCTATCGGCAGAAGGCGCGGAGCCAGCAGCTCCACAACTACGACATCTTCGATTTCGTGCTGAACGGCACGCGTCGCGAGGAGGCCTGAGCCATGACCGCGCAACGACGTGCCGTCGTCCTCATGCTCGACGGCCTGCGCCGGGATTTCGTCACACCGGCGCTGATGCCGAGGCTCGCCGCATTCCGCGAGCAGGCGAGCTGGTGCGAGCAGCACCGCTCGGTCTTTCCCTCGGTGACGCGCGTCGTCTCGTCGAGCGTGGCGACGGGGTGCCGGCCATCCAGGCACGGGCTCGCGGGCAACACCATCGCGATGGCGGAGAACGGCACGCTCGCGCTGTTCGACGCCGGCAAGCCGGAGTTCATTACGCATAAGCAGCGCCTCACCGGCGCGGCGCTCGCCATGCCGACGCTGGCCGAGCGCCTCGCTCCTCTGGGCGGTGTCGTGATCTACAACAATGTCTCGCCGGGCGCGGCCTATCTGCATGATCCGCTCGGCCACGGCCATGTCTATCACCGGGCCGGCAGCTTCGGGCCGGGACGTGAGCCGATCACCGGCGAAGCCGCGCTGACGATCGCCGGCGACCTCGATGGCGACGCGGCCCTCGTCCGGCGCTTCGTCGCGGAAGCGATCGACGAAGGACGCCCGGCGCTCGCCTTGGCCTGGCTCGGCCATCCCGACACGACCCAGCATGACTGCGCGCTCGGATCTCCCCTGCACCATGACGCGCTGCGCTGGGCCGATGCCTATGCCGGTGCGGTCATCGATGCGGTGGCGGCGGCGCGCAGGCGCGGCGAGGACATCCTGCTGCTGATCGGCTCCGACCACGGCCACCAGACCGTCTCGGGCGTGGTCGACATCGCCGGTGAGCTCATCGAGGCCGGCCTCAAGGACGCCCCCGATTCGACCGATGTCGTGGTCGCGCCCAACGGGACTGCCGCACTGATCTATGTCGCCGACGGGCAGCAGGGCCGCATTAAGCGGCTCGGCACCTATCTTGAGGGTCGGCCCTGGGTCGGCCGCCTGATCGCACCCGCCGACTTCGCGGAATTCGGTGTGCCGGCCAGCGAAGACCTCGCCTTCGCCGTGGCGATGGCCGCCGATGACGAGGCGGTCAACGAATACGGCGTACCCGGCCTCAGCCTCGCGGCCAAGCCGGCCGGCGGCAAGGCCGACCGGCTCGGCTGCGGCCAGCATGGCGGGCTCGGGCGCTACGAGCAATCGCCGGTCCTGATGCTGGACGGTGCCGGTTTCGCGCCCGGCACCACGATCGCCGAGGCGACGTCGGCGATCGATCTCGCCCCGACGCTCCTCGCCTTTCTCGGACATCCCGCGGCCGGCCTCGACGGCCGTCCGCTGCAGCTTCGCCCCTGACCCACCACCACGATCGGACACGCAGACCATGACCCGATTCACCACCCATCGCGGCCTCGACCGCCGCAACCTCCTCGTCGGCGGAACGAGCCTCGCCGCAGCCCTCGCCGTCCTGCCCGCCGGGGCCTTTGGCCAGGCCGCCCGCAAGGGCGTGCTGAAATACGCCACGCTCGGCCTCGACACCTCCGACCCGCATCGCCACACCGGCAGCATCGCGGTGCAGCAATGCTATGCCGAGACGCTGACCTCGATCGCGGCCGACGGCTCGGTGGAGCCGTTCCTGGCCGAGAGCTTCGAGATGACGCCGGACGGGCTGACCTACCGGTTCAAGCTCAGGCCGAACGTCAAGTTCCACAACGGCGATACGATGACCGCGGCGGACGTCGCCGCCAATTTCGAGCGCGTCAAGACCAAGGTGAAGGGCGGCTGGCTCGTCTCCGCGATGAAGCGCGTGACCAAGCTGGAGACGCCGGATGCGACCACGCTGAGCGTGACGCTGCAGGAGCCCTATGCGCCCTTCCTCAACCTGCTCTCCGAGCTCTGGGTTCTCTCGCCGAAATCCGAAGGCTGGGACGAGACGATCAAGACGCCGGTCGGCACCGGGCCCTTCACCTTTGGCACCTGGCAGCCCAAGGTGAAGCTCGTCGCCCCCGCTTTCGCCGACTACTGGAAGAGCGGCGCACCGAAGCTCGAGGCGGTCGAGTTCGACCTGCGCGACGGCATCGACAAGAGCCTCGCCCTGCGTGCCGGCGACATGCACATCATCAGCGCCGAGCGCGAGGCGGCGGAAGGCCTGGAGAAGGCCGGCGCCGCGACCATCGCAGGACTGAAGGACACGACCTGGTATTTCGTCGCCTTCAACAATCGCAAGCCGCGCAAGCCCTTCGACGACGTCCGCGTGCGCAAGGCGCTGGCGCTGGCCGTCGACAAGGCCGCCTTCATGAACTTCGTCGGCGGCGCCAAGGGCGTCGTGACCAACCAGATCGTCGCGCCCGGAAACGTCTATTTCGACCAAAAGAGCCATGACGGCGACGCCTTCCGCAAGCCCGATCTCGACCAGGCGCGGAAGCTGCTCACTGAAGCCGGCGTAAAGCCTGCCGAGCATACGATCGAGTTCGTCTCCTGGCAGGAGCCCTATGCGCAGGTCGTCGTCCAGATGGTGCGCAAGCTCGGCTTCAAGGTGAACCATGTCGCGCTCGACGATATCGGCGCCCAGAAGCGCCTCGGCCAGTACGACTGGGACATGAATGCGATGGCGTCGGGCCCGCGCTCCGACATCTTCCTGCGCTATGTCCGGCTGATGAGCGACGGCCCGAATCCGGTGCTCTGGGGCGGCATCCAGGACCCCGAGCTCGACAAGCTGATCGAGGAGGCCGTCAAGGAGCCCGACGCCGCCGACCGCAAGGCGACCTATCTCAAGGCTTCCCAGCGCGTCATCGACCAGGGCTATTTCTACGTGCTGGGCCATGCCCCGAGCCTGATCGCGATCCGCAAGGGCGTGAAGGGCTACGACCCCGGCTTCACCTGGGCCTGCCACTGGGCGAGCGGCGGCATCGCCCATACCACGCTCGACGCCTGAGCGGACAAGGGGCGCCCGCCATGGCGATCCAGGCTGTTTCAGCACAGGAGCCCGGCCTTGGCCGGGCTCCCTCCCCGCGGCGGCACTGGCCGGCCGGGCTCATCCTGTCCTGCGCCATCGTGCTGGGGGTCGTCGCGGCCGGCCTGACGGCGCCCTGGCTCACGGCGAACTCGCCGCTCGACCAGGACCTGCTCCAGCTCAACAAGGCTCCGGGCGGGGATTTCCCGCTCGGCACCGACCATCTCGGCCGCGACGTCTTCGCGCGGCTGCTCTACGGCGCGCGCTCGACACTCGGCATTTCGCTGGCCGGCACGGCGATCGCCTTCGCCATCGGCGCCGGCGCGGGCCTGCTTGCGCTGACGTTCGGGCGCTGGCCGGCCGCGGTGCTGTTCGCGCTGATCGACCTCGTCCGCGCGCTGCCCGGCACCTTGCTCGCTCTGCTGCTGATCGTCGGCCTCGGCAGCGGCCCCGGTCCGTTGACGCTCGCGCTGGGAATCTCTTTTGCCCCGCTGGTCGCCTATGTGACGCGCGCCACCTACCGGCGCGAGGCGGCGCGGGACTATGTCCAGGCGGCGGCGAGCTTCTGCGGCGGCCGCCTGCATATCCTGCAGCGCCATATCCTGCCGAACATCGCCGGCGCGCTCGTGACCCAGGCCGCGATCATCCTGCCGCGCTGCATCGTCACGGAATCGGTGCTGAGCTTTCTCGGCGTCGGCTCCTCGCCGGACGCGCCGACCTGGGGCCGGATGATCGCCGACTCGAGCCGCTTCGTCGAGCGCGCCCCGCACGCGATCCTGGTGCCGCTGGTCGCGCTGGTCCTGCTGACGCTCGCGCTCTCGACCATCGGCAACCATCTGCGGCGCAGTCTCGACCCTGTCCGCGACGCTGCCGATCGCACGGCCGAGGACGCGGATGACGATCAACCGGCCGAGCGCGCCCGCCCGCAGCTCGCGACCGCCTAGGGAGGGCCGTCATGGCACGCATCGTCGCCGTTCTCGCCAGCCTTCTGCGGGGCCTGCTCCAGGCCGCCTTCATCGTGATGCTGACCTTCTTTCTCTGCCGGGTCATGCCGGGGGATGTCGTCGACGTGCTTGGCCTCGAAGGCGGCCTGACGGTCGAGCAGCAGGTCGAGATGCGGCGCAGCCTCGGCCTCGACCAGTCGCTGCCGCGGCAATTCGCTGATTGGGCCGGGCAGGCGCTGCACGGCGATTTCGGCCGCTCGATCCGCTTCGACCGCCCGGTCGGGGAGATGCTGGCGACGGCGCTGCCGGTCACGGCGAAGCTCGCCGCATTGAGCTTCTGCTTCGGTATCGGCCTTGCCCTCCTGCTCGCGATCGCGGCCACGGCGCGGCCCTCGCGCTGGCTCGATGCGACCATCGATTTCGTCAACACCTGGTCGATCGCCGTGCCGACCTTCTGCGCCGGCGTCGCGGCGATCCTCGTCTTCTCGATCTGGCTGGGCTGGCTGCCGGTGATCGGCGGGCTGCTGGTTCCCGTTCTGGTCATCGGCGTCGACAATGCCGGACAGGTGGTCAAATCCCTGCGCGAGGAGCTGCGCGAGGCTGTGATGCTGCCGCATGTGCGCACGGCCCGCGCCAAGGGCCTGTCGCCCTGGCGCATCGCCTTCGCCCATGTGCTGCCGGCGGCGATGCCGATCGTCCTCGCCCTGTCGGGCCTCGTGCTGGGCGGCCTCGTCGCCGGCTCGCTGACCATGGAGGTGCTGTTCGCCCTGCCGGGCCTCGGCAGCCTGACGCTCAATGCGATCCATGGCCGCGACTATCCGATCATCCTCGCCGCGGTGACGTTGATCGCGGTTGCGCTCGTCGCCATCAACACGATCGTCGACATGCTCCACCGCCTGGTCGACCCGAGGCTTGCCTGATGCGCCCGCTCCTCGACATCGCCGATCTCGACATCGTCATCGCCGGCCGGCGGGTGGTCCGGGATCTCTCGCTCACCATCGCACCGGGCGAAACGCTCGCGCTGATCGGGGAATCGGGCTCCGGCAAATCGATGACCGCCTCCGCCGTCATGGGGCTGCTGCCGCCTGGGGCCCGCATCGCCGATCATGCGCGGCTGCGCTTCGACGGCGCGTTGCTGAAGCCGGAGGACGACGCGGCGATGCGCCCGCTGCGTGGGCGCGCCATGGCCATGGTCTTCCAGGACCCGATGAGCTGCCTCAATCCGTTCATGACGGTCGCCGGACAGATCGACGAGGCTCTGCAGAGGCTCGGCACCGCGGCCGCCGCCCGGCAACGCCACGGCCGCCTCCTCGAACTGCTCGCCCTGGTCGAGCTTCCCGATCCCGAGGCCATCGCAGGGCGCTATCCGCATGAGCTCTCCGGCGGGCAGCAGCAGCGCGTCATGCTGGCGATGGCGCTCGCCGCCAAGCCGCGCCTGCTGATCGCCGACGAGCCGACCAGCGCGCTCGACGCCACCGTACAGGCTGACATCCTGGCGCTTCTGAAGAACCTTCAGCGGACGCTCGGCAATGCCCTGCTGTTCATCACACACGACCTGGCGGCGGCGGCGGAACTCGCGCACAGGATCGTGGTGATGCAGGCCGGCCGCGTCGTCGAGCGCGGGCCGACCGCGGCTATCCTCGACGATCCGCGCGAGGATTACACGCGCAAGCTGGTCTCGACCCGGCAAATGCTCGCCACGCCGCCGCAGGCGTCACCTGTCGCTCGGGTAACCTTGCCAAAGCCGGCGGAGCCGGTGCTGCGGATCGAGGGGCTGGTCCACGACTACCCGGCGAGGCGCCTCTTCGGCCGGCCCTTCCGCTCGCTGAACGGGGTCTCGCTCACGATCGCGCCGGGCGAAACCCTTGGCATCCTCGGCGAATCCGGTTCCGGGAAATCGACACTGGCACGGCTCGCCATCGGCCTGGCCCCCGCGGCAGCGGGAGAGATTTCGCTCTTCGGCACGCCGATCGTCGGCTTGGCGCGGCTCGACCGGAACCTGCGCCGTCGCTGCCAGATCATCTTCCAGAACCCCTATGGCGCGCTCAACCCGAGGCTGACCATCGAGGCGGCGATGCGCGAGCCGCTCGAGCTGCTCGGCCTTTCAGGCCCCGACGACCGTGCCAGGATCGAGGCCGCGCTCAGCGATGTGGCGCTTGGCCCCGAGCATCTCGCCCGCTATCCGCACCAGCTCTCCGGCGGGCAGCGCCAGCGCGTCTGCATCGCAAGGGCGCTTCTGTCGGAGCCTGAGCTGCTGATCTGCGACGAGATCGTCTCAGCGCTCGACGCCACGGTCCAGATGCATGTCATCGCCATGCTCAAGGCGCTCCAGGCCAGGCGCGGCTTCGCCATGATGTTCGTTGGCCACGACATCGAGATCGTGCGCTGGGTCTCGGACCGCATCGCCGTGATGCATCGCGGCCGGATCGTCGAGCAGGGGCCGGCGGCCACAATCGTCGAGGCGCCGGCAGAGTCTTATACGCAGAGGCTCATGGCCGCGATGCCACGGCGCCCTGAAATGACGAAACTCATCATCGATTCCGAGGCACTCCCGAATGGTGCGGCCTCACTGGAGAACCATTGAGGTGGTCCGGGGGCGAGACCCCCCCGCGGGATGGGTGTAAGACTCCTGTCTGTGCGGCGTCAGCTTACCGGCTGGGTTCCCGCGCCTGCTGTTGGCGCGCTCCCTCGATGCAAGCATTCTATCGCGTATTCGTCACCGTTCGGTGATGCCGCCCTCGCATGATGCCGCTTGCCTCGATGCCAGAAGGAAGTCCTGATCCTCGGCGAAAACGGTATCCATAAATCGCGTCTTGTTGGATCCGCCTCGCGCGGTCAAAGCCCTGGCGCCGGCGGAAGAAATTACGTCGGCAATTTGGATTCAGCAGGCCTCGCGCGCGGAGAGGCAAGGCTGCCGCGCTAGGCGCTCATGTCCGGAACCTGGGATCGGAAGGATCGACCTTTTCATTGCGGCCAGACGAATGGTTCCCGGATGCGGAACCGCTCCCGCGCGCGGCGACGATTCACGGAGACTCAGGGCTCACGAGCCTAGGGTGGGGCAGCCCGGAGAAGGGATTGGCGGAGAGGCCTCCGGAAGCCATTGCGCGCGCGGGGCTTGAAAGTGGCGGAGACGGAGGGATTCGAACCCTCGATACCCTTGTGGGGTATGCTCATTTAGCAAACGAGTGCCTTCAGCCTCTCGGCCACGTCTCCGTTGGACGCTCTATGCCCGATTGTCTCGCGCTTTGACAAGCCGTCCGAGTGACAATTCCCCCGGGTTTCCGCATCCATCCGCCTCATGCACATATTCCTGTCGCAAAGCCGCCGAAGCGACTGGACAGCCCGGGCGTCTCCTACTATACCGCAGCCACCAACAGGGACGCGATCGAACGCCTCCCCGGCGCCCAGATAGCTCAGTTGGTAGAGCATGCGACTGAAAATCGCAGTGTCGCTGGTTCGATTCCAGCTCTGGGCACCATTTTCTTCTCAACGTCTAGAAGTGGCCGCCTCGCCTGAAAATAAGGCTTGTTACCATCGTTGCCGCCGCCTGTTCTGGCGGGCGCTCCTGCTTGGTTACGCGGCTTGACCAAGCGACGCCACTGCGATCTTAACCTCTGGTGCCCGACCCTTTAAGTATCTCGCCCCATGCGAGACCGAAGACGGCATCAGACCGAATGCGACATCCGGTCCGATGATCCAGTGCGGATCGCGGTCGTCAGCACGTCGGCCGGCTCGGCGGTAGCCTCGAAGCCCTCTCTTCCCGACCCTCGTGATCGATGCGGTGTTCGCCGATCTCGCGAATGCGCTGCACCAACAGTGCCGTTGGTCGAAGTCATCTTCCCATCTTGGCGGAGATAGCGCCGTGCTGTTAGGGAGGGATGTCGATAACGGGGGAAATGGAATGCTGGAGCGGATCGGAAAGCCTGAGTACGCGTCTCTTTCTGAGCACAGCGCGGAGATGATCCTGCTCCTCGAACAGATCCTACAAAACAACGGCGATCCGCAAATCGCTGAAGTGGGCGTCGGCATCGGAGCGACCAGCGTCAAGATCGCAGAAAAATTGGCGAATAGAGGGCAGCTCTACCTATTCGATTTCAACCATAACGTGGCCCAGCTCGGCGACGATCTAAAAGCCCTTGGGTTTACGAATCTGCGGCTGCATGGCTCGTCCAAACACACCTATGACAGCTACACGTGGCAACTCTTGAAGCTGGCCAAATTCCATCAACGCCTGAGCCCACACGGATTCTTCGATCTGATCTATCTGGATGGCGCCCACACGTTTATCCATGATGTCGGCTCGACGGCGCTCTGCAAGAAGCTCGTCAAGCCGGGCGGCTATCTCTTGATGGACGACTACAACTGGACATTCAATACATCGCCCACAATGAACCCCGAGAAGATGCCGCAAGTAGCGACCTGGTACTCGCAAGAGCAACTCGAGACGCCACACATCAAATTGGTGTGCGAGGCGCTGCTCGACGGTGACCCTGAGTTCGAGCGGGATTATCTTGACGGGCGCGTGTCGCCGCGACGCGCGCTCTATCGCAAACGCGCTCGACAGCAATCATAGGCGGCGCAGCTCGACATCGATTCAAATCTGCTTCGAGCCTGACATTCCGCATGTGAGGATAAGCTCGAGGCTAGGCGGTCTGGCTTCAGGCCGGCTCCTCCGACAATCAGAGGCGATGACTGCGGTACTCCCGCGGCGAGCCGACGCGGACGCCCGGCATGCGCATGCCGGGCAAATAGGAGCGAAGACGACCACTGGATCGACAACGCAACCGGGCTATCCTTCGGATTCAGCCAGACGGTACGCCGGCAACCCTGCTGCGGCGCCTTCAACCCGGCCGCAAGGGGCTCAAGACTCGCTTCCGGCACCAGGCACCTGCGACGGGACTGTTGGCGTTCGGCCAAATGCGGCGCTTCCTAACCGGCCTCGGCCAGAGCTCGACGGAGTAGGTCAGAGACCAGCCAATCCCGGCCCAGAACCTCTTCGCGGCTCAAATCCTTGAGTAACGGGAACATGCTCTTGTTGTAGAGGATGCAAGCCAAACGGTTTCTCATGTCCATCTCGGCCGGTTCAAGGTACCGCTTCCAATTGGCCCAACGATAACCGAATATAGTCATGCCAATGTCGAAAGGCTCCGGCTTGAGATTTGAAAAAATAGCTTTCCCGATCGCGGTCCAATAGAAATCGTGCCGTTGTTCGATCTGGGCTCGCGCCGCCTCGGACCATCTCGTCACGAACTCGCCATTCGGCCGAGACGCGAAGAACGCCATCGACAGAGAACCAACCGAGACGAGCTCGTGATCGTCGAGGTGGCGCAGGACGCTTTCAGTCAGGTCGCCGAAGACGATCGTGTCGACATCGATCCACATTCCCCCATGGATTCGCAGCAACGTCGAGCGGAGATAGTCCGCCTTGTGCGCGGGTACGAGCCGGTGGAAGTTTTCCGGGATATCGTTCTCTGGGACGTAGCTCAGCAGATTGTCGGGCGAAACGATTATGAACTCCGCAGCACCCTTGTTCCGGTCGATGCTCTCCAGGCACATCTCCAGATAGGCCGGCATCCGATCACTGTACTTGTTCTCCCAATAGGTCCAGATCTTCATGCTACTTGTGCCTCGCCCGGCCTCAATATCTTGCATCGCAAACGGTGTTGCTGTCGGTGACGGGCAGCTTGCTATCCACCGCCACCTGCACGGCCATCCGTCGTCTACCGGACCATCCCTGGCAATCCGCGACTGGCAGGATCACGCCGTGCATGCCGTCGCTTTCACGGCCATCACCTCGTCTTGAGGCGCTTCCGTGATGAGTCGACGGCCCAGAACCCCAAAGCCATCTGCACGGTCGACCAGATAGCGATGTACCAAACGGAGTAATGGGTCTCCACGGCGTCCCCGAACATGCCTGAGCGAATCATTTCGAAGATATGTACTTGCGGCACCAGCAAAGCATATTCCTGAGCTCCTTTCGGGAGCCAGGACACCATGTAAAATACGCCGGACAGGGGCAGCAGCAGATACTGGGCCGGCTGAATCAGGTGAACGACCGCTTCGGATTTTTCCGACAATCCTGCGATCAAATGGCCTGCACTGAAGCCGAACGCACACATCGCCAGCCATCCCAAGAGGATCATCGACGGGTCTTCGACAAGCTGGACGACACCTACGGACAGCAGCACCAGATACACCAGAACAGCGGCGGCGCTGACGGCAGCGATCTCCGTCAGCGCGCGTGCGATCAGGATGTCGTGGACCGTGATCCGCCGGTGGTAGAGCAGCCCCGCATTTGCCGACATGAAGTTGGCCGAGGACGACAGGTGCCTCCAGAGCGTCAGCGGGATGTAGCTGGCGAGCACGAAAGAGGCCAGGTTCAGGCCGTGCTTGGTTCCTGGGTACAGAAGCGACCAGACGGCGATGATGCCGCCCACCAGGAAGATCGGTTCGACCACGACCCAAAGGAAACCGAGATTTCCTCGGCCGTATCGCGCCATCAGATAGCGGATCATCAAGGCGGCAATGACGTTTCGCTGGATGTCCAGGCGCGTCCAGACCGAAACCTCCGGCAAAGGACGACGCCTATCCGAAGATGGGGCGCTGCTGGACGCTGCGGATGCCATCGCTCTCCCCGACCTTAAGGAAAGCTCCGCGTAGCAGGAGGTCGGACCGGCTGCAATCCCGCTCCGTGCGGCGTTTGGCGGTGCTATGCGCGTCGCCGTTCGGCGTCCGGGGAGGCGTCGGGCCCGGCGCGCTTTTGCCCTCACGTCGACGTGGCTTGTCGAGTCGTGCGCCCTGTGGCCCTGACCTGCTCCCCAGGGCCCAATTGGGAAACGAATCATCCTCCCACGCAAGTCGCATTTTCTGAGACGACTTGGATTGATTTTCGCAAACGCTGCGTTACCGATGCGCAAATGGCGACGCATGCGAATCAGGCCGAAATCGCTCAACTCGGAATCGACGGAGCGCCCGGCATCGTGTTGCCGTTCGAGTTCGAGCCACCGATAAGCCTCGGAGGCACCTATTGTTTCGCTGACGTCAGAATCGGCCGCCACTCATATATGAACGCCGGCACGATCCGATCGCGGGTTCGCATCGGCCGCTTCTGCTCGATTGGCCGCAACGTCATGCTCGGAGCCGGCGACCACCCGCTCGACTGCCTGACGACACATCCCGTGGCCTGGTCCGCGAAGGCTCGTCCCAATCTTCGTCCACCGACAAGCCTGCGGAGCCGCAAGCATCCGACCACCGAAATCGGCCACGATGTCTGGATGGGCGATAACGTCGTGGTCATGGCGGGAGTTCACGTTGGCACCGGTGCTGTGATCGGCGCCAATGCGGTGGTGACGAAAGACGTGCCGCCCTATGCCATTGTCGGGGGCGTTCCAGCTCGGCTGATCCGCATGCGGTTCCCGGCCGAACTGGTTTCAAGGCTTCTCTCGAGCGAATGGTGGATGCTCAGCAGGCGAGCGGTCGAGCAACTCGACGTCAACGACATCGAGGGTTGCCTGTCACAGGTCCCTTTGCTCAAGGAAGCGGGCGGGGCCGATCCGCATGACTTCGTCAGGTTGGCGGGCTGACCAGCGCCGGTTGGCTACATGTGGGAGCGGGTGGTCGCTGCACCTTTTACGGGCCGCCTCCCCGCACGGAAACGAGAGATCATCCCGGACAAGCTGCAACGCAGAGCAGATCCGGGGTCCATCCATCGTCGAGCTCCGTCCTCCGATGGGCCCCGCGGCAAGCCAGGGACGACGGCGCGGCTCCGAGAAAAACGCCTCTCAGGACAGGCGCCGGTCGCGGATGTCGAGGATGCGCTCGCAGATCGCGCGGTGCTCTGCAAGCAGCGTCTGGAGCGGCGTCAGCGGGCGGAAGGCGCGGCTGTCCTGCTCCTCCTCGCCCTCGTCCACCCAGGCGGCGATCGCCTCGTCGGCGGCCTGCATCTGCGCCGCGGACGGGGCATCGCCGGCAGGCTCGCCCCGCTCCTCAGCCAGGCGCAACGCGATCCGGCTGCGGAAAGCCTGCTCAGCCTCAAGGACGGATTCGAGCTCATCCCTGTAGGACATCGTCTCGACCTCCCTGCCCGAAGGCCGCACGGCGGCACGACTGGATGATGTCGTTCTTGCGCAGTTCGCCGATATCGCTCACGCGTCCTCGTCGCGCTCGCGCGGCGGCAGGCCGGTCTCGGTCTCCTCGACCGGCTCGCCGGGGATGACATAGCTGCCCTTGAGCCAGCGGCCGAGATCGATATCGGCACAGCGGGCAGAACAGAAGGGCTTGAAGCGCGGCGCTGCGGGCTTGCCACAGATCGGGCAGGGCTTGGCGGCAGGCGGCGTATTCTCGTTGTCAGCCATATTTGAGCGTGATTCCTCCATCGACGACGAGTTCGAGGCCCGTCACATAGCGCGCCTCGTCGCTCGCCAGGAACAGGGCCGCGTAAGCGACGTCCCATGCCTCGCCCATATGGCCCATCGGGACCTGCGCGTCACGCGCCGCCCACATCGCCTCGATGTCGCCCTGCCCGTAGACCTGGGCGAGGCCGGCCGAATGCTCCACCATCGGCGTCTTCATCAGCCCGGGCAGGATCGCGTTCACGCGGATCTTCTGGGCGGCATATTGCGCCGCGGTCGTGCGGGTGAGCTGGTTCAGGGCCGCCTTAGTCGCCGAATAGCTGGCATAGGGCACGCCGGTATGGCGGATCGAGGCGATGGACGAGATGTTGATGATCGAGCCGCCCTGCCCACTCTCCTCGAACTGGCGCTGCATCACCGGGATGACGTGCTTCATCGCGAGGAAGGCGCCGGTGAGATTGACCCTGAAGACCCGCTCCCAGGTCTCGAGCGGCAGGTCCACGACGCTGCCGACCTCGGCGATGCCGACATTGTTGTCGAGGATATCGATGCGGCCATAGCGGCCGAGCGCACGCTGGACCAGATCGACGACCGCCTCCGCATTCGTCACGTCGGCCTCGATCGCGAAGGCCTGCCCGCCCTCGTCCTGGATGATGGCGGCGGCCTCCTCGGCCGCATCGCGGTTGATGTCGGCGCAGATCACCCGCGCGCCCTCGCGGGCGAACAGCGTGGCCGTCGCCTTGCCGTTGCCCCAGCCGGGCCCGATCGACCCGGCGCCCGCCACGATCGCGACTTTGCCGTTGAGACGTCCCGACATGCCTGTTCCACTCCCCTGCGGCGCGCGTCCCGGCGCCTTTGCCCGCCCGCAAGGATCGAGGCTTCGGGAGATGTGCGCAAGACCCGGCCTGTCGCCGTAGCCGTTGCGATATCGACTATTCCGAGCGCGTGAGCGGCGGCTGCGGCCATGCCGCGGGAGCCCAGGCGCCCGGATGCATCGCGGCGCTCGTCGAACGACCGATCATCCGCAAGGCAACTCAGCCGGCATTCAGCCAGCCGAAGCGCACCGGGAAGCCTTCGCCGCCGAGAAGATTGACCGTCTCGTGCAGCGGCAGGCCGACGACGGCGGTGTAGGAGCCGACGAGCTTGACGACGAAGGAGCCGGCGATGCCCTGGATGGCGTAACCGCCCGCCTTGCCGCGCCATTCACCGGAGGCGAGATAGGTCTCGATGTCCTCGTTCGAGAGCCGCTTGAAGCGCAGCCTGGTCTCGACCACGCGCTCGCGGACGGTCCCGCCCGGCGTCACCAGCGCGACCGAGGTGTAGACGCGGTGCGCCCGCCCCGACAGCAGGCGCAGGCAGGCCGCCGCCTCGTCGACGATCTCGGCCTTGGGCAGGATGCGCCGGCCGACGGCGACGACGGTGTCGGCGGCGATGATATAGCAGCCCTGAAGGTCGGGCCGGCCGGCGACGCCAATGCGCGCGGCCTGGGCCTTCTCGCGGGCGAGCCGGCGCGCAAGGTCGCGCGGGCGCTCGCCCTTCAGCGGGGCCTCGTCGAGATCGCTCGGCAGCATCGCATCGGGCTTCAGGCCGGCCTGCTCGAGCAAAGCGAGGCGGCGCGGAGAGGCCGAAGCCAGGACCAGCATCGGCCGCCAGCCAGGATGTTTGGGAGAAGCGAAAAAGCTCAAGGACGATCCGACGGGTTGAGCGGCCTCAGCGCCGCGCTGCGCCAACAGGCTCTAGAGCATTTTCGGCCACGGATAAATCCACCTCGAACCCATGCGCTCTACGCGGGAGCATTCCCGAAATTTAAGCCAACCATTCTCGATAAGCATGAGTCACGCAATCGAAACGTGTCATACTGCATTGCACATAGTGGCTGGACCGGCCACATTCCTGCCCTGCAGGCCGCACGGCCGTCCTGAGGGACTTTTTCCAGCGGACATCCGCCCCCCAAGCCCCGGAGTTGTTCGCCCTATGGCGCCACCGATCAGGAAGCCGCGCTCCGCCGCAGCGGCGGGCGTGCAGGCGCAGGCGCTCGCGAACCGGATGTTGACGCTGCAGGCCGATGCCGGCCTCACGATCGCCATGCGCATGCCGCTGCTGATGAGGGGGGCGCTCGGCGACAGCCGCGGCCAGCGCGAAGCGGCCAAGGCCGTCAGCGAGAAGGTGTCGGCGGTGATGGAAAGCGGGCTGGCGGCGAGCCAGGCCGCGGCGATGTTCTGGTGGGGTCTCGCGCTCAACCCGCTCGCCGGCGTCGATCTGGCCGAGGAAGCCGCGAAGGTCGCCAATAGCACGCTGGAGCCCTTTTCCAAGCGTACCCGCGCGAATGCGGCACGGCTGACCGTTCGCAAGCGCTGAAACCCGGTCTTCCGGTTTTCTAGCTGAACCTCGCGGTCGTCCCGGGCTTGACCCGGGACCCATTACGGAGCGCATCCGAGTAAGGTTCAGGCATGGATCCCGGATCGGCGCCGCTTCGCGGCTTGTCCGGGATGACCCGCCTATTTCGATGGAGACGCAGCCGCCGCCCTGCTTTCCTACCCGATCAGACGGGCTCGGCCGGAGCCTCGGGCGGCAGCGCCATGGCCGCGGCATGGTCGCGCTCGAGCTTGCGATAGCGCGCGACGCTGACCGGGATCAGCGCGAGGTAGGCGATCACGATCAGCGCCAGCATCTCGAAGGGATAGGCGAAGAACAGGCCGGCGAGCACCACGACCGCCACGAAGATCGGCAGCACGCGCTCGCGCGGAATGCGGACGCCCAACGTCTTGCCGGCATAGCAGGGGATGCGCGAGATCGTCAGGAAGGCGATGAACAGGATGTAGAGGCCGACGGGGACGGCGCCGTAATCCTGCACCGGCACGCCGATGAAATGCAGGTAGAGCGGCAGCATCGCCGTGATGGCGCCGGCGGGCGCCGGCATGCCGACGAAGAAGTTCTTCTGCCACTCCGGCCGGTCCGGATCGTCGATCATGACGTTGAAGCGCGCGAGCCTGAGCGCCATGGCACAGGCAAGCGTGAGCACGATGATCCAGCCGAACGACTTCAGGTCATGCAGCACGAAGATCCACAGTACATAGCCGGTGGCGACGCCGAAATTGACGAAGTCGGACAGCGAATCGAGTTCGGCGCCGAAGCGCGAGGTGCCCTTGAGCATGCGCGCGAGGCGCCCGTCGACGCCGTCGAGCGCGGCCGCGATCAGGATGCAGATCGTCGCCGTCTCGAGCTTGCCCTCGACGACGAGTCGCATGGCGGTCAGCCCCAGGCAAAGCGCCAGCAGGGTGATGACGTTCGGCGCGATCAGCCGGAAAGGGATCGGCTTGAAGCGGGCTCGCTTCGATTCGACGCGCTCGGGCTCAAAGGGGGGAAAGAGGTCGCTCATGCAGCCGGGATACGCGGTTTTCGGGCGGGAGGCTAGGCAGGGGAACGCGAAGGCGCGGGATCCCCTCTCCTGTCAGGAGAGGGGTAGGGATGAGGTGTAGGCCCCTGGACCGGCAGAGTATCGCCTAACGGCTTAGCGGCGGCGAGGTCGCGGCCAACCGGATAGCGGCCGTCACCTCACCCTGCCCTCTCCTGACAGGAGAGGGTTCCCCGCGCCCTCAGCTCGCAAGCTCAGATCCCGCGAAAGGTCCGGTCGGCCACCTGGGTGCCGGCGAAATCGGCGAGCACCGTCTCGCCGGCGAAGGCCGTCTGCCCCTCGCCCACCAGCGGCGTCACGCCAATCGGCAGGTAGACGTCGACGCGCGAGCCGAAGCGGATCAGGCCGAAGCGCTCTCCGGTGCCGATCACGTCGCCTTCCTTGACGAAGGGCACGATGCGGCGCGCGATCAGCCCGGCGATCTGGACGACGCCGACGATGCCGGCCGTGGTCTCGATCGCAAGCGCATTGCGCTCGTTGTCGTCGCTCGCCTTGTCGAGCTCGGCATTGAGGAAGAGGCCGGGCGTATAGGCCATCTTGACGATGCGGCCCGGCACCGGCGCGCGGTTCACATGGCAGTCGAAGACGTTCATGAAGATCGAGATGCGCGTCATCGGCTCGGCCGGGAGATTGAGCTCCGGCGGCGGCAGGGCCGAGGCGACCTGGCTGACGCGGCCATCGGCCGGCGAGATCACCAGCCCCTCGCGCTGCGGCGTGATCCGGACGGGATCGCGGAAGAAATAGCAGATCCAGACCGTGATGATCGCGCCGATCCAGCCGAAGGGCGACCAGAGATTGGCGAGCACGATCGTCGCGACCAGCGCGATGGCGATGAAGACGTAGCCCTCCTTGTGGATGGGCACGATCACCTTGCGGACGGAATCGACGAGCGACATGGGCGTGGGTCCCGTGATGGCTGGCGCGGTATCCGCGCGAGAAGCGGTCGACGGCACTGCGGCCGCATTTCGTGCGCTGTTTAGGTGGTTCGGCGCGCGGGGGGAAGAGCGACGTCGCCGCAGCGGCGCCGCCAACCCCAGCCATCCACGTCGGAATCGCGCTTCGCCCGCGCTGCAGGCGCCGCGCGGCTCAGGCCGGCGCGTGATATGTCGTGAAGCGCCGCGCCGCCTGCCAGGTCAGCACGACGAACACCGCGAACAGCAGGGCCTCGGCGACTGCGAAGGGCGGCTCCGACTGCGTCGGCGCCAGGGCGTGCAGCGCCGGAACCTTCGAGAACAGCTGCGCCACCAGCACGAAGAGCAGCAGATAGAAGGTGAGCATCACCGTGATCGCGTAGACGCGTCGCCATGCCCCTTCGAGCAGGCGGGCATAGAGAGCGTAGCCCGCGGTCCCGACCAGAGCGAGCGAGATCGCCCCGATGATATGGGACGGCAGGATACCATTGAAGGGAAAACCGAAGCCGGTCGCGCTGGTGGCAAAGGCCGTGGAGAGGAAGATCCCGGTCCAGCCTGGGCGGATATGCCCCGCCAGCAGGCCGGCCGCGACCGGAAATCCGGCCACGATGGCGATCAGGCTGAGCCAGGTGTGAAAGCCTACGAAGGTGGTCGGATCAAACATCGCAAGGCCCCCGCCTCATGCTCCGGAGCGAAAAACTCCCCTAACGTCAGGATGCAGGAACGGGACCATCGATGCGAGCGATTTCGATATGAAGTCGCTCCTTGGTCGTTCCGAACGGCAATCGTTTTTGCGAGCAGCGCTACTCCGCCAGGCTGACGCGCACGCTCGGCTCTTCCTCGGCGGTGGCGCGCTGCAGCGTTGCCTTGGCCTCGTCGACCTGGCGCTGGCGGTTCCAGAGCGCGGCGTAGATGCCGTCCGCCGCCAACAGGTCGCGGTGATGGCCGCGCTCGGCGATCTGTCCCTTGTCGAGCACGATGATCTCGTCGGCGTTGATCACGGTCGAGAGCCGATGTGCGATGACCAGCGTGGTGCGGCCCTCGCTGACCCGGTCGAGCGCATCCTGGATCTCCTTCTCGGTGAAGGAATCGAGCGCCGAGGTCGCCTCGTCCAGCACCAGCACCGGAGGGCCCTTGAGGATGGTGCGGGCGATGGCGACGCGCTGCTTCTCGCCGCCGGAGAGCTTGAGGCCGCGCTCGCCGACGGAGGTGGCGTATCCGTCCGGCAGGGATTTGATGAAACGGTCGATCTGGGCGAGGCGCGCGGCCTCCTCGACTTCTTCCGAGGTCGCATCCGGGCGGCCATAGCGTATGTTGTATTCGATCGTGTCGTTGAACAGCACGGTGTCCTGCGGGACCATGCCGATGGCGGCACGCAGGGAGACCTGCTGCACATCGGCGATGGGCTGGCCGTCGATCAGGATGCGCCCTCTCTGCGGCTCGTAGAAGCGGAAGAGCAGGCGCGAGATCGTCGACTTGCCGGCGCCGGACGGGCCGACGATCGCGATGGTGCGGCCCGCCGGCACCGTGAAGGAGATGCCCTTCAGGATCGGCCGCTCCGGCACATACGCGAAATGCACGTCCTCGAAGCGCACTTCGCCGGCTGGCACGGAAAGCGGGGCTGCACCCGGCTTGTCCTGGATCTCGGGATCACGGCCGATCAGCGAGAACATCTGCTCGATGTCGAGCGTCGCCTGCTTGATCTCGCGATAGACGGTGCCCATGAAGTTCAGCGGCATGTAGAGCTGCACCAGCATGGCGTTGATCAGCACGAAATCGCCGACCGTGTGCGTGCCGGCGCGGACGCCCTGCACCGCCATCACCATCGAGACCGTCAGCCCTGCCGCGAAGATCGCGGCCTGGCCGAAGTTGAGCATGGCGAGCGAGGTGTAGGCCTTGACCGAGTTGCGCTCGTAATGCGCCATCGACACGTCATAGCGGGCGGTCTCGCGCGCCTCGGCACCGAAATACTTCACCGTCTCGTAGTTCAGCAGCGAATCGATCGCCTTCGAATTCGCGTCCGTATCGGACTCGTTCATCTGGGCGCGGATGGCGATGCGCCACTCGGTCGCCTTGATGGTGTAGGCCATGTAGGTCGTCACCATCGCGACCAGCACGACGACATAGACCCAGTCGAACATCACCAGCAGCACGGTGATGATCAGCACCAGCTCGATCGCGACCGGCACGAGCTGGTTGAGGCCGAGCCGGACCATCTCCTCGATGCCGTTGCGGCCGCGCTCGAGCACCCGCGTGAGGCCACCGGTCTTGCGCTCGAGATGGAAGCGCAGCGAGAGGTGATGCAGATGGCCGAAGGTCTGCAGCGCCAGCGTGCGCACCGCATGCATGAAGACCGGCGCGAAGATGGCGTCCCGCAGCTGGATGAAGGCCGCCGAGCCGACGCGGGCAAGCCCATAGAGCGCCGTCAGCAGCAGCGGCGCGCCGACCAGCCAGGGCAGCCAGCGCTCCAGCGTGGTCGGCACGTTCGCGAGCGCATCCGTCGCCCATTTGAAGGTGAAGGGCACGCCCATCAGGATCAGGCGACCCACCACCAGCAGGGCGAAGGCGATGACGACGCGCCGGCGCAGATCGGCCCGGTCCGCCGGCCACAGATAGGGCCAGAGCGCCCGGAAGGTCGCGACGAAGCCGGAGCCCGGCTGGAGCACGGCGGAGCGCGCGAAACTCTGCACCGGTGGCGGCGCGGCAGGCGAAGACATGTTGGGACGATTCCAGTTTGGCCGCTGATATAGGCCCAATCGCAGGCGAATGCATGTGGCGGGGGAAGAGAGCAGCATTGCAACAAATGCTGCCTTGTTTAGGCCGAACGCCGGGTGTCAGATCGCGGCCAGCGCCCCAGGCGCGTCACCGGGGAAGAAACCACCATGAGAATCCAGCGTATCATCGCGACCGGACTGCTCGGACTGGCTACCGGACTTCTGCCTGCCGCCCTTCCCGCCTTCGCCCAGAGCGCCAAGCCACCGGGGCAGATCACGATCCACAACATGCGCTCCGCGCCGCTGACGACCTTCGAGATCGCCACCGGCGGCGAGCAGCCCCGCCTCATCGGCAAGCTCGCCAAGCCGCTGGAGCCGGGCAAGCGCGCCACCGTGAAGCTGAACAAGCCGGCCGGCTGCAGCTATGCGATTCTCGCGAAGTTCGGCGACGACGTCGAGAGCGACGCGGAGGACATGGATCTCTGCAGGGACAAGGTGATCCGCCTGACCGAGTGAGGCGGGTGGAGGCGTCATGCTCTCCCTTGTGGCGAGCATGACGCCTTGAACACCACATTCGCCCAGCGAAGGCGTGGATGGTCGAGACAAGCCCGACCATGACGGATCTGGCGAGCTACGCCGTCGCGCCGGCCCGCATCAGCTTGTAGATCATCGAGTCGGTCAGCGCCTGGAACGAGGCGTCGATGATGTTGGCGCTGACGCCGACCGTGGTCCAGCGCTCGCCGGTCTCGTCGGCGGACTCGATCAGCACGCGCGTCACCGCGTCGGTTCCGCCCTGAAAGATGCGGACCTTGTAGTCGACGAGGCGCAAGCCCCCGATCAGCGACTGGTAGCGGCCAAGGTCCTTGCGCAGCGCCATGTCGAGCGCATTGACGGGCCCGGCATCGCCCTCCGCTGCCGAGATCAGCACCTCGCCGCCGACCTTCACCTTCACGATCGCCTCGGAGAAGGTGACGAGTTGGCCGAGCGCATTGTGGCGGCGCTCGACATTCACCGCGAAGCGCTCGACCTCGAAATAGGCCGGGACCTCGCCCATGATGCGCTTGGCAAGCAGGAAGAACGAGGCGTCTGCGCCCTCAAAGGCGTAACCCTGCGCCTCCTTGTCCTTGACCTCCTGCAGCACGCGGCCGAGCCGCGGATCGTCGCGGCCGAGCGTGACGCCGATGCGCTCCAGCTCAGCGATGAGGTTCGATTTGCCACCCTGGTCCGAGATCAGGACCTTGCGGGTGTTGCCAACTGCCTCGGGCGGGACATGCTCGTAGGTGCGGGGGTCCTTGAGCACGGCGGAAGCATGGATGCCGGCCTTGGTCGCGAAGGCGGAGGCCCCGACATAGGGCGCATGGCGGTTCGGAGCGCGATTGAGCATCTCGTCAAGCGCGCGCGATACATGGGCGAGCTCGGCAAGCTGCGCATCGTCGACGCCGAGCTCGAAACGGCCGCTATAGCGGTCCTTGAGCTTCAACGTGCCGATCAGCGTCACCAGATTGGCGTTGCCGCAGCGCTCGCCGAGGCCGTTCAGCGTGCCCTGGATCTGGCGGGCGCCGGCTTCGATCGCCGCGAGCGAATTGGCGACGGCACAGCCGCAATCGTCATGGGCGTGGATGCCGAGATGATCGCCCGGCACGGTCTTGGCCACGTCGGCGACGATGTACGCGACCTCGTCCGGCAGCGTGCCGCCATTGGTGTCGCAGAGCACGATCCAGCGCGCCCCGGCCTCATGGGCGGCACGGGCGCAAGCGAGGGCGTAGTCGCGATTGGCCTTGTAGCCGTCGAAGAAGTGCTCGCAGTCGAGCATGACCTCGCGGCCGGCGGCCTTCACGGCAGCGACGCTCTCGGCGATGCCGGCGAGGTTCTCCTCCAGCGAAATCTCGAGCGCGACCTTGACCTGGTAGTCCGAGGCCTTGGCGACGAAGACGATGGCGTCGGCCTTCGCATCCAGCAGCGCGGCGATCCCGGGGTCGTTGGCAGTGGAGCGCCCTGCCCGCTTGGTCATGCCGAAGGCGGCGAACTTCGCGCGCTTCGTCGCCTTCTGCTCGAAGAAGGCAGTGTCGAGCGGGTTGGCGCCGGGATAGCCGCCCTCGACATAGTCGATGCCGAGCCTGTCCAGCATGGCGGCGACGGCGCGCTTGTCGTCGAGCGAGAAATCGACGCCCGTGGTCTGCGCGCCGTCGCGCAGCGTGGTGTCGAAGAGGTGGATGCGCGCGGCAGTCATCGGTCGCGTTTCAGCTTGAAGCGGACAAGACGAGGCATGACCATCGCGAGCATGACGAACTTGATGGCGAAGGAGAGCGAGCCGGCGGGGCGGATCTTGTTGGACACGGTTGTTCCCTAGTTCTTCCTGGTATTGACGAGAGCGATGCAGGCAGAGACGAATTCCTGCGCCTGCGACAATGCGAGTTCGGCTTCGGAGCGATGCTGAACCCCGTCGCCGTAATCGGCGAAGAGGCGCAGCTGTTCCTCGCGCGCGATGAGGCGGCCGATCTCGAGCGGCATCAAACCCGCCTTGATCACCCGGAGGTTGAAAAGCCGGATGAGCCCGGCATGGGTCTTGATCTCGGAGGTGTCGATGCCGAGGCGATCCGACAAGACCGCATGTGCCGCATCGAAGCAGGCGTAATAGGCGCGATTGACCGCACCATCGAAATCCTCGGCGGCCAGCAGAAGCTCGGCCGAGCGCAATGACTGCAACGCCTTCTCGGCATGGGGCCTCATCGCCCCGCTCCCAACGGGCGCGCATCACGGCGTGCAGCCGCAAGCAGGGCGCCAAAGCGTCCCTGCGGCTCCGCCGCCCGCCATTCGCGTTCGGTGAAGGGCCAGGGCTGGATCATCAGGCCGGCATCCGTCAGCGCGTCGAAACCGAGATCGACGAGATGCATCTTTTCCGATAGCGCGCCGCCTTCGAAAGCCGAGAGGACGACGGCTACGTCGGCATCGCTGTCCGGCCGCGCGGTGCCGCGCGCGCGGCTGCCGAACAGATGCATTTCGACCAGACGGGCGCCGTAACTTTCGCGCACGCGCTCGGCGTAATCTTCCAGCGCGGCAGCAGCCGTCGCGTCGTCGGGCGGCGAAAGCAGGTCGGCAGCGATGCTCATCGCTTCACCTCCCAGTTCGTGGTCGGATCGCCGGTGGCGGGATCCTTGCCGTCCTTCAATGCGATGCCCATCGCGGCGAGCTCGTCACGGATACGGTCGGATTCCGCGAAGTTTTTGTCGCGGCGGGCTTCGAGGCGGGCGGCGATGAGGCGCTCGATTTCTGCGACGGCGACGCTCGCCTGCTCCTCGGCCGGCAGGGCGATGCCCAACAGGTCCAGGCTTGCGCGCAGGGCCGGGCCGTCGCCGGCCTTCCGCATCGCGTGAAGCTCGGCGAAGACACGAGCGGTGTTGAGGTCGTCGGCGAGCGCATCCAGCAATTCCGGAGAAGGCTGCGACGGTGCGCCAAGACGGGCGATATCCGCCCAGTCGTGGAGCGTCTTTTCCGCTTCCTCCAGCGCCTTCACCGTCCAGTCAATCGGCTGGCGGTAATGCGTCTTGAGCATCGCGAGGCGCAGCACCTCGCCCGGCCATTTGCGGCCGCCGAAGGTTTCCGTCGCCAGCAATTCGTTGATCGTGACGAAGTTGCCGAGGGATTTCGACATCTTCTCGCCCTCGACCTGCAGGAAGCCGTTATGCATCCAGACATTCGCCATGCGCCCCGTGCCGCCGGCATCGCCGAAGGCGCAGCAGCTCTGCGCGATCTCGTTCTCGTGATGCGGGAAGACGAGGTCGATGCCGCCGCCATGGATGTCGAAGACGTTCTTCTGCGGGTCGTCGCAGGAGAGCCCGCCGCCGAAGGGCTCGAGCAGCTTCGCCATCGACATGGCCGAGCATTCGATGTGCCAGCCGGGGCGGCCGGGCGTGGCGATGCCGGCCGGCGACGGCCAGCCCGGATCGACGCCTTCGCGGCTCGGCTTCCAGAGCACGAAGTCCATCGCGTCCTTCTTGTACGGAGCGACATCGACGCGCGCGCCGGCCATCATCTCGTCGAGCGAACGGCGGGCGAGCGAGCCGTATTTCGGCGCACCCTTCAGCCCGGCCACGGCCGGGACGTGGAAGAGCACATGCTCCTCGGCGACATAGGCAACGCCGCGCGTGATCAGGCGCTCGATGATCGCCTTCATCTCCTCGATATGGTCGGTCGCGCGGGGCTCCTCGTCGGGCCGCAGGCAGCCGAGCGCATCGACATCCGCGTGGAACTGGGCCGTCGTCGCCTGCGTGACCTTCGCGATGGCCTCGTTCAGCGGCAAGGCGGGATAGTCGCGGGCGGCACGCGCGTTGATCTTGTCGTCGACGTCGGTGAGGTTGCGGGCATAGGTGACGTGGCTCTCGCCGTAGAGATGCCGCAGCAGCCGGTAGAGCACGTCGAAGACGATGACCGGGCGCGCATTGCCGATATGGGCGTAGTCGTAGACCGTGGGGCCGCAAACATACATCCGCAGGTTCTGCGGATCGATCGGCGCGAAGTCTTCCTTCGTCCGCGTCAGCGTGTTGTAGAGCCTGAGGGTCGGCGACATCGGGGTGGCATCCTGAAAGCGGCGAAAAGGCGTGACGACGGCGAGGCTGTCCTGGCCGCTGGCCGGGGCGCTGTCTGTCTTTCCGTTTCAGGATGAGGACGTGAGCAGCCGGCCAGCGAAAGCTAGCGGCAAATAATGCAGATCAGGTTCAGGGCTCGCGTCATCCGAAAAATGCTTGCCTGTGCGCAGGCATTGCGTCAAGAGGGCGCCCGGCTTTTGCCGCATTGCACAATCAATAGGCCGGCACTTCACTCAATTTTAATCGACGGGAACCATCCTCGCGATTCGAAGGTTGAGCGACCATCGTTCACGAGGATATGAGCAGAATGCGCCGCGCCGTTGCCCTGATCGGCCTGTTCGGGATTGTCGGGGCCGGGCTTTCGCTCTCGGTGCTGCCGACGACGGGAACGGTCGCAGCCCCCAGCGACCAGCGCACCTTCCTGATCCCTTCCAGCGACGGCTACGGCGTAGCGGACTGCATCTCCAGCCGGTCCGAATGCGGCAAGATCGTCGCGGATGCCTGGTGCGAGGCGCAGGGCTTTGCCAAGGCGAGCGCGTTCGGTATCGCCGAGCGGGAGGATTTCACCGGCACGCTGTCCAAGGCGAGCACCGCACCCGCGGCGGTGGCCGAGCAGCCGCTGACCATCACCTGCAGCAGCTGAGCCCCGTTCTCACTTGATCCAGTCGGCGCATTTCGGCGCATCGCCGACTCCGCCCCAGGGCATGATCGGGACGGTCGAGGTCGAGTTCTGCGGTGAGCCGTCGATCAGCTTGTCGGAATAGACCAGATAGACCAGCACGTTGCGCTTGGCGTCGCAGCCGCGCACGATCTGCATCTTCTTCCAGACCAGGGAGCGGCGCTCGCGGAAGACGACATCGCCCTGCTCGGCCTTTTCCTTGAATTTGATCGGGCCGATCTGGCGGCAGGCGAGCGAGATCTCGGAGACCTCCTCGGCGACGCCGAACATGCCCACGACGCCGCCCTTCTCAGGGATCGTGTAGTGGCAGGCGACGCCCTCGACCAGCGGATCGTCGACACCGTAGACGGCGAGCTTGTCGTCGGGCGTCATCATCTTCCAGACCGTCGACTTCTTGAAGATCAGGTCCTCCTGCGCGGCCGCCGGCGCAACGAGGGCCGTTAGGCCGAGCGTGCCGGCGATGACAGCGGAAGCGATGGCATTCAGGCGCATGGGCGAACTCCTGCGGCAGCGCGCCGCCGCCGGGATATGGGAAGCAGGCCCCGCCCCCGCCAGAGGCCGAATGTTCAGGCGGCCAGCGGCCTGAAGGCGAGATAGGCGGCGGCGAGCGCCCCGACCGTTCCGAGCAGGAACAGCACGAGCTTTACCTGGGTCACGCGGCTGGCGAAGGCGACATCGCCGGCCTCGACCTTCGGATATTTGTCGAGCAGTCGGGCGACGGCAAAGTTCTCGACCACGTCGAAGAGGCCGCCGAGCAGCCAGCCGCCGCCGCAGAGCGCCGCCACCCACCAGGGCTGCCCGCGCATCGACAGGCCCGCAATCAGGATCGCGCCGACGATGGCGTAGGTCACGGCGCAGGCGACATCCGCCGGCAGGACGCGGTTGCGATAGCGGGCGCGCTGCCTCTCGCCATACATCGCGAAGAGCTTCTCGACATCGGCGACGTTGAAGCCGTTCCAGTCGTTCTCCAGCAGGCGCGGCACGCCCTGCCGGCTCGACCAGAAGCCGACAGCCCAGAACAGCACGACCACCAGCACCGGGCCCCAGACGAAAAAGGCCAGCGGCACGGTGGCGGGATAGAAGGTGACGGGGTCGATCATCGGGCGGTGCTCTCGCGGCGGAGGGGCGTCGTCGCGTCACGTTATCCGCCGCCCCGGCAGGCGCCAAGCCCGCCGAGAGCGAACCTTGCGAGCCGCGCGCTCGACACCCTGCTTCCGGCATGTGCCGGCGTTTCAGCCGCTCGGCAGGATCTCCTGCTCGATCGCCCCGAAGATCGAATGGCCGGCGGCGTTCTTCACTTCGATGCGGACCGTGTCGCCGAAGCGCAGGCCGTCGGAGCCGTGCCCTGCGACCGCCGCCGCGACGAGCGTGCCGGCACTAAGCGGGCGCCGGCGGGCGGCCTGCGCGATCAGCGCGCCGAAGCCGGGTGTCATGTCGGTGCCGGCATCGGGCTTGCCGATGAGCTTGCCATTGATCTGGGCCTGGAGAGGCAGAATGCCCCGACCGTTCCGCCAGGCGGCGCCCAGCGCGCCGGGCGTGACCGCAACCGGCGAATAGGCGCCGGACGGCTTCTGCAACGCGCCGGGATCGCTCGCTGCGTCCGGCCCGGCGAGGCTGCGCAGGCCCGCGCCGTTCGCGAGCATGACAAGGCGGATATGGTCCAGCGCCGCCTCTGCCGTCACGCCCATCGGCACATCGCCCGTCACGACCACGATCTCGGCCTGGAAATCGATACCACCCTCGTCGCTCGGCGCGCGGAACGGCTGGCGGGGACCGAGCGGGGTGTCGGCGCTCTCCTGCCGGAGCTGCGCGCCGGCGGTCGACACGGCCAGGCGCTGATAGGCGCGCGGCAGCGGCGCGGCACAGTCATGCTCGTGGAAACGGAAGGACGGCACCGCGCCGTGCTCGAGGCTCTCGGCCAGGTCGGCTAGGCGCGGAGCGTGCCGATCCCAGTCGTCGAGGGCGCGCTGCAGCGTCGGCACGATGGGAAACGCATCCGTGGCGCGCGTCAGATCCTGCGACACGACAACGAGCCGGCCATCCCGGCCATGCATAAGCGAAGCGAGTTTCATGTCTTTTCATTCCTCGCACGACGCGCCAATAAGGGCTCAACAAGCCCGCGGGAGGACTACCTTATGAAACGTCGCGACTTTTTGAAAACGGGCGCGCTGGCGGCCGCCGCCACGCCCGTCGCGATGCCGGCCGTCGCGCAGTCGCAGCCCGAGGTGAAGTGGCGGCTGACCTCGAGCTTCCCGAAGTCGCTCGACACGATCTTCGGCACCGCGCAGCAATTCGCCAAGCTGGTCGGCGAGGCGACCGACGGCAAGTTCCAGATCCAGGTCTTCTCGCCGGGCGAGATCGTGCCGGGCCTGCAGGCGCTCGACGCGGTGCAGAACGGCACGGTCGAATGCGCGCATTCGCCGACCTATTTCTATATCGGCAAGGACCCGACGCTGGGGCTGGGCACCGGCATCCCCTTCGGCCTGAATGCGCGCCAGCAACACAGCTGGTGGTATTTCGGCGGCGGCGAGCAGATCGTGAACGGCGTGCTCGACCGGTTCGGCGCCTATGGCATCCCCTGCGGCAATTCCGGCTGCCAGATGGGTGGCTTCTTCCGCAACGAGCTCAAGGGCGTCGACGACCTCAAGGGGCTGAAGTTCCGCATCGGCGGCATGGGCGGCGCGGTTCTGGCGAAGCTCGGCGTGGTGCCGACGCAGATCGCACCCGGCGACGTCTATCCGGCGCTGGAGCGCGGCACGATCGACGCCGCCGAATTCGTCGGCCCCTATGACGACGAGAAGCTCGGCTTCATCCGCGTCGCCAAATACTACTACTATCCCGGCTGGTGGGAGGGCGGCGCGATGCTGCACCTGCTGATCGGCAAGGAGGCCTGGGCCAAGTTGCCGAAGCACTACCAGGCGATCGTCCAGAACGCCTGCGAGGCGGCCAATAACTGGATGCTGGCGAAGTACGACTTCGTGAATCCGGGCGGCCTGCGCCGGCTCGTCGGCCAGGGCGCCCAGCTCAAGGCCTTCCCGATGCCGGTGATGGAAGCGGCGCTCAAGGCGGCCGACGAGTATTATGCGGAGACCGGCGCCAAGAGCGCCGACTTCAAGAAGGGCTACGATTCGATGGTGGCCTTCCGCGGCGAGAACCTGCTCTGGTGGCAGGTGGCGGAGTTGTCCTACGACTCGTTCATGAACCGGCTTCGGGCGCGCTGAGCGACTGCGGCAGCGGAGGCGCGAACCGACCATGTCGACGAAACCGCCTGCGCCGGACCGGCCGCTGCGACTCGAGCAATACCTGCCCTACCGCCTCAACGTCGTCGCCTTCCATTCGGCGCGGGCGCTCGGGCGGATCTACGATGCTCAATTCGGCATCGGCATCCCGGAATGGCGGGTCGTCGCGCAGCTCGGCGAGTTCGGCCGGCTGACCTCGCGCGACATCGGCGAGCTCGCGCAGATGCACAAGACCAAGGTCTCGCGCGCCGTCTCCGAGCTGGAGCAGCGCGGGCTCGTCTCGCGCGCCGAGAACAGGCAGGACCGGCGCGAGTCCTTCGTGGCGCTGACGGCGGCCGGCGAGCGCATCTATGCGCAGATCGCACCGCTGGCGCTGGCCTTCGAGGCGCGCTGGACCGAAGGCATCGCGGCCGATGAGCTCAAGGTCTTCGAGCGCGTGCTCTCGACGCTGACCGAACGCAGCCGCCACCTTGCCGGCGGCTACCGCGACGACGAGGGCTGAGCATCCCGTTCAGAAAAACCGCGCGAGGTTGCGGCGGATGCGCTCCAACGGCGGCTCGCCGGCCGGCGGCGGCACGAAATCCTGGCCCGTGATGGTCTCGAAGGCCCGGACATAGACGTCCGTGGTCTGCGCGATCAGCTCCTGCGGGATCGGCGGCAGCTCCTCCTTGTAGGGGTCGCAGCGCGCGACCACCCAGCTCCGGACGAAATCCTTGTCGAAGGATTCCGGCTTCTCGCCTGCCGCGAAGCGCGCGGGATAGTTGGCGGCCATCCAGTAGCGGCTCGAATCCGGCGTGTGGATCTCGTCGGCCAGCAGGATCCGGCCGTCCTTGTCCGTTCCGAACTCGTATTTCGTGTCGGCCAGGATCAGCCCGCGCTCGTCGGCCATGGCCTGGCCGCGCGCGAACAGGGCAAGCGCATAGCGGCTGACCGTGTCCCACTGCTCCTGGGTCAGGAGCCCCTCGGCGACGATCTGCCTTGCCGACAGCGGCTCATCATGGCCGCCGTCGAACGCCTTGCTCGTCGGGGTGATGATTGCCTCGGGCAGCTTCTCGTTGTCGCGCAGGCCGTCGGGCAGGCGCACGCCGTACATCTCGCGCTGGCCCTGCTTGTACATTGTCAGGATCGAGGTGCCGGTGGTGCCGGCGAGATAGCCGCGGACCACGATCTCTACGGGCAAGATGTCGAGCCGCGTGCCGATCACGACATTGGGATCGGGGTATTCGAGCACATGGTTGGGGCAGATGTCGGCCGTCTTCTCGAACCAGTAGCGCGCCGTCTGCGTCAGGACCTGCCCCTTGAGGGGGATCGCCGCGATCGCCCGGTCGAAGGCGCTCAGCCGATCCGTCGAGATCAGGATGCGGCGCCCGTCCGGAAGATCGTAGTTTTCCCGGACCTTGCCGCGATAATAACTGGGAAGCTCGGGGATGAAGGCGTCTTCGAGGGCCAGAGGTTGGTTCATGTCGGCTTCGCCCGCTTGCGGCACCCGCGCGGCGTGCGCGGGCAGCATCGCTGCCTTCTAGACAGTCGCGGGCTGCGCGCCAACCGCGTCGATGCTGGATCGTCAATGCTGCACCGCTCAATCCGGCGTGGCGATTGCCCGGCCGCGGCGAATGTGGCATTCGGGTCCCGCGCCGAGCCGGTCGTTTGCGCCTGGCGAGGCGTCCCTCCTTAGTTCCGTCGCGTTTGGCGGGTGTTGTTCCGCCCCAGGGCGAACCCGCCAGGGTGAACAAGGCCAGCCTTGGGCAAGGATCATCCGGCAGAGCAAGACCGACAAGCAGGTGACGTGACGCGACCCGCTATGACATCGAGACCTTTCTGGCTGCGGCACGGCAGACGCCTCGGAATTGCGTTGCTGGCGCTGGCTTCCATGAGTGGCGCGGCCGTGGCGCAATCGCCATCGTGCAATGCATGGCGTTCCGAGCTCGCGAGCCTGCAGGGCCAGCGCGGCGGCGACGCGCGGGCGGCCCAGGCGGCACAGCGCGTCGGTTCCCAGCTCGCTCAGGCGACGAACCAGTATCGCTCCATGGGCTGCGAGCGTGGCGGCTTCCTCTTCTTCGGCGAGGCGCCGCCGCCGCAATGCAATGGCCTCCGGAGCCAGATCGGACAGCTGCAGGCCCAGTATGGCCGTCTGCAGCAGCAGGCCGAGGGCGGCGGGGTCGAACAGCGCCGCGCCCAGCTCGCGGCCGCCATCAACAACAATTGCCGTGGCGGTGGTCAGGAGCGCGGCTTCTTCGAGACGATCTTCGGCCTCGAGCCCCGCCGCGGCGAGATCGACTCGACGCTGCCTGAGCTCGACCCCGAGCAGCCGTTCGAAGAGCAGAAGCCGCGGATGGGCGGCCCCTACACCGTCTGCGTTCGCAGCTGCGACGGCTACTTCTTTCCGCTCTCGAACAACAGTTCCGGGAATGGCGACGAGATGTGCCAGGCGCTCTGCCCCGGCACCGAAACCTCCGCCTACGGCATGACCAATGGCGGCGACATCCAGAACGCCGTCGCCCGGAGCACCGGCCAGCCCTATTCCTCGCTGCCGAACGCTGGCAAGTTCCAGCGCAGCTTCGACGCCGCCTGCACCTGCAGGACCCAGGGCCAGAGCTGGGCGCAGGCCCTCAGGGAAGCCGAATACCTGCTCGACAAGCGCAAGGGCGACATCATCGTCACCGAGCAGCGGGCAGCCGAGCTTTCGCGGCCCAGGGAGCCGAAAGCGGACCCGAAGCGGCGCGGCGGCGCCCCGACCCCGGCCCCTGCGACGCAGCCCGCGGGCATCCCCGAGACCCCCGACGAAAAGCCGATGCCCTCCGAAAACTCGCCGACGGCCGGCACCGAATCGGCCGGCGTCGGGCCGAACTCGGTCGGCGAACGCGTGCTCGACAAGGGCGACGGGCTGAAGCAGGAGACGCGCAGCGTCACCGGCGAACGGCGCACGGTGCGGATCGTCGCGCCCAATCTGGCGCCCAATCTCGGACCGGCAGCCGCGCGGCCCTGATCGCGATCAGCATTTCGGCAGCAGGACGCCGCTCAGGCGCTATCGCCCGCAAGCCGCTTCAGCGCTTTCTCCCGGCCGATGAGCGGGAGCAGCGCCGCCAGTTCGGGACCGTGATCGAGCCCGGTCAGCGCTCGGCGCAGCGGCATGAACAGCGCCTTGCCCTTGGCCCCCGTCGCGGCGGAGACGGCGCCGGTCCAGCTTTTCCAGGTGGTCGCGTCGAAAGGCTCGGCCGGCAGCAGCGAGGCGGCAGTGGCGGCGAAGGCGGGGTCAGAGATGTCGGGTGCGAGCGGACCCTGCACCACCTCGTCCCAGATGCGTGCCTCGTCGAGCTTGGCAAGGTTGCCGCGAATCGCGAGCCAGAAGGCCTCACTGCCGTCGACGCCGAGGGCCTGCAGCCGTGCTGCGACCGCCTGATGCGGAAGCTGATGCAGGGTGCGGGCGCTCAGCGTCTCGAGGTCGTGCTCGTCGAACTTGGCCGGCGCGCGCGAGATATGGCCGAGGTCGACAAGGCGCGCGAGCTCGTCGAGGCTGGCGACGGGGCGCACCGCATCCGAGGAGCCGGTCAGCACGGCGAGCGATGCAACCGCCATCGCCTCGACGCCCGCCTCGCGCAGCCCGCGCAGCGAGAGATGGCCGAGGCGCTTGGAGAGCCCTTCGCCGCTTGCCGTCGTCAGCAGGTTATGGTGGCCGAAGGCCGGCAGGCTCGCGCCCAGTGCCTCGAAGATCTGGATATGCACCGCCGTGTTGGTGACATGATCCTCGCCGCGGATGATGTGGGTCACGCCGGTCTCGGTATCGTCCACCACTGACGGCAGATGGTAGAGATAGCTGCCATCTTCGCGGATCAGCACCTGGTCTGACAGCGAGGCGCAATCGACATGGGCTTCGCCGCGCACCAGATCACTCCAGGCGACGACACGCGGCTCCAGCAGGAAGCGCCAATGCGGCTTCCGCCCCTCGGCCTCCAGCTTCGCCTTCTCTTCGGCGGTCAGCTTCAGCGCGGCGCGGTCGTAGATCGGCGGCAGGCCGCGCGCGAGCTGGCGCTTGCGACGACGGTCCAGTTCGTCGGCCGTCTCGTAGCAGGCATAGAGCCGGCCTGACGCGCGCAGGCGCTCCGCCGCCGCGTCATAGAGCGCAAGCCGCTGCGACTGGCTGATCACGACGTCTGGCACGATGCCGAGCCAGGCGAGGTCCTCGGCGATGGCCTCGGCGAATTCCGGCTTCGAGCGCGCGAGATCGGTGTCGTCGTAGCGCAGCATGAAGCGGCCGCCGTGGCGGCGCGCATAGAGCCCGTTGAACAGCGCCGAGCGGGCGTTGCCGATGTGCAGATAGCCGGTTGGCGACGGAGCGAAGCGCAGGAGCGGAGCGGTCATGCCCGGCTTATGGCGCGTTTGCGCGGCAGCGACAATCGCCGGCTGGTCCTTCAGAAATCGAAGCTCTCGCCGCCGCCCCGGCCCACGCCCCTGACCAAGGCCGGATCGGGTTGATACGCCGCCTCGCCCGTGTCGACGAAGCCAGGAGCGATGGGATCGAACCGCTCGCCGTTCGGCTTGCGCGCGGCGATCCTGATTCCGGGCGCGGCGCGGCGGCGCCGGTAGGCGGGGCATGCGAGCGCGCGTTCGACGGCAACCACCGCCTCGCGATCATGCCCCCCGGCAACGATCTCTGAAACGCGCTGCCCACGGTCGAAGGCGGCCAGTATCGCGTCGAGCACGTCATGAGGCGGCAGCGCTTGCCCGCCGGCCAGGAGCGCGTCCGGGATGACGATGCCGTCGGGGCCCAGCGCGTCGGCCGGCTTCCAGCGGTTGCGCAGCGCGGCGAGCCGCACCAACTCGGTCGCATAGAGATCCCTGAGCGGATTGAAGCCGCCAGCCGCCTCGCCGGGATGCGCAGCATCGCCGCAAACCATCCCGGACCGTCCTGCCGGGACCGCCAGCACCCAGCCGAGGCTGTCGGCCAGCGCCGCGAGCAGCGTGCCGCACACGTGGCTCTCCAGGCTCGACTCCAGGGCAACGTTTCCACCGGTGCCGACGACGCCTGACAGAGCCGCTTCGACGGCCTTGACCGCGCCCTCGATCCCGAGGATCTCGCAGCGCGCGCCCAGCGCCCGTGCGCAGGCCTGCGCAGCGGCCAGGATCTGCGGGGCCGTGCGGCGGGAGGGCATCAGCACGCAGGTGACGTTCTCCGGCCCCAGCGCATCGACCGCCATGGCAGCCGCGAGCGCCGTGTCGATGCTGCCCGACAGCCCGAGCACGATGCCGGGGCGCCCCGACTTGGCGGCATGGTCGCGCAGGCCCAGCACGCAGGCGGCATAGTCCGCCTCGTCTCCGGTCTCGACGGCGGCGATCTCGCCGGGCCGGCAGCTCCAGCGCCCGGCCTCGCGGACCCAGTCGACCATGACGAGGGTCTCCCGGAAGGCGGGGAGCTGGTGCGTCAGGTTGCGTCCGTCATCCAGGACGAAGGAGGCACCGTCGAAGACGAGCTCGCCCCGGCCGCCGACCTGGTTGAGATGGACCAGCGGCAGCTCGCTCTCGACCACGCGCGCGACCGTGGCATTCATGCGTTCGTCGCCGGCGCCGCGGCGGAAGGGCGAGCCCTGCGGCGAAAGCAGGATCTCGGCCCCGGTCTCGGCGAGGCATTCGACGACCTCCTCATGCCCGAGGTCATGACCGATCGGCAGGCCCAGGCGGACCCGATCGCGAAACGGCACCGGGCCCGGCAGCGGGCCGGCTGCGAAGCTGCGCGTCTCGTCGAGAAGGTCGTCATCCGCCAACGCCACCTTGAAGCGCACGGATTGGATCACGCCGCCATCGAGCAAGGCGCAGGCGTTGTAGAGCTTGCCGCCCTCCAGCCAGGGCAGGCCGAGCAGCACGGCCGGGCCGCCATCCGCCGTCTCGCGCGCGAGCTCCTCGCAGGCCTTGCGGCAGGCGTCCTGGAAAGCCGATTTCAGCGCGAGATCGTCCGGCGGGTGGCCACTGAGGAACAGCTCGGGGAACATCACCAGCTCGGCGCCCGCCTGCCCTGCCCGGCGCCGGGCCTCCCGGACAAGCCCGGCATTGCCGGCTACGTCGCCGAGGACGGGGTTCGATTGCGCAAGGGCGAGGCGGAAGGAGGTCGCGATCATTGCGCGGCTGTAGCGTGACGCCGGCGCCCGGGCAACGGCGCCCGCCGCGGCTTAACCTGACGTTAGGGTTAATCGCGCATGAATGCTGGCGGAGCCGCCCCTGCACGACAGCAGGCCTCCGTTCGGAGAAGCGAGATGCGTAGCCGCCAGATCACCATGATGGGCACCGCCGCCCTCGTCGCCTGTGCCCTGACCACGACCACCTCCATCGAGGCCGCCGATTTCCCCGTACTGCGCGGTTCGCAGATCGAGGACGCTCCGCCGGCGCCGGACTATATCAGCTGGTCCGGCTTCTATTTCGGCGGTGGCGCCGGCGTCTCCTCGACCAAGTTCGAGCCCGGCGGCGAAGGCCTGCAGAAGCTCGCGCGCTTCTCCTTCCGCAACACGGTGCTCGGCAACGAAATCGACATGGGCGGACTGGTCAACGAGCTGCCCTCGAAGCGCGACAGCGGCGCACAGTATTTCGGCTTCGCGGGCTATAATTTCCTATTCGGCGACGCGGTGCTCGGCATCGAGGCCGATTACACGCGCTCGAACCACTCCTATCTTCTGACCGACTATATCGCGCGGCGCTTCGTCGACTCGACCGGCACCGTGAACGACTTCTCGCTCTCGACCCGGCAGGGCGCCGAGCTTCTCGACTACGCCACGGCGCGCATCCGCATGGGCTGGGCCTATGGCCGGATCATGCCCTTTGCGACGCTCGGCGCCGCCGTCGGCCGGTTCAACACCGTCTCCACCATCGTGGCGACCAACGACCTGACGCAGGCCAACCCGGTCACCGGCGGCGTATTTCAGGGCCCGGCGGCCGGCTATCCGCTGGCGGTCGGCGAGACCAAGCGCAATGTGTACGGTTTCGGCCTGACCGCCGGTCTCGGCGTCGACATGGCGCTGACCGAGAACCTCTTCCTCAGGGCCGAATATCAGCTCGTCCGGTTCGCCGATGTCGAAGGCACGACGACGACGGTCAATACGGGCCGTGTCGCCGCCGGCCTGAAGTTCTGAAGCGACAATCAGCCAGAAGCAAAAAAGCCGGGGCGCAAACCCCGGCTTTTTCGTTTTCGTCAAGGCTGCGGGCGGAGCTTACTCGGCCGCCTCGACCTCGGGCCGGGCCCGGCCGGCGCGATCGCGCTTGACCAGCTCGGCGACGAGGAAGGCGAGTTCCAGCGCCTGCTCGGCGTTGAGACGCGGGTCGCAGACCGTGTGGTAGCGGTCGTTCAGGTCCGCATCGGTCATGCCGCGGGCACCGCCCGTGCATTCGGTGACGTTCTTGCCCGTCATCTCCAGGTGCAGGCCGCCGGCATGGCTGCCTTCTGCCTGGTGGACGGCGAAGAAGTTCTTCACCTCGGTCATGATCAGGTCGAAGGGCCTTGTCTTGTAGCCGCTCGCCGCCTTGACCGTGTTGCCGTGCATCGGGTCGCAGGACCAGACGACGTTGCGCCCTTCCCGCTTGGTGGCGCGCACAAGCGCCGGCAGGTTGTCGAACACCTTGTCGGCGCCGAAGCGGCCGATCAGCGTCAGGCGGCCCGGCTGGTTCTGCGGATCGAGCACGTCGATCAGCTTGAGCAGGCCGTCGACCGTGGTCGACGGGCCGCATTTCAGGCCGATCGGGTTCTTGATGCCGCGGAAGAACTCGACATGGGCGTGGTCGATCTGGCGCGTGCGATCACCGATCCAGAGCATGTGCCCTGAGGTGTCGTAATACTCGCCCGTCGTCGAATCGGTGCGCGTCATCGCCTGCTCGTAGCCGAGCAGAAGCGCCTCGTGGCTGGTGTAGAAATCGGTCGTGCGCATCTCCGGATGGGTCTCCGGATCGATGCCGATGGCGCGCATGAAGTCGAGCGCCTCGGTGATGCGCTCGGCGACCTCGTTGTAGCGCGAGGAGGCGGGCGCATCCTTGACGAAGCCGAGCATCCAGCGATGGGCGTTGTCGAGATTGGCGTAGCCACCCGTCGCGAAGGCGCGGATCAGGTTCAGCGTCGCCGCCGACTGGCGATAGGCCTCGAGCTGGCGGCGCGGGTCGGGAATGCGCGCCTCAGGCGTGAAGGCGTTGTCGTTGACGATGTCGCCCTTGTAGCTCGGCAGCTCGACGCCGCCGATCGACTCGGTGGGAGCCGAGCGCGGCTTGGCGAACTGGCCGGCTATGCGCCCGACCTTCACCACCGGCGAGCCGCCGGCAAAGGTCAGCACCACCGCCATCTGCAGGAACAGACGGAAGAAATCGCGAATGTTGTCGGCGGAGTGCTCGCCGAAGCTCTCGGCGCAGTCGCCGCCCTGAAGAAGGAAGGCCTCGCCGGCCGCGACCTTGCCCAACGCCCGTTTGAGCTTGCGCGCCTCGCCTGCAAAAACGAGCGGCGGAAAGCCGGCGAGCTGCTGCTCCACCGCCTTAAGGGCTGCCTGGTCCGGATATTCCGGGATCTGCTGGACGGGCTTTGCCCTCCAGCTCTCGGGCGTCCACCGCTCGGACATTGTCACTCAAAGCTCCTGATGAGAAAAACGCGCTGTTCAGAACTCCTTCTCGGCGCGAAGGCGCGCCTATACACCCATGGCGCCGGGAAGGCCACCGTTACGAGCGCGCCAGCCGCATGCCCGCGATGTCGCGGCGCTATTACTTGAATCGCGTCAGGCTCTTGGCCGTAATCGCTGCCAAGGCGATTCAACGCGCTCAGAGATCGATTCAACCGGCCCGGACATTCCGGCTCTTCCGCAAAGGCCCCCTCCATGCCCAAACGCAGCGTTTCCTCCGACCGCGTCTACAAGAGCCGGCTGCCCTTCGCCCAGGCGACCATCGCCGGCGACTTCATGTTCGTGTGCTGTGTCGGCGCCGACCTGCAGGGGCAATACGCGCTGGGCGATGCGCGGCGGCAGACGCAGCAATGCATCGACAACATCAAGGCCCTGCTGGAGGAGGCCGGGGCCAGCCTGGCCGACGTCGTGAAGTGCACCGTCTACGTCACCGACCGCGCCTATTGGGAGCCGATGAACGAGGTCTTCTTCGCGAATTTCGGCGAAGCCGCGCCACACCGGGTCTCCTGCATCGTCAACGGGCTCGGCTCGCCAAACTGCATCGTCGAGATCGATGCGACCGCCTATCTTGGCGAGGTTCCCTGACCCGGTTTGCGGTGGCCCGGGCGTTGTGCGCGGTCCGATTGACAGGCACGTCGGCAGCCCGTAGCGCTCGCGCGATCCCGCATGCCGCAAGTGGACGGACTCCAGAGATATGAATCTCAGCGTTTTCGCGCAGGAATATCTGCGTGCCGCCGTCCGCAAGCCGCGGCAGTTCCTCGCCTCCCGCCCGGCACGCGAGTGCACCATCTGCGGTTACCAGGGCCGCTTCCTCGACGTCGGCCCGCGGCCCGAATCACGCTGCCCCAACTGCTCCTCCAAGGAGCGGGACCGGATCATGGGGCTCTATCTGCGGCGCAACACAATCGACATGGCCCGCGCCAAGGTGCTGCATTTCTCGCCGGAGCGCCCGTTCTTCCGGCTCTGGAAGGACAATCCCGCCTATGTCGCCGGCGACGTGAAGATCAGCAAGGTCGCCAATGCCGTCGTCGACATCACCAGCATCCAGTTTGGCGACGGGCATTTCGACTACCTGATTTGCCACCACATCCTCGAGCATGTGCCCGACGATGCGGCCGGCATGCGTGAGTGCTTCCGCGTGCTGAAGCCGGGCGGAACCGCCTTCTTCTCCGTCCCGCTCGACCAGACCCGCGCCGAGACCTGGGAGCCGCCGCCGGGCATGCCGGCTGCGGAGATCGAGAAGATCTGCGGCTGGGACCATCTGCGCCTTTACGGACGCGACTTCGCCGACAAACTGGCCGCGGTGGGCTTCGCAGTCCGGCAGATCGAATTCACGCCGGAGGAAGGCGAGCGCCACCGCCTGACCGAGCGGCACGGACTGGCCCTGCAGGGCCTCGACCGGATCTTTGTCTGCACGAAGTAAGGGCGGCGTTCACGGGCATTGGGTGCGTCCTGTTCGCCCTCGATGCACGACGACGTGCATGGTCGGGACAAGCCCGACCATGACGGCGAAGGCGCTCACGGCTTGCGCGGCGTCCGCATCGTCACGAGTTCCTCGGCCGCACTCGGATGCAGCGCGACGGTCCGGTCGAAATCGGCCTTGGTCGCGCCCATGGTCACGGCGATGGCGACCGCCTGGATGATCTCGCCCGCGTCGTGGCCGAGGATATGGGCGCCAAGCACCTTGTCCGTCTGCGCGTCGACGACGAGCTTCATATAGATGCGCTCCTGCCGGCCGGAGATCGTCGCCTTCATCGGGCGGAAGGCGGATTCGAAGATCCGCAATTCGTGGCCGCCGGCAGCGGCCTGCGCCTCCGAGAGGCCGACAGTGCCAACCTCCGGCGTGGTGAAGACGGCGGAGGCGATACAGCCATGCTGAACCTGCCAGGGTTTGCCCCCGAAGACGCTGTCGGCGAAGGCATGGCCCTCCCGGATCGCGACCGGGGTCAGGTTGATCCGGTTCGTGACGTCGCCGACGGCATGGATCGAGGGCACGCTGCTGGCCGAATTCGCATCGACCTCGACCTCCCCCAAGGAACCGAGTTCGACCCCCGCCTCGGCCAGGCCCAGCCCGACCGTATTGGGGCGGCGGCCGGTCGCGATCAGGATGACCTCGGCATCGATCGGCTCGCCTTTGGCGCAATGGGCGCGGCGGCAGCCATCCGGAAGCAGTTCGATGCGCTCGACCGTGCAGCCGAGGCGGAAATGAATGCCGGCATGCTCCAGCGCGTCGCGCAGGCGGGCGCGGATGTCCTCGTCGAAGCCGCGCAGGATGTTGTCGCCGCGGTGCAGCACCGTCACCTCGACGCCGAGGCGTGCAAAGAGGCTGGCGAATTCGAGCGCGATATAGCCGCCGCCAACGACCAGCATCCGCTTTGGCAGGCTCGGCAAATGGAAGATCTCGTTGGAGCTGATGCCGAGTTCGCCGCCCGGGATCGGCGGGTCGAAGGCCGGATAGCCGCCGGTCGCGACGAGGATGTGGCGGGCGCGGATGGTTTCGCCGCTCGGCATCAGCTTGACCAGTTGAGGGCCGGCTACGGTCGCGCGTTCCTCACGGATCGCGACGCTCGCACTCTCGAGGCCCTTGCGATAGAGCCCAGACAGGCGCGCGACCTCCTTCGAGACCGCGTCTCGCAAGGTCGGCCAGTCGAAGCTCGGCCTGGGAACCGTCCAGCCGAAGCCGGCGGCATCCTCGAAATCCTCGGCGAAGCGACTGGCATAGACGAAGAGCTTCTTGGGCACGCAACCGCGGATCACGCAGGTTCCGCCGATCCGGTCCTCCTCCGCGATCATGACGCGGGCGCCGTGGCCTGCCGCGATGCGCGCGGCCCGGGTACCGCCGGAGCCGGCGCCTATGACGAAGAGATCGACGTCGAATTCAGCCATGATGTCCTCTCAATCGCGCGACCGGTCGATCCTCGCGGGCCGATCGGAGAAAAGCCATAGGGTGGCGAGCGCCAGCGACGCTATCCACCAGCCCTGCCATGCGCCATGCGCCAGCGAAGCGATGCCGAAGGCAGCTGCGAACAGCGCCAGCCGCGGCGCCGACTGGTCGGCCGGCAGGTGGCGCAGGCGAAACAGCAGCCCGAGCCCGGCAAAGGTGAGGAAGGCGGCGCCGATAGCGCCGGTCTCGACCCAGGCCTGCATCGGCGCGCTGTGGGGATGGCCGACCGCGAGCATGGGGCGATGAGCTTCGGAGACCGCCATGGCCATGGGGTGGCGGTCCAGCGCCGGCGACGTCCCGAAGCCGGAGCCGAGCAACGGGCGCAGCTGGATCGCCTCGCCGAAACTCAGCCAGATATCGACCCGCTCGCGCGAGTGGGAACCGGCCAACCTTTCATGCATCGCCGGGGGCAGCGCCGAGTCGCCGAGCCGCCCCAGGAACGGCGCGAGCAGCATCGTCGCGGCGAAGGCCAGCGCAACGGCTGCCAGCGCAAGCCGCGGCAGCAGCAGAGCCGCGAGCCAGCAGGCGACCATGATCGCCAAGCCGAGAGCGGCAGCGCCGCTGTGCGAAAATGCGGCGATCACGACGACCGCCAGCATGACGAGCCCTGCGAGCAGGCGATCGCGCGGCAGGATCGGCGCCCGCAGCAGCGCGGGCAGCAAGGCTGCGGACAAGACCAGGCAGGTCAGCGCCGGGCGATTGAAGACGAAGCCGGCCTGCTTGCCGATATCGAGCATGGTCCGCACCGCCAGCCCGCTGGACAGTTCAGCGATCATCAAGGCGACGGCGGCGATGACAGCAAAGGCCAGCCAGCGATCATCGGGAAGGCCCGGGCGGAACCGACCGCTGGCTGCGATCGCTAGGGCAAAGGCCAGCGGCAGTATCAGTTCGCCCCAGGCGGCCAGCCCCTGCGCGGGACGGTGGCTCCAGGCCAGCGTTACGAGCGACCAGGCGAGGAAGGCGCAGAGTGACAGCGCGATCGGGCCGCGCAGAGATGCGAGCAAGCGCCGCAGGAGCGGCCTCCAGCCTTCCGCGACGAGGGCCGCCACGACGAAGGCCGCAGCCGAAAGGCCGAGGATCAGCGGTGCCGAGCGGTTGGCGAGCCACATCGCCAGCGGCGTGACGACGAGCAACGCCATGCCCAGGGCAGCGAGCCGCCCGGCCAGCGGCGGCGCGCCGTCGGTGCGCTCGAATCCGGCTTCGTGCGGGGCGGCAGTGCTCATGCCGAGCGCATACGCGATCGGCGGGCCTGCAACCAGAGGCTTGTCGCGCGTGGGGTGCAACGCAAAATGCCCGGGAGAGCATCTGGCCCGCCCGTCTCATCACGGGAAAACTCTTGACTCGCGATTGTGCATTCATGCGCAATCCACCATGACGCGCCCAGCCAGCAGTGCCAGAGGGGACGTCTGGAGGATGCGCGGACCAGCCGCGTGCGGAGGAAGAACATGCTGACATCCATATTCAAGCGGGGCGCCATCGCCGCCGTCGCGCTCGCCGGTCTCTCGACCGCGGCCTTCGCCCAGCTCGAACTCAAGATCATGGCCCCCGCCGCGCCGGGCGGCGGCTGGGACGGCACGGCCCGCTCGATGCAGCAGGCGCTGACCGCCTCCGGCATCGCCAAGAGCGTGCAGGTCACCAACGTGACCGGCGCCGGCGGCACGATCGGCCTCGCCCAGCTCATCGGCGCGAAGGGCGACGGCCATCAGCTGATGGTCAACGGCTTCGTCATGGTTGGCGCGATCCTGCTCAACAAGTCGCCGGTGAACCTGTCGCAGACGACGCCGATCGCGCGGCTGACCGCGGAAGCTCTGGTCATCGTCGTGCCGGCGGATTCGCCGATCAAGACCGCCAAGGACCTGGCCGAGCGCGTCAAGGCCGACCCGGCCAAGGTGACCTGGGCCGGCGGCTCGGCCGGCGGCGCCGACCATATCCTCGCCGCCCTCTTCGCCGAGGCCGCGGGGGGCGATGCCAAGAAGATCAACTACATCCCGTTCTCGGGCGGCGGCGAGGCATTGGCCGCGATGCTGGGCGGGCGCGTCACGGCCGGCATCTCGGGCTATGGCGAGTTCGAGGGCCAGATCAAGGCCGGCAAGCTGCGCGTCGTCGGCGTCTCGTCCTCGGCCCGCCTCGCCAATGCGCCTGATGCGCCGACGCTCAAGGAGGGCGGCGTCAATCTCGAGCTGATGAACTGGCGTTCGGTCGTCGCCCCTCCCGGCCTCAGCGCCGAGCAGACCAAGACCTTGTCCGACGCCATGGAGAAGATGGTGAAGTCCAAGGAATGGGCCGAGATCCTCAAGGCCCGCGGCTGGGACGACGCCTATCTCGGCGGCGCCGATTTCGACGCCTTCCTGAAGGCCGAGCAGGCCCGCGTCGCCAAGGTCATGACGGATGTCGGCCTGGTGAAGTAAGACGCTTCGCAGCACCACGACAATCAACGAAGGGGCCGGAAATCGGCCCCTTTCGCGCCTCAGATCAACGAAAATCGCGCCGGACGATGGGAACGCCGATGACGAACGAAAAGCTGGCTCGTGGGCCCGACCGGCCCGCCCTCCTCGTCGGCCTCGTGCTGCTCGCGCTGGCGGCGACGGTCTATTACGACGCATCGAAACAGACGATCACCTCGAATTACGGCCTCGGGCCGACGGCCATGCCCTATGTGGTCTGCTGCGGACTGGTCGTGCTCGGGCTGGCGCACCTCTTCGTCGCCTTCCGCGAGGGCCTGCCGAAGCCGGAGCGGGCCGATGGTGGCGCGTTGCTCTGGATCGTCGGCGGGCTGGTCGGGCTGATCGCCAGCATCGCGCTCGGCGCCGGCTTCAGCATCGCGATCACGATCCTCTTCGCCTGCACGGCGCGCGGCTTCGGCCGGCGCGCATTGGTCGTCGATGCCATCATCGGCTTCGTGATGGGCCTCGGCATCTTCCTCGTTTTCGCCAAGCTCCTGACCCTGCTGCTCCCGGCCGGGCCGCTCGAACGCCTGTTCATCTGAGGAGCGCCGGTCATGGAAACCACTCTGTCGCTGCTCAACGGCTTCAGCGTCGCGCTCGAGCCCTCCAAGCTCGTCTTCTGCCTGATCGGCGTCTTCCTCGGCACCGCCGTCGGCGTGCTGCCCGGCATCGGCCCGGCTCTGACGGTCGCGCTGCTGTTGCCGGTGACGTTCAAGCTCGATCCTGCCGGCTCGCTGATCATGTTCGCCGGCATCTATTACGGCGGCATGTATGGCGGCTCGACCACCGCGATCCTGCTCAACGCGCCGGGCGAGAGTGCCTCGCTCGCCACCGCGCTGGAAGGCTCGAAGATGGCCAAGGCCGGCCGCGGCGGCCCGGCGCTGGCGACCGCCGCGATCGGTTCGTTCGTGGCGGGCTTGATCGCAACCATCGGGCTCGCCTTCCTGGCGCCCTGGCTGGTCGAGGTCGCGATCAAGTTCGGGCCGTGGGACTATTTCGCTCTGATGATCCTCGCCTTCGTCACCGTCTCGGCGACCTTCGGCGACTCGCCCCTGCGCGGCATGACCAGCCTGTTCCTCGGCATCACGCTCGGCCTCGTCGGCATCGACAAGCTGACCGGCCAGGCGCGTCTGACCTTCGGCGTCCCGGAACTGCTGAACGGCGTCGAGGTGACGACGCTGGCGGTCGGGCTCTTCGCGGTCGGCGAGGCGCTCTATGTCGCCTCGAAGCGCTATCACGCGCCTGAGGAGATCATCCCGATCAAGGGCTCGCTCTGGATGAGCAAGCAGGACTGGAAACGCTCCTGGGCGCCCTGGCTGCGCGGCACCGCCTTCGGCTTCCCGATCGGGGCGCTGCCGGCGGGCGGCGCCGAGGTGCCGACCTTCCTGAGCTATTCCACCGAACGCAAGCTCTGCAAATACCCGGACGAGTTCGGCAAGGGCGCGATCGAGGGCGTCGCCGGGCCGGAAGCAGCGAACAACGCCTCGGCCGCCGGTACGCTCGTGCCGCTGCTGACCCTCGGCCTGCCGACCTCGGCGACGGCGGCGATCATGCTGGCCGGCTTCCAGCAATACGGGCTCAATCCAGGGCCGCTGCTCTTCGCCGAGAAGCCGGATCTGGTCTGGGGCCTGATCGCCTCGCTGTTCATCGCCAATGTGATGCTGGTGGTGCTGAACCTGCCGCTGATCGGGCTCTGGGTAAAGCTGCTCGCCGTTCCGCAGCCCTGGCTCTATGCCGGCATCCTGGTCTTCGCCACGATGGGCACGCTTGCGGTCAATGCCTCGCCGGTCGAGCTCGGCATGCTCTTCCTGTTCGGCTATATCGGCTACCTGATGCGGCGCTACGACTATCCGGTCGCACCCATGGTGGTCGGACTGATCCTCGGCCCGATGGCCGAGGCTCAACTGCGCCGCGCGCTGCAGATCAGCCTCGGCGATCCGATGATCCTGCTGGAGAACCCGATCTCGGCGACGCTGCTCGGCCTTGCCTTCATTGCGTTGGTCGCGCCCTTCGTGATGAAGGGGCTGAACCGGTTCAAGGCCGAGGAGGACTGAGCCCTCCTCGGTCATTCCGGGGCGAGCGCGGAGCGCTCAAGCCCGGAATGACGATGTCGCCTATCTGCCGACCAACCCCAGCCGGATCAGGCTCTCGCCCGTCGCGGCGAGCGCATCGGCGGCCGAGCGCGGCTGCCAGCCCAGCATGGCGCGGGCCTTGGCGCTGGAGGCGTTCTTGCTCCGGCCGAGTTCGGGCGTCGCCGCCTGACGCGCCGCGGCGCTGAAGCGCCCCGCGAGGCGCACCAGCCAGTCCGGCAGCTCGCTCGTCGGCGCCTTCGCCCCAGCCTCGCCGAGCCGCTCGCGCAGGATCGCGGCAATCTCGCGCATCCAGAGGAAGTTGTCGGCAACCGCCACGAAACGTTCCCCGGCCGCCGCCGGATCGCGCAGGGCGCGCAGATGCAGGTCGGCCACGTCGCGCGCGTCGACGACGCCGAACATCAGCCGCGGCACGGCCCAGAGCCGGCCTTCGAGCATGGCGCGAACCAGGACGATCGAGGCCGAGAGGTCGGGGCCCAGCAGCGGGCCGAAGATGCCGACGGGGTTGACCACGGCCAGTTCGAGCCCCTGCCCTTCGCCATCGACGAAATCCCAGGCGGCACGCTCGGCCAGCGTCTTCGATTTCGGATAGGCGGCGACGCCCGCAGCGTCGGGATCCGTCCAGTCGCGCTCGTCATAGGGACGCTTGAGCGGGCGGCCATAGCCGATCGCGGCGAATGACGAAGTCAGCACCACACGACGCAGCCCGGCCGCCTTCGCCGCCCGCAGGACGCGCAGCGTGCCCTCCCGCGCCGGACGGATCAGATCGTCCTCATGACGCGGGACGCCTGCCGGCAAGGGCGAGGCGACATGGAGCGCCGCATCGCAGCCGGCCGCGGCCTGCGCCCAGCCGTCATCGGCCATGAGATCGGCTCGCGCGACTTCGAGACGACCCGCCGTCTCGACGCCGGCGCCCAGCAATACAGCCCGCAGCGCGGTTTCCCGAGCTGGATCGCGCAGCGTCGTGCGCACGGCATAGCCGGCCTGGAGCAGCATCAGGATGCAGTGACCGGCGAGGAAGCCGGAGCCTCCGGTGACGAGGATGCGTTCGGACGACATGTGTTCTCCGGAAGGCAAAGGCTAAGCTGACGCAGATAGGCCGAAACCGGCGCATCATGAAAGCGCAGCTGCCGCCGCACCGCGCATCGTCAGGCATGAGTCCGGCGCGCTACCGCCCTGCGCCACGAGCGCGCCGGTTGGTACGAGGCTTGGTTATGGGTTGCGGCAATACCATTCGCCTCAGTTGCCGAGAGCCGTCATGACCGTGAACATCGTCTTCAAGGAACGCTTCCCCTCCTTTATCGAACGGCTCGCGCAGGACTTCACCGTCCACGATCTCGATCTGCCGCTCGACCGGCTCCCGGCCGACGTCGCGGCCAAGGCCGAGGTTCTGGTGACGTCGGGCAGCGCCGGGGCGAGCCGAGCGGAGATCGCCGCCCTGCCCGCGCTGAAGCTGATCTGCACGGTCGGCACCGGCTATGAGAGCATCGACCTGCAGGCGGCGCGCGAGCGCGGCGTCCCCGTCACCCATGCCGCCGGCATCAATGCGCCCGTCGTCGCCGACCATGCGATGGCGCTGCTGCTGGCGGTCGTCAGGGACGTGCCGCGCGGCGATGCGGTCGCGCGCTCCGGCGGCTGGCGCCAGGGCCTGACTTCGCGGCCGATGCTCGCGGGCAAGCGCCTCGGCGTGCTCGGCTTCGGCGGAATCGGCCAAGGCATCGCCCGCCGCGGCGCCGGCTTCGACATGGCGGTGAGCTATTATTCCCGCAGCGCCAAGGATTTTCCGGGCGCGACGCGCCTGCCGACGCCAGCGGCTCTGGCCGAGGCGGTCGATTTCCTGATCTGCGCCCTGCCCGGCGATGCCTCGACCTTCCACCTGATCGGAGCGGAGGTGTTCGAAGCGCTGGGCCCGGCGGGCTTCTTCGTCAATGTCGGGCGCGGCAGCACGGTCGATACCGAGGCGCTGGTCGCGGCGCTTCGCGACGGCACCATCGCGGGCGCCGGGCTCGACGTGTTCGAGAACGAACCCGGCGTGCCGGAATCCCTGCGCAATCTGGCCAATGTCGTGCTGACGCCGCATGTCGCCGGCGGAGCACCGGAGGCGCAGGCGCTCAGCGCGGAGCTGATCATCCGCAACATCCGCGGCTGGCTCGACGGCCGTCGCCTGGAAACCCCGGTACCCGAGATGCGCGACATGGCATGAAGCCACGCGCTGCCCTTCCGGAAACGCAGCACGCTTGCGCGTGAACCATTGCGGCGCAATCGTGTTGCTTGTCGGCCGGCGCCGAATGCCGGCGGAGCGAGGGCGAGCCATGAGCGACGTCGCAGCAACCCAGACCGCCGGCAGTTCACCACAAGCAGAACCGAGCCTCCATCGGGTCATGGGCCCTTGGCTGCTCCTGCTCTTCATCGTCGGCGACATCCTCGGAACCGGCATCTACGCGCTGACCGGCCAGGTCGCCAAGCAGGTCGGCGGGGTGGTCTGGCTGCCCTTCCTGGTCGCCTTCATCGTCGCGATGGTGACCGCCTTCAGCTATCTCGAGCTGGTCACGAAATATCCGAAGGCCGCTGGCGCGGCGCTCTACACCCACAAGGCCTTCGGCATCCATTTCATCACCTTCATCGTCGCCTTCGCGGTGATGTGTTCCGGCATCACCTCGGCCTCGACCGCCTCGCGCGCCTTCGCAGCCAACATGTCGAATGCGCTCAATCTCGGGCTCACCGGCACCTTCGGCATCACCGCCATCGGCCTCGGCTTCATGGCGCTGGTCGCGGCGGTCAACTTGCGCGGCGTCGGCGAGAGCGTGAAAGCCAATGTCGTACTGACCTGCGTCGAGCTCACCGGCCTGCTGATCATCATCACGATCGGCTTCATGGCGATCATGGCCGGCCAGGGCGACGTCTCGCGCGTACTCGAGTTCAAGACGACGGGGGATGGCGGCGTCTTCTGGCCGGTCATCGCGGCGACGACGCTCGCCTTCTTCGCGATGGTCGGTTTCGAAGATTCGGTCAACATGGCCGAGGAGTGCAAGAACCCGACCCGCATCTTCCCGAAGGTGCTGCTCGCCGGCCTCGTCATCACCGGCGTGATCTATGTGCTGGTCTCGATCTCCTCGATCACGCTGGTATCGCCGGAAGAGCTCGGCGAGGGCGAGACGCCGCTGCTCAAGGTCGTCCAGGCCGGGGCGCCCAATTTCCCGATCTGGATCTTCGGCTTCATCACCATGTTCGCGGTCGCCAACAGCGCGCTGATCAACATGCTGATGGCGAGCCGGCTGGTCTACGGCATGAGCCGCGAGCATGTTCTGCCACCGGTTCTCGGCAAGGTGCACCAGACGCGGCGCACGCCCTATATCGCAATCGGCTTCACGACCCTGCTCGCCTTTGCGCTGATCACCTTCGTCGGCGAGGTGCCGGCGCTCGGCGGCACCACGGCGCTGCTGCTGCTCTGCGTCTTCACCGTCGTCAACATCGCCGTGCTGGTGCTACGCAAGGACAAGGTCGAGCACGAGCATTTCCGCACGCCGACCATCCTGCCGATCCTGGGCGCGCTAGCCTGCGCCTTCTTCGCCGGACCCTGGACCGGCCGCGACGGCGTTCAGTACCAGATCGCCGCCGTGCTGATCGGCATCGGCATCGTGCTCTGGTTCGTGACCGTGATGGTCAACCGCTCGACCGGCGTGAAGCCTGCCGTCCCGGACCGGGAGGATTTCGGCCGCGCCGGTCCGGTGAACTGAAGCCACCGATGAAAAAAGCCGCCGGCCCATGGCCGGCGGCTTTCTGACGATAACGGCGGCAATGGCACCCGCGTGATTACATCTGGTGGCCGCGCTTGCGCATTTCCTCGCTGAAGCGGTCGAACAGGAAATTGCTGGTCTGCATGCTCCAGGGCTGCAGCAGCGCGTAGATCTCGTCGATCGCACGCGGGCGCGCGGCGTTGTAGCGCTGCCCGACGGGCGAATTGAAGAAAGCCGCGACATCCCTGAGATCGGTCTCGGACATGCGCTTGGCAAAGATGAAGGCGGCGGAAGCGACGATCTCCTCGCGCTTCTTATCGGCCTCGGGCCGCAGCGAGGCGATAATCTCCTCCATATCCTTGCGGGCCTCGGGGCGCGTGGTGCCGACGGTCTGGGATACCCGCTCACTGAACTCGAGAAAGATCGAATCGAAGGAGTCGGCAAGGCCCGAGACGATGACGACGTCCCTGCCGGCGGCGAGATGGCTCTGCGGAATGTCGGGCTGCGCCGGCTGGGCGGTCTGAGCCTGGGCAGGCACGGCCAGCAAAAGTGCGAGGCTGACGGCCGCGCCGGCAAAATGGTGACGGATCATCGCGTAGGCCCCTTCATCGTGCGCCGGTTCGCGCATTAAACTGGATCGCGGCCCGCGCCCCATGGCGCGGCGGCCGCCCGCTTGTCTCGGTAGCGTCCGGTCCGGCGCGACTCAAGCCAGCCCCGATACCGGATTTCGCATAGCGGCCCTCCATAGAGCATCGCTGCGTAAAGGTGAAACCGGTTTTCGGCCCGACGATGTCGCAGCCGGCAGCATCGGAAACCGGCCGAGAGGCACTCGCAGGAAAGCCCGAAACCGTGGCTCGCCGGACCCAGCCGCCCAGGGGGCTAGGGCTTTGGTGGCGTCAGTCCCTGCAATTCGATCGTCCCGAAGGATGGGATCGCATCGAACTGCTTCTGCAGCGCAGCAGGATCGATCACCGCGGGCTTGTCCAGCCAATAGGTGACCATCTGGGGGAAGGCGATCATCAGCGCGACCAGCAGCAATTGCAGGCCGATCCAGGGAATCGAGCCGAGATAGATGTCGCGCGTCTTGACCGTCGCCGGGGCGACACCGCGCAGATAGAACAGCGCGAAGCCGAAGGGCGGATGCATGAAGGCGGTCTGGATGTTGGCGCAGATCAGCAGGCCGAACCAGATCAGGTCGATGTTCAGCTTGGTCGCGGCCGGCGCCAGCAGCGGGATGATGATGAAGGCGATCTCGAAGAAGTCGAGGAAGAAGGCGATGAAGAAGACGAAGATCATCGTGAAGGTCAGGAACCCGACCTGACCGCCCGGAAGCCCGGTGAGGATGTGCTCAATCCACAGGCCGCCGCCGACGCCCTGGAAGACGAGGCTGAAGACGCGCGCGCCGATCAGGATCATCGTGACCATGGCGGTGATGCGCATGGTCGAGGACATCGCCTGATAGGTCAGCTTCCAGCTCAGCGTCCGGTACATCGCCGCCAGCACGAGCGCCCCGACCGCACCCATGGCGCCGGCCTCGGTCGGCGTCGCCAGGCCCATGAAGATCGTGCCGAGCACGAGGAAGATCAGCGCGCCGGAGGGGACGATGCCGCGGAAGCACTTCCAGGCCAGCGCCCAGCCCGTCAGGGTGCGCGCCTCGGGCGGCAGGGCCGGAACCTGCGCCGGGCGGAAGATGCTGAGAAACATCACCCAGAGGCAGAACAGCACGACCTGCACAATCGAGGGGCCGATGGCGCCGGCATACATGTCGCCGACCGACTTGCCCATCACGTCGGCCAGGACGATCAGCACCAGCGAGGGCGGGATCAGCTGGGTGATCGTGCCGGAGGCCGCGATGACGCCCGTGGCGTGCTGCATGTTGTAGCCGTAGCGGATCATCACCGGCAGCGAGATCACCGCCATGGCGATGACCGAGGCCGCGACCGTGCCGGTGATCGCACCCAGGATCGCGCCGACGAAGATCACGGCGTAGGACAGGCCGCCGCGCACCTTGCCGAAGAGCTGGCCGATCGAGTCGAGCAAGTCCTCAGCCAGGCCGCAGCGCTCCAGCACCGCGCCCATGAAGGTGAAGAACGGAATCGAGAGCAGCAGGTCGTTCGAGATGATCGAGAACAGCTGGAAGGTCAGGTTGCCCATGTACTGGGGCGCGATCACCCCCATCTCGATCGCGATGAGGCCGAAGAACAGGCCGACCGCCGCGAGCGAGAACGCTGCGGGGTAGCCGATCAGCAGGAACAGGATCAGGCCCCCGAACATCATGGGGCCAAGATTGGCGCGGATCGCGTCGATCATTGCAGCGGCTTCTCGTAAGCGTATTCGTGCTGGTGGAAGCCACGCAGGGCCGCGGCGCGCTTGATCATCTCGGAGATGCCCTGCAGCAGGATCAGGGCGAAGCCGACCGGCAGCAGCAGGATGACCGGCCAGCGGATCAGGCCGCCGGCGTTGTTGGAGGTCTCGTTGAGCGTCCAGGACTGGACGAACCAGGGCCAGGTGAACCAGATCATGATCAGGCACATCGGCATCAGGAAGACGGCGCCGCCGAGCAGGTCGATCCAGTGGCGGGTGCGGTCGGAAACGGCGCCGTAGAACAGGTCGACGCGGACATGCTCGTTGACGCGCAGCGTGTAGGCCGAACCGAGCAGCACCATGCCGGCGAACATGTACCACTGCAGCTCGAGCCAGGCATTGGAGCTATAGGAGACAAGGTAGCGGACCGTGGCGTTGCCGGCGCTGACGAGGCAGGCGAGTAGCACGAGCCAGCTCGCAACGACGCCGAGCCAGCCGCCGAGACGGTCGATCGCACGGGCCAGCGGCATCAGCTGGCGGCAGAAGTACCAGGCCACTGCCACCATGCCGGCCATGCCGCCGACAGTGGCCAGAGCCAACCAAATCTTGAACATCGCGCCCCGCGCCGCCGGAATCCCTCGGGGCAGCAGCTAGCAGCTACGGGATTAGCCGTTCCATTACTGCGAGAGGCTGATCATATAGCCGCGACATAACCAAAAGCATCGAGTTGCTCCTGCGTGCGCAGCCGATAACCGATGGCCAGTTCGGTCACCAGATAGATCGGGCGGGCAGGATCGGGCTCGATGCGGTTCCGCAGCTTCTTCATGAGGATACGCAAATACTGCACATCCTCGTCCGGCTCCTGCGGCCAAAGCTCGCGCATCAACTGCCGATGGGTCATGACGCTGCCGTGATGGACCGCCAGCAGGCGCAGCAGGGCGAACTGCTTGGGCGAAAGTATGATGGCGGCGCCGTCGCGGCTGACGAGGCGCCGGGCCAGATCGATGGCGAGGCCGCCGACCTTGACCACCGGATCGGCGGTTTCCTGGCGAACGACGCGCCGGAGCACCACCCGCACCCGCGCCAGCAGTTCGCCCATGCCGAAGGGCTTGACGATGTAGTCGTCCGCGCCGCTTTCCAGAAGCTTGATCTTCTCGGTTTCGGACTTTCGGACCGACAACACGATGACCGGAACCTGCGACCAGCCGCGCAGCGTCTCGACCACGCTCGCGCCGTCGGCGTCCGGGAGGCCGAGATCGAGCACGACCAGATCGGGCTGGCGCATCACGGCAATCTCGTTGGCCGCCTGGGCCGTGTCGGCCTCGACGACCCGGAAGCCGTTCATCTCAAGCCCGGCCCGCAGGAAGCGGCGGATCGGCGCCTCATCGTCGACAACGAGAACCAGAGGTGCCTGGGAATGCTCCGCAGCGTCAGTCATGGTCCTCGTCATCCCCCGTCGCTTCGCTGACCGGAAGCGTGATGCGCATGGTCGTGCCCCTGCCCGGACCTTCGCTGATCGCGGTGACACGCCCGCCATTGGCCTCCACGAAAACCCGGGCGATCGTCAAGCCCAACCCGCTGCCGCCGGCGACATCGGCATAGCGGCGGCCGCGCTGGAAGCGCTCGAACACCAGCTCGGCCTCCCCCGCCTCGAGGCCGTGGCCGGCATCGGCGATCTCGATGGCGAGCTCCTCGCCATCGCGCCGGATGGCGACTTCGATCGCGCCGCCGGGCGGGGTGTACTTGCCGGCATTCTCCAGGATGTTGACGAGCGCCTGCGCCAGCAGGACAGGGTCGATGCGGATCAGCGGCAGCCCGTGGTCGAAGCGGCGGCGGAGCGGATGTCCCGCCAGCCGCTCGGCGACGGTCATCAGCGCGTCGTTGACGACATCGGCCGGGTCCGTCTCCTGCAGGCGCGGCTGCAAGGCGCCTGCACGGATCCGGCCGAGATCGAGCACATCCTGGATCAGTCGGTCGAGGCGCCTCGCCTCGGTTTCGATGCCGGTGGCGAGCTCGCGAAGCTGCGGCCGCTCATTGATATCCGGCACATGCGCGAGCACGCTGGCCGAGCCGGTGATGCCGGCGAGCGGCGTCCGCAGTTCATGCGAAACCGCCTCGACCAGGATGTCCCGCAACTCGTCGGTCCGTTGCCGCAGGCGGCGCTCGTCCAGGACCTTCCGGACGCCGAGCCGCTCCAGCGAAACCGCGGCCTCGCCGAGCAGGCCGCGCGCCAGTTCGCCCATCCGGGTGCCGCCGGTCTGATCCTGCGCCGGCAGCTCGACGGCGAGCACCAACGCGAGATCGCTGCCGCTCGCGGCGCGGCAGAGCAGCCAGCGGCCGATGCCGGGCAGTTCGATGCTTTCAGTGGTCTCCCGCTCCTCACGCAGGAACGCGACCGCCGCCTCCGACAACCGCCCGGTGACATCAGGCGCGAAGGCCGAGTTGACCACGCGCGTCTTGCCCTCCGTCCCAGCGAACAGGGCGATCGGCCGATCGAGGCTCGTCGCTAGATGCTCGGCGAGGATGGCGAGGACGGCATCGACATCGCGCGCGGAGGCGATGGCGTCACTGAGCGCATAGACCTGCCTGATATGCTGCTCGCGCGCGCGCACAGCGACCATATGGCGGCGCAGGCGCCCGGCGAGCTGCCCGACCGTCAGGGCGACCAGCAGCGAGGTCACCAGGTCGATCAGCCGCGAGGGCGTGAAGACCAGAACGCGGAACAGAGGCGGATAGAGCAGCGTCGTCATGATCGCGCCGAGCAGGGCGGCCAGCACAGCCGGCCCCGTCCCGTAGCGCACGGCCGCCAGCAGCACCGGCAGCATGTAGATGGCGGAAACGCTGTCGAGCGGGGTGAACCAGAGCATCGCTGCGGCAAAGCCGGTCGCCACCAGCACGAAGCCGCTGGCGAGGGCGTAGCCGCGTATCGAAGCCCAGCTGGTCAGTGCCATGAAACGCGCTCTTCCAGCGACCGCACAGTTATCCGGGCTTTACTGGACGAGGCGCCCATCGCGCGCAATCGGCCTGCGTCGGAGCCGCCCTGGCGGCCCCGGCGCTCGCTATTCCAGATCTCCGAGAATGGTCAGGCCAGCGCCAGCCGCCAGGATCGCGGCCGTGGCGAGGCCGAGGAACAGGCCGTGCTCGACCACACCGGGGATCGAGGCCAGCGCAGCCGACAGCGCCTCGGGCTCGGCGATGGCGCAGAGATGCGCATCGAGGATGTAGTGGCCGCCATCGGTCAGCAGCACGCTGCCGTCCGGCTTGCGGCGCAAAACGAGATCGCCCGAAGCGCCGGCCGCTGCGATCGCGGCGAGGACGGCGCGGCGCGTCACCTCGAGCCCAAAGGGAACGACCTCGATCGGCAGCGGAAAGCGCCCGAGCTGCGGCACCAGCTTGCTGTCATCGGCGATCACCACCATCCGGGCCGAGGCCGAGGCGACGATCTTCTCGCGCAGCAACGCCGCGCCGCCGCCCTTGATCAGGCGAAGGCTGCTGTCGACCTCGTCGGCGCCATCGATGGTGAGGTCGAGCTCCGGCGTCTCCTCGAGCGTCGACATCGGGATCCCGAGCCCGCGTGCCTGCGCCTCTGTCACCTCCGAGGTCGAGACGCAGATGACGTCGAGCCCCTTCGCAACGCGCTCACCCAGCAGATCGACGAAGTGCTTCGCCGTCGAGCCGGTGCCGAGGCCCAGCCGCATGCCCGGGCGCACCAGTTCGAGCGCACGGGCGGCCGCCAGCTTCTTCAGATCGTCCGGACTCATGCGCCGAGCCCGCCCATGAGCATGTACTTGATCTCGACGAACTCCTCGATGCCGTGGAGCGAGCCCTCGCGGCCGAGGCCGGATTCCTTGACACCGCCGAAGGGCGCGACCTCGGTGCCGAGCATGGCCGAGTTGATGCCGACCATGCCGTATTCGAGTTCTTCGGCTACGCGGAAGGCGCGGCCGAGATCCTTCGAATAGAAATAGGCGGCGAGCCCGAAGGGCGTGTCGTTGGCCATCGCGACGACCTCGTCCTCGGTCTTGAAGCGGTAGACCGGGGCTACGGGACCGAAGGTCTCCTCGTTCGTTACCAGCATCTTGGTGGTGACGCCCGCAAGCACGGTCGGCTCGTAGAAGGTGCGGCCCAGCGCATGGCGCTTGCCGCCAACCATCACTTTGGCGCCATGGCTGAGCGCATCGGCGACATGGCGCTCGACCTTCTCGACCGCGCGCTCGTTGATCAGCGGGCCCTGGACGACGCCGACCTCGGTGCCGTTGCCGACCTTCATCTTGGCGACCTCGCCCGAGAACTTGGCGACGAACTCGTCATGGACGCCGTCCTGCACAAAGAGGCGGTTGGTGCAGACGCAGGTCTGGCCCATGTTGCGGAACTTGGCGGCGATCGCGCCCTGCACGGCAGCGTCGACATCGGCGTCGTCGAAGACGATGAAGGGCGCGTTGCCGCCGAGCTCGAGCCCGACCTTCTTCACGGTCGAGGCCGCCTGCTGCATCAAAAGCTTGCCGACCGGCGTCGAGCCGGTGAAGCCCATGAAGCGCACCGCAGGGTGCGAGGTCATGACCTTGCCGATCGCGACCGCATCCCCCGTGACCATGTTGAGCACGCCTTCGGGGAAGCCGGCGCGGATGGCGAGTTCCATCAGCGCCAGCGCCGTCAGCGGCGTGTCCGGCGCGGGCTTGACCACGAAGGTGCAGCCGGCGGCGAGGCCGGGCGAGCATTTGCGGGTGATCATCGCGGCCGGGAAGTTCCAGGGCGTGATCGCGGCGCAGACGCCGACGGGCTGCTTCTGGATGATGATGCGCGAGTTCGGGAAAGGCGAGGGAATCGTCTCGCCATAGATGCGCTTGGCTTCTTCCGCGTAGAACTCGACGAAGGAGGCGGCATAGGCGACCTCGCCGCGCGACTCGGTCAGCGGCTTGCCCTGCTCGGCCGTCATGATCTGCGCGAGATCCTCCTGGTTCGCCATGATCAGCTCGAACCATTTGCGCAGGATGCCGGAGCGCTCCTTGGCGGACTTCTTGGCCCAGGGCTTGAACGCGCGCGAGGCGGCTTCGACAGCAGCCGTGGTCTCGGCCTCGCCGAAGCGCGGCACCTTGGCGAGCACGTCGCCGGTCGCGGGGTTGTCGACCACGTCGACGCCCTCGCCGATCCAGGCGCCGCCGACATGGCACTGAGATTTCAGGAGGGTCGGATCGTTCAGCTTCAGCATGGCAGCCTCGGTGACGCGAAGGGGTGAATTCGCGCCTGCTCTAGCACGCCGGCCCCGCCGCTGACGACCGGCCAGAGGCGCATGGCGACAATCGTTCCTGCGCTTTTCGCCACCGCGAGCGGTGGATTATTTCGCCTGTGGCGTGCACACGGTCTTGTCGTCGAAGACGTAGCAGACGCTCATCTCGCCGGTGCGGATATTGACGCGGAAGATGCCGCCCTCGCGCTCATGCCGCGACGGCATCAGCGAGTAGTCGCTCGGCGGCTGGGGACCGGCCCCTTCTCCAGCCGGGAAGCAGACGGTGAGGCCTACGCCGCCTTCCTTGAGCTGGAACTGGCAGGCGGCGACCTCGCCAGTCGCCTTGTCGATGCGGTAGACGCGGTTGAGATCGCTCTGCGGCGCCGGCGCGAATTCGAAGGGCGCAGCCAAAACCGCGCCACCCAGTGCCAGCAGGCCGCCGAGAGCCAGGCCCGTCAATCGTCCCAGGGTTTTCGACACCGCAACATTCCTCCACGAATCGAGCGAAGAATACACCATTGTCCGGCCGAAGGATGGCCGCCGCACGGCGCTTTGCGAGACCGGCCTCGCGCGTGGTCGGAGTTCGTCGCGCCAGGCTCACCGTGCAGCCGCAGCGCTTGCAAAGCCCCGCCCGAACGCCTTTAAGCAGGCAGCCCGGCCGCCAGGAGAAGCCAGCAGATGAGCCTGCCCCCGATCGTCGTCTTCGATCTCGACGGAACGCTGGCCGAAACGGCCCCCAACATCATGCAGACGCTGAACGTCATCCTGGAGCGCGAGGGCCTGCCGGCGCTGCCGCTGGAGCGGGCACGCGAACTGGTCGGCGCCGGAGCGCGCGCGCTGATCGAGCGCGGCTTCCGCGTCTCCGGCCGGCCGCTCGACGGCGAGACGCTGGAGCGCCTCTTCGCGGATTTCCTGCTGATCTATGCCGAGGACGTCGCTTCCACCAGCCATCTCTTCGACGGCGTGCTGCCGGCCCTGGATGCGCTCGAGGCCGATGGCTACGCGCTCGCGGTCTGCACGAACAAGCCGATCCTGCACACGCGGCTGATCCTCGACCATTTCGGCATCGCGGAGCGTTTCTCGGCTGTCGCCGGCCGCGACAGCTTCCCCTACCACAAACCCGATCCGCGGCACCTGACGCTGACCATCGAGGCCGCCAAGGCGGACCCGGCGCGGGCGGTGATGATCGGCGATTCGCGCACCGACATCGCGACCGCGCGCGCAGCCGGCATTCCAACCATCTGCGTCCCCTTCGGCTACACCGACGTGCCGATCGAAACGCTGGAGCCGGATCTGGTCATCCAGCATTTCGACGCCCTGCCTGGCGCCGTGCGGCAAATCCTCGGCCGGGTGCCGCAGAAGGTCGGCGACGAGGTCGCAGCGCATCCTTGACGTCGCCGCGCGCGGCGACTAGGAGAGGCGCCGGTCCGGGCGACTAGCTCAGCGGTAGAGCACTCCCTTCACACGGGAGTGGTCACAGGTTCGATCCCTGTGTCGCCCACCATTTTCCTCAGTAATGACAGACCTCGCCGCGCATCAGCGCGCAGGCCGCTGGATGGAACGCGCGCCGAGCGCTGGAGGCATCCGGGGGGCCTGTTCCCGTCGCGGTCTTCGAATTGCCTCCCGCGCCTGATCGACCAGCATCCAGCTTGCTTCGGCCTGACGGCGGCACAGGCCATGGACGCCGCCGCGTGGGCATCGCAGAGAAAATTAACATTAAACTGTGACCTACCCTAAAAGACTGGTTTACAAATCGTTAAAATCTTAGCTAATGCCACCCCAGTCAGTGTTGGTTGGCGTCATGGCTCAGGCCCTTTTCATTGCGGCACTTATGGTCGGCACCGCCGGCTTGGCCTGGCTGGTCGCCGATTCGTCTCATCGCGCGCTCGACCTTCGCGACTTCCTTGCCAAGCCTTTTGCGCCGACCGTCCCCAAAGTCCTGGCGCCGGCCGACCAGGCCTGACGTTCGCTGATCCGGCAGGGTCTGCGCCCCCTGCTCGACAGCGGCCGCGCGTCATCGTTTCGCTCATGCCGGCATCAGAGCTTTTCCAGCTCGATTGCTGCTGCGCCGCCTCGACCGCGGGAGACGGTCGTCTCAGCCGCGCTCCTCGTCCGCCTGGCGCATTTCCCATTGGCGGTTCAGCCTGAGCGCCAGCAAAGTCACGACGGCGCCGGAGAGCAGATAGGCGCCGGCCGAGATCAGGCCGAAGCGGGTCGAAAGCACCAGCGCGGCCAGCGGCGCGAAGCCTGCCCCGAAGAGCCAGGCGAGGTCCGAGGTCAGGGCCGAGCCGGTGTAGCGATAGGTCGGCGAAAAGGCGGCTGCGACCGAGCCGGAGGACTGCCCGAAAGACAGGCCGAGCAGGATGAAGCCTCCGATCATGAAGACGATCTCGCCGGCGAAGCCGCCATCCAGCAGTTGCGGGGCGAAGCCGCTGAAGACCGCGATGGCGATCGCGCAGCCGCCGAGCAGCGCCCGCCGGCCGATCCGGTCCGCGATCACGCCCGAGGCGACGATCGCCAGAGCACCGAAGACGGCGCCGACGGCCTCGATCACCAGGAAGCGCGCGGGACCCTCCTGCGTGAAGAGATAGACCCAGGAGAGCGGGAACACCGTGACCATGTGGAACATGGCGAAGCTCGCGAGCGGCGCGAAGGCCCCGATCAGGACATGGCGCCCCTCGGCCCGCAGCGTGTCGCGGACGCGCGCGGGCTGCAGCTCGCGGGTCTCGAACAGCTTCTGGTAGTCAGGCGTCACCACCATGCGCAGCCGGGCAAACAGCGCCACGACATTGATCGCGAAAGCGACGAAGAAGGGATAGCGCCAGCCCCAGCCGTAGAAATCCTCGGCCGAGAGATTGCCGACGAAGAAGGCGAAGAGCCCGCTCGCCACGATGAGGCCGAAGGGCGCGCCCAGCTGCGGGATCATCGCATACCAGCCGCGATGGCGCTGCGGCGCGTTGAGCGCGAGCAGCGAGGCCAGGCCGTCCCAGGTGCCGCCCAGCGCGATGCCCTGTCCGATCCGCGCCAGCGCCAGCAGCCAGATCGAGGCGACGCCGATGCTCTCATAGCTCGGCAGGAAACCGATGGAGCAGGTCGAGGTGCCGAGCAGGAAGAGCGCGATGGTCAACTTGGCGCTCTTGCCAACCTTGCGGTCGATCGCCGTGAAGATGACCGTGCCGAGCGGGCGCGCGATGAAGGCCAGCGCGAAGATGGCGAAGGAATAGAGCGTGCCCGTCAGCGGATCGGTGAAGGAGAAGACCAGCCTCGGGAAGACGATGACCGAGGCGATGGCGTAGACGAAGAAATCGAAGAACTCGGAGGTGCGGCCGATGATGACGCCGATCGCCATCTCACCGGGATTGACTGCTCCGTGCGTCTCGCTGAGATGGCTGGAATCGCGTTCCGCCGTGGCTGGCATGTGAGCCATGTTCTGCACCGTCGCGCGTGGTTCCGAGGAATGAGCGCCGCAGCGCTTTGCCGCGGAGCGTGTCGTAGTGCAGTATCAACCAGGAACGCGACATAGGGCAAATTGTCCAATGTCGCCTTTGCTGCATTGCAGCTAACGGTCTCGCCTTCATAGCCGTGCGAAAGGTGGATGCCTTGAACCGTCTGCGTCTGGCCGCCCTGATCCCGCTCCTAGTCGTGCTCGGCGGCTGCAACTTCGTCGTCATGGCTCCGGCCGGGGACATCGCCGCCCAGCAGCGCGACCTCATCGTGATCTCGACGGTGCTGATGCTGCTGATCATCGTCCCGGTGATGGCGCTGACCGTCTTCTTCGCCTGGCGCTACCGCGCCGCAAACAAGGAGGCGACCTACAAGCCGGACTGGGACCACTCTACCGGGCTCGAGCTCGTCATCTGGGCGGCGCCGCTGCTGATCATCATCTGCCTGGGCGCGATCACCTGGATGGGCACGCATCTGCTCGACCCGTATCGCAAGCTGGACCGCATCGCCGCCGGCAAGCCGGTTCCAGAAACCGTCAAGCCGCTCGAGGTCGAGGTCGTGGCGCTCGACTGGAAATGGCTGTTCATCTACCCCGAGCAGGGCATCGCGACCGTCAACGAGCTCGCGGCGCCGGTCGACCGGCCGATCCATTTCCGCATCACCGCCTCCTCGGTGATGAACTCGTTCTACATCCCGGCGCTGGCCGGAATGATCTATGCTATGCCTGCGATGCAGACGCGGCTCCACGCCGTGATCAACCATCCCGGCCGCTACACCGGCTTCTCGGCGAATTACAGCGGCGCCGGCTTCTCCGGCATGCGCTTCTCGTTCCTCGGCCTGTCGGACGGCGATTTCGAGGGCTGGGTCGCGAAAGCGAAGGAAGCCGGCGGCACGCTCGACCGCGCCGCCTATCTCGAACTCGAACGCCCGAGCGAGAACGTGCCGGTCAGGTTCTTCGCCTCGGCCGAGGCGAAGCTGTTCGACGCGATCCGCAATCTCTGCGTTCAGCCCGGCAAGATGTGCATGAGCGAGATGATGGCCCATGACGCCAAGGGCGGCCTCGGCCTCGCCGGAATCCACAACACGCTGCCGCTGACCTACGACAAGACCACCCGCCGCGGCGCCGTCTTCGGGGACGAGCCACGCTACATCGCCTCGATCTGCACGACCGAAGAGGCGGAAGCGATGATGGCCCAGGCGCCCGCCGACACCACGCCGCGCAACCTCACGCCGATGCGCGGGCTCGGCCTGCCGCTGCCGCTGTTCTCACCGCGCGGCACGCCATCGCTGTCGCAGCTCGCCGTGCCGAGCCGGCCGTCCAATTCCTGAAGCGAGTGTCCCGGTGTCTGAAGCGTCCACCCAAACCTCGATGATCCTCGGCAAGCTCACGCTGCAGTCGTTCCCGCTGCATGAGCCGATCGTGGTCGCGACCTTCGTGGTCGTGGCGCTCGGCGGCATCGCCGTCGTCGGCGCGCTGACCTATTTCCGGCTCTGGGGCTATCTCTGGCGCGAGTGGTTCACCTCGGTCGACCACAAGAAGATCGGCATCATGTACATGGTGCTAGGCCTGATCATGCTGCTGCGCGGCTTCGCCGACGCGGTCATGATGCGGATACAGCAGGCCTGGGCCTTCAACGGCTCCGAGGGCTACCTCAACGCCCACCACTACGACCAGATCTTCACCGCGCACGGCACGATCATGATCTTCTTCGTCGCCATGCCGCTGGTGACGGGGCTGATGAACTATGTCGTGCCGCTGCAGATCGGCGCGCGCGACGTCTCCTTCCCCTTCCTCAACAATTTCAGCTTCTGGATGACCACGGCCGGCGCCGTGCTGGTGATGATGTCGCTGTTCATCGGCGAGTTCGCGCGCACCGGCTGGCTCGCCTACCCGCCGCTCTCGGGCATCGCCTACAGTCCGGATGTCGGGGTCGACTATTACATATGGGCGCTGCAGGTCGCCGGCGTCGGCACGACCTTATCGGGCATCAACCTGATCTGCACGATCGTGAAGATGCGGGCGCCCGGCATGTCGCTGATGAAGATGCCGATCTTCACCTGGACCGCGCTCTGCTCCAACGTACTGATCGTCGCTAGCTTCCCGGTGCTGACGGCGACGCTGGCCCTGCTGACGCTCGACCGCTATGTCGGCACCAACTTCTTCACGAACGACTTCGGCGGCAACCCGATGATGTACGTGAACCTGATCTGGATCTGGGGCCATCCGGAGGTCTACATCCTGATCCTGCCGGCCTTCGGCATCTTCTCGGAGGTGACCTCGACCTTCTCGGGCAAGCGGCTCTTCGGCTATACCTCGATGGTCTATGCGACGGTGGTCATCACCATCCTGTCCTACCTGGTCTGGCTGCACCACTTCTTCACGATGGGCTCGGGCGCGAGCGTGAACTCGTTCTTCGGGATCACGACGATGATCATCTCGATCCCGACCGGCGCGAAAATCTTCAACTGGCTGTTCACCATGTATCGCGGCCGCATCCGCTACGAAGAGCCGATGATGTGGACGGTCGCCTTCATGCTGACCTTCGTCATCGGCGGCATGACCGGCGTTCTGCTCGCCGTGCCGCCGGCCGATTTCGTGCTGCATAACAGCCTGTTCCTGGTGGCGCATTTCCACAACGTCATCATCGGCGGCGTGCTCTACGGGTTGCTCGCGGGCATCGTCTACTGGTGGCCGAAGGCCTTCGGCTTCCGCCTGCACCCGACGATGGGGAAGATCTCGTTCTGGTTCTGGGTCATCGGCTTCTGGGTCGCGTTCACGCCGCTCTATGTGCTCGGCCTGATGGGCGTGACGCGGCGGATGCGGGTCTTCGACGATCCGTCGCTGCAGATCTGGTTCGTCATCGCCGGCTTCGGCGCCGCGCTGATCTTCCTCGGCATCGTCTTCTTCCTGCTGCAGATCGCCTACAGCATCTGGAAGCGCCATGAGCTGCGCGACGAGACCGGCGATCCCTGGGACGGGCGCACGCTGGAGTGGGCGACCTCCTCGCCGCCGCCGGCCTACAACTTCGCCTTCACTCCCGTGATCCACGACAACGATGCCTGGACCGACATGAAGCGCCGCGGCTATGTGCGGCCGCTCAGCGGCTTCAAGCCGATCCACATGCCGCGCAACACCGGCACGGGTATCATCCTGGCCGGCATCTCGCTGGCGCTCGGCTTCGCCCTGATCTGGCATATCTGGTGGCTGGCGGCGCTGTGCTTCGCGGCGATCATCGTCACGGCGATCGCGCACAGCTTCAACTATGACCGCGACTTCCACATCCCCGCCGCGGACGTCGTGCAAGCCGAGGACGAGCGCACGCGCCGCCTCGCCGGATCGAGGGCCTGATCGTCATGGCAAGCACGATCACCGCTTCGCAGACCGGCGAAGCGCCCGTCTTCTACCTGAAGGACGAGCATCCGCATCCGGAGGGCCACAGCACGCCGCTGGGCTTCTGGATCTACCTGATGAGCGACTGCCTCATCTTCGCGGTGCTGTTCGCGATCTACGGCGTTCTCGGCACGAACTATGCCGCCGGCCCCGGGCCGAAAGACCTGTTCGACCTGAACCTCGTCGCGCTCAACACTGCGATGCTGCTGTTCTCCTCGATCACCTATGGCTTCGCCATGCTGACCATGGTGCAGGGTCGGGTCGCGGCAACCCAGGGCTGGCTTGCGGTGACGGCGCTGTTCGGCCTCGCCTTCCTCGGCATCGAGCTCTACGAGTTCCATCACCTGATCAGCATCGGCGCGACGCCGCAGCGCAGCGCCTTCCTGTCGTCCTTCTTCGTGCTGGTCGGCACGCATTGGCTGCACGTCACCTTCGGCACGATCTGGCTTTTCACGCTGATGGTGCAGGTGGCGCGGCACGGGCTGATCACCGCGAACCGCCGCCGGCTGATGTGCCTCTCGATGTTCTGGCATTTCCTCGACGTCATCTGGATCGGCGTCTTCACCTTCGTCTATCTGTTGGGGATGCTGCGATGAGCTCCGAAACCAACGCCCAGCACCAGCACGACGCCGATCACGGCTCGGAAGAGCAGGCGCACGGCTCCTTCCGCGGCTACATGACCGGCTTCGTGCTCTCGGTGTTCCTCACCGCGATCCCGTTCTGGCTGGTGATGAACAACGTGCTGGACAACAACCAGCTCACCGGCTTCGTGATCATGGGCTTCGCGGTGGTCCAGATCATCGTCCACATGGTCTACTTCCTGCACATGAACGGGCGCGCGGAAGGCGGCTGGAGCCTGCTGGCGCTGGTCTTCACGCTGATCCTGGTGGTGATCGCCCTCGCCGGCTCGCTATGGGTGATGTACCACCTCAACACCAACATGATGCCCGTCCACGACATGAAGCAGATGCCGTGACCGCGCATGCCGCGGCGAGAGCGCCGCGGTCGCTGCCCGTCGTTGTCGTCACCACCCTGCTCGCGCTGATCGGCATCGTGGGCTTGGCCGGGCTCGGTGTCTGGCAGGTGCAGCGCCTCGCGTGGAAACGGGCGCTGATCGAGCGTGTGGAGGCGCGAATCCATGCCGCGCCGGTCGCCGCTCCCGGGCCGGACCGCTGGGCGCGGGCCGAAGAGGACGAATATCTCCGGGTCGCCCTGCGGGGGCGTTTCCAGCACGAGCGCGAGACGCTGACGCAGGCCGTGACCGCGCGCGGCGGCGGCTTCTGGGTGCTGACACCGATGCTGACCGATGCCGGCTTCGCCGTGCTGGTCAATCGCGGCTTCGTACCGTCCGAGCGGCGCGAGCGGACAAGCCGAAGCGAGGGGTTGCCGGAAGGCGACGTCACCGTCACCGGACTCTTGCGCCTATCCGAGCCCGGCGGCGGCTTCCTGCGCGCGAACGCTCCGGCAAAGGACCGCTGGCATTCGCGAGACGTCCCCGCGATTGCCGAAACGCGCAAGTTGGCGGGGGCCGCGCCCTATTTCGTCGACGCCGACGCCACGCCGAATGCGGGCGGGTTCCCGATCGGCGGCCTCACCGTGCTGCGCTTTCCGAACAGCCATCTGGTCTATGCCGTGACCTGGTTCACGCTGGCGCTGATGCTCGCGGGCGGCGCTCTCTTGGTGCTGCGGAGCGAATATCGGCTGCGGCGCGGCGCTGGTTCGCGCTGACGGCGGCAAATCTTCGCGCGCGAACGGCCCGGAATTGAAATTGTTCCGCCCCGTGGCACCGACGACACTGTCGAGGCGCCGCAGACGGGTTACATTCTTTCCGGCTGGGGGAGCCACCGCATATCGCTCAAGAGGGGTGATGGACGCTTTCACCATGATCATCCTCGCCTGCGTGACGGGCGAGCCCAGTTGCACGACCGCACGCGTTGCGGACGCGCAGTTCACCAGTGTCGAGGCCTGCGAGGCGCGTGTCGACGCGATCACCGCATCGATGACGAAGGAATTGGGGCAACGGCTGGAGCTGAAGGGTCGCGAAGTGACCTATGACGTCAGCTGCATGAGCCGCCAGCAATTGCAGGACAATTTCGGCATCGCCGATCGCAGCGCCTGATTCCAGGCCTGAAGCCTTGCATCGTCACCTGGCGGTAAGCAGCGCCAGCGCCGCAGCCATGGCGATGCCATAGCTGCGGCAGGCGCGTCGGGCCCGGGCGCTCGTAATCGCGGCAGCTTCCACGCGTTCCAAACGGCCATGTTGCACCCGCGCAACGGGCGCGGCGAAAGCCCGCATGGTCGCATCGTTGTGAAGACGGCTCGATTGCACGGCTTACGGCTCTCTGACAGGACATTGAGGAGATGTTGACTTTTTCTGGTCAGCTTCGTGTCCGCGCCCCCTTCGCCCGCCTGCCCGAGGTCCCGATGAACCGCTCCTTCCGTATGGCCATCTACACTGGCCTTGGCATGCTCGCGCTCGCGACATCCGCCCGCGCCGAGATCGACCCTCTGACCCGCCAGCCGCTCTTCCAGTACGAGGATCCGGCGAAGGCACAGGCGACCGCAATCCCGCGCGAGATCGTCTCCTATGACGGCAAGCACCGCCCCGGCACGATCGTGATCAACACGAGCGAGCGCCGCCTTTACCTGGTGATGCCCGATGGCAAGGCCATGCGTTACGGCGTCGGCGTCGGCCGCCCGGGCTTCGACTGGGCCGGCGCCCAGACGATCACCCGCAAGCAGGAATGGCCGACCTGGACCCCGCCGGCGCAGATGCTCAAGCGCCGCCCCGACCTGCCGCGCTTCATGCCCGGCGGCCCGGAAAACCCGATGGGCGCGCGCGCGCTCTATCTCGGTTCGACGCTCTACCGCATCCACGGTTCGAACGAGCCGGAGACGATCGGCCAGGCAGTCTCCTCAGGCTGCATCCGCATGCTGAACGAGGACGTCATCGACCTCTACGAGCGCGTGAGAGTCGGCACCCGCGTCGTCGTCGCACGCTGAAGATATCTCCGAGCAGCACGAAAGCCGGCGGCGACGCCGGCTTTTCTCGTTTCGGACGGCTGCATTGCCTGTGCCGGACCGCGCCGGTATCCCTCGCTGCAGCATGTCACTGTCTTGCGAGAATGAACGTGGATGATGTCGTCAATGCCTTCGTGCCCGGGCCGCGGGTCAGAATCCCAGGTCGAGCAGGCGGACCGCTGGCGGGACTGAGCTTCGCAGCCAAGGACCTCTTCGACGTCGCGGGGCTGCCGACAGGCGGCGGAAACCATGACTGGGTGAAGTTCAATCCCGTGCCGGAGAGCCATGGCTGGTCCGTCCAGACCTTGCTCGATGCCGGCGCGGATTTCGTCGGCAAGACCATCACCGACGAGGTCTCGCTCGGCATCCTCGGCGAGAACCCCTTCGACGGCACGCCGACCAATCCCGCAGCGCCCGACCGCGTGCCCGGCGGCTCCTCCTCGGGCTCGGCCGCCGCAGTCGCGGCCGGGCTCTGCGACACGGCGCTAGGCACCGATACGGGCGGCTCCGTGCGCGTGCCCTCGAGCTTCTGCGGCCTCTACGGCATCCGCCCGACCCATGGCCGCATCGACGTCACCGGGATGATGCCGCAGGCGCCGAGTTCCGACACCACCGGCTGGTTCGCGCGCGACGCCGAGACCTTTGTCCGGGTTTCCTCCGTCATGCTCGGCGAGGAGCCCGGCCCGCTACCGACGCGACTGCTGATCGCCGTCGATGCCTTCGGCTTCGCCGACCCGGAGGTCGCGGAAGCGCTGCAGCCTATGGTCGCGCGGCTGGCCGGGATCGTCGGCGAGGTGCGCGAGGAAATCATGGCGCCGCAGGGGCTTTCGGTCTGGTCGAAGGCCCAGCGCACGCTGCAGCCGGTCGAGGCGTGGGCGACCTTCCAGCCCTGGGTCGAGAGCGCCAATCCGCGCATGGCGTTCAGCGTCGTCGCCGGGCTGCTCAACGGCGCGCAGATGCCGGCCGCCGACAGAAGCTGGGCCTCGCTGATGCGGCAGGAAGCTCGCGCGAGGCTGCGCCACCTGCTGCCGCCGGGCACGATTCTTTGCTTGCCGACCACGCCCTTCCCGGCGCCGAAGCGCGGCCTGCCCCTCCCCGCCCTGCAACCCCTGCGCGACCGGATCAACTGCCTTTGCGCACAGGGGGGCCTGACCGGCTCGCCGCAGGTCAGCCTGCCCGGCGCGACCGTCGATGGCGCGCCGGTCGGCCTCTCGATCATCGGCGGGCGCGGCACGGATGCCGCGCTCGTCGCCGTTGCCCAAGCCATGGAGAACGCCGCGTGACCGACCTGACGCCGAACCTGCCCGAGATCGTCGCCGAGGTGGCGGCGCTGTTCGAGGCTTACGAGCAAGCCCTGGTCGACAAGAACGTCGAGGTGCTCGACGCGACCTTCTGGAACAGCCCCTACACGATCCGCTACGCCCTGCACGAGAACGGCTACGGCTTCGACGAGATCCACGGCCATCGCGTCAGGCGCCCGCCAGGGCCGGGCATCAAGGAGAAGCGGATCAGGCTCGAAATCCTGACGCTCGGGCGCGACATCGCCACGGTAAACCTGGAATTCAAGGTGCGAGGGCGCGATCTGATCGGCCGGCAGAGCCAGAACTGGGTGCGATTCCCCGATCTCGGCTGGAAGGTGATCGCGGCCCATGTCTCGACCATGAACGACGAAGCGCTCTATTGAGGCCGTGGAGAGCGGCCAAAGCCGCTCACCTTCGGCGCAGCGGCTCCCGCGAGAGGCCCTGCGCCGCCAGCGCGTCGAGATAGGCCTGCATCTTCGCCTCGCCCGTCTCGCCGAGCTCGCGCAGATAGTCCCAGCCGAAGATACCGGTGTCGTGCATGTCGTCGAAGGTGAGCTTCACGGCATAGTGACCCACCGGCTCGACCGAAAGGATCTCGACCTCGGCCTTGCCCGGCTCGGTCTTCTTCTGCGTCGGCCCGTGGCCCTGGACTTCGGCGGACGGACTCTCGACACGCAGCAGTTCCGCGGAGAGCGCGTGGCTCGCGCCGTCATCGAAGCTGACGTGAAGGGTCCGGCGGTCCTTCGAGAGGCGGATTTCGGTCGGCCAGGATGACATGGGCTTGGCTCGCTAGGGTGAGGCCGCGACAAGGCTGCGCTTGACCTTGGGCGCAGCAATGCCAATGTCCTGCCTTGATGGCAATGGCGCCGGCCCGTTTTAAGGGCGCGGCGTTCAGCGTGACCGGGACGGAATTCAGGCCGTGCTTTTCGACAGCACCACACCAGAGACGACGCGGCACGAGATCAAGCCGCTGACGCGGCCCGTGCTGACGGACCCGTTCGGCCGCGATATCTCCTATCTGCGCATCTCCGTGACGGATCGCTGCGATTTCCGCTGCGTCTACTGCATGTCCGAGGACATGACCTTCCTGCCGAAGCGCGACCTGCTGACTCTGGAGGAGATCGACCGCGTCGCTTCCGCCTTCGTCGCGCGCGGCACCCGCAAGCTGCGCCTCACCGGCGGCGAGCCGCTGGTCCGGCGCGACGTGATGAGCCTGTTCCGCTCGCTTTCGCGGCATCTGGTGTCCGGCGCGCTGGACGAGCTCACCGTGACGACCAACGGCTCGCTGCTCGACCGCTATGCGCAGGAGCTGGCAGATTACGGGGTGCGCCGCATCAACGTCTCGCTCGATACGCTCGATGCCGCGAAGTTCCGCAAGATCACGCGCTGGGGCGACCTCGGCAAGGTGCTCGGCGGCATCGAGGCCGCGCGCAAGGCGGGGCTTCGGGTCAAGATCAACGCCGTCGCTCTCAAGGGCGTCAACGAGGACGAGATCGAGGGGCTGATGACCTGGGCCCATGGCCTTGGCATGGACCTGACGCTGATCGAGGTGATGCCGCTCGGCGAGATCGAGCCCGGGCGGATCGACCAGTTTCTGCCGCTCTCGATCGTCCGGGCGCGGCTGATGGACAAGTACAACCTCGTCGAGGACCCCTATCGCACGGGCGGGCCGGCGCGCTATGTCCGCGTCAAGGAGACGGGCGGCCTCGTCGGCTTCATCACACCGATGACCCATAATTTCTGCGAGAGCTGCAACCGCGTGCGCCTGACCTGCACCGGCACGCTCTACATGTGCCTCGGCCAGGAGGACGCCGCCGATCTGCGCGCGCCGATCCGCGCCTCCGCCGACGACGCCCTGCTCCACCGTGCCATGGAAGAGGCGATCGCGCGCAAGCCCAAGGGCCACGACTTCATCATCGACCGGCGCGGCAACAAGCCGGCCGTCGGGCGGCATATGAGCGTCACCGGCGGCTGAGCGCTCCTGCCCCTCGGTTCGACATGGGGACGATGGCTCGGTGTCGAAGCACGTGTCTTGACGCGCTTCCGCAAAGCCTTAACGGTTCCTTTATGGCAAGCGTTGCGGGCGTTCGATGATCAGAGGCGTGCTTATTCGGCTCAGGTCGATCGCCGATGGCGTCTGGCGCTTCCTGCGGGAGACGCACATCGTCAGGCTGGCGATCATGGCCGTGAAGCTCTGGCGGTCGCTGCGGCTCCTCTCCATCGCCCTTGCGGTGCTCGTCCTGGGCTGCACCAGCCTCGCCGGCCTGTCGGCCCGCCTCGTGTTCGTCACCCTAGCCCCCGCTTCGCCGAGCGGCATTGGCGCCGGGATCGCGGCCGGTCTCGTCGGACTTGTCCTGCTCGAACTCTGTGCGGTGGTGGCTCTCGCGGGGATCGAGGCCGTGTTGCAGCTCGCCCATGATACCGGCCGGCATCGCTCCGGGGCATTGCTGACGCTCGCGACGATCCTCGCGGCAGCCGGCGCGGCTGGCTCGCTGGCCGATGGCGCCGCGCTGTCCGTGACGGCCTGGTTTTCAACCGGCATCGCCGCGATGCTGATCGCGATCACCGGCTGGTTCCAGCGGGCCTATCGCCGGCCGGCATGGCGCGGCTTCCGGGATTTCCATGCCGATGTCGTCGAAGCGCGGCACTTCCTGGCGAGAGCCGCCCATGACGTCTGAACCACGCCACGGCAGCGGCGCGCTGCCGCCGATCACCGCCCATCACTTGGCCGAACTCGTCCAGGCCGGGGATCGCGGCGCCAGCGACGCGCTGGAGAACAATCCGCCGCCGCATTCGGCCCTGCTCTCACAGACCGAACTGACGCTGCTGGCGCGCGTCATCGAGATCTTCGGCGCGATCCGGCAGGAGGCGGCGGTCGCGCTCAACGCGCTGCATGCCGAGATCGCCGGGCGGCGCGAGCTGTTCACCCAGGAGCGCTACGAGGGGCGGGTCCGCTCGATCGAGGCCTCGATGCGGGCGCTGCTCAACCGCCATGGCGGCGAACTGGAACAGCGGGTGTATGACGCGCTCAAGGCCAAGCGCGAATACGAGTACTTCAATTACGCGCATCGCCGCACGGCCGACCCCAAGGTCGACAAATGGCAGTTCATCATGCTGTTTCTGGTCGTTCCGCTCGCGCTGGAGAGCCTGCTGAACGGCAACTTCTTCGCCGAGGCGAGCGAATTCGGGCTTGTCGGCGGCGCGGCGACGGCCGTCATCATCTCGGCCCTCAATATCTCGCTGGGCTTCCTCGTCGGCATGTGGCCGGCGCGCTATTGCCAGCATGTGCGCGCCTCGCACCTGTTCTGGGCGCTGCCGATCTATGCCGGCATGATCGCGCTGATCATCTGGTTCAATCTCGCGGTCGGGCATTACCGCGAGATGCTGATCGCCTCGCCCGATTCGCGCTCGCTCCAGGTGCTGCCGCGCGTGCTGGAGAGCCCGTTCGCCATCACCGAGCTGAAATCGGCGGCATTGGTGCTCATCGGCTGCATCGTCGCCTTCGCCGCCGCAGTGAAGGGCTATTCCGCCTTCGGCAGCTATCCCGGCCATGGCGCCGCCTACAAGCGGTGGCGGCAACGCTGGAGCGCTGTCGAGGAGGAGCGCCGCCGGCTCGATGTCACGCTGCTGCCCGAGTTGGAGGCGATCCGCTCCGGGATCGGCGGCTTCACCGAGGATTGCGCACGCGAACTCGCCCGGCTGCAGAGCTCGAAGGCCGCGGCGGAACAGGCGCGGGCTCTCTACGCCGCGCGGCTGGCGCAGCTGCGCAGCGCCAAGGATGCGGCGCTGATGCAGTATCGCGAGGCCAATCTGCGCGTGCGCACGGACATGCCGCCCGCCTATTTCTCGCAGTCGCTGAACGTCGCCGAGATCGACCAGCCGACGGAGCTGCCCGAATATGGAGCGGTCAGGGCCCTGATCGACGATTACGAGCGGCAGCTCGCCAATATGCCGCCCCTCGTCGAGATGAAGCTCCGGGAGCGTCTCGCACTGGTGCGCGGGCTCGATCTCGCCGGCGAGGTCGAGCGGCTGAAGACGCGCGCCGCCGAGGCCGGCCGCGACGCCTTCGAGCAGGACGAGGCGGCGCGCAAGCAAGCTAATGCGGAATTCGCCGCAATGCAGCGCTAACCGGCGCAGGCGGCCCATCGGCAGGATGAAGAGCAAGAGATGAAGAGCGAGAGCTGGGCGATCGTCGCCTCCGTGCTGGCGGGCGTCGCACTGGTCGGTTTCTTTGCAGCGCCGTCGCTGTTGCGAGGGCCGCCGCGGGATGACGAGTCGCTCTGCCTCAAGACCGGTGCCGTCGGGCATACGCTGGTTCTGGTCGACAAGAGCGACCCCTGGAGCGAGGTCCAGGCCGGGCGGCTGAAGCGGCTCGTCAAGAAGATCGGCGACGAACTGCCGGCCGAGCGGATGCTGTCGATCTACGTCTTCAACGACGCATTCGAGCCCGGCTTCCCGCCGCTGCTCTCGCTGTGCAATCCCGGACGCACGGCGAGCGAGCTGATCGGCAATCCACGCCGCGAATATGTCCGCTGGACCGAGAAATTCGGCCGCCCGCTCGACGAGGCGCTGGCGGTGCTGTCGCAGCCCGCCAAGGGCAACCTGTCGCCGATCGCGGAAGCCGTGGGCGATGTCGTCTCGCGGCCCGAAACCCGCGTGCGCGACGGCGACAAGGCCCTCGTCCTGGTTTCCGACATGCTGCAGAACTCGAGCCAGTTCACGGTGTTCGGCTCGAACCAGGCCGCGCGCGACCCGGAGCGGCTGAAGCGACTCGTCGGCAAGATCTGGCAGGATTCCGGCGCCAAGGGCTGGCAACTGCAGGTCCACCAGGTCCAGGGCGTCTATGATCCGCAGCGCCTCGAACAGGCCGGATCGCTCTGGCAGCAGACGTTGCGCGGCCTCAACGTACCCTTCGTCTGGGAGCGGCTGTAGGGCCGGCCCTCACATCCGGTAGGCCATGCGCACGCCGCCCCAGTGGCGACCGGCGACCCGCAACGGCGCATCGACCTCGCGCACCATCTCGGTCACGCCCCCGCCCATATCGCGCAGATAGGACTGGACGAGGAAAGGCCGCACCGAGCGTGCCGCAGCAATGCCGGCGCGGTCGTCGAAGATGCGCCGATTGCGGGCATGAGAGGCGTTCCAGACTGGATCGCCGCTGCGCTGCGGCAGGGCCTGGGCGGCGTTGTGGACCGGGATATAGCCGTTGCGGTCGATCGGCACCGTGAAGAGCAGGCGCGGGTCGCTTGCGAGCATGCCCGCCATCACCCGCGGCAGGATCTGCTCGAGCAGCAACAAGGCGCGGTTGCCGTATTGCTGAGGGTCGGTATCGGGCAAGGCGACGTAGTCGACGTCGAACAGATCGGCCTGGCTGACGAGGCCGCGGGCCAGTGCGTCGGCCATCAGCGCGGAGAGCTCGGCGGCGAAGGCCTGCGCCCGCTCGATCAGCGGCCGGTAGGAACCCTCGACGGTCTCGAGCAGGCCGTCGAGCAGCCGCAGTTCGTCGAGCGCCGCCCGATCGAAAGCCATGTGCAGGCCAAGGTCGCTTGTCGCTGTCATGCGGCAGGGCAGCGGCGGCAGATCGGCGATCTCGATCGTGCCGGAAAGCCCTGGCTCCAGCTTGCGGTCCTGGGGATTGGCCAAGAGGGCACCGCCGCGGCTGAGGTCGATCGTCCGGCTGACGATATCGACGCCGCCGAGTTGCACTCGCACACGATGCTCGACCGGGAAGCGATCATGCGTGCGCCGGTCGGCGAAGGACGAATGCCGCATCGTCGGGATGAAGCGGCGCAGCATGCCGCCGGCCTGGCTGGCGCCCTTGGAGGCCGCCCGGCGGGCATTGGCGCTTTCGGTGGCTGCGGACAGCGCCGCTCGATCGATCTCGTCGACATGCTGCACGACGGTATCGACAAAACGCGCCGTCGCACCGGCGTTGCGCGAGAGTTCGGCCGTCGCCGCGGCCTGCTCCTGCGCGGCGTCGCCGATTGCGGCAATCACCGGATTGACCTCGCGGACCATCTGCAAGGCGTCGGTGACGATGAGGGCGGAGCCATGGGCTGCCTGCGTCAGCCGGTCGACCCGGCGGCGGACATGCTCCACCGCTTCGCGCACCTCGACGGAGAGCAGCTTGACCTCCTGGGCAACGACGCCGAAGCCGCGCCCCGCCTCGCCCGCCCGGGCCGCTTCGATGGAGGCATTCAGAGCCAGCAGGTTGGTCTGGCGCGCGATCTCGGCGATCGAGTCGACGATGCTGCGGATCTCAGTCGTCGCGACCGCGAGCCCGCCCATCATCTCGGTCGCTTCGCCGGCGCGGGTGGCGGCGGCGTCGAGCCGCTCCTGTGCATGGCTCATCGACGAGCCGATCTGGTCGGCGGCGTCTGCGAGCTGCTGCGAGGCAGAGACGAGGGAAACCGAATTGGCGCTGGCGGTCGCGGTCGCGGCCCTGATCGCGGGAACGCTCGCATGGATGGCGCAGGCGCGCGCCTCGGATTCGGCAGAGAATTGCTCGGCACTGGCGAGATCGGTCGCGAGACGGCGCATCGCCGCCACCACGTCCTGCTCCAGCACGCCTACAGCCTCGCGGCCGGCGGCGGCTACCGCATCGGCGACCTCGGCAGCGGCAGCCGGGACCGGTTCCGCCACCACGGCGGGCTCGACCGCAGCCGCGCGGCTTCGACTGCTCAGCCAGCGTCGAACGCCACGGTGCATCAGCCCACCCTATTACGTTTGGTCGCCTCTTTATGGTTCGACATCGTTAAGAAAAGCTGACCACTGCGCCGCAAGCAGGAGGACCGGGCGCCGGCAGGCATGGACCCACGCAGGGAGCGCCTGTAAGGCTCCGGAACGAGGGCGCGCGATACCCGCCGCGAGCCTTTGGCCCAATCCTCCCAGCCGTGACCCGCCCAGCGAGGCTGCCATGACGAGCAACATTTACGACGTCATCGTCGCCGGTGTCGGCGCCATGGGGTCGGCTGCGTGCTGGCAACTGGCGAAGCGCGGGCTGAAGGTTCTCGGACTGGAGCGTTTCGACCTCGGCCATGCGATGGGCTCCTCGCACGGGCTGACCCGGATCATCCGGCTCGCCTATTTCGAGGGCTCGCAATATGTGCCGATCGTCCGGCGCGCGCATGAGCTCTGGCAGGAAACCGGGGCCGAGGCCGGGATGCAGCTCCTGCATGTGACCGGCTCGCTCGATCTGGCACCGAAAAACAGCGGGCCTGTCGAGTCCTCCCTGCAATCCTGCCTCGACCACGGCCTGACGCATGAAGTGCTCGACGGCCGTGAGATCGCGCGGCGCTTCCCCACTTTCCAGCTGCCGGAAGGCCATATCGGCCTGTGGCAGCCGGATGGCGGCTTCGTCGCCTCGGAGAAGGCGATCTATGCCCATGTCGGGCTGGCGCAGGCGCGCGGGGCCGAGATCCGCACCAACGAGCCGATGCTCGACTGGGCGCCGACGGCCGATGGCGGCGTCACGGTGCGCACGGAACGCGGTACATACTCGGCCGGACGGCTGGTGATCACCTCGGGCGGCTGGATCGCCGATGCGGTTCCGGCGCTGGCGAAGACGGTCACTACCGTGCGGCAGGCGATCGGCTGGTTCACGGCACGCCGGCCGGAGCTGTTCCGTCCGGATGTGTTCCCGGTCTTCATCCTCAGCGTCGAGGAAGGCAATTTCTACGGCTTCCCGCTCTATGAGCATCCCGGTTTCAAGCTGGGCGGGCCGCATTTCGGGCGCGAACCGATGGATCCGCGCGAGGACGACCGAACGCCGAGCCCCAAGCAGGTCGCGCTGATCCGCGAATGCCTGGCGCGCTACATCCCGGACGCCGCGGGCGAGCCGCTGACGCTGAAGGGCTGCGTCTACAGCGTGACCCCGGACGACGATTTCATCATCGACAGCGTCCCCGGCGTGCCGCAGGCGGTCTTCGCCTCATGCTGCTCCGGCCACGGCTTCAAGTTCGCCAGCGCCATCGGCGAGATCCTGGCGGACCTTTCGACCTCGGGCCACTCCGGCTTCGACCTGCGACCCTTCTCGCTCAGCCGCTTCGCCGCCTGAAGCCCTGACCGGAAGACGCCGTGGCCAGCTTCGAACAAAACCGCCGCGGCATCCTCGCCATGCTGGCCGCTATGACGTTCTTCGTCTGCAACGACGCGCTGATGAAGCTCGCGCGCGAGGTCTATCCGGCCGGCCAGGCGATTGCGCTGCGCACCGCCTTCGCGCTCCTGGCCTCGCTCGGTCTCGTGATCGCCTTCAAGGAGACGCGCAAGCTCCCGCTCGCGCTGCGGCCGATCGTTCTGGCGCGCGGGCTGATCGACGCCGCCGTAACGCTGACGTTCATCTGGTCGCTGAAGATGCTGCCGCTGGCCGATGTGACGGCGATCCTGCTGGCCGCGCCGATCATCATCGTGGTCCTTGCGGTCGTGCTTCGAATCGAGAGCGTGGGCTGGCGGCGCACGGTCGCGATCTTCGTCGGCTTCTGCGGCGTCCTCGTGGTGCTGCGGCCGGGAACCGAGTCCTTCGACGTCGCGGCCCTGGCCGCGCTCGCCAGCGCCACGCTCGCCGCCTGTCGCGACCTGCTGACGCGCCGCATCGGCAATGAAATCCCGTCGACCGTGATCGCGCTGATGACGACGGCGATCGTCGGCTTCGTTGCGCTGTGCTTCGGCGTCTTCGAGGTCTGGCAGCCGGTCTGGCGGCACGAGACGCTCTATCTCGCCGCCGCCGCGACATTGCTCGCTGGCGGAAGCCTCTGCATTATCAGCGCCTACCGCAACACCGATGTCGGCGTCGTCTCGGGCTATCGCTACTCGGTCGTCATTCTCGCCGTCATCGTCGGCTATCTGGTCTGGGGCCATGTGCCCGACCCGATCGCCGGGCTCGGCATCGCGTTGATCGTCGGAAGCGGGCTCTACACCATGCACCGGCAGCGCATGCTGGCCGATTCCAGGCTCAAGCCCCTGGACCGCTCGCCCTCATGACCCACATCGCCTCCAAGCCCACCCTGACGGTGCTGGTCGCGATGTCGGTGCTGCAGCCGATCGCGCTGAACCTGCTCGCCCCGGCCACTCCAGCGCTCTCGCGCCATTTCGGCTCGAGCTATGCGGCGATCCAGCTCACGCTGACGCTGTTCCTGGTGGCGGTGGCGCTGACGCAGCTGGTCAGCGGGCCGCTCTCCGACCGCTATGGCCGGCGGCCCTGCGTCATCGCCGGCATCGTGCTGTTCGTCGCAGGCTCGACGCTGGGCGCGCTGGCGCCCTCGATCGAGATGCTGCTGCTGGCGCGCATCCTCGAAGGCGCCGGCTCCGGCTCGGTCTTCGCGCTCTCTCGCGCGATCATCCGCGACACGGCGAGCCGCGACGAGGCCGCAGGCCAGATCGCCACCGTGACCATGGTGATGGTGGTGGCGCCGATGGTCGCGCCCTGGCTCGGCGGCCAGATCGAAACCCTGTTCGGCTGGCGCATGATCCTCTGGTTCATGACCGTCGTCGGCACGCTCGTGCTGGTGATGACGATGGCAGGGCTGCCGGAGACCGCCCCCAATCTCGGGCAGAAGACGCCGCTGCTCGGCGTCTTCCGCGCCTTCCCGCAGCTCATCGCCCACCGTGGCTTCCTGCTCAACGTCACCGCGGTCACCACCAGCGCGTCCGCCTTCTTCGCCTTCATTGCGGCGGCGCCCTTCATCGTCGTCGAGACGATGGGGCGCGGGAGCGACGTCTATGGCAGCTATTTCATCCTGAACGCGCTCGGCTACATGGCCGGAAACTTCGCCATGGCACGGCTGGTGAGGCGCCTCGGCGCGCCGCGCATGGTCCATCTCGGGCTGGTGATCTCCTTCATCGCAATGACGATCGCGGTGCCGCTGGCGCTACGGGCGGACTGGTCGCCGCTGATGCTGTTCCTGCCACTCGCGCTCAACGCCTTCGGCAACGGCATGACCATTCCCGGCTCGACGGCCGAAGCCCTGTCGGCCCGGCCGGAGCTCGCCGGCTCGGCTTCCGGCCTGATGGGCGCGATCCAGCTCGGCTTCAGCGCCCTGATGACGGTCGCGATCAGCTGGCTGGTGACGATATGGCCGATGTCGCTCGTCGTGATGATGTGGGTTCTGACCACGATCGGACTGATCGCGGTCGAACTCGGCCGGCGCGCGCGGGTCGGCCGCTGACGCGAACCGACCGCGCCTTGCGGCAGGCCTTCAGTCCTCGAGGCGAACGAGCAGGCTCGACGTGTCCCAGCGCTTGCCACCGAGCTTCTGGACCTCGGCATAGAACTGGTCGACCAGCGCGGTGACGGGCAGTTGCGCGCCGTTGCTGCGAGCCTCGTCCAGCACGATGGCGAGGTCCTTGCGCATCCAGTCGACGGCGAAGCCATAGTCGAACTTCCCGACATTCATGGTCTTGCCGCGGTTCTCCATCTGCCAGGAACCGGCCGCGCCCTTCGAGATCACCTCCAGCATCGCCTCGACATCGAGCCCGGAACGCTTGGCGAAATGGATGCCCTCGGAGAGCGCCTGGACGAGGCCAGCGATGCAGATCTGGTTGACCATCTTGGTGAGCTGGCCGGAGCCGGCCGGGCCCATCAGCTTGCACATGCGGGCGTAAGCCGCGATCACCGGCTCGGCTCGGGCGTAGTCCGCCTGCCCGCCGCCGCACATCACGGTCAGCACGCCGTTCTCGGCGCCGGCCTGCCCGCCCGAGACGGGCGCATCGACGAAGCCGAAGCCGGCGGCCTTCGCGGCTGCATCCAGCTCGCGGGCGACATTGGCGGAAGCCGTGGTGTGATCGACGAAGAGCGCGCCCTTGGCCATGCCGGCGAAAGCGCCCTGCTCGCCCAGCGTCACCGAGCGCAGATCGTCGTCATTGCCGACGCAGGCGAAGACGATCTCCTGGCCCTGCGCCGCATCGGCCGGGGTCGGCGCCGAGATGCCGGCATGCTGGGAGACCCAGGCCTGCGCCTTCGTCGGGTTGCGGTTGTAGACCGTGACCTCGTGGCCCTTGGCCTTGAGATGCCCCGCCATGGGATAGCCCATGACACCCAGACCAATGAAGGCGACCTTTGCCATGCGATGCTCTCCCGCTTGCGCTGCCTGGCCGATGTAGCCTGCCATCGCCCGGGTGGAAAGCCACGCCGCCTCTCTGCGTCGCCGCAACGATTGCCGGCCGGGGCCCAAGAGACTACGTCCTGTACCATGACGATATCGAACGAAGACGAACTGGCGGGCTTGCGCGAGACGGGGCGCATCGTCGCCAACGCGCTCGCGGCGATGGCCAAGGCGCTGGAGCCCGGCATCACCACGGCGGAACTCGACGACATCGGCCGCGCGCTGCTCGAACGCGAGGGCGCGCAGCCAGCGCCCGAGCTGGCCTATGGCTTTCCCGGCGCGACCTGCATCAGCGTGAACGAGGAGATCGCCCACGGCATTCCCGGCCCGCGCCGGATCGAGGCCGGCGACCTCGTCAATATCGACGTCTCCGCCGAGAAGAACGGCTTCTTCGCCGATACCGGCGCGTCCTTCGGCGTTCCTCCGGTCTCGGCCAGGACGGCGCGGCTATGCCGCGACGGCCGCCGCGCGCTCTTCGCCGGGCTCGGCCAGGTGGGAGCCGACAGGCCGATGGCCGGTATCGGGCAGGCGATCGGCCGCTTCGCGGCCAAGAACGGCTATACGCTCGTGCGCAATCTCGCGAGCCACGGCGTCGGCCGCTCGCTCCATGAGGAGCCGACCGAGCTCGCGACATGGCCGGACCGCGGCGAGCGTCGCCGGATGGAGAAGGGACTGGTGTTCACCGTGGAGCCGTTCCTCTCGCTCGGCGCGGCCTGGGCAGAGGACGGCGACGACCCGTGGACGCTCTACAGCGAGCCGCGTGCGCCCACCGTGCAATACGAGCACACCGTGGTCGCAACCGCGCAGGGGCCGCTGATCCTGACCCTGCCGGGCTGAAGCCAGGCTCAGCGCAGCGCCATGTGCCGCGTCAGGCGCAGTTCCAGCCGGTCCCAGACGCGCCGCACCACCTCGACCACGGCAAGGTAGATCAGCGCGGCGTAGAGATAGATCGAGATGTCGAAGGAGCGGGCGAAGGCGAGCCGCGTCGCGCCCATCAGGTCGAACAGCGTCACCAGCGAGGCAATGGCGCTCGACTTGATCATCACGATCAGCTCGTTGCCGAGCGGACGCAGCGCCAGGATCATCGCCTGAGGCATGATGACGAGGCGCAGGCTCGCCCAGCGGTGCAGGCCGAGCGACAGCGCACCCTCGAACTGCCCGCGCGGGATCGACTGGATGGCACCGCGCAGGATCTCGGCCTGATAGGCCGCCGTGTTGATGGTGAAGGTCAGCAGCGCACAGTAGAACGGCTCGCGGAAGAACCACCACAGCCCGGCATCCTGCCAGAACAGCCGGAACTGGCCGAGCCCGTAATAGACCAGGAAGAGCTGGCAGAGCAGCGGCGTGCCGCGGAAGAAGGTGGTGTAGCCGTTGATCGCGACCTGCGCCCAGCGCGGCCCATAAAGCCGCGCAACCGCCAGGCCGACGGCCAGCGCGAAGCCGATCGTCACCGAGATCGCGACGAGCTGGAAGGTGATCCACAGGCCGCTGAACATGCGGCAGCCGTAGTTCTGGAAAACCTCGCTGCCGACGATGTAGCCCGGATACTCGCACCAGTTCATCGCGTCGCGCCCCCGAAGGCGGCATAGCCGCGATTGGCGCGGGCTTCGAGCCGGCCGATGCTCCAGGCCGAGATCAGCGAGAAGAACAGGTAGATCGCCATCGCCGCGCCGAAGAACAGGAAGGGCTCCTTGGTCACGACATTGGCGCGGGTGGTAATGAACATGATGTCGGGCAGCGTGATCACCGAGACCAGCGAGGTCTCCTTGAGCAGCACCATCCAGTTGTTGCCGAGCCCCGGCAGCGCCACGCGCATCAGTTGCGGGAAGACGACGAGCCGGAAGGCCTGCGCCTTGCTCAGGCCCAGCGCCGCTGCAGCCTCGCGCTGGCCGGGCTGGATCGAATTGAGCGCGCCCATCCAGACCTCGCTGGAAAAGGCGGAGAGCACCATCCCGAGCGCGATCATCCCGGCGACGAATGGCGGCATGCTGAAGGAGCCCGCCAGGCCGAGCTTCACCCAAAGTTGCTGCAGCAGGATCTGGACGCCGAAATAGACGATGTAGAGTGTCAGCAGCTCCGGCACGCCACGGAACACCGTGGTGTAGATCGTCGCCAGCCGGCGCAGCCAGGCCTTCTCCGAACGCTTGGCGAGAGCGATCGCCAGACCGAGCGCCAGCCCGAAGGGCAGCGTCGCGAGTGCGATCGAGATCGTGATGGAGGCGCCCTGCAGCAGGGCCCAGCCCCAGCCACCGGGCCCGAAGCCGAGCAGGGCGAATTTTTCGAGCATGGCGCCGCCGATGCGGGAGGGGCGAACGCAGCCGGCCCGGACGGGCCGGCCGACGGGTTCAGGACGAGCGGATCACGAGACGGCTCGGATCAGTCGTATTTGAACCACTTGTCCTCGAGCTTCTTGTGCGAGCCGTCGGCGATGGCCTCGGCGATCGCCTTGTTGATCAGCTCCTTCAGCGCCGTATCCGACTTGCGCACTGCGCCCGCCACGCCGGCACCATGGATGGCATCATCGCGCTTGACCTCGGCGATCCTGCGGCAGCAATCCTTGCCCTGGCCCCTGAGGAAATCGGCGAGCGCCAGGGCATCGGCGACGTTGTAGTCGAGCCGGCCGTTGATCAGGTCGAGATTGGCCTCCTCCTGCGTCGGGTACAGGCGGATGTCGGAATCCTTGTAGAACTTCTCGAGATAGTTGGCGTGGATGGTCGAGCTCTGGGTGCCGATCGTCTTGCCCTTGAGCGCAGCCGGCGAGATGTCGTCCGATTTGGTGTTCTTCGGGCCGACCGCCCAGATCGGGGTCTTGCTGTAGACGGCGGTGAAATCGACCTGCTTCCTGCGCTCGTCGGTGGCGTTCATGCCGGCGAAGATGACGTCGTACTTATTGGCCTGCAGGGCCGGGATGATGCCGTCCCAATCCTGCACCACCCAGGTGCATTTCACCTTCATCTTCTCGCAGAGCAGGTTGCCGAGATCGATCTCGAAGCCCTCCAGCTCCTTCTTGGCATTGAGGTTGTTGTACGGCGGATAGGCGCCTTCGGTGCCGATCCGGATCTCCTTCCACTCCTTGGCCTGCGCCAGGGCACCGGAGGCGCCGACTGCCGTCAACAACGCAGTGGCGATGAATCGCGCGAAACCGTTCATAGGACCTCCACTAGGTTCGGCCGGCGGGCATTCCCTCTTCTCCCGTCCGACTCTGCCCGCAGATTGTGCGATGCCGCGCACTGGCCGCAAGCGGAGATTAGGCGCATATGGCTGCCGCCATGGCGAATTCTTCGGCAGCAGCGACAGAGCTGCGCCGGGGCTGTCAGCGGGAGCCGGCGCGGGCCAAGCGGTCGTCGAGCACCGCGACGACCCAGATCGCGAAGCCGCCCAGCGCCAGCGCGCTACCGACCCAGCCGGTCGACGACCAACCATAGCCCGCCGCGATCGCCATGCCGCCGAGCCAGGGGCCAAGCGCATTGGCGGCGTTGAAGGCGCTGTGGTTGAGCGCCGCTGCGAGCGTCTGCGCCTCCTCTGCCACGTCCATCAACCTTGTCTGCAGCATCGGGCCGAGGCCGCCGCTGGTGCCGATCAGGAAGATTACGGCACCGACCGCCCAGATATTGCCGGTGGCGAAGGGAAAGATGGCGAGTGCGCAGGCGGTCCAGAGCAGCATCCCGCCGATCGCCGGCATCAGCGCGCGGTCGGCCAGCCAGGCTCCGACCAGCGTGCCGGCGGTCAGCCCCAGGCCGAAGACGCAAAGGATGACCGGGACTACCGCCGGCGAGACCAGCGTGACCTCCATCAGCGTCGAGGCGACATAGGTGTAAACGGCGAACATGCCGCCGAAGCCGATGGCGCCGATGCCCAGCGTCAGCCAGACCTGGCGGCGGCCGAGCGCGCCGAGCTCGCGCAGGGGGCTCGCGCCCGGCTGGACCTTGTCGCGAGGCGCATAGGCGAAGACCAGCAGCACCGTGACCAGCGCGAGCAGCGCGACGATGCCGAAACCCCAGCGCCAGCCCAGCGCCTGCCCCATCCAGTTGGCGAAGGGGACGCCGATGATGGTCGCGACTGTGAGCCCGAGCATCACCCGCGCCACCGCCTGCGCACGCCGATTCGGCGGCGAGAGCGAGGCCGCGACCAGCGCCGCCACGCCGAAATACGCGCCGTGCGGCAGGCCGCTGAAGAAGCGGAAGACCAGCATCCAGCCATAACTCGGGGCGAGCGCGCTGAGCAGGTTGGCGACGGCGAAGACCGCCATCAGCCCGATCAGCAGGGTATGGCGGGCAACCCTCGCCGCCAGCACGGCGATGATCGGCGCGCCCACGACGACGCCCAGCGCATAGGCGCTGATGACATGGCCCGCCGTCGGCTCGTCGATGCCGAGCCCGACCGAGAAATAGGGGACGAGGCTCATCACCGCGAATTCGGCGGTGCCGATGGCGAAGCCGCCCATCGCCAGAGCGAACAGGACGAGCCCGACATGGGCGCCCGGCCGCTCGGCCGCCGCCTCGGCATGCGCTCCACAAGTCCCGGCGTCGGTCGCAATGGTCATGGCTCTTCGATCTTCTATGGCACCGCAGCAAAAAACACTGCACCGCAGCATAATGCCATAGCCATGCATTCTCCGTCGGATCAACACGGCGTGAGGAGCGTCGACATGATTTGTATGCATGGATGGCGCGCAACGCTTATAAAGCATCGGCTCGAAAAGCGGCATGCGGCTCCCGGGAAAAGTCGATGCGAGATCAAAGGCCTGGATCATCAGAGCGAATGCCGTGTTCGGCCCGATCAGCTAGAAGCCGCGCACGCCCTCGCAGATCCTGCTAAAGACCGCCGATGATCCCCTGGATTCACCTCGACACCGCAACCCTGCCCGGCCGCGGCCCCGACCGCGAATTGCGGCTGAAGCGCCGCGGCGCCGAATTCTCGATCAGGCTCGGGTCGATCGAATTGATGAACAGCCGCCTCAGCGGCTCGGAGGAGGCGCTGGCGACACTGGTCGCCGCGCGGCTCGCGGGGCGGACGGATCCGCGGATACTGATCGGCGGGCTCGGCATGGGCTTCACGCTGCGGGCGGCGCTGGCGAGCTTCGGCCCCGGCGCACGGATCACGGTGGCCGAACTCGTTCCCGCCGTCGTCGCCTGGGCTCGCGGGCCGATGGCCGAGCTCTTCGCCGGCAGCCTGGACGACCCTCGCGTCACCGTGACGGAGCGGGACGTCGCGCAGGTCATCGCGGAGAATGCCGGCGGCTACGATGCGATCCTTCTCGATGTCGACAACGGCCCGGAAGCGCTGACCGTCGCCGCCAACGACCGGCTCTATGACCAGGGCGGCCTCGGACTGGCAAAGGCGGGGCTGCGGCCGGGCGGCGTGCTGGCGGTCTGGTCGCAGGGGCCGGACCGCAGCTTCACGCAGCGCCTGAAGCGGTCGGGCTTCGCGGTCGAGGAGGTGATGGTGCGCGCGCATCGTGGCCGCAGCGGCGCGCGGCACGTGATCTGGCTGGCGCGCCGGTCCTGATCCGCTCTGGCATCGCGAAGGCGGCCCGGGTGAGCCGCTCGGCACTTCGCAGCACAACGCAACTTCACGCGACACTAGCCGAAAGTCGAAAGACACGGCTTTGAAAACGCTCGCGATTGGTACGCCGTTCCTCTAGAAATGCGCAGCGCGTGTCCAAGTTTCCGGCGAGCGCCATCGAGCTGCCTGCCAATGCCACAAATGCTCGGAAATCCGAGGCATATCGAGGAGATGCCCTTTATGAAGCGCCGTCAGTTTCTGCAGACCGCAACCGCCGGCGCAGCCGCCGCCACGATCGCCTCGCCTGCGATCGCGCAAGCGAATCCGGAGATCAAATGGCGCATGGCGTCGAGCTTCCCCAAGTCGCTCGACACGATCTACGGCGCCGGCGAGACGATGGCCAAGATGGTCTCCGAGCTGACCGACGGCAAGTTCCAGATCCAGGTCTTCGCGGCGGGCGAGATCGTCCCGGGCCTGCAGGCGCTCGACGCGGTGTCGAACGGCACGGTCGAGTGCTGCCACACCGTTTCCTACTACTATGTCGGCAAGGACCCGACCTTCGCGATCCCCTCCTCCGTGCCGTTCGGCCTCAACACCCGCCAGCAGAACGCCTGGATCGCGGAAGGCGGCGGCGAGGCGATGTTCAACGAGTTCTGGAAGAAGTTCAACGTCGTCGGCGTCCAGACCGGCAACACCGGCTGCCAGATGGGCGGCTGGTTCCGCAAGGAGATCAAGACCGTCGCCGATCTGCAGGGCCTGAAGATGCGCATCGCCGGCATCGCCGGAAACGTGCTGCAGAAGCTCGGCGTGGTGCCGCAGCAGCTCGCTGGCGGCGACATTTACCCTGCGCTCGAGAAGGGCACGATCGACGGCGCCGAATGGGTCGGCCCCTATGACGACGAGAAGCTCGGCTTCGCCAAGGTTGCGCCTTACTACTACTATCCCGGCTTCTGGGAAGGCGGCCCGGCGGTCCACTCCTTCATCAACATCGAGAAGTGGAACTCGCTGCCGAAGAACTACCAAGCCGCGCTCAAGGCGGCGGGCGCCTATGCGACCACGCATATGACCGCGCGCTACGACGTGCAGAACCCGCCCGCGCTCAAGCGCCTGGTCGGCGCTGGCGCGCAGCTGCGCCCGTTCTCGCAGGAGATCCTTGAAGCCTCGCTGAAGGCGTCGAACGAGCTCTACACCGAGATCTCGGCCAAGAACCCCGACTTCAAGAAGATGATCGAGGCGATGCAGACTTTCCGCAACGACCAGTACCTCTGGTGGCAGGTTGCGGAACTGTCCTTCGACGTGTTCCAGGTGCGCACCCGCGCCCGTTGACACAGGCTGGCCGGCGCGCTTGCCGCGCCGGGACGGCACCGATCAAGCCCGGCTTCGGCCGGGCTTTTTCGTGCCGGCGCCCTCCCCGATGCCAATTGCGCGAGGCCGGGTTTCCTGCCGCCGGCGCGGCGCCTATGTTCTGCGTGTCGCCACGATCCCGCCCTTCCGGGGCGCTATCCGGCGATCATCTGATTCCGGATCCTCGCCATGCTCCGTCTCGCCGGCCTCTCGCTCTCCGTCCTTCTCGCCGCCGCGGGGGCGCAGGCGCAGTCGATCGGCCAACCACTGCCGGGGCGCGCCCAGGTCCAGGAGCGGTTCAAGCCTGCCCATGCCGAGCGCAATGCGGCACGGCCCTGCCCCGAATACGGGCCGGGCTTCTTACGCGTCGAGGGTTCGTCCTTCTGCGTGCGGGCCGGCGGTTCGGTCCGGGTTGAATTCGGCAAGAGCTCGCGGAGCGGCTATGGCTCGAACGTCGGCGGCCTCGTCCAGTTCGAAGGCCGCGGCCAGTCCGGCATCGGCGAGGTGAGGACGGTGGTGCGGATGCGCGGCCAGATCGACCGCAACCTGGAATCGGGCAGCTACCAGTACCGCTGACCGCCGGCTTCGGCGCTCGACCGTCATCCGACGAGCCGCGCCACTTCCTCTCGCAGCACGGGCACGAGTTCGTCCTCGAACCAGGGATTGCGCTTCAGCCAGGCGTTGTTGCGCCAGGACGGATGCGGCATGGGCAGGACCCGCGGTCGGCCCGGCCGTTCCAGAATCGCACGCCAGTCCCCGACGGTCGCCGAGAGCTTCGCCCCCGCCTGCGGGCCGAGATGCCAGGCCTGAGCATAGCGGCCGATCGCAAGGACGAGTTCGACGGAAGGCATCGCGGCAAAGACACGGGCGCGCCAGGTCGGCGCGCATTCGCGCCGCGGTGGCAGGTCGCCGCCCTTCGCATCGAGCCCCGGGAAGCAATGGCCCATCGGCACGACCGCGACCTTGGCCGCGTCGTAGAAGACGGCCTCGTCGATGCCGAGCCAGCGGCGCAGGCGCACGCCGGACGGATCGGTGAAGGGCCGCCCGCTGGCATGGACGCGGGTGCCGGGAGCCTGGCCGGCAATGCACAGCCGCGCTGTAGCCGAAGCCTGGATCACCGGCCGGGGCTGGTGCGGCAGCGGCGGCAGATAGAGCGGCGCATCGCGGCAGATGCGACAGGCGCGCAGGGCGTGCAGCACCGCGTCGAGGCTTTCCCCTTCCGTCATCGCCTGGCCAGAAGCGCCCCGCCAGGAACGCGCGAAATCAGCCCGTCGCAGCTCCAGGTCGCCGGCCCCGCGTTGGCGCCCTCGGGATCGCCCGGCTCGACCGTCGCCATGCCGTTGATGCGCCCGCTCAGGCGGCTGCGCAGGATGTAAAGGCGTCCGCTGCGCTCGACGGTGAAGCAGTACGTCCGGCGGGTCTCATGCGGCCCGTAGTAGTAGCAGACCGCATCGCTCGTCGTCGTCCAGCAGGCGTCGCGGTTCGGCACGCCGCGGTTATGGCCGGTGGCGCGGCCATCGCGGTGGTGATGCTCGCTGAAGGGCTGGTTGCTGCCGGAATAGCGCCCCGCGACCGTGTTGCCCTCGAAGGCGCGACGGATCGCCTCGCCGTCCAGCCGCTCGGCCGCCGCGGCGTCGGCGACAGACAGGAGCATGGCCAATGCAACGGCAAGGCCCCGCATCAGCGCGCTGCGAAGCGCCGGCGCGACATCGGCGGCTCCGGTGCCTTCGAGATCAGGCCGTCGCAATACCAGGCCTCGCCATTGTCGCCGTGCTTGCGCGGATTGCCGAGTTCGACGGTTGCCAGGGCATTGATCTGGCCATTGCCGGCATTGCGCAGCACGTAGAGGTCGCGGTTCTGCTCGACCGTGAAGCAATGCACCGTTCGGTCGCTCTGCGGGCCGTAATAATAGCAGACCTGGTCGGCCCTGGTGGTCCAGCAGGCATCGCGGTTGGGCTGCCAGCCATTATGGCCGAGCGCACGCCCGTCGGGCTCGTGATATTCGGTGAAGAAGCCGCCATTGGTGTAACGGCCGCTGACCGTATTGCCCTCGAAGGCACGCCGGATCGCCTCGCCGCCGAGACGCTCGGCGGCCGACGCTGGGGCGAAGGGTAGCGCCAGCGCCACCAGCATGAGCAGGCGTATCAGCATCAGGCCTTCCAGCTCGGCCGCGCCGAGAGCTCGCCATGCCAGCGCCGGACATGAGCGAAATCCTCCGGCAGGGGGATGCGCGAGGGCTTCATGAAGTCGATGGCGATGCCGGCGGTGATATCCGCGACCGTCAGTTCCTCGCCACAGAGATAGGGGTTGGCGGCAAGCTGCAGGTCGAGAAGCAGGAGATGGTCGTCGATCTGCTCGCGATTGGCCTCCGCCCATTCCGGCACCTGGTCCTCGAGCTCGGCCATCGCCGGGTGGGAGTGCCGGAACACCGCCGAGACAGCCGTGAACAGGCCAAGCTCGACGCGCCTGTTCCACATCTCGATCAGGGCCTGTTCCCTGGCATCCCTGCCGAAGAGCGGCGGCTGCGGGTGCAGGCTCTCGACATAGCGGCAGATCGCGATCGTCTCGGCGAGAGCGGTGCCGTCGTCGAGCACCATAACCGGCAGGCGCTGGGACGGGTTCAGCCGGGTGAAGGCCTCGCTCCTGTGCTCCTTCTTGGCGATGTCGACCGGAACGAGTTCCGGAAGCGGCACGCCCTTCTCGGCGAAGAATATCCGCACCCGTCGCGGATTGGGCGCGCGACCGCCATCATAGAGCTTCATCGTGGTTCTCTCCGCGAATGCCGCGCGACCCGACCATGCCCGAGCCCGGAGCGTCAATCCTTTCAGGGGCTTTCGTGATGGTTCTGTGGCAGCAACCCGCTGATCTCAAGCATCGGCTTCTTCCGAAAACCGGCCTCGACTTTTCGGGCCGATGTATCAACGCCCCTGCGCCCGCCGCCAACTCTCCGGGGGCTCGAAACGGTAGGCCCAGATGCCGCGCCCGGCCGCCTTCGCCTGCGCTTCCTCGGCGCGATAGCCGCCATAGGCCACGGCGTGCCCCTCGCGCACCAGCGTCGCATTGATATCGGTCTCACCCTGGCGGCACTGCGCGAGGCCGCGGCCATAGCGGTCGACCTTGCCGATCTCGCAGGTAACGATGCCGCGCGCCAGAAGCCGCTCGAGCGCCCGGCGGGCCATGCGGCCGCAATCGACCGTCCGGCCGGAGCCGTCGGTGCCACTCTGCCGCAGTTCCGGCGCGTCGAGGCCCTGCAGGCGCAATTCCTCGCCGGCGAGCCGGAGCGAATCGCCATCGATGACACGCGCCGCGCCGACGAGCGTTCGCGCCGGGCCCAGCCGGTACTGCAGCACGCCCCCGGCAATCGCCAGCAGGCCGACGAGGCCGAGCGCCACGACGATGTCCACCGGACGGCTGACGCGCCGCCAGCCGAGCGGACCGAATTTCGAATGGTTGATTCCGAAGCGCGTCATCAGGAAGAGCTTAACGATTTGCCGACCATGATAGCGAGCCCGTAGCGCATCCTGCGCACGGGAAGAGGAAGAGTTGCGTCTTTCGTCATGCCTGAAGTGACGGCCGAACAGGTGCAGCGTGGGCGGGGTCCGGACCCGCGCGCCCTTGCGCGCCGCAAGCATGTCAGCCGCGAGGTCAAATCGATCCGCGAGCGCCTGACCTCGTCGACCGGCCTCGAACGCGCCTTCGACTACGAATTGCTGCGCGTCTTCGCCGAATACCGGATCAGCGGCTCGGTCGGCACGCTGGTGCTGGCCGTCGGCATCGCTGCGGCGTCGTGCTTCTGGGTACCGGTCTACCAGGCGGTTCCCTGGATCGGCGCCGTGCTGCTCGCAACCACCGTGATGCTGCTGATGTGCCGCCGCTTCCTGGCGCAACCCGCCGGCGACCTCGCGATCCGCCGCTGGCGCCGGATGTTTGCGCTCGGCGAATGCCTGCATGGCAGCTCCTGGGCGCTGATCCTCGTCGTGTTCGCGCAGGTCGATGCGCCGGGCGCCAACATCTTCGTCACCACCACGCTGCTGATCGTCAGCGCGCTGACGGTGATGGTGGCCGCATCCATCCCCGTCGCGGTCTATGCCGGCCTCGCACCGATCACATTCGGGACGGCGGCCTTCTTCTGGGGGCGCACCGAGATCGACAGCCTGACCACCGCGGTCATGGCGGGCTCGGCACAGCTCTTCTTCGTCTTCCTCGCGCACCGGCTCCATGTCAGCTCCGTCTCGACCATCGCCTTCCGGGCGGAAAAGGACGCACTGATCGCCGAACTCGAGACCGCCAACGCCAATTCCGACGAGGCCAGGCGCAAGGCCGAGGAAGCCAATCTCGCCAAGTCGCGCTTCCTCGCGACGATGAGCCATGAACTGCGGACCCCGCTCAACGCGATCCTCGGCTTCTCCGAGGTCATGAAGAACGAGGTTTTCGGCGGGCATGCCAATGCGGCCTACAAGGAATATTCGGCCGACATCCACGGCTCGGGCCAGCACCTGCTCGAACTGATCAACGAGATCCTCGACCTGTCGCGCATCGAGGCCGGCAAATACGAACTGAACGAGGAGGCGATCTCGCTCGCCGGAATCGTCGATGATTGCCGGCACATGCTCAAGCTGCGTGCCAAGACCAAGGGCCAGAGCATTCGGGAGGCCGTCGAGCCGGACCTGCCGCGCGTCTGGGCCGACGAGCGCGCGATCCGGCAGGTCGTCCTCAACCTGCTCTCCAACGCGATCAAGTTCACCCCCCCCGGCGGCGAGATCACCGTCAAGGTCGGCTGGACCGTCAACGGCGGGCAATATGTCTCTGTCACGGACACCGGCCCCGGCATCCCCGAGGAAGAGATCCCGATCGTGCTGCAGAGCTTCGGGCGTGGCTCGCTGGCGATCAAGACCGCCGAGCAGGGCTCGGGCCTCGGCCTGCCGATCGTGAAGGGGCTGATCGACCTGCATGGCGGCGGCTTCAACCTGAAGTCGAAGCCACGCGCCGGAACGGAGGTGACAGTCACGCTGCCGCCGGTGCGCGTGATGGACACGCTCGCGGCGCTGCCGCAGCCGGCGACGCGGGCGGCGTGAGCCGGCAGCCTCGTCAGTTACTGGCGAAGCAGTAGAACAGGCCGCCGCCCCCAGTTCCGCGCAGGGCCTCCTGGCTGCAGCCGCCACGCGACAGATGGGAAGTGTTCCAGGATTTCGAAGGCGGCGTATCGTCCAGCCCCGTGCGGTCGTGGTGGCCCATCATCACCGCGCCCTCCGTGCCGCTCAGGGTGTAGTTGCCGCAGGTGCGATCCTCGCCCGGCCCGAAGGCGGTGCCGTCCGCCTGCGAACCCGTCAGCATGTCGTGCTGGTTCGGGGTGTCGCCGCGGCCGTTGACCGGCTCGCCCTTCTCGTTGAGCGCGGTCTGCTTGGTGAGATTGGCGGCGCCGCCATGCAGATCGGCGAGGCTCGCGGCGACGACCGCGCCCTTGGCGTTCTGCCACGGTCCGGCCCCGATGCGGTCCCGGGCGTTGACCGCCGGTACGCCGCCCGCGGCCTGGGTCGAGAGATAGGCCCGCCAGGTCTTGCCGCCGGCGCCCGCCGCCTGGGCGAGCCGCTGGCAGATGGCGTCCGCTCCGGCGAGCCCGCCGAGATCGGCCCCCTTACCGGAGCCGGCGCTGGTGACGAAGAAGGTCATGCCGGCCGTCTGGGCGTCTGCCGGACCGGCGACGAGTCCCAAAAGCCCGGCTGCCGCAACCAGGCCGAAACAGCTTGCGCGCGTCATGTGTCTCTCCCGTGGCTTCGCGTCCCCGGGAGCGGTCTCGCGGATGCGGCCGCTCGGGACGACCGCAGTCAGCGTGTCAGCATATCCCGGGATCGGCAAGGCGACGGCCGGACTACCCCTCGCCGCGCGGTGCCGTGGCTACTCCTTGCCCGCGACGCCGGCCTGCGCGAAGGTCGCCATGCCGCCATGGATCGCTGCCGCAGCCTTGACGAGGCTGGCCGCCAGCGCGGCGCCCGTCCCCTCGCCCAGCCGCATGTCGAGCGCCAGCAACGGTTGCTTGCCGAGATGGGCCAGGACATCGCGATGCGCGCCTTCGGCCGAGAGGTGGCCGGCGAGGCAGTGGTCGATCGCGGACGGGTCGAGCGCGTGCAGGATCGCGGCAGCGGCCGTCACGACATAGCCGTCGAGGATCACCGGGATGCGCTGCGAGCGGGCGGCGATGATGGCGCCGCAGATCGCCGCGATCTCGCGTCCGCCGAGGCGGCGCAGCACCTCCAGCGGGTCCTTGAGATGGGCGCCGTGCAACGCGAGCCCGGCCTCCACGGCCGCGACCTTGCGCTTCAGGCCGGCGTCGTCGAGGCCGGTGCCGCGCCCGCACCACAAGGTCGCATCGCCGCCATAGAGCGCGGCATAGATCGCCGCCGCCGAGGTGGTGTTGCCGATGCCCATCTCGCCGAGGCAGAGCAGGTCCGTGCCGCCGACCAGCGCTTCCATGCCGAAAGCCATGGTGGCGACGCAGGCGCGCTCGTCGAGGGCGTCGCCTTGCGTGAAATCGCCGGTCGGCAGATCGAGCGCGAGGTCGAAGACCTTGAAGCCGAGGTCGAAGGCGGCGCAGATCTGGTTGATGGCCGCGCCGCCGGCAGCGAAATTCTCCAGCATCTGGCGGGTCACGGCCTGTGGAAAGGCCGAGACGCCCTGCGCGACGACACCGTGGTTCCCGGCGAAGACGCAGACCAGCGGCCGGTCGACGCTCGGCTTCGCCTTGCCCTGCCAGGCGGCGAGCCATTCGGCTATCTCCTCCATGCGGCCGAGGCTTCCGGCCGGCTTGGTCAGGTCCTTGTCGCGGGCGCGGACGGCATTGGCGGCGGCCATGTCCGGGCCCGGCATCGCGGCAATGAGTTCGCGAATGTCGTCGAAGGGAAGTCCTGAAGCGGCCATGGCAGTGATCCAGATGGAAAGGGCGGCCGGGCGTGGCGGCGGGGCCGTGGCTGCTGCTATAGGCTGCGGCTCGCGAAGACAATCGAGGACGGCGCCATGGCCGATGCGCAGGACGAGATCGCAGGCGCAACGCCGGAGGATACGCCGAGCCCCCCGTCATGGCCGGGCTGGCCGGTCGCGACCGCGATCTGCATCCGCTTCTATTCCCGCTTGCAGGTGCCACGCCTGCACGGGGAAAACGATCTCCACGGCCTGCCGGATTTCCGCATCGTGCCGCGCGCGCTGCCCTTCGCGGCAGTCGTGATCGCGCTGCCGGCGGCGCTGGTTCTGCTGGGCGCCGCGCTTGCCGGCGTCAGCGCGGCGCTCGCCGCCGGGCTTGCGGTAACGGTGTTTGCGCTGACGACGGGCGCCCTTCACGAGGACGGCCTCGCCGACAGCGCCGACGGGCTGTTCGGCGGCCATACGCCGGAGCGCCGGCTCGAGATCATGAAGGACAGCCGCGTCGGCTCCTATGGTGCGATCGCGCTCGTGCTCTCGCTGCTGCTGCGGGTAGCGGCGCTCGCGTCGATCCTGGAGGCGGCCGGTGCCTGGGCGGCGGCGGTGGCGGTCATCGCCGCCGCGCCCTGGTCCCGAGCCGAGGGCTTGCGCCTGCTGGCGACCGAGCCGCCTGCCCGCAGCGTCGGCACGGCCGCGGCTGTGGGCCAACCGACGCGGAGCACCGCATTCTTCGCGCTGACGCTTTCGGCAGCCCTCGCCAGCGCCGTCACGCTTGCATCCGCTCTGCCGATCGCAGGCCTTGTCGGCGGCCTCCTGCTCGCCAGCCTGGCCGCCAGGGTCATCGCAGGATCGAGCAGGCGGCTGATCGGCGGCCAGACCGGCGATATCCTCGGCGCGGCCCAGCAACTCGCCGAGATCGCGATCTATCTCGGCTTCGCGTTGGCGCTGGGACTTGCCGGGAAATGAGCGGCGTTTCCACGCCCTGCATCAGGATCTGCGTGATCGATCAGGCCCGCAGGCTGTGTGAAGGCTGCGGGCGAACGTTAGCCGAGATTGCAGGCTGGCCGCGGATGAGCGAGGCGGAGCGGCTCGAGATCATGCGGGAACTGCCGGGTCGCTTGGCGACGAGTGAACCGGAACGTTTCCGCTGACGCCATAGCGCCAATGGAACGTCGCCGCTCCCCTTCGCTCAGGCCAGGAGCGACCAGATGAAGCGACTGGCCACCACCAGCAGGAACAGCCCGAAGACAACCTCCAGCTTGCGCTTGGAAAGCCGGTGCGCGAGGCGTGCGCCCATGGGAGCGGTCCAGATCGAGGTCGGGATGAAGAGCAGGAAGCCGATCAGCGAGACATAGCCGAGCGAGAGCGGCGGCAGCACGTCCATCTTCGGCCAGCCGGCATAGATGTAGCCGAGCGCGCCCGGGATCGAGATCAGCACGCCGAGGCCGGACGACGTCGCGACTGCCTGATGAATCGGGCGGCCATAGAAGGTCATGAACAGGCTCGATAGCTGGCCCCCGCCGATGCCCATCAGGGCGGAGAGCACGCCGATGACCGAGCCATAGACGGACATCAGCACCTTGCCCGGCATCTCCGTGCCGAGCTTCCAGCGGTCGGAGGCGAAGAGAAGACGCAGCGCGCTGGCAACGGCGACGACCACGAAGACGATCTTGAACAGGTCGGCCGGCGCGAAGCGGGCGATGTAGCTGCCGGCCATGACGCCGAGCACAACGGGCAGCGCCCAGATCTTCAGGATCGAGATATCGACCAGGCCCTTGGCCCGGTGGGCGTTGAAGGAGCGGATCGAGGTCGGGATGATGATCGCCAACGAGGTGCCGACGCAGAGAGGCATGCGGATATCCTCGGGCACGCCGATGACGCGAAAGACCTCGTAGAGGATCGGCACGATGACCGCCCCGCCGCCGACGCCGAAGAGACCCGCCAGAACGCCAGTGGCGGCACCGGCGGCAACAAGAGAGGCAGCGAGGAAAACGAGTTCCTCGACCGATATTCCAGCAAACATGTAACCCGATCCGAAATAATTCGCCGCTGCTGTGGGCGATTTCCCGGCCCGGGGCAAGCACGCCTGAGCTTGAGCGGTATGCAGCGACGCAGTCCTTCGAGGGAAGCAAGAACGGTGCCCGAGACCGGAGACGCCAATGCTCCGCATGCGGACCCTACGTCACCTGGCGGCGGGACAGACAGGGCGATGATCTATAGGCTGCTGGCCGTGCCGGTAGGTCGGGCGCGCGTGAAAGGAGAAGGGCAGGAGCAACAGCGACCCGGGACGACGCCGGCTCGGACAACCACAAATCACGGGAGGTAAAGTATGACAGGCCAATCTGCTCACGACTGCGACCTCATGCCGCCGCAAGCTGCGGTGCTTTCCCGACGGACGCTGATCCATGCGGCCGGGCTCGGAGCGCTCGCCGCGACCGCCGGCTCCGCCCTCGCCCAGCCCGCCGCGGCGCCGGCCGCCCCTCCGACCACGATCACCACCCCGCCACGCGACTTCAGCCGGCGCGGCGCGCCGACGACCTATTTCTGGGATCCCGACGTCATCGCCGTCGATCCGGTCTTCAACGGGCTGGCCCAGCCCAACGCTCCTATCCAGCGGATCTGGACCGGCGGGCTCTGGTGCGAAGGACCGGCCTGGAACGCCCAGGGCAAATACCTTGTCTGGAGCGACATCCCGCGCAACCGGCAGATGCGCTGGATCGAGGATGACGGCCACGTCACCGTCTTCCGGTCGCCGTCCGGCAACAGCAACGGCAACAGCTTCGACTTCCAGGGCCGGCAGCTCTCCTGCGAACACCTCAACCGACGCGTCGTGCGCTATGAGCTCGACGGCTCGGCGACCGTTATTGCCGAGCGCTTCGACGGCAAGCGGCTGAATTCGCCCAACGACATCGTCGCCCACCCCGACGGAAGCTACTGGTTCACCGATCCGCCCTATGGCGGCCAGCTCTATGAGGGAGCCCCCGATGCGGCCGGCGGCCCGAGCAACGCCAACGGCAAGATCAATCCCCGCCTCGGCCAGTTGCCCGGTATCGGCGAGTTCAAGCGGGAGCTGCCGACCAACACCTATCGGCTCGATCCGAGCGGGCGCGTCGATCTCGTCGTGCCGGAATCGCAGGTGCCCGACCCCAACGGCCTGTGCTTCTCGCCAGACTTCAAGAAGCTCTACATCGCCTCGACCGGCAAGGGCCCGGGCGACTCCGGCCCCGGCGGCAAGGGCGACATCCATGTCTTCGACGTCGGCACCGACAACAAGCTCAGCAACGGCCGGGTCTTCTCGGATTGCATGTTCGACGGCATCAATTGCGGGCCCGACGGCTTGCGCTGCGATGTCGAAGGCAACCTCTGGGCCTCGTCCAATGCCGGGCGCAATGTCGGCTATAACGGCGTCAACGTCTTCAATCCCGCCGGCAAGCTGATCGGCCGCATCCGCCTGCCGGAGGTCTGCGGCAATGTCTGCTTCGGCGGGCCGAAGCGGAACCGGCTGTTCATGGCCGCGAGCCAGTCGATCTACGCGCTTTATCTCGCGACCCAGGGCGCGGCGCCGGCCTGAGGCGCGAGATAGCCGTCATTCGAGGAGAGTTTGCGACGAAGCAATTCAGGGGCGGCAGCGCTCTACGTCCCCCTGGATTGCTTCGCTTCGCTCGCAATGACGGCGTGTGCTTTCGGTTCAAGCGTCGAGGATCGGCGCGAAACCGCCATGGATCATGCGCTTGCCATCGAAGGGCATGGTCTTGGACGCCATGCGCGGGTCCTGCATCAGCTTGCCCCAGCCCTCGTCGCGCGCCTGCTTCGAGGGCCATTCGATCCACGAAAAGGCGACGGTCTCGCCGGGCTCGGCCTTCACCGCCCCCTTGAAATCCGTGACCTTGCCGTCGGGGACGTCGTCGCCCCACGCATCGACGACGCGCGTCGCGCCGTGCTCCTTGAACAAGGCTGCGCATTCCGCCGAAAAGGCCTGATAATCGCCCTTCCGCTCGTTGGGCACGGCGGCGAGCATGCCATCGACATAGCCCATGGTGCCGCCCCGGCCTTCCTCGACGAGATTCGCGAAGCCGCCATAGATCATGCGCTTCCCGTCGAACGGCATCTCGCCCATCTGCTTCATGCGCGGGTCGGCCATCATCTTCTCGCCGACGCTGTCGCGGGTGGCGCGGTCGGGATACTCGATCCAGGAGAACACCACGACCTCGTCGGGATTGGCCTTCACAGCCCCCTTGAAGTCCGTGAGCTTGCCGTCCGGGACATCGTCGCCCCAGGCCTCGACCATGCGGGTCGCTCCGAATTCCTTAAACAGGTCCCAGGCCTTCGTTGCGTGCTCGCGGTAGACATCCTTGTTCGCGGCCGGGACGGCCACGACGAAACCATCGACATAAGACATTGCATCGATCTCCCTTGCTGGCGGCCAGCCGGACGCCGGCCGCATCTCTCGGTGGATGAAGGCAAGTCGCCGGATAACGCGCTTTGCCGCGATAGGTTCGTCAGCCGCAGCAGGACGCGACCGACCCCACAGGCATGATCCTGGCGCGCGACGCCGGCTTGTCCTCGTAGCGATCGTGATGGCGCATCCAGTCCATGATTTCCTGCTCGTTGCGGCCCTTCGGCGTCATGTCGAGGACGTTGTAGGCTCCGATCAGGAGGTCGCCGCCGCGACCATAGGTCGAGTAGGTGTGGAAGATATCGCCCTTGTCGTCGCGATAGAAGACGCTGAAGCCCGGCATCTCGCCGCCCTCGCCGTCATGCATCTCGTAGTTGTACTCGTAGCGCCCGGCGGCCTTCTCCTCCGGGCTGGGCGAGACGTGGAAATCGGCGTTGAAGTCGCTGCCGGCCGAGGACACCCAGTCGAATTCCCAGCCCATGCGTTTCCGGAACGGCTGGAACTCGGCATAGGGCGCATGCGAGACCGCGACGAGGCTGACATCGTGATGTCTCAGATGCTGGTTGGGGCCGTCGAAATGGTCGGCCAGGAACGAACAGCCCGGGCAGCCCTCCTTCCATCCCGGCCCGAACATGAAATGGTAGATCACAAGCTGGCTGTTGGCGCCGAAGAGCTCGGCGAGCGTCCGGCGCCCGTTCGCGCCCTCGAAGACATAGTTCTTGTCGATCCTGACCCAGGGCAAGGCGCGGCGCTCGGCGCTGAGCGCGTCACGCTGGCGGGTGAACTCCTTTTCGTGGGCAAGATGCGCCTTTCGCGCGGCGATCCATGCCTCTCGGGATACGACCTGATGCTGCATCGTTGCGTCTCCTCGTGATGCGGGCCTTTCGCCCGGCGGTTTCCCCCTTTGGCATCGTTGCGGCACGAGCCGACGAACGGGAGTGCTCGTCCCGCGTCGCCCAGCCGCTATCGCATTGCTCAGGCGAACAGCGCCTCCAGCTTGACCAGCGAGCCGGTCCAGCCATGGGTGTGGCCGATGACCGCCTGCTCGTCGAAGAGCTTCTCATGCAGAAGCGTCAGAATCGTGCCGTCGCCCTCGCCCTTGAACGTGACGGTTACGCGCGAGACACGCTCCGGCGTCGTCACCCAGGACCAGCTGAGGACCAGGCGCTGATCCGGGACGAATTCGAGATAGGTCCCCGACACCTCATGTCGCTCGCCCGTGTTCTCCAGCATGACCACCCGGTAGGAACCGCCGAGGCGCGGGTCGACCTGCACCTCCATCGTCTCGACATTCTCGGGCCCGAACCAGCGCATCAGCAGCTCCGGATCCGTCCAGGCCTGAAAGACTTCGGAAGGCGTCGCGTTCAGGCGCCGCTTCAGGGTCAGGCTCGGCGTAGTCTCGAGCTTCTTGTCCATTGGGCTTGCCTTCCCCAGTGTTCGCGGTCAGGCGCCGCCGCTCCCGCCCTCCCCGGGAGCGGGATCGCGGCGACGTTCGTTCAATAGGGCTTCCAGCGCATCAAGGCGCTGCGTCCAAAAGCGCTGGTAGCGTGCGAGCCAGCTCATCGCCTCCTCCATCGGATCGGCATTGAGACGGCAGGAGACGGTGCGTCCCGTCTTCGTCCGCGTGATGAGCCCGGCATGGGACAGGACGTCGAGATGCTTCATCACGGCCGGCAGCGACATCGCGAAGGGCTGCGCCAACTCGCTGACCGACAAGGCCTCCTCGCCCTCCAGCCGCGCGAGCAGCGCCCGCCGCGTCGGGTCCGACAGGGCGGAGAAGGTGCGGTCGAGCTGCGCCTGCTGAAACTTAACCATAAAGTTAAGTTATCGCAGACACTCAGGGGACGTCAAGCCCGAAATCGATTCAGTCGGAAACGCTGTAGGGAAAGGCGAAGTTTGCCGCAGTGTAAGAAAGCGACCGCAATCCTGCTGGAGCGCACCGGGACCTGTCCAGAATGGAAGACTGCTGGTCCGCAATCGGAGCGAAGATTTTCCGGTCGTTGGCTCATTTGTAGGCGCTCCGGAAATTTGGTCAGATTTACCTGCCTAAAGCGCGTCCCAATGTGAGCGGAGATCTGCCTCACCACTAATGTGAGTGGAACCATAATTTGCCTTAGTGACGCATCGGCGCACCGCAAATGACGCATCAGTCTGCCGCACCCTCGCGGCAGGATTTTTTCCGGTCAGTTTTCGAGCAGCCGTTGAAGCCCGCGCCTGGGGGCGGATGGAGAATGGCTGCGGCGACGCAGGCGCTCCCGGGACGGGAGAAGATCGCGATGTCAGAAGAGCATCAGGTTCGCCTGCGCGATCGCGCCTGCTCTTGGCGTCCGTCAGTTCTCGATCGAGGACGGCCTCCGAGCGCATCACGTTGACGATGCGGATGTGAAGGTGACCAACCGGTACAATCTTGGTCAGACGGCCGATCGGTAAGCGCAATGACCAGTGCGGTCGCCGCAAACTGTAACGTGCCACCCCCATCCAGACTTCTTAGGTTTCCAGGCGGCTTCAGTCGGGCCTTCGGTTTTTTGGATCGGAACCCCTGCACACGGCAATCGTTCTAAATTGGCTTGGCCAGCCGCTGGCCTCGCCATTTCGGAACAGGAGCAAGCTATTGCCGCAACCTTCCCGTCGCCTGATCCTGGCTCTCTTGTCGAGCGCGTGCGCGCTGGCTTCGCCCTCTGTACGGGCTCAGCCGAAGCCGGGAGCCAGTGCGGGGTTCAGCTACGACGACGTTATCCAGCAGGCGACGGCATTGGCCAAGCAGCCCTTCGATGAGGAAAGCGCAAAGATTCCGGCCGAGTTATCCAAGCTGACATATGACAGCTATCGCGAGATCCGGTTCCGACGCGACAAGGCTCTCTGGCGCGATGGAGAGTCGGATTTCCGGCTGCTGCCATTCCATCTGGGCTTCCTTCACAACCGGCCGGTCCAGATCCACAACATCAATCACGGCAACGCGATCCCGATCCCGTTCACGACCAGCCTGTTCGAATACGGGAAGGTCCCCGTGCCCAAGGGCCTCTCGCCGTCGCTTGGTTTCGCGGGCTTTGCAGTCACGACAACCCTCAATGACCCGAAGGTGCAGGACGAGGTCATCTCGTTTCTGGGGGCGAGCTATTTCCGGATCATTGGAAGAGGACATCGCTACGGCCTGTCGGCACGCTCGCTGGCATTGGACGTCGGAGGCGAGCAGCCGGAGGAGTTTCCGTTCATGCGGGCGCTCTGGGTAGAGGAACCATCTCGGGACACCTCTCAGCTCATCATCTATGCGCTGCTCGATTCCCCGTCCGTCGCGGGGGCCTATCGGTTCGTCGTCAACCCGGGACAGGAAACCTATGTGGATGTCACGGCAACGATCATCCCGCGCAAGGAGATCCCTCGTCTCGGCATCGCACCGCTGACCTCGATGTTCCAGGCCGGTGAAGGTGACCTCAGCCAGCGAACCGATTTCCGGCCTGAAATTCACGACTCCGATGGGCTGATGATGCAGTCCGGCAATGGCGAATGGATCTGGCGTCCCATTCGCAACCCGAAGGCCCTGCGCATCTCGAGCTTCGGCGACAAGAACCCGCGCGGCTTCGGCCTGATGCAGCGAGACCGCGACTTCGGGAGCTACCAGGATCTCGAGGCCCGATACGACGCTCGCCCGGGCTATTGGGTAGAGCCTCAGGGCGAGTGGGGAGAAGGTCGGGTCGACCTCATCGAAATTCCAACCGACAACGAAGCGTTCGACAACGTCGTGGCCTGCTGGACGCCCAACAAGCCTTTGGCCGCGGGTGAAGCTACGGAGATTGGGTATCGCATCTCGTCCATATCGACGACCTGGCATCTGCATCCCTATGCGCAAGTCCAGAACTCCTTCAACGGCTCCGACATCGAAGATGGGATCGTCGACGGGCACGGCACGAAGCGTTTCATCGTGGACTTCGCGGGCGGCGATCTGGCCTATTACCAGAACGATCCGGAGCGCCTTGAGCTCGTAGTGACGACGACCGGCGGCTCTATCACGACCAGGATTCTGACGTTTAACGCGAAGACGAAGGGCGTCAGGGCGATCGTCGACGCGACGCTTCCCGATGGCCAATCGGCCGAACTCAGAATGTTCATCAGGGCGCGGACGCGAACATTGAGCGAGACGTGGACCGCCACCTGGTCGGTTCCGCAGGGCCCATCGCCATCGACCCCTCCGAGGAACGAACCCTCCCCCAAGCGACCCTGATCTATCCGGGATCACGTATCATTGCGGTTGCCCGCGCTGCGCCGAGGGCTTCCGCTAACCCGCACGCCGCATCCTCCAGGGCGTGGTGACCTGCAACGGCCTGCACCATCGCCAGCGTGTTCTTCATGCGCTGCAGGATCGCCTTGTTAAGGACGTCCTGCTGCTCCGTGGCCTTGTCGCGCTCACGGAGCGCCCTACGCAGTTCCAACTGGCGCTCGACCTGACGGGCAAGGATGCGGAGCGTCTTGTCCTGGACGGCAGTCAGCGGCCGCGCCTTGAAGTCGAGTACGCAGACCGTGCCGATTGGATGGCCGTCCGCCGGGCCTGATATGCCATTGGACCGAATGGTGACGGCGGGTCAGTCGACGAATGAGCCGATGTTGCGCCGGAAGATTTCTTCATCGTCCGGCGTGCCGCTGATCTTGTCCTGATCGGGCAGCGGCGCGAGGATGGTGAACACGAGGCCGGACGGCAGGTACTGAATCCTTCCGCGACCGTTCAGTTCGGCCGCCAGGACCTTCTCGATCAGGCGCGTGCCAAATCCACTGCGCGACGGCCGGCCGGTCACGGCGGGGCCACCGACCTCCTGCCAACGGAACTCGATCATCTGATCGGCGCCGTGCCTCGAGGCCAGCCAATCAATCGTCACATGTCCCGACGGCGTTGACAGGGCGCCGTACTTCACCGCGTTCGTGCAGAGTTCATGCAGGGCCAGCACCATGGCCATGGCTGCACGAGGCCCGAGACTGACCCGCGGGCCACCAACCTGGAAGCGCTTGGAACCGGGCGCGTCGAACGATTCGAGGGCGATGGCCACGCTTTCCGCGATCGTCGCGCTCTGCCATTGCTCGCGCGTCAGCAGGTCGTGCGCTGAAGCAAGCGATTGCATCCGCGCGGTCAGCACCTCAGTCGCCTGCTTCAGCGACGTCGCGTTGCGCATCGTCTGCGTTGCGATGGACTGGATCGTCGCCATCGAGTTCTTGACGCGATGCTTCAGCTCCGCGGTCAGAAGCAAGCGCTGTTCCTCGTTTCGGCGGTTCTCAGTCATGTCGAGCGTGACGCCCGACATGCTGATCGGCCTGTCGTCGGCGCCGTAATGCGGACAACCTCGCGCCATGATCCAGCGGCTCTCGCCGGACGGCGTGACGATCCGGTATTCATGTTCGTAGTCGGTGTGGCCCTCGACCGCCTCTTTCACCGAAATCTGCACCCCTTCGCGCTCGGTCGGAACGATCGACGCGACGAGATCTTCATAGGTGAACGGCTCGCCCGGGCTCCTGCCGAAGTTTTGCTTGCAGATGTCCGAGCAAGCCAGGCGCATGTCGACGAGATCGAGCGTCCATGACCCGAGCCTCGCCGCTCGCATCGTGAAACGGAGCTGCTCCTCCGACTGGCGGAGCTCCCGGGTCCGGCGCTCGACCTCCTTCTCCAGCTTGTCGTGCTCCTTTTGAAGGCGGACCAATCGGTCGCGCTCGAGGGTGACGTCGAACTGAGAGGCGAAGAAGTAGGAGAGGTGTCCGTTTTCATCGTAGACGGGCGAAATCAGCACGCGATTGTGGAACGGCGTGCCGTCCTTCCTGTGATTGATGAGTTCCATCTCGATCTGCGCTCGCCGGGCGATCGAGTCCCTAAGCCTATTCACGTCGGCCGGGTCCGTCTTGGGACCCTGGAGAAAGCGGCAGTTGTGTCCGACAACTTCCTCGCGTGAGTAGCCCGTCAGCCGCAGGAACGCGTCGTTCGCGAAGACGATCGGATTGTCGGGAAGGTTGGGGTCCGTAATCAGCATAGGCATCCGGGTTGCGCGAACCGCGGCTGCGAACGGATCGGTAGACTTCTGGACCTTGATGATCTCAGCGTCGATACGGTCGTGCTCGGTCTCGACGCTCATGCAATCCTAAAATCCTAAAATGCTCCTCGGCCTAAAGTAATGGCGGGACATATCGTTTGGTTCCTTTATTCGCGTGAAGCGAGGTCGATGGCAGGCCATGATCTAAGGGAAGGAAATCTGCCGGCCGCTCGCGGTCGTTCATGACGGCAAGCTCTACCGCCTCTTGCAGCCGAACACCCCGTTCGACTCGGACATTCTCCTTCGCAGGTGAATCTGCCGGCCCTGAGCGAGTTCCCAAAATGCGGGAACGATGATGTCGCGAGCAGGTTAGCAATTCAGGATCGAACGACGCGAGGGCCACCCGATGACCGATTCACCGCAGCTCACAACCATTACGCGCTCGTATGGATCTTTCGAAGACGCACGCAACGTCATGGCGCGCTTGGCCGAGGCTGGGATTTCGTCCGACAGGATTGGGCTGCTCGGGCAGCAAGCCGTCGGAGATGAAAATGCCGCTGTCGGCGCGGCGGCGGGCGCGGCAACCGGCGCAGCCACTGGCCTCGTTCTCGGGATCGGCGCACTGTTGGTGCCAGGTATAGGCCCGATTTTCGCCGCTGGGTGGTTCCTCTCTGGCGCTGCTGCGGGTGCCTTGGCTGGCGGGGTACTCGGCGCTCTGATTGACGCGGATGTACCAAAGCAAGAGGCGGAGAGTTTTGCCGCCGACCACGAACTCGGCCGGTCCGTTCTTTCAGTTCGCGCGCAAGGTCCGGAGATCGATCGGGTGATCGCCATTATGGATGCAGGGATGCCAGTCCGAGCGCCCCTCACGACCGACGAACCGTCGCAGCCGGCTGCCGAGAACCTGTCGAAGGCCGTCTCTTGAGCCGCCGAGCCAGCATCACGGGGCGACAAGGCGCCGCGGGAAGAAACAACTGCCGCTCATCTCCGTTCAGGTACAAACGGAGGGCCTCGAAATGGTAGTGGCGGCAACGGTTTTTGTAACGGGCCTGACGGGAGTGACCACGGGGTTCCTGCCCGCGACAGGGATGGTAGCGGAGATCGTCTGGCTTACGATCGCATCTTCGGGCGCGGTCACCGTCGCCGGGCTTGAGCGCGAGTAGCGGGCTGTGGAGCAACTGCACGGCAGACCAGTCGCGCAGGGAGCATAAATCAACCCAATCTGAAACACTAATGGGCTGCCACATCGTTCGCGGGCGGAGCAGTTAGCTGGTCACCAAATCAAGAATTTAAATTCCATTCCGCTCACTGAATAGCGCGCACCCCTTATTTAGGTCATATCTTGAGCGATCGGCCGGGAATACGTAGCTCCAAAAACACTAAGCGCAGACGGCCCGAACGAGATGACCGACATATCTGAATCTGGGACACAAAATTCTTAGGAAACCAGGAACAATCCTGATGATGCTGACGTTGTTCTGTGATGTCTCGAGACAGCCATCGAATACGTTGGTAGAGCTGAGCGAGGGTTGAGGCGACACATGGAGGCGGTTCCATATTGTGGGCGAGCGCCCGTCCCCTCCGAAATCTGGACGAGCTGGAACACGGATCCGCTGTTGATCGCAGCACTCGCCTGCGCTTGTGCGACGGCAGTGCTTATGCCGCGCTCCGTTCGCCGGACATATTGGATCGCCGGTTGTTCCGTCGTGGCGATCGTATTCGTTTCTCCGCTCTGCGCCCTCGGATCGGCGCTTTTCGCCGCTCGTTCTTTCCATCATCTGCTGCTGGCCGCCGTGGCTGCTCCGCTGCTAGCCGCGGCCTTTCCGGCAAGAGGCCGTGCCTACGGGCTTGCGGCTTTGCTGACTTCTTCGGGCGTGCTCTGGTTGTGGCACTGGCCGGCCCTCTACACGCTCGCGTACGAAAATCATGCTGCATACTGGGCTCTGCAGATCGGTCTCCTGGCAAGCTTCGTCTGGTTCTGGCGAGCGGTTCTGTCGGCTGTCGCCTCCCCGCTCTCCGCAATCATGCTCATTGGTGCGGGCGCGGGGCAAATGGGTCTCCTCGCCGCGCTGCTGACCTTCGCCCCACGCCCGCTCTATGAGGTTCACGGCCTTGCATCGCTGTCCTGGGGGCTGGATCCGCTCAGTGACCAGCAGTTGGGTGGGCTGCTGATGTGGGTGCCCGCCTTCTTCGTCTACGGCCTCTTCGCCATCCTCGCGGCGCGCCGGGGTTTCGCCAGAGCGTCCCTGACGTGATCGTCGGCCTGAAATTCATTCATATCGCCGGCCTGGCGACGTGGTGCGCGGGCTTGCTGATCCTGCCGCTCCTGCTCGCGCGCGCCGACAACCCGGTGCGCGCCGGCGAGGCGTCGCGGATGCGCATCTTCGCGCATTACGCCTATAATTTCGGTGTCAGCCCGGCTGCCGTCGTGACGACCGTCGCGGGCGGCGCCCTGCTCTTCGCTCGATGGGTGTTCGAGCCCTGGATGTTCGCCAAGCTCGGCCTGATCGGCATGATGGTGGTGCTGCATACCTATATCGGCCACTGCGTCGCCCGCCTCGGAGAGGAGGGCTATGTCCGCCCGCTGGTGCCGCCCGCCGTGCTGGTCGCAGCCGGCCTGTCGACCATGGCCGCGATCCTGTTCGTCGTCCTCGCCAAACCCGCGCTCGGGCCCGAGATCATGCCCGACTGGCTCCGCGTGCCGGTCGGCGGTCAGCTCGCGCTACCGCCCGTGCCCAGCCGATAATCGAAGACGAGCTTCCCGCCATGCCAGCCCGTCAGCGCCGTGAAACCGACACAGAGGCCCGAAAGCAGAATGCCGAACGGCAGGACAGCGTCCTCGTAGCCCGACAGGCGCAGCCCGAAATTGGCGCCGAGCATGCTCAGCAGCGCGACCGCGATCACGAAATGCGTCCAGCTCGCGGGGCGCGAGCGGATTCCGGGAACCAGCAGCAGTTCCACCGTGCCTGTCAGCCCGGCGAGCAGGCCCATCAGGAAGCCGGTGCCGATCGCCCACAGGCCGACGCGCGCCCAGAAGCCATCGCCCGTCCACCAATAGAGCAGGTCGGCGCCGAGCGTGCAGACCGTCAGCGCGATCGGGAACGCGACCAGCATGGCGTGAAGCGGATGGCCGGCGATCGCGATCCGCGTGTCGGTGTCGTCGAAGACCTTCGGCGCATGGAGCGGATCGAGGTTCGGGCCGGCGTCTTCGCCGGAGTCGGCACGGCTCATCGGCTGCTGCCCATCGGGTTCTTCGCGGTGCTTGGCGGTTGCAGCGGTCCGCTTTCGGCCCTGGCTCCGGCAGGACCTGCTGCGGACAGCATCGTCACGCTGTTCCTCGTGCTGCTCGGGCTGTCGGCGCTGTCTTTCATCGTCATCTTCGGCATCTTCATCCTGGCCTGGCGCCGCGACCGGAGCCGCAAGGTCCGGCTGCGGCTGTTCCTGATCGGCGGCGGCCTCGTCTTCCCGCTCGTCCTGCTCACGATCGCCACCGTCTACGGGGTGGCGCTCGGGGAGCGCATCACCGGCGCCCGCACCTCCCCTTCCCTCACCGTCGAGGCGCGGGCGGAGCGCTGGCACTGGCAGTTTACCCGCCAGACGGGGCGAGGTTCCGTGACGCGGCCGAATGTCCTGCACATTCCCGCCGGCCGGACCGTCGAGGTGATCGTCACCAGCAGCGACGTGATCCACAGCTTCTGGGTGCCGCGCCTGGCCGGCAAGATCGATGCGATTCCCGGCATGCGCAACCGCATCCTGCTCCGGGCCGACATCCCGGGACGATACAACGGCGTCTGCGCCGAGTTCTGCGGCACCGGCCATACCGCCATGAACTTCTCCGTCGTCGCGCATGATGCCGATGGCTGGGCCGCCCACGACAAAGATGTTCTGCCATGAAGGCGCTGAGACTGCATGCCGAGCTCGACGCGGTCTGGCGCACGCCCCGGACCTGGAAAGGCATCCTGACCAACGTCAACCACAGCGATCTCGGCCTGCGCTTCATGATCGCGGCAACTGTGTACTTCGCCATCGGCGGCGTGCTCGCCATGCTGATCCGGGCGCAGCTGGCGACGCCGCGCTCGGCCTTCGTCGGGCCCGAGATCTTCAATCAGCTGTTCACCATGCATGGCAGCCTGATGATGTTCATGTTCGCGATCCCCTTCTTCGAGGGGCTCGCCATGTACATGCTGCCGAAGCTGCTCGGCTCGCGCGACCTGGCCTTTCCGCGTCTCTCGGCCTTCGGCTGGTGGTGCTATCTCTTCGGCGGCTTCATCCTGATCGTCGCGATGGTGCTCGGGCTCGCGCCCGATGGCGGCTGGTTCATGTATACGCCGCTGGCATCGAAGACCTATACGCCCGGCATCAACGCCGATGTCTGGCTGCTGGGGATCACCTTCGTCGAGATCTCGGCGGTCTGCGCCTCGATCGAGCTGACCGTCAGCATCCTGAAGCTGCGCGCGCCGGGGATGTCGCTCGGGCGCATGCCGATCTTCGCCTGGTACATCCTCGTCACGGCGCTGATGATGGTGATCGGCTTTCCGCCGCTGATCCTCGCCTCGACCCTGCTCGAGGTCGAGCGCGCCTTCGGTTGGCCGTTCTTCGACCCGACACGCGGCGGGCACCCGCTGCTCTGGCAGCACCTGTTCTGGCTGTTCGGCCACCCCGAGGTCTACATCATCTTCCTGCCCGCGGCCGGGGTGGTCTCGACCGTGCTGCCCGTCATGGTCCGGCACCCGCTGATCGGCTATGGCTGGGTCGTCGGCTCGATCCTGGCGCTCGGCTTCTTCAGCTTCGGCCTGTGGGTCCACCACATGTTCGCGACGGGCATCCCTCACCTGGCGCTCGCCTTCTTCTCGGCCGCCTCGGCGCTGGTCGCGGTGCCGACCGTGGTGCAGATCTTCGCCTGGCTCGCGACGATGTGGGCTGGGCGGCCGCAGATGCGCCTGCCGATGCTCTACATCTCGGGCTTCTTCTTCATCTTCCTGCTCGGCGGGCTGACCGGCGTGATGCTCGCCATGGTGCCATTCAACTGGCAGGTCCACGACACCGCCTTCGTGACCGCCCATCTCCACTATGTCCTGATCGGTGGCTTCATCTTCCCGATGATGGCAGGCCTCTATTACTGGCTGCCGCGGCTGACGGGGCGGATGTCGCATCCCCTGCTCGGACGCCTCGGCTTCTGGCTGACCTTCGTCGGCTTCAACCTGACCTTCCTGGTGATGCATCTCACCGGCCTGCTCGGCATGCCGCGCCGCGTCTACACCTACGATGCCGGCATGGGCTGGGACTGGCCGAACCTGATCTCGTCGCTCGGCTCCTTCGTCCTGACCATCGGCTTCGCCGCGGCCCTGATCGACATCGTGCTGGCCGTGGCCTTCGGGCGTCGCTCGCCGCGCAATCCCTGGCGTGCGTCCACCCTCGAATGGGCGCTGCCGACCCCGGTGCCGAGCTACAATCTCGCGAGCCTGCCGCAGGTCGAGACGTCCGACCCGCTCGACCGGCGCCACGATCTTGCCGCGGCGCTCGCGGTCGGCGACGGCTATCTCGGGCGCGTCCGGTCCGGCCTGCGCGAGACGACCGGCGTCGCGATTGCGTCGGGGCGGTTGAGCGAGATCGTCGTGCTGCCGGGCAATTCCTGGCTGCCGATCGTCACCGCCGCCGTGACCGGCTGCTTCTTCCTGGCGATGCTGTTCGGGTTCTACTGGCTCGCTCCGGTCGCGCTGATCGCTGTGATCGTCCTGGCCTGGCACTGGGCCGGCTCGCTCGGCAGCCGCGCCGATCTGGGCCCCATCGATGCCGGGCGCGGCGAGCGGGCTCCCGCCCATCACGAGATGAAGGAAGCGCCCGGCTGGTGGGGCAGCGTCTTCGCGCTGACGGCGGATGCGACCTTCTTCATGTCGCTGCTGTTCGGCTACGCCTTCCTGGCGACGGTCGCGCCGGGCTGGCCACCACCTTCCCTCGTCGAGCCCTCGCTGCTGGCAGGCGGAACGCTCGTCGCCGCCACCCTCCTCGCATGGTGGGCGGAGCGCGCCGGCTTCGCCGCCATGCAGGCCGGGATGGCGCGACGCGCAAGGCTCGGCCTCGGGATAGCGCTGGCCGCAGTCACGGTAGCGCTGGCGGCCTTGATCGCATTCGGCTGGCTTGGACTGCCCTCCCCCCGGATCCATGCCTATGGCGCCGTCGTCTGGGTGCTCGTTGCCTATGGCGGCGTCCACCTCGTCATCGCTTTGGTGATGCTCGCCTTCGTGTGGCGTCGCCTGCTTCAGGGCTATGTGTCGCCGGCGCGCCTGCTGGAGCCGCGCATCGCGAACCTCTGGCTGCGCTACGCAGTCGTCGCCAATCTGATCATGCTGGTCGTCGTCAGCCTGCCCGGGATCGCGTCATGGCGCTGGTGATGCGCACCCTCGGCGGCCTACTGCTCTGGGCAGCGGGCTTCTCGCTGCTCTATGCGCTCCACGGGCTCGGCTGCGGGCTGGGCTGGGGCAGCGGGGAGCCGCCGGGATATTTCACCGCGCTCAATCTTGGTCTCCTATTCATCTGGTTGCTCCTGCTCGGGAGTGCGGGATGGATCGTCCGCATGGCGACGCGAGCCTATTCCCGCGACGGCGACACCGTGCTGAGCCGGACGCAGCTGGTCTCGGCCTGGGCGGGTCTCGCCGGCCTGTTCTTCACCGGAGCGCCGGTCCTGCTGTCGGCCCATTGCGTCTAGCGGCGCCAGCCGGCGCAATAGACGCTGGCATCGCGGGGCACAGCGATCTGCTCGTCAGCGCGTCGAAGAGCGATCGGTACCGCGAATATTACCAAGATTAGAAGCCGCGCAGATTTCAATTAATTTCTATGTGCGCTCGCGCTGATCCAACGGCGCATCGTCAATTCGCGCTCTCATCATCAACTATGCATCGCGACACTTTCGCCACACCAGGAACTTTATAGGTCCAGGCGGCTTGTTTCGGAGAGAGAACGCTCACGCAGAACGAGGGAGAAACGCCATGGCCCGCCGATCGCGGCACGAAGAGTACGACCAGCCGACCGGGGGCTGGGGCTCCGTCGCATCGCTGGTCAAGCATTCCACCGAGCAGCATGCCGTCGGCAGCGTCACCGGGCTGCTGCGCCATCACAACAAGGTCGGCGGCTACATGTGCACCAGCTGTGCCTGGGCCAAGCCGGGCGAGCCGCATGCGGCGGAGTTTTGCGAGAACGGCGCCAAGGCGACCTTCTGGGACCTCACCTCCAAGCGCACCGGCCCGGACTTCTTCGCCCAGCACACCGTGTCCGAACTGATGAACTGGTCGGATTTCGAACTCGAGAACCAGGGCCGCCTGACGCACCCGATGCGATACGACGCCTCCAGCGACAAATATGTCGAGGTGGCCTGGGAGGAAGCGTTCGCGGATATCGGAACGAAGCTCAAGGGCTACGAACCGAAACGCACCGTATTCTACGCTTCGGGCCGCGCCTCGCTCGAAACCTCCTATATGTACGCGCTTTTCGCCCGTCTCTACGGGCACAACAACCTGCCCGACAGCTCGAATATGTGCCACGAGACGACGTCCGTGGCCTTGCCGCAGAGCATCGGCACGCCGGTCGGCACGGTGCTGCTCGAGGACTTCGACAAGACGGATTGCATATTCGCGTTCGGGCAGAACGTCGGGACGAACTCGCCGCGGCTGCTGCACAGCCTGCAGGAAGCGCGAGAGCGCGACGTGCCGATCGTCGTGTTCAACCCGTTGCGCGAGCGCGGCTGGGAAGAATTCGTCAATCCCCAGCGGGTCGGCGAGATGCTGACCAACAACCCGACGCAGATCGCGACACAGTATTATCAGGTGCGCGCCGGCGGCGACATCGCGGCGATGATCGGGATCGGCAAGGCGCTGCTCGCCCTTGACGACGCCGCCCGCAGCGAAGGCGGCGAGCGCGTGCTCGATGCGGCCTTCATCGCCGAGCATACCGAGGGCTTCGCGGCGCTGGAGACGAAGCTGCGTGGAACGAGCTGGGCAGAGATCACCGATGAGTCCGGCCTGACTCGCGCGGCGATCGAGGCTGCCGCCCAAACCTTCGCCAACGCGACCTCGATCATCGCCGTCTACGGAATGGGCCTGACCCAGCATCGCCGCGGCGTCGACAACGTCCAGATGCTGGTCAACCTGCTGCTGATGCGCGGGCAGATCGGCAATCCGGGCGCTGGCATCTGCCCCGTGCGAGGGCACTCCAACGTCCAGGGTCAGCGCACGGTCGGAATCGCCGAGAAGGTCGAGCTCGTACCGCTCGACAAACTGGCCGAGCAGTTCGGCTTCGAGCCGCCACAGGAGGACGGCATGGCGACCGTCGAAGCCTGCGAGGCGATCGTCGCCGGCAAGGTCCAGGCGTTCCTGGGGCTCGGCGGCAACTTCATCCGCGCGATCCCGGAACGCGAGCTGATGGAGGAGAAGTGGCGGGGGCTCGACCTCTCCGTCCAGATCGCGACCAAACTCAACAGGTCGCATCTGATCACGGGCGCGACCACCTATCTCCTCCCCACACTGGTCCGGTCCGAGATCGACGAACAGGCCGGCGGCGAGCAGATCGTGACCATGGAGGATTCCACCACCTGCATCCATGCCTCGCGCGGCAAATGGGCTCCGGCGAGCAAAACCTTGCTTTCCGAACCGAGGATCGTCGCCGAACTGGCCAAGGCCGCACTCACGCCGAACCCGAAGGTGCCATGGGACGAATGGGTCGCGGATTACGCCATGGTGCGGGATGCGATCGAGCAGACCTACCCGGACCAGTTCCGCGACTTCAACCAGCGCCTCGACACGCCGGGCGGTTTCCCGCGCCCTGTCGCCGCGCGGGAGCGCAAATGGGAGACCGACACAGGAAAGGCCAACTTCAAGGTGCCGAAGGCGTTGTCCGCGAGCTTCGATGACGGCCGCGACGCCAACGTGCTGCGGCTGATCACGCTGCGCTCCAACGACCAGTTCAACACCACGGTATACGGCTATGCGGACCGGTTGCGCGGAATCCACGGCTCGCGCCTGATCGTGATGATGAACCGCGACGACCGGATCCGCTTCGGCATCCCCGACAAGGGCAAGGCACGCCTTACCACCGCGGTGAACGACGGCATCGTGCGGAGCATCGGCGGGCTCGAGGTCATCGACTACGACATCCCGCCAGGAACCTGCGCAGCCTATTTCCCGGAGTGCAACGTCCTGATTCCGCTCTGGCAGTTCGCCGAGGAGAGCAAGACTCCCGCAGCGAAGTCGGTGCCGGTCACCGTCACCGCCGAATGACCGCGGAGTTATGTAATGTCTGACCGGGCAACGATGCCGGAAGCGGCCGAGCTGCAAAAGACGGTCTTCCTCGCGCTGCGGGAAAAGGCGACTCTGCCGACGTCTTCCATGTTCCTGTTAGGCATGCTCGCCGGCATCTACATCGGTATCGGCGGATTGTTCGCGACCGTGGCGCTGACCGGAGCCGATGCGCTACCATATGGTGTTGGCCAAGTGCTGGCGGGGCTGGTTTTCGCGACCGGCCTCGGCCTGGTGATCATTGCCGGGGCGGAGCTTTTCACCGGAAACACGATGATGACCGGGGCAGTCCTGGCGCGAAAAATCACCGCGTTCCAGGCGGTGAAAGCGTTGGCGGTCGTCTATGCCGCCAATTTCGTCGGTTCCCTGCTTCTTGCAGGGCTTGTGCTAGGTGCCGGCGTGCATGGCGCGAACGACGGTGCGTTCGGCCGCGCGGCTCTAGAACTCGGCCTCACCAAGACTGAGGGCAGCTTTATGAACATACTGGCCAGCGGCATCCTGGCCAATATGCTGGTCTGCCTTGCCGTCTGGTCGGCCTATGCAGGCCAAACCACCAGCCAGAAGCTCGCTGGACTGACGCTGCCGGTCGCGGCCTTCGTGGCGGCAGGGCTCGAGCACTCGGTCGCGAACATGTATCTTTTGCCATATGCCCTCATGGTGCAGGGCGTAACCGAAGGCGCGGCCGGCCAACTGACCTTTGCTGGCATCCTCGGAAACCTGGTTCCGGCGACGATCGGCAACATCATGGGCGGCGCATTCGTCGCCGTTGCCTATTGGACGGTGTACGGAGCCACCAAGCACAAGGGTGGTTGATCCCAAGGCCCCGTGTAACACGCCACGCGTGCTGGAGCTGCTTGTCGCGATGGTCTCGTGACGACATTGCTACGCCCAAGTTCGGCAAGGGGCGAGAGCACAGCTAAGCGCGCCGCCCGGAGCAATGGATGCGAGATCACTGCGCGAGACGGCCGGCGTGGACGACGCAACTCTCCGCACGGGCGGTAGTCACCAAAGTCAGCCCCAGCTTCTCGGCGCGCGAAATCGCGAGGGACGTCGGAGCTGACACCGCGGCGAGCGTATGCGCCCCCAAAACGGCTGCCTTCTCGACCATCTCGAAGGATGCGCGGCTCGTAACCAGGATAAAGCCTCGGGAAATGTCAAGACCGGCATGCAGGGTGGCGCCGATCAGCTTGTCCAAGGCGTTGTGACGGCCAACATCTTCGCGGGCGATCTGGATCGCCCCGGAGATATCGCACCAGGCAGCGCCATGGACGCATCGCGTCCGGCCATGCAGAGGTTGGAACCGCCGCAAATCGGCCAATCCGGCCGCGATCGCGCGGGGTTCGATCGGCCTGCCTGGCTCCGCAACCGACGGCCGGGCAATCTCAAGATGCTTGGAGTCCTCTATTCCGCAGACACCGCAAGAGGAACGACCCGACAGGCTGCGCTTGCGGGCGAGCTTCCGGCGCAGGACGTCAGGTATCAAGCCGATATCGATCGTCGCTTCTGTCGCATCCATGCTGACTTCGAGATGGCGAATATCGGCAGGCGTTTCGATGATCCCCTCGCTGAGGCTGAAGCCTACGGCAAAATCCTCAAGATCCGCCGGCGTTCCCATCATCACCGCATGCGGCAACGAGCAGTAACGAATGCTGATCGGGATCTCGATCGCGACTTCCGAGGCAAAAGCCATTGCACTTTCATCGGCGAACGAAAATGCCAGAGCGCCGACGGAACGCGAAGTCGCTCCGGAGAGGGGTCTAGGACCCATAATATTCGGGCTCAACGAGACCAATGCGCAAGTCGGGAGCCACCGTTGTCATAGCGATTTGCTTTCCATGCCTCTAAGCTGCAGAAACGCTTGGAAGCTCGGAAGGTTCGGTCCTCTTCGCAGTTGCCGCGGCCAAACGCCTATGCCGGAGCAATCGTCAGACCGCGTACTCGGCTCTCGCCGTCCCGGCCAGCAATGGCCATCAGCGTCGCCTTTATCATCGCGTAGAGCTTCGATTAGGCGGCCGCGCGGGCGCCATCATGGCGCGCGACATGCGCGACCGCGGCGCGCAGATCGGCGATCCCGGCTCCGGCCGCGACGCAATGCTCGGCCAGATGACGGCGGAACTGGCGCGCGCCCGGCCGCCCCGGGAAGAGCCCGACGAGATGGCGCGTGAAGGCATGCAGCCGCCCGCCGGCTTCGAGATGCTTCGCCAGATGCGGCTCGAGCGCCTCCAGCATGGCGAAGGCGTTGGCGACCGGCGCTTCCTCTCCGAACAGCAGCGGATCGACCCGGAGCAGGATCTCGGGGTTCTGATAGGCCTCACGGCCGATCATGACGCCATCGAGCCGGGCGAGATGGGCATCCCATTCCTCAGGCGCACGGATGCCGCCATTGATCGCGACGACCAGCTCCGGATTGGCGGCCTTGAGGCGATAGGCGCGCTCATAGTCGAGCGGCGGGATTTCGCGGTTTTCCTTGGGCGAGAGGCCCTGCAGCCAGGCCTTGCGGGCGTGGACGATCAGCGCATCGACGCCGGCCTGCCGCACCGCAGCTGTCAGGGCATCGAGCGCGGCCTCGGGGTCCTGGTCGTCGACCCCGATGCGGCATTTCACCGTGACCGGGATCGAGACGGCCGCCTTCATCGCCGCAACGCAATCACCGACCAGCGCCGGCTCGCGCATCAGGCAGGCGCCGAAGGCCCCGCCCTGGACGCGGTCGGACGGGCAGCCGCAATTGAGGTTGATCTCGTCATAGCCGAAATCGGCGCCGATCCGTGCGGCCTCGGCCAGGAGTTGCGGATCGTTGCCGCCGAGCTGAAGCGCGATCGGGTGTTCCATCGCGTCGAAGCCGATCAGCCGCTGCCGATCGCCGCGGATCACGGCCTGCGCCGTCACCATCTCCGTATAGAGCCGGGCACGGCGCGACATCAGGCGGTGGACGACGCGACAGGCGCTATCGGTCCAGTCCATCATCGGCGCGACGGAAAAGCGCATCAGTTCGGGCGAAAGGGCAGACATCGCTGCTGACTAGCTCAAAAAGCCGCTTCGCGCATCCCTGCCCCGAGCCTGCCCGGGTTGCGCCGGCCCGAGGTGAGGGCCAGTTTCGAAGCGCGCGGCCTGGTGGCCGAGCCGACGAGCAGGGACGCAGCACACCATGGCCGAGACCCAGCACTCCCGCGAAGCGCCGCATCTGGTCGTTGTCGGCGCGGGCTTCGGCGGCCTGCAGCTGGTGCACGACCTCAAGGGTGCGACTCTGCGGATCACGCTGATCGACCAGCGCAACCACCATCTCTTCCAGCCGCTGCTCTACCAGGTGGCGACCACGATCCTCGCTGCCTCCGAGATCGCCTGGCCGATCCGGCGGCTGTTCCGCGAACGGGCAGACGTCACGACGCTGCTTGGAGAGGTCACCGGCGTCGACAAGGCCGGCCGGCGCGTGCTGCTCGAAGACGGCTCGAGCGTCGGCTACGACACCCTGGTGCTCGCGACCGGGGCGCGGCATTCCTATTTCGGCCATGACGAGTGGGAGCCGCATGCGCCCGGCCTCAAGACGCTCGAGGACGCGACGACGATCCGCCGCAGAATGCTGCTCGCCTTCGAACGGGCCGAACGCGAGACCGACCCCGAGGCGCGGCGCGCATTGCTGACCTTCGCGGTCATCGGCGCCGGGCCGACCGGCGTCGAGCTCGCCGGCATCATCGCCGAGCTCGCCAAGCAGATCCTGTGGCAGGAATTCCGCCGGATCGATACGCGTGGGGCCCGGATCCTGCTGATCGAGGCCGGGGCACGCGTGCTTCCCGCCTTTCCCGAGCCGCTTTCGGCCTATGCGAAGCAGGCGCTCGCCAAGCTTGGGGTCGAGGTGTTGCTCGGCAAGCCGGTCTCGGAGATCGCCGAGGAGGGGGTGACGATCGGCGAGGAATTCGTCGCCTGCCGAACGATCATCTGGGCTGCGGGCGTCGCCGCATCTCCAGCCGCGGAATGGCTGGATATCGGAGCCGACAAGGCCGGGCGCGCGCTGGTCGATGGGCAGCTGAATGCACCGGGCCATCCCGAGATCTTCATTGTCGGCGACACCGCCGCGGTGACGACACCCAACGGCAAGCCGGTGCCCGGCATCGCGCCGGCGGCCAAGCAGCAAGGCGCCCATGTCGCGCAGGTCATCCGGGCGAGGCTTGCCGGCAAGCCAGCGCCTTCCCCATTCCGCTACCGCCACCAGGGCAATCTGGCGACGATCGGCAAGAGCGCGGCGGTGGTGGATTTCGGCTGGCTACAGTTGCGCGGCTGGATCGCCTGGTGGTTCTGGGGCATCGCCCACATCTTCTTCCTGATCGGCGCGCGCAGCCGCGTCGCGGTGGCCTGGAGCTGGTTCTGGACCTTCGCCTCCGGACAGCACAGCGCAAGGCTGATCACGCAGGGGCGGAAATGGACCGACGCGTCGGCGCGGCCGCCGGACCCTGACCGGCCTCCGGCCTGAGCCGGGGCGAGTCGCCTTAGGCCGCGAGGAGGCCGAGAGTGCGCTCGATGCGCGAGCAGGCACCCCGGCTTCTGGCCTTGTCGTAGCAGCGCTTGAGGCGGCCGCTGGCATAAGCGTTCAGCACGATCTGGTGGACATAGCTCTTGCGCACGACGGCCGGAGTGTTGACCAGCCGTTCCGAGATGGCGCGCATGATGTCGGCGAGCTGGCGCTTCTTGCCGGTTTCGGTGACGACGACCTCGCCCGCGAGCAGCAATTCGGCCGCGGCGGCATTGGCGGCGAGCATGCGCAGATCCTTGCTGCTGATCGGAAGTCCGCTGACGCGCTTGAGATAATCGTTTATGTCGCCCGCCCTCACCTCTCCGACCGAACCGTCCTCGCGACGGTAATGCAGCAGCCGCCGGCCGGGCAGCGTCATGATCCGGGTGAGCGCGCGCGCGAGCGCCGGATCCTCCGCGGCGCAGCTGATCTGCTTGCCGCTCTTGCCTTTGAAGGCCAGACAGACCCGGGAACCGGTGATGGAGACATGGCGCTTGAGCAGCGTCGAGGCGCCGTAGCTGCCGTTCTCACGCGCATAGCTCTCGTTGCCGACTCGGATATGGCAGCGATCGATAATCGCCCCGGCGCAGGCCAGAGCCTTGTCGCGGCTCAGGCGCCGATCCTTCAGGTCCCGCGCGATGGCTGCCCGCAGTTTCGGCAAGGCGTCGAGCAGGCGCTTCAGGCGAGAGAGCTTGCGGCGCTCGCGGACCTTCTCCCAGTCGGGATGGTAGCGATGCTGGATGCGGCCAGCCTCGTCATGCCCGACAGCCTGGAGATGGGCGCGCGGATCGGCCGCGATTCTGACATCGACATAGGCCGGCGGGATGGCGAGAGAGCGGATGCGCTTCAGCGTTGCCGCCTCGGTGATCCGGTGGCCCTCGCCATCGAGATAGGTGAAGCCCTTTCCGGCCCGGCGGCGGGTTATGGTCAGCCTGGCTGCCGAGCTGTGCTTGAGGCGCCGCCCGCTCGGCGCCGGCCCCGGATCGGTTTCGTCGAAGATCACCCGCGCCATGATGGCTGCTCCCGGTGCGCGGATCGGTCCAACCCGACCGGCGCTGCCGGATTCAATCGCGAACGGCCCCGTCCTGTTCCGGACGGGGCCGCGTTTCTTTGCGACGCTTTACGGGCTGATGCTTCAGCGCTTGGCGCGCGCCACGATCTGCGTGGGGTTGACGAAGCGCAGGGCAATCAGGAGCCAGACCAGCGTCGTGACCATGTAGATCACCGCCATCGCGTCGATCGACTGCACCGCGCGCACGCCTGCCGCGAACACCGCATAGTAGAGCGCGACAACCAGCGTCTGGCTGGTCGGGCCGGCGGTGAGGAAGGTCAGCTCGAACATCGCGATGGTGCGGACCAGCACCAGCAGAAGCGCCGCCAGGATGCCCGGAGCGAGCAAGGGCAGCAGGATATAGATGAAGAGCTTGAAGGTGTTGGCGCCGAAGACGCGCGCGGCGGCCTCGATCTTGGTGTCGATCTGCTCGATGAAGGGGATCATCACCAGGATGACGAAGGGCACCGTCGGCACCAGATTGGCCAGCACCACGCCTGACATCTGCCCGGCGAGCCCTGCCCTGTAGAGCACCGTCGCCAGCGGGATGCCGAAGGTGATCGGCGGCACCAACAGCGGCAGCAGGAAGAGCAGCATGATCAGCTTCTTGCCGGGAAAGTCCCGCCGCGCCAGTGCATAGGCCGCCGGCACGCCGATCAGCCCCGACAGAAAGACCACGAGAAAGACGATCTGGAAGGTGACGGAGAGCACGTCGTAGAGCTGGAACTCGGCCCAGGCCGAGGAGTACCAGCGCGTCGTCCAGCCGGCCGGCAGCCAGGTGCCGAGCCAGCGCGTGGCGAAGGAGCTGGTCACCACGGTCGCGATCATCCCGAACAGGTTCAGGATGAAGAAGGCGATCACGGCCCAGTTGGCGAAGGCCCAGAGCCGGGCCGAGAGGCGGTTGTCCTTGACCATCGGATCAGCCCTTTCCGCCGCCGGCAGGGCCGCGATACAAAAGGCCGCGCGCGGCCAGTACGGCGACGACGATCGAGAGCTGGACGACGCCCATGATCATCGCAACCGCCGAGGCCATCGAATAATCGTACTCCTCGAAGGCAGCCTGATAGGCGGCGATCGAGATCACCCGCGTCGGCCCGGCCGGCGCGCCCAGCAGGACGGCAGAGGGAAAGACCGAGAAGGCCTGCACGAAGGAGAGACAGAAGGTGATGGCGAGGCCCGGCAGCAGCAGCGGCAGCAGGATATGCTTGAAGCGCTGCCAGGGACCGGCGCCGAGCGTCGCACCCGCCTGCTCAAGCGCCGGATCGACGCCCGAGAGATAGGACAGCGTCAACAGGAAGGTGAAGGGGAAGCCGGTGATGACCAGCGAGATCATCACGCCCCAGTAATTGTGCAAGAGCTTAACGGGGGTGTCGATCAGGCCGATGGTGATCAGCGTGCGGTTGAACCAGCCCTGCGGGCCCAGATAGTTCAACAGCCCCTGCGCGACGAGCACCGTGCCGAGCGTGATCGGGATGACAAGGATCGTCGTCAGCAGGCGCTGGTGCTTCATCGTGCGCACGCGGAAGGCGATCGGGATCGCCATCAGCAGCGTCATGATCGTGACAGGCAAGGCGAGCCAAAGGGTCGTCGCGATCGTGCCGTAGAGAAACGAATCCGAGAAGAAGCGCTGGTAATTGGCGAATACGCCCCCCGCCTTCGGCGTGAAGGACAGGAACAGCCCGTAGAAGAACGGGTAGATGAACAGCGCGAGCGAGAAGAAGACCGCGGGCAGGACCAGCAGGGTCAGTCCGTCGAGGCCACGCGCGGCGAGCCTCTGGCTCAGCGGGATCGCGGGAGCGGAGCCGGTCACGCCGCATCCCCATAGACGAGGACGCGATCAGGTTCCGCCGCCAGCGTGACCTGCGAGCCCGGCGTGAGCTTGTCATGGGCGAGGAAGGACAGGTCGGTGCCATCGGCCATGCGAGCGAAGCCGACGAATTCGCGGCCGCGGAACTCGGTCGAGATCACCTGGGCCTTCAGCCCGGCGCTTCCGGCCGCCACCGGGTGCAGGTCTTCCGGGCGGATCGCGATATGGGCTGCGCCCCCCGGCACGATGGCGTTGCGGGTGCGGCCAACCACGGCGGCATCGCCGATCGCGACCGTCGCATGCTCCCCGGCTGCCGAGACGGCACGGCCTGCGACCTTGTTGCGGAAGCCCATGAACTCGGCGACGTCGAGATGGTCCGGCCGGGAGAACAGGTCTTCCGGAGAGCCGACCTGGCGCACCTGGCCGTCGCGCATCACCACGATGCGGTCGGCGAGCGACAGCGCCTCCTCCTGGTCGTGGGTCACGTAGATCGTGGTCGCTCCGAGGGTGTTGTGGATGCGACGGATCTCCGCCCGCATCTCGAGGCGCAGCTTGGCGTCGAGGTTCGAGAGCGGCTCGTCCATCAAGACCAGCGGCGGCTCCACCACGATGGCGCGCGCAATCGCGACGCGCTGCTGCTGGCCGCCGGAGAGCTGGCCGGGCAGCTTCTCGGTCTGCCCCTGCAGCCGCACCAGCCCTACCACCTCGGCGACGCGGCGCTCGATCTCGGCCCTGGGCGTGCCGCGCATCTTGAGGCCGAAGCCGATGTTCTTGGTCACGCTCATATGCGGGAAGAGCGCGTAGTTCTGGAAGACCATGCCGAAGCCGCGCTCTTCCGGCCGGAGCGGGTCGATGCGCTTGTCGTCCAGCCAGATGCCGCCGCCCGTGGCGGGCAGGAGGCCGGCGATGATGTTCAGCGTCGTCGACTTGCCGCAGCCGGAAGGCCCGAGAAGGGCGATGAACTCACCCTTGCCGATCGTCAGCGAGACGTCCTTCAAGGCATTGTGAGTGCCGAAATCACGGCTCAGGCGGTCGAGCCGGAGCTCGTTGAAGGAGGCTGCGTGAATCGTCATGGCTACCGTTGCTGAGATCTCGATCAAGGTCCGGTCGGCGACGGCCGCTGACGGCCGCCGCCGGTTTTGTCACGCGTGCCGCCTTATTTGCGCTTGGCGCCGCCGACCTGCTCGTCCCACATGCGGAACGCGACGACCATCTTGTCGGGGTCGAGCGGCGTCTCGAGCGGGTTGTCTGCGATCAGCTTCTCGTATTCGGGCCGGCCGAACTCCTTGATCGCGGCCTGGCTTTCCGGCGGGGCCATGTCGAGCGTCACGCCCTTCACGGCCGGGCCCGGATAGAAATAGCCTTCGTCATAGGTGTAGGCCTGCTGCTCCTTGGTGAGGAGGAAGCTCATCAGGTCGAGCAGGACGGCGAGCTTCTCGTCCGAGACGCCGCTGGGGATGCACATGTAGTGCGCGTCCGTGACCCAGTGGAATCCCTTCAGCGCAGCGATCTTCGCCTCTTTCGGCACGACGCCGAGGACGCGCGGATTGATGTCCCAGCCGGTGGTCGTGACGGTCATGTCGCGGGAGCCGTCGCCGAGCTCCTTCATCACCGCGCCAGTGCCGCCGGGATAGTATTCGATGTTCTCGCCGAGCGCCTTGAGATAGGCCCAGGTCTTGTCCCAACCCTTGACCGGGTCCTTCGGATCGGTGTCGCCGAGCAGGTACGGCAGCCCCATCATGAAGGTGCGGCCGGGGCCGGAATTGGCCGGGCGCGGATAGATGAAGCGGCGCTTGTTCTCGCGCGTCCAGGTCAGCAGCTCCTCGGCCGTTGTCGGCACGGTCTTGACCTTGGCCGGCATGTATTCGAGCAGCGGGCCGGAAGGGTAATAGGTCACGACGACGCCCTGCCCGCTCGCCAGCGCCTGCATCTTGGCGGCGCCTTCGAGATAGATCTCGTCGAGCTTCGGCAGGGAGGCAGCATGCTGGGGCAGCAGCGGGACCCAGAGCTTCTGCTCGACGCCGGCGGCCAGCGCGTCGTTGCCGGTCAGCACCATGTCGATATCGACGCGGTTGGCAGCCTGTTGCGCCTTGATCTTGCCGGGCAGCTCGGGCGACGGCGCCTTGGTGAAGACGATGCGCGAGACGAGGTTCGGCTTGGCCTTGCGGTAGTTCTCGATCGCCTTCTGCGTCAGCGCGAGATTGCCGGCGACGTCGACGATCGAGAGGACCACCGGGGATGTCGGCAGCTTGAGTTGCTGGGCGAAGGCAGGCACATGTGCCGCGCCTGCGAGGCCAGCGACACCACCGATGAAGACACGCCGATTGATTTTGCTCTGGACCATGATCTCTTCCTCCGATGTGGCGTTTGCGCCCTTGTTGTTGATCGAGCCGCCGGCTCCTTTCGGAACGCCGCCTCAACAGTTCCGTAACTCGCGCGATTGACGCGGCCCCGGATTAATCGGTATCCTAGTATACTAGTCGACCAGGACTTGGCAATGGGCATCCCTGCAGCACGACAAAGCACCGACCAGATCCACCGGGCGTTACGCGGCGACATCCTCGCTGCGGCGCTGCGCCCCGGGGAAGCGATGTCGGAGGCGCGGATGGCCGCCCATTTCGGGGTCAGCCGCACGCCCGTGCGCGAGGCTTTCAAGCGCCTTGTCGAGGAAGGCTTCCTGATGGTGGTACCGCAGGTCGGCACATTTGTGGCCCCGATCGATCTCGCCGCGGTGCATGACAGCCAGTTCGTGCGCGAGACGCTCGAATGTCGAACGGTCGCGCTCGCCGCCCGGCACGCCGATGCTGCGGGCAAGGCGGCGCTCGAGGAGAATGTCCGCCAGCAGGAGCGCGATCTCGCAGCGAACGACCACCCCAGCTTCTTCCGCCATGACGAAGCCTTCCATGCCGAACTCGCGCGGCTTGCCGGCCATCCTTCGGTCTGGAGCCTGATCGAAGGGGTGAAGGCGCAGCTCGACCGCGTGCGCTGCCTGTCGCTGGAAAGCGCCTCCTGGCCGAGGATGATCCTCGAGCAGCACCGCGAGATCAAGGACTGCGTGGTGAGGGGCGACGAGGCGCGGGCGGAAGCGGCGATGCGGGCGCATCTGCGCACGGTCTTCGACGCGATCGAGACGATCGCCCGCGACCATGTCGACGCCTTCGCCGGAACCGCCTCCCCCGCCCGCCTCGACTGAGCCGCCCGGCTCGCCCCCTGTTCAAAGCAAATCGAAGCCTCGCGAAGAGGCCCCGCCTCCAAGGAACGGATCTCTCTGATGGAACAAAGCTGGCGCTGGTTCGGCCCCGACGACGTGGTGACGCTCGCCCAGGCGCGGCAGGCCGGAGCGCGCGGCATCGTCAACGCGCTCCACCAGATCCCCTATGGCGTGGTCTGGAGCGTCGCGGAGATCGAGGCGCGCAAGGCGATCATCGCCGATGACGCCAGCCTCGGCCTGCACTGGAACGTGGTCGAGAGCCTGCCGATCCACGAGACGGTCAAGATCGGCGAAGGTGATCTCGAGCCGATCTTCGCGAATTACCGACAATCGCTGCGCAATCTCGCCGCCTGCGGGCTCCAGGTGGTCTGCTACAACTTCATGCCGGTGCTGGACTGGACGCGCACGCAGCTCGCCTACCCCCTGCCCGGCGGCGGCACGGCGCTGCGCTTCAACATCCACGAATATGTCGCCTTCGACCATTTCATGCTGCAGCGGCCCGGCGCCGCGGAGGGCCATTCGGCCGAGGTCATGGATCGGGCCAGTGAATGGTTCGAGCGCTCCTCGCAGGCCGACCGCGACAGGCTGCTCGCCAACATCATGGCCGGACTGCCGGGCGCCTATGACCGCTACGACGTGCCCGGCCTCAAGAGCATGCTGGAGCGCTATCGCGGCATGAGCCATGACGGCCTGCGCGCCAATCTCAAGCGCTTCCTCGAAGCCGTGATCCCGACGGCCGAAGAAGTCGGAATCCGGATGTGCATCCATCCGGACGACCCGCCGCGCCCGCTCTTCGGCCTGCCCCGGATCTGCTCGAACGAGGAGGACATCGCCTTCATCCTCGGCGCGGTGGATTCACCCTCGAACGGGCTGACCCTGTGCTCAGGTTCGCTCGGCGCCAATCCCGGGAACGACGTGCCCGGCATCGCGCGGCGCTTCGCCGATCGGATCTGGTTCGCGCATCTGCGCAACGTCGCCAAGGATGAAGACGGCTCCTTCATGGAGGCGGAGCATCTCGGCGGCGACACCGATATGGTGGCTCTGATCGAGGTGTTGCTCGCCGAGGAACAGCGTCGCAAGGCGGCGGGCTCTCCTCATTGGCAGATCCCGATGCGGCCGGACCATGGCCATGAGCTGCTCGACGATGTCGGCAAGGGCAGCTTCCCTGGCTACCCCGCGGTCGGCCGCCTGCGCGGCTTGGCGGAGCTGCGCGGTGTGATGACGGCTGTCAGTTCGCTGCGCGGCTACGGGGCTTAGGCTTCCGGCAAACGCATCACCGCTCCGGTCATTGCGAGCGTAGCGAAGCAATCCAGGGGCGGCAGCGCCCTACGCCTTACTGGATTGCTTCGCTACGCTCGCAATGACGAAACGGCTGTTGTTTCTTACGCCGCCGGCGCGGCCCGCAGCCCGCCGGCCGTCTCGATGAAGTCCACCACCGCGTCGACGCCCTCGCCTGCCTTGGTGTTGGTGAAGACGAAGGGGCGTTTGCCGCGCATCGCCTTCGAATCCCGGTCCATGACCGCGAGGTCCGCACCCACATGCGGGGCAAGATCGGTCTTGTTGATGACCAGCAGGTCCGAGCGCGTGATGCCGGGGCCGCCCTTGCGCGGGATCTTCTCCCCGGCGGCCACATCGATGACGTAGATCGTCAGGTCGGCGAGCTCAGGCGAGAAGGTGGCAGCGAGATTGTCGCCGCCGGATTCGATCAGGATCAGGTCGAGGTTCGGGAACTTGGCCCGCATGTCCTCGACGGCCGCGAGGTTGATCGAGCAGTCCTCGCGGATGGCAGTATGGGGGCAGCCGCCGGTCTCGACGCCCATGATGCGCTCCTGCGGAAGCGCCCCCGCCACCGTCAAAAGGCGAGCATCCTCCTTGGTGTAGATGTCATTGGTGATGGCGCAGAGGTCGTATGTGCCGCGCATGCGCTTGCAGAGCACCTCCATCAGCGCCGTCTTGCCGGAGCCGACGGGGCCTCCGATTCCGACGCGGAGCGGACCATGGGGGGAGCGCGGCATGTTCAGGTTTCCTTACAGTTGCACGACAGGGGCGCCGGCCGTCGCGGCAGGACAATGCAAGCGAGGCCGATGCAAGTCACGCGCCGCGGTCAGGACCGGAACAGCCGCGAATACTGGGTTTCGTGGCGTAGCGAGGCGATGTCGGAGCGCAGCGTGCAGGCGCCGAGATCGTCGAGCGTCGCGGCCTCGGCCGCCCTCGCTGCATTCCGGATGGCCGGCACCAGCGCGGCCGTGAGCTTCTGCCCGTCCGTCTGCCCGACGATGCCGAGACGGACCGAGGCCGAGACCAGATTGGCGACGAAAGCCAGTCCATACGCCTCCAGCGAGGCGGCCAATGGCAGGCCATGGCCAGCGCTGGCGGCCGCGACGGCAACCGGATAGGCGACATCACCGCTCCAGGCTGAGCGAAGGCGCTCGATCGCGGCGCAGGGCCAGGCGGCGCGCACGGCCGTGACGAAGGCATTGCCCTGCGTCGCGGTTTCGAGCCGCCGCTCGGCGGAATTGGCCAAAGCGAGCGCGAGTTCCGCGATCTCGGCCAGCGTGGCATCGTCCTCCGCCGTGACCGCCCGGGCAGCGCAGGAGAACAGGACGAGGTCGTTGCGCAGGGAGCCCTGGGTGACCAGCGCTTCGAGCCAGTCACCCAGCGTCGCGGCGTCGTGCAGGTCGCCGCTCTCGAAGGCCCATTCGAGGCCGTGCGAATAGGCGAAGGCGCCGACCGGAAAGGACGGCGACAGCCAGACCATCAGGGGCAGATGGGCCGTCATGGCCGGGCCGTTCAGCGATCGTGGCTGTGGCCCTTGTGACCATGCTCGGCCCCATGCTTGTGGCCATGGTCGTCGTGTTCGTGGCCGTGATGGCCGTGCCCGCAACCGCAGCCGTCGCCATGGGCATGGTCATGAGCATGGGAATGGGCGTGCGCATGGCCGTGACTGTGCGCCGGCGCGGACTCATGCTTGTGAGCATGGTCATGGCCGTGATGATGGTCGTGACCGCAGCCGCAGTCGTCGCTATGTGCGTGATCATGCGAATGGGCGTGGGCGTCGGCCTCTGCGTGAGAATGGGCATGGCCGTGATCATGGCCATGCTCGTGCTTGTGGCCGTGATCGTGCCCATGATGGTCGTGGTGGTCATGACCGCAACCGCAAGCGTCGTCATGCTCGTGGCCATGGGCATGGCCGTGATCATAAGCGCCGCGCTCCGGCTGGAAGGGCCGCGTCACCGCGGTCATCGCGCAGCCCTGGCCGCGGACCATTTCGGCAAGGACATGGTCGTCCTCGATATAGATTGCCTCAGCGGTGATCTCGGCCGGGGTATGGCGGTTGCCGATATGCCAGGCGACCCGCATCAGCCTCAGCGGGTTCTCGGCACGGATCTCGAGCAGGCTCTGCGGTGCGGCCTTGATCAGGACGAGCCGGCCATCCTCCAGCTTGACCGCGTCGCCATCGGCCAGCGCGGTCGGCTTGTCGAGGTCGAGCAGGATGTCGAGGCCGCCATCCCCCTTCAGGGCAAGCCGGCGGCGGTTGCGGTCGTCGTGGTCCAGCGTGAGCGTGTCGACGATGCGATCCGGCCTGACGGCGGCCTTGCGAACGACGGAGGTGGCGCGGAACATGGTGTTCGGTCCGTGACAGAATGGGGTCAGAGGCGGTCGATCGACCGCGGCTCGACCACTTCGACCACCGGAGGCGCCGCGAAGCAAGCCCTTGCCGTCACCAGAAAGGCGGCGACATGCGGCGAGAGCCTGTTCCGGTCGATATCGGCACGGGTTTCCCAGCTTTCATAGGACACGAAACGGCAGGGCTGCGTCAGGCTTTCGTGGATTTCGTAGGCCAGGCAACCCTGCTCGCGCCGCGTCGCCTCGATGCATTCCGTAACCGCTGCGACATAAAGCTTTCTGGTTTCGGGGCTGATCTCGACGCGGGAGATCACGATGAACGGCTCGGACACGAAGCAGGCTCCATACGCGACGACATGAAGCCCGAATACGCGACCAGCATGACGGCGGATGCAGCGGCGGTGGAAATCAGGTGGCCGGCGGGCGCTGCCGGCCGGCCGAAGCCGCTCAGCGCGGCTGCGACTTCACCTCGGCGTCGAACTTCTTGAGCAGCCGCGAGCGCTCTGCCGGCGAACCCCAGCGCGCGGTATCGTAGTCGATCAGCTTCATCTCGGAGAATTTCGGCGCGTCGGGCGAGAGCTCCGAATTCCGGTTCGACGGGATCGAGTTGATCTTGAGCTTGGCGTTGATGTTCTGCGCCTCGGGCGACAGCGTGAAATCAACGAATTTGCGCGCGGCTTCCGGGTTCCGGCCGCCCTTGATGACCGAGACCGAGCCCGTCTCGTAGCCGGTGCCCTCGCAGGGAGCGACCGTCTCGATCGGCGCGCCCTGCAGCTTCTGCGTCAGCATGTCGTGGATGAAGGCGATGCCGACGGTGGTCTCGCCGAGCGCAGTGGCCTTGACCGGCGCGATGCCGGACTTGGTGTATTGGTTGATGTTCTTGTGCAGGGCCTTGAGGTAGTCGAAGCCCTTGTCCTCGCCCAGGCGCTGCACCGTCGTCGCCAGGAAGACATAGGCCGTGCCGGAGGAATTGGGGTCGGCGATCTGGATCTCGTCGCGGAACTGCGGATTGAGCAGATCGGCCCAGCATTTCGGCGCCGCGATGCCGCGCTTCTTCAGGAGCTCGGTGTTGTAGCCGATGCCGAGCGCGCCGAGATAGATTCCGGATGTGCGGAACTTCGCCTGCTCGGCATGGCGCTGCGCCCAGTCGAGCAGTTCGGGAAGCTTCGGCGATTTGTATTCGTCGAGCAGGCCCTCGTCGGCGGCCTGCAGATGCGGCTCTCCCGGCCCGCCCCACCAGACGTCGCCGCGCGGATTGCCGGCCTCCGCCTTGACCTGGGCATAGACCTCGCCGGTGCTCTTGCGCACCATTGCGACCTTGATGCCCGTCGATTTCTCGAACATCGCAGCGCCTTCGCGGCACTGCTCCTCGAGGATCGAGCAATAGACGGTCACCTGCTGCTGGGCGCTGGCCGGCAGTGCGGCGAACAGACCGAGCGCAATGGTGGCGGAGGCGGCCCAAAGGCCGGTAACGGGGCGTCGATTCATGGCGTTCTTCCCAGCTGGCATTGTTTTGCCGACTAGAAAGCTGGCCCCTCCCGCCCTGTCAATGCCGCATCGAAATCAGCTGTCGCGGGTCCGGTCCGGCAGGGCATCGACGGCCTCGTCCGCGCCCTGGTCGCGCTTGAGAACGCCCTCGCGCAGCACCTTTGTGGCGGCCTGTGCCTTCTTCTCGGACGAGGTCTCGAGCGGCGCAGTTTCGGGCGTCGCGGTCAGCCCGAGCTTGCCCGGCTTGCGAGCGTCGTTGCGGGCGCTGGCGGCAAAAGTGGCGAGCGCCTCGGGTTGCTGGCCTTTCGGGCCGGCGGCTTTCTGATCGGCCATGGCGAACCTCCCTGATCTGGCGGGAGAGGAACTGCGGCCGGCGAGCGGAGTTCCGCGCCGCCGGGCGAGGCTCAGAACAGGAAGTAGCGCTGCGCCAGCGGCAGTTCCCTGGCCGGTTCGCAGACGAGCAGCTCGCCATCGGCCACCACGGCATAGGTCTCCGGATCGATCTGGATATCGGGCGTCGCGTCGTTGTGGATCATGCTCTTCTTGGAGATGCCGCCGCGGGTGTTCTCGACCGCGACCATCTCCTTCTCCGTGCCGAGCCGGTTGCGCAGGCCGTTCGCCATCGCCGCCTGCGAGACGAAGACCAGCGAGGTCGAGGTTACGGCCTTGCCGAAGGCGCTGAACATAGGCCGGTAATGCACCGGCTGCGGGGTCGGGATCGAGGCGTTGGGGTCGCCCATCGGGGCGGCTGCAATCATGCCGCCCTTGATGATCAGGTCCGGCTTGGCGCCGAAGAAGGCCGGCGACCAGATCACGATGTCGGCGAGCTTGCCGATCGCGATCGAGCCGATATGGCGCGAGATTCCATGCGCGATGGCCGGGTTGATCGTGTATTTCGCGACATAGCGCTTGGCGCGGAAATTGTCGGCGCCGGTGCCGGCATCCTCGGCGAGAGCGCCCCGCTGGACCTTCATCTTGTGGGCGGTCTGCCAGGTGCGGGTGACGACCTCGCCGACACGGCCCATCGCCTGCGAATCCGAGGACATCATCGAGAGCGCGCCGATGTCGTGCAGGATGTCCTCGGCCGCGATGGTTTCCTTGCGGATGCGGCTTTCGGCGAAGGCGAGGTCCTCGGGGATCGAGGGCGACAGGTGATGGCAGACCATCAGCATGTCCAAATGCTCGTCGAGCGTGTTGACCGTGAAGGGCCGTGTCGGATTGGTCGACGAGGGCAGCACGTTGGGCAGCCCCGCAACCTTCATGATGTCGGGGGCGTGGCCGCCGCCGGCGCCTTCGGTGTGGAAGGCGTGGATGGTGCGGTTCTTGAACGCCTTGATCGTGTCCTCGACGAAGCCGGACTCGTTCAGCGTGTCGGTGTGGATCATCACCTGCACGTCGTAATCGTCGGCGACCGAGAGGCAGTTGTCGATCGCGGCCGGGGTGGTGCCCCAGTCCTCGTGCAGCTTCATGGCGCAGGCGCCGGCCTCGATCATCTCGGCCAGCGCGCCGGGCAGCGCGGCATTGCCCTTGCCGGCGAAGGCGAGGTTCATCGGGAAGGCGTCCGCGGCCTTGATCATCTGGCCAAGATGCCAGGGGCCGGGCGTACAGGTCGTCGCCAGCGTGCCATGAGCCGGCCCGGTGCCACCGCCGAGCATGGTGGTCAGCCCGCTCATCAGCGCGTCCTCGATCTGCTGCGGACAGATATAGTGGATATGGCTGTCGAAGCCGCCGGCGGTGACGATCTTGCCCTCACCGGCGATGACCTCGGTGCCCGGGCCGACGATGATGGTCTCGGCCGGGTCGAAATTGCCGAAGCCGCCCTGGATGTCCGGGTTACCAGCCTTGCCGATGGCGCAGATGCGCCCTGCCCTGATGCCGATATCGGCCTTCACGATACCCCAATGGTCGAGGATCAGCGCGTTGGTGATGACGGTGTCGACGGCGCCGTCGGCGTTGCGGACCTGGCTCTGGCCCATGCCGTCGCGGATGACCTTGCCGCCGCCGAACTTCACCTCCTCGCCATAGGTGGTGAAATCCTTCTCGACCTTGATCCAGAGTTCGGTATCGCCGAGGCGCACAGTGTCGCCGGTGGTGGGGCCGAACATCGCGGCGTAGGCGTTACGCGGGAAATTGAAGGGCATGATCTCGTCTCCTCAGGCCGCGCTCAGAGCTTGCCCATCACGTCCTGGCGGAAGCCGTAGACCTCGCGCTTGCCGGCTAGCGCCACGAGCCTGACCTCTCGGGTCTGGCCGGGCTCGAAGCGCACGGCGGTGCCGGCCGGAATGTCGAGCCGGAATCCCCTCGCCTTGTCGCGCTCGAAAGCGAGCGACGGATTGGCCTCGAAGAAGTGGTAATGCGAGCCGATCTGGATCGGCCGGTCGCCAGTGTTCGCAACCGTGAGGGTCAGGCTCTCGCGCCCCTCGTTCATCACGAGATCGCCGGGCAGAGTCTTCACCTCGCCGGGCTTCAGTGCCCCGAGCGAGCCGCGGATCGGCTCGTGCACGGTGACCAGCTTGGTGCCGTCCGGAAAGGTCGCCTCGACCTGGACGTCGTGGATCAGTTCGGCGATGCCATCCATGACCTGATCGGCGCTGAGCACATGGGCGCCGACCTGCATCAGCTCGGCCACGGAACGGCCGTCGCGCGCGCCCTCGACGACGAAGTCGGTGATCAGCGCAACGGCCTCGGGGTAGTTCAGCTTGACGCCGCGCTCCAGCCTGCGCCGCGCCACCATGGCAGCCATGGCGACGAGCAGCTTGTCCTTTTCGCGCGGCGTCAGATTCATTGCCTGTCCTTCTTCCCGGTCTCGTCGTCTTCGCCGGCCTCATCGTCGCCGGCTTCTTCCTCGTCTTCGTCCTCATCCTCTTCATCGAGGTCGAGATCGGCATATTCGTAGGCGAAGACGATCTCGCCGGTGGCGGGATCGAAGGCGCTGGCAGTCGAGTCCTCGAAGGCGTCGATCAGCATCTCGGCGTCGTCGGCGCTGTCGACCTCGAAGCGGCGCACAGCGTCCTCGCCCTCGCCGCTCAGCGTCAGTTCGATCGCCCAGCTCCGCGCGCCGGTGTCGTAGATGCATTTCAGACCGTGGATCGACAGCATCATGCTCTCCTCAGGTTGACCAGGTGCGCGGCAGCGCACGGCCGGTCAGATGCCCGAGCAGCGTGACGAGCACGCGACGCAGCGCCTGCGCGTCCGGGGAGAGCAGGCGGACCACCAGGAGATCGCCGACGATGCCCGCACCGATTTCGACCGGGCTCGCAGCCTCCTCGGCGCCGAGAGCGCGGGCACGGTCGAGGTCATCCTGGAGGGCGGGGCCGGCCGCGAGCAGAGTGGCCGCCGCGAGTGCGCCGAAGGCAATGGCAGGGCGCGCCAGCGCTTCCGAAATGGCGCCGTCGAGCCGCAGATCCTCGGCGAAGACCAGCCTTCCTTCGCGGCGGATGCGCCAGCGGTCGCGCAACGCACCGCGCGCCATCACCTCGCCCATGGCGCTGCGGCCGAAGAAGACGGCCTCCGAGACGACGAGGCGAGAATCGGCGGCGAGTTCGACGTCGAGGCTGCGGGCCAGCCGCGCGCCGGAAAACAGGATGCTTTCCTGCGGCAGCCAGGCCAGGCTTGCGCCGCCAGCGACCGATAACGACGTCTCGATGCGCGTATCAGCGCCCTGGCTGCGATAGATCTTCTCTGCCGCCTGCGACGTCACCACCGCATCGCTGCCGGGCTCCAGCATGACCTCGACGCGCATGGCGTCGCCGCCGGCCATGCCGCCACCGGTATTGATGAGCACGGCCTCGCAGGTCGCGTCATAGGTCGTGGGGAAACGGGCGCGGTAGCCGCCGCTCTCCGCCACATCCAGCCGATGCGTCCGCCCGCCGGCACGGCCGAAGTGCAGCCGCACGCCGCCGGCGGCACGGACATAGGCCGGCACGAGCGGGTCATTGGCTGCCGGTGCGGGCGGCGCGAACATGGATGTCCCAACGGGCGGAGAGGCTTGCGAAGGTTGCAATCTTCCGCGCGCCCTCGTTGCGGGCAAGGGCTTCGACTGGCGCCTTCGCCTAAATTATAGGCAGGAAGCGCTCCGCCGAGGCAGTCAGCCGCACTCGACAAGGAAGGCTTCGACCTCCTCGCGGCGCGGCGAACCCGCCCGGCCGCCGAAGCGGGTGCATTTGATCGCCGCCACGGCCGAAGCGAAGCGGATCGCATCACGCTCGCCCTGCCCTTCCGCCAGTGCGAGCGCGAAGGCGCCGTGCCAGACATCGCCGGCGCCCAGCGTATCGACAGCTTCGATGGGGAAGGCCGGACTCTGCACGACTTCGCCGTTCTCGACGAAGAGCACGCCCTCCGGCCCGAGCGTCACGGCGAGCCAGGTCGGCACCTCGCGCCCCACCTTCGCGAGGCCGACGCGCGGATTCGCCTCGCCCGAAACCTCCTTCAGCGCCTGGGCGCTGAAGGCGACATGGCTCGCCGTCGCGACCAGATCGGGATGGGGCGGCTTGCGGTCGCCGTCCAGCACGCCGGCAATGCCGGCGGAGCGGGCCAGTTGCAGCGCGGCGAGCGCGCCATTGCCCCAGCGTGTATCGGTGAGCACGGCGCGGGCTCCATCCGGCAGCGACCCGGGCAGCCAGTCGGCTTCCTCCGGCATGGCGGGATCGGAATAGGAGATCACCATGCGCTCACCCTCGGCATCGACCAGGATGGCCGAGACCGGCGAGCGACGCCCGGCGACACGCCGCGCGAAGGCAGTGTCGACGCCCTCCCGCGTGAGATCGCCGAGGATCTGGTCGCCGATCGCGTCGTCTCCGAGGCGTGTCGCGAGCCAGCAGCGGCCGCCCAGCCTGGCGATGGCCACGGAGCCGCTGCCGGCGCAGCCGCCACCGACGACGGCCAGATCGCGCGAGCGGTATTTTTCGCCGCGCGTCGGCATGGTCTCGACACTGTAGACATGGTCGAGCGTCGCGATACCGAGACAGAAGACGCCGGTCATGCCAGTGCTCCGGGCTGATCGGGCCCGAAGCGCAGGCCATCAATATCGGTATGAAGGAAATCGTTGCCCTTATAGGCGAGTTGCAGCTTCAACGTCCTGGCGGCAGCATAGGCGAAACAGTCGCCCATGTTGAGCTTCGCCGGGTGACCGTTGAGATGATGGTAGCGCGCTGCACAGACATGAGCCTCACGCCCAATCTCGGCGCTGACATCGACGACGCGAATATTCATCGCCGAGTGGAAGGCGAGAACACCGTCATAGGCTTCGACGAAGGACACGCGAAGCAGGCGTGAGAGGCGCGTCGATGCCTCGAACATCGCGATCGGCGAAGTCACGGCCATTTCGGCTTCCGCGATAGCGGTATGGATAGCCAACTCCTCGGCCTCGCCGGCAAGAAGCGCTACGACCACCGAGGCATCCAGGAACATCAGGCGTCGCCGTATTCACGGTCGAAGAATTCCTTGTGAGTCAAACCATCGTCGATCACAGGCCTGTTCCCCATCATCGCTCGCGCGACTCTCACGGCATCCTCGATCTGCCGGAAACGCTCCTTGCGTCTTCGCAACTCGCGCTCCACGGCCAAACCGATCGCCGCCTGCAGGCTGATGCCGTCGTTCGCGGCGAGTTCACGAACCATGCGATCGATATTCGGATCCCTCACCAGAATACCCATGGAAGCTCTCCCTGATATCAACCCATGATATCAGGGAGAAGCGATCCACTCAACGATCGCCGGCGCGCCGTCACCAGCTTCCGGTGTTCTGCATGCTGGCCCAGGGCTCGGCCGGCGCCTTGGGCTCGCCTTTCTGGAGCAACTCGATCGAGATGTCGTCGGGCGAGCGGATGAAGGCCATGTTGCCGTCGCGCGGCGGGCGGTTGATGGTGACGCCGGCCTTCATCAGCTTGTCGCAGGTCGCGTAGATATCGTCGACCTCATAGGCGAGATGGCCGAAATTGCGGCCGCCGGTGTAGGTTTCCGGATCCCAGTTATAGGTGAGCTCCAGGGTCGGGCGGCCGCGGCTGCCCTGCTCGCGGACCGTCTCGACCTCGTCGGGAGCAGCGAGGAAGACCAGCGTGAAGCGGCCCTTCTCGCTCTCGATGCGGCGGGTCTCGATCAAGCCGAACTTGTTCACATAGAAGTCGAGCGAAGCGTCGAGATCGGTGACACGGACCATGGTGTGGAGATAGCGCATCGTCGGGTTCCTCTCCGGCCGGCCCGGACGGGCCGGCGTCCTTTGATGGGGATAGCGGATCCAGGATCGGGTTGATCCGGCCCGTGAATCGGGCGAAAGCATCGCCGCTCCCGAACACAGTACCAAGACGCAGGCGTGCAGGACAGGCCATGACCTCAACGCAAGACGGTCCGAACGGCGCACCCGTCCGCGCGACCCCGGCCCAGATCGCGCAGATCAAGCAGCGCGCCGCCATTCTCTCCGTGATGGCGACACTGCTGCTGACGGGCGCGAAGTTCATCGGCGCGATCCTATCGGGCTCGCTGGCGCTGCTGGCGGATGCGCTCCAGGGGCTGATCGATATCGGCTCGACGCTGTTCACCTGGTTCGCCGTGCGCGTGTCCGACAAGCCGGCGGATGACGAGCACCACTACGGCCACGGCAAGGTCGAGGCGCTGGCCGCGCTGGTCGAGACCGCCATCCTGTTCACGCTGGCGGGTGCGATCCTGTGGGAAGCCGGCAACCGGCTCTGGCAGGACGTCATCTCCCAGGTCTCGGTGACCCCGCTCGTCATCGGCATCATGCTGCTCTCGATGACCGTCGACGCGATCCGCTGGCGCTCGCTGACCAAGGTCGCGCGGGAGACCGGCAGCGAGGCGCTCGCCGCCGAAGCGACGCATTTCTCCGCCGATTTCGTCGGCTCGGCGCTGGTGCTCGTCGGGTTGCTCGGCGTCTGGTACGGCTTCGAGCGTGCCGATACCGCCGCCGCCTTCGCCATCGCCGCCTATACGGCGTTCTCGGCCTATCGCCTTGCGCGGCGCGTCCTCAGCACGCTGATGGACACTGCGCCCGAGGGCGTCAGCGAGAAGCTGCGCGAGGCGGCTCGCAACGCGCCCGGCGTCGTCGGCATCAACTGGCTTCGGGTTCGGCCGGCAGGCGGCCGCATCCACGGCGAGATCGGCATCAGCGTGTCGCGCACGCTGCCGCTCGATCGCGTCGCCGCTATCAAGGCCGGACTCTCCGCTGCGCTGCTACAGGTCGAGCCCGATGCCGAGATCACGATCACGGCCGATCCGGTGCAGGTCGACGACGAAACCGTGCTCGAGCGCGTCCTGCTGATCGCGCTCAAGCTGAAGATCCCCGTGCATCACGTCACCGTGCACAGCATCGGCGAGAAGCTCTCGGTCAGCCTCGACATGGAGGTCGATGCCACCCTGCCGCTGGGCGATGCCCACGAGATCGCGACGCGACTGGAGAATGCGATCCGGGCCGAATTCGGTGGCGAGACCGAGGTCGAGACCCATATCGAGCCGATGGAGACCGGCCAGCCCTCTGGCCACAACGCTGCCTGGGAGACGGTCGAGGACATCGGCAAAGCGCTTGCGGGTGAGGCGATGAAGCTTGGCGGGCCTATCCACGACATCCACAGCGTGCGCGTGCGCCAGACGGCCAAGGGGCTGGTGGTGAACTATCATTGCCGCGTCGATGCCACGCTCGACGTCGCTTCCGTCCATGCGGCGGTCGACGAGATCGAGCGGGCGGTGCGGATCGCGCGCCCCCAGGTTTGCCGCCTCGTCAGCCATGCGGAACCGGCCGTCATGGGCGCCCCGAGCTAGATAGAGCCGGATGCGCTGAAGTTGAATCCCGGGGCGGCCATCCCGGATAAGCCGCCTGCGGCGGCGCCGATCCGGGAATGACCGCCCAAATCAATCCCAACGCGAAAGGCTCGCGGGACCACCTCTTCAGCGGCGACGGCCGTAGCGAACGTGCAGGCTCCAGAGCCGAGGCCTACCCCTTTCGGCACATTGCGAGGCGGGCTACAGACAAGGCACAGTCTTTAGCCTGCGCAATACGCCATTCCCCAGGCGCTCGCTGCCTTTTCCAGACACGTCGCCCTCCAGAGTTTCCCATGCGCGCCGAAGACACCCCGCTGATCCGCCTCGAGGATTACCGCCCGTCCGATTGGCTGATCGACACGGTCGATCTCGACATCAGCCTGCATCCCACGAAGACGCGGGTGCGCTCGCTGCTGGGCCTGCGGCCAAATCCCGCCGGGCGCCCGGGGGCGCCGCTGGTGCTAGACGGAGACGAGCTGTCGCTCAGCGCCCTGCGGCTAGACGGGCTGCTGATCGAGGACGGCGCCTATAGCGCGACCTCCCAGAAGCTGACGCTGCATGCGCCGCCGCGCCGGCGCTTCACGCTGATGATCGAGACCGAGGTCGACCCCTCAGCCAACACCAAGCTGATGGGCCTTTACCGCTCGTCGCGGGTCTATTGCACGCAGTGCGAGGCGGACGGTTTCCGTCGGATCAGCTATTTCCTCGACCGGCCCGACGTGATGTCGGTCTATACGGTCCGGCTCGAGGCAGCGAAGCTCGAGGCTCCCGTCCTGCTCTCGAACGGCAACCGCGTCGCGGCAGGCGAGGTCCCCGGCGAGGACCGCCACTTCGCCGTCTGGCACGACCCGCACCCCAAGCCGGCCTATCTCTTCGCCCTGGTCGGCGGCGCGCTCGACCATGTCAGGCAAAACTACGTGACCGCCGACGGGAGCACCGTCGAGCTCGCCGTCTATGTCGAGCCGGGCAAGGCCGACCGCGCCGGCTGGGCGATGGACTGCCTGGTGCGCTGCATGCGCTGGGACGAGCGTGTCTATGGCCGCAACTACGATCTCGACGTGTTCAACGTCGTCGCCGTCTCCGACTTCAACATGGGGGCCATGGAGAATAAGGGCCTCAACATCTTCAACGACAAATACGTGCTCGCCGACCCGCAGGCCGCAACCGACGGCGACTATGCCTCGATCGAGGCGATCATCGCGCATGAGTACTTCCACAACTGGACCGGCAACCGCATCACCTGCCGCGACTGGTTCCAGCTCTGCCTTAAGGAAGGCCTGACCGTCTTCCGCGACCAGGAATTCTCGTCGGACGAACGCTCGCGGCCGGTGAAGCGCATCTCCGATGTCCGCACCCTGCGCGCGACCCAGTTCTCGGAGGATGCAGGCCCCCTCGCCCACCCGGTGCGGCCGCGCGCCTACAAGGAAATCAACAACTTCTACACGCCGACCGTCTATGAGAAGGGCGCGGAGGTGATCCGCATGCTCAAGATTCTGATCGGCGAGGACACCTTCCGAGCCGGAATGGACCTGTTTTTCGCGCGCTGCGACGGGACGGCAGCGACGATCGAGGATTTCCTCGCCTGCTTCGCCGAAACCTCCGGCATGGACCTGTCGCAATTCGCGCGCTGGTACGACCAGGCCGGGACACCGACGATCATCGCTTCCGGCCGCTACGACGCCGATGCACGCAGCTACACGCTCGACCTCGCGCAGAGCACCGCACCCACGCCCGGGCAGCGGGACAAGCAGCCCTTCGTACTGCCGGTCGCGCTCGGCCTCGTCGGCCAGGCCGGCGACCTGCCGCTGAAGACGAGCTCCACGGCCTATGCCAGCGACGGCCTGGTCGTGCTGGACCAGCCCTCGCTGTCGATCACCTTTAGCGACGTGGCCGAGCCGCCGATCCCGTCGCTTCTGCGCGGCTTCTCGGCTCCGGTGAAGCTCGAGCTCGACCTCGCCGATGCGGAACTGCTGCGGCTGTTCTCGGCCGACAGCGACTCGTTCAACCGCTGGCAGGCGCTTCAGACGGTCGCGACGCGGGCGCTGGTTGGCGCCGGGCGCTTCGCGGCCGGGTGCAATGCGCTGCTCGCCACCGCTGGCGAGCTGTCGCACGCCCTGCGGGGCTTCCTGCGCGACCAGGCTCCCGCCGATCCCGCCTTCGCAGCACAGGTGCTGCGCCTGCCGGGACAGGCCGACATCGCCCGCGAGATCGGCCGCGATGTCGATCCCACCGCCATCCATGCCGCCCATCGCGCCCTCTCGGCCGAGATCGGCAGCAGCCTTGGCCCGGACCTGCTCGCCCTGCACGAAGCCTTGAACGCGCAGACGGCCTATCGGCCCGACGCCACCTCCGCCGGCCGGCGTGCGCTGCGCAACGAAGCGCTCGGGCTGATCGCCCTCGGCTCGCCCGAGGAAGGAGCCCGGCTCGCCCAGGCCCAGTTCGCCGCCGGCGACAACCTGACCGACCGGCTCGCGGCGCTGGCGGCGATGACGCTGGTGCCGGGCGATGCGCGCGAGGAGCTGATCGCCCGCTTCGCCAGGACCTATGCCACCGAGCCGCTGGTGCTGGACAAATGGTTGATGGCACAGGCGCTGATCGCCGAGCCCGGAACGCTGGAGCGCGTCCGGCGCCTGATGCAGCATCCCGCCTTTTCGCTTTCCAACCCCAATCGCATCCGGGCCCTGATCGGCGGCTTCGCGGCCAACCTGACGCAGTTCAACCGCCCCGATGGCGAGGGCTATGCGTTCGTGGCCGAAATTGTGGTCGCGCTCGACCGGACCAACCCGCAGGTCGCCTCGCGGCTGCTCGGTTCCTTCAAGAGCTGGCGCATGCTGGAGCCCGGCCGGAAGGCTCTGGCGGAGGCCAGGCTGGCCATGGTGGCGCAGACCCCGAACCTCTCGCGGGACGTCGCCGACATCGCCGAGCGAGCCCTCGCCCGACAAGGTTAACGGCCACCTGTCGAAAAGATTAACGTTTCATTACGCGCACAGGATTCATTCGACAAAGCGACACAACCAGGACGCGAATTCGTACGTCCGAATTCAACTCAAGGCTAGACAAAGAGACCCGCGAGGATTCAACTGAAACTGATTCGCGGGGATGCGGCACGTCTCCCGATCTACTCACGGTACGATTTCCGAAGGGGGACGGGCATGACGCGTGCCAACGCGGGCTGCGCAACTGCGCGCGCAGATTCGATTCTGGGCGTTGCCAGATCGCTGACGCACCCGCTCTATCAGCGGTTCGAGAGCCTCGAACCCACCTTCCGCATCGTCATTCCCGGGCTCGTCGCCCTCTTCATCGTCATTCTCGCGGCTGGCGCTGCGATCCAGACTGCGGCGATGCGCAACGATGCGCTGCAGGACGCCGCAGGAGACATGGACCTCGTCTCGGCCCTGCTGGCGCGGGAACTCGACAACGGCGCTCGCTCGGGGTTGGCGCCGGCTGCCGTCCTGGCCGCACTGGCTTCGCGCCACCTTGCCGCGCACGGCCGCGTCGTGCATGTCAGCGGCGAGGACGGGCATGTCATCGCCAGCGAACCCGTCATCGGCCAGACCAAGCGGACCCTCGTCGACTTCCTGGGCCAGACGCAGCCGCTAACCGCCTTCGGTGACCGCGCCGGCGTGATGCGCATCACACTGCCGGGCGGCACCGAGGTTTTCGCCAGCGTCCGCAACCTCGCCGCCCCCCTCGGCCAGGTCGCGGTGATGCAACCGGTCTCGCGTGCGCTCTCGACCTGGCAGCAGCGCCGCAGCGGCCTCGCCCTGCTCTTCGTCACGGCCTGCGTCGTGCTCGCCGCGATCACCCTCGGCTTCATCCTGCAGTCGAAACGCGCCCGCGCCGCCGACGAGGATTGCGACTGCGTCCGCGAGCGCATCGACACCGCGCTCAACCGCGGCCATTGCGGACTGTGGGACTGGGATCTCGCACGCGGCCGGATCTACTGGTCCGACTCGATGTACGCCATGCTCGGCTACGACCGCACGGGCCAGTACATGTCATTCGGCGAAGTCAGCGGCTTCATCCACCGCGACGACGTCGACCTCTACGCGCTGGCCGACGCGATCAGCCGCGGTGAAGCCAGCCATCTCGACCGGGAGTTCCGCGTCCGCGACAGCGCCGGCAACTGGATTTGGCTCAAGGCTCGCGCCGAGCTCGTCATCGATCGCCGCACCCATGCGCAGCACCTCGTCGGCATCGTCGTCGACATCTCCGAGCAGCGCCGCATGGCCGAGCGCACAGCGACCGCCGATGCCCGGCTGCGCGACGCAGTCGAGGCGATCTCGGAAGCCTTCGTGCTCTGGGACGCGAACAACCGCCTCGTGCTCTGCAACGCCAAGTACCAGCAGCTTCACCAGATCCCCGCAGAACTCGCCCTCGGCGGAGCCGGCCATGACGAGATCATGCGGATGAGCGCTCAGCCGGAGATCGACCGCGAGCCGATGCGTGCCTCGCACAGCCCCGACGGCTCCTCCTCCTACGAAGCCCGCCTCTCGGACGGCCGCTGGCTGCAGATCAACGGCCGCCGCACCAAGGATGGCGGCTCGGTCTCGGTCGGTACCGACATCTCCAAGCTGAAGCAGCAGGAAGAACGGCTGACGCAGTCCGAGCACCAGCTTCTGACCCATGTCACCGACCTCAAGGCCTCGCGCCAGAAACTCGAGGCCCAGGCCCAGCAGCTCGCCGATCTGGCGGAGCGCTATCTCGAACAGAAGGCGACCGCGGAAAGCGCCAACCGGGCCAAGTCGGAATTCCTCGCCAATATGAGCCATGAGCTGCGCACGCCGCTGAACGCCATCATCGGCTTCTCCGAGATCATGGAGAATGGCCTGTTTGGCCCGCTCGGTGAGAAGTACACCGACTATGTCCGCGATATCCGCACGAGCGGCGACTACCTGCTCGGCATCATCGACGACATCCTCAACATGTCGAAGCTGGAATCCGGCAAGATCAGCCTCGAGACCTCCAACGTCGCACTCGGGCTCGTCATCGACGAAGCGGTGCGCAAGTCGCAGGAAGAGATCGACCGCAAGCGCCTGCAGGTCAGCGTCGAAGGCGCGCGCGACGCGCATCTCGAGGCCGACCCGCACGCCCTCTACCAGATCCTCGGCAATCTCATCGACAACGCGGTCAAGTTCACCCCCGAGGAAGGCCAGGTCGCGATCCGCGTCCGCCAGGTTCCCGATGCGCTCAACATCTTCATCGAGGACACCGGCATCGGCATCCCGAAGGAGAAGCTCGGCCGCATCGGCCGGCCCTTCGAGCAGGTCGAGGGCGACCTCATCCGCAGCTTCGGTGGTTCGGGGCTGGGCCTCGCCATCGCCCGCTCGCTGACCGAGCTGCATGGCGGCTCGCTCAGGCTGCGCTCGGCCATCGGCGCCGGCACCATTGTCATGGTCCACCTGCCGCTCGCCGGCGGCGGGCGGGTCACCGCGCGGGCGGCTTGATCGTAAACGCTCCGTGATTCCGGGGCAGGCCGCAGGCCTGAGCCCGGAACGATGCGGCGGCATCGGTCCTGGGTTCCGGGCTCCTCGCTTCGCGAAGCCCCGGAAAGACGGCGAGGTTCCGCAGCAGCCGGCGTACCCTACCTGCCGCGAGCAGCTCCCAGAATCCGCGTGAAGATCGCTCGCACGCCGGCCCGGACCTCGTCGAGCTCCGCCCTCAGGACCTTGGTGTCGGGTCGCCCGACGGCGGTCGCGATCCGGTTCATCACGCGGGCCGGCACCGCGGCGGGGTCGAAGGCCTCGTCCACGGTGAAGCGCTGCCAGAGCTGAACGTCGCCGATCAGCCGCCCCGCCTCCCCCAGCGCCGCCGCATCCGCCGGCGCGAGCACGCCAGCCGCCCGCGCCGCGGCGAAGACGGAGGCCGTATCACGCGCCAGCAGTCCGGGATGGTCCGCCGCATAGGCGAGCACGAAGAACTGGGCGAGGAAATCAAGATCGGTCAGGCCGCCGAGCGCGAGCTTAAGGTCCCAGGGATTCTTCTCGCCCTTCTCCTTGGCGATCAGCGCGCGCATCTGGGCGACGGCCGCCGCGACCTTCGCCGGGTCGCGGCGGCGGGTCAGGATGGTTCGGATCGAGGTCTCGGCGCGCCGGGCCAGCTCGGCATCGCCCGCGACGACGCGGGCGCGGGTCAACGCCATCTCCTCCCAGATCTCGGCCTCGCCGGCATGATAGGCCTCGAAGCCGGCGAACTGGGTCGCGGCCGGGCTCTTGTTGCCGGAGGGGCGAAGCCGCATGTCGACCTGATAGAGCGTGCCGCGCCGCGTCGGCACGGTCAGCGACGCGACAAGGCGCTGGGTGAAGCGCACATGCCAGGTCACCGGATCGAGGCTGCGGCGGCCGTCGCTGGGTCCGGCATCGTCCGGCCGATCATAGATCAGCATCAGGTCGAGGTCGGAGGATGGGGTCAGCTCACCCGCCCCGAGCCGTCCGAGGCCTAGCACGACGCTCTGAGCGCCCTCGATCGCGCCATGTTCGGCGACGAAGGCCTCGCGTGTGTCGGCGAAGGCGACGCGCAAGCAGGCTTCCGCGACTGTGCAATAGGCCTGCGCTGCCGCCTGCGCCGGATAGACGCCCGACAGCAATCGCGCGCCGACCAGGAAATTCTCCTGCCGCGCTGCATCGCGCAGGCGGTCGAGCCCGTCCTCGACGCTCGGCGGTGGCGAGCCGACGAAGCTGCGGATGCGGCGCTCCAGCGCGTCGCAATCAAGCGAAGCCTTGCCGAAGGCCGGGTCGATGACGCCGTCGAGGACATGAGGGTGGAGAGCCGCGACCTTGGCGAGGCGCGGGGCGCTGCCGAGGATTTCGGCGAAGAGCGTCAGCAGGGAGTCCTGTGAGCGTAGCAGCGTGAGAAGCTCGACCGCAGCTGGCATCCGCACGAAGGCGTTGTCGAGATGGGCGAGCGCGCCGTCCGGATCGGCCGTGCGGCCGAGCGCGACGAGGAGCGCGGGCGTCAGCTCGGTCAGCACCTCGCGGGCCCGCGCGCTGGTGACGGCGGCTCGTCGGCCGAAATGCCAGCCGCGGACCGTCTCGGCGGCAGTTAAAGCGCTTCGGAAGCCGAGCTTCTGCAGGGTTTCCAGCGTCGCCGGGTCGGGCTCGGAGCCGGTGAAGCTCAACGATCCCGCCTCGCTGGCCAGGCTCGGCCCCTCCTCGAAGAGCAGCGCGTAATGGCCCTCGACGCGTCTGGCATGCGCCGTCAGCGCCTTGCCGAAGGCGGCGCTCGACGGATAGCCGCAAAAGCGGGCGAAGGCCTCGAGCTCGGCCGCTGCCTTGGGCAGGGTCTGGGTCTGCTCATCGTCGCGCATCTGCAGGCGGTGCTCGACGGTGCGCAGCCAGCGATAGGATTCCGCCAGCTCGTCCCGTGCCTGCGGCGTGATCCAGCCCTCATTCGTCAGTTCGCCCAGCATCTCGAGCGTCCGCGGGCCGCGCAGGCTCGGGCGGCGCCCGCCGAAGACGAGTTGCTGCGTCTGGACGAAGAACTCGATCTCGCGGATGCCACCGCGGCCGAGCTTCACATTATGTCCGGCGACAGCAACGGCCTCATGGCCCTTCACGGTCTGGATCTGGCGCTTCATCGCATGGATGTCAGCGATGGTCGCGAAGTCGAAATATTTGCGCCAAATGAAGGGGGCGAGATCGGCGATGAAACGGCGGCCGAGCGTGAAATCGCCCGCGACCGGCCGGGCCTTGATCATCGCCGCCCGTTCCCAGTTCTGGCCGACGGTCTCATAATAGGCATAGGCCGAGGGCAACGAGACGGCGACATGGGTCGAGGCCGGGTCCGGCCGCAGGCGCAGATCGACGCGGAAGACGTAGCCGTCCGGCGTGCGCTCCTGGATGATGCGCGCGACCAGCTGCGTCAGCTTGACGAAGAAGCTGGTCGGTTCGGCGACGCCTGCCGCCTCTGCCGTTTCCGGATCGAAGAAGACGACGATGTCGATGTCCGAGGAGTAGTTCAGTTCGCCGGCGCCATGCTTGCCCAGCGCGAGCACGACGAGGCCGGAGCCCTCGCCCGGATCGGCCGCGTCGGCCAGTTGGATCCTGCCGAGATCGGCGGCCTGGCGCAGGGCGTGCTCGGTCGCCAGTCGCACGGCCATGTCGGCCGTGTCCGTCAGCGCCGCCGTCACCGTCTCGACGTCCCAGACGCCACCGATGTCGGCGAGCGCGATCAACAGCGCCATCGCCCGGCGGAAGCGTCGCAGCAGCCGCATCAGCTCGGCCGTCTCGGTCGTGGCGGTGCCCTGCTCGGCTATCCCCGCGAGCAGGGCATCGCGATGCGCCTCCGGCTCGCTCGTCAGGCTGGTGAGCAGCCCGGCCGGATCCTGCCGCATGACCTGCGCCAGGAAGGGCGAATGGGCAAGGATGCCGGCAACAAGCGCGGCCGAGCGTGGCTTTTCCACAAAATGGGCGCGCAGCGCGTCGGCGGCCTCATCGTCATGCAGTCGCTCGATCAGGTCACGCGCGAGCAGCGTCTCGGCCCGCGCGCGCGCCGGCAGGACCGGTGCCGCTTCCAGCCTGTCACAAAGTCGCGCAGCCATATCCATCCCCCTTCAGAAGGCACGGGAGGCCAGCAGGGTTTGCGCGTCAAGTCGAGGCAGGAAGCGGCCGCGAGCCCAGCGTGTCCACAGGCTTGGCATCGACGGGGCCGGCTTGCTCGGCCCTTTGCTCCGACGCAGGCAGGGTGATGACGACCCTAAGGCCGGGCGCATTGTCCTCGAGCCGCATCTGGCCGCCATGAAGCCGCACCACGCCTGCGGCAAGCGAGAGCCCGAGGCCGAAGCCCGGCTTGCTGCGACTGGCGTCGAGCCGGACGAAGCGGTCGAGGACGCGGCCGCGATCCTGTTCCGGGATGCCGGGGCCGTTGTCGGCGACCGAGAGCTCGATCTCGCCGTCGCGGGCGTTCGCCGAAACCCGGACTTCGCCCTGTCCCCCGGCTGCCGGCTGTCCGTATTTCAGGGCGTTGTCGATCAGGTTCGCCAGAGCCTGCCCGATCAGCTCGCGGTTTCCCTCGACGCGAAGGCCGGGCGCCACCGCGGTAACCAGCGAGAGCCCGGCCTCCTCGGCCAGCGGCTCGTAGAGCTCCGCCATGCCGGAGACGATCTCGGAAAGGTCGAGCCGGTCCATGCTGTCCTGGACGCGGCCGGTTTCGAGCCGGGCGATCATCAGCAATGCGTTGAAGATCCGGATCAGGTTGTCGGCCTCGTCGATCGAGCCATCGAGCGCGGCGCGCAGTTGGTCGGGAGAGGTCGCGGTCCGCAGCGCCTCCTCGGCGCGGTTGCGCAGGCGCGTCAGCGGCGTCTTGAGGTCATGGGCGATGTTATCCGAGACCTGCTGCATGCCGGCCATCAGCTCGCCGATGCGGTCGAGCATCGCGTTGAGGTTGAGCGCCAGCCGGTCGAGTTCGTCCCCGGTGCCGGCGATTGCGAGCCGGCCCTTGAGATCCCCCGCCATGATCGTCTGCGTCGTGTCGGTCATGCCGTCGATGCGCTTCAGCACGCGCCGCGCCACGAACCAGCTCGCAAAGCAGCCGAGGACGAAGACGAGCAGCAGCGACCAGCCCGCCGCCCGCCGGATCACGATGCCGAGCCGATCGCGCTCCTCGACGTCGCGACCGACAAGGAGTCGGAAGCCGCCGGGCAGGACGAAGACGCGCACGATGGCCCGGTTCGGCCGATCCACCGCCTCGCTGCTGCGGGCATACTCGATCTCGGACTCGCCCGGACGGTCGAGCGTGCCCGGCGGCAGGGCCTCGACATTGCCGGCGACGCGCTCGCCCACGGGCGTCGTGACCAGATAGAGCGAGGCGCCCGGCGCCCGGGAACGGCGCTCGATGACGTTGACCAGCCGCCGCATGCCGCCGAGCCGCTGCTGCTCGGCCAGTCCCTGGATCTCGGCATCGATGGTCGAGCGAATCTGGTCGTCGAGCAGGCGCTTGGCGTTCCAGGCGACGTAGCCCAGCAGCACCCCGGCAAAGACCGCGAAGACGACGAGATAGACCGCCGTCAGCTTGAAGGCGGTCGTGCGGAAGAGGTTCGGCAGCAGGCGCTGAGCCTGGCGCGGCGCGGCTGGGCCTGCGGATGCGTCAGCGGGCCGTGTCACGGACCATGTATCCCGCGCCGCGGATGGTATGGATCATCGGCTGCTCGAAGCCCTTGTCGACCTTGGCGCGCAGGCGGCTGACATGCACGTCGATGACGTTGGTCTGGGGGTCGAAGTGATAATCCCAGACATTCTCGAGCAGCATGGTCCGGGTCACGACCTGGCCGGCGTGCTTCATCAGATATTCGAGCAGGCGGAATTCGCGCGGCTGGAGCAGGATTTCCGTGCCCGCGCGGCTGACGCGATGGGCCAGCCGGTCGAGATCGAGATCGCCGACGCGATAAACCGTGGGCTCGGAGGCCGGGGCGCCGCGACGGCGCGCCAGGACCTCGACCCGGGCTAGGAGCTCGGAAAAGGCATAGGGCTTGGGCAGGTAGTCGTCGCCGCCGGCGCGTAAACCCTTCACGCGGTCGTCCACCTGCGCCAGCGCCGAAAGGATCAGGGCCGGCGTCGCGTCCTTCTGCTCGCGCAGCGAGCGGATCAGGGACAGGCCGTCGAGCCGCGGCAGCATGCGGTCAACGACGAGCACGTCGTAGCCGCCACCTTCGGCCATGGCATAGCCCTGGAGGCCGTCGGCGGCATGGTCGGCCACATGGCCCGCCTCACGGAAGGCCTTGGTCAGATAGGCCGCAGCCTCGGCATCATCTTCGACGATCAGCAGTCGCATGGTTGGACCCTAGCCCAGGAAACGCAAAAACGGCAGGCCGGAAGATACGCATCCGGCCTGCCGCGGTGAAGGCTCGTCTCCCAGCGGGGGGCGACTGACTGCCAGGAGTGGCGAGCCTCCCCCGTCAGGCCGCCGGCTGGCGGCCGACCTCGAAGCTGAGCTCGCGCTCCTGACCGTCGCGCCAGACCGTGAGCTTGGTCTTGGTGCCCGGCGCGAAACCGGCGATCTTGCGCGAGAGGTCGCGCGCATCCTTCACCTGCTCGCCGTTCACAGCGAGGATGGTGTCACCGCGCTTGATGCCCGCCTTGGCGGCCGGACCGTCCCGCTCTGCTGCGGCAACCAGCGCGCCGTGAGCATCCTTCAGGCCGATCGCGGCGGCGACCTCGCCGGTCACCGGCTGGATCTGCACACCGATGAAGCCGCGCGAGACCCTGCCGTCCTTCTTGAGTTGGTCGACGACATGCTCGACCGTCGAGGCGGGAACGGCGAAGGCGATGCCGACATTGCCGCCCGAGGGCGAGAAGATCGCGGTGTTGACGCCGACGACCTCACCCTTCTGGTTGAAGGTCGGACCACCCGAGTTGCCGCGGTTCACCGCAGCGTCGATCTGCAGGAAGTCATCATAGGGACCGGAGCCGATATCGCGACCAAGGGCCGAGACGATGCCGGCCGTGACCGTGCCGCCGAGACCGAAGGGGTTGCCGACCGCCAGCACCCACTCGCCGATCCGGGGCTTGCCACCGGCAAGCTGGACGAAGGGATAGTTGCCGCTTTCGGTGACCTTCAGCAGGGCGAGATCGGTGCGCGGATCGGTACCGACGACCTTGGCGTTCAGCGTCTTGCCGTCATCGGTAACGAGCTGCACCTCGGACGCCTTGTCGACGACGTGGTTGTTCGTCACCACATAGCCGTCCTGGCTGACGAAGAAGCCAGAGCCCTGCGACATTGCCTGCGGCGGGCGCGGCCGGTCGGGGCGCATGCCGCGCTGCTGGCCCTGCTGGTTCTCGAAGAAGCGGCGCAGGCCGGGCGGGAGATCGTCCAGGCTGCCCTGGTCGTCATCGAGCTCGCCGGCGACCTTCTGCTTGACGCGGACGGAGACGACGGCGGGCTTCACCTTGTCGACCATGTCGGCGAAGGAGGGTAGCTGCGGCTGGACGCCCGAGAGCTGGATCGGCTGGGCGAAAGCGGGGTGGTCGAACTTCAGCGCGCCATCGGCGAGGCCGGCCGCAAGGCCGATGCCGAGGGTCGCGGCGCCGGCGAGCAGCGCGCCGCGCTTCAGGATCGACCTCGAATTCGTCTTGGTGGTGTTCATCGTGGAAACCTCGAAATCTTCGGCAGGGCCTTCCCTGCTCGTGACGAGGACCATGACGCCGCGCGCCTTACCCGGATTTCGCCCGAAGATGACGTTTTCGTAAGATGACCAAGGGGCCGGAGCACAAGGGACCGCGCGCCTTGAAGGTCGGCTCAGGGCGTGCCGTCGTCCAGCAGCCGCTCAACCCGCCGGCGCTCGTCCTCGGTGAGCGGCGCGGCGCTCGCCGGCGCCGCCATCGCCCTGCCCCGGCGCCACATGAAAGCCAATGCCGTGAGCAGGATCAGGAAGGGCGAGGCCCAGAGCAGCACGGTGCGGGTGTCGAAGGGCGGCCGCAGCAACACGAAATCGCCATAGCGCGCCACGACGAAATCGCGCACTGCAACGTCGCTGTCGCCGGCCACGAGGCGCTCGCGCACCAGCACACGCAGATCCTTGGCGAGCGGCGCATCGGAATCGTCGATCGACTGGTTCTGGCAGACCAGGCAGCGCAGCTCGGCGGAGATCGCGCGGGCGCGGCGCTCCATCGCCGCGTCGGGTAGGATTTCGCCGGGCTGCACGGCGGCGGCCGGGCCAGCGGCGGCTAGGCCGAGCATCAGCGCCAGCAGGATGCGGGAGGTGGCGCGCGCAGCCATCGCGATCACTCCGCCGGCAGCGCGGCGGCGCCAGCCGGCGCGGCGCGTTTCGGTGCGGCCAGCCGGAAGCGCCGGTCGGTCAGCGCGAGCGCGCCGCCGAAGGACATCACGATCGAGCCGATCCAGATCAGCAGGATCAGCGGCTTGTCGTAGAGCCGCACGGCGATCGAGCCATTGCCCTCCGGCTCGCCGAGGCTGACATAGGCCTGGCTCAGCCCGTGGGAGCGAATGCCGGCTTCCGTCGTCGGCATCGCGCGGGCGGTGTACACCCGCTTGGCCGCCTCCATGACCCCGAGTTCGCGGTTGTCGGCGAAGAGCTGGAAGCGCGCCACCTCGGCCCTGAAATTCGGCCCGCTGCGCGGCAGCATCGATTCCAGCACCACCGTGTAGCGGCCGCTGGTGATGCGCTCGCCCGGCTTCAGGACGCCAATCGCCTCCGTGCTCCAGGCCTGAGCGGCGATACCGATGACGCTGAGGCCGACGCCGGCATGGGCGAAAGCCGCGCCCCAGGCCGAGCGCGGCAGGCCCTTCGCCCGCGAGAACATCGCCGGCCAGCCGCTCGCGCGCCTGAAGATGCGCTCGCCCAGATCGAAGAACGCGGCCGCCACGAGGAAGACGCCGAGCCCGATGCCGAGGGGCGCGACCACGGGGCCGCCTCGCGTCAGGGCGATGGTGCCCAGCGCGACGACGATGCCGATGCCGAAGGCCGCGGCGTTGCGCTGCGCAGCGCCGAGCAGGTCGCCGCGCTTCCACGCCAGCGACTGGCCCAGAGGCAGGATCAGCAGCAGCGGCACGAAGAGCGGCACGAAGGTCGCGTTGAAGAAGGGCGGGCCGACCGAGATCTTGTCGCCGGTCACCATCTCCAGCAGTAGCGGGTAGAGCGTGCCGACGAAGACGGTGGCACAGGCTGTGGCGATGAAGACGTTGTTGACGACGAGCGCGCCTTCCCGCGACACAGGGGCGAAGAGGCCGCCCTGCCGCAGGAGCGGCGCGCGCCAGGCGAAGAGGGCGAGCGACCCGCCGACGAAGATGATGAGGATTCCGAGGATGAAGAGCCCGCGCTGAGGGTCGGTGGCGAAGGAGTGCACCGAGGTCAGCACGCCGGAGCGGACGATGAAGGTGCCGAGCAGCGAGAGCGAGAAGGTCAGGATCGCGAGCAGGATCGTCCAGACCTTGAGCGCGTCGCGCTTCTCCATCACCACGGTGGAGTGGATCAGCGCCGTGCCGGCGAGCCAGGGCATCAGCGAGGCGTTCTCGACCGGGTCCCAGAACCACCAGCCGCCCCAGCCGAGCTCGTAATAGGCCCAGTAGGAGCCCATCGCGATGCCGAGCGTCAGAAAGACCCAGGCGAGCAGCGTCCAAGGCCTGACGGCTCGGGCCCAGACAGCATCGATCCGCCCGTCGATCAGCGCCGCGACGGCAAAGGCATAGGTGATCGAGAAGCCGACATAGCCGACGTAGAGCAGCGGCGGATGGATCGCGAGACCGAGGTCCTGCAGGATCGGGTTGAGGTCCTGCCCGTCGGCCGGAGCCGGCACCATCCGCCGGAACGGGTTCGAGGTCAGCAAGGTGAAGGCCAGGAAGGCGACGGTGACCAACCCCTGGGCGGCCAGCGTACCGGCGCGAAGCCGGACCGGCAGCGAGCGCCGCGACAATGCGACCAGGGCGCCGAACAGCGTCAGGATCAGCACCCAAAGCAGCATGGAGCCTTCGTGATTGCCCCAGACGGAGGTGAATTTGTAGATCAGCGGCTGCGTCGAATGGGAGTTGGCGACGACGTTCTCGACCGAGAAATCGGAGCGAACATAAGAGAAGACCAGCGCCGCGAAGGACAGCGCCACCAGCAGGAAGCAGGTTACTGCCGCCGCCGGGCCGACACCGGCCAGCACCTTGTCGTGGCGCGCCACGCCCCAGAGCGGGACCAGCGCCTGGACGACGGCGACGCCGAGGGCGAGGGCGAGCGCGAAATGACCGATCTCGACGATCATGCGGGCCTCACTGAGTCGGCTTCGGCGCGGTCGCGCCGGTGCTGTCGGGCTGCCAGTGCCCCTGCTTCTTCAATGCGTCGGCGACCTCGCGTGGCATATAGGTCTCGTCATGTTTGGCGAGGACGGAATCGGCCTGGAACTGGCCCGCGCCCTGGAACACGCCTTCGGTCACGACGCCCTGCCCCTCGCGAAAGAGATCGGGCAGCAGCCCATCATAGCTGACCTTGATCGCAGTGCGGCTGTCGGTGACCGAGAAGACGATCCGCTGGCCCGGCCCGCGCACCAACGAGCCTTCCTCGACCAGCCCGCCGACGCGCATGCGCGTGCCCGGGGCGATCCCCTTTTCGACGATCTCCGTCGGGCCGTAGAAGAAGACAATCGTGTCGCGCAGGGCGAAGAGCACCAATCCAGCCGCGACGCAAAGCAGGGCGCCGGCAGCGCCGATCATCACGAGCCGCCGCTGCTTGCGCGTCGAGCGTCGCCGGATGGCGACGGGGCGTGTTTGCTCGGCAACCGTCATGGCGCGGTCTCCTTCAGCGAGAGTTCGCTTTCCAGCGCATCGAGCTGTGCCAGCGCGGGAGCATCCTGCGCCAGGCGCTCGCGCGCCGTCGTCAGCGCACCCCGGGCAGCCGCCTTGTCGTCGAGCACGGCCTGCGAACGGATCAGGCGCGTCCACTCCGCCAGATTGCCGCCGCCGGCCTTGAGGCGCTCGGCCAGTCCGTCGACCATGGCGCGGATCGCCGCCTGTCGGTCGGCCGCAGGCAAGGCCGCGATGGCGCTGCCGGCGGATTCGGCGCCCAGCCGCTCGAGGCGCTGGCGAACGGCCTGCGCCCAGGGGGCATCGGCCGCGCCATCACCGAGCAGGGCACGCAGATCCGTGACGGCACCGTCCATATCGCCGTCCTGCTCCTTGCCGATGGCCAGGAAGAAGCGGGCCCGCGCATTCTTCGGATCGAGGCGGAGCGCCTCGGTCATGCTCTGGCGGGCCTCGGCCGTGACGACGCCACCGGCTGCGAGCGTGCGCGCTTCGCCGAGCCCGGCATGAGCCTCGGCGCTCGCCGCCCCATGGCGAATCACTGCGGCGAAGGCGTTGGCGGCGTCGTCGAAGCGGCCCTGCCGCATATAGACGGGAGCAATGACAGACCAGCCCTTCGCATCCGACGGATTCGTCGCGAGATGGGTTTCGATGCGCGCAAGCGCCAGGGCGAAATCCTGGCGGGCGGGGTCGGCCTGCAGCCGGGCGGCCAGCGGCTGGTCCGGGCTGCCCGGAGAGCCATAGGCGCCATAGACCAGCAGCGCGAGCAGCGGCACGCAGGACAGGGCCAGCGCCGAGCTGGCGCGGCGGCGACGCAGGGAGGACTCGGTTTCGCCCGCCGGCCCGGCATCCTTGCCCGAGGCGCGCAGCAGGCGCCGCGCGGCTTCCGCACGCGCGGCCTCAGCCTCGGCCGGCGCGATCAGCTTGCGGGCGAGATCCCGATCGATCTCCCCAAGCTGGGCGCGGTACAGGCTCGCCGCGTCGGCGGCATCAGCGAAGGCCGCCTCGCGGCCATGGCCAAGAGGCCAGAGCAGCGCGAAGACCGCCGCGCCCGTCATGACCGCGAAGATGATCCAGATCAGCATGGGGCGTTCATAGCCAAAGACGGGCTCGGCTTCATGTCCGAAGATGGCGACAAAGGGTCACGCAGGGTCGCCATGGCTCAGACGGAAGGCAGTTCGAGGCGCGCTCGCAAGCCTCCGAGCGGGGAGCGTTGCAGCGAGAGCTCGCCGCCGTAGAGCTTGGCGAGATCGACGACGATGGACAGGCCGAGGCCGGAGCCGGGCGTGGTCTCGTCGAGGCGCCGGCCGCGCTTGAGGACGTCGGCCATCGCCTCGTCGGGCAGGCCGGGGCCGTCATCGTCGATCAGCAGGGCGATCCGGCCGGGCGTGCCTTCCAACTCTTCCAATGAGATTTCGACGGTCGCTCCCGCCCATTTGAAGGCGTTGTCGAGCAGGTTTCCGAGCATTTCCTCGAAATCCTGCTTCTCGCCGCGGAAACGGGCCCGGGCCGGCACAGCGTGGCTGGCGGCGATGCCCCTGCCCTGCGAGATCTTGGTGAAGGTGCGGATCAGGGCGTCGAGAGAGGGGGCGATGTCGGTGACGCCGCCGAGAGCTCCCGACAGCGCCGCCGCCCGCGCGCGGTCGAGATAGTACTGGACCTGGTCGCGCATGATCGCCGCTTGAGTCTTCACCGTCTGGGACAGGTGGCCGTCGGCGGCTTCCGCCTCGTTCAGCATGACACTGAGCGGCGTCTTGAGAGCGTGAGCGAGATTGCCAACCTGCGTGCGGGCGCGGTCGAGGATCTCGTGATTGGCGTCGATGAGCTGATTGAGCTCGCCTGCAAGCGGGTCAAGGTCGGGCGGATAGCGGCCGACGATGCGCGGCGTCTCGCCGGTGCGGACCATGCCGACAGCGGAGCCGAGGCGCACCAGCGGGCGCAGGCCGAAACGGACCTGGATGATGGTGGAGGCGACGAGCGCGAGGCCGAGCAGCAGGAAGGTCAGCGTCAGCGCCAGGCGGAAATCCCTGATGTCCGCATCAATCTCGTCGGATGGGGCTGCGACCGCGACCGTGAAGCGGCCATCCTCGCCGACATCGATCTCACGCTCGAGGATGCGCAGAGAGCGATCGTCCGGACCGGAGATGTAGCTTTCGCGCAGGCCGCGCGGATTCGGCGCGATCGCCTGGTCCAGCAGCTTCGGCAACTGGCCGCCGACGAGCGAGCGCGAGGCGCGGATGGTCGGGCGTTCGCCGTCGAGCCGGATGATCTGCCAGTACCAGCCCGACAGCGGCAGGTCGAAGCGCGGCTCGCCGAGGTCGCCGAGGGCCTGTCGCTCTGTCTCGGGCGGAGCCGCCAGATCGGCGATCAGCTCCTTGATGTAGACGCTCAGGCGCTCGTCGAAGCCGCGCTCGGCCGAGCGCCGATAGAAGGTCGTCAGGCCGGTGCCGGCCAGCATCAGCACCAACGCGCAGCAGATCGCCGCCGAGATGAAGAGCCGCGCGCCCAGCGAATAGCGATGCGACCTGAACGGCATCGTCGGCGATCAGACCTTCTCCGGCGCGGCTGCGATATAGCCCAGACCCCGGACGGTCTCGATGACCTCGACGCCGAGCTTCTTGCGCAGGCGGCCGACGAAAACCTCGATCGTGTTGGAATCGCGGTCGAAATCCTGGTCGTAGAGATGCTCGACCAGCTCGGTGCGCGAGACGACGCGGCCCTGATGGTGCATCAGATAGGCCAGCAGCCGGTATTCGTGCGAGGTCAGCTTCACGGGGTTGCCGTCCACCACGACGCGGCTCGCACGCGTATCGAGCCTGACGGGGCCGCAGACGAGCTCTGAGGTGGCATGGCCGGCAGCCCGGCGCAGCAGCGCCCGCACCCGCGCCAGCAGTTCCTCGACATGGAAGGGCTTGGTGACATAGTCGTCGGCACCGGCGTCGAAGCCGCCGACCTTGTCGCTCCAGCGGTCGCGCGCGGTGAGGATCAGCACCGGCATGGTCTTGCCGGCGCGGCGCCAGCCCTGCAGCACGGAGACGCCATCGACCTTCGGCAGGCCGAGATCGAGAATCACCGCGTCATAAGGCTCCGTTTCACCGAGATAGAGTCCCTCCTCGCCGTCGAATGCCTTATCGACGGCGTAGCCGGCATTCTCCAGCGCGGTGACGATCTGGCGGTTAAGGTCCTTGTCGTCCTCGACGACGAGCAGTCTCACGGCGGGCAGCTCCTTCTGGGATCGAGCGGAGGCGGATGAAGGTCAGCGGATCGTCGCAACCTTGCCCGACTGGCCTTCGAGCGTCACGCGGGCGACGCGTCCGTCGCGCTTCAGCGTCGTCACCACATAAACATAGTCCTCGCCCTGTCTGCAAAGCCGGATGCGGACGACCTCGCCCGGTGCGGCGTGGCGAGCATGGCGGGAGGCCTGCACCGGCTGGATGACACGCCCTTCCGCGACGGCATCGCGGGTCTCGTCCGGCGACAGGCAGGAAATCGGCTCCTGGCTGTCGATCTGCACGATCGGCAGCGGTGCCGCCAGCAGGGCCAAGGCTAGAGCGGATTCGACGAGCATCATGGACATTCGGCTAATCCCGCACGCGTGAACGCGCCATGAATGTTGCTAGACATCAGACTATGTCAGCACACCGGCAGGCGTCCACGCCATTCGGACCCGCGCCCCACCACGGCGCTGATCTGGGCAATCACGATTTCGATCTCGGGCTGGGGCAGGCCGAAATCAGCCAGTTCGAGGTCGGCGGGATAGGTCCAGGCAGGCTTGCCGATTCGCTCCCGCCGCAATTCAGTATCGCCATCGCGAATCGCGATCTCGTAGAGTTCCGTCTCTTCGCCGAGCGGCACCTCGGCCAGGTCCCAGGAATCGCCGTCCACGCGCGTGCGCCTGATCCAAGCGATTTCGATGCCATCTGCCATGCGCCGCGCCCTGGGATGCACCGGTGCCATGGGCAGAAGCGGGGCGGTACCGGCCGCAGCCGTGATCTCCGCCATTGAAGGATCGGCGGGGTCGCGCTGTATCGGGCCGATGCGATAGCGCCGCTCCCGGCCCAGCTCGGCGAGATCGCTGGTCAGCGCGACGGCGGCGCCATCGAGGACCACGACCCGCGAGCCGGCCGGCAGGCTGCGCCCGGCAGCAGCTTCCGAACCGCCGATTCCGCGCAGAAGACCCGATAGTCGGAAGAGTCGCGGCCCGATCAGCTCGACATTGGAGACGGTCACGATTTCCGCCGTCCCGGCCTCTTCGAGCAGCGCCAGAGCGTTGGCACCGGCGAGCGCGGCCTCGGGCGAAACCGAGGACAGGATACCGCCGCGCAGCCTGACATCCAGGATGGCATCGCGATCGGTCCGCCAGGTCGGGCCGGGCAACAGGGCCGTCAACGTCTCGCCGACGATCGAGGGCGCCTCGATCAGGCGCAGCAGCTCGAACTGGCCGGCATCGTCGGCCTGCCACACGCCAAGCGCTCCGGGCCAGGGCGACGCGAAGGCCGCAAGCGACAGCAGCGGCGGCGGTTGGGTGAGCACGATCGGCAGCGCAAGCGGGACGACCAGCGGCCTGCCCGGCAATGCCGGAGCGGGTCGCGGCGGCCGGGGCAGGCCCGGTACGCCGCTGCTACGATAGGCCGCCGGCTCGACGGCGCGTGCGCTCGCCCTGCGGGTCGGCCCGTCATCGATCCGGGTGAGGCGAAAGAGACGCTCTGCCCCGTCCACAGGGAGGGCTACGACATCACCCGGCTCCAGATCGAGGCAGCGCGGCGAAAGTTCCAGTTGCAGCGTCTCGCGGCCGGCCCAGACCTCCTGCAGGCGCTGGTCGGCCAGGCGCTGCCCTTCCGCGGGCCTTGTGACGATCGCCGTCTCGACACCGACCTCACGGCGCGCCGCACCCGCCAGCCGACGCGAGCGGGCAGCCGACGCGCGATAATCGTTTTCGCCGTCGCAGAAGCCGAGCCGCAATTCGAGCGGCAATTCGCTCTCCTGCATCCGGCGCAGCTCGAAGGGGCGGCCATCGCGATCGAGAACGAGATCGTCCTCGCCGAGACGGCGCGCGACGGAACCGGCGCGGCCATGGAAGCGCAGCCTGCCCGAGGACATCGTCGCGTCGAAACCGAAGGCCTGACCGAGCGGCTCGAGCGCCTGCCGCGCCGACATCGGGCGATCCAGGACGTAGCCGTCGACGAAGCCGTCGACGACGATCTCGTCGGCATCGGGCAGGCCGAAATCGGCGAGAACGCGCCGCAGCAGCCGGTCTACCGGCGCGCCCTCGATCCGGCCGTTCAGCCAATGGCCGGTATCGTAGCTCGCGCCGTCCGCCCAGACGCCGCCGAGGTCGGGGAAAGCTGGGAACGGCCGTGCATCATAGCTCCAGACGAAGATATTGGCCGGATCGACCATGCGGATGCCGGTGGCGGGGTGCACCGGATTGCGCACCGCGTCGAAACCGTGGCGCGCAGGGTCGAAGCCCGAGATGATCGCTTCCAGCCCGCGCGCCTGAACCAGATCGTCGCGCGCGCCGCTGGAGAAATGCGGATAGCCGCCCTCGGCCGACTTTGCGTCGGGAAAGACATGCGGCGCATTCGCGCCCTTGTCGACCGCCGGCACGCCGATCTCGGTCAGCCAGATCGGCTTGGCGCCCGGCACGAAGGCAGTGGCCGCCGTCTCGACGCCGTCGACGCGCTCGACATGCGGGTTGCTCCACCAGCCGACGAGGTCCTTGGGCCGGTAGATCCAGGGCTTGCCATAGGCGCCGTCGGTGATCGGCAGCCGCGCCTGGGCCTGACGCGCGGCGGCATCGGCATAGTACCAGTCATGAGCCTCGCCGGAGTTCAGCCGGGCGCGCAGATAGCCGAGATCGCTTGGGCCGTTCGCGACCGCCTCGTCGGCATGGCCGGCGGTGTCGCGCCAGTCGGAGAGCGGCGGGTAGAAGTCGATGCCGATCGCGCCGATCGCCGGCGAGGCCCAGAGCGGATCGAGCGGGAAGGCGACATCCTGCCCGCCATTGCGGACATGGGCGCCGTATTCGGTCCAGTCAGCGGCATAGGTCAGCGTCGCGGCGGGCAGCAGCGCCTTGACCTCTTCGGCAAGGCCGGAAAGCACCGCAGCCATCGGATAGCCGGCCGCGCCGCGCAGCTGCGCAAGCCCGACGAGCTCCGAGCCGATGACGAAGCCATCCACGCCGCCGGCGAGCTGCGCCAGCATGGCGTGGTGCATGACGAAGCGGCTGTAGCTCCATTGATCGGGCTCAGCGCAGGCGACCTGCCCGCCCTCGGCCGACATGTCGGCCGCCCCGACCGTGCCAAGGAAGGTCGCGAGCTGCGCATCCGCAGCGGCCGTGCCATCGACCGTGCCGGGGTGTCCCGGCGCGGGATCGCAGGTGATGCGCCCGCGCCAGGGGTAGCGCGGCTGGCTGGGGACGCCGGTAGCAGGATCCGGCAATGTGTTGCCGGCCGGGATGTCCATCATCAGGAAGGGATAGAGCACGACTTCGAGGCCGTAATCCTCGCGCAGCCGGCGGATCAGGCGGATCACGCTCTCGTCGGAGGGCGTGCCGCCGAAGGCCGGTCGACCCTCGACATGGCTGACGACACGCGCGGACGGGCGGGTTAGCCCCGCGACCGACCATTCGGCTCCGACCGTCGGCTTTTGGGCGATCTCGACGCGCGGCGCGAGCGTGCATTCGCCAGCCCGCAGATCGTCGCCGAACCAGGAGACGACGAGCGAGACACGACGCAGACCGGGGCAAAGCGCGGTCAGATGGGCGAGCGCCGTATCGACATCGGCGCCACCATAGAGCTGATGGCGGCTCAAGCTCTCGCTGATCCCCGGTTCGGGCTCGTGGCTGACGGCGCGGGTCTCGTAGACGAACTCGCTCGCGCCCGGGATCAGGGTCACGGCCCGGATCATCCGGCAAAGTCCATCCACCGGGCAGACGACCTCGAAGGCGAATTGCGGCACGCGGTTGCCGTAGTCGGCCAGCGGAAAGCGCTCGAACACGACATAGGCGAGGCCGCGATAGGCCGGGGCCGCCCCGCCCTCCTTGGCAGCGATCAGCGGGTCGGGCTCCTGCGCCTCGCCGCCGTCATGCACGCGCATGGTAACGGTGCTGACATCGAGTTCGCGGCCATCGACCCAGATGCGGCGGACGAAGGCGAGCCTGCCCTCGCACAGGCCGATCGCGAGATTGGCGTAGTAGGCATAGGTCGTCTCGACGGTTTTCTTGCTCGGGCTGCCTTTGCCGCCGCTCTTGGTGCGCGTAACGGAGACTCTGATCTCCTCCTCGAACCGCGTTGCCCAGATCAGCTGGCCGCCGATGCGGGCACGGCCATAGACGCGCGGGATCGCAGCGCCCTCGCTCGAAGCGAGCCCGTCGATCTCGGTGAGGCGCGGCCCCTCGACGGTGCGTTTTCCGCCTGCGCCGCCGAGCAGGGACTGGTCGATCATGGCGCCGGCGACCCCGCCGACGGCCTGGCCTATCACGGCGCCGACCGGGCCACCCAGCGCCGAGCCGAGCGCATTGCCGGCCACCTGAAGCAGAAGCGTCGCCATCAGTCGGTGATCTCCGGAAAGGAAAAGGCATGGCTCAGATGCCGCCGCCACCAGGGCGAGAACGCGACCTCGCTGACCTCGGCGCCGTCATGGGCATGCAGGATGCGGTCGGGCGCGCTCAGGATGGCGCAGTGCTTGGCCGGGAGATGATCCCGCCACCGAAACAGCAGCACGTCGCCCGGCCGCGCCGCCCCGCAGGCGACCGGCTGAAGATGGCGCATGGCGGCGGCGGCGAGCGTTTCCGCCCCGAGGCTCTCCGCCCAGCTTCGCGAATAGGGTGGCGGGATTTCGGGCTCGGCGCCGTAGAGTTCGCGCCAGATGCCGCGCACCAGCCCGAGGCAGTCGCAACCGACGCCGCGCAGCGAGGCCTGATGGTGATAGGGCGTGCCGAGCCAGCCGCGCGCCGCCTCGACGATGTCGGCCCGCGAGACAGCGGCGCTCATCGAAACAGGCTCCCGCCGTCGAGACCGCCATCGCCAAGCCGGACACCGCCGATGATGAAATCGTTGCCGGGGATATGCGGAAAGCCGCGGAAATTGCTACCGTTGCCGAACTTTGCCCGGCAGGTGGCGAAGCTTTTGTCGCAGCCGGGCGAGACGGTGAAGGTGTCGCCGGGGGCGATCGCGGCCGGCGGAGCCTGCCAGAGCTGCAGCGCGCCCGCTCCTCCGGCAGCGGCATGGCGCTTCACCTCGGTCGCGAAGCCGACATTCCCGCCACCAGTGAAGACGAGCCGGCCGCCGGTGAAGTGCCCGTCCGCAAAGCCGGCGAGCGCCGCTGCGGTCAGGCCGAGGCGGCCGTCGCTCGCGGCCACGTTTCCAGCCACGGCAGAAAGTCCCACGCCGCAGCGCGCATCGCCGAGATCGGCCGAGCAGGAGCGCATGTAGAGCCGGCCACGCTCCTCGTCGAAGGCCTTGGCGAGCCCCCTCACCTCGGCCGTGAAGCCGAGATCGCCGCGCCTGATCTCACCGACGAAGCCGGTTTCGAGCAGCAGGCGCTGCGAGACCTCTGCCCAGTTCACCAGCCAGACCGAGACCCGCACATCGTCATAGAGGCAGCGGGTCAGGTCGGCCTCGTTCAGCCCGGTCGCGGCGAAGGCGCCCGCGACCTCACCGCCACCGATAGCGAAGCCGAGCTCGGCCGCCGTCTCGGCCGCCTCGAGGCCGGTCGCCGCCGCGAAAACGATGCCGTCGAAGGTGAGCGGCAGGTCGTGGTCCGTGAAGCCGAGCACGACGCCGTCGCGGCGAGTCAGGCTCCAGCAGCGACAGAGCGTGGTCGCATTCTGGTCGAGATGGTCTTGCAGTGCGGAAGGGATGGCGCGCATGGGATAAGCCTCAGGGCAGGATCTCGACGATCGGGATTTTTGGGATTTCGCCGGCCTCGAAGGCCGAGAGATCGACCTCGATCGCGTCGATGTCGAAGCGCACGGGCACGTCGAACAGGAAGCCGGCAGTCACCGCCGCCCCCGGTCCCGGGACATGGCCGGCAGCGAAGCTGACGAGACCGGTGGTGGCGTCGCAGGCGACATGCCCGGGATCGGTGATCGCGACGCCATCGACCGCGACCATCACCTCTCCGGGCAAGGGTTTCGCGATCGGCCGGCGATAGACCGCGCTACCCGTGCCATAGTGCTTGCAGAGCTGGAAGGTCGCGGTGACGCCATCGCCGGTGCCGAGCGGCTGGTCGGTGGCAGTGGGTGTCTGCGAGGGCGGACAGCTTTTCCAGTCCAGCCGGTCGCGCCAGCGGAAGCCGTAGAGGCGCCCGCGCCGCTCCTCGAAGAAGGCGACGACCGCCGCCAGCGCATCCAGCGTGCGGATGCCGATCCCGGCATCGTAGCGGCGGCGGGAATGGGCCCATCGGCTGTTGCGGACCTCGCGGCCCGAGGCCAGCGTCACGATCTGCGTCAGACGCTCCGGCCCGCCGCGCGAGCCACGGGCGATGTCGGTGGGGAAGCGGATCTCGTGGAAATCGGTCATGGCACCTGCCCCTCAGAGCGCGCGGCTGCCACGCGCCACGGCGCGTGCGATGGCGGCAGAGACCTGCGCCTCGGAACGGCGGAAGCTGTCGGCGTCGGGCGTCGCGACCTGGACGACCACGCTGAGCGGCCGGCGCGCCTCGCCGGACGAGCGTACGCCCAGCCGTCCATCGGCCCCGCGCGACAGCGGCAGGATCGCTTCCGCGCCGCGCTCTCCCATCAGCCCGAGGCCCCGGCCCAGCGGGAAATAGGCCGGCGAGGCGATGACACCGCCGTCCGCGAAGGGCGCGACCGGCACGGTGCCGCCACCGCCGCCCAGTCCGAGTCCTCCGCCGAACAGCCCCGTCAGGCTCTTAGCGCCACTGCCGAGCAGGCTCGACACCCCTGTCTGCAACGGCTTCAGCGCCGTCTTCAACAGGCTGTCGGTCATCGAACGGCCGACGCTACGCAGCACGTCCTCGAAGCGCTTGCCGTCGACAATGCCCCTCGCGAAGGCGTTGGTCATCGACCGGCCGAAGCTGTCGGCCGATTTGCCGAGATTTTGCGTCAGCGTGCTGAGCGTCCGCAGCTCGGAGAGGCGGGATGAAAAATCGATGTCGTCCTCGGACATGGCCGGCCTTTCGGTTGAAGTCGAAGAATCGTGCCCGGTCAGGCGTCGGGATGGGCCGCCATCAGGGCTCTCAGCGCGTCGCGAGCAGGCGCGCGGTCGGAGCCAGCGGGATGGAAAGCCTGCAGCGCGGCAGCGATCTCGCGAGGCGTCGCCGCCCAGAAAACGCCGGGCGGCCAGGCGAGCCGGCCGAGCCCGAAAGCCATGACCTCACGCCAGGGAAAGGGAGTGGCAGCCGCCGACGGGGTCAGCCCGCCGGCGGCTGCGGAGGGCGCGGAGTGTCTCGGTTTTCCCCGGCGGGCTCGCCGAAGGTCGCGTCGAGCAGGCGGATCGCGGCGGAGATCGCGCCGGTCAGGCCGCCATCGAAGGCCAATGCCGCAACCTCATGCTCGCTAAGGCTACTCCCGGCACCGCGCAGCCCGGCCGCTAGGATGCGCGTCACGTCGCGGGCCGAGAGCCTCCCACCAGCGAAGCGCTCTCCCAGCGCGGGCAGGCTGTCGACGCTGAAGGCCTGTTCCAGTTCGGCGAGAGCGCCGAGCGTCAGGCGCATCGGCAGCGCCTCACCCTCGACCATCAGGGCCGTGTCGCCACGATAGCGATTGATCATGGCCGGCCCTCAGAGCGCCGTGAAGGCGAGCTGGCCCGCGGATTCGAGCGAAAGGTCGAAGGTGACCTCGCCGGCATGGTCGCCGCGATATTCGAGGCTCGCGAGCTGGAACGGCCCGGTCACCGTGCCGAAATCAGGCACGATCACCTGCCAATCGCGGATCGCACCGTCGAAGAAGAGCTGCCGCACCAGGGCGTCGGAGGCCTCGTCCTTGAAGATGCCGGCGCCGCTGATCGCGGCGCGTCGCATGCCCGCGCCGGCCAGCAATTCCCGCCAGCGACCGGCGGATTCCGCGTGGGTGACGTCGACGGTCTCGGCGTTGAAGGCGATTTGCCTCGCACGCAGGCCCGCGACCGTAACGAACGCGCCATCCCCATCCGCCGCCTTGAGCAGCAGATCCTTGCCCTTCTGTGCCGACATCCGGCCTCTCCTTGTCGAGCGTTGCAGTGATCAGAGGTTTTCGGTCACGGCGCGGAAGCGCAGCGTGACGCAGGCGAGCCCGGTCACGCCGTCGCGCGCCAGCCGGCTGGAGCGCCAGCGCAGGTTCACCAGTCGGTGACCGGCCGGCGCGAGCGGCACATCGTCGAGCGCCGCCACGACGAGCGCCGCAGCCTCGAGTGCCTGGCGCGCGGAACCGCTTTCGCCGGCCCAGACGGCGAGGCCGAGATCCTGCTCGCAGCCGCTGTCGCTGCCGGTCGACCAGTCGCGCGCATAGACATCGCCATGGACGATGTAGAGGCCCCGCATGGCGCGGGGTGCCTCGTCATGGATGCGACCGGGACCGATCACGGCGGTCAGGGCCGCGTCCTCCTGCAGACGCGCCTGGATCGCGGCGCGCAGGGCGACGACCGGCGCGGTCACGGCGAGACCTCCTGAACCAGGCAGACCAGCCGGCGCCGGCTGCCGTCCGGATCGAACACCGCGCGGATATCGAAGACGCGCTCCCCGTCGCGCAGGCGCTGGCCGGCATCGACGCCTGCCCGCCAGCGCATCGTGATCCGATGCGTCGCGATCTGCTCGGGCCTGCCACGGCGCCAATGCTCGCCGCCCGAGAGCCACTCGACCTGGGCCCAGACCGCCGCGACGGTCTCATGGCTGACGGTCGCACCGCCGAGCCCGTCGGGCGTCGCGACGGGAGCCTCCAGCAGCAGCCGAAGGCGCAACGCGCCGACGGGGCCGTCCTGCCGAGCTGACGCCGCCATCTCAGAGCCTCACACGGCGGAAAGGCGCGATCAGTGTCAGGATCTCGGGCGGCAGCGCCTGGGCGTCCTGACCGACGACGTCGCCGCGCCGCTCGAACCAGCGGGCGGCCAGCCGCAGCACCGCCTGCCGCAGCAGGGCCGGCACCGCAGCCGCCGTCGCGCCATAGCCGGCGACGAGATCGATCTCGATCGCGCCGCGCGACCGTCCGATCTCGGGCACCTCGCCCACCACCCGCAGGACCGGCGGATCGGCGACGGGGTCAAGTTGCAAGGCGCCGGCCGCGACCGGCTGCGCCTCGCCGAGCAGGTCGTAGACCCGGGCGGCGGTGATGGCGCTGACCGGCGAGAGCGGCAGGCGTATCTCGCCGCCATCGGGCCAGCGATCGATGACGATGCGCCAGGCCTGATCGACGAGAAGCCGCCCGGAAAAGGCCTCGATCATCAGCCGGGCAGCGGTGATCAACGTGCCGAGCAATTCGTCCTCGGCCGTCTGGTCGAGGCGCAGGAAGCCTCGCGCCTCAGCAAGCGAAACCGGCTCCTCGGCCGGCGGTGTCAGGGCAAGCGGCGTCATGGTCGCTCCGGTCTGGGGTTCAATTTCGCGGGACGACGCGCTATCAGCCCTTCCCTCACGGAGGAGCGCCGATGCGCGTCGGAAATCTGGTTGCCGCCGCCGGGCTCGCCTGCGGCCTGGCATTGACGGCAGGGCCTGCCTCGGCGGTCGTCGGTGGCCGCGAGGGCGGACCAGCCGCCGGCTCGACGCTGATGGTCCTCAACGCGCGCGGCGGGGTCTGCACCGGGATCGTGCTGTCGGCACGGGCAATCCTGACCGCCGCCCATTGCGCGTCAGGCGGCACCGACCTGCGCATCCACTGGAAGGACGGCTCAGGCGAGCCCGTGCTGTTCGCACCGGCCGCCGTGGTGCTCCATCCCGAGTTCAAGGCCGATGCCGTGGCCTCGCGCCGGCGCTCGATCGATCTCGCACTACTGCGCCTCGCCGAGCCGCTGCCGGCCCGCTTCACGCCGGCGGCGCTGGTCGGCGGTGAGCCGCCCCGGGCTGGAGCTGCGATTGCGCTGGCCGGCTATGGCGTATCGCGCGAAGGCGAGGCCCGCAGCACCGGCGTCTATCGCTCCGCGGCCCTCACGGCCGTCGAGCCCTATGGTCCGGGCCGGATCCTGCTTTGGGCCGCCGACCCGGCAGGCGCCGGCAAGCGCCCCGGCATGGGCGCCTGCCAGGGCGATTCCGGTGGCCCGATGACCGGCGGCGATGGCGGCGTCGTCGCCGTCACCAGTTGGTCGACCGGGCCAGCCGGCAAGAGCTGCGGCCTCTTGAGCCAGGGCGTTCTGGTCGCGCCACAGCGCGGCTGGATCGACGGCACACTCTCGAAATGGGGCGAGGCCGCGTCCTGGCGAAACTGACGCCGACTTAAAAACTGGACTGCAGCGCAACAGCTCATAGATTGGGTCAAGTCCGTGCAGTTGGTTCGCATCATGAAATCTCGCGCATTCGCCTTCCTTCTCGCCGCCGGCCTTGTCATGGGCGCGTCGCCTGCGGTTGCCGTCATCGGCGGCATGGCCTCGCAGGACGTGCGCGGGGCGCGGGCCTCGACCTTGCGTGTCGAGACCAGCCGGGGCGAGCTCTGCTCGGGCGCCGTCATCGCGCCGGAACTGGTCCTGACCGCCGCGCATTGCCTGATGGGCGGCGGCTCGGTCAGCGTGGTCAGCCTCGATCCGCGCTTCCGCACGCGCCGGCACGCCGTCATCGCGGTGCTGCCGCACCCGACCTTCGTGCCCGGCACCACGCCGCGCACCCAGCCCGGTGCCGATCTCGCCATGCTGCGCCTCTCCGCGCCGCTGCCGTCCGACCTTGAGCCGGTCACGCTCGGCGGCGGGCTCTGGCAGGGCGAAACGGTGACCATGGCCGGCTTCGGCCTCTCCGTGGAAGACAACAAGAAGACCGCGCGGCGCCTGCGCGAGACCAAGCTGGTCAATGCCGGCAACTACACCACGCAGAACACGGTCAAGGTCGCGGTCGATATCGAGGCGCGCGGCGAGAAGCCGGGCGCCGGCGCCTGCCGCGGCGATTCCGGCGGGCCCGTGCTGCGCGGCGACGTGCGCTCGCGGGACCTCGTCGGCATCGTCAGCTGGTCAAGCGGCCCGCTGAACACGCGTGCCCGTCGCATCTGCGGCGGTTTCACCGCGATCACTCCGGTCAGCGAATACCGCAGCTGGATCAGCGAGGCCGCGGCGCAGCTGCTGGCGATGGGCCCCAATCCACGCCCCTTCGCGCAGCCGGAACCGCCGCCGCCCGCAGGCTATAGCTGGTGGTTCTCGCGCTGAGGACAGGGCGAGACCGCCCCGTCCTGCCGCGTCGATCAGGCCAAGCCGCGCAGCTCACACGGCGAATTTCAGGCCCTTGATCGCGGCAAAGTCCTGCACGCCGCCGCCGACGCGCTTGGTCGTGTAGAACAGCACATGCGGCTTGGCGGAGTAGGGATCGCGCAGGATGCGCACGCCCGCCCGGTCGACCACCAGATAGCCGCGCCGGAAGTCGCCGAAGGCGACCGAGACCGCGTTGTTGGCGATGGCGGGCATGTCCTCCGCCTCGACGACCGGGAAGCCGAGTAGCGTCGCGGGCGCGCCGACCGAGGCCGGGGGCTGCCAGAGATACTGGCCAGCCGTGTCCTTGAACTTGCGGATCAGCCCTTGCGTCTTGCGGTTCATCACGAAGGACGCGTTCTGGCGATAACCGGCCTTCAGCGCATAGACCAGATCGACCAGGATGTCGGAGGGGTGCGAGGCCGCGAAGGCGCCGGCGACACCGGTGTTGAGCACCCCGATATTGCCCCAGCTCCAGCTCGCATCCGCGACATTCGGATAGGCCAGGAAGCCCTTCGGCTTGTCGACACCGTCGCCGTTGACGAAGGCAGCGCCCTCCTGCTCGGCGAAGGCGCTCTCGACCTCCTCGGCGATCCACTGGTCGATATTGACGATGGCGTCGTCGAGCAGGGTCTGCGTCGCCGCCGGCATGGCGTAGAGCTCCATCGCCGGGAAGGAGAGCTCGGCCAGCGTCGGCGAGCCGGTCTGCGGACGGGCCGCCGCCTCCGCGACCCAGCCCGCCGCGGGGCCGGTGGTGGAGTAGGCCTTCTTGTAGGTCCCGGAGGAGATCGTCCTGACGGTCGCGATGGCGCGGATCGGCGAGACCGTCGCCAGGCGGCGCAGGATCTCGCTCTCGACGCCGGACGGCGCGAGATAGCCGCCATCCGGCCCCGAGCCGGCAGACAGCGCCTTGCCCTCGAGCCGCTTCAGGCCGCCGGCTTCGCCGCTGCGGATATAGGCGGCGAAGGCGGCCTTGTGCTCGCCGACCAGCGCATCACGCGGCTCGTCGCGGCCGAGCGCCGGCCGGCTGCGATCGAGCGTCAGGCGGTCGATGCGGCGCATCGCATCGTCGAGCGCGGCATCCATCCGCGCCATCTTCTCCTCGGTCAGCGGGTCGACGCCGCGGCGGGTCTCGATCTCGGCCAGCCTTTCGTCATTGCTGACGCGATAGCTTTCCAGCGTGTAGCGCAGGTCGTCGAAGGCCAGCGACAGGTCGGCACCGGCCGCCTTGGTCTCGGGAGCGTGGTTCGCAATGGTCATGGTCTTTCCTCGGGTGGGTCGGTTTCAAAGCGGGGCGAAGGCGGGTTGGGCGCAGCTCGGCGCACCGCACAGCGCCTTCACGGCGGAGACGCGGGCTTGTGGCAGCATCGGGAAGGTGACGATCGAGATTTCCCAGAGGTCGATGCGCTCGAGCCGGCGCAGGCCGCTGCGCGGCTCCGTGCGCGCCTTTTCGGAGCGGAATCCGATCGAGAGTCCGTCGATCGCGCCTTCCCGCATCAGGGCGTGGATTTCGCGGGCCCGCGCCACCGCCAGCGAGAGCTGGCCGCGCACGAAGAGCCCGCGGCCATCCTCTCCGAGCGCGATCCAGCGGCCGATCGGCTCGGCCGGATCGTGCTGCCAGAGCAGCTTGACGCCGGCCGGGCCGCGCCGGGCGAGGCTCTCGCGGAAAGCGCCGGGCTCGACGAGGTCCTTGCCGAGATCGGCGATGCCGAAGAGGCTGGCATAGCCCTCGAACTGGCCGTCGGGCCTGACATGCGCCGGCGGCAGGGCCAGGAACTTGGCTTCGCGCGCAAAGGGGCCGTTCGATGGAGCAACTCTCATCGGCCGCCCTCCGCGCCCCGCTCCGTCCCGGCCTTGGCGCTGTGGCCGGCGCCGCCCTCCAGCCTTGCGAGGTTGCGGACGAAGCGGCCGAAGGTCTCCGCCTGAGCCGCGCCGCGCGGCGGCTTCGGCATTTGCGCTCGCCCGGTCCCGCCGGATGGCGAAGACGGCTTCTTCTCTCCGGAACGCGTCATGTCTGGTCCCCCTCATGGCGGGCGTTGAAGCGATTGAGTTCGCGCACGAATTCGTCTAAGCGCCGATTGGCCGCAGTGAGTTCGCGCAGCACGAAATGGGCGAAGCCGGAGGCGCAGGCCGCCCAGAGCAGCAGGCCGAGATGGCCGACATCGGCGCGGCCGATGAAGGCGCCGACGATCTGTTCGAGCAGGTTCATGAGATCCCTCCTCCGCCTGTGGGGGCGCGGCCATAGCCGACCGCCTCGCGTTTCTCGTCCTCGCTGAGGAAGCCCGCGGCCGAGAGCCGGCGCCAAAGCGATTCCCGCTCCTCGGACAGCGCCTCGATGGCGTCGAGGTCGGGCTCGAGCGTGAGATCGTCGCCGAAGGCGGGCCCGAGCCATTGCGCCAGCGACTGCGCGGTCCGCCGCACCAGCGGGATCGCGGTCTGGCGCCAAAAGGCGCGGTTCGCCTCGACGAAATTCGCGTGGGTATTGTCGCCCGGCAGGCCGAGCAGTAGCGGCGGTACGCCGAATGCGAGCGCGATCTCGCGCGCGGCCACTCCCTTGGCGGCGACGAAGTCGAGCTCGGCCGGGGTCAGCGAGAGCGGCTTCCAGTCGAGCCCGCCTTCGAGCAGGAGCGGCCGGCCGGCATTGCGCGCGCCCTGGAAACCGTCCTCCAGCTCCTGCTTCAGCCGCTCGAACTGGGCGTCGCTGAGGCTCGCCCCGTCCGGCCCGTCATAGACCAGCGCGCCGGAAGGCCTCGCAGCATTGTCGAGCAGGGCCTTGTGCCAGGCGCTGGCGGCGTTGTGGATGTCGAGCGAGCAGGCCGCCGCCTCGATCGGCGACAGGCCGTAATGGTCGTCGACCGGATGAAAGAGGGTCAGGTGCAGGATCGGCGGGACGCCGCCCTCGTCCTGCCGGAAGCGGATCGTCTCGCCGCCGACAGTGTAGTCATAAGCCTCCGGCCAGCCGTCGCGGCCGGGCACGATCCGCATCCGGTCCGGCCGCAGCGCATAGAGTTCGCGCGGCTCGCGGCCGGCACTGGCCGCCTCGACATAGGCGTTGCCGGCGACCAGCAGGTGGCCGAACAGCATCTCGCGGAAGGCGATGCCGCCCTGGCGCGGATTGGGCCGGTCGATCAGAGCGAGCGCCGGATGCTCCGGCATCTCCCGCGCGCCGACCTTGGCTATAAGCGGCGTCTGCGCCGCGGCCTCCGCGATCAGGCGGACGCAGCGATGCACGACCGGGTTGCGCTCATAGCCCTCGCGGGCCAGCGCCGCATAGTCGCGCGGCGTCCAAACAGCCCGCCCGGCCTCGTGCAGCGCGATCAGCGGCCCGACGCGCGAGCGCTTGCGTTCCGGCGCGGCGAGGCCGCGCAGGTGGCGTAGAAGATTGAGCATGGTTGTCTCGCTGTTGAGGCGTCGTGTTCGCTGGGCCGTCATGGTCGGGCGTGACCCGACCATCTTTGAAACCAGTGCATTCTCGTCCTGAGGTTCTCGGGTCTGCGCTTCGCTTCGTCCGAGAATGACGTGTCTAAATCCCCCTCACCCGCGGCCGGGCCTTCGGGCCAAGCATCAGATGGGTCAGGGCCCAGACCAGCGCATCGAGCCGGTCGGGCGAGCGGCCGGAACTCAGCCCGCCCGGCCCGAAATCGCACATCTCGTCTTCCAGCGCCGGGAAGGCGCCTGCATGGCGCACCCTCCCCTGCGCATAGAGTGCAGCCACCGGCTCGGCCCTGAGATATTTGCCCCGCGTCGCCCTGACCGCCGTCACCGGCACGCCCGGATCGACCTCGCGGATGACGGAGGTCGCCATCTCGCCGCCCTGGTTGACCTCCACGACGAGCGCATCGGCCTCGAAGCGCCGGTGGAGCGCGACGGCCTTCTGCGCCCATTCATGCGGGCGGGCGCCGGAAACCGTGCCGTCTTCCAGCACATGCCCGATGCCGTCGCGGTCGATGCCGGCGACGAGCAGGCCGCAGGAATCCGCGCGTTGCGAGGACGATGCCGGCGGATCGACCGCGACGACGATCCGCGCAAGGGCCGGCGCCTCGGCTTCGCGACAATCCTCGATCATGGCACGGGTCCAGAGCGCATCGGCGCTCTCCTCGACCAGCTCGCCGTCGATCTCCTGCCGGCCGAGCCGCGTGCCGCCATAGGTTTCCTGGATGCTGCGGACGAACTCCGCCGCGAGGTGGAGGCGGTTGGCATGGGTCGTCGCCCGGCTAATCTTCACCTGCGGATCGGCCAGCAGGCGCTTGATCAGGGGCACCGGGCGCGGCGTGGTCGTCACGATCTGGCGCGGTCGCTCGCCGAGACGCAGCCCGAATTGCAGCATGTCCCAGCACTCCTGAAGGTTCGGCCATTTGGCCAGTTCGTCGGACCAGGCGGCACCGAATTGCGGGCCGCGCAGTGCCTCGGGGTCCTCGGCCGAGAAGGTTTGGGCGATCACCCCATTGGCCCAGCGCAGCTGCCGCCGCGACGGCGACCAATCGGGCCGCTCCCATCTGCTATGGATTGCGAGCAGCCCGGAGACGCCCTCGATCATCACGTCCCGCACCTGCCCTTGCGTCTCGCCGACGAGGGCAATGCGCTCGACCGCCTTATCGGAATAAGGTGGCTCGCCCAGCGCCATGCCCTTGACCCATTCGGCGCCGGTGCGCGTCTTGCCTGCACCGCGCCCGCCGAGCACAAGCCAGATCGGCATCTGCGGCGGCTCACTCAGGCGCTGGTCGATGCGGCCGAAAAGCCCCCAGAGCTCACCCAGGATCGTCACCAGATCAGGCGGAAACTCCGGATCCAGGAGGCAATGCTTCGGAATGAGCCTCGCCCAGCTCGCGGTCGGCAATCGCATCAAGACGTCGTGCAAGCTCCTTTCGAAGCTCGGCGGCGTAGCGCAATCCAGCGGCAGGATCGGCATCATCGGTCGCCTTGTTCTCCCGGGTAGCGGTCGCCCCTTCCAGTGCGACCAGCTCGCGCACGGTGCGGGCCAGCACCGCCAGCGCCTTGGCGTCGGCCTCGCTCGCAGCAGCGCCGGCCGGCAGCCCGTCGAGCCGCGCCTCATGGGCATCGAGCTGGCGCTTGGCGGCGCGCCAGAGCTTCGTCACCACCGCCTTGCGGCCGACAGGCAAACGCTTTCCCTTCGCGACCGGCAGCGCCGGCGCGTCGTCTTCGTCATCGGTCATGGATTTCTCCCGTGCCGGACATGCGAAAGCCGCCGGCTGGTGGGCGCGGCGGCTTGGCTCGTCTGGTCACACTTCGTGAGCGTTCCTGTTGTCTAGCCGATCAGCGTGACGATGTCAAGGATAAAATTCCTATGATCGACAACGCAGCGCCGGAGAGCGTCAGACCTCTTCCTTCTCGACCCATTTGTAGGTCGCGGCCGGGACATATTGCTCCATGCGGTCGAGCAGGGTCGCCGGCTCGGTATCGGTGATCGCCATGGCGCGGTGGGCCTGTTTCAGGAAGCCGGCCTCCACCGTGTTGTCGAGGAAGCTCGCCAGCGGGTCGTAGAAGCCCGCGACGTTCAGGAAGGCCAGCGGCTTCTCATGGATGCCGAGCTGGCCCCAGGTCCAGATCTCGAACAGCTCCTCGAAGGTGCCGATCCCGCCGGGCATCGCGATGAAGCCCTCGGACAGCTCGGCCATCCGCGCCTTGCGGATATGCATGGTCTCGACGACTTCGAGCCGGGTCAGCCCGTGATGGCCGACCTCCTTCTCGCGCAGGGCGCGGGGGATGATGCCGTGGACCTCGCCGCCGGCCGCCAGTGCCGCGTCGGCGACGATGCCCATCAGCCCGACGGCGCCGCCGCCATAGACCAGCACCATGCCGCGGCGCGCGATCTCTCCCCCCATCGCGCGGGCCGCGGCTGCATAGACGGGATCATTTCCGGGGTTGGAGCCGCAGAAGACACAGACGGATTTCATGAGGTTGTCTTTTCGGTGCTCAGGGCCTGCAGGATGCGCGCCCAGGAGCGTTGGCCTTTGTGGAAGGAGGAGAGGTCGTATTTCTCGTTCGGCGAATGGACGCGGTCGTCGTCGAGCCCGAAGCCGACGAGCAGCGTGTCCATGCCGAGCAGGCGCTTGAAGTCGCCGACGACCGGTACCGAACCGCCGGAACCGATGGTCACGGCCTTGCGGCCCCATTCCTCGGTGAGCGCCGCCCGCGCCTTGGCCAGCGCCGGGGAATCCTCCGGCACCGCGATGGCGGGCGAAGCGCCGTGCGCGGTGAATTCGACGCTGACATCGGCCGGCAGGCGCTCGCGCACGAAGGCCTGGAAGCTGGCCGCGATCTTGTCGGGATCCTGCTTTCCGACCAGCCGGAAGGAGATCTTCGCTGAAGCCTTGCCGGCGATCACCGTCTTGGTGCCCTCGCCGATATAGCCGCCCCAGATGCCGTTGACGTCGCAGGTCGGGCGCGACTGGATCTGCTCGATCAGCATGCGGTCCTTCTCGCCGACCGAATGCCGCAAGCCGATCTGGCCGAGAAATTCCTCCTCGGTCAGGCCGAGATCGGCCCAGTCCGCCTTCTGCTGGTTGGTCGGCTCCTCGACGCCCTCATAGAAACCCGGCAGCGTGATGCGGCCGGTGTCGTCGTGCAGGGCGGCCACGATCTTCGACAGCACATGGATCGGATTGGCGGCGGCGCCGCCGAACAGGCCCGAATGCAGGTCGCGGTCGGCACAGGTGATCGTGAGCTCCTGATAGACCATGCCACGCAGCGAAGCGGTGATTGCCGGCGTTTCGCGATCCCACATGCCGGTGTCGCAGACCAGGGCGAAATCGGCGCGCAGCTCCTCGGCATTCTCGCGGACGAAGGCCGGCAGGCTGACCGAACCCGATTCCTCCTCGCCCTCGACCATGATGGTGATACCGATCGGCAGTTCGCCGGTTTCGGCGAGCGTCGCCCGGATCGCCTCGACGAAGGTCATGACCTGGCCCTTGTCGTCGCAGGCGCCGCGGCCGGTGATCACCTTACGCCCGGGCTCGATCTCCTTGACCGACGGTTTGAACGGGTCGCTGTCCCAGAGATGCAGCGGGTCGACCGGTTGCACGTCGTAATGGCCGTAGAACAGCACATGCGGCGCGCCGGGCTTCGGCCGATGCGCCAGCACGATCGGGTGGCCGGGCGTCTCGCGCAGCGAAGCCTCGAAGCCGAGCGATTCGAGGTCCGCCCGCAGCCATTCCGCCGCGCGACGGCTGTCTGCCGCAAAGGCCGAATCGGTCGAGATCGACGGGATCTCGATCCAGGAGGACAGCCTGGTCAGCGAATCATCGAGACCGGCATCGAGGCGGGAAAGGATCGCGGGCAGCTTGGACATGGCACTCGACGGGCTGGGCTCCCGCATCAGCGGCGAGCCATTTCAGGTCGTGCCATCATGACAAGGCTTGGCGTCCGCGTCAGCCCTTCGATCGGGCATGACGCTTGCGCGCCGGCCTGCGCTCAGCGCTTGCCGCCGCCCATCATCGAGCCCAGCACGCCGCGCAGGATCGCGCTGCCGACCTGCCGGCCGATCGTCGTGGCGGCAGAGCGTGCGGCCGAGGTCAGGACCTTTTCGGCCATGCTTTGCGGCATGCGGCCGCCGCGGCTGCCCGGCCCGGTCTTGGGGCGCTCGGTCTGGCCGCCGAGCCAGCCACCGATCGTGTCGAGGATGCCGCCCCCACCGGTGGTCGAGGCCTCGACAGGCTCGCCCTCCGGCGCAAGGTTCTTGCGGCTCGCCAGCACCTCATAGGCCGACTCGCGGTCGACCATGGTGTCGTACTTGCCCTTGAACCCCGACTCGGCCAGCGCCTGCTGCCGGACCTGGAGCGAGCAGGGGCCGACCTGCGCCATGGGCGGCGCGATCAGCGAACGTTCGACCACTTCCGGCGAGCCCTTGCCCTCCAGCATCGAAACCAGCGCTTCGCCGACGGCGAGCTGCATGATCGCCTCGGCCGTATTGATCTTGGGGTTCTGGCGGAAGGTCTCGGCGGCGGCCTTGACCGCCTTCTGGTCGCGCGGCGTGAAGGCGCGCAACGCATGCTGGACGCGGTTGCCGAGCTGGGCCAGCACCGTATCGGGAATGTCGAGCGGATTCTGCGTCACGAAATAGACGCCGACGCCCTTCGAGCGGATCAGGCGCACGACCTGCTCGACCGCAGTCAGCAGCGCCTTGGGCGCGCCGTTGAACAGCAGATGCGCCTCGTCGAAGAAGAAGACGAGCTTCGGCTTGTCGAGGTCGCCGACCTCCGGCAGCTGCTCGAACAGCTCAGAGAGCAGCCAGAGCAGGAAGGTCGCGTAGAGGCGCGGATTGGCCATCAGCTTGTCGGCGGCCATGATGTTGACGATGCCGCGGCCATAGCGGTCCCTCTTCATGAGGTCGGCGATGTCGAGCGCCGGTTCGCCGAAGAAGATGTCGCCCCTCTGGTTCTCCAGCACGAGCAGGGCGCGCTGAATCGTGCCGACGGTCTGCGACGTGACGTTGCCGTATTGCGTCGTCAGTTCCTTCGCGTTCTCGGCGATGAAGGCCAGGATCGCGCGCAGATCCTTCAGATCGAGCAGTAGCAGCTTCTGCTCGTCGGCGATGCGGAAGGCGATGTTGAGCACGCCCTCCTGCGTCTCGTTGAGATCGAGCAGGCGGGCGAGCAGCAGCGGGCCCATCTCGGAGATGGTGGCGCGGACCGGGTGGCCCTGCTCGCCGAACACGTCCCAGAAGACGGTCGTGAACTGGTCGGGCTCGTATTTGACGCCGATCTCCTCGGCGCGCTTGACGAAGGGCGGCTTGGAATCGCCGGGCGCGGCGATCCCTGAGAGATCGCCCTTGATATCCGCGGCGAAGACCGGAACGCCGGCGCGGGCGAAACCTTCCGCCAGCACCTGGAGGGTCACCGTCTTGCCGGTGCCGGTCGCTCCCGTCACCAGGCCGTGGCGGTTGGCGAGCTTGAGGAGGAGACGTTCCTCCTTCCAGCTCTTGCCGATCAGAATCGTGCCGTCATCCGCCATGAGCCTGCCTGTTGTGCTATCGATGGGTCAGGGCAAGGGTGTAGCGAAACGCGCCGGCCGGCGGAAGCCCGGACGCCGCACGCGATCGCCACTTGATCGAACCGTTGATATGTGAACTATCGCTCGCGGCATATCGCAACCGACAGGACCGACACCATGGATGAACTGATCGCCCGCGTCATCGCGGCCTCCGGCCTCAGCGAGGAGCTTGCCCGCAAGGCGGTCGGGATCATTCTCGCCTTCCTGCAGAAGGAGGGCCCGGCGACCGAGATTTCCGAGCTGATGACGGCGCTGCCCGGCGCGCAGGAACTCGCGGCGACCGAGGGCGGCGCCAAGGGCGGCATGATGGGCATGGTCGGTGGCCTGATGGGCAGCAATGGCGGCGTCATGGCGCTCGGCGGCCAGTTGATGGGCGCAGGCCTTTCGATGGGCCAGATCCAGTCGGTCTCGAAGGAGATGTTCGCGGTCGGCCGCGAGAAGGCAGGCGAGGACGCGATGGGCGCGATCGTCGGCGCCATCCCGGGGCTCGGTCAGTTCATCTGAGCGCGACCTCGCAGGCGCTGCAAGCCTCGAAGCCGCCCCGACGGGCGGCTTTTTCCTTTTGGCGACGCGACTGCCATCGCGATGACGCTGTTGCCGTGCAGGATGCAGCGAGAATTGCTCGACAAGGAGACCCTGCCATGCCGATCCGCTCCCTCGCGCTCCCCGGCGCGATCCTGCTCACCGCCGGCCTGACGTCGATGGCGGGCGCTCAGGATTCGCGTGGCAAATGCTCGTCGGAAGCTGCCGCCAGCCTGATCAACAAAGCCCTGCTGCCGATGGAGGAGCTCAAGCGGATGACCGGCGCGGGCATCGTCCGCCAGATCGCGCCGGGCGATCCGGTCACGATGGACTTCAACGAGAGGCGTCTCTCGATCGAGGTCGCGGATGGCAAGATCCTGCGCGCGACCTGCGGATGAGGCGTTCATCGGACGCTACTGCGCCAGAAAGCCCCCGTCGACGGCGAGGATATGCCCGGTGACCATGCCCGCGGCCGGGCTCGCCAGATAGAGGATCGCGTTGGCAATGTCATCGGTCGAGGCCAGGCGGCCCATCGGTGTCATGCGCCGGACCTCGGCCATCAGCGTCTCGTTGGCCTTCAGCGCCGCGATGAACTCGGTATCGACCCAGGTTGGCGCGACCGCGTTGACGCGTACCCCCTGCCCCGCCCATTCGACCGCGAGCGCCCGCGTCAGGTTCACCACGGCGCCCTTGCTCGCCTGGTAGGAGATGTTCGGATAGAGCCCTCCGCCCGAGAGCCCCATGATCGAGGCGAGATTGACGATCGCGCCCGAACCCTGCGCCGTCATCAGCCGCCCGGCAGCGCGTGCGCAAAGGAAGCTGCCGGTCAGGTTCACGTCGATGACGCGCTGCCAATCGGCAAGCGAGAGCTCGGTCGTAGGGTGGCGGATCGCCATGCCGGCATTGTTGACGAGAATGTCGAGCCGGCCCTGAGCCGCCACGATCTCAGCGAAGCCAGCATCGACCTGCGCCTCGTCGGCGACGTCGAGCGCGCGGGCTGAAGCCGCTTCGCCGATCGCCGCAGCGGCGGCCTGCGCGTCGTCGGAATCACGGTCGAGCAGCACGACCCGCGCCCCCATGGTGACGAAAAGTTCCGCGGTCCGGCGCCCGATGCCGCGGGCGGCGCCCGTGACGGCAGCGACCTGCCCGTCCAGCCTGAAAGGAGTTCCCGTCGCGCTATTCGTCATCGCCGCCCCTTCGAATTTTTATCTGTTCGCCGCGAACTCCTGCATACAAAGCCGGGGCTACCGGCGGCAACCCAATGGCGCTCGGGAGTACCTGCCGGCGTTAGCGCACGCCGGCTTGGACAAACTAGGCATGGCGGTGCGCGGCTGCGCGTGGCAATCAGCATGTCGCGGTCGTAACGGGGACATAAGAGGAGCGTCAGCGCGCATGGGTTCCGCATCGACATCCGAGCTTCCCTATCTCGACGCCTTCGCGGCGCCCACGCAAGAGGTGTGGCGCGCAGCGGTCGACAAGGTGCTGAAGGGCGCGGATTTCGAGAAGCGCCTTGTCGGCCGCACCGCGGACGGCATCCGGATAGAGCCGCTCTATGCCGCAGCGACGCCTACCCAGCGCCCCCGACGCGCTGAGGCCGGCCGCTGGCATGTGGCGGCCCGCCTGGATCATCCGGACCCGGCGGAAGCGCAGAAACTCGCCCTCGCCGATCTCGAAGGTGGTGCGGATTCGCTGACCTTGAGCTTGTCCGGCGCGCGCGCCGCTCGCGGCTACGGCCTCGTCGCCGACGATGTCGCGGCGCTCGACACCGCACTCGATGGTGTGATGCTCGATCTGATCCGGCTGCGGCTCGATCCCGCGCCCCAGGGCCGCGTCAACGCGCTCCTGCTGGCAGCCCTGGTCGAGAAGCGCGGGTTTTCGCCCGACGGCCTCTCGGTCGATTTCGGCCTGGACCCGATCGGCCTGCTCGCCACGAGCGGCAGCTTCGCCGCGGGTTGGCCGGAGATCGGTCGCAGGCTCGCCGAGACGATCCGGGTGCTGAAGGCGCGTGGCTTCGCCGGGCCTTTCATCAGCGCCGATTCCCGGCCCTATCACGAGGCCGGCGCCAGCGAGGCGCAGGAACTCGGCGCGATGCTGGCGACGGCCATCGCCTATCTGCGCGCGCTGGAAGCCAACGGGCTTTCGCTGGAGGATGCGCGGGACGCGATCTCGTTCACGCTCGTCGCCGATACCGACGAATTCCTGACCGTCGCGAAGTTCCGGGCGGCGCGGCTGCTGTGGGAGCGCATCCAGGCGGTTTGCGGACTTTCGCCGAAGCCGATGGTGCTGCATGCCGAAACGGCCTGGCGTTCGCTGACCCGGCGCGACCCTCACGTCAATCTCCTGCGCGGCACGATCGCGGCCTTCTCGGCCGGCGTCGGCGGCGCGGATTCGCTGAGCGTTCAGCCTTTCACCGCGGCGCTAGGCCTGCCCGACGGCTTTGCCCGGCGCATCGCACGGAACACCGAACTGGTCCTGCTGGAAGAGGCCAATCTCTGGCGCGTCGCCGATCCGGCCGCCGGCGCCGGCAGCTTCGAGGCGCTGACGCTGGCGCTTTGTGAACGGGCCTGGACCGCGCTGCAAGAGCTGGAGGGCCGGTCGCGCGACGGCATGCCCGGCATCGTCGCGGCCCTCGTGCACGGCACGCTGCAGGCCGAGTTGACGAAGCAGCGCGGCGCGCGCGCCAAAGCAGTCGCCACGCGCCGAGAGCCGATCACAGGCACGAGCGAATTCCCGCACCTCGCGGAAGCCAAGGTCTCGGTCCTCGACGTCGCGCAGCCTCCGCGCCGGCGGCCGACGCAGCCTCTGCGCAAGGCGTCGGAACAGGATCAGGCCGGCCTCATCGGCGAGCTTGCGGCCGGCGCATCGCGCGATGTCGCGCTGAGCGCCGCGGAGGACGACCTGCGCGCCGCGCCTCTGCCCTCGGCACGGCTGGCCGAGCCTTTCGAGGCCTTGCGCGACAAGGCCGACGCCGCCACTGAGCGGCCGATCGTCTTCCTGGCGACGCTGGGCCCGATCGCCGATTTCACCGCTCGCGCCGCCTTCGCCCGCAACCTGTTCGAGGCCGGCGGCTTGGCCGCGCCAAGCGGGAACGGCTTCGCCACGAATGGCGCCACCGATCTCGACGCGCTCATCGCCGCTTTCCGAGATTCAGGCGCGAAGCTCGCCTGCCTGTGCGGCTCGGATGCGGCCTATGCCGAAGAAGGCCCGGCCGCAACCGAGTCGCTCGCCAAAGCCGGCGCGACGGTCTGGCTCGCCGGACACCCGGGCGAGAGCGAGGCTGCGCTGAACAAGGCGGGCGTTTCGTCGTTCATCTACATGGGTTGCGATGTGGTCGAGACGCTCGAGCGTGCTCAGGCCATCGTGATCGCCTGACCGGAGACCTGCCTTGACCGCCATCGCCCTCACCATCGCCGGCTCGGATTCCAGCGGCGGCGCCGGCATCCAGGCCGATCTGAAGACCTTCGCTGCACATCAGGTCTATGGCGCCAGCGTCATCGTCGCGCTGACTGCGCAGAACACGATGGGTGTCAGCGCCATCCATGCCGTGCCGCGCGACTTCGTCGCCAAGCAGATGGACGCCGTCTTCGAGGATCTCGATGTCGGCGCGGTCAAGATCGGCATGCTCGCGACCGCCGAACTGATCGAGACGGTCGCCGCCGGTCTCAGGAAGCATGGCGCCAAGAACATCGTGCTCGACCCGGTGATGATCGCCGCCTCGGGCGCAAGGCTTCTGGAGGCCGATGCGGTCGAGGCGATCCGCACGCATCTCTTCCCGCTGGCGACGCTGATCACCCCGAACCTGCCGGAAGCAGCCGCCCTGCTCGGCACCAGCGTCGCCGAGACCGAACAGGCCGTGGACGAGCAGGCCGAGAAGTTGGCGGCGCTCGGTGCCGCCAATGTCCTGGTCAAAGGCGGGCATGGCGGCGGCGATGTCAGCAGCGACCTGCTGTTGCTCGCGGGCGGCGCCCGGCAGCGGTTCAACGCGCCACGGCTCGAAACCCGCAACACCCATGGCACCGGCTGCACCCTGTCCTCGGCCATCGCCGCGGGGCTGGCCCAGGGGCTCGCACTGCCGGAAGCGGTGGGCCACGCCAAGACCTATATCTCGGCTGCCATCGCCGCGGCGGATCAGGTTGCCATTGGCCACGGTCACGGCCCGGTGCATCATTTCCACCATTGGTGGGACAGGATCGACGGGAGCAAGCCATGACTGCGATCCCGGATTTCACGAAACTCTCCTTCGCCGCGGGGCATGCCGCGCCGCCCGCAACCGTCCCGGCCGGCGATGACTGGCAGACGCCGGAGGGCATCCCGGTGAAGGCCGCATATGGCCCTGCGGATCGCGAGGGCCTGCCCTTCGTCGATACGCTGCCGGGCATCGCGCCCCATCTGCGCGGTCCCTACCCGACGATGTATGTCAACCAGCCCTGGACGATCCGGCAATATGCCGGCTTCTCCACGGCGGAGGATTCGAACGCCTTCTACCGACGCAACCTCGCGGCCGGACAGAAGGGCCTGTCGGTCGCCTTCGATCTCGCCACCCATCGCGGCTATGACTCCGACCATCCGCGCGTCGGCGGCGATGTCGGCATGGCCGGCGTCGCGATCGATTCGATCTACGACATGCGCACGCTGTTCTCGGGCATCCCGCTCGACCAGATGAGCGTGTCGATGACGATGAACGGCGCCGTCCTGCCGGTGCTGGCGCTCTACATCGTCGCGGCAGAAGAACAGGGCGTGCCGGCGGCGAAGCTCTCGGGGACCATCCAGAACGACATCCTCAAGGAGTTCATGGTCCGCAACACCTACATCTACCCGCCCTCGCCCTCGATGCGGATCATCGGCGACATCTTCTCCTACACCTCGGCGAACATGCCGAAGTTCAACTCGATCTCGATCTCCGGCTATCACATGCAGGAGGCCGGAGCGACGCAGGACCTCGAGCTCGGCTACACGCTGGCCGACGGCGTCGAATACATCCGCGCCGGGCAGCGGGCCGGCCTCGGAGTCGATGTCTTTGCGCCGCGGCTGTCGTTCTTCTGGGCCATCGGCATGAATTTCTTCATGGAGGTGGCGAAGCTGCGCGCCGGCCGGCTGATCTGGGCCAAGCTGGTCAAGGATTTCGGCGCGACCAACGAGAAATCGCTGCCGCTGCGCACTCATTGTCAGACCTCCGGCTGGTCGCTGACGGCGCAGGATGTGTTCAACAACGTGCCGCGCACCATGATCGAGGCGATGGCGGCGACGCAGGGACACACCCAGTCGCTGCACACCAACGCGCTCGACGAGGCGCTCGCCTTGCCGACCGATTTTTCCGCCCGCATCGCCCGCAACACGCAGATCCTGCTGCAGCAGGAAAGCGGCACGACCCGGATCATCGATCCCTGGGGCGGCTCGTATTATGTCGAGCGGCTGACCGCGGAGCTGGCCAAGAAGGCCTGGGGCCATATCCAGGAGGTCGAGGCGCTCGGCGGCATGGCCAAGGCGATCGAGGCCGGCATCCCGAAGCTTCGGATCGAAGAGGCCGCCGCCAAGACGCAGGCGCGCATCGACGCCGGCCAGCAGGCGATCATCGGCGTCAACGCCTTCAAGCCCGACAACGAAGCCTCGATCGACGTCCTCAAGGTCGACAACGCCTCGGTCCGCGCCCAGCAGCTCGACAAGCTGAAGCGCCTCAAGGCCGAGCGCAGCGGGGCCAAGGTGCAGGCGGCGCTGACCGCCTTGACCAACGGCGCGGCCGGCGACGCCAACCTGCTCGACCTCGCGGTCGAGGCGGCGCGGGCCAAGGCCACCGTCGGCGAGATCTCGCTGGCGATGGAACAGGTGTTCGGGCGCCACAGGGCCGAGATCAAGGCGATCTCGGGCGTCTACAAGCGGGAGGTCGGCGAGATGAATCCAGCCGTCACGCGCGTCCAGCTGATGTGCGAGGCCTTCGAGGAAGCGGATGGGCGCCGCCCGCGCATCCTCGTCGCCAAGATGGGCCAGGACGGGCATGACCGCGGCCAGAAGGTCATCGCCTCGGCCTTCGCCGATCTCGGTTTCGACGTCGATATCGGCCCGCTCTTCGCGACGCCGGACGAGGCGGCACGGCAGGCGGTCGAGAACGACGTCCATATCGTAGGCGTCTCATCGCTGGCAGCCGGGCACCTGACATTAGTGCCGGAGCTGAAGGCGGCGCTGACCAAGGCCGGCCGGCCCGACATCATGATCGTGGTCGGCGGCGTCGTCCCGCCGCAGGATTTCGAGGCGCTGATCGAGGCCGGCGCCTCCGCAATCTTCCCACCCGGTACCGTCATCGCCGATGCGGCCGAGAAACTGCTCGAGGATCTGAACGGGCGGCTGGGTTACGCGCAGCGCAGCGCGGCGGAATAGCGGACAGGCGCGGCCCGAAGGCCGCGCCTGCTCCGGATCGGCACATCCGCTGGCCAGGCTCAGCGCCAGCCGTAATCTCGGCCATAGCCGTAGTGGTGACGAGGCGGCGGCCGGAAGCCCTCATTGTAGCGCTGCCAGCGGCGGTGGCCCCAATAGCCGTGCATGGCGGGCGGCGGCGGACGCCAGCCATAGGCGGGGCGTTCATAGCCGCGCTCGTAACGGCCGCCGAACGCTTCGGCCGAACCGGCCGTCATGAAGCTTGCGGCGACCAGGGCGCTCGCACCGACGACGAAGGTGGCGAGGCTGACGCCGGCGAATTTGCGGAACATGGTCCCTGTCCTGTCTGGTGGCCGGGGACATCCCCTTGCCTGACACCGACATTCGCAAATCACGTCTGAACGGCGCTTGAGATCGCCGTTCACGCGCGGTTTAGCCGCTCGTCGCCTGCTGGCGCTTGAGCAGGAGCGAGGCTGCGATCACGACCACGGCGACCGCTGCGATCATGATCGTGCAGGCGGCGTTGATCTCGGGCGAAACGCCGAGCTTCACGGCTGAATAGAGCCGCATCGGCAGGGTCGTGGCGCCCGGCCCGGTGGTGAAGCTCGCGATGACGAGATCGTCGAGCGAGAGCGTGAAGGCGAGCATCCAGGCTGCGGCCACAGCCGGCCAGATCAGCGGCAGGGTCACGGTCCAGAAGGTGACGAAGGGCGTCGCGCCGAGATCCTGCGCCGCCTCTTCCAGAGAGCGGTCGAAGCCGGCGAGCCTGGACTGCACGACAATGCAGGCGAAGCCGAGGCTGAAGGTCGCGTGGGCGATCGTCACCGTCCAGAAACCGCGCTCGACTTCCGTCCCCACGAAGAGCAGCAGCAGCGAAAGCCCCGTCACGACCTCCGGCATCACGAGCGGAGCCAGCACCATGCCGGAGAACAGGGTGCGCCCGGCGAAGCGGCCATGCCGCGCCAGCGCGAGCGCGGCGAGCGTGCCGAGGATGGTCGCCAGCGTCGCCGAGACGAAGCCGAGGCGGATCGAGAGCCAGGCGGCATCGAGCAACGGCTCGTTCTGCAGCAACGCGCCGTACCAATGCGTCGAGAATCCGCCCCAAACGGTGACCAGCCGCGAGGCGTTGAAGGAATAGGCGACGAGTGTCAGGATCGGCAGGTAGAGGAAGGCGAAGCCGACGACGAGGGCGAGGATCAGTCCGGGGCCGAGGCGGGTCATGTCGCCATCTCCCGCCGCAGCCGCGCCCGCTGGAGCAGGACGAGCGGCAGCACCAGCACGACGAGCAGGACGACAGCCACCGCTGAGGCCAACGGCCAGTCGCGGTTCGAGAAGAATTCGCCCCACAGCACCTTGCCGATCATCACCGTGTCCGGCCCGCCGAGCAGGTCGGGAATGACGAACTCGCCGACGGCCGGGATGAAGACCAGCGCCGAGCCGGCGAGGATGCCGGGCAGCGAGAGCGGCAGCGTCACAGTCAGGAAGGCGGTCAGCGGCGCCGCGCCGAGATCGGCGGCGGCCTCGAGCAGGCCGCGATCCAGCTTCTCCAGCGTGGCGAACAGCGGCAGCACCATGAAGGGCAGATAGGAATAGACCATGCCGAGCAGCACGGCGGCCTCTGTGTTGAGCAGGCGCAGCGGCTCTGCCGTGATCCCGAGGAAGGCGAGGCTCGCATCGAGCAGGCCTTCGGGCCGCAGGACGCCGATCCAGGCGTAGACCCGGATCAGGAAGGAGGTCCAGAACGGCAGGATGACGAAGACGATGAGGATGCCGCGCCAACGAGCCGGCGCCGAGGCCATGGCATAAGCCAGCGGGTAGCCGATCGCCAGCGCCAGCAGAGTCGTCAGCGCCGCGATGCGCAGCGAATAGAGGTAGCTCTGCCAGTAGAGCGGGTCGTCGGCCAGCAACCGGAAATTCTCGAGATCGAGTTGCGAAAGGAATTCGCCGAGTTGGGCCAGCCCCTCGAAATGCGGCGCATAGGGCGGCAAGGCCATCGCGCTCTGCGAGAGGGCCATCCGCAGCACGATCGCGAAGGGAATGAGGAAGAACAGCGCCAGCCAGAGATAGGGGACAGCCACGACGAGCCGGCCGAGCCGCTGGAGTGAGGCGGTTGCGCTCATGCCGGCAGCACCAGCCCCGCCTCGACGTCCCAGGAGAGCCAGACCTTGTCCTCCCAGGCGAAGGGGCGCGCCAGCCGGCGCGTGCGATTGGCGAGCGCGACCTTGACGAGCTGTCCGCCCTCCCCGCCGAGCATCACCTGGATCATGGTGAAGTCGCCGAGATAGCCGATGTCCCAGATCTCGCCGGAGACCTTGTTGGCCGCTTGGGACGGTTCGTCATGCGCGATGTCGATCTTCTCCGGGCGGATGCCGATGAGCAGCGCCTCGCCGGGCTTCAGCGCCGGCGCGTCCTCGTCGAGCTCGACCGTCCCGACATGCGGCAGCCGCGCGCGGACCAGATCGCCCGAGACGGCTTCGATCCGCCCCTCGAAGATGTTGATGTCGCCGACGAACTCGGCGACGTGGCGGTTGGCCGGCGCCTCGTAGATCACGTCCGGTGGGCCGGTCTGGACGAGCTTGCCATGATCCATCACCGCCATGCGGTCGGCCATGGTCATCGCCTCGTCCTGGTCGTGGGTGACGACCATGAAGGTCAGGCCGAGCTCGCTCTGCAGGTCCATCAATTCGAACTGGGTCTGCTCGCGTAGCTTCTTGTCGAGCGCCGCCATCGGCTCGTCCAGCAGAAGCAGCTTCGGGCGCTTGGCGAGCGAACGGGCGAGCGCGACGCGCTGGCGCTGGCCACCGGACAGCTGATGCGGCTTGCGGCCGCCCATCCCCTCGAGCTTGACCAGGGCCAGCATCTCGGCGACGCGGCTGTCGATCTCGGCCCGCGGCAAACCCTCGCGCTTCAGGCCATAGGCGATGTTGCCGGCGACGCTGAGATGCGGGAACAGCGCGTAGGACTGGAACATCATGTTGATCGGCCGCAGATGCGCCGGCACCGACGTGATGTCCTGCCCATCCAGCAGGATTCGCCCCTCGTCCGGCTGCTCGAAGCCGGCGAGCATGCGCATCAGCGTGGTCTTGCCGCAGCCCGAAGGCCCGAGCAACGCGAAGAACTCGCGCGGGTAGAGCGACAGTGAGAGATCGCCGACGGCGGTGATTTCGCCGAAGCGCTTGGTCACGCCCTTGAAGGAAACCAGCGGCTGGGCCGCCGGGTCGCTCCAGGGCTGGAAGGCCCGGCGCACGCTGCCGGGCGAGGTCTTCTTCATGCTCGCCGCCCTTGTCGCGAACCGGTCGACCGACGGCTCACTTGCCGGTCTTGACGCGGGTCCAGAGCCGGTTGACCAGCCGCTGCGACTTCTGGTCATAGGGCGTGATCGTATAGAGCCGCGCCATCACCTCTTCCGGCGGATAGATGCCGGGATTGTCGCGCACGGCCGCCGAGAGCAGCGGCTTCGAGGCCAGGTTGCCGTTGGCGTACTGAATGAAGTCCGAGTTCTTCGCCGCCATCTCGGGCTTGTTGATGAAGTCTATGAACTTCAGCGCGGCATCCACATTGCCGGCATCGTTCGGAATCACGAAGGAGTCGAACCACATCAGCGCGCCTTCCTTCGGGATCGAATAGGCGATCTGGACGCCGTTCTTGGCTTCCTCGGCCCGCTTCTTGGCCTGGAGGATGTCGCCGGAATAGCCGACGGCCAGGCAGATGTCGCCGTTCGCCAGGGCGTTGATGTATTCGGACGAATGGAACTTCTGGATGTGCGGCCGGATCTTGCGCAGGAGCTCGCCGGCCTTGTTCAGATCGGCCTCCTTCTTGGAGTCCGGGTCGAGGCCAAGATAGCGCAGCGCCGCCGGGAACATCTCCTCGACCGCATCGAGGACGTGGACGCCGCAATTCGAGAGCTTCTTGAGCTGCTCGGGTTCGAACAGGATCTTCCAGCTGTCGACCGTCGCGTCCGGGCCGAGACGCTCCTTGATCTTGGCGGTGTTGTAGCCGATCGCCGTGGTGCCCCACATGTAGTTCACGGCGTATTTGTTGCCGGGATCGTATTTCGACAGCCGCGTCTGGATCTCGGGCCAGCGATTCTTGAGATTAGGCGCCTTGGCGGCGTCGACCGGCTGGTAGATCCCGAGCGGGATGTGGCGCGGCAGGAAGGAGGCGGTGACGACGATCAGGTCGTAGCCAGTCTTGCCGGCGAGGAGCTTGGTCTCGACCGTCTCCATCTGGTCGAAGGTGTCGTAGACGACCGTGATGCCGGTTTCCTTCTTGAAGGCGTCGAGCACCTCCGGATCGACATAGTCGGACCAGTTGAAGATGCGCAGTTGCTTGTCCTGCGCGGCCGCCGGCGCGGCGAAAAGTCCCAACCCGATCGCGCAGGCAGCGATCGCCCCGGTCAGTCGCTTGGTCGTGCTACCCAATCTGCCCCTCCATCGTCTTGGCGGCCGCACGCTAACACCTTTCCCCTCGGCTTCAACCGGCATAGGCCGCCGGCCCGCCGCCACGCACAGCATCGCTCGTTGAACCCGGCGTCAGCGGCCGTGCCACTTCCGCTGACGCGAGCGTGATCGCGACGATTCTTGCCGGCGACGAGCGTCGGCCCATATCGTGCTCCATGCGTCATGTCCGCCGTTTCCTCCTGCTCTTCACCCTTGCTTTCCTGTTGCCCGTCGCCAGCCATGCCGGCTGGTGGTACTGGCAGCCGCTGGCGCAGGACTGGCGTCGCGCCGACTGGTCGAGCGCGAATCTGCTGCCCGCCGCGGCGATCGAGCCCGAGGCGACGATCCATGTCTTCGCAGCACGGGTCGGCCGCTGGCGCGGCGTCTTCGCGCATCACTCCTGGGTGGTGGTGAAGGAGCGCGGCGCCTCGGCCTATACCCGCTTCGACGTGGTCGGCTGGGGAACGCCGGTGCGGGTCAACCACCGCGAGGCGGATGGGCGCTGGTACGGCAATGTCCCGGAACTCGTCGGCGAGCTTCGTGGCGATGCGGCAGAACGGCTGATTCCACACATCCGGCAGGCGGTGCAGAGCTATGCCTATGTAACACCCGGCAGCTATGCTGCCTGGCCCGGCCCGAACTCGAACAGCTTCGTCCAGCACGTGCTGGCGGAGGTGCCGGAACTGGCGCAGGCACTGCCCCCAACGGCGATCGGCAAGGATTTCCGCGAGGACGGCCTCTATGCCGGGCTGACGCCGAGCCGCACCGGCGTACAGGCCTCGCTCTACGGGGTCGCCGGGCTTACGATCGGCTGGGTCGAAGGGGTAGAGGTCAATCTGCTCGGTCTCGTGGCGGGCTTCGACCTGCGCAGCCCGGCGCTGAAGCTGCCGGGCTGGGGGCGGATCGACCCGGTGGCCATGGTCCTGCGGACATCTTAGCTCGCAGCCAAAGCCGCGCCGTCATTCCGGGGCGGGCCGCAGGCCCGAGCCCGGAATGAACGAGCCCCCACTAGTTCCGCAGCACCACGCAACTGCCGCCCGCTCGCCGCAGCCGGTCGCAAAAGAGACTGGCCGCGCGTAGCGTCTGCTCCGGCAAGCGGACGCGGTAGAACGGCGCGCGTCCACGCCCGGCGATGCGCGAGCCGAGGATCAAGGTTGGCCTGTCGGCCAGCAGCGAGGCGAATCGCGTCGCCAGCGCCTGGTAGGAGCGAAGCGCCCGCGCCTTCGAGACGTTGCCGGCAAGCTGGACGCCGAAGGGCGCGTAGACACCCTCGATCAGCGCAGGCGGCGTATAGCGGCGGATGGCGGCGACCGTCGGCAGGCAGTCGGTCTGTTCGAGCGTCGCGGCAGGCGGCGCCTCGCCCGGCGCGGGGCGCCACTCGTCGATGCTGCGACCAGTGATGAAGCGGATGTAGGCCTGCGTCTCTAACGGCAGCGAGCCGCCGCGCTCGAGCCAGCGCGAGAGCCGCGCCGGCCCGGCATTGTAGGCCGCTGCGGCCAAACCGAGATTGCCAAACTGCGCCTTCAGCGCGGCGAGAAGACCGGCGGATGCGGGAATGGCCGCCTCCGGGTCGAACGGATCGGCCAGGCCCCGTTCGCGCGCCGTGCCCGGCATGAACTGCGCGATGCCCTGGGCCCCGGCCGAACTGGTGACATGGGGGCGGAAGCTGCTCTCGCGCCAGATCAGCCGGGTGAAGAAGGCGACGGGCAGCTCGTTCGCGCGCGCCTCGCGCTCGATCAGCCGGCAGATCGTCTCGGCGATGCTCTCCTGCGGCGCGGTCGCATGAGCGCGGCCGGCCATGCCGGGCATGGCCAGGATCGCGAGCAGGACGAACGCCGCCGGTCTCACACCGCTTCCAGCGCCTGCGCCAGGTCCGAGATCAAATCCTCGATATTCTCGATGCCGACCGAAATGCGGATCAGGGCATCGGTGAGGCCGATCTCCTCGCGCAATTCTCGGGCGACGCCCGAATGCGTCATCGCGGCAGGATGCGAGACCAGCGTCTCGGTACCGCCCAGGCTGACCGCGAGCTTCATGATCTGCAGGTTGTCGAGCAGCGCGAAGGCCTCCTTCTCGCCGCCCTTGACGTCGAAGGCGAAGGTCGAGCCGGCGGCACTGCATTGCCGGTCGAAGACGGGCTTGCGCGGGTCGCTCTGCGCCAGGGCACCGAGATAATGCACCTTCGCGATCTTCGGATGGCTCGCGAGATATTCGGCCACCAGCTTGGCGTTCTCGTTGGCGCGGCTCATGCGGATGTCGAGGGTCTCGAGCGAACGCATCAGCATCCAGCAGGAATTCGGGTCGAGTTGCGTGCCGAGCGAGCCGCGCCAGCCCTTGACCTGCCGCACCAGCGCGTCCGAGCCGCTGATCGAGCCGCCGACGAGGTCGGAATGGCCGCCGACATATTTCGTCAGCGAAAGCAGCGAGAGATCGGCGCCGTGCTTCAGCGGCTTCTGGTATTTCGGGCCGAGCATGGTGTTGTCGACCACGACCGGTGGACGGTGCCCCTGGCTCTTCTCGAGTTCGTCGGCGACCGCCTTGCAGGCGGCGAGATCGACCAGCCCGTTGGTCGGGTTGGCCGGGGTCTCGACCAGGATCATGCCGACGCGGCCCTTGGCCGCGGCGGCCTTCGCGGTCGCGCGCATCTGGCCGACGTCGAGGCCGTCGGTGAAGCCGAAGGGCGTGATCCCGAAGGCGCCCATCTGGTTCTTCAGCAGCGTTTCCGTGCCGCCATAGAGCGGGCGCGAATGCAGGATGGTGTCGCCGGGCCTGAGGAAGGCGAAGCAGGTCGTGGCGATCGCCGCCATCCCGCTGGCGAAGACCGCGCAGCGCTCGGCCTCGTCCCAGATCGCCAGGCGATCCTCGAGGATCTCCATGTTCGGGTGGTTGAAGCGGGAATAGACCAGGCCCGGCTTCTCGCCCGGCTTCGGCTGCCGGCGGCCGGAGGTGAAGTCGAAGAAATCCTTGCCCTGCTGGGCGTTCGCGAAGACGAAGGTCGAGGTCAGGAAGACCGGGGGCTTGAGCGAGCCCTCCGACATCGCCGGCGAGTAGCCGAAGCCCATCATCAGCGTCTCGGGATGGAGCCTGCGATTGGCGATGCGGTCCTTGTGATAGCTGTCGTCGCTCATGGTGATCTCCTGTCGGGGCGCCGGCAAAAGCGCGCGCAGATCCGCTCCGGACCAAAGAATAATGCCGCAGGCCGGCGATTGCTTGGATGCCTCCAACTCTCTATGAACCGATTTCAGCAGTTTTCTGCCAAAAATGATCCTAACCGGGGCACTTCATGCTCGACGCCGTCGATCGCCGTATGCTCGCCGTCCTTCAGGAGGATGGCCGTATCACCAATCAGGACCTGTCGCAGAAGATCGGCCTGTCGCCGACACCCTGCCTGCGGAGGCTGAAGCGGCTGGAGGACACCGGCGTGATCCAGGGCTACACGGCCGTGGTCGACCCGAAGGCCTATGGCCTGCCGTTCAGCGTATTCTGCTCGGTGCGGCTGATGCAGCAGACGCAGGAGCACATCACCGAGTTCGAGAAGGCCGTCGAGACCTGGGGCGAGGTGCAGGAATGCTATCTGATGACCGGCTCGCGGGACTATCTTCTGCGCGTGCTGACCGACGGGATCGAAGGCTATGAGCGCTTCCTGAAGCAGAAGATGACCCGGCTGAAATGCATCCAGTCGGTCGAATCCAATTTCGCGCTCGCCACCGTCAAGAAGCGCATCGGCCTGCCGGCGATCTGAGTCGTCATTTGCCGCCGAACAGCGCATCGGCCGCCGCATTCGCCATCTTGCGCTGCTCATGTGCGACGCCCGGCACGATGATTTCGCGCCAGCGGCTTTCGACGCCGAGGCGCTTGGCCTCGCTGGCGGCAACGGCGATGAAATTCTGGCCGCGCGCCATACGGTCGGGCCCCTGCGCCTCGGCTCCCCTGCCCTTGTTGAGCTGGGGATGGTCGGGGTCGATGTCCTGGTCACCCAGCATCACCCAGAGCGGCCTGGCGAAGGCAGCCTTGAGCGTGGCTTCCGTCGCCGGGGTGCCCGCGAGGGAATAGGGATAGGCCCGGCCATCCGCGCCCTCGCGCCAGACCGGGAGCGTATAGTAGCCCGCATTGGCGCTGACCGCCGTGGAGTAGCGGGCCTCGGGCAGCAGCAGTGCCATGCGATGGACGAACTGCGCGCCGGCCGAATGGCCGAAGAGCAGATAGCTTTCCCCCGCGACGCGGCCACTTTTCAACGCGCGATCGAAGAAGCGCTCGATGACGGAATAGACCCACCGGGTGCGGTCCGGCTCGCCGCGCACCCCGCCCTGCTGGAACAGCCGCGTCGGGAAACGCTCCTTGTCGAAATGCGGAGCGGCGATCAGGAGCCCGTAACGCTCGGCCGCCTCCACCCAGTTCTCGCGCGCGGCCTCGGCATTGCGATTGAGCCCGTGCACCGAGACGACGAGCGGGCAAGGCTTCCCCGCGCAGGCCGCCGGCACATAGGTCTCGATATTGATCGTCTCGGAGCCGGCTGCGGAGACATCCTCATGCAGCACATGGCCGCGGCCGGGTTCCTGGAACGGCGTCAGGTCGTGAGCCGCCACTCCATGGAGGCCGAGCCAGCTCAGCAGTACAAACGCTGTCGCCCGCCGGATCATCGCCGCTTCTCCGCTGGACCATCGCAGCGATCCTGCGCGCGGCCGCTCTTGCCGGCAAGCGCTCCGGACCGCTCTTCTGCAGGTCGGGCAGCTGCCCTAGCCGCGATCCATCGCGCGGCGCACCACCTGCGTGACCTCGCTGTCCGAGAGGAAGAGGTCGTGCCGCAGCATGCTCCAGCCGCGGCCGGAGGTGTCGGCCACGCGCACGCCCAGCGCTTCCAGGCGCGAGCGGTCGGCGGCTCCGGCGCGGGCGACGCCACCGGCGATGCGGGCGGAAACAGCCAGAGCGCGATCGCCCGGATCGATGATAACCGTCATGCGCTTGGCAAGCGGGCCGAGCCTGGTGACGGTCTGCTCGAAGGCGTCGATGTCGACGTCCGGCGACGCGAGCACGATGGAGCCGATGCGGGCCTGAACCTCGGGCGAATCACGCAGCTCGCGCAGGCCTTCCAGCGTCAGGAAGGTGCCCATCGAATGGGCGACGATGTGTATGCGGCCGACCGTCGGGTTGGCGACCAGAGCCCGCAGCGCCCTGACGAATCCGTCGCGCGACCAAAGCGCGCTTTCGCGGTCATAGGCGTAGTCGAAGAGCTGGCCGCCCGAGGGCCAGGAGAAGACCGCGGTCTTGCCCTGGAACTGGAGCGAATGGGAAAGCTGCCCGGCACTGCGCGCGGCGGATTCGAAAGTCTCGTTGTAGCCATGCACGTAGAGCAGCACGTCGCGCCCGGTCGCGGCCTCGGAGAAGGCCTGCGCCGCGTTGCTCGAGGTCTGGCTGTCGATGCCGAGCACCGCCCAGTCTCCGGCAACGGCCGAAGCGACACGGCCCGAAATGCCCCGCCCCGGTGGAGATAGCCTGGCCTCGGCAAATGTCAGCGACGCACGGTCGGAGCCGAAGAAGGGCTGCTGCCCTCCCACTGGCTTGCGCGTGGTCACGACCAGGAGTTCCGGTTCCTTGCCGAGCGCGGAGGCATCCGCGCGGGTTGGCACCTCGAACGGGGAAATCGCGGCCTCAGTCTGGGCGCAGGCTGCGAGCCCGAGCGCGAGCAGGGCCGAAAGTGCCGCCCTGCGGCAGGAAGAAGCGTGCCGCGAAAGGGGCATCGTGTCAGGAATCCGATGGCTGTTGATCGGCCGAGTTGGCCAGCAGCCCCTTAACGACAGCCTAACACGGCCATAATGCGGCGAAGCGAGCGATCAGCCGCGCACCGATCGTCGCACCGGATCAGCGGCCGCCGGAGAGGATGGTGATCGGCGCCGTCACGACGAGCCCGACCGTCGAGCCCACGGTGCCGACGACGCCGCCGGCCACATCGCCCAGCCTGTCCCCGAGTTGCGGCCCTGCCGTCGCGATGCCTCGATCGGCCTGGAGCCGCTGGCCGATCATCTGGACGACCCTGGGCGAGGACGCGAATTTGGCATGGTTGAAGCTATCGCCCGAAGCGACCGCCGAAAGGTCGATGATCTTGACGCCGAGCTTTTCCAGATCGGCGATGATCTCGGTGTCCTTGGCCGAGACCGCCCCGAGACGGGTCTTGTCGCCGGCGAAACGCCGCGAGAAATCGAGCGCTCGGTCGTCGGCCGAGACGAAGACGGTCACCGGACGCTTGATCTCCCGCATCTGCTGCTTGAACAAGTCGAGATCGACGTCGGGAGCCGCGAGCATCACGTCGCGCAGCTTGCCGCCGAACGAGCCGTCACCACGGATCGAGGCCTGCCGCAGCGTTTCCAGCGTGAGCAACGTGCCCATCGAATGGGCGAGGATATCCATCCGCGTGGTGCCGAGGTCACGCGCGATGGCCCGCAGGTTGAGCTCCAGGAAATCGCGCGAGTAGAAGGCGCTCTCGCGGTCGTAAGGGTAGGCCAGGAGCTGCCCGCGCGAGGGCCAGGTGAACAGCACCGGCACGCCCTTGAAGCCGGAATCATGGACGATCTGCGCGAAACGATAGGCGGCATCGGCGAAATTCGTGTTGAAGCCGTGAACGAAGACGAGGACGTCGCGCTCTGCGGCCGGCTTGCGCATGATCTCGCGGCGGACCTCCGCGACGACCGGGGCGAGATCGAGCCGCTGCACCTTCGTGACGGTGAAGTGCTTCGCCGGATCGCCCGGGCCTGAATCGGGAAGCTCGAGTTCGCCGGGTTTGTGGTTCGGCGGTACGCTGAATTGGAGCCGGGCGAAGGCGAGACGCGGCCCGCGCTCGCCGCTGAAATAGACCGGCTCGGCGGAAGCCTCGCGCGTGGTGGCGACGAAGATCTCGACCGTCTCGGCGCCCTGCTGGGCCGGCGCCACGCTAAGGTCGAGCACACGCGGCGTGCCACAGGCGACCAGCAGCAAAGGCGCGAGAACCGCAAAGACGAGAACCCGAAGACGCAATGCCATTCACCCAACCGTCGCTTGGAACGCCAGTGACGACAGGTGACCGGCGAAGCGATCGAGAATCAAGAGGCCTCAAGGACACAGCCGCCGGGATTCGGGCCGCGGCCGAGCCTTGTCGCCGGCCCTGTGGCCTTGCTAGGTGGACGGCATGGGCGCTCTTCCCGATCCCGTCGCGGTTCTCGCCGACAAGCTGCTCGCCGGCGAGCGCGCCGCGCTGGCGCGCGCCATCACGCTCGCCGAATCGCGCCGGGCGGACCATCGCGAGCAGGCGCGGGCCCTGATCCAGCATCTCCTGCCGCGGACCGGGGGCGCGATTCGCATCGGCATCACCGGCGTACCCGGCGTCGGCAAATCGACGGCCATCGACGCGCTAGGGAGCTTTCTCACCGCCAGGGGGCACAAGGTCGCGGTGCTCGCCGTCGATCCGTCCTCGACACGCAGCGGCGGCTCGATCCTCGGCGACAAGACCCGCATGGCCAGGCTCGCCGTCGATCCGGCCGCCTATATCCGCCCGTCGCCGTCTTCCGGCACGCTTGGCGGCGTCGCCGCCCGGACGCGCGAGACCATGCTGCTCTGCGAGGCGGCGGGCTTCGACGTCATCCTGGTCGAGACTGTCGGCGTCGGGCAGTCGGAAACCGCCGTGGCCGACCTGACCGACTTCTTTCTCGTCCTGATGCTGCCCAATGCCGGCGACGAGCTTCAGGGCATCAAGAAGGGCATCATCGAGCTGGCCGACATGATCGCCGTGAACAAAGCGGACGGCGCCGGCGCGACCGCAGCCCGCGCCGCGGCATCGCAGTACCGATCGGCTCTGCATATCCTTGCCCCGGCATCGAGCCTGTGGACGCCGCCGGTAATCACGATCTCCGGGCTGACCGGCGAAGGTCTCGATGCGCTCTGGACGAAGATCGAGGACCATCGCGCCCGCCACGAGGCGAAGGGGCTGATCGAAGACAGGCGGCGGCGCCAGGACGTGAAATGGATGTGGGCCATGGTCGAGGACCGGCTGCAGGCCCGGCTCCGGCACGATCCGGCCCTCAAGGCGCGAACGCCCGTCCTCGAAGCCGAGGTGGCGGCAGGCAGGCTCGCGCCGACGCTGGCGGCCGAGGAAATCGCCCGGGCGCTGGGCCTTTGAGAACGGAAGGACCGCCGATGGACATCCTGGTCACCGGCTTCGGCCCCTTTCCGCGGGTGCGGGTCAACCCCACGACGGTGCTGGCACGGGCGGTCGCGGCACGGCTACGGCGCTCCGGTCTTCATGCACAGGCGCTTGTCGTCGAGACCAGCTATGGCGCCGGCCTGCCGGCGCTGAGGACTTACCTGACGACGACGGGCCCGAAGGCGATCCTGATGCTCGGGCTCGCCGCCCGCGCCTGGAACGTGCGCGTCGAGCTGTTCGCGCGCGGTCATGCGAGCCCGCTCCACCCCGATGTCGCCGGCGGGACGCCGGATCGCGCCGCACCGCGCCGGCCGGCCCTGCCCGCCCGCACCACCGGCAATGCCCAGGTCGCGCTCGCAGCACTGCGCAGGAGCGGCATCCGCAGCCGCCTGTCGCCTTCGGCCGGGCGCTATCTCTGCGACGCCTGCTATGCCGCTGCCCTCGCCGTCAGCGGCCCCGCGGGCACGCCCGTGCTTTTCGTGCATGTGCCCTGGCTGCGGCCAGCAGCGGGCCAGCGCCCGAGAACGCAGGTGGCCTGGTTCAGGCCCGACGCGGTGAGGCTCGTCGACAGCCTTTCCGCCATCGGCCTGGCAATGGTGCGCCAGGGACGCTGAGAGCGTATCGCATCGGCACAGCCGCACGCGGCACGAGACTTGAAGCCTCCGATGCTGACGGAGGCTTCGATGCATCTTTCCCGGCGTTCGCTCCTGGCGACGGCCCTTTTTGGCACAGCTTCGCTTGCGGCCGACTCGGCCCTTGGCCAGACGGCGCGCAGGGCTGCCGGCCCACTCGGCCAGCATGGGCTCGATGCGGCCCAGTTCGGCCTGCGGCCGGGTTCGCCCGACGACCAGTCGCGCCAGTTGCAGGCGGCGCTCGCCGAAGCCGCCCGCAGCGAGGCGCCGCTTCTCATCGCGCCGGGGCGCTACCGCATCGCCCGCGTCGCCCTTCCCGAAGGCGCGCGGCTCATCGGCGTCCCCGGAGCGACGCGGCTCCTCGCCGCCCGGCCCGGGCCGCTGCTCGTGGCTCGTGGCATCGGGCGCGCGGCGCTCTCCGGCATGGTACTGGACGGCCTCGCCTTGCCTGCCACCGGGCGCGAGGGCCTGCTGAACGCGGAAGAGGTCGGCGATCTCGACGTCCGCGACTGCGAGTTCGTCAATGCAGGCTCCGTCGGCATTGTGATGCACCGGACCGGCGGCAGCGTCGAAGCCAGCTGCTTCAGGCTGATGCGCGAATCCGCCCTGTTCTCGCTGGATTCGCGCGGGCTCTCCATCGAGCGCAACCGGATCGAGGATTGCGGCAACAACGGCATCCAGCTCTGGCGCGGCGCGCCCGGAGACGACCGCTCGATCGTCAGGGGCAACCATCTCGACCGCATCCGCGCCGATGCCGGCGGCGACGGCCCAAATGGCAACGGCATCAGCTTGTTCAAGGCCGGTGGCGTCATCGTCGAGGGCAACCAGTTGCGCGACTGCGCCCTGACCTTCATCCGCAACAATTCCGGCTCGGGCGTGCAGATCCTCGGCAATCAGGGCCGGCGCTGCGGCGAGACCGCGCTATTTTCCGAATTCGCCTTCGAGGGCGCAGTCATCGCGAACAACCTGCTCGAGGATTGCGCTCAGGGTATCAGCATCACGAATTTCGACCATGGCGGCCGGCTCGCGGTCTGCGCCAACAACCTCATCCGCAATGTCCGCAGGTCGCTCTATCCTGGGGTCACGGAGCCGGTGGGCGGCTCCGGTGTCCATGTGGAGGCCGAGGCAGCCGTCACCGGCAACGTCATCGAGGGCACGAGCGATATCGGCATCGCGCTCGGCTGGTCCTGGGGCATGCGCAACCTCGCCGCCACCGGCAATGTGGTGCGCAGGACCGGCATCGGCATCTCGGTCTCGCTGGTGCCGAAGCAGCGCAACGCGCTGATCGCGAACAACCTCATCTCCGAGGCGTCGCGCGGCGCGGTCGTCGGCATGGAGTATGACAAGGTCGTCACCGGCGACCTGACGCGAGCCCCCGATGCGCGGGCCACCGGCATCAGGATCGAGAACAATGCGGTAGGCTGAGGTTCAGCCTGCCGCCGCCCTGACCCGCCCCACTTCGATACCGTTCCAGTTCTTCATCACGCTCTCGCGCAGCGGGGCGAATGCGCGCTGCTCGGCTTCGCTCATAGGCACGAAGCGCGCGATCAGCGCCGCCATCGCCACCTCGGCAGCCCTTCCGGCGCCGTCGTCGCATTTCAGGGCGATGCCGTAGCCGAGTTCAGGCAGGGAGCCGCAATAGACGCCCTCGGCGCCGGTCTTGATGAAGATGCGCTCCCGCAGCAGCTCCATCGCACGCGTATCGAAGCGCCCGGTGCCTGCGACCATGAAAGGATGGGCAGCGGCGGCCTTGCGGATACGGGCGGCGGCCTTGGCGCGCTCGGGCCCGAAGCCCTGTCCGGTGCCGACGCGGGCAAAGCCCAGCGCCAGCGCTTTCAGCGGCACGGCATAGGTCGGGATCGAGCAGCCATCCGTGCCCATATGGTCGGCCGAGTGCACGGCGCCCGTGACCTCTTCAAGCGCGCCGCGCACGGCCTGCTGCACGGCGTGGCCGGGTTTGACATAGCCCGCCGGGTCCTCGTCGAGCCCGCAGGCTAGGCAGACGAAGCCGGCATGCTTGCCAGAACAGTTATTGTTGAGCGCGCTGGGCTCCCGGCCAGCCTTGGCGATGGCGCGCGCCGCAGCCTCGTTCATCGGCCAATGCGCCCCGCATTCGAGGCAGCCCGCCTCGCGCCCCGCTTTCTTCAGCATCGCGAGCGAGGTCTCGGCATGGAGCGGCTCGCCCGAATGCGAGGACACCGCGAGCGCGATCTCCGCCTCGGTGAGCCCATACCGATCGGCCGCACCGCTCTCGAGCAGCGGCAGCGCCTGGATCGCCTTCACCGCCGAGCGCGGAAAGACCGGCCGCTCGACATCGCCCGCCGAGAACACCACGGCCCCGTCCGCATCGACGACGACAGCCGCGCCGCGATGGCGCGATTCGACGGTATCGCCGCGCGTAACCTCGGCAAGGATCGGGTTGTCCATCGTCTTCTCCCGGAAGCGCTGCGCCATGCGCGAAATGCGCCGCCTTTTGGCGCCGGAAAGGCGCCCTGTCAAAAGCCATGGCGCAATCCTGAACTGTCATGCAAGGCTGCCGGCCAAGCGCTAGATCGCCGTCCGGTGTTCTCAGCTGGAGCCTGCCATGTCGCCCGACTACGAGACAGAGTACAATAACCGCGCCCGCGTGCCGGAGCATCCAGAGATCATCGGCGGCTGGGCGCGCGACGCCGCCGCCTACCGTGCGCAGGCCCCCTGCGAGCTCGGCGTGCGCTATGGCGCGGGCGAACGCCAGACCTACGACCTGTTCAAGCCCGAGACGGCCAGGACCGAGAGCCTCGTCATGTTCGTCCATGGCGGCTACTGGCAGGCGCTCGATCCGAGCTTCTTCTCGCATATGGCGCGCGGGTTGAACCGGCTCGGCGTCCCGGTCGCGGTGGTGGGTTACGATCTCTGCCCGCAGGTCGAGCTCGGCCATATCGTCTGGGAGATCCAGCAGGCTGCCGCGGCGCTCTGGCAACGCTTCCGCCTCCCCGTGATCGCGACGGGCCATTCGGCGGGCGGCCATCTTTCGGCCTGCGCGCTCGCCACCGACTGGAAAAACGTCGACCCGGAACTGCCGGACCAACTCGTGCCGGCCGCCTACGGCATCTCCGGCCTCTTCAATCTCAAACCCCTGACGGAGACCAGCATCAACGGCGCGCTGAAGCTCGATATGGATGCCGCCGAACGCGAGAGCCCGCTGTTCTGGCCGGCGCCGGCACGCCTCACCATGGACGCCGTCGTCGGTGGCGCGGAGAGCGACGAATATCTCAAGCAGAGCCGCCGGATCACGGATGTCTGGGGACTGGAAGGTGTGCGTACGCGCTATGAGGAGATCGAGGGCGCAAACCATTTCACGGTGATCGCCGGACTGGCGGACCCCGACAACACCATGCCCCGCCGGATCGCGGCGCTCGCCGGCGCTTGATCTTGTCGCGCAGGACACTCTATCCAGAGCGCCTGAGCATCAGCCTGAACCGGAGCCTGCCGTCATCGGGAGGACCGATGACGGCGAACGAACCCGGAGCCTCCGATGCAGACCTTCTTCGTCGAGATCAAATGCAAGCTCGGCAAGACCTATGAGGTCGCCAGCGAACTGGCCGACCGGGAGATCGCCTCGGAGATCTATTCGACCGCGGGCAACTACGACATCCTGGCCAAGTTCCACGTAGCGAGCGATGTCGATATCGGCCATTTCGTCGCGCAGAAGGTGCAGTCGATCCCCGAGATCGCCGACACCCACACGATCATCACCTTCAAGGCGTTCTGAGCGGGAACCCTGCCCGCCCACAGCCGAGAGCCGCCAGGCGCGCCGGCGGATTCGCGATTTGCCTGAATCACTTGCCGGCCTTTGCTGAGAGGCCGATTCCGCGCCTTCTCGCATCGCTTCAACGGGCCGCCCGGCAGTTCCCGGGCCACACGCCTGCGCCAGCGGCATCATGCCGGCCGATTGATGCATGTTCCGCGCTTGACGACCTCCCCTTATTCGCGCGACCTCGGCAGCTCCTGATTTCGAGCCGACGCCGCTGGAGCTGCCGCGATGAAGAGCAACCTGTCTTCCGATCTCCGCTCGGGCGCGCTCGTCTATCACCGCCTGCCCCGCCCCGGTAAGATCGAGATTCAGGCAACCAAGCCGCTCGGCAACCAGCGCGACCTGGCGCTGGCCTATTCGCCCGGCGTCGCTGCCGCCTGCGAGGCGATCGTCGACGATCCGTCCGAGGCGGCGGAGCTGACCTCCCGGCAGAACCTCGTCGCCGTCGTCACCAACGGCACCGCCGTGCTTGGGCTCGGCGACATCGGCCCGCTCGCCTCCAAGCCGGTGATGGAGGGCAAGGCCGTCCTCTTCAAGAAATTCGCCGGGATCGACTGCTTCGACATCGAGGTCGAGCAGAAGAACATCGAGAAGTTCGTCGAGGTCGTCGCAGCGCTGGAGCCGACCTTCGGCGGCATCAACCTCGAGGACATCAAGGGCCCGGAATGCTTCGAGATCGAGGAGCAGCTCAAGGCCCGGATGAACATCCCGGTCTTCCATGACGACCAGCACGGCACCGCGATCATCGTCTCGGCGGCGATCCTCAACGGGCTCGACCTCGCGGGCAAGCATATCGGCGAGGTCAAGATCGTCGTCTCCGGTGCCGGCGCCGCCGCGCTGGCCTGCCTCAACCTCCTGGTCGAGCTCGGCGCCAAGCGCGAGAACATCTGGGTCACGGACCTCGAAGGCGTCGTCCACAAGGGCCGCAACACCCTGATGGACCGCTGGAAGGAGGTCTTCGCGCAGGAGACCGATGCGCGCACGCTGGCCGAGGTCATCGGCGGGGCGGACGTCTTCCTCGGCCTCTCGGCGGCCGGCGTGCTCAAGCCCGAGATGGCCAGGCAGATGGGGCCGAAGCCGCTGATCCTGGCGCTCGCCAACCCGAACCCCGAGATCACGCCTGAGGATGCGCTCGCAGCGCGGCCCGACGCGATGATCTGCACCGGCCGGTCGGACTATCCGAACCAGGTCAACAACGTCCTGTGCTTCCCCTACATCTTCCGCGGCGCGCTCGACGTGCAGGCGACGACGATCAACGAGGCGATGAAGCTCGCCGCGGTGCGCGCGATCGCGGCTTTGGCACGCGAGGCAACCTCCGACATCGCGGCCCGCGCCTATGGCGGCGAGGCCTCGACCTTCGGCGCGACCTCGCTGATCCCGAACCCCTTCGACCCGCGCCTGATCATCCGCATCGCATCGGCCGTGGCGGAAGCCGCGATGGCGACCGGTGTCGCCCGCAGGCCGCTCGCCGACATCGAGGCCTATCGCGAGGAATTGTCGCGCTTCGTCTTCCGCTCCGGCTTCATCATGAAGCCGCTCTTCGCCCAGGCGAAGGCCGACCCGAAGCGCGTGATCTACGCCGAGGGCGAGGACGAGCGCGTGCTGCGCGCCGCCCAGGTCGCGCTGGAAGAGGGTCTCGCGACACCGATCCTGATCGGCCGCCCGAGCGTGATCGAGACCCGCGTCAAGCGCTTCGGCCTGTCGCTCAGGCCCGGCGTCGATTTCGAGGTGATCAACCCCGAGGACGACCCGCGCTATCGCGACTACGTCCAGACCTATCTCGACATCGCCGGCCGGCGCGGCGTCACGCCCGAGGCGGCGCGCGCGCTGGTGCGCACCAACAACACGGTCATCGCGGCGCTCGCCGTGGCACGCGGCGAGGCGGATGCGATGATCACCGGGCTGGAAGGCCGCTTCATGTCGCGGCTGCGGCACGTCAAGGACATCATCGGACTGGCGCCGGGTGTCTCGGATGTCTCGGCGATGACCCTCATCATCACCAACAAAGGCGCCTTCTTCCTCGCCGATACCCATATCAAGGACAACCCGACCTCCGAGGAGATCGCGGATATGACGGTGCTGGCGGCGAGCCATGTCGCGCGCTTCGGCATCGAGCCCAAGATCGCCCTGCTCTCGCATTCGGATTTCGGCGCGGCCGACACGCCCTCCGCGCTCAAGATGCGCAAGGCGCTCGCCCTGATCCGCGAACGGGCGCCCGAGTTGGAATGCGACGGCGAGATGGAGGCCGACACCGCCCTGTTGCCGCTTGTGCGCGAGCGCGTTCTGCCCTCCTCGACGCTGAAAGGCGTGGCGAATGTCCTGATCTTCCCGAATCTGGACGCCGCCAATATCGCCTACCAGTTCGCCAAGGTGCTGGCCGATGCGCTGCCGGTCGGCCCGATCCTGATCGGCGCGGCCAAGCCCGTGCACATCCTGACCGGCTCGGTGACGGCGCGCGGCGTCGTCAACATGACCGCGGTCGCCGTGGTCGAGGCTCAGGAGCGCGCGGCGGCGGGCTGAGCCTACGCCGGCCGGGAACCGCGCGCTCCAGCGTCGCGTCGGGCTCCGCCATGCGGCAGTGACGCTCGCGCGCCTGCGGCGTCTTCGCTAGTAAGGAGCGCCTGCAACCTTCCGATAGAGACGAGACCGATGAGCCGCATTGTCTATGTGAATGGCGCCTACCTGCCGGAAGAGGACGCGAAGATCTCGATCTTCGACCGCGGTTTCATCTTCGGCGATGGCATCTACGAGGTTTCCGCGGTCATCGCCGGCAAGCTCGTCGATTGCGAGGCGCATCTGGCGCGGCTCGAGCGCTCCTGCGGCGAGATCAGGCTGGCCCTGCCCTGGTCCAACGCGGAGCTGGTCGCGATCCATGAGGAGCTGATCGAGCGCAACAAGCTCGACGAGGGCGGCATCTACCTGCAGGTCTCGCGTGGCGCTGCCGATCGCGACTTCGCCTTCCCCAAGGACGTGGCCCCGACACTCGTCATGTTCACGCAGGCCCGCAACTTCGTCGACGCCCCCACGGCCAAGACCGGCATCAAGGTCGTCTCCACGCCCGACCTGCGCTGGGCCCGCCGCGACATCAAGAGCGTCAACCTGCTGGCGCCTGTCCTCGCCAAGCAGTTCGCCGCCGAAAGCGGCGCGCAGGAAGCCTGGCTGATCGAGGACGGCGTCGTGACCGAGGGCGCCTCCTCCACCGCCTGGATCGTCAAGGGCAAGACGCTGATTTCGCGGCCCCTGTCGAACAAGGTCCTGCCCGGAATCACCCGCAAGGCCGTGCTGGCTTTCATCGCCGAGGCGGGCTTCACCTTCGAGGAGCGCGAATTCACACTGCAGGAAGCGCTCGACGCGGAAGAGGCCTTCATCACCTCCGCCACCAGCCTCGTCATGCCGGTGACGACGATCGATGGCCACAGCATCCACAACGGAGCGCCCGGGCCGGCGACGCTGCGCCTGCGCGAGATCTATGTCGATTTCGCCCGCAAGGGCGGCGCGCTCGGCTGAACGCGCGTCATGCTCGGGCGAAGGCCCGAGCATCTCTTGCCGGAGATTCTCGGGTCTGCGCTACGCTCCGCCCGAGAATGACGGTTTGACCACCGGCTCCCCCATCACATAGGTGGCGACGACATTGCGCTCGTCGCCGAGCGTGACCAGCACGAAGAGCTCCTCGGGGAGGTCGCGCGCCGTCTCCAGCCGGTGCGCCATCGCCCGCTGCGCGCCGGGGTCGAGCACGACGATGTCAGCTTCCCTCCCCGCTTCGAACGAACCGATCAGATGGTCGAGCTTCAGCGCCCTGGCATTGCCGAGCGTGATCGCGTGAAGCGCCGCGAAGGCGGAGAGCGACTGGCCCTGAAGCTGCAGCACCTTGTAGGCTTCCGACATCGTCCGCAGCATCGAATAGGAGGTGCCGCCGCCGATATCGGTCGCGACCGCGACGGGCACGCCCTCGGCCCGCGCGCGGGCCCAGTCGAACAGCCCGGAGCCCAGAAAGAGATTCGAAGTCGGGCAGAACACCGCGACCGCGCCCGTCTCGGCGAAGCGCCGCCATTCGCGGTCGGTCATGTGGATGCAGTGGCCGAGGAGGCTCCGCGAACCCAGCAGGCCGTGATGCTGGTAGATGCCGGCATAGTCGCCGGGCTCGGGATGCAGTTTGTTGGCTAAGGCGATCTCGGCCCGGTTCTCGTTGATATGGGTCTGGACATGGCAACCGGGATGCTCCGCGGCGAGGCATCCCGCCGCCGCCAGCTGTTCCGGCGTCGAGGTCACGGCGAAGCGCGGGCTTATGGCGTAGAGCTGCCGGCCGTTGCCGTGCCAGCGCTCGATCAGGGCCTTGCTGTCGGCATAGCCGCTCGCCGCGGTGTCGGTCAGCGCGTCCGGCGCATTGCGGTCCATCATCACCTTGCCCGCGATCATGCGGGTGTTGCGCCTCTCCGATTCGCGAAACAGCGCCTCGGCCGATTGCGGGTGGACGGAGCAGTAGATCACCGCCGTGGTGGTGCCGCTGGCGAGGAGTTCGTCGAGCAGGAAATGCGCGAGCTTCTCGGGATGGCCCTGCTGCGCCTGCTTCTGCTCCTCGACGAAGGTGTAGCGGTTGAGCCAGTCCATCAGCTGGGCGCCATAGGAGGCGATCACCTGTGTTTGCGGCATGTGCAGATGCGCGTCGATGAAGCCGGGCATGATCAGATGCGGGCGGTGATCGACGATATCGGCCGTGGCCGGCAGGCTCGTGAGCAGGTCTTTCGCCTCGCCGGCGGCATGGATGAAGCCGCCTTCGATGACGACCAGCCCGTCCTCGACATAGCGATGAGCGTTCTCGCCGGCCTCCTCCGGATCCGCGACGAACCAGAGCAGGCGGCCACGCAGGGCGCGAATGGGTTTCGCTTCGCTCAACGGCGGCACTCCGGCTGAAATTCAGATCACATCTGCACCAAATCAAAGCTTTCGGCCAAGCAGGGACATGCCTAATCTCGCGGCAAGAGGTGTGTTCCACGATATGGCAGGCCGGATGCGCGACGTGCTTCGCTTCCTCCTCGACGACGAGTTGATCGAGATCGCCTCCTGCGATCCGACGCTGACGGTTCTCGACTGGCTGCGTCTGGAACGCCGGATGACCGGCAGCAAGGAAGGCTGCGCCGAAGGCGATTGCGGCGCCTGCACGGTCGTCGTCGGCAGGCTCGACCGGGGCCGGCTGCGCTATGAGGCGATCAATGCCTGCATCCGCTTCCTGCCGACGCTCGATGGCTGCCAGCTTCTGACCGTCGAGCATCTGAAGGGCAGCGACGGCGCGCTTCATCCCGTCCAGCAGGCGCTCGTCGACTGCCACGGCTCGCAATGCGGCTTCTGCACGCCGGGCATCGCGATGTCCCTGTTCGCGCTCTGGCTCAACGAGCCTGCGCCCTCGGTTGCGCGGATCGAGGATGCGCTGGCGGGCAATCTCTGCCGCTGCACCGGCTATGAGCCGATCGTCGCGGCGGGCCGGCGGATGTATCGCCCGCAGGCCACGGACCGCTTCACTGGTCGTCGCAAAGCTGTCGCGGAGCGGCTGCGCAGCCTGGCGGGCGGCGAGACGCTCTCGCTGGCGGGCCCCGCGGGCCGCTTCTTCGCCCCGGCGACGGTCGAGGCGCTGGCCGATCTCATGCTCGCCCACCCGAATGCCACTCTGGTCGCAGGCGCGACCGATGTCGGATTGTGGGTCACCAAGGGTATGCGCCGGCTCGACCCCGTGATCCATCTCGGCCGGATCGAGGCACTGCGGGAGATAGAGAATGGCGGCGACCATTTGCGGATCGGCGCCATGGCGACGCATGTCGACGTCCGGACCGCACTCGCCGCGCTGTCGCCGCAGCTCGACGAGATGATGCGCCGCTTCGGCGGGGAGCAGGTCCGCAACGTAGGGACGATCGGCGGCAACATCGCCAACGGCTCGCCGATCGGCGACCTGCCGCCGGCTCTGATTGCGCTCGGCGCGCGGCTGGTGCTGGCGCGGTCCCGTCATTGCGAAGAGCGCAGCGACGACGCAACCCAGAGGGGCGAGCCCGTTGCCCCTGGATTGCTTCGCTCCGCTCGCAATAACGGGGATGGGCTTTCACGCCGCTCCCTCTCGCTCGAAGCCTTCTTCCTCGACTACCGCAAGCAGGACCGGCGCGAAGGCGAGTTCGTCGAGGCCGTAATCGTGCCTAAGCTGCCCGATGGCGCGCTGTTCCATGTCTCGAAGATCTCGAAGCGCTTCGACGAGGACATCTCGGCCGTCTGCGGCGCCTTCCTGCTCCGGCTCGGCGAGGACGGCCGCATCGCCGAGGCGCGGCTCGCCTATGGTGGCATGGCCGGCATCCCGAAGCGCGCGGCAGCGGGCGAGGCCGCGCTGGTCGGGCGGGTCTGGGACGAGGCTGCGGTCGCCGCCGCCATCGCCGCCCTGCCGGGTGACTTCACGCCGCTCAGCGACATGCGCGCCTCGGCCGGCTATCGGCTGACGGTTGCCGGCAACCTGCTGCGACGCTTCCTGATCGAGACGACGCAGCCGCAGCTCGCGTCCCGCGTCGCCGGCCTGCTGGCGGAGGCCGCTCATGGCTGATGCACGCAAGCGGCTGGACATCGAGACCGCCGCCGGCCCGGTCGGCGCGGCGCGCAGCCATGATTCCGCCGCCCGCCATGTCGCGGGCGAAGCGGTCTATATCGACGACATCGCTGCGCCCGAAGGCCTGCTGCATGCCTATCTTGGCCTCAGCGAAGTCGCGCATGGCCGTGTGCTTTCGCTGGATCTCGATCCCGTGCGGGCCGCTCCCGGTGTGATGGCCGTGCTGACCGCCGCCGACATTCCCGGCATCAACGACATCTCCTCGACGCATCGGCATGACGAGCCGGTCTTCGCGACGGACGCGATCCTGCATCACGGCCAGCCGCTCTTCGCCGTCGTAGCCGAGACGCGCGATGCGGCACGGCGCGCGGCGCTGCTGGCCGAGGCGCAATACGAGGAAGCCCCCCCGCTGCTCGACGTCACTGCGGCGCGCGCTGCTGGCGGCGAGTTGATCACCGACCCGCTCAAGCTGGAGCGCGGCGACGTCACTGCCGCGCTCGCCGCCAGCCCGCGCCGGCTGAAGGGCTCGATGGAAATCGGCGGGCAGGACCATTTCTATCTCGAGGGGCAGATCGCGCTCGCCATCCCCGGCGAGGAGGAGGAGATGCAGGTCCTCTCCTCGACGCAGCATCCGAGTGAGGTGCAGCACATGGTGGCGCAGGTGCTCGGCGTCGGCTCGCATGCGGTAACGGTCGAGGTCCGGCGCATGGGCGGCGGCTTCGGCGGCAAGGAAACGCAGGCCAATCTGTTCGCCTGCGTAGCCGCGCTCTGCGCCCGCAAGCTGAAGCGTCCGGTGAAGCTCAGGCCGGACCGCGACGACGACATGATGGTTACCGGCAAGCGCCACGACTTCGTCGTCGATTACGAGATCGGCTTCGACGATGACGGCCATATCCATGCGGTCGACGCGGTCTATGCGGCGCGCTGCGGCTGGAATGCCGATCTCTCCGGCCCGGTCACCGATCGCGCCCTGTTCCACATGGACAACTGCTATTTCTACCCGGCGGTGCGGGCCCGCTCCGAGCCGCTGCGCACCCATACCGTCTCGAACACCGCCTTTCGCGGATTCGGCGGGCCGCAGGGCATGGTCGGCGCCGAGCGCTTCATCGAGGAGGTCGCCTTCGCGACGGGGCTCGATCCGCTCGAGGTGCGGCGACGCAATCTCTATGGCGAGGCCGGCCGCGACGTCACGCCCTATCACCAGACCGTGGAGGACAATATCGCCGTCGAGGTAATCGCGCGGCTGGAGCAGGCTTGCGACTATCGCGCGCGGCAAGCCGCGATCCGACAGGCCAATGTGGAAAGCCCGATCATCAAGCGCGGCATCGCGCTGACGCCGGTGAAGTTCGGCATCTCCTTCACCGCGACCTGGTACAATCAGGCCGGCGCGCTGGTGCATGTTTATACGGACGGCACGGTGATGCTGAACCATGGCGGCACCGAAATGGGCCAGGGCCTGCACACCAAGGTCGCGCAGGTCGCGGCTCAGGCCTTCGGCATCGGGCTCGACCAGGTCAAGATCACCGCCACCACCACCGGAAAGGTGCCGAACACTTCCGCGACGGCCGCCTCCTCGGGCTCGGACCTCAACGGCATGGCGGCGCTCGACGCCTGCGAGACGATCAAGGCGAGGCTCGTCGCCTTCGCCGCGCGGCAATGGCAGGAGCGCCCGGAGGACATCGCCTTCCGGCAGGGCTTCGTGCAAATCGGCGCACGCGAGATCGCCTTCGCGGAGCTGGTGAAAGCCGCCTATATGGGCCGCGTCCAGCTTTCGGCGACGGGCTTCTACGCGACGCCAAAAATCCACTGGGACCGCAAGGCCGGGCGCGGCCATCCGTTCTACTATTTCGCTTATGGCGCTGCTGCCGCCGAGGTCGCGATCGACACGCTGACCGGCGAATACAAGATCGAACGGGTCGATATACTGCATGATTGCGGCACTTCGCTGAACCCGGCGATCGACCGGGGTCAGATCGAGGGCGGCTTCATCCAGGGCATGGGCTGGCTGACCACCGAGGAACTGGTCTGGGACGAGAAGGGCCGGCTGCGGACCCATGCGCCCTCGACCTACAAGATCCCGGTCGCCTCCGACCGGCCGCGCATCTTCAACGTCACCTTGCTGCAGGACGCGCCCAATCGCGAGGCGACGATCCATCGTTCCAAGGCGGTCGGGGAGCCGCCGCTGATGCTGGCGATTTCCGTCTTGCACGCCCTGTCCGATGCGGTGGCGAGCGTCGGCGGACATCGGGTCTGCCCCCGCCTCGACGCCCCCGCGACCCCGGAGCGGGTGCTGGTGGCGGTCGAGCGGGTGCGGAAGGAGGCGGGGAGATGATTGGCTGCCCCAGCACATTCTTCCCCCGAACAGGGCGCGGGGAACCCTCTCCCGTAGGGAGAGGGCAGGGTGAGGGGTCGGCCGTTCGACGATTTGGGCGAGGCCTGGCCGACGCTTCGCTGAAAGGCATGCGCGCCGCTGGTCCAGGGGCCGACACATCACCCCTGCCCCTCTCCTTACAGGAGAGGGGTTCCGCGCGCTCTGGGGGGAGAAGCCGCGGGAGGTGGCCATGAGCCTCGCCCCCTTCCTCGAAACGCACCGGCACGAGGGCGTCATCCTCGTCCGCATCGAGACGGCGCAAGGCTCCACGCCGCGGGAGACCGGCGCCTGTATGGCCGTAACCTCCAGAGCGACCGCCGGCACCATCGGCGGCGGGCAACTCGAGTTCCACTGCATCGACGTCGCCCGCGAGATGCTGGCTGGGCGCGCGAGGGAGCGTGCGCTCGATATTCCGCTCGGCCCGCAGATGGGCCAGTGCTGCGGGGGGCGCGTCGCCATCTCGCTCCGTCGCGCCACCGCCGCCGATCTCTCGATGATCGCGGCGCGGGAGAAAGCCGTGGCCGCGGCGCGACCCGTCGTCATGATCTTCGGTGCCGGCCATACGGGCCGCGCCCTCGCGCAGGCGCTGGCCGCCCTGCCCTTCGCGGTCAGCCTGATCGACGACCGCGACGATGTGCTTGCTGGCTTGCCGGCCGGCATCACATGCATCCGCATGGCCGATCCGGTCGAGGCGGTGGACGCCGCACCGTCTTCCGCTGCCTTCGTCGTCCTCTCCCACAGCCACGCGCTCGACTACCGCCTTGCCGAGGCGGCGCTGGCACGGGGCGATGCGGCTTACGTCGGAATGATCGGCTCCGCCACCAAGCGCGCCCGTTTCGAGAGCGCTTACCTGCGCGCCGGCGGCCGCACGGAGACGCTGGAGCGCCTAACCTGCCCGATCGGCGGTTCCGATGTGGACGACAAGCGCCCCGAGGTGATCGCGGCCTTGACGGCAGCCGAGCTGGTGCGTTGCTTGCTTGTAATCCGGCAGCGGACAAAGTCGAGACGGACCCGAGATGAACCAGCCGCATGAGCAGAAGGTGCCGCCGCGGCTGGCGCTCGCCCATATCTCGAAGAGCTTTCCCGGCGTGAAGGCCAATGACGACGTCAGCCTGAGCGTCGGGCGCGGCGAGATCCACGCCCTGCTCGGCGAGAACGGCGCCGGCAAGTCGACACTCGTCAAGATCCTCTACGGCGTCCAGCAGGCCGATGAGGGCTCGATCGCCTGGGACGGCGAGATTGTCTCGATCCCCTCCCCGAAAGCCGCGCGGCAACTCGGCATCGGCATGGTATTCCAGCACTTCTCGCTGTTCGACGCGATGACGGTGATCGAGAACATCGCGCTCGGCCTCGACGAAGCCGTGGACCGTGACGTGCTGAAGGCCCGCGTCGCCGCAATCCTGGACAGCTATTCGCTGCCGCTCGATCCCGAGCGCGAGGTTCATACGCTTTCGGTCGGCGAGCGCCAGCGCATCGAAATCGTGCGCTGCCTGCTGCAGAAGCCAAAACTCCTGATCATGGACGAGCCGACCTCGGTGCTGACGCCGCAGGAGGTCGAGAAGCTGTTCGGCACCTTGCGCCAGATCGCCGCCGAGGGCTGCGCCATCCTCTACATCTCGCACAAGCTCGACGAGATCAAAGCGCTCTGCGAGACCGCGACGATCCTGCGCGGCGGCCGGGTCGTCGCGAGCTGCGATCCGCGAACTGAGACCACGCGACGCATGGCCGAGCTGATGATCGGCGCGGAACTGCGCCAGCTTGAGCGCGCGGCGGGCGACCGGGCAGGAGCGGCACGCCTCGCCGTCGCCGGCCTTTCGCTGCCCGGCGAGCCGCCCTTCGGCACCGATCTCGAAGGATTGTCCTTCGAAGCGCGCGCCGGCGAGATCCTCGGCATCGCAGGCGTCGCCGGCAACGGCCAGTCGGAGCTGCTGACGGCCCTCTCAGGCGAGCGGCTGGCGGAGCGGTCGGAGGCGATCCTGCTCGACGGCAAACCAGTCGGGCAGCTCGGCGCAGGCCCGCGCCGGGCGCTCGGCCTCGCCTGCGTGCCAGAGGAGCGCAACGGCCATGCCGCGGTGCCGGATTTTTCCCTCGCCGAGAACACCGTGCTGACCGCGCGCCACCGCCTGCCGCTGGCGCCACTCGGCGTGATCAGCGGCCGCGACGTGCTGCGCTTCACCGACGCCATCATCAAGCGCTTCGACGTCCGCACCACGAGCCCAGCCGCGCCGGCTCAGTCCCTCTCCGGCGGCAACCTGCAGAAATTCATCATGGGCCGCGAAATCGGCCAGGAGCCGGGCGTGCTCGTCGTCTGCCAGCCGACCTGGGGCGTCGATGCGGGCGCGGCCGCGGCGATCCGGCAGGAGCTGGTCGACCTCGCCGCCAAGGGCTCGGCCGTCGTCGTGATCTCGCAGGATCTCGACGAGCTGCTCGAGCTTTCCGACCGGCTCTGCATCATCAATGAGGGACGCCTCTCGCCGCCGCGCGCAGTGGCAAGCTACGGCATCGACGAGATCGGGCTGATGATGGGCGGCATCCATGGCGAAGCCGGCCCGGCTGCGGGAGCCGCCCATGCTTGAATGGCGCCGGCGCCGCGAGCCCTCTTCCGCGATGCTCTGGCTCAGCCCGGTGATCGCCATTGCGCTGACCATGCTGCTCGGCATGATCGTCTTCACCGCCATGGGCTATGACGGCTTCCACGGCGTCGAGAGCATCTTCCTCAGGCCGTTCCTGGAGCCGCAACGCTGGGCCGATCTCGGGGTGAAGGCCGCGCCGCTGGTGATGATCGCGCTCGGCCTCGCCATCGGCTTCCGCGCCAATGTCTGGAACATTGGTGCCGAGGGGCAGTACATCATGGGGGCGATCGCCGGCACCGGCGTCGCGCTCGCGACCTATGAGATGACCGGCTGGTGGATCCTGCCCGCCATGGCGCTGGCCGGCGTCCTCGGCGGCATGGCCTGGGCCGCGATCCCGGCCCTGCTACGCGTGCGGCTCCAGGTCAGCGAGATCCTGACCAGCCTGATGCTGACCTATGTCGCGGTGCAGGTGCTGTATTTCCTCGTCCGCGGACCGTGGAAGGACCCGGACGGCTTCAATTTCCCGCAGACGCGGATGTTCACCGCCGACCAGACCTTGCCAGCTATGATGGAGGGCTCGCTCGTCCATCTCGGCATCCCCGTGGCGCTGCTGATCGCCCTCGTCGCCTGGCTGGTCCTGGAGCGGACGACCGCGGGCTACGCCGTCAAGGTCGTCGGCCTCGCGCCGGCCGCGGCGCGCCATGGCGGCTTTAGCGCCGGGACGGTGACCTGGGCGACGCTGCTCGCGAGCGGCGGGCTCGCCGGCCTCGCCGGCCTTTTCGAGGCCGCAGGCCCGTTCGGCCAGCTGACGCCGCAGTTTCCGGTCGGCTACGGCTTCACCGCGATCATCGTCGCCTTCCTCGGCCGGCTGCACCCGCTCGGCATCGTGCTCGGCGGCATCGTGCTGGCAGCGACCTATGTCGGCGGCGAGATCGCGCAATCGACCGTCCGGCTGCCGCAGGCCGCGACCGGCATGTTCCAGGCCCTGCTGCTGTTCATGCTGCTCGCGACCGACGTGCTGGTGAAGTACCGCATCGTCTGGAAGGCGCGCGCGGCATGAGAGCACGTTCGATTGCCCAGCCTTGTCATTCCGGGGCGCTGCGCAGCGGCGAACCCGGACCCCACGACCGGGCGGAACGGAAAACCCGTCATGGTCGGGCTTGTCCCGACCATCCACGCCTCCTCCTGAGCAGTTCGGTGTTCAAGACGTGGATTCTCGCCACAAGGGCGAGAATGACGCAGGAGCAATGGGCTCCCCCAGTCGTGGCTTCCGGGTTCTTCGCTTCGCGAAGCCCCGGAATGGCAGGGGGCGCCCCATGACCCCCGAGATGCTCGTCTCGATCTTCATGACGCTCGTCGCCGCCTCGACGCCGCTGCTGCTGGCGGCGCTGGGCGAACTCGTCGTCGAGAAGTCCGGCGTTCTCAATCTCGGCGTCGAGGGCATGATGCTGTGCGGCGCGGTCGCGGGCTTCGCGGTTGCCTTCAGCAGCGGCAGCGTCGGGCTGGGCCTCCTCGCCGCGATCGCCGCCGGGGTGGCGACGGCGATGATCTTCGCCGTGCTGACGCTGTCGCTCACCGCCAACCAGGTCGCGACGGGCCTTGCTCTGACGATCTTCGGCATCGGGACCTCCTCGCTGATCGGCGCCGGCTTCGTCGGCCGCACCATCGAGCGGCTCGGCCCGGTGTTTCCGGCAGGGCTTTCGGAGCATCCTCTCCTGAAGGCGATCTTCGGACACGACATCGTCGTTTATCTGTCGCTCGCGCTGGTGCTCGCCGTCAGCCTGTTCCTGCGGCGCAGCCGTCCCGGCCTGATCCTGCGCGCGGTCGGCGAGAATGCGGCTTCGGCCCATGCGATCGGCTATCCGGTGCTCGCCATCCGCTATGCCGCGGTCGCCTTCGGCGGGGCGCTCGCCGGGCTCGGCGGGGCCTATTTCTCGCTGGCGCTGACGCCGATGTGGGCCGACAGGCTCACCGCCGGGCGCGGCTGGATCGCGCTCGCCCTCGTCGTCTTCGCCGCTTGGCGGCCCGGGCGGCTGCTGCTCGGCGCCTATCTCTTCGGTGCCGTGATGACACTGGAACTTCAGGCCAAGGCCGCCGGCGTGACCTGGCTCGCGCCCGAGTTCCTGGCGATGACCCCCTACCTTGCGACGATTGCGGTTCTGACCATGATGTCGCTAGGACGAAGGACCGGCCGGCCCGATGCGCCTGCCTGCCTCGGCAAACCCTTCTCGGCGTCCTGACGCCGGCCACGCAAGCGGGAGAGAGACGACATGACCTCCATCATCACGCGCCGCAGGTTCAATTTCGGCGCCGGTGCCGCGGCCGCCACACTGCCGCTGATCGGCAGCGGCGCGCGCGCCCAGGCGCCGCTGGGCGTCGGCTTCATCTATGTCGGCCCGGTCGGCGACCATGGCTGGAGCTGGACCCATGACCAGGGCCGGCTGGCGCTGGAGAAGGAATTCGGCGCCAAGGTCAAGACCAGCTTCATCGAGAACGTCGCCGAGGGCCCCGACGCCGCGCGCGCGCTGCGCCAGCTGGCGCAGGCGAACAACCAGCTGATCTTCGCGACCTCCTTTGGCTTCATGAACTCGGCCGTGCAGGTCGCCAAGCAATTCCCGAAGCTCAAATTCGAGCATGCGACCGGCTATCAGCGCGCCGAGAACCTCGCGACCTACAATGCCCGCTTCTATGAGGGCCGCGCCGTGATCGGCACCATCGCCGGGCACATGTCGAAATCGGGCCAGGCCGGCTACATCGCCTCCTTCCCGATCCCGGAAGTGGTGATGGGCATCAACGCCTTCACGCTGGCCGCCCGCAAGGTGAACCCCAACTTCAAGACCAAGGTGATCTGGGCCTCGACCTGGTACGATCCGGCCAAGGAGGCCGACGCGGCCAAGGCGCTGATCGACCAGGGGGCGGACGTGATCACCCAGCACACCGACAGCCCCGCCGCTCTGCAGGCGGCCGAGCAGCGCGGCGTCTTCGCCTTCGGGCAGGCCTCCGACATGAAGGCCTTCGCGCCCAAGGCGCATCTGACCGCGATCGTCGACGACTGGTCGGGTTACTACATCAAGCGCGTCAAGGAGGTCATGGACGGCAGCTGGAAGTCCGGCGACGTCTGGGGCGGCATCAAGGACGGTATGGTCAAGATCGCGCCCTACAACGACGCGGTGACGCCGGCGGCCCGCGCCGCGGCCGACGAGGTCCAGAAGGGCATTGTGGCCGGCACGCTCCACCCCTTCACCGGCGAACTCAAGGACCAGAAGGGCGTGGTGCGCCTCAAGGCCGGGGAGACGGCTTCCGACGAGATGCTGTCCAAGATGGACTGGTATGTGGATGGCGTGCAGGCCTGAGGTCGCAAGAGCGTCATGGTCGGGCTTGACCCGACCATCTCGGATCCAGTGCCTTCCGGTCAGGAGATTCTCGGGTCTGCGCTTCGCTACGCCCGAGAATGACGCGCTTTTCTCGACGTCTCGTATTCTCGCAAAGCCCCTTGCAGATATTTTAAGCTTGAAACAATATGCCCCATCGCGCGGTCAAGGAGGTCGAGGGGACCCCTGCCGCGCCGTCGCTTTCTCGCTCGTCCCGGGAGGACAACCGACATGACGCTCAAATTCTCGCTTTCGCTCGGTGCCGGCCTGCTGGCTCTGGGCCTCGCCTCCGCTCAGTTCGCCTCGGCCCAGGCGCAGGAGCCGATCAAGATCGGCGTCGTCAGCGTGCTGACCGGCCCGGCTGCCGCGCTCGGCCAGCAGGTCCGCGACGGCTTCCAGCTCGCGGTCGACAAGAACGGCGGCAAGCTCGGCGGCGTGCCGGTGCAGATCACGGTGATCGACGACGAGCTGAAGCCGGACGTCGCCGTCACCAAGGTGAAGAGCTATGTCGAATCCGCCAAGGCGGACTTCGTCGTCGGCCCGGTCTTCTCCAACATCCTCGGCGCCATCGCCAAGCCGGTGCTGGATTCGGGCGCGATCCTGATCAGCCCCAATGCCGGCCCCTCGACCATGGCCGGCAAGGGCTGCCACCAGAACTTCTTCGTCACCTCCTACCAGAACGACCAGGTCCACGAGGTGCTGGGCAAATACGCACAGGACCAGGGCTACAAGCGCGCCTACATCATCGCGCCGAACTATCAGGCGGGTAAGGACTCGCTCGCCGGCTTCAAGCGCTACTTCAAGGGCGAGGTCGTCGACGAGGTCTATGCGCCGCTGACCTCGATGGATTTCGCCTCCGACCTCGCCAAGATCGCCTCGACCAAGCCGGACGTCGTCTTCGCCTTCCTGCCCGGCGGCCTCGGCGTCAACTTCGTCAAGCAGTGGTCGCAGGCCGGTTTGCAGGGGAAGATTCCGTTCCTGTCCGCCTTCACGGTCGATGAATCGACGTTGCCGGCGCAGCAGGATGCGGCGGTTGGCCTGTTCGGCGGCATGACCTGGGCGCCGAACATGGACAACCCGCAGACGAAGGAGTTCGTCGCGGCCTATGAGGCGGCCTACAAGATCGTGCCCGGCTCCTACGCCCAGCAGGCCTATGACGCGGCGATGCTGATCGACTCCGCCGTCAAGGCGGCCGGCGGCACGGGCGACAAGGACAAGCTGCGCGCCGCGATCAAGAAGGCGGACTTCACCTCGCTGCGCGGCAAGTTCAAGTTCAACACCAACGGCTATCCGATCCAGGATTTCTACCTCGTCAAGGTCGCCAAGCGGCCGGACGGCAAGTTCCAGACCGAGATCGCCGAGAAGGTGTTCACGGATTACGCCGATCCGCATGCGAAGGATTGCGGGCTGAAGTGAGCCTTTTCGTCATTCTCGGGCGAAGCGTAGCGCAGACCCGAGAATCTCTTTACTGAGATGCTCGGGTCGAGCCCGAGCATGACGGGCGATATGACATGACCACCGGCCTCCTCATCGTCCAGCTCCTGAACGGCCTCCAGCTCGGCATCCTGCTGTTCCTGGTCGCGGCCGGGTTGACGCTCGTCTTCGGCGTGATGGACTTCATCAACCTGGCGCATGGCGTGCAGTACATGCTCGGCGCCTATCTGGCGGTGACCTTCGTCTCGCTGACCGGGAGCTTCGTACTCGGGCTCGTGCTGGCGCTGGCGGCCGCGCTGGTGATCGGGCTCGCGCTCGAATTCCTGGTGTTCCGGCATCTCTACGAACGGAACCATCTCGACCAGGTGCTCGCGACCTTCGGGCTCATCCTGCTGCTCAACCAGGGCGTGAAGATCGTCTGGGGCGCGGCGCCCCTCTCCGTGCCTGTGCCCGAATTCCTCGCCGGCAATGTCGCGTTGCTCGACGGAATCCTCTACCCGACCTATCGCTTCGCGCTGATCGGGTCAGGCCTCGCGGTCGGCGCGCTGCTCTGGTTCATCGTCGAGAAGACGCGCACCGGCATGCTGCTGCGGGCCGGCGCCTCGAACGCCCCCATGGTCTCGGCGCTCGGCGTCGACATCAACAAGCTCTTCATGATCGTCTTCGCCTTCGGCACCATGCTCGCGGCCTTCGCGGGTGCCATGGCGGCACCGATCCTCTCGGTCGAACCCGGCATGGGCGACAACATCCTGATCCTCGCCTTCGTCGTCATCGTGGTCGGCGGCATCGGCTCGATCCGCGGTGCCTTCGTCGGCGCGCTCATCGTCGGGCTCGTCGACACGCTTGGCCGCTCCTTCATGAACGACCTGCTGCGCCTGTTCATGAGCGCGCCCTCCGCCCGGGCGGCAGGCGCAGCGCTGTCCTCGATGCTGATCTATCTGGTGATGGCGATCGTGCTCTATGTCCGGCCCGAGGGGCTGCTGCCGGCGAAGGGGCGCGCATGAGCAGCGCCGACGCAGCGGCGGCGATTCCGGCTCCGACCCGTCGCCGGCCGGTCATCGCCATCATCCTCTTCGCCCTGCTGGCGCTGCTGCCGGTCGCGGTGTCGCTCGGCCTGCCCCCGCACTGGCTGACGCTGCTGACGCGCGCGATGATCTTCGCCATAGCGGCGCTCTCGCTCGACCTGATCCTCGGCGTGGGCGGGCTCGTCTCCTTCGGCCATGCCGCCTTCGTCGGCATCGGGGCCTATGCCACCGGCATCATGATCACCGAGGGGCAGACCGAGACGCTGCTGATCCTGCCGGTGGTGGTGCTGCTCTGCGCGCTGTTCGGAGCGGTCACGGGCGCCGTCTCGCTGCGCACGCGCGGCGTGACCTTCATCATGATCACGCTCGCCTTCGGGCAGATGGTCTATTTCCTGGCGCAGGCGCTGTCGGCCTATGGCGGCGACGACGGGCTGACGCTCTACGAGCGCAGCACGCTCCTCGGCTTCGAGCCGTTCAAGAACCGGACCGGCTTCTACTACGTGGTCCTCGGCGTACTGATCGCCTGCTACGGCCTGATCAGCGTCATCGTCGCCTCGCGCTTCGGCCGCGCGCTGCGTGCAGCACGCGAGAACGCCACGCGGGTCGCCGTCACGGGCTTCCGCGTCAAGGGCATCCAGCTGCTGGCCTATGTGATCAGCGGCATGATCGCGGGGCTCTCCGGTTTCCTGCTCGCCAACCACACCGACTTCGTCAGCCCGGCCTTCATGTCCTGGCCGCGCTCGGGCGAGCTGATCTTCATGGTCGTGCTCGGCGGCGTCGGCTCGCTGCATGGCGCGATCATCGGAGCGATCGCCTTCCTCCTGACCGAAGACGTGCTTTCAGGGCTCACCGAGCATTGGAAGGTCATCTTCGGCCCGATGATCGTGCTGTTCGTGCTGTTCACGCATGGCGGGCTGGTCGGGCTGCTGCGCAAGTTGGGGCTCGGCCGTCATGACTGAGCCGGTCCTGGTCCTCGCCGGGCTGCAAAAGACCTTCGGTGCGCTGAAGGTCACCGACGGCGTCAGCCTCTCGGTCGCGCCCGGCGAACTCCATGCACTGATCGGCCCCAATGGCGCCGGCAAGACCACGCTGGTCCACCAGATTTCCGGGATGTTGCGCCCCGATACCGGCAGCATCAGCTTCCGCGGGCGCGACATCACCGCCCTGCCCCCGGAAAAGCGCGCCCGCGCCGGCCTCGCTCGCACCTTCCAGATCACCTCCACGATTCCCTCCCTCTCCGTGCTGGAGAATGTCGCACTCGGCGTGCAGGCCCGTGCGGCGCATCCGCTCGCGCTGTTTCGCAATGCCGCGCATGACGAGAGCCTGAACGGCCCGGCCCGCGCGGCGATCGAGGCTGTCGGCCTGGCCGACCGTGCCCATGTCCTGGCCGGCAGCCTCTCGCATGGCGAGAAGCGCGCGCTCGAGATCGCCATGGCACTGACGCTGGAGCCCGCCGCTATCCTGCTCGACGAACCGCTCGCCGGCGTCGGGCGCGAGGAAGGCGAGCGGCTGATCGCGCTTCTGCGCAGCCTCAAGGGCCGCTACGCCATGCTGCTGGTCGAGCACGACATGGAGGCCGTCTTCGCGCTCGCCGACACGGTGAGCGTGCTGGTCTACGGCCGCGTCATTGCCTCGGGCAATCCGGCGACAGTCCGGGCGGACCCCGCCGTGCGCGAAGCCTATCTCGGTGAGGAGGGCTAGCGATGCTCGTCGTCGAAGGGCTCGATGCCGGCTATGGCGAGGCGCAGATCCTGTTCGGGGTCGACCTCTCGATCGCCGAGGGCGAGGTCGTGACGCTGCTGGGCCGCAACGGCATGGGCAAGACCACGACGATCCGCGCGATCATGGGCCTGATCCCGCCGCGGGCCGGGCGCGTCACCGTTGCGGGACGGGACCTCACGGGCGCCGCGCCGTTCCGCATCGCGCAGTCCGGCATCGGCCTCGTGCCCGAGGGGCGGATGATCTTTCCGACGCTGTCGGTCGAGGAGAACCTGATCGCGACGGCGGCCAACCGCTTCGGCAAGCCGCGCTGGGACGTCGAGCGCATCTACGCCTTCTTCCCGCGCCTGAAGGAGCGCCGCGCCAACCGCGGCAACCAGCTCTCCGGCGGCGAGCAGCAGATGCTGGCGATCGGCCGGGCGCTGATGACCAATCCGCGACTGACCATCCTCGACGAGGCGACCGAGGGGCTGGCGCCGATCATCCGCCAGGAGATCTGGTCCTGCCTCGCCGCGCTGAAGGCGGAGGGCGAGTCGATCCTGGTGATCGACAAGAACGTCGATGCGCTGGCAAAGATCGCCGACCGCCATGTCGTGCTGGAGAAGGGCCGCGTCGTCTGGCGCGGGACCAGCGACGACCTGCGCAGCGACCATGCGGTCAAGGACCGCTTCCTGCATTTCTAGGTACGGAGAGGACAAGCCATGAAGCCGCTGACAGCCGGGGTGACCCGGGCCAATGAAGGTCTCGACCAGATCAGCTGGAACATTCTCGGCCAGACCTATGTGCCGAAGACCCTCAGCGAGGATTCCTTCTCCTGGCACGCCACCTTCCCCCCCGGCACCTTCGTGCCGCCGCATATCCACACGACGCAGGACGAGTTCATCTACATGCTCGAGGGCCGGCTCGATCTCGTGCTCGACGGCGCCGAGAGCCACGCCCTGCCCGGCGACCTGATCCGGCTGCCGCGGAACGTCCCGCACGGGCTGTTCAACAAGAGCGACACGACCGTGAAGTGCCTGTTCTGGGTCTCGCCGACCGCCCGCCTCTACGACCTGTTCTGGGGCATCCATTCGATGGCGAACCAGAACCCGGCCGATGTCGTGGCGCTCTCGGCCAAGCACGAGGTCGACTTCCTGCCGCCGCCGCCCGAAGGCGCCTGAACGCGCGGCCGTTAAGGTTAAGCGAAGCTTAAAGCTGCGTCCGGTCGGTCCGCAGGCCATAACCATGGGGCAGCCGCGATTGCGCGGCGATGCATGGACCGAGCCGGAACCGACGGGATGACGACGGAACGCGGCAAGACGCCTCGCCTGCGCAGCCTTCTGAGCGGGCGTGTCTCCTTCAACCAGCGCTGCTCGACGCTGGACTGCACCATCCGCAACCTCTCGGAGGGTGGCGCGATGCTTCTGCTCTCGGACGCCGTCGCGCTGCCCATCGCCTTCGATCTCGAGATCGCGCAGCGCCAGCGCAGCTATGCGGCGCGGGTGCGCTGGCGCGACGGCGAGCGCGTCGGCGTCGCCTTCGACGCGATACCGGAGGCGTCGGCTCCCGTGCCGCTCGATCTCGCGCGCCGCCTCAAGGCCTGCGAGCAGGACAATGCCCGGCTGAAATCCCGGATCTCACAGCTTACGGAAGCTGGCTGAGCTTCTCACGGCCGGCTTCGAACCGGCTCGACCGCGCCGGTTCCGTCATTGCGAGCGCAGCGAAGCAATCCAGGGGCGGCAGCGCTCTACGCCTCCTGGATTGCTTCGCGGAGCCTGCCCTTGGGATTGCCGAAGGCCAGGCCTGGGGCTCGCAATGGCGGATCGGCGGTGGAGCTCAGCCCCTCCTGGCGAGTTGCTCACGGGCGAAGCCGGCCTTGCCGGCATAGGACTGCACGATCGCCTCGCGCCGAGCATAGCTCATCACCCGCTCGACATCGTCGAAGCCGTTGGGTGCCAACTGCTCGACGGCGTCGATGACGCGCTCGGGCCCCCCGCGGCGGTTCAGCGCGACGATCTCCGCCGTCGCTGGCAGGCGCTGCGCCTCATAGGCCGCGAGCGCCTGGCGCGGATGCTCGGCCCGCACCAGCAGGTCGGCAAGGCAGCGCGCATCGAGGATCGCCTGGGACGCGCCGTTCGAGCCGACCGGATACATCGGATGGGCCGCGTCGCCGAGCAACGTCACGCGGCCATGGGTCCAGCGCGGCAGCGGGTCGCGGTCGCACATCGGGTAGTCCCAGAAGCCGGGGCTGGCCTGGATCAGGGCGAGGATATCGACGCCGGGCACGGTGAAGCGGCGCGCAAAGGGCAGCACGTCCTCGAGCCGGCCCGGCTTCGACCAGGCTTCCTTCGGCGGCGGTTTGGCAGGATCGCCCGTTCGGACACAGACGACCCAGTTGGTCAGCTTTGTCTTCGGCGCCTGCCCCGCTGCGATCGGATAGAGCACCAGCTTGCCGGCCATGCCGCCGGCGATGATCATGCTCTCGCCGTCGAGGAAGGCCGGCCAGTCGCAGGCGCCGCGCCACATCTGCACGCCGTTCCAGCTCGGCGGGCCCTGGTTCGGGAAGTAATGGGCGCGCACCGCGGAATGGATGCCGTCGGCCGCGATCAGGATGTCGCCGCGCGCGGTCTCGCCCGCCTCCCCCCGGCGGGAATCGACGAAATGCGCGGTGACGCCGCCATCGTCCTGAATGAAGCCCTGGAGCCGGCGGCCGCAGCGGAGCGCGTCCGGCCCGAGCCTTTCGATCACCGCATCGCGGATCAGGCTCTGCAGGCGCCCGCGATGGATCGAGAACTGCGGCGCCGCAAGCCCGGCATGCAGGCCGCGCGGTTCGTGCCAGACGGTCTGGCCGAAGCGGTTCATGTAGACGAGCTCGCGCGTGCGGATCGCCACCGCATCGAGCGCCGGCAGCAGGCCGAGCTCGGCGAGTTCCCGGATCGCGTGCGGGAGCGTGTTGATGCCGACGCCGACCTCCCGGATCTCCCCGGACTGCTCGTAGATCGTCGCGGCGATGCCGCGAGCATGCAGCATGAGCGCGAGCGTCAGCCCGCCAATTCCGCCCCCGACGATGACAGCCTTCATACCGATCCCCAAATCGCCCTTATTATTTCAAGCTTGAAATATACTGGTCCTCGCTGTCAATCGGAGCACCGAAACACGCTTCAACAGCCATATTTGTCACGCCTAGGCTGGGAACGAAGCCGTTTCCTGTGCGTATCTACCGCCGCAGGCATCGCCTTTCGACGATAGTCGTGGCAACTGGCCCAGTGGCGCCATGCGATATCCGACATCGGCGCTTCGTGAAGCAAGACCGAAACGAAGGCCGGCCCGGCGCACGACGCCACTACATCTCTCTCCCTAGGAGGATCCCATGACCAAGAACGAACTGATCGCCGCCATCGCGGACGAGACCGGCAAGTCGAAGACCGACGTTTCCGCCGTCCTCGCCTCGCTCGGCGCGGTCGTCGCCAAGACGCTGAAGTCCGGCGACGACGTGACGCTCGGCGGTGTCGGCAAGCTCTCGGCCGCCAAGCGCGAGGCCCGCGAGGCCCGCAACCCCTCGACCGGCGCCACCATCAAGGTTCCGGCCAAGACCGTGGTCAAATTCAAGGTGACCAAGGATCTCGCCGACGCTGTGGCGTAAGCCGACGATCCGGAGCGAGCAGCCCCTCGAATGCGAGGGTGCTGCTTGACCGGAACTGCATTGCCCCCAAAGTAGGCGCATGTTCCTGCGCCTGTTCACCGATCTCCGCGCCGCCAAGGTGCCCGTCACGCTGCGGGAATATCTGGCGCTGCTCGAAGGCGTGGATGCCGACCTGGCCGAGCACCGGGTCGATGAATTCTACTATCTCGCCCGCACCTGCCTGGTGAAGGACGAGCGCCATCTCGATCGCTTCGACCAGGTCTTCGCCCAGGTCTTCAAGGGCATGGAGACGCTCGGCCAGGCCATCGAGGAAGCCGCCATTCCCGAAGAGTGGCTGCGCAAGCTCGCCGAGAAGTTCCTCACCGACGCGGAAAAAGCCCAGATCGAGGCGCTGGGCTGGGACAAGCTGTTCGAAACCCTGAAGCAGCGTCTCGACGAGCAGAAGGGGCGCCGCCAGGGTGGCTCCAAATGGATCGGAACCGCCGGCACCTCGCCTTACGGCGCCTATGGCTACAATCCCGAGGGCGTCCGCATCGGGCAGGACGGAAACCGTAATTTCCGGGCGGTGAAGGTCTGGGACAAGCGCGAGTTCAAGGATTTCGACGACAGCCGCGAGCTCGGCGTGCGCAACCTGCGCGTCGCCCTGCGCCGCCTGCGCCGTTTCGCCCGTACGGGCATCGCGGAAGAGCTCGATCTCGACGGCACGATCAGCGAGACGGCCAAGCACGGCTATCTCGACGTCCAGCTGCGGCCCGAGCGGCACAATGCGGTCAAGGTGCTGCTCTTCCTCGATGTCGGCGGCTCGATGGACTGGCATGTCGAGCTGGCGGAGGAGCTGTTCTCGGCGGCGCGGGCCGAGTTCAAGCATTTCGAGCATTTCTACTTCCACAACTGCCCCTATGAGCGGGTCTGGCGCGAGAACCGGCGCCGCCACGACCAGGCGATCCCAACCTGGGACGTGCTGCGCACCTACCCGCCCGATTATCGCGTCGTCTTCGTCGGCGACGCCTCGATGAGCCCCTACGAGATCGCGATGCCGGGTGGCTCGGTCGAGCACTGGAACGAGGAGGCCGGCGCCGTCTGGATGGAGCGGCTGACCGCGAAATTCCCGAAATCCGTCTGGCTCAACCCCGTGCAGCAGCATCTGTGGAGCTACACTCAGTCGATCCGCCAGATAGGCGGGCTGATGGGCGGCCGGATGTTCCCGCTGACACTCGACGGGCTCGACGGCGCGATGAAGGCGCTGGTGCGCTGACAAGCGCAGCGCGAGCGGCTATGGCTCGCTCCATGCAGCACTCACTCTCCAACGACGACGTCCCTGCCCCGTCCTGGCGCCAGCGCCCGCGGCCGGTCGGTTTCGAGCTGAGCTACAGGCTCGAGGGCGACACCCTCGTGATCGACTCGACGCGCAAGGTCGAGCGCATCCGACTCGAGGCCGTCGAGCAGATCCGCTTCATCCACGCGCCGAGCAATGTCAGCTCGAAGGGCTTCAGGACGCAGCTGCGGCTCAGCGACGGCAGGAGTTTCTCCTTCGGCAACCTGTCCTGGCGCTCGTTGACCGACATGGAAAGGAACGATCGCGGCTACCACGCCTTCGTCTCGGCGCTCGCCGCGGCGATCGCGAGGGCCAATCCGCGCGCGCGCTTCATCGCCGGCAAGCCGAAGAGCATCTGGTTCGCACTGGTTACGGTCAGCGGCCTGGCGCTGCTGATGCTGGCCTATTTCATCCTGCGCGCACTGCTGCAGGGCGCGCATTCCAGCGCCCTGCTGGGCCTTCTGCTGGGCGCCTTTTCGCTGTGGCAGGTCAAGCCGATGGTGGTGCTCAACCGGCCGCGCGAACTGGCGAGCGGCGAGGTCCCGGACGCTCTGGTGCCGGGGCGCCTCACCGCCTGACCACGCTCAGCGCACGACGAGCACCGAGCATTTGGCGCGGCGGACGATCGCCGAGGCGTTCGAGCCGATGACATAGGCGAGCATGCCGGGCTCGTGCGAGCCGATGACGATCAGGTCGGCGCCGCTGGCATCGGCCTCGGCCAGCACCTCTCCATGCACGGAGCCGATCAGGACCTTCGCCGAAACCTGCTCCGAGGGCAGGTCGATCTTGGCCGCGATGGCGGCGAGCTTGGCCTCGGCATCCTGCTGCTGCTCGGCGTCGAAATCGGCCGGCACGAATTCCATATAGGTGATCGGCACGAGCGAGCGGACATAGGCCAGCCTCACCGTACCGCCCGAGGTCTTGGCGAAGGATACCGCCGCCGAGATCGCGGCGACCGCCATCTCCGACTCGGCGATATCGACGGGCACGAGAATCGACTTGTACATCATGAACTCCTCGCTGCGTTGCGTCTGGCAGCTTAGGGGCTCCCCGCGCCGGCGCAATGATCCAGCGCAAACGGCCTCTCCCGCGAGCATGGCCACCCGCGGGTCAGCGCGTGGTCGCCACCGCCGAACGCAGCTATCCAGCCCCGTGCCGCTGCACTAAGAAGAGCGTCGCACGCCGATTGCCGTGCGACGCCGCGGCCTGCCGGGCCGCGCTTCCTGCAGGGTGCTCCGATGAGCGACATCGCCCCCGCCCCGCGCGGTTCCGCTGCGCTGCTGCGATCGCCCGCCACCTTCCTGATGGCGCTCGCCTTCATCAACTGGCTCGGCTATGCCAGCTGGAGCGCGCTGCTGAACAACTTCGCCAAGGAGGCGGGCGGCTTCACCGGCGCCGATATCGGCCTGCTGCAGTCGGTGCGGGAGATTCCGGGCTTCCTGGCCTTCACCGCCATCATCCTGTTCTGGTTCATGCGCGAGCAGGTGCTGGCCTATCTCAGCCTGGTGACGCTCGGCATCGGCGTCGCCATCACCGGCTTCTACCCGACGCTCGGCGGCCTCCTGCTGACGACGACGATCATGTCGCTCGGCTTCCACTATTACGAGACGGCCCAGCAATCGCTGCAGCTCCAGCTCCTGCCGAAGGCGGAGGCGCCGCGGCTGCTCGGCAGGATTGCCGGCGCCTCAGCCACGGCGCAGCTGCTCGCCTTCGGCGCCATCGCCGTGATCTGGCGCGTCTTCCAGCCGGGCTATGAGATCGTCTTTCTGGCATCCGGCTGCCTCGTGGTCGCGCTGTCGGTGCTGGCCTGGCTGGCATTCCCGCGCTTCCAGGGCGCGGTTCCGCAGAACAAGGGCTTCGTCCTGCGCAAGCGCTACTGGCTGTATTACGCGCTGACCTTCATGTCGGGCGCGCGCCGGCAAATCTTCATGGCCTTCGGCGGCTTCCTCCTGGTCGAGCGCTTCGGCTACGACGTCTCGGCCACCGCCATGCTGCTGCTCGCGACCTATGGCATCAACACCTTCATGGGGCCGATGCTGGGTCATCTCGTCGGCAAGATCGGCGAGCGCGCGACGATCCAGATCGAGAACGTCTCGCTGATTCTGGTCTTCGTCGGCTACGCGCTGGCGAGCCACGGACATTTCGCCGGCTGGGGCGTCTATGTCGCCGGCGCGCTGTTCATCGTCGACGGCGTCTTCTTCACGCTGACGCTGGCGCAGCGCACCTATTTCCAGAAGATCGCCGATCCGGCCGACATCGCGCCGACCTCGGCGGTGGCCTTCACGATCAACCACATCGCCGCCGTGTTCCTGCCGGTGACCTTCGGCCTGATCTGGCTGCGTGACCCGGCGATCGTCTTCTATATCGGCTCTGGCGTGGCGACGGTTTCGCTCGCGCTGGCCTTCCTCGTGCCGCGCCACCCGGTACCGGGCGGCGAGACGGTGCTGAAGCCGGCAGTGCCGGCCGCGGCGGAATAAGGGCCGGATGTTCAGCCCTGCCGGGCCGGCGTCCTCACGACGAGGCCGTCGAGGTCGTCGCGCAGCTTGATCTGGCAGGAAAGCCGCGAGGTCGGGCGGACTTCGAAGGCGAAGTCGAGCATGTCCTCCTCCATCGGCTCAGGCGCGCCGGTCTTCTCGGCCCAGGCCTCGTCGACATAGACATGGCAGGTTGCGCAGGCGCAGGCGCCGCCGCATTCGGCCTCGATGCCCGGCACGCCGTTGCGGATCGCGACTTCCATCACCGTGGACCCGGTTTCGCCTTCGACGGTCCGGCTCTCTTCCCGAGCGTCGATGAAGGTGATCTTCGGCATCATATACTCCAGGAGGACAACGCTTGCGCAGCAGGGCAAAGCGATCGCGCCTCGCCTTAGATCATTTCCAACCGGGGTGGAAAGAGCTTTGCGCCGCGCCTGCCGCAAAGCCGGGCAGCGCCTGCGCGCGATCAGGCCGCACAATCGTGGCGGGCGATGACGGCGCGCGCCTCGGCCGCCGCCAGTGCGAGCGTATCCATCGCGGCCTCCGCACCGGGCTGGTCGGCAGCGGCGAGCCGTCGCTCGATCGCATCCGCCGCCTCTGCGACCACCCAGGCGCCGACGGCCTGCGCCGCCCCCTTCAGCGTGTGGGCGGCATCCATGCGTGCCTTGACGTCCTCGGCGACATGGATGGTGCGCAGATGCCGGATGCATTGCTCGGCGAAGAGGGTGAGAAGCTCGCGCTCAAGGGCATGGTCGCCGCCGGTCTGGCGCGAGAGATGGTCGAAATCGATGGGCGTTTGCGGCATCGGCTGCTCGAAAATAACGTATGGCCAGTCGCGCTGGCGGCGGCAGGGCAAGCGTCCAGGAAGCGCCGTTATGGTGAACGAGGCGTTAACGACGTTTGTGAATCTGCGCCCTAACCGGGTTTCCAAGCCTTAGAGCCTCCACTACCCTTTCATTCGGTAAACGATGGGAGCAGTGTTTCTGCCTCGCCAGGACCAGAGGCGGTCCGTGCGGGCGCGGCGATCACGATCAGTTCCCATCCTTGTAGCGTGGCGAGGCGGCACATTATGAATCGGCAAAAGAAGCTCCAGGATCCGACCGAAGCCGCCATGTCGGCGATCGAGGAGGCTCTCCGGCTCGATCAGCCGAAGTCCGACGGCGACGCTGACCAGCAGCCGGAGCCAAAGCTGCCCGCCGCGGCCGAGCACGACCTGAAGCTCGACCTGCCGCGCATCGAGCCGGCCGCGGCCCAGCCCGCAGCCATTGCCGCCGCTCAGCCTGCCGCCGCGCCGCCGCCCCGCCCCGCCATCGCCCCCGACACGAGCCGCGTCGCCAATGACGACCGGCGCGATTCCACCTCGCTCGTCCAGGCCTTCTCCGTCCGCCCCTCCGCCAAGCCCTACTGGTTCGCAGCGCTCGCCTCGCTCACCTGGCTCGGCGGCGCTGCCTTCGTGCTGCTCAACCGCTTCGGCTCGCTCGATGCTGGCCTGCCCGAGCGCTTCGCCGCCTTCGGCGTCGGCGAATGGACGCTGCTGGCGCTCGCCATCGGCGCGCCCGTCGTCTTCTTCTTCGTACTGGCCGCGCTCTATCGCCGGACGCAGGAGATGCGCCTCGTCTCGCGCGCCATGACCGAGGTCGCCCTTCGGCTGGCCGAGCCCGAGGTGGTCGGCGCCGATTCCGTGCTGTCGCTGAGCCAGACCATCCGCCGCGAGGTCGCCGCCATGGGCGACGGCATCGAGCGCGCCGTGGCGCGTGCCGGCGAGCTGGAAACGATCGTGCGCGGCGAGATCGCGACGCTCGAGCGCGCCTATGCCGACAACGAGATCCGGCTGCGCTCGCTGATCGACGAGCTCGTGACCCAGCGCGAGGCCGTGGTCGGCAATGCCGAGCGCGTGAAATTCGCCATCAGCGGCGCCCATGAAGGCCTGTCCAAGGACCTCGACCACGCCAGCCGCGCCATCGCGGAGGCCGTCGCCCAGGCTGGCGACCGCGTCACCGGCTCGCTCGGCGAGAAGGGCGACCAGATCACCCAGGCCCTCGGACGCGCCGGCGAGCGCATGATCGACGAGATCAGCGGCCGCGGCGGCGAGCTGGTCGAGCGGCTCCAGGTCACCTCCGGCGAGGTCAGCGAGCGGCTTTCCGGCGCGAGCGACAACCTCTCCACCCTGCTCGACGGCCGCGCTCGCGAGATCACCGCCTCGCTCGAGCGCACCGGCGCGGTGCTGACGGAGGGCTTCGCCAGCGGCGCCCGCGACGTCTCGCGCGCCATCACCGAGACCGGCGCGCATGTGGTCAGCACGCTGGAATCGCGCGTCGAGGGCGTCAACGAGACCCTGCGCCTGACCGGCGATTCGCTGGCCCAGGACATCTCCGCGCGCGGCACCGAGGCCGCCGAGCGCTTCGAGGCCAGCAGCCGCAACATGGTGGCGCTGATCGAGAACCAGAGCGAAGCTCTTGGCGTGCGCCTGGCCGAGACCGGCGAGAACCTGCGCAGCTCGCTCGCCGAGGAAGGCGAGAGCGTCACGACCCGCCTCGCCGAAGTCGGCCGCGGCGTCAACGGCCTGCTCACGCGCCAGAACGAAGCGATCGCCACCCGCCTGCGCGAGGTCGGCGAGAGCGTCAACACGCTGATCGGCACCCAGGGCGAGACGCTGGTCTCGCGCCTCAACGATACCGCGCGCACCGTCGACGACGTGCTGCGCGAGCGCAGCGACGCCATCATCCTGCGTGTCGGCGAGGCCGGCCAGTCGCTCGGCGAGACCGTCGGCCGTCACGGCGACGCACTGGCGACGAAGGTCGCCGGCGTCACCGAAAACCTTGAATCCGTGCTCGGCGAGCGCGGCGACAGCCTGGTGACGCGCCTGGCGGAAACGGGCGAGACCGTCCAGTCGATGCTCGGCCAGCAGGCCGACAGCCTGGTTTCGCGCGTATCCGGCACGGGCTCCGAGGTCGCAAGGCTGCTCGCCGACCAGAGCGAGACGCTGGTCTCGCGCGTTTCCGGAACCGGGTCGGAAGTCGTCAAGCTTCTGGAAGGCCAAAGCGACACGCTCGTTCTGCGCGTCACCGGCACGGCGGCCGAGGCGGCCAAGCTGCTGGAAGGCCAGAGCGAAACCCTGGTCGCGCGCGTTTCCGGCTCCGCTGCCGACGTCGCGAGGCTGCTGGAAGATCAGACCGAGACCCTGGTCTCGCGCGTTTCCGGGTCTGCTGCCGAGGCCGCCAGACTGCTGGAAGGCCAGAGCGAAACCCTCGTCGCACGCGTCTCCGGCACTGCGACCAGCGTCGTCAAGCTCCTCGACGACCAGAGCGAGATGCTCGTCACGCGCGTCTCCGGGACCGGCGCCGACATGGTCCGGCTGCTGTCGGGGCAGAGCGAGGCCCTCGTCTCGCGCGTCTCCGGCGCGGGCGCCGACGTCGCCAAGGTGCTCGGCGACCAGAGCGAGCTGTTCGTCCGCAGGCTCGGCGAGGCCGGCGATCAGGTCCAGGTCCTGATCGGCAGCCAGAGCGAAGCTCTCACGGCGAGCCTGTCCGAGACCGGTGCCCGGGTCGTGGGGCTGCTCGACGAGCAGTCCGCAGCCATGACCGTGAAGCTGTCGCAGGTCGGCTTCGAGGTTAAGGATCTGCTCGGCAGCGAGAGCCAGGCGCTCGCCAGCCGCGTCGCCGATGTCGGCCGTTCGGTCCACAGCGTGCTGGCGGAACGCAGCAACGCGTTGATCAGCCGGCTGGCCGAGACCGGCGAAGGGCTGGACCAGCGGCTCGACGAGCGCGGCGCCGCCCTTACGGCCCGCTTCAAGGATGCCACAGAAACCGCGCAGGCCGCGCTGGAGCAGCAGCAGAGCGGCTTCCTGCTGCGCCTGAGCGAGACCGGCGAGCAGGTCGGCACGCTGCTCGGCGACCAGCGCGAGGCCATGCTGCGCGATCTCGTCAGCGCCGGCCGCGAGGTCCATACGCTGCTCGGCGAGCAGAGCGAGGATCTGGCCCGCCGCATGGGCGACGCCACCCGCGCCCTGACCGAGACCATCAATGTCGACGGCCGCGACATCGCCGACCGGGTCACGGAAGCGACGCAGGGCCTGCGCGCGACCTTCACCGTCCACGCCGAGGAAGCACGCACCCTCCTGGCCGGCACCGGCAAGGAAATCGTCCTGGCGCTGACCCAGCAGGGCGGCCGCGTGAACGAGGCGCTGTCGGCGAACGCCGAGTCGATGCTCCGCTCGGTCGAGGGCCGCGCCCAGGCGCTGACGGAGGCGCTCTCCATCCGCCACGACGCGCTGAACCGGCTCTTCGACGAGCAGGGCCGCTCGATCGAGGTCGCGCTCGGCGACCGTCTCAACGCCTTCGCGCAGCTGTTCGACAACCAGGGCCGCTCGATCGAGATCTCTCTGGGCGACCGCCTCAGCGCCTTTGCGCAGCTGTTCGACAATCAGGGCCAGCATGTCGAGAACGTGCTCGGCTCGCGCCTGGCGTCCTTCGAGGACGTCATCGTCCACAAGGGCGGCGACCTCGCAGGCAAGCTCTCCGAGGACGCCCAGGCGCTCACCGTCGCGGTGACGAACGCCATCTCCAGCGTCGACAAGCTGATCGGCGAGGACGGCATGGCGCTGGCCGATCGGGTCGGGAACCGCGCAACGGACGCGGCCGCCATCCTGGCCGAGCGCACGCGCGAAGCCACCGACGCGATGGAAAGCCAGATCAAGCTGTTCGAGGAGCGCTCGGGCGCCAAGAGCGCCGAGATCGCAACGTCGCTCGATGGGCTGATCGCGCGGATCGACGGCAATCTCGGCTCGCGCGCCACGGCCCTGAACGAGGCCCTGGTCGAGCGCACGGTCGACATCGCCCGCGTCCTGGCGGAGGGCGGCCGAGAGGTCACTCGCGCGCTGGCGGCCAAGGCCGACGAGATCGGCGAGGTCGTGACCTCGAAGAGCGAGTCGCTTACCCGCACCCTCAGCGACAAGGCGGACACCATCAACGCCACGCTGGGCGGCCGCGCGCTCCAGATCGCCGACACGCTCGACCGCAGCGTCGCGCGCTTCGAGGAGCGGGTCGTCAACCGACTCGACACCGTCTCCGGCACGCTCGACACGCGAGGCCAGGAGATCGCCGACACGCTGCAGGGCAAGTCGGATGCGATCGCGGCATCGCTCGGCGAGCGCGCCGAGGAACTGCGCATCCTGTTCGACGACAAGGGCGTCGGCATGGTTGCGGCGCTCGGCGCACGCGGCGACGCGATCGCCGCCGCGCTCGCGGCCCGGACGGACGCGCTGCACCTGCTCTTCGAGGACAAGGGCAACGGCATGGTCGCGGCCCTCGGGGCCCGCGGTGATGCGATCGCCGCCGCGCTGGGCGACCAGACGGACGCGCTGCGCATGCTCTTCGAGGACCAGGGCAACGGCATGGTTGCGGCGCTGGGGGCCCGAGGCGATGCGCTCGCCGCCACGCTTGGCGACCGGACGGAAGCGCTGCGCATGCTCTTCGAGGACAAGGGCAACGGCATGGTCGCGGCGCTCGGCCAGCATGGCGAGGCGCTCGCCGGCGAGGTCGCCACGGTCGGCAACTCGGTCATCAAGGCGATCGAAAGCCGCGGCGTCTCGATGATCGACGGGCTGCGCGCCCGCGGCGTCGAGATCACCACGGCGCTCGACGCGTCCTCGAACAGCCTGCGCGAGACGCTGGAGAGCGGGTCGCGGCAGTCGGTCGAGGCGCTGGTCAGCACCAATGAGCAGCTCCGCGACGAGCTCAGCGGCATGCTCGGCCGCCTGGGCGAGGCCAACAAGCTCATGCAGCAGATCGTCAACGGTGCGAACAAGAACCTCGCCGCCGTCGAGGGCGGGCTCTCGGCCCGGGTCGGCGACCTGCAGAGTGTGGTCGCAACCGTGATGGACGAGACCGGCAAGGCCTCGGAGCAGATCGCGGTGCAGGTCGCGGAGCTGAAGGCCTTCTCCGAGGGCACGCTGCGCGAGACCACCACGCTCGTCGCCCAGCTGGACGACAAGGGCGCTTCGCTCAGCGATGTGACCCAGACCAGCACCGCGGCCCTGCACGCCGTCGCGACCCGCCTGGAGCAGGTCGAGGCGCGGGTCGGCAAGGCCCTCGCCGAGCGCAAGGACTCGCTCGAGGAACTGCATGGCCTGATCGCGCACCGGACCGACGACGTCGAATCGATCACCCGCTCCTTCGCGGCGCTGATGGACGAGTCGCTGAGCACGGCCGAAGCGCGGGCCCGCCAGATCAGCGGCGTGCTGAGCGAGACCACCGAAGCCGCGACCGGCGCGATCACGCAGCAGTTCGAGACGATCCGCACGACGACCAATAAGGAGCGCGATCGTACGGCCCAGGCCCTGCGCCAGGCCTATGAGCAGGTCTCCAGCGAGGTCGGCAGCGAACTGGCCAAGGTCACCGAGCGCTTCCAGGGCGCGGCACAGGACATGCGCGGCGTCGCCGCCGAGATCCAGCGCGAGCTGGAGCAGACGCGGGCTGAACTGACTCGCGGCGTGCTCGACCTGCCGCGCGAAACGCAGGAATCGACCTCGGCCATGCGCCGCGTCGTAGCGGAGCAGATCAAGGCGCTGAACGAGCTGACCGAGATCGTCACCCGCTCGGGCCGCCGCAGCGACGTCGCCCTGCCGGTCGATACCGGGCAGGCCAGGCGCTCGGCTCCGGCCGCCCTGCCCCAGCCCGCCCCAGTCCAGGCGCCGGTCGTGCAGACCCGGGCCCAGGCGGCAGAGCCGCTGCTGCGGCCCTCGATCGACGCGACGCCGGAGCCCGCGACCTCGGCTGCAACCCGCGCCGAGGCGCGCCCTGCCCCGGCACCGCGCCCGGCTCCCGCCGCGGCCGCGCCCGTGCAGGAGGCGCCCCGCCGCCAGCAGGCGCCGGAGCCGCAGCAGCCTGCCAAGACGGGCTGGCTTTCGGATCTCCTGAACCGCGCCTCGCGCGAGGAGAAGCTTCCGGAAGCATCGAAGCCGACGGCGCATTCGATCGAGCGGCTCGATTCGCTCTCGGTCGACATCGCTCGGATGATCGACCATGACGCGGCCGTCGAACTGTGGGACCGCTACAAGCGCGGCGAGCGCAACGTCTTCACGCGCCGGCTCTATACGCTGCAGGGCCAGCAGACCTTCGACGAGATCCGGCGGAAGTACCGCCGCGACGCCGAGTTCAAGGAGACGGTCGACCGTTATATCGACGAGTTCGAGCGCCTGCTGGCCGAAGCGGCCAAGGACGACCGCGACTCGATGGTCGCCAAGACCTACCTGACCTCGGAGACCGGCAAGGTCTACACCATGCTCTCCCATGCGAGCGGGCGCTTCGAGTAAGCGCTTCGCTACGCCGGGCAGTAACGAAAAGGCCGCCCCTCGGGGCGGCCTTTTTTTCCGGGGTCCGCAGATTTCGCACCGCGTCTCGGGGCATTCCTGGGCGGGCCCCAGGCATGAGCCCGGACCCAGGACCGATGTATTTCATCGCCACGATGCAGAGAACCCGCTGACTGCACGGAACGGGCATCGGTTCCGGGTTCCGGGCTCTTCGCTTCGCGAAGCCCCGGAATGACCCGCGTTTTCGTCAGAACACATTCCCAGCGAGCATGATGCTTCGGTGGAATCGCGACCGTCATTGCGAAAATCGCGACGGTGGAGAGTTGAACCGCCCTCGCCTCTCAGCGCGCCCAGCGAACGATGTCGATCAGCACCTTCGACAAGGCCTGGTCGAGCGCGCGCGTTGCTTCGGCACCTCCGGCAGCGGCGGGCACGCGAGCGGCGAAGAGCTTCGCCCGGCGGATGTCACCGGTGCGGTCCCCGACCAGCTTGGCGGTGATCTCGACGACCGCCATGCCGCTTGCGGTGTCGATGTTGAAGCTGCGGATATCGGTCAGCAACTGCAGCTCCGGCGTCACGCGGTCGCCCGGTCGCGCCACGGCGCCGAGCCTGCTGCCGTTCTCGAAGGTCTGGATCAGGCGGACCTGCACCAGCTTGGGCACGCGATCGGCCCATTGCGCGCCGCCGAGGAACGAGAGCGCGCCGCTCGAATCCCGGACGATGACGCTGTCGGAATCCAGGGCCTGTACCGTCGTCGGCTCCTGAACCATCAGGATCGCGCGCGAGCCGCCGATGCGGCCGAAGTCGCGCGGGGCAGTCAGGTCGAAGGTGGTAGGCGCGCTGCCGCCGCCGCAGCCAGCCAGCAGCACGCCGGCCCCGAGCACGAGCGCGGCAAGAGCGGCTTTCCGGAGGAAGGGATTGGGCGCAGGCGGGGCCTTGATCGTCATCGTCTAGCGGGATCCACCGTATTGAGGCAGCGGAGGCTTGCCGCCGAAGATGAACTGCTGCGGGTTGCGTTCCAAACTCCGCAGGGTGCGGTTCAGATCCCCCAGCGTGCGCCGGCCGTCGGTCGCCAACGTCTCGATGTCGCGCAGGCCCGGGCCGGTGAAGCGGCTGATGCCGGCGGTGATCTCCGCCGTGCGCTTGTCGAGATTGTCGGCGAGCACGCGGATCGACTTCGCGGCGTCGCTGACCTCGGTGAAGGCGCTGCGGCCGTCCTGACCGGCGGCCGTGTTGAGGAAGGCCTGCGCGCTCTTCAGCACGCCCTCGACCTGATCGGCCGCCTTGTTCAGCTTGTCGGTGATCGAGGCGACGTCGCTGACCGCCTTGCCGACATCGCCGCTGGACGCGCCCAGCGCCGCGGTGAACTTGTCGACGTTGTCGACAATGGCCGTGACCTTCTTGTCGTCCACCGAGCGGACGATCTCGGTCAGCTCCTCGCTGAGCACGCCCAGTTTCGTCGCCAGGGGTGCGATGGTGTCGGCGATCGTGCCGAAACTCTGCATCAGCTTGTCGATGCCCTCGGAATTGTTGCCGAGCGCGGTCGAGAACTTCTCGACGTTGCGCACCGTGTTGCTGATCGAGCCGGCATTGTCCTTGACCAGCCCCTCGATGCCGCCGAGCACGTCGTCGGCCCGCTTGGCGATGGTCCGCACGGATTCGATGATGTCCTGGAACTCGGAGCGCTCGGCAACGATCGTCGGCATGTCCTGGCCGGGCTGCGCGGTCAGGACCGGCGAGCCAGGGTCGCCGCCGAGAAGCTGGACCGCAACCACGCCGGCCAGTCCCTGCGCCTCGATGCGAGCGCGGGTGTCGACACGCAGCGGCGTCGTCCCGTCGACCTGGATGACCGCGAAGATGCGGCGCGGATCGTCCGGCTGCAATTCGATTCGGGTGACCTCGCCCACGCGCAGGCCGTTGAAGAGCACGCTCGAGCCGCGGCCGAGGCCGGTGACGGTGCCGCTGAAGATCACGCGCACATCGGTCTTGCGCCCGGTTCCGCCGCTGTTGAACCAGTAGACGAAGCCGAACAGCGCAGCCAGGACGGCGAGCGTGAACAGTCCGACCAGCGCGTAATTTGCCCGCGATTCCATGGGCTAGACTGTCTTTTCCCGTTCGCTCGCCGGCAACCGGGCCTGCGCCCGCTTTCCGCCGAAATAGGCTTTCAGCCAAGGATGGTCGGAGGCCAGCATGGTGGCGAGCGGCCCGACCGCGATGACGCGCTTATCCGCCAGCGCGCCGATTCGGTCGCAGGCGGAATAAAGGCTGTCGAGATCGTGGGTTACCATGAACACGGTCAGCCCCAAAGTCTGCTTGAGCGTCATGATGAGATCGTCGAACTCGGCCGCGCCGATCGGGTCGAGCCCCGAGGTCGGCTCGTCGAGGAAGACGATCTCCGGATCGAGCGCCAGCGCACGCGCAAGCGCCGCGCGCTTGATCATGCCGCCAGAGAGCTCGGAGGGCAGCTTGTCGGCCGCATCGGGCTTCAGGCCGACGAGGTCGAGCTTCACCAGCGCCATCTCGTCGAGCAGGGCGGGCGACAGCTGCAGATACTCGCGCATCGGCACCTGGATGTTCTGCTTCACGGTCAGGGCCGAGAACAGCGCGCCCTGCTGGAACATCACGCCGAAACGCCGCTCGAGCGTGCGGCGCTGGGGCGGGCTCAGCTCGTCGACGTTCTCGCCGAACACCTCGATCGTGCCGCGCGACTTCTGCACGAGGCCGAGGATGGTGCGCGTCAGCACGGACTTGCCCTGCCCCGAGCCGCCGACGAAACCGAGGATCTCGCCGCGCAGGACGTCGAGATTCAGCCCGTCCATGATCACCTTGTCCCCGAACGCGACCCTGAGATCGCGCACGCGAATCACCGCCTCCGGCTCGGGCGCTGCGGCCTGCCCGCCTCCGCCCGCCGTTTGGCCGGCCTCCCGGTCTTGCTGATCGGCCACGCTCACCATCCTCAGAACTCGATGGATGCGAAGAACATGGCGAAGAGCCCGTCGACGACGATGACCATGAAGATCGCCTTCACCACGGAGGCCGTGACCTGCCGCCCGAGCGATTCGGCCGAACCCTTGACCGCAAGCCCCTCGATCGAGGCGATCAGCCCGATTACGAAGGCCATGAAAGGCGCCTTGATCAGTCCGACGGCGAAGTGCTGCCAGGTGATGACCGACTGCAGCCTGGCCAGAAAGGTGTCGACGCCGATGCCGCCATAGAGCCAGGCGACCAGCCCCGCTCCGGTCAGGCCGGACATCGCCGAGATGAAAGTCAGGATCGGCAGGGAGATGATCAGCGCCAGGATGCGCGGAATCACCAGAACCTCGATCGGATCGAGCCCCATCACCCGCAGCGCGTCTATCTCCTCGCGCATCTTCATCGAGCCGATCTCGGCGGTGAAGGCCGAGCCGGAGCGCCCGGCGATCATGATCGAGGTCAGCAGCACGGAGAGCTCACGCAGGATCAGGATGCCGGTGAGGTTGACCACGAAGGCCGTCGCGCCGAACTGCTGCAACTGGAAGATGCCCTGCTGGGCGACGATGCAGCCGACCAGGAACGAGATCAGCATGATGATCGGCGCGCCGTTGAAGGCGATCAGCTCGATCTGGTTGATGAGCGAGGGTCCACGGAACTTGCGCGGGCCGAGCACGACGCTGGCGGAGCCGACGACGACCTCGCCCAGGAACATTGCGCCGGCCACCATGTCGCGGCCGAACCGGACCACGGCGGCACCGATGTTCACCAGGACGTCAACGACCCGGAAGTGGCGATGCGGCGGCTCAACCTCGTGATCATGCACCGCTATCTCGGCCAGCAGCACGGCATGCTCCGGCCGTCGGCTGACGATCTCGACGGCCGCACCGCCCTCCTCCTGCTGGTGCTTGAGACGGTTCAGGACATAGGCGCCGAGCGTATCGAGCCTGACCACGGCCGAGAGGTCCAGCCGCGCGCGCGAGGCCTTGGCGACGCGCCCGGCAATCTCGCGGGCGAGGCTTTCGATTCGCGGGGCGCGGTCGGCGCTCCAGGAGCCCGCGAGCGCCACGGCCAGCGTGCCGCCATCATCGCGGAAAACGGCTTGCGGCTCGGCGCTGTCAGGGCTCGCCATGGCTCTCGTCGAGGTCCTTCGCGCGCACGATAATGGTCTCAATCCGCTGCGGCGCCCTTCCCGGCACCGGCTTGCCCCCGTGGCCTGTATCGCCGCGCGGGTACCCCTTGGCAAGGGCAAGCGGGCCACACCCGAGCGCGGATCGTGACAGGCTCGCGCTTCGCCGAAGGCGCAGCCGAAACGATTCCTTAAGCGTCCACTGGCAGAATTCCGGGTGGTGCATCACGGCCGGCTTGAATCCTTAGACTGGCCGGTCCTCCAGGAACAGGTCGGTCATGAGCGAAGCGCGTTCGCTGACACCGCTGAGCGACACGGACTATGAGGCGATCGAGGCGGCGGTCATGGAGACCTCCCGCGGCCGCTGGTTCATGGCTGAGTTCGCCAGGCGCAACCGGCATGCGGACACGCTGCAGGTCCTGGGCGCCGTCAGCCGGCTCCAGAGCGTTATCGGCCTCGGCCTGCAGGATCCGCCTCCCGAACCGGGCATCGGCGAAGCCGCAGCCCTGATCGCGGACCTGCGCATCGACCTCGAACGCATCAGCGGCAAAGCCGAGGAGCGGGCCTCGGGCCTCGCGGCGCGCATCGAAGCGGCTGCAGGAACCATCGTCCAGGCCACCGAAAGCATCCAGGAGGCCGCCTGGAGCCTGCGCGAGGCAGGCGCGGACGAGGCGGTCTGCAACACACTCGACCAGCGCGCCGCCGAAATATCGGCCGCGACCGCCACAGTGGAAGGCACGGTGCTGCAGATCGACAAGATCGCCGACACGGTCGCTATGCTGGACAGCAACCTTCGCGCGGTCGCCGGCCTGACGCCGGGCGCGGCCGAGGCGGAGACCTTCGCCGCACCGGCGCAGCCGACGTCGAAGCGCTACGCGGCGCCCGAGAGCGACATCGACATCGTCGAGATCGACGACGTCGCCTCGGTCGAAGCGGCAAGTCAACTCGCGGCCTTGGAGCGGGCCAGGCGCGAAACGAGGCTCGGTTCGATCCAGCCGCTCGACGACGACATCGTATTCCACGAGATGCTCGACGAGACGCCGGCCGCGCCGATGGAGCAGCACTCGCCGGCTGTCGCGCTCCAGGAGCGTCTTTCCGAGAGCTATCCGCCCGCGCCGCCTGCCCTGCCCGCCGCCGGTTCCGAAGCGGGGCTGCGCGAGATCGACGCGCTGCCGGTGGACCGCAAGCTCGCCTATTTCGCGTAAACCACCCTGCCGCGAACCGTGTCCGGGCCCATGGTCCGATCGGCTCAGTTCTCGCGCTTCAGGGCGCTCTCGTGCCAGCGCCGCAACAGCAGATGCGAGATCCAGCTCGTCACGAGGAAGATCGCGACGCCCGAGAGCGAGATCATCAGCAGCGCGGCGAAGACGCGCGGGATCTTGAGCTGGTAGCCGGATTCGAGGATGCGATAGGCCAGCCCCGAGGCGCTGCCGCCGGTGCCGGCGACGAACTCCGCCACGACAGCGCCGATCAGGGCGAGACCGCCGGACACCTTCAGCCCCGCCAGGAAATACGGCAGGGCCGCCGGCAGCTTGAGATAGCGCATCGTCTGCCAGCGGGTCGCGCCGTAGAGCTGGAACAGGTTGACGAGGTTGTGGTCGGCCGAATTCAGCCCGAGGATGGTGTTGGACAGGATCGGGAAGAAGGCGACGATCCAGGCGCAGATCAGCAGCGACAGGTCGATCTCGCCGGCCCAGATGATGATCAGCGGCGCTATCGCGACGATGGGCGTGACCTGCAGGATCACGGCATAGGGCAGGAGCGACATCTCCAGCCATTTCGACTGGGTGAAGAGCACCGCCAGCGTGACGCCGACGACGACAGCCGCCGCGAGCGCCATGAAGGTGATCTTCAGGGTGATCCAGAGCGAGCCGGAGAGCGTGCCCCAATCGGCGACGAGGGTCTCGCCGACCAGCAGCGGCCCCGGCAGAACGTAGTGCGGAATTTCGTTCCAGCGGACCATGAATTCCCAGAGCGCCAGCGCCAGCACGCCGATCGCGAGCGGGGCAAGGATGCGCGGCCAGGCACCGGAGGGAAGGCCGAGGATGCGTGGCTCGGTCGCGAAGACCGGGCGCGACTCCGCATCGGTGCCGCCATGTGCCGGCACATGGGTCTCGGAGATGGGCGCGCTCATGAGCCGATCGCCTCCTTCAGCTTGCCGGAAATGACGCGGCAGAGATGGGCGTATTCGGGCGAAGTGCGGAAGAGTTCGTCGCGCGGATAGGGAGCGTCGACGTCGAGATCGGCCATGACACGGCCGGGACGCGCCGCCATCACCACGATCCGTTTCGACAGATAGACCGACTCGAAGACCGAATGCGTGACGAAGACAGCCGTGAACTTCTCCTTCCACCAAAGCTCGAGCAGGTCGTCGTTCAGGCGGTGGCGGGTGATCTCGTCGAGCGCCGCGAAGGGCTCGTCCATCAGCAGGATCTTGGGGCGAAGCACCAGCCCGCGCGCGATCGAGACCCGCATCTTCATGCCGCCCGAAAGCTCACGCGGATAGGATTTCTCGAAGCCGGCAAGGCCGACCAGCGCCAGCATCGCCGCCGCCCGCTCGCGCGCCTCGGCCTTGCGCACGCCCTTCAGCGTCAGCGGCATCATCACATTGGCGAGCGCCGTCGCCCAGGGCATCAGCGTCGGGTCCTGGAAGACGAAGCCGAGATCGCGCTGCGGCTCGCCCGAGGCGTCACGCCCGGTGGTCGGCCATTCGATCGTGCCGCCGGAGGGAGATCCGAGCCCGGCGATCATCCGCAGGAGGGTCGATTTCCCGCAGCCGGACGGGCCGAGCAGGCTGATGAATTCGCCGGCGCCGAGGTTCAGGTTGACGTCGTGCACGGCGAGCGTGCCGTTGCCGAAGCGTTTCGAGACGTTGCGAACGCTGACGAGCGGCTCTGCGCCGCCTGCCTGCTCTTCATGGGGTCTGCTCAGATAGGCCGTGTCCAAAGCCTGATGATCCGTTGATTGCCGCGCCGATTGTCATTCCGGGCAAGCCCTTGAGCTTGAACCCGGAACCCACGACGGGGCGAGCGTTGGCGATGTTGCTCGACCGGGGCTCACCCGATCGTGGGTTCCGGGTTCAGCGCTACGCGCTGCCCCGGAATGACAGGTATCAGGCCTTGCCGACGCCCTTGTTGACGAAGTCGAGGCTGTAGGCCTTGCGATGGTCGACCCCGGCCGGGATGACGCCGGCTTCGGCCATGCTCTTGTAGAAGCGCTCCCAGCGCGCATCGGTCATGGCGCCGATGCCGAGCGTGAGCGCGTCCCCGGACAGGACGAGGCCGTTGTCGCGCATGACCTTGAGCGCGTAGTCGAGCTTCTCCTGGTCCATGTCCGGATTGTCCTTGAGGATTCGGGCATTGGCCTCGGCGATGCCCGGCCCGCCCTTGATGTACTCGGCCCAGCCCTCGAGCGAGGCGGTGACGAAGCGCTGGACGAGGTCCTTCTTCTCGTCGGCCATCTTCTGCGAGATGGAGATCGAGGTGTTGTAGTTCTCGAAGCCGGCATCGGCCAGCAGATGGACCACCGGCTCGACACCCGCCTTGCGGATGACGAACGGCTCCGACGAAATGAAGCCTTGCTGCGTGATCCGCTTGTCCGCCAGGAACGGCGCCATGTTGTAGGTGTAGGGTCGGACCTGCTCGTCGCGATAGCCGTATTTGAGCTTCAGGAAGGGCCAGAAGGCGACCCTGCCCTGGGCGCCGATCAGGATCGGCTTGTCCTTCAGGGCCTCGAAGGAATCGTTGCCCTGGTTGGGGTGCGAGATCAGGACCTGCGGGTCCTTCTGGAAGATCGAGGCGATGCACAGGAAGGGCAGCTTCTCCTGGGCGAAATGCAGGGCTTCCAGCGAATTGCCCATGATCATGTCGACACGCCCGCCGAGCAGGAGCTGGGTCGGGTTCTGCTGCGGCCCGCCCGGACGGATCTCGGCGTCGATGCCATATTTCTTGTAGATGCCGTTGGCGGCGGCGAGATAGAAGCCGCCATGCTCGCCCTGGGCGCGCCAGTTGGTCTGGTAGGAGACCTTGTCGAGGGTCTGGGCGCTGACGCGCGCGCCCGGGACGGTCACGAGCATGGAAGCCGCGGAGCCGCCGATCAGCCCCAATGCCGCGCGCCGGTCGATGCGATACTTCATCATGCTGGTGACCCTCTCCTGCTGCCGTGCCGGCGAGCCCTGCCGTCGTGCGCGCGCCGGCCCTGTCTATGCACGCGGATCGGGTCGCTGAAAACCTCCGCAAGCGGTCGACCGGCCCTGCGGGAGGCTTGCCCACAGCCTATCCGACCTCGCAGGCGCAAATTTCCGTTCGTCGGCCGTGGCGATGCTCTAGGGTGCGGCCAAATCGAAGACAGGGACCAAGACACGATGAGCGCGCGCTTCTGGGGCGATCTGAAATCCAGCGATTTCGCCGGCCTGCCGGCCGAAAGCACGGTCGCCGTGCTGCCTCTCGCCGCGATCGAGCAGCATGGCCCGCATCTGCCGGTTTCCGTCGACACCACGGTGATGAACGCGATGCTGGCGCTGGCGATGCCGCTCGTGCCGGCTGAGCTCGACGTCCTCGTCCTGCCGACCCAGGCGATCTGCAAGTCCAACGAGCACCTCCACTCGCCGGGCACGCTGACGCTCGGCTGGGAAACCGCGATCCGCAGCTGGATCGAAATCGGCGAGAGCGTGAAGCGCGCCGGCCTGCGCAAGCTCATCCTCGTGACCTCGCATGGCGGCAATATCGACCCGGCGAAGATCGTCGCACGGGAGCTGCGGGTGAATCACGGCATGGTAGCGGTCAACACCGCCTGGACGGCCTTCGGCCTGCCGCCCGGCCTCTATGGCGATCTCGACGCGCATCACGGCATCCATGCCGGCGATATCGAGACCTCGCTGATGCTGTATTTCCGCCCGGACCTGGTCGATATGAGCAAAGCCGCGCTCTTCAAGCCGCGCACGGTCGAGATGGCCGAGGAAGGCTATTCCTGGCTGCGCCCGACGGGCCTCCACGCCATGGCCTGGATGGCGCAGGACATCCACCCCTCGGGCGCAGCCGGCGACGCCAGCCTCGCCACCGCCGAGAAGGGCAAGGCGACAGCCGAGCACCAGGCAAAGGGCTTCGTCGAGCTGCTCGCCGACGTCGCCCGCTTCCCGCTGGACAACCTGCACCGCGCCTGAGCGGCAGATACTCAGTCCGGGTCGAGCAAGCGCGGGCCGGCTCCCGCTGCGGCGAGCGCATCGTCGGGGTTGTGCAGCGGGCAGCTCGCGATCGAGAGGCAGCCGCAGCCGATGCAATCGGTGAGGTGGTCGCGCAGCCGCGAGAGGCGCTCGATCCGGCGTTCGAGCTCGTCCTTCCAGGCGCTCGACATGCGCGCCCAGTCCCCCGCATCGGGCGTTCGCTCCAGGGGCAGCGAGCGGAACGCCTCGGCGATCGTGCGCAGCGGCACGCCCGCCTTCTGCGCCACCTTCACGATGGCGATCCGGCGCAGCACGTCACGGCCATAGCGTCGCTGGTTGCCGTCGCTGCGCCAGGAACGGATCAGCCCTTCCCGCTCGTAGAAATGGAGGGCCGAGACAGCGAGGCCGCTCCTTCGCGCCACCTCGCCCACCGTCAATTCGCCTGCAATCATCGCTTGACCTCAACTATTGTTGAGGTTCTATACGACCAGCTCCCATGCCTCGCCAAGGAGCCTTCGATGTCTTCCCATCCGCAGCCGATCCGCCTCGCCTTGATCCCCGGCAGCACGCGTGAAGGCGGTCGCGGCGACGCCATCGTGCGCTGGGCCTGCGGCCAGATCGCAGGCGAAGGGCCGTTCCTGCTCGACCTGCTCGACAGCGACCAGCTCGAGCTGCCGGCGCGTTATCCGCGCGGCCCTCATGCCAGCGTCTCGGCCTTGCGGGCGCGCATCGCGCAGGCCGACGCGTTCCTTGTCGTCACGCCGGAATATAACCGCGGCTATCCGGCGCCGCTGAAGCAGCTGATCGATCTCGTCGGAGAGGAGTGGCGCGGCAAGCCGGTCGGCTTCGTGTCCTATGGCGGCATCTCGGGCGGGCTGCGCGCCGTCGAGCAGTTGCGCCTCGTCTTCGCGGAACTGCATGCGGCGACGATCCGCGACGGCGTCACCTTCGCCAATGTCTGGGACCAGTTCGACGAAGCGGGGAAGTTGCGCGACGCCGACCCGGCCGAACGCGCCATGGCGACGATGCTGGCCCAGTTGCACTGGTGGGCCAGCACGCTGCGCGCCGGGCGCGAAGCGGTGCCCTATGGCCGCTTCGCCGCCTGAGCCGGGGGTTACTCCCCCGCCTTCACCTGCTTGGCGTAGATGTCCTTGTACTGCTCGCGCAGCAGGTTCTTCTGCACCTTGCCCATGGTGTTGCGCGGCAGGTCGGCCACGACGAAGACCTGCTTCGGCTGCTTGAACTTCGCGAGCCGTTGTTCGAGCGCCGCCGCGATCGATTTGGCGGTGACCGTCGCGCCGGGCTTGACCACCACGACGGCGGTGACGCCCTCGCCGAAATCGGGATGCGGGCAGCCGATCACGGCGCTCTCGATGACACCCGGCATCTCGTCGATCTCGGTCTCGACTTCCTTCGGATAAACGTTGTAACCGCCGGTGATGATCAGGTCCTTGCCGCGCCCGACGATGTGGACATAGCCGGCGGCGTCGATCTTGCCGAGGTCGCCGGTGATGAAGAAGCCGTCGGGCTTGAACTCGGCCGCCGTCTTCTCGGGGTTGCGCCAATAGCCCTTGAAGACGTTGGGGCCCCTCACCTCGATCATGCCGATCTCGTCGGCCGCAAGCGCCTTGCCGCCCTCGGGATCGACCACGCGCGCCGTCACCCCCGGCAGCGGGAAACCGACCGTGCCGGCGACGCGCTCACCCTCATAGGGGTTCGAGGTGTTCATGTTGGTCTCGGTCATGCCGTAGCGCTCGAGGATAGCGTGGCCGGTCTTCTCGCGCCATTCGCGATGGGTCTCGGCCAGCAGCGGCGCCGAGCCGGAGACGAAGAGGCGCATATGCTTCGTCGCCTCCTTCGTCAGGCGCGCATCCTGGAGCAGGCGCACATAGAAGGTCGGCACGCCCATCATGCAGGTCGCCTGAGGCAGGTATTTGAACACCTGCTCGGGATCGAATTTCGGCAGCAGGATCATCGAAGCGCCGGAGAACAGAACGCAGTTCGTCGCGACGAAGAGGCCGTGGGTGTGGAAAATCGGCAGCGCGTGCAGCAGCGCGTCGTCCTTGCCGAAGCGCCAGTAATCGACCAGCGCCAGCGCGTTCGAGGCGAGATTGTCGTGGGAGAGCATGGCGCCCTTCGAGCGCCCGGTCGTGCCCGAGGTGTAGAGGATGGCGGCGAGGTCGTCCGGCCCGCGGGCGACATCGGCGAAATCGGGCGCAGCGGCGCTCGCCTTGTCGAAGAGCGAGCCCGCGCCGACGCCGAGCGTCTCGAGCTTCGCGCCGGCCTTCTCGGCATAGGGCTTCAGCGCCTCCGCCTTGGCCGGGTCGCAGACGAAGACGGCAGGCTCGGCATCGCCGAGAAAGTACTCGATCTCGGCCGGGGTATAGGCGGTGTTTAGCGGCAGGAAGACGCCGCCGGCGCGCACCGTGCCGAGATAGAGCATCAGGGCGTCGATGCTCTTTTCCACCTGCACAGCGACGCGGTCGCCAGGCTTCACGCCGAGCGCGACGAGAGCATTGGCGAAGCGACCCGACGCCGCGACCATGTCGGCATAGGTATAGCGCCGGCCGTCATCGAGGGTGGCGAAGGTGGCGTCGGCCGCAGGCATGCGGGCGCGGACGAGGTCGAACAGGTGGTTGCCCATGATTTCGGGTCCTTTCAGGCGTTTCCGGAAGGTCTCGGGTCAGGCAGCGGCCGGCCGCAGCAGCTTGCGCACGCCCGAGGAGGCGACCACCGTGTTGCGGGTCGCGAAGGCCTCGTGGTTGGTCTCGATGTCGTCGAGATCGTAGCGGTAGTTCACCATCACGCCATGCGACTCGCGCAGGCCCCGCGCCGACAGGTTGCCGCCGACATTGATCCGTTCCAGCCGCGCGCCATTGCCGAGATGGAAGCGGGCGACGGGGTCGATGACGCGGCCCGAACCTGTGCGGGCGCGGAGCATGTACTGCGCCGTCATCTGGCCGAGCAGCTTGTCGCGCCGCGCCCTGGTCGGCTCGTCGAGCGAGATCGTCTCGCCGGCCGGCCGCGCCAGCTCGGAACGCTCCTCGTTGGTCAGGGCGAACTCGCCGGGATCGGCGACGATGCCATCCAGCCAGCGCGCGAAGCCCGGCACCGGCGACAGCGTGACGAAGGTGTCGAGGCCCGGCAGTTCGCGCTTCAGGTCCTCCGCGACCTGCTTGATCAGGAAGTTGCCGAAGGAGATTCCGCGCAGGCCCTCCTGGCAGTTCGAGATCGAGTAGAACACGGCCGTCGTCGCGTCCTTCGCCGGCAGGACCTGACGCTCGGTGCTGAGCACCTCGCCGATGCTGCGCGGAATCTCGCCGGTCAGCGCGACCTCGACGAAGATCAGCGGCTCGTCGATGAGCTGCGGATGGAAGAAGGCGAAGCAGCGCCGGTCGGCCGGCTCGAGGCGCCGGCGCAGATCGTCCCAGCCCTGGATCTCGTGCACCGCCTCGTAGGCGATGATCTTCTCCAGCAGATTCGCCGGGGTGCGCCAATCGATGCGGCGCAGCACCAGGAAGCCCCGGTTGAACCAGGAGCCGAAGAGGTGGCGAAAATCGGCGTCGACCGCTGCGAGCTCGCGATCGCTTTCCATCGCCTCAAGCAGGGCCTCGCGCATCCGCACCAGCACATGCGTGCCGCCCGGCGCGAGGTTGAGGCGTCGCAGCAGCTCCTGCCGGCGCGGCTCCGAGGCGAGATGAAGCTCGGTGATCGCGGCTGCGTTCGGCTCCTTGCGATAGGCGGCGATCGCCTTGTCGAGCCGTTCGCCGTCGGGCCCGAAACGCTCCTTCAGCATGGCGAAGAAGGCCTGGCGGCCGGGCCGGTCGAGCCGCTCCCAGACTTCGAGAACGCCCTGCGCGAGCGCCATGCCGGAAGCCTCGCCGCGGCCCGACAGCAGGTCCTCGCAGAGCCGGTCGATCGGCCGGTTGCGCTGGTTCAGGAGGCGCTCGAATCCGATCAGGGCGCGACCCCGGTCGGCCACGTTGGTCAGCAGATCGCCGAGAAACGCCATGTCCATGCAGGCCTCCTTGTGCGGTGCATCCTATACGGGTTTCGCAGCTGCGGAACAGCGGACAAGACAGCCGTTCCCGTCATCGCGGAGAGCGAAGCGACGAAGCGAGCCAGGGGTTGCAGCGCGCTGACGTCTCACTGGATGTTCGCTTCGCTCGCGATGACGGCTGCGAAGCGGCTCAGCGCAGCAGGTTCCAGGCCTTCAGGAAAAAGTCCGGGGCGCCGAAATTGCCGGATTTGAGGGCGATGACCATGTCCCGCCCGTCGGCGACGCGGGTCCAGGGCACGCCGGGATCGATCTCGGGGCCGATCTCGAGCATGCCGATGCCGAGCCCCTGCACCACCGCGCCGGAGGTCTCGCCGCCGGCGACCAGCAGGCGCGAGATGCCACCCTCGGCCAGCAGGGCGGCGGTGCGGGCGAAGGCGTGCTCTACCGTCTCGCCGGCCTTCTCGCGGCCGAGCTTGTCCTGGACCGCCGCGACTTCCTTGGGATCGTCGCTCGAATAGAGCAGGAAGGGCTTGTCGGCCGGCTGCGCCAGCGCCCAGGCGGCGAGCTTCCCGGCATCCTGCGTGCCGGAGACCAGCTCGAACGGATCGACCTTGAGCGCCGGGTAACCGGCCTCGATCGCGGCCTTGATCTGGCCGCGCGTCGCCGTCGAGCAGCTGCCGGAGATGATGCCGGCACGGCCCGCCGGCGCCTTGATGCTCTCGGCGATCGCACGCTCGGGCAGCAGGCCGGCCTTGCGGAAGTTCTGCGGCAGGCCCATCGCGATGCCGGAGCCGCCGGTCAGCAACTTATGATCGGCGACGGCCTCGCCGAGCACCATCAGATCGGCATTGGTCAGCGCGTCGGTGACGACATAGCGAGTGCCCTCGCCGGTCAACGTGTCGAAGCGCGCCTTCACGGCGTCAGCCCCGGCAAGCACGGTCGCGTAGTCGACGAGCCCGACGCCAGCCTTGGTCTGCGCAGCCATGAGGCGGATGAGGCTCGAATCGCGCATCGGGGTCAGCGGATGGTCCTTCATCGAGCTCTCATGCAGCGGCACTGCGCCGACGAAGAGATAGCCCTGATAGATCGAGCGGCCATTGGCGGGGAATGCCGGGCAGACGATGGCGATCCCGGCGCCAAGCCGCTCGGCCAGCGCGTCAGCGACGGGGCCGATATTGCCGGCGGGCGTCGAATCGAAGGTCGAGCAGTATTTGAACAGGATCTGCCTGGCGCCGGCGGCGAGCAGCGCCTCGCAGGCGGCGAGCGAATCGGCCACCGCCTCGGCCACCGGGTTGGTGCGGGACTTCAGCGCGACCACGACGGCATCGGCTTCCGGCAAGGCCTGCCCGGCGCGGGGCACGCCGATCAGCTGGACGGTGCGCATGCCGCTCCGGTTCAGCATCAGCGCGACATCCGTCGCGCCCGTCATGTCGTCGGCGATCACACCCAGCAGCATTCTGTCCTCCACTTCCGCGCCTTGCGGCGGCGCGTCGCTTTCTCGTCTTGTAGTCGGCCGCGCCCGTCAAGGCGACCGGGCCCCGCGCATGCCTGCGTCGCCCGCCGCAGGTTCCTGACATGGCCGTTGGATTGCATCGCGCGATCAGTCGGGAAGCCTGCCCCGACGCCGCCTGGCGATGGCGTCGCGGGGGGCATCGACGCGGCGACATTTTTGCCGCAGGCTGGTACCAGCCGGGACGATCCTCGGATCGTCACCGTCGAAAAAATAACAAGAGGGGACATTCGATGAAGTTGCTTACCGCCCTGGCCTCGGCCACCGCGCTCGCCCTTGCCACACTACCTGCGCTCGCGCAGGCACCATCGACCCTGCGCATCGGCCTGCAGGAGGACCCCGACGTCCTCGATCCGCACAAGGCCCGCACCTTCGTCGGCCGCATCGTCTTCAAGGGCCTTTGCGACAAGCTTCTCGACATCACGCCCGACCTGAAGATCGTCCCCCGCCTCGCCAGCGAATGGTCGTTCTCCGCCGACGGCCTGACGCTGACGATGAAGCTGCGCACCGACGCCAAGTTCCATGACGGCGAGCCTTTCGACGCCGAGGCCGCCAAGGCCAATCTGGAACGCGCCCGCACCCTGCCCGACTCGCTGCGCAAGTCCGAACTCGCCTCCGTCGACAGCATCGAGGTGGTGGACCCGGCCACGATCGCCCTCAAGCTCAAGCGCCCGGATGCGACGCTGCTGGCGCAGCTCACAGACCGTGCCGGCATGATGCTGGCGCCGAAGAGCTTGGCGGGCGATGTCGGCGCCAAGCCGGTCTGCTCCGGCCCCTACAAATTCGTCGAGCGCGTCCAGAACGACCGTATCGTGCTGGAGCGCTTCAAGGAGCATTGGGAAGCGCAGAACTACCATTTCGACCGCGTGCTCTACCGCGCGATTCCCGACACCACGGTGCGTCTCGCCAATCTGCGGGCCGGCGAGCTCGACATGATCGAGCGGCTGGCGCCGACCGACGTGAAATCGGCGCAGGGAGACAAGTCCCTCAAGGTCGAGAGCACGCCGAACATCGGCTACCAGGGCATCACCATCAACACCGCCCATGGCGAGGCCGCCAACCAGCCGATGGGCAAGGACAAGCGCGTCCGCCAGGCGCTTTCGCTGGCGATCGACCGCAAGGTGCTGAGCCAGGTCGTGTTCGAGGGACTTTACGCGCCGATCATCCAGCCTTTCCCGCCGACCAGCAGCTATGTCAGCGCCGCCTTCCCGGTGCCCGAGCGTAATGTCGAGAAGGCCAAGGCTCTGCTCAAGGAGGCCGGCGTCGCCAAGGTCTCGGCCGAGTTCTTCGTCACCAACAACCCGGTGGATTCGCAGCTCGGCCAGGTCATCCAGGCGATGGCACAGGAAGTCGGGATCGATCTGCAGATCCGCTCGACGGAGTTCGCCAGCCAGCTGCGTGACCAGCAGCAGGGCAAGTTCCAGCTCAGCCGCGTCGGCTGGTCCGGTCGCATCGACCCGGACGGCAACCTGCACCAGTTCGTCACCAGCAAGGGCAACCAGAACGACGGCCGCTATTCCAACGCCGAAGTCGACAAGCTGCTCGACCAGGCGCGGACGGTCTACGACCCGGCCGAGCGCAAGAAGCTCTACGACGCCGCCCAGGTGATCCTGCAGGACGAGCTGCCGATCATCTATCTCTACAACCAGACAGTCTTCTTCGCGCAGCGCGCGAACATCTCCGGCTTCGTGATCAGCCCCGACGGCATGATCCGGCTCGCGGGGATGAAGCGGCAGTGACGGCCAAGGCTTTGTCCCTACCCGCAGCGTCATTGCGAGGAGGCGAAGCCGACGAAGCAATCCAGCAGTGCGTCGCGCGCTACGACACTGGATTGCTTCGCTTCGCTCGCAATGACGCGGAGTATGCGTCGGCGGGATGGTGGATGAGCCAGCAATGCTCGCTCTGATCGGCCGGCGGGCCCTCATCGCCATCCCGACGCTGTTCCTGGTGTCGCTGTTCGTATTCGCCCTGCAGCGCGCGCTGCCGGGCGACCCGTTCCTCGTCATCGCCGGCGAGGAGCGCGATCCCGAGGTGATCGCGCGGCTGCGCCAGATCTACCGGATGGACGATCCCATCGTGGTGCAGTTCTTCGCCTGGCTCGGGCAGGTGCTGCAGGGCGATTTCGGCCGCTCGCTGCGCACCGGCGAGCCGGTGCTCGGGCTGATCCTGCAGAAGCTGCCGGTGACGCTGCAGCTCGCCATCGCCTCGATCATCGTGGCCGTCGGCATCGGCATCCCCGCGGGCATCCTGGCGGCGCGGCGGAAGGATACCGTCGTGGACTATTCGGCCAGCGCGGTCGCGCTGTCGGGCCTGTCGATCCCGAACTTCTGGCTCGGGATCATGCTGATCCTGATCGTGTCCGTGGAGCTGAAATGGCTGCCGGCCTCGGGCTACGAGCCGTTCTTCAGCGATCCCTGGGGCGCGATCGAGCGGCTGATCATGCCGGCCTTCGTGCTGGGCTCGGGCCTCGCCGCCTTCCTGATGCGCCATACCCGCTCGGCGATGCTCGAGGTATTGCGCTCGGACTATGTCCGCACCGCCCGCGCCAAGGGCCTCGACGAGGACGCGGTGGTGAACCGCCATGCGCTGCGCAACGCGCTGGTGCCGATCATCACGCTGACGACGCTGCTCTTCGGCGAACTGCTGGCCGGGGCCGTGCTGACCGAGCAGGTCTTCACCATCCCCGGCTTCGGCAAGCTGATCGTCGATGCGGTCTTCAACCGCGACTACGGCGTGGTGCAGGGCGTGGTGCTGTGCACGGCCATCGGCTTCATCCTGATGAACCTGCTGGCGGACGTGCTCTACATCCTCGTCAACCCGCGGCTGAGGGCGAAGTGATGGCCATGACCGCGACCGAAACCGCGCCCAGCGCGGCCGAAACCAGTCTCCGGCCGCGCCCTGGCCTCTTCACCCGGCTCGCCCGCAACCGCTCGGCCCTGATCGGCGGCACGGTGGTGCTCGCCTTCGTGCTAATGGCGCTGCTCGCGCCGCTTCTGCCGCTAGCGGACCCGCTGAAGTCGAACTTCCTCGCTATCCGCAAGCCGCCCTCCGAGCTCTACTGGTTCGGCACGGACGAACTCGGGCGCGACCAGGTCTCGCGGCTGTTCTTCGGCGCGCAGGCCTCGCTGCTGGCCGGCATCATGTCCGTCCTGATCGCGCTCGGCATCGGCGTGCCCTTCGGCCTTCTCGCCGGCTGGTATGGCGGCTGGGTCGATGCGGCGATCTCGCGCGTCGCCGAGGCGATGCTCGCCTGCCCCTTCCTGATCCTCGCGATCGCCTTCGCGGCCGTGCTCGGCCCGTCGCTGACCAATGCGATGATCGCGATCGGGCTTTCGGCCGTTCCGATCTTCGTCCGGCTGGTGCGCGGGCAGGTGATGAGCGTCAAGGCGGAGGATTTCGTCGAGGGGGCGCGGGCGGTCGGTGCGCGCGACCTGCGCATCGTGCTACGGCACATCCTGCCCAATACGATGTCGCCGATCGTGGTGCAGTCGACCCTGTTCATGGCACAGGCGATCATTCTCGAGGCGGCGCTTTCCTTTCTCGGCCTCGGCCAGCAACCGCCCTCGCCCTCCTGGGGCCAGATGCTGAACGTCGCCAAGAACTTCATGGAGCAGGCGCCCTGGATGTCGGTGGCACCCGGCATCTGCATCTTCCTGGCCGTTCTCGGCTTCAACCTCCTCGGAGACGGCCTGCGCGACGTCCTCGACCCCAAAGAAAACTGAGACTAGGGATACCGCATGTTCACCACCCGCCCTGAAATCCTCGGCACCTTCGGTGTCTGTACGTCGACGCACTGGCTCGCCACGGCGACCGGCATGGCCATGCTGGAAAAGGGCGGCAACGCCTTCGACGCCTGCGCGGCGGCAGCCTTCGTCCTGCAGGTCGTCGAGCCCCATCTCGTCGGCCCGGCCGGCGAGATGCCGGCGGTGTTCTATTCGGCGGAAACCAAGAAGGTCGAAGTGATCTGCGGCCAGGGCGTCCTGCCGCAGGCCGCGACCATCGAGGCCTACAAGGCGCTGGGGCTCGATCTCGTGCCCGGTTCGGGCCCGCTCTCGGCGGTGGTGCCGGGTGCCTTCGGCGGCTGGATGACGCTGCTGCGCGACCATGGCAGCCTGCCGCTGCGCGAGATCCTCGAGCCGGCGATCGGCTATTTCGAGAACGGCCATCCGATGCTGCCGCGCGTCTCGGACACGATCGCCGGGCTGACCGACCTGTTCACCAATGAATGGCCGACCTCCGGCGCGGTCTACCTGCCGGGCGGGCAGGTCCCTCAGGCCAAGGCGCTGTTCCGCAACCAGGCCGCGGCCGACACCTACAAGCGCATCCTGAACGAGTCCGAAGCCGCCGGCGGCAGCCGCGAGAAGCAGATCCAGGCGGCCTATGATTCCTGGTACAAGGGCTTTGTCGCAGAGGCGATCGACTCGTTCTGCCGCACGACCGAGGTGATCGACTCCTCCGGGCGCCGGCACAAGGGCCTGCTGACCGCCGACGACATGGCGCGCTGGCAGCCGAGCTACGAGACCCCGGCGAGCGTGACCTATCACGGCTGGGAGGTCTTCAAGATCGGCCCCTGGGGCCAGGGACCGGTCTTCCTGCAGACGCTGAAGATCCTCGAGGGTATCGACATCGCCGGAATGGGCCCCGATAGCGCGGCCTTCGTCCACCATGTCGCCGAGGCCATGAAGCTCGCCTTCGCCGACCGCGAGGCCTATTACGGCGACCCCGATTTCGTGAAGGTGCCGCTGGCGACGCTGCTCTCCGAGGAGTACGCCCGCGGGCGTCGCAGCCTGATCACCGACAAGGCCTCGCAGGAATTGCGGCCGGGCGTGATCCCGGGTTTCGAGGACCAGGTCGCGCGCGCCATGGCCGGCGTGCGCATCGCCGGCCACTCCGCCGCCGGCGGCGCCACGGTCGGCGAGCCCACCATGGCCTCGATGGTCGCGGCCGGGCGGCGCGGCGACACGGTGCATATCGACGTCATCGACAAATGGGGCAACATGATCGCCGCGACCCCGTCGGGCGGCTGGCTGCAATCCAACCCGGTGATCCCCGAACTCGGCTTCCCGCTGAACTCGCGAGCGCAGGCCTGCCTGCTCGAAGAGGGGCTGCCCTCGTCGCTGGCGCCGTTCAGGCGGCCGCGCACCACGCTGACGCCTTCGCTCGCCTTCGAAAACGGCGAGCCGCGCCTCGTCTTCGGCACGCCCGGCGGCGACCAGCAGGAGCAGTGGCAGCTCGGGCTGTTCCTGCGGCGCGTCCATCACGGGCTCAACCTGCAGGAGGCGATCGACCTGCCGCTGTTCCACACCCAGCATTTTCCCTCGACCTTCTATCCGCGCGAGGCGAAGCCGGGCCATCTGGCGGTGGAGGAGAGCATCGGGGAGGCCGTTCTCGCCGACCTCGTCGCACGTGGACATAAGCTCGAACGCGCCCCGGCCTGGACGATCGGGCGCCTCACGGCCGCGGAGACGAGCCGCGACGGGCTCTTGCGCGCCGCGGCGACGCCGCGTCTGATGCAGGCCTATGCAGCCGGCCGCTGAGAGATCGAGCTCATGACCTGGTCCATCGTCGCGCGCGACGCCGCCACTGGCGCCTATGGCGTCGCCGTTTCGACCTGCGCCTTCGCCGTCGGCTCGCGCGTGCCCTATGGCGGCGGCCGGATCGGTGCCATCGCCACCCAGGCCTTCGTCAACCCGCTCTACGGCATCGACGGCTACCGGCTGCTGCAGGAGGGCCGTTCGGCGGTCGAAATCGTCGCGACGCTGGTCGCGGCGGATGAAGGCCGGGCGCATCGCCAGTTGCATGTCATCGATCGCGAGGGCCGCATCGCCGCCTTTACCGGCGCGGCCTGCATCGACTGGGCCGGTGCCGTGGACGGGCCGCAGATCTCGGTCGCCGGCAACATGCTGGCCGGACCCGAGGTGATCGAGCAGACGCTGAAGGCCTATATCGCGGCGTCCGCGCTCGATTTCGACGAGCGCCTGCTGGTCGCGCTCGAGGCCGGCGAGAAGGCCGGCGGCGACAAGCGTGGCCGGCAATCGGCGGCGATCCGCATCTGGGCCGGCGAGCCGGTGCCGAGCTTCGACATCCGCGTCGACGACCATGCCGACCCGCTGGCCGAAATGCGCCGGCTCTGGCGGGTGGCGCATCAACGCTATGTGCCGTTCCAGCAGGCCTCGCCGTCGCGCAGCCGCCCGGCGGGCGTCACGGACCGCGAGGAACTGGACCGGCTCTGCACGGACTACGCCGCCGCCTGGAATGCGAAGCATCCGGAATGACGGTCGGCGCCATGCTCGGGCTTGCCCCGAGCATCTCTGCATTCTGCGAACGCGTCGGGAGATGGCCGGGTCAAGCCCGGCCATGACGCGCGCCCCCGCTTTAGCCCAGCATGCCGCGCGCCGCGACCGGCAGTTCGCCGATCAGCTTGTCGCCACGGACGGTGACGAGGCGGTCGACCATGTTGACGACGACGCAGACATGGTTCGGCACCACGCGCACCACCTCCCCGACGACCGGGCGATCATTGCTCGCGGAAAGGTCGAGGAAGCCATGCTCTTCGGCGAACTGCGCGATCCGGGCCGCCGGATATTCCAGGATGTAGCCGTGCCCGTCGAGATTGCCCTTGTCGCTGGTCAGCGTCTTCGACCCTGAGTCGAGGATGCCGCGCTCGGCCCCTGCCCGGCTGACCACGGTCGCGTAGACCGTCAGCGCGCAGTCGTCGAGCGAAGCGACACCGGCCGCCACCTGCATGCGGTCGTTGAAGATCGAGGTGCCCGAGCGATGCTCGGTGGCGCCCTTGAGCTTGCCCATGTTCGGGATGTTCGGCGAGCCGCCGGTGGAGACGATGCCGGCTTCGAGTCCGGCATCGCGCAATCCGGCATTGGCGGTGTCGAGGAAGATCTGCGTGCGCTCCCAGCCATCCTCGGGCGGGTACATCAGGAAACCGGCGAAGCGCAGGCCCTTCGAGCCGGCGATCTGCTTGGCCAGTTCGACCGCCTCGCCCGGCGTCTCGACGCCGGCACGCTTGCGGCCGGTGTCGCATTCGACGACGACCTCGAGGTCACGCCCGGCGATCTCGGCCGCCTGCGGCAAGCCGGCGATGGTGACGGGGTTGTCGGCGGCGACGATCATCCGGACCCGGCGCTGGAGCGCACCCAGCCGGCCGAGTTTCTGCTCGCCCAGGATGTTGTAGCTGATCAGGATGTCGTCGATGCCGCCATCGGCCATGACCTCGGCCTCGCCGAGCTTCTGGCAGGTGATGCCGCGCGCACCGGCCTCGACCTGGAGCCGGGCGAGTTCGGGCGATTTATGCGTCTTGATATGCGGGCGGTTGGCGACGCCGGCGGCGTCGCAGGCCGCCTGCAGGCGGGCGATGTTGGCGTCGACCTTGTCGAGGTCGATGACCACGGCCGGCGTGCCGTAGACGCGGGCGATCTCGGCCTTCAGCGCGTCATAGCCTGAAGCGGTCATGGCAGCACCCGGACGATGGCTTCGATCTCGACCGTCATGTTGTTCGGAAGCGAGCCCATGCCGACGGCGGAACGGGCATGGCGACCGTTCTCGCCGAGCACGGCGACGAACAGGTCCGAGCAGCCATTGATGACCTTGGGCTGGTCGGCGAAATCCGGCGCGCCGTTGACCATGCCGAGCAGCTTGACGACCTCGACCTTGTCGAGCGAGCCCGCCGCCTTCTTCATCGCCGCGAGCAGACCGAGGCCGGTCTGCCGCGCATGGCCATAGGCCTCCTCGATGGTCACGTCCGTGCCGACCTTGCCGGTCGGGTAGGTTCCGTCCGCCCGCTTCGGCCCCTGGCCGGAGAGGTAGACGATGTCCCCAACCCGCTTGAAGCTGACATAGGTGGCCACCGGCGACGGCACTTCCGGCAGCGTCAAGCCCAATTCCTGCAGCCTGTCTTCGGCACTCATCTCGTCGTCTCCTCAGTCATATTGCCGACGCCGGCAGCGTCAGCCATTCACCGTCGATCTTGCAAATCGCGACGCATATAGCGCGCCGCATCGTCATAGCTCGCGAGCTTGGCCGCAAGCGCGGGATCGTCCACCAGGCGGAACCGGTGCCGGAGCCAGAATTCGGCCGAGTCGTTGACCGCGACAAGGGCGAGCCCGGTGCAGCCGGCCTGCCGGGCAAGACCTGCGACCTGCGCGATGATCCGCCCTGCGGCGCCGCTGCCCCTGGCTTCGGGCAGCAGCGCGAGATCGTGGATGTACCAGTTGCCCGTGCCGGCCGGAATCCCCCCGAGCAGCGCATTCAGGGCCGGCACGGCGCCCGCCGGCCAAGGATGGCTGACGAGGTAGCCGAGCAACAGTCCCTCCTCGTCGACGAGCACATGGCAGCCCTCAGGCGCCAGCGCCAGCCGCTCGGCGAAGACCGCCTCGTCCTCCGGATAGGCGGGGTGGACGAGCCCTGCGACCGCCAGGACGGCGTGCAGGTCGACGGCGGTCATCGGGCGCCAGGTCGTTTCAGACATGCGGGGCCTGGTTCGTGCAAAAGATGCGGCGTCATTCTCGGGTGGAGCGCAGCGCAGACCCGAGAATCTCTTGCGGGAGATGCCCGGGTCAAGCCCGAGCATGACGAGCGCATCCGTCAGGCCGCGACCTTCCTGAACTTGTTGCTCCGCTTGGGATGCCACCAGGCGCCCTTGAGCACGACGCCCTCGGAGACAATCTTCCTGTCGCCGGTCATATGCTCGCCGGTGACGTCGGCATAGTCGAACTTGCCTTCCTTCACCGTCAGGATGGTGGCGTCGCCGAGCGAGCCGACCTTGAGCGAGCCGTATTCGGGACGCTTCAGCGCCATCGCGGCATTCACCGTCGAGGCCGCGATCACGTTGTTCAAGCTCATCCCCATGAGCAGGAACTTCGACATCGTGGTGACCTGGTCATAGGCCGGCCCGTCGATGCAGAGCTTGTGGACGTCGGACGAGATCACGTCCGGCTCGAAGCCATTGGCGAGCATGGCGCGGGTGGTCTTGAACGAGAACGAGCCCTTGCCATGGCCGATGTCGAAGATGACGCCGCGCTTGCGGGCGGCCTGAACCTCCGGCTTCACCGTGCCCTGCGCGGTGCAGGGCGCGTTTGGGAAGGGGCGGAAGGCGTGGGTGAGGACATCGCCGGGCCGCAGCATGTTCACCACCTCCTCATAGGATGGCGGCGGATGGTCGATATGGCACATCAGCGGCATGCCGACCTCGTTGGCGACCTGCAGCGCGATGTTCAGCGGCACGGTGCCGGAATTTCCCGAGGCGTGCAGGCCGACGCGGACCTTGATGCCGACGATGTAGTCGCGATTCTCGTCGGCGACCTTGACCGCGTCGATCGGGTTCATCATCCGCAGGTCGCCGCTCTCGCCGACCATGACGCGGTGGTCGAAGCCGTAGATGCCGGCATGCGAGACATGGAGATAGGCGAGGATGCGGGCCTGGCTCTTCTCGATGACGTGCTTGCGGAAGCCCGGCCAGTTGCCCGGCCCGGCCGAACCGGTGTCGACCGAGGTGGTGACGCCCGAGACGCGGCAGAACTCGTCGGCATCGATGCCGAGCGACGTTCCGCCCCAATAGACATGGGTGTGCAGGTCGATCAGGCCGGGGGAGACGATGTAGCCGGAGACGTCGCGGACTTCCTTGGCGCCCTTCAGGTCCTTGCCGAAGCCGGACACCTTGCCGTCGGTGAAGGCGACGTCGGCGACGCCATCGTGCTTCTGCGACGGGTCGATGACACGCCCGCCTTTCAGGATGAGATCATGTGTCATTGAGCTTCCTCGCCCGCCGTTTTGATTTCAGAACAAGACGCCGTCATTCCGGGCGCAGCGAAGCCGCGCCGATCCGGAATGACGGATCAAGAGGTTGAACGTTCACACCGGCGCCATCGCGCCCTTGCGCTCGATGATCGGGCCGTAGGTCTGCGGCTCGCGGTGCTTGGCGAAGTTGAAGGTGGTGGTCTTGTAGCTCCGCCCGAGATCCATGTCGCAGCGGGCCAGCACCAGCTCGTCACCCTCGGTCACGGCCTGGGCGACCACCTCCCCGTTCGGCGCGATGATGCAGGAGCCGCCGATCTGGTCGACGCCGGCCTCCGGCCCCGCCTTGGCGACACCGACGACCCAGCTGGCGTTCTGATAGGCGCCGGCCTGCATCACGAGCTGATTGTGGAAGTTGCCGAGCCGGTCATGATCCGGGGCGGACGGATTGTGCTTGGGCGTGTTGTAGCCAAGCACGATCAGCTCGACGTCCTGCAAGCCCATGACGCGGTAGCTCTCGGGCCAGCGGCGATCGTTGCAGATCATCATGCCGATATTGGCGTCCATCGTGCGCCAGACCGGCCAGCTCAGATTGCCGGTCTCGAAATAGCGCTTCTCGAGGTTCTGAAACGGTGCCTCGGGGCGGTGTTCGGGATGGCCGGGAAGATGGATCTTGCGGTATTTGCCGACGATCTGGCCGGCCTTGTCGACCAGGATCGCGGTGTTGAAGCGGCGCTTGTGGCCTTCCTCATGGCTGAGCTCGCAATAGCCGAGATGGAAACCGACGCCGAGGCGCTTCGCCTCGTCGAAGAGCGGCGCGGTTTCGTTCGAGGGCATGGCGCTCTCGAAATGGCTGTCGAGCTCCGCCTCGTCGTCGATCCACCAATGCGGGAAGAAGGCGGTCAGTGCCGCCTCCGGATAGACGACGAGATCGGCACCGCCGGCCTTGGCCTGCCGCATCAGCTCGATCATGCGGGCAACCGCGGAGGCCCTGCTCTCGTCGCGCTGGATCGGGCCGAGCTGGGCTGCGGCGATGGTCAGGATACGGCTCACCGGAAAATCTCCATGGCGGGCGCCTTGCACAGACCCCGGGCCGGAGCGGCTGAAACGTCAGGCATGGGCGAATGCTCGGCTGGGCATTGCCTCGGCGTCAAGCGCCTGCGGCAACAGGGATGGTCTGCTCCGGGCGCAGAAGCGCGCCCGGAGGTTTCGACGAGGATCGTCGTCAGAGCGCCTTCGCCAGGCGCGGATCGAGGGAGTCGCGCAGGCCGTCGCCGAGGAGGTTCACCGCGAGCACGGTGATCGAGAGGAAGATCGCCGGGAACAGGATGATATGCGGCCTGATCTGCCAGAGCGCCCTGCCCTCGGCCATGATGTTGCCCCAGGAGGGCGTCGCCGGCGGCACGCCCGCGCCGATGAAGGACAGGATCGCCTCGACGATCATGGCGCTGGCGCAGATATAGGTTGCCTGGACGCTCATCGGCGCGAAGGTGTTGGGCAGGATATGCCGGAAGATGATGCGCGGGACCCGCGCACCATTGGCGACCGCCGCCTCGACATAGGGCTGCTCGCGCAACGACAGCACCACGCCGCGCACGAGGCGCGCCACGCGCGGGATCTCGGCGATGGTGATGGCGATGATGACGTTGCCGACCGAGCCGCGCGTCAGCGCCATCAGCGCGATGGCGAGCAGGATCGGCGGGATCGACATCATGCCATCGATGACCCGCATGACGATGCCGTCGGCCCAGCGCACGAAGCCGGCGAAGAGCCCGATCGCGAGGCCGACGATCGAGGCCAGCACCGCCACGCTGAAGCCGACGACGAGCGAGACCCGCGCACCGTAGACGACGCGCGAATAGATGTCGCGGCCGAGCATATCGGTGCCGAACCAGTAGAGTTCGGACGGCACGCGCGTGCGCCGCGAGGTCGCGATGGCCGTCGGGTCGACGGTCCAGAGCAGCGGCGCGAAGATCGCGATCAGCGCCATGAGCACAAGCAGGAAACCGCCGATCGCGACGGAGGGGTGACGGCGCAGGTAGCGCCGGAAGCGGGCCGCGCGGCCAAGCACCGGGGCGACGCCGGGTTCAGGCGAGGCGGCCAGGCTGGCAGGCGCCGGAAGAGAGCTTTGCATCGTCAATAACGTATCCTCGGATCGACGAGGGTGTAGGTCAGATCGATGATCAGGTTCACCAGCACGTAGACCAGGCTGAACATCAGGACGACGCCCTGGATGACGGGATAGTCGCGCCGCAGGATGGCATCGACGGTGAGCCGGCCGAGGCCGGGAATGGCGAAGACGCTCTCGGTGACGACGGCGCCGCCGATCAGGAGCGCGATGCCGATGCCGACGATCGTGACGATCGGCACCGCGGCGTTCTTGAGCGCGTGGAGGAAGAGCATCTCGCGCTGCCCGACGCCCTTGGCCTGGGCGGTGCGGACATAGTCCTGCTGCAGCACCTCGAGCATGGTGGCGCGAGTGATGCGCGCGATCAGCGCGATATAGACCAGCCCCAGCGTGACCGAAGGCAGTATCAGGTTCCTGAACCAGGGCCAGACGCCCTGCGAGAGCGGCGTGTAGCCCTGCACCGGGACCCAGTCGAGCTTCAGCGCGAAGACATAGGCCAAGAGGTAGCCGACCACGAAGACCGGCACCGAGAAGCCGAAGACGGCGAAGGCCATGGCCCCGCGATCGATCCAGCTGCCGGCCTTCCAGGCGGCGAGGACGCCCATCGGGACGGCGATCGTGACCGAGAAGATCAGCGTCAGCACCATCAGCGACAGCGTCGGCTCGATGCGCTGGGCGATGAGCTGCGTCACCGGCAGAGAGGTGAAGATCGAGGTGCCGAGGTCACCCTGCAGCACGCGGAAGGACCATTCGGCGAAGCGCACCAGATAGGGCCTGTCCAGGCCGAGATTCGCGCGGATTCGCTCGACATCGGCAGGCGAGGCCTGGTCACCGGCGATGATCGCGGCCGGATCGCCCGGCGCGATATAGAGCAGGGAAAAGACGAAGAGTGCGACGAATGCCATCACGGGAATTGTCGTGATGATGCGTCTGACGACAAAGGCTAGCATTGCGGAGTTCCGGCCATTTTTCGCTCAATCCGGTTTCGGGCGGCGCCGCGACCCTTCTGGGTCGCGGCGGGCGATCGGGATAGCGGGACTGCGCCTTCCGAGCGGCGCGGTCCGGGTCGGCACGGGGGCGGCGCGCTCCCGTGCGCGTGGTGGCTTCAAGCCTTCGAGACGCCCCAGAGGACCGGGAATGGCCCGCTGGTCACGCCCGAGACGTTCTTCCGCCAGGCCTGGTAGCCGAGATAAAAGCCCGTCGGCACGTAGACGACGTTCTCCACGGCAGCCTTGTTGAGGCGGCCCATCGCGGCCTTCTCCTCGGCCATGTCCTTGGCGTTGAACCAGTTGGTGACCTCGGTCTCGACGGCCGGCACGTCCGGCCAGCCGAACCAGGCCTTCTCGCCATTGGCGCGCACGGCGGTGTAGGAGGACGGGTTCACGCAGTCGGCGCCGGCATGCCAGGTGTGGAACATGCTCCAGCCACCCTGCCCCGGCGCCGTCTTCTGCGCGCGCCGGGCGCCGACGGTGCCCCAATCGGTCGCGACGAAGTCGACATTCATGCCGATGCTCTTGAGCAGCTCGGCCGTGACGTCGCCCATCGACTTGGTGGCCGCCATGTCCTGCGCCACGACGCAGGTGACGGGCTCGCCCTTGTAGCCGGCCTCGGCGAGGAGCTTCTTGGCGTCGGCGACGCTCTTCTTCTTCATGATCTCGCCGCCCTCCTCGGTGTAGAGGGGCGTGCCGGGCGTGAAGAAGGAGGCCATCGGCTTCCAGAGCTTGTCGTCGTCGCCGACGATGGCGCGCATGTAGTCTTCCTGGTTCAGCGCCGTCATCACCGCCTGGCGCACCTTCAGGTTGTTGAAGGGCGGGTGCAGGTGGTTCATGCGGAAGGCGCCGATATTGCCCAGCGGATCGCCGATATCGACGCTGATGTCCTTGTGGCTCTTGAGGATGGGCACGAGGTCCGCCAGCGGCGTCTCCCACCAGTCGACCTCGCCGTTCTGCAGCGCAGCGGCGGCCGTCGCGGCATCGGGCATGATGATCCACTCGACGCGGTCGAACAGCATGTTCTTGCCGCCTGCCAGCCAGTCCGCCTTCTCGGAACGGGGCTTGTAGTCGGCGAATTTCTCGAACACCGCCTTGGCGCCCGGCACCCATTCGTTGCGCACGAACTTCATCGGGCCGGAGCCGATATACTCGGTGATCTGCGTGAAGGGGTCGGTCTTGGCGATGCGCTCCGGCATGATGAAGGAGCAGGGCGCGTTGTTCTTGGCCAGCGCCAGCAGCATCTTCGGATAGGGCTGCTTCAGCGACCACTTCCAGGTGAGGTCGTCGACCGCCACGAGTTCGTTCTGGATGGCGCGGATCATCAAGCCCATCGGATCGCGCGCCGACCAGCGGATCAGGCTCTGCACGACGTCCTTCGACGTCACCGGCGCGCCATCATGGAATTTCAGGCCGGAGCGCAGCTTGAAGGTCCAGGTCAGGCCGTCGGCGGAAACCTCCTCGCTCTCGACCATCTGGCGCTGCGGCTGGAATTTCGAGTCGATGCCGTAGAGCGTGTCCCAGACCAGCAGGGCCGCATTGCGGACGACATATTGCGTCCCCCAGATCGGATCGAAATTGGCGAGGTTGGCCTGGGGCACGAAGCGCAGGGTCTTGGCGGATGCGCCCTGTGCCAGGGCGGGCATCGCGAGCCCCCCGGTCGCAGCCAAGGCACCGGCCCCCGCCGCGCTCTTCAGAAATGTCCTGCGGTCCATCGATTTCTCCCCTGAAACGGCAACCTCTATGCGGGCGACCTTGGCGCGAGTTTGGGCAGAAAAATCCGCCGTGACAACTCGTCAGACAACCGTCCGCACGCGCCGGACCACCTGCAGGGTTCGTGCCAAACGGAACCGATCGCCGCTTTTACCGCCGAAAGGGCTGCGGAAGGGGAGATCAGGGAGCGAAAAGAAAATTCTGCGATTTGTTACGCTGCAGCCAAGGTTCAGACGAGCGTGACAACCGTCATGCCATGTCGTGTCGAAAACCGGACCGCGCCGACACTGGCCGATCAAATGGGGACCGGTCGCATCGTCATGATAGAACCCCAGATAACGTAACGTCATCGAAGGAGACGCGGATGCGCGGTATTTGGGCGGCGATGGCAGCGGCCCTCGTCAGTTGCGCGGCGCAGGCTCAGGCGCCCGATACGCAGGAACCACGCCGCCAGCAAAAGCGGGCGAGTGCGGCGCCTACGGTTCAACAAGGCAGCGACGGTCCGCCGATTCCGTTCATCGACAGCCATGTCCATCTCAACGACGAGGCCATGCAGCTTGATCTGATGCGCCGCTTCGGGGCGACGCGCGCGGTCGTCTTCTGGGGCCGTGCCAGCGACAACAAGACGATCGCCGAGGCGGCCAGGCGACATCCCGATCTCTTCATCCCTTTTGCCTCGATCTCGCCTGAACGATCGATCTTCCGATCTGCTTGGACCACCGACGATCCGACCCTCCTAGCGCGTCTCGACGAATTGCTGGCGTCCGGCCTCTACAAGGGCATCGGCGAGATCTCGGCGGTGCACTTCCCCTCGCCCGGCCTGAACGAGACTGACTTCGATCCTCTCGGCCCGATGATGAGAGGTGTCCTGGCGCTGGCGCGCAAGCATCGTGTGCCGGTTCTCGTGCATATCGAGCTAACCCGGATGCGCGAGCTATCCAGCCTGCTCGACGCCTTTCCCGACGTGCCGGTAATCTGGGCACATGGCGGCTACACACCGCTGTTCCTGGCCCGGCGCATGCTCGAGCGCCATCCCAACCTGACCTATGAACTCAGCGCCCGAACCTGGCCGAGACATCCGCGGGCGCCGGACTACACCATCCTGCAGGACGGGCGCTCGATCTGGCCGGAGTGGCTTCAGCTGATCGAGGCCATGCCCCGGCGCTTCATCGTCGGCACCGATGCGAGCCACCGCTCGCAGGCCAGCGAGACGATGAAGTTCGAAAGCGTCCAGAACCTGCTGCGCCAGCTGAGTCCGGCGACACGCGAGCGCGTCGCGCACAGCAATCTGAGTGAGCTTATCGAGCCGCGCCGCTGATGCGAGCGAGCGTCAGACCGACCCCGCCGGCGCGTCGATGCGTGGAAATGGCCGCGCCGCTTCGAACGCCGCCGCCGCCCGCAGCACCAGCGCATCGCGGCCGAAGGCGCCGACCAACTGAAGTCCCGCCGGCAGGCCGGCGCCGGTCAGGCCGCAGGGCAGCGAGATCGCCGGCGCCTGGGTGAGGTTGAACGGGTAGGTGAAGGGCGTCCAGCGCGTCCAGTCGTCGCCATAGCCGCCATGGGCCGGCGTATTCGCGCCGACCGCGAAAGCCGGCAGCGGCAGGGTCGGCGTCAGCAGCAGGTCGAAGCGTGCATGAAATTGCGCCATCTTCTGCGCAAGTGCATTGCGCTGGTTCAGCAGCGCATCGACATAAGCAGCGCCCGTCACGCGCTCGCCTTGCCCGGCTACCGCGACGAGGCCCGGATCCATCCGCGCCCGCTCTGCCGGCGCGATCGTGCGCAGCGCAAGCGCCGCTCCGGCGGACCAGATCGTCATCAGCGGCTCGATCGGATCATCGAAACCCGGATCGACCTCCTCGACGCTGGCGCCGAGATCGCGGAAGACCATCGCCGCAGCCTGCGTCAGCGCGGCGATCTCGGGATCGACCAGGACATCGCCGCCGAGCTTCGGCGACCACGCGACCCGCAGCCCCTTCACGCCGCCCTTGAGCCCGTCGACATAATCTGGCGGCCGGCCGATCATCGCGGTCATGTCACGCGCATCGGGCTGGCCGATGACGTTCATGGCCAGCGCCGTATCGGCGACCGTGCGGGTCAGCGGGCCGAGATGGGCGAGGAAGCCCATCGTCGAGATCGGCCACGCCGGCACGCGGCCGTAGGTCGGCTTGAGGCCGACCACGCCGGTGAAGGCCGCGGGGATGCGCACCGAGCCGGCCCCATCCGTGCCGATATGGATGCAGCCGAGATTGAGGGCCGCGCAGGATGCCGCCCCGGCCGAGGAGCCGCCGGGCCCGGTCGCAATGTTCCAGGGATTGCGGGTGATGCCGGAGAGCGGCGAATCGCCGACGCCCTTCCAGCCATATTCAGGCATCGTCGTCTTGCCGAGGAAGACGGTGCCGGCCTCGCGCAGCCGCGCCGCGGCCGGCGCGTCATCCGGGAAGGGCGCGTTGGAGGCCACGGCCGAGCCGCGGTGCATCGGCCAGCCGGCGACGCCGATATTGTCCTTGATGGTGACCGGCACGCCGTCGAGCGGGCCGAGCGGCTCGCCCTTCAGCCAGCGTGTCTGCGAGGCCTCGGCCATGGCGAGCGTGACCTCTGCATCGCGCAGGACGAAGGCGTTGATGCTAGGCTCGAAGCGCTCGATCCGCTCGAGCGCGTCCTGCGCGACCTCGACGGGCGACAATTCGCGGCTGGCGAAGAGCGGGCCGAGCTCGGCGGCCGAAAGCGATGCGATGTCGGTCATGGGCTAGCCTGTTTTCAAGGGGCGGATTGCCGAAGCGTCGGCGACGTCATCACGCATTCGCGACGCGCCAAGCCGCACTGAGCAGGACGTTCGCGCCCGCCGCCATGTCCTCGTCGGTGCTGAACTCGGCCGGATTGTGCGAGAGGCCGCCGATCGAGGGAATGAAGACCATCGCGGTCGGGCAGAGCCGCGACATCATCTGAGCGTCGTGGCCGGCCCCCGATATCATGCGGCGGGCGGACAGGCCGAGTTCGGCGGCGCTTTGCTCGACGGTCGCGATCAGCTCCTCCGCAAAGGGCGTGGCCGGGAAGCGGGCGAGATCGCGGAAGCCGATCTCGATGCCGTCGCGGGCCGAAAGCTCGGCGCAGAAGGTCCGGATCGCGGCCTCCGCCTCCGCCAGCAGGGCATCGTCCGGATTGCGCAGGTCGAGCGTCATGACGACGGTCTCGGGCACGACGTTGACGTTGGCCGGCTGCACGCGGATCACGCCGGAATTGGCGAGCTGACCGGGGATCGTCCTGGTCACCTCGTTGGCGAAGATGTTGATGCGCGCGGCCGCCAGGCCCGGGTCCTTGCGATAGGCCATCGGCGTCGTGCCGGCATGGCTCGGGCGGCCCTTGAGCGTCAGCTCCAGCCAGCAGATGCCCTGAATGCCGGTGACCGCGCCAAGGCCACCGCCTTCATTCTCCAGCACCGGCCCCTGCTCGATATGCAGTTCGAGATAGGCATGCGCCGGCAGGAAGCCCGGCTCCTCGGCGCCCTCATAGCCGATGCGCCGCAGTTCCGCGCCGAGCGCGGCGCCCTCCGCATCCAGCTCGGCATGCGCCGCCGCGACGCTCATGCCACCAGCCCAGACATAGGAGCCGAGCATGTCGGGATGGAAGCGCGCGCCCTCCTCGTTGGTGAAGGCGATCACGGCCATGTCGCGCTTCGGCGTCACGCCGGCATCGCGCAGCGTCGCCAGCACCTCGACCCCGGCGACCACGCCGAGCGCCCCGTCGAACCGGCCGCCCGTCCCGACGGTGTCGATATGCGAGCCCATGATCACGGCCGGGCCGTCCTCGCGGCCCTTGAGGATGCCGACGATATTGCCGATCGCATCGATCTTTACATCGAGGCCGAGCGCCTTCATCTCGGCGACCAGCCAGTCGCGCCCCTGCCGGTCCTCGTCTGTCAAGGCGAGCCGTCGGCAACCGCCTTCGGGAGTAGCGCCGATCACCGAGAGTGCTGTCAGGCGCGACACCAGTCGCCCGCCATCGATTCTCAGATTGCTGCTCATCGGTTGTCACTCCCAGGCCTGCAGGTCGCAGCTGGGCGCAGGCAAGATACAAGCCGCACGCCCTGTCGCGACCATCTTCCATAGTCAACCGGGCGGGCCGCTGTCGATGGCCGCGCTGGCCGTGGGTGACCACGCCTGACGCACAGCGGCGGTGCGCCAGGGCAGATATGGTCATCGCTCTACGGCGACATCGCCAGCATCATGATCGCGGTGGGGAGCAGCGCCTGAGAAGCGGCCCGCCGTGTTCGGTCAGAACTCTTCCCAGCCAGCGTCGCTGGCGCGGCTGTTCGCGACCTTCTTCATGGGGGCAGGCGTGCGATGGCGCGGCTCGGCGGTCTGATGCCGGGGCTCGGCTTCCCTCGGGACATGTGTCCTGGTCTGCGCGAAAGCGGATTCGGCGAGCCTGCGCAGGCGCTCCGGCTCGGAGTTCGCCGCGCCCTGCTCCTGTCCGGTCCTGAATGCCGCGACGAGGTCGTTGAGCTGGCCGATGCGGGAGGAGAGCGAGGCGGCCGANCCGACTGCCTGCCCTGCACGAAGGCGGCCTCGGCGAGCTTGCGCAGGCGGTCCGGCTCGGAGTTCGCCGCGCCCTGCTCCTGTCCGGTCCTGAATGCCGCGACGAGGTCGTTGAGCTGGCCGATGCGGGAGGAGAGCGAGGCGGCCGACGCCGCGCTCTGCTCGGACAGCGCCGCGTTCTGCTGCGTCATCTCGTCGAGATGCGCCACCGCCTGGCTCATCTCGTCGATGCCGTTGGCCTGCTCGCCGGCCGCCGCCGAGATGTCGGCGATGGTGGCTGCGACCTTGCGCGAATGCGACAGGATCTGGTCGAGCTGCTCGCCGGCCTGGCGCACCAGCTTGACCCCCTCGCCGACCTCCATGTTGGAGGACGAGATCAGCCCGGAGATGTCCTTGGCGGCGGCGCTGGAGCGCTGCGCCAGGGTGCGCACCTCGGAGGCCACGACCGCAAAGCCCTTGCCGGCATCGCCGGCACGGGCCGCTTCCACCGCCGCGTTCAGCGCCAGCAGGTTGGTCTGGAAGGCGATGTCGTCGATCACCCGGATGATGTCGGAGATTTTTGTCGAGGCGCTCTCGATGCGCGCCTTCGCCTCGACCGCCTGGCCAGCGATCTGCCCGCCCGACTGCGCCGCCTGCATCGCATCGTCGGCGATGGAGGCGGCCTCCTTCGAGGCCTGGGCCGAGGCCTTGACCGAGGCTGCGAGCTCCTCGGTGGTTGCGGCGGTCTCTTCCAGGCTCGAAGCCTGCTCCTCGGTGCGCTTCGAGAGGTCGTCGGCACCCATGTTAATTTCGCGGGCGGCGAGCCCGACATCGGCCGAGGTCACCTGGATCGTGCGCACCGTCGAGGACAGCCGGTCGACCGTCGCATTGAAATCATCGCGCAGCTTGACGTAATCGGCCGGCAGATCGGCCGCGATGCGATGCGTCAGGTTGCCCTGCGACAGCTCGGCCAGACCCGCGGCAAGCGCGCTGACGACCTTTTCGAGTTCCTGCGCCTGCTGGAGCCGCTGCTGGGCGGAGAGTTGGCGCTGCTCCTCGGTCGAACGGCGCGTTTCGTCCATCAGGCTGGCCTGGGACGCCGCTTCGACCTCAAGACGCTCCTTCTCCATCGCGGCGCTGCGCAGCACGTCCACCGCTCCTGCCATGTCAGCGAACTCGCCGCTGCGGAAAGTCGGAACGACAGAGGCGAGATCACCTGCGGCCAAGCGCTCCATCGCGCCCTTGAGGCTGGCGAGCGGCTTCATCATCCGGCCCACGAGCAGGAACAGCGCCACGCCGGCGACAGCGGCAATCAAGACGCCGGCAATGACGTTGCCGGTGATCATCTCGCTGATGACCGCCAGGAAATCCTGCTGCTTGATGCCGACATAGAGCACGCCGATCACAGTGTTGTCGGATTTCTGGATGATCGGCTCGTAGATCGTGAAATAGGGCGTACCGAGAATGTCGGCGGCGCCGGAATAGGTGGCGCGCTGCCTGAAGACAGCGTCATAGGCCGCACCCGGCGCCAGTTTCGTGCCGACAGCGCGCGAACCGTCCGGCTTCTGCACGTTGGTGGCGACGCGGACGTCGCCCATGAAGATCGTGGCCGTGCTGCCGGCCAGCGTCTTGACCTTGTCGACGGCGGCGAAATTGCCATTCACCAGCTCGTTGCCGAAGAACAGCTTGTCGCCCTCGAGCCTCGGCTCGCCCTTGGTCATGAGCAGGTCCCGGAGAAGGTTGATGTTCACCGAGAGACTGACCTGGGCGCGCTCGCGCATGGCCTTCTCGGCCGCCTGCAGCGAAACAAGAACCGACGCGGCAACGGCAAGGCCAACAAAGAAAACACCGACAATAGCGAGGCGGGTCGCGATCGGCAGGCGGACAGACAGAAGCTTTTTCATGAGCGGCCCAGTTTGAAAGTGGTGCCGGCCTGAAAATCGAACCCTTCCAACAGATTTTCAATCTTGTCGAAAGCGATGCCGGTCTTTTGAAATTTTCTTGCGGAGGGCTGCGTCCCTGCGAAACGCAACATAGGCATCGGCTAGTCTCGTCTGTTCGTGATCTGGACGGAAATCCGCTACTCCAACCTTGCGGCACCCACGCATATTCAAACTAGACTTAATCAAATGCGTGAAGAATAACTTAAACTATGGAAGTCTGTCGCAAGACTGGCTTGCGGGACGTGCCTGAATCCCAAGCGAAACGCCCTGTCGTCCTGAACCGCCGGTGCGGGCAGGCGCATTGTTGCCGTTATACAACAGCCACACCCCGCCACACTTTCGCCACATCGTATTCACCCCGCGGCCATGTCATCCGCCTTGAACGGTGTCATGCGTTCTCTATGGAACGCAAAGACCATTGCGCCGTTGATCCTCGGTTTTCGCAAGACCAATAAGGCAGAGCCCAACTCCATGTCCGCCGTGATGCCCGCCGCCGCCTTCGCCGTTTCTTTCTTCGACCGCCCGCTGAAGCGCGTGGCGGCCCTGCTGATGCCCCTGCTGCTGGCAGCCTGCGTCGGTGCCCAGCAGCAGCCCATCGAAACGGTGAGCGCGGGCCCGCATATCAGCGCCCAGTATCTGGCGATGTATGGCGAGCGCCCGAACGAGGAATTCCCCCTCCCCGCGACCGATCTCACGGAGGTCGATCCGCGCTATCTGCGCAAGGAGGTCTCCTATCCGACGCGCGAGCAGCCGGGCACGATCGTCGTCGATACGGATAACCGCTTCCTCTACCTCGTGCGCGAGAACGGCCGGGCGATCCGCTACGGCATCGGCGTCGGCAAGCAGGGCATGTCCTGGCGCGGGCGAGCGAGCGTCGGCCGCAAGGCCGCGTGGCCCCGCTGGACCCCGACCCAGGCCATGATCGCCCGCGACCCGGAGAAGAACGGCCCCTGGGCCGGCGGCATGCAGCCGGGCCTCGACAACCCGCTCGGCGCCCGCGCACTCTATCTCTATCAGGGCTCCCGCGACACGCTTTACCGCATCCACGGCACCAACGAGCCGTGGACGATCGGCCAGTCCGTTTCCAGCGGCTGCATCCGGATGTTCAACCAGGACATCATCGACCTGCACAGCCGCGTGCCCACCGGCAGCAATGTCGTGGTGCTGAACCGCGGGCAGCTGCTCGTGCCGGAACCCGGCGAGGTCTTCGACGAGTTCACCTCGGACGACGCCAGCATCTGACGCTGCGTCGGACGGTATGCTTCAGGACGATTGCGGGCTTCACCGGGTTACGGCACGGTGAGGCCCGCAGCCGTTTTGCGGGAGGCCGGAATCTGGTGTAGGCGGACGGCGCTGGTCGTGCATGCCGCCTTTCCGCGCCTTGCGGAAGCGCCAGCGAGCGGGGGGAAGGCAAGCCTATGCGCGTGACGATGATCGGTTCGGGCTATGTCGGCCTGGTCTCGGGTGCCTGCTTCGCCGATTTCGGCCATGTCGTGACCTGCGTCGATACGGACGCCGCCAAGATCGACGCGCTCAACCGCGGCGAGATCCCGATCTTCGAGCCCGGCCTCGACGACCTCGTCGCGACGAACGTACGCGAGGGCCGGCTGAGCTTCACGACCGAGCTTGCAGGCCCCGTCGGCGGTGCCGATGCCGTCTTCATCGCCGTCGGGACGCCGACGCGGCGCGGCGACGGCCATGCCGATCTCTCCTATGTCTATCAGGCGGCGCGCGACGTCGTGGCCAGGATCGACGGCTTTACCGCCATCGTCACGAAATCGACGGTACCGGTCGGCACCGGCGACGAGGTCGAGCGCATCATGCGCGAGGCGCGGCCGGAGGCCGACTTCGCCGTCGTCTCGAACCCCGAATTCCTTCGTGAAGGCGCCGCCATCGGCGATTTCAAGCGCCCGGACCGGATCGTCATCGGCACCGACGACGAGCGCGCCCGCGGCGTGATGGAGGAGCTCTACCGGCCGCTCTATCTCAACGCGGCACCCTTGCTTTTCACCTCGCGCCGCACCTCCGAGGTGATCAAATACGCCGCCAACGCCTATCTCGCGACCAAGATCACCTTCATCAACGAGATGGCCGATCTCTGCGAGGCGGTCGGCGCCAACGTCCAGGAGGTGGCGCGCGGGATCGGGCTCGACAACCGCATCGGCGCCAAGTTCCTGCATGCCGGGCCGGGCTTCGGCGGCTCCTGCTTCCCCAAGGATACGCTCGCGCTGATGAAGACGGCGCAGGACCTCGCCAGCCCGCTGCGCATCGTCGAGACGGTGGTGGCGGTCAACGACCAGCGCAAACGCGCCATGGCGCGCAAGGTGATCGCGGCCTGCGGCGGCAGCGTGCGCGGCAAGCGCATCGCCGTGCTCGGCCTCGCCTTCAAGCCGAACACCGACGACATGCGCGAGGCGCCGTCGCTGGCGATCATCGCTGCGCTGCAGGACGCCGGCGCCACGATCATCGCGCACGACCCCGAGAGCATGGAGCCGGCGAAGGCGCTGCTGCGCGACGTCGACTTCGCGCCGGATGCCTATTCCTGCATCGAAGGCGCCGACGCGCTCGTGATCGTCACCGAATGGAACGCCTACCGGGCGCTCGACCTCGACCGCGTCAAGGCCGCGCTGCGCCAGCCGGTCGTGGTCGACCTGCGCAACATCTACCGCTCGGAGGATATGCGCCGCCGCGGCTTCAATTACAGCAATGTCGGCAACGCCTGAGCATCGGTCCGAGGCCACGCTCGGCACGGTGGCGTGAGGCGTGACGCAGGGTCGCAATCGCCTTGATACGGTCACAGGGAGTCACCACCTCTTGAGCGGCGGCGCAACCGCGCCGTCCGACATGAGAGGAGATGACGATGACGCCGCAAGAACGCGACGTGATCGCCGGTATTTTCGACCGCCTTCGGCAGGCGGCCAACCAGCCCAGAGACCCCGAGGCTGAGAATTTCATCGCGGAGCGCCTGCGCGAGCAGCCCTACGCGCCCTATGCCATGGCACAGGCGGTCTATGTCCAGGAAACCGCGCTGACGAACCTGCAGGCGCAGGTCGAGGATTTGCAGGCGCAGCTGCGCGAATTGCAGAGCCGGCCGGCCGAAGCTCCGGCGCAGGCCGGCGGCTTCCTGTCCGGCATCTTCGGCGGCGGCCCCCAGCCGAACCAGCCGCGTCGCTCGGTCCCGTCCTTCCCCCAGCGCTCGCAGGAAGAACCCGCTTCGGCGCCTTCCTCGGCGTGGACCGGGCGCCAGGGCATGATGGCGGCAGCTCCCGGCGGCCAACCCGGACCCGATGGCCAGCCCGGCCCGGCTGGACGGCCGAGCCCGTGGTCGAACCAGGGCCAGCAGCAGGCCCCCGGCCGCGGCGGCTTCATGGCGACCGCGCTTACGACCGCGGCCGGCGTCGCAGGCGGCATGATGCTCGGCAGCGTGCTGACCAACGCCTTCGGCGGCGGCTCGGCCAAGGCCGGCGAAGCCGGTTCCGAGGCCAAGCCGGCGGAGACGGCGTCGCAGGACAGCGCCTCGCAGGATGCGGCGGCGAACGCGCAGCCGGCCGGTTATGACGACGGCTCCTCGAACGAGGCCAACTACCAGCAGGCCGCTCACGAGCCGGCGGACGACGGCTTCGACGACGGCTCGAGCTTCTTCGGCGGCGACGACGACAGCTGGGCCTGAGCCCTTGCCGGCCGCCTGTCGCGGCCCCTGAAACAAGGAACCCCGCCCGGCTCGCGCCGGGCGGGGTTTTTCATAGCTGACGCGAGAGGCGGAGTGGCGTCAGATTACCAGCACCCGCGCGCCGACGGGCACGCGTCCGTAGAGGTCCTTGACGTCGTCATTGGTCATGCGGATGCAGCCGGAGGAGACCGCCTGGCCGATGGTGTGCGGCTCGTTCGTGCCGTGGATGCGGTAGAGCGAGGAGCCGAGATAGAGCGCGCGCGCGCCCATCGGGTTCTCCGGCCCGCCCGGCATGAAGCGCGGCAGGTCGGGGCGGCGCTTGAGCATTTCTGGTGGCGGCGTCCAGGTCGGCCATTCGGCCTTGCGGCTCACCGTCTTCATCCCGGCCCAGGAGAAGCCCGGCCGGCCGACGCCGATGCCATAGCGCAGCGCCCGCCCCCCTGGCTGCACCAGGAAGAGATAGCGCTGCGGCGTGTCGATGATGATGGTGCCGGGTTTGTGCGGCCCGTCATAGGCGACCTCCTGCTTCTGGAAGCGCGGCGGGATGACGCGCTCGATGGGGCGCTCCATCTCGATCGGCTCGCCCAGCGCCGCGACGCGCCGGCCCGGCGCGGGCTGCCGCGCCGCCTGCTCGAAGGGGTCGGCCTCGTAACCCGCCGGAGCGCGCGTGCGCTGCCCATAGGCGGAATAGGCGCCGCCCGGCCGGTTATAGACCGCCCCGCCCCGGCCCTGCGGGCTCGGATCCCGCCCGGTCATCAGCATCTCGATGAAGCCGCCGCCATAATTGGGCCGCTGCCGGGAGGCGGCGACCATCGGGTCTGGCTGGGCTCCATAGCCGTAGCCCTGGCCATAACCCTGGGCGAGCGCCGGGCCGGATACGGCGGAGGCCGCCGACAACGCTAGCACCGAAACGAAGAGGACTGGACGCATGACGCAACTCTCTCAGGCATCGACTGGACGGCAACCCTGAGGAGCAGCCTTAAAACGAATGGTGAATCGTTGACTCTGGCGGGCCCTGAAAGCGGCTAACGCAGCGAATTCAGGCGATTAACCTTATCGGCGTCGAAACGGACAGGGTGAAGGAAGCGTTGCCGGCAAGCTGGCCTCAGCGCTTCCGCGCCCGCCTTCCGGCCCACCAGAGCGAGAGCAGCGTGCGCGAGCGTGCGACGTCGCAAAGCAGGATCACCGCGCCATAGACCAGCGCACCGAGGACGAGTTGCAAGGCGAGCTCCGGCACGGCCGCGAAGCGGGCTCGCAGCGGCCAGATCGCCGCTGCCATTGCCGCCACCGCGAGCAGGATCGCCCCCACATCGCGCAGCGGCGGCAGCACCGGAAGCGCGCGCAGCGCGGCGACGGCGGTGATGGCCAGGACGACGAGGAAGGCCGCGCTCTGCGCTTGAGCATAGGCGAGCGGGCCCGAGGTCAATGCGACGACGATGGCGAGGTTGACGCCGAAGCCGACGACCGCAGCGAGCGTGGTGACGATCGTGCGCTTCTCGATCAGGAAGGCCGGGTAGAGCGCGGCCTGGAAGATCGTGATCGCGAGGAAGCCCGGCAGCAGCGGCGCCATATAGGCCGAAAAGCTGCCCCGGAAACTCGGGGGCACCACCAGGCTGTCGAAGGCCGGCAGCACCAGCCAGAAGCCGGCCGCGACCGGCAGCGCCACGGCCAGCACGATCACCATATTGGCCGCGATGCGCTTCTGCGCGGCGCGCCGCCCGCGGGTTTCGTCGAGGCGGATGACCTGCCGCAGCAACACGATCTCCAGCATCGCCCCCAGCATGCCGAACAGGCGCAGCCCCAGATCGGAGGCGAGCGAGAAATAGCCGGCCTCGGCAAAGCCATGCGCGCCAGCCAGCAGCGAGCGGTTGAGCAGCGGAATCAGCGAGTAGATCGCGTTTCCGGCGACCAGGGGCAGTGCGTATTTCGCGAAGGTCCAGGTCAGCCCCGGGCGCGCCGCGGAGAACGAGAGCGGCGCATCGGCCAGCGTGCGGCGAACCGAAACCAGTGCGATCGCGACGCTGAGCAGCCCGCCGAGGAGCACCACCGTCGGATCGCGCGTCAGCCAGGCGCCGCCGACCATCAGGATCAGGGCCATCAGGTTCTTGACGATGATCAGCCGGGCATAGGCGGCATCGAGGAAGCGCGCCCTGGCGATGGCGCCGTGATAGTCGAACAGCCCGGCGCCGATGCCGGCAAGCACGGCGGCCGACAGCATCATCGCCGGCATGCGGAAATCGATGCCGGCGACGACCGCCGCCAGCAAGAGCGCGCACAGGCAGATGCTGACGCCGGCAACCAGCAGATCCAGGGTCGCGCGGATCTCGGGCTGCGTCTGCCGCGTCGTCAGCGAGTAGAAGCGCACCGCCGAAAGCCTGATCCAGTCGAGCAGCGCCGTGTTGACCAGCACGATGATCGCCGCGCCGATGGCATAGCGGCCGAACTCGGCCGGGCCGAGGAAGAAGGCGATCAGCAGGCCGAGGACGAAGTTCAGCCCGGCATTGACGATGAAGGGCAGCAGGACCGTCATCTCGTCTCTGTCATGTCGTCCGGTTCGCGACTCAGGGCTCGCGGCGCGAACCTGCCGTTACATGGCCTAGAGCATTTTCGAGCGAAGTGGGTATCGGTTCGCGTGAAGAAAATGCGCCAAAACAGATGGCTGGAGGGCTGTCCTGCCTTTTCCATGCGGAAGCGAGCGGCCCGCTGCGTCGGCGGCATGGGGGAGGATCGCGGCACCCCCCTACCGCGCTGGCAGGATTGGCCCTAAGCGGGCTGTCATGACCGCCCCGAGCTTCACCCTGCGCCCTGCCCGCGACGACGATTCCGAGCCGCTTGCGATCCTCATCGCGGCGAGCTTCGCCGAATATCCGAACTGCCTGTTCGAGTGGTCCGAATTTCCCGAGCTGCGACGGCCCGCCAGCCATTTCGCCGCCAAGGGTGGCAAGCTCTGGATCGCGGATGCGCCCGGTGGCGGTATCGCCGCCTCCCTCGGCGTCGCACCCGTGCCGGAGCAGAACGCGGTCGAGATCACCAAGGTCTACGCGGCGCCGGCCTTCCGCGGTTCCGGCCTGGCGCAGGCGCTGTTCGCCGAGGCGCTGCGCTTCGCGCAAGACGGCGGCTATAGCGAGATCATGCTGTGGTCGGACAGCCGCTTCGCGCGCGGCCACCGCTTCTACGAGAAGCTCGGCTTCCGGCGCTGGCCGGGCGAGCGCTATCTCGCAGACGTCTCCGCGACCTGGGAGTATCACTTCCGCCTGCCCCTGCCTCGAAGATGAGTGCCGGGCCGGCTCTTCGCGCCCTGATCGGCATCGCGCTGCTCACCCTGATGGATGCGGTGATGAAGGCGCAGATGCAGTCCCAGCCCTTCGTGCTGGCGCTGTTCATGCGCTTCGCCATGGGCGGCATCTGCTCGCTTGCGGTCTTGGCCTTCGTGCGGCCCGCCATGCCGACGCGCCGGAGCGTGATCGGCAACTCCATCCGGGTCCCGGTCGTCGTGCTCACCGCGGGCAGCTTCTTCTATTCGCTGTCTGTGCTGCCGCTGGCGGAGGCGCTGACGCTCGCCTTCCTCGCCCCGGTCTTCGTCGCACTGCTCGGCGGGCTGCTGCTCAAGGAGCGGATGGACAGCCGCATCTTCCAGGCGCTGGCCTTCGGTGTCGCCGGCATGCTGGTGATGGTCTGGCCGCGCCTGCAGGGCCATGTCAGCGGTGCCGGCCTCGGCGTCGCCGCCGCGCTGTTCTCGGCCGTGACATATGCCTTCAACCTGGTCCTGCTGCGGCGGATCGCGATGCGGGAGCACCCGGCCGTCATCGTGGCCTTCCAGAATTGCGGGCCGGCGCTGCTGCTCGCCATCCCCGCCATGCTCTATTTCGCGCCGATGACGGCCGGCGACCTGCTGACTTATCTCGCGGCCGGTGCGCTCGGCGTCGCCGGCCATCTCACGCTGACATCGGCCTTCGCCAAGGCAGAAGCGTCGCGGCTCGCGCCGCTGGAATATACGGCGCTGATCTGGGCCAGCCTGCTCGGCTATTTCGTCTTCGGCGAAGTGCCGCTCTACACCACCTATATGGGGGCGGCGCTGATCGTCGCCGGAGCCGTCGCGATCAGCCGGCGGTAGACTTCGCCGGGAAGACGGCGCAGGTCTCGGTGCCGTGCGCCAGCAGCTTGCCGCGTTCATCGGTGAGGCGGCCCTCGCTGGTCGCGACCGTTCCACCGCGATGGATCACCCTGCCCTCGCAACGGACGATGCCGCTTCCCGGCATGACCGGACGGACATAGTTCACCTTCATCTCCAGCGTCGTATAGCCCTCGCCGGACTTCAGCGTCGCATGCACGGCGCAGGCCATGGCCGAATCGAGGATGGTTCCGGTCCAGCCGCCATGGACGGTTCCGAGCGGGTTGAAGAAGCGTGCCGAGGGCCGTCCTGTGAAGACGACCCTGCCCTCATCGACCTCGATCAGCTCGAAATCCATCGTATCGGCGAAAGGCGGCGCGGGATGGCGCCCCGCTATCATGCCACGTAGGAATTCGAGCCCGCTCCCGGCGAGAAGGGTCTCCCGCGCCACCACCCCGACTTCACGCGCCATTGCTCACCTCAGTCATGTGTATATACACGTTAGGTGGCGTTCGATCTTGTGGTCAAGCCGCGTTCAGGGCGCCTCGCGGGTGACGCGGCGCAGCGCCTTGAGCCGGTCGCGCAGTTCGCTCCAGTTGTCGGCGCCGAGACCGCCCTCGATGCGCTCCTGCGCGGCACGCCAATGCGGGATCGCGGCCTCGATCGCGGCGCGTCCCCGCTCCGTCACGGCATAGATCGAGGCGCGGCCCTTGCATTCGACCGGCTCGATCAGCCCCGCTGTCACCAGCAGCTGCAGGTTGCGGGTGAGCGAGGTGCGCTCCAGTGCGAAGCGCTCGGCCAGCTCGGTCACGGAGCGCCAGGCGCCGGTGCTGAGCGCCGAGAGCAGCACGAACTGCGTGATCTTCAACCCCGTCGGACGCATCGCCTCGTCATAGGCGCGGGTCACGGCGCGCGCCGTCATGCGCACATGCAGCGCGACGCAGGTCCGGGCAATGTCGTCCAGTTGCGGGGCAGGAGTGGCGGGATCGGGCAGACGGGTCGTCATTTCGCCATGCTAGCGTGTTCCGAGGAGGTTGCCAGCCGGGACGGCCGAAGGCCGCGGGATTTAACCTTTCAACGGTTGGTTCCTTGACTCGCGGCGGGCACGCTCCTATCTCCGCGCCATCCGTTGGCACTCACATACTGAGACTGCTAACAGATGCCCATGGCGGGCCCTCGGAGGCCCGTATTGAATTTGAGCAAGAGGAAGACAGAACCATGAAGTTCCGTCCGCTGCATGACCGCGTCGTGGTCCGCCGCCTTGATGGCGAAGAGAAGACCAAGGGTGGCATCATCATCCCCGACACCGCCAAGGAAAAGCCCCAGGAGGGCGAGGTCGTCGCCGTGGGCCCCGGCGCCCGTGACGAAGCCGGCAAGCTCGTCGCCCTCGACGTCAAGAAGGGCGATCGCGTCCTCTTCGGCAAGTGGAGCGGCACCGAGGTCAAGATCGACGGCCAGGATCTCCTCATCATGAAGGAATCCGACATCATGGGCGTCGTCGGCTGATAGCCGCCTGACAGCCTCTTTCCCGTCATTTTCAAGGAGTTGCTCTCATGGCAGCTAAAGAAGTCAAGTTCTCCACCGACGCCCGCGACAAGATGCTGCGCGGCGTGGACATCCTCGCCAACGCGGTGAAGGTCACGCTCGGCCCGAAGGGCCGCAACGTCGTCATCGAGAAGTCCTTCGGCGCCCCGCGCATCACCAAGGACGGCGTCACCGTCGCCAAGGAGATCGAGCTCGCCGACAAGTTCGAGAACATGGGCGCCCAGATGGTTCGCGAAGTCGCGTCCCGTCAGAACGACCATGCCGGCGACGGCACCACGACCGCCACGGTCCTGGCCCAGGCGATCGTCCGTGAGGGCTCCAAGTCGGTTGCGGCCGGCATGAACCCGATGGACCTGAAGCGCGGCATCGATCTGGCCGTCGAGGCCATCATCGCCGACCTCAAGAAGAACTCGAAGAAGGTCACCTCGAACGCGGAAGTCGCGCAGGTCGGCACCATCTCGGCCAACGGCGACGCGTCGGTCGGCGAGATGATCTCGAAGGCCATGCAGAAGGTCGGCAACGAGGGTGTCATCACCGTCGAGGAGGCCAAGACCGCCGAGACCGAGCTCGACGTCGTCGAGGGCATGCAGTTCGACCGCGGCTACCTGTCGCCCTACTTCATCACCAACTCGGAGAAGATGGTCGCCGAGCTGGAAGACCCCTACATCCTGATCTTCGAGAAGAAGCTGTCGTCGCTGCAGGCGATGCTGCCGATTCTCGAGGCCGTCGTGCAGACCGGCAAGCCGCTGCTCATCATCGCCGAGGACGTCGAGGGCGAGGCCCTGGCCACGCTCGTCGTCAACAAGCTCCGTGGCGGCCTGAAGGTCGCTGCCGTCAAGGCTCCGGGCTTCGGTGACCGCCGCAAGGCCATGCTCGAGGACATCTCGATCCTGACCGCCGGCCAGATGATCTCGGAAGACCTCGGCATCAAGCTCGAGACCGTGACCCTCGCCCAGCTCGGCCGCGCCAAGAAGGTGCGCATCGAGAAGGAGAACACCACGATCATCGACGGCGCCGGCAAGAAGAAGGACATCGAGGCCCGCGTCTCGCAGATCAAGGCGCAGATCGAGGAGACCACCTCGGACTACGACCGCGAGAAGCTCCAGGAGCGCCTGGCCAAGCTCGCCGGCGGCGTCGCGGTGATCCGCGTCGGCGGCGCGACCGAGGTCGAGGTCAAGGAGAAGAAGGACCGCGTCGACGATGCCCTGAACGCCACCCGCGCTGCGGTGGAAGAAGGCATCCTGCCGGGCGGCGGCGTCGCCCTGCTGCGCGCGCTTTCCTCGGTCAAGGGCATCAAGACCCAGAACGACGACCAGAAGACCGGCGTCGAGATCGTCCGCAAGGCGATCGCCGCTCCGGCCCGCCAGATCGTCGACAACGCCGGCGATGACGGCGCGGTCGTGATCGGCAAGCTGCTCGAGTCGAAGGACTACTCCTACGGCTACAATGCCCAGACCGGCGAGTACGGCGATCTGGTCAAGGCCGGCATCATCGACCCGACCAAGGTCGTGCGCACGGCGATCCAGGACGCGGCTTCGATCGCCGGCCTGCTCATCACCACCGAGGCGATGATCGCGGAGCTGCCGAAGAAGGACGCCCCGATGCCCCCGATGGGCGGCGGCGGCATGGGCGGCATGGACTTCTGAGGAAGTCCAGACGCCCAAAGCGTCCAAGTGCCGAAACCGGGCAGGCCCGGTTTCTGTGGCGGCATGGGTTTCTGATCCAGCCTCTCAGGCAAATACAAGGAAGGCCCGGCGCAAGCCGGGCCTTTTTCTTTGGCGTATCCTCTTCTTGGGCGCGACGTTGTGCGCCATGCAACGGAGGCGCTCCGCCCGCGAGCCGACATGATGTCCTCGGCCCCTTGTCTCGCCTATAAAGGAGGCAAGCGCCTCCAGCTTGAGCCGGCGCGAAAACCCAACACCGATCGGGAGAGGTCCATGAAAACCTCCGCACTGTTTTCCGGCGCTGCCTTCGCCGCAACCCTGTTCATGTCGGCCCAGGCCGCCCGCGCCGATATCGTGATCGGGCTGATCGCGCCGCTGACCGGCGCGGTCGCCGCCTATGGCGACCAGGTCAAGAACGGCGCGCAGACGGCCGTCGAGGTCATCAACAAGAACGGCGGCGTGCTCGGGCAGAAGCTCGTGCTGAAGCTCGCCGACGATGCCGCCGACCCGAAGCAGGGCGTCTCCGCCGCCAATCTGCTGGTCGGCGACAATGTGAAGTTCGTCATCGGGCCGGTGACATCCGGCGCCGCCATGGCGGTGTCGGACGTGCTGGCCGAGAGCGGCGTGCTGATGGTGACGCCGACGGCGACCACGCCGGCGCTGACGACGCGCGGCCTCACCAACGTCTTCCGCACCTGCGGCCGCGACGACCAGCAGGCCGACATCGCCGCGGCCTATGTCCTGAAGAACCACAAGGGCAAGAAGGTCGCCATCGTCCACGACAAGGGCACCTATGGCAAAGGCCTGGCCGACGCCTTCAAGAAGGGCATCAATGCCGGGGGCATCACCGAGGTCGTCTCGCTGACGGTCAATCCGGGTGACAAGGACCTGTCCGCCGTCGTCACGCGGCTGAAGGCCGCCGATGTCGACCTGATCTATTTCGGCGGCTACCACCCCGAGGGCGGCCTGCTCTCGCGCCAGCTCGCCGATGCCGGCGTCAAGGCGACGATCGTCGGCGGCGAGGGCCTGTCCAACACGGAGTTCTGGGCGATCGGCGGCAGCACGGCCGCCGGGACGCTGTTCACCAACGCGACCGACGCCCTGAAGAACCCCGACTCCGCCGCGGCGGTCGCGGCGCTGAAGGAAAAGGGCATCCCTCCCGAGGCCTTCACGCTCAACGCCTATGCCGCGGTCGAGGTCCTGAAGGCGGGCATCGAGAAGGCCGGCAAGGCGACCGACGCAACGGCTACGGCGAAGGCACTGAAGGACGGGCTCCAGATCAAGACCGCGATCGGCACGCTCGCCTACGACAAGAACGGCGACCTGAGCTCGCCGAGCTTCTCGATGTTCAAATGGGATGGCGGCAAGATCGTCGCCGCGGACTGAGGCGAGCGGGCAGAACGTGGAGCCTGCCGCCGCTTCGCGTCCGCACCGCTGCGTCCGCTGCCGTTATTGCGAGCGAAGCGAAGCAATCCAGCAAAGCGTAGAGCACTGCCGCCCCTGGATTGCTTCGTCGCTTCGCTCCTCACAATGACGGTGATGGCGGCGCAACCCGGCGATGATGGCCTTAGCCTTGTCCCGCGATGACATTTTGCTCATCCGGGAGCATCGCCATTGAAAGGCCGTATCGGCTGCGACATGGTCGCATCCGCGGCTCCCGTCGCGATTCAAGCATTCACCAGGAACAGCCGATGCGCCCGTTGAGTTTCGCCGTAGCCGCGCTAGCCGTGATCGCGCTCGTCGTCGGACAGCAGATCGGCAATGCCGGCACGATCGGCATGGGCGTCATCGGGCTGCTGCTCGCCTTCGTGACCTTCAGGGCGCCTTCGCTCGCCTTCTTCCTGCGCATCTTCTGCGCGGTCTTCGGCATCGAATACGTCCTCTTCGGCGGCGCCGCGCTGCTCGGCCAGACCGGACTCTGGCCGACGGACACCGGAATACCCGCCTTCCCGACCAGCCTGCCGACCACGGTCGGCGTATTCAGCATCCTCGTCTACGCGATCTCCTTCGTGCCGGTGATCGCGAAGATCGCCCGGCTCGCCTCGCCCTATTTCGAATCGCAGCAGACGACGACCGCCAATCTCTGGCCGATCGGGCCGTTCCAGATCCGGCTCGGCACGCTCGCCGTCGCGCTCTTCGTCTTCCTGATCGTGCTGAACCAGGTCCAGGTCGGCATCACGCTCAGGCTCTCCTTCTTCAACCGCGATATGTATGACGCGCTGCAGAACAAGGATGCGGCGGCGTTCTGGTACCAGCTGTTCTGGGTGTTCTGCATCTGGGCGGGGATCTGGGTCGTCTCGAACCTGATCGAGATGTTCGCGAACTACACCCTGCTGATCCGCTGGCGCCGCTTCATGGCGGAGGAGTACAACGCTCGCTGGCTCGGCCGCGGCACGCATTACCGCATCGCGCTCGCCGGCACGGTCGACAACCCCGACCAGCGCATCGCGGAAGATACGCGCTCCTTCGTCAACTCGACCTACGGCTTCGCGCTGCCGCTGCTGACGCAGATTTCCACCCTCGTCTCGTTCTCGATCATCCTCTGGAACATCAACGTCGCCTTCAACCTGCCCGGCACCAACATCGCGATCCCCGGCTACATCTTCTGGGTCGCCTTCCTCTATGCGGCGGCGGCAACCTGGCTGACTCACCTCATCGGCCGGCCGCTGATCGGCCTCGAATTCGAGCAGGAGCGGCGCGAAGCGAATTTCCGCTTCTCGCTGGCGCGCCTGCGCGAATACTCCGAGCAGATCGCGCTGATGTCCGGCGAGCGCACCGAGCGCGTGCATCTCTCGCAGCGCTTCGGCGAGATCGTCGAGAACTTCTACCGGCTGGTCTGGCGCCGGCTGAAGCTCACCACCTTCACGCTGTCCTACAACCAGGTCAGCGTCGTGCTGCCCTACATGATCCTGGCGCCCTACTATTTCGCCGGCACGATCACGCTCGGCGTGATGATGCAGGTCGCAGGCGCCTTCGACCGAGTGCAGACCGCGCTCTCCTTCATCATCAACAGCTACTCCTCGATCGCCTCCTATCTCGCCTCGATCGCCCGTCTGACGAGCTTCGAGCACGAGATCGAGAAGGCGCGCGACGACGCGGCGGATGCGACGATGCGGCGCGAGCGGATCGGCGAAAGCGAGATCAGCCTCTCCGAGACTGTGCTCGAGTTGCCGAACGGCCAGCCCATCGTGCGGATCGGAGAGCTCGATCTCGGCAAGGCGCGCTCGACGTTGGTGGTCGGCCCGTCCGGCTCCGGCAAGTCGACCATGTTCCGCGCCATCGCCGGCATCTGGCCGTTCGGCTCCGGCAAGGTCGGCATCCAGGCCGACGCCGAGATCATGCTGCTGCCGCAGCGCCCCTATCTGCCGCAGGGCTCGCTGCGGGCGGCGCTGGCCTATCCCGCCGAGGCCGAGGCCTATGGCGAGGCCGAGATCCGAGAGGCGATGGAAAAGGTCCGGCTCGGCCATCTCGCCGACCGGCTGGACGAGGTCGACCTCTGGGGCCAGCGCCTCTCCGGCGGCGAGCAGCAGCGGCTTGCCGTGGCGCGGGCGCTGCTGGCCAAGCCCGACTGGCTCTTCCTCGACGAGGCGACCGCCTCGCTCGACGAGAAGCTCGAGGTCGAGATCTACGACGCCATTTCGCGCGAGCTGCCGGACACGCGCATCGTCTCGATCGGCCATCGCTCGGCGCTGCGCGGCATGCATGAGGCGATCGTGACGATGGAGCCGAACGACGACGGCACCTTCACACCGCGCGAAACGTCGAAGGCGGCGGCGGAGGCGTAGGCCTGCTGCTGCCGTACGGCTTCGCTTCACAGCGCGTCATGCTCGCCCTTGTGGCGAGCATCCACGTCTTGAACACCGGCCTTGGCGACGAAGACTTGGATGGCCGGCACAAGCCCGACCATGACGGAGAAGGCATGTTTAGAGCGCTCTTCGATCAGATTGAAACGCTCTCCCCGTCATTGCGAGAAGCGCAAGCGACGAAGCAATCCAGGGGCAGCACGCGTTCTGCGACGGCACCCGATGCGATCCCGCGCCCCATCCGAGAACTCCGGAGCTCTCGATGGATCCCGAAGCCGCGCTGCTGACGCAGCTTGCCCGGGATGACGTCGCGTTTCCGAAAGAACCGCGGATACGGAAAGAGCGGGTTCTTTACAGCGCCCGGTCGAACTGGATCTCGCCCGCGCCGCCCTTGAGCACGAGCTTGCCGTTGACGAGGTCCCAGTTGCGAGTGGCACGTAGCGCGGTCAGGAAGCTTCGCTCGAAATCCGAGGCGCCCTTGTCGCAGCTGCGCTTGGTCAGGGCGAGCGGCCCGACGGCGAAGGATTGCTGGCGCATCGGATAAGCAGCCGCCGAAAATGTGTTGCAGCCGCCGAAACCGGTGCCACGCAGGTTGCTGTCGACCTGGAAGGTGGCGCGCCGGTCGGCGACCGGCCTGCCGTTGAGCGAAACCACCGTCCAGGAGGCGCCAAGCGGGAAGTTCTTTTCCTGCTGCGGCTGGGCCGGCGCCTGCGGCGTCCCCAGCTCCTCGCGCGACGGCATCTGCTGGCGGCGCTGGGCGTTTGCGTCGGACGGCAGCAGCAGCGGCGCGGCGATCGCGGAGAGAACGGCGGCATAGCCAAGGCGTCGAATCATTGTCGTCTTACCCGGTCGTCTAACCTGAAGTCGCGCGCGGACGCACGGAAGGGCCGCAGCCCCAGCGGTCGGTCTCATGAAACGCGTAGCGGGCTATCGCGCCGCGATCAACCGCGAAGCGGATTCGCCTACGATTTCCGAACCACTCATCGACCGACAACGCGGAGAATTTTGGGCACACCTGCGCAGGAGCAAGGAAATCCCGTTCAGATACGCGCCCGGAGCCGCTCGATCAGCGGATTGGCCTTGCGGAAGACATAGGCGGGCGCGCTGACGGTGATGTCGTCGGCACCGGCCTTCGCCAGATGATCCACCAGCGCGAACACCGCCTTTTCGGGGCAGTGGATCGTCACGATCCCGCCGGGCGCGCTCGCCCCGAAGGGCAGCCTGGCGCCGAACAGCCGAGCGAGATCGCCCAGCGTATCGGAGGCGGCATCGAGCCGCGCCCGGATCTCACGCACCGAGCGCGCCTCCTCCTCGGCCGCGATCCGCGACAGGATGGCGTTCGCAGCCGCCTTCGCGCGCGCCCCCCAGGGCGCGCGGACGGAGGCGACGAGATTGGCTTCGGAGGCCAGCATCACGCCATCGTCGAGGATCTTCAGCGCGTTTGCGGAGAGGGTCGCACCGGTCGTCGTGATGTCGACCACGATCTCGGCCGAGCCGGCCGCCGGCGCGCCCTCGGTCGCGCCCAGGCTCTCGACGATGCGATAGTCGGCGAGGCCGTGGCTGGCGAAGAAGCGCCGGGTCAGATTGACGTATTTGGTGGCGACGCGGAGCTTGCGGCCCTGGCGGATGCGCATGGTCGAGGCGACATCGTCGAGATCGGCCATGCTGCGCACGTCGATCCAGGCCTGCGGCACGGCGACCACGACATTGGCGTGGCCGAAGCCGAGCGGCGTAAGCATCTCGACCGCGGCATCGGCATCGGCCACCTGCTCGCGCACCAGATCCTCGCCGGTGATGCCGAGATGGGCGGCGCCCGAGGCCAGTTGCGCCACGATCTCGGAGGCCGAGAGGAAGGCGACCTCCGCCCCCTCGACGCCGGCGATCGTGCCGCGATAGTCGCGCTCGCCGCGCGACTTGACGAATTTCAGCCCGGCGCGGCCGAAGAAGGCGGTGGCGTTCTCCTGCAGCCTGCCCTTGGAGGGAACGGCCAGGACGAGCGGAGCGTCGTTCACGAGGGGGGTCTCAGTCATGCGGCTTCTCCCGCCAGGCGATCGAGCCAGATCGAGGCTCCGACGGCCGGGATCGGCGCGGCCGCGCCGAGACGGCGCAGGACGTCGTCGTAGCGGCCGCCGCCGGCGACCGGCTTGATGTCCGGACGATCGGGATCGTGCAGCTCGAAGATGAAGCCGGTATAGTAATCGAGATTGCGGGCGAAGGCGGCCTGGAAGGCGATTGCCCCGACATCGACGCCGCGCACGGCGAGGAAGCCGGTGCGCTCGTCGAAAGCGTCGAGCTCGCGGCCGAGATCGAGCGAAGCCTGGTCGGCGAGCGCGCGCAGCGCGGCGGAAGCCGTGTCAGGATCGCCCTTGATCGCCAGAACCTGCGCCAGCAGGGCCTTCACATCGGCATTGACCGGGTTCTCGCGCTCGGCGGCGCGGGCCAGGAAACGCTCGGCGATATCGCCGGCGCTGCGGCCGCCGACCGTCGAGATGCCGGCGATGGACAGCACGTCCTCGACAAAGGCCTTGGCGGCCTTGGGATCCTGCCCTTCCAGCGCCTTGAGCAGGCCGGCATGGGCGGAGCCGCCCTCGGCAGCCGCAGGATCAAGCGCATCGACCGCCTGCGGGCCCCTGCCCTGCACGACGGCGCGCATCAGCCGGCGGCGGGCGCCGGCCGGAACGGACAAGCCGTCGAGCAGCGCGCCGAGCAGCGCGACGTCGCCCATCAGGATCTTCGGCTTCGTCAGCCCGAGCATCGCCGTCGCCTCGACGGTCAGCGCCATGATCTCGGCATCGGTCGCGGTGAAATCGTCGCGGCCGAAGGATTCGATGCCGGCCTGGGCGAACTCGCCGGGCTCGCGGCTGCGCATGCGGAAAACCGGCCCGGCATAGGCATAGGCCGCCGGCTCGCTCGACCCGGAGGCGATGTGATCGAGCGCGACGGGGATGGTGTATTCCGGCCGCAGGCACCAGTCGCGGCCATCGGCATCCTGCGTCATGAAGATGCGGCGGCGGATGTCCTCGCCCGACAGATCGAGAAAGACGTCGGCCGGCTGCAGGATCGCGGGTTCGGCGCGGGCATAGCCTTCGCGCGCGAACAGCGCGATCACGGTCTCGATGCTGGCTGCGATGGCGGGCACGGCTGCTTCATCCTGTTGCGGGCGCTGTCCTAGCAGCGGCGGCCAGAATTTTCGACCGGTTTGAGGGAATTGGGTGAACGGGAATCGACAGGCACGGGAACCGCAACGCCCCATTACCTTCTCCCGGATGGGAGAAGGTGGCGCGGAGCGCCGGATGAGGGACTGCCGTTTCCGCTGAGAGCGCCACGGCGCCGTTGCGGCCTGGCGATCAGCGGCGGGCCGTCATCCCTGCCCTTCTCCCACAAGGGAGAAGGGTTCCCCGCGCTCTACGAATGTCGCGCGAGAACTCGCTTCACGCCCTCGACCAACTCCGCGACCGGCACGGCGAACTGAGCCTCCGCCTGCTTGGCCTTGTGCTCGGCGGAATCCTTCACGTCGCGCGCAGCGGCGGCGAGCTCGGCGCCGAGGATCAGGTCCTTGATCACGACCGTGCCGGCTTCGCGCTCGGACGAGCCCTGGATCACCGCGCAGATCGCGCCGCGGCGGTCGGCATATTTCATCTGGGCGTTGAAGCCGGAGGCGCCGAGATAGAGATCGGCGCGGACGAGCGGCTTACCGTTCTCGCCCTTTGCCTGCCGGAGCGCCGAGACCATCGCCTGATAGCCCGGCATAAACTCCGGCGACTTGTTGTCCATGGCGGTGACGACGACGAGCGGCAATTCGTTCTTCTGGTCGACGATGGGAGACTTCACCGCCTTCAGCGCCGAATAGAGCCTGGAGACGCCGATCGAGAAGCCGGTCGCCGGCACGGGCTCGGGCCGGAAGCGGCCGACCAGCCCGTCATAGCGCCCACCGCCCGCGACCGAGCCGAAGCGCACGACCTGCCCGTCGTCATTGGTGACCGGGAAGGTCAGCTCCACCTCGTAGACCGGGCCGGTGTAGTATTCGAGGCCTCGGACGACGGAGGGGTCGATGCGAATGCGATCAAGCTGGTAGCCACTTGCCGAAACGAACTCGTTCAGTTCGCGAAGTTCGCGAATTCCGTCTTGATAAACCGTGTTCTCCGGAAACAACTTGGCGAGTTTTTCGACCGTCAGGCCATTTCCCATTCTGATTTCAACGTCGCTGTCAGAGAATTTCCACGCGACAGTCGCTTCGCCGGGCGTTCCTGTATCAATGTCATTCTGCGTATGGCCCGGGGCGGCTAGAACGTAGAGCAAAATGCCGTCGGCCTGCTCCTCGCTCAGCCCCGCGCCCTTCGTGAAATCCCCGCTCTCGTCCTTCCGCCCCTCGCCCAGCAAGAGCCGGACGCCCTCGGGGCCAAACTTGTCCAACTTGTCGATGGCGCGCAGCACGGTCAGCCGGCGGCCCACATTCTCCTCGCCGCCCAGCCCGATGGCCTCCATCACGCCGTCCAACACCTTGCGGTTGTTGACCTTGACGACATAGTCGCCGCGCTTGATGCCGAGCTTCTCCATCGTGTCGGCTGCAAGCATGCAGATCTCGGCATCGGCCGCGACGGAGCCCGAGCCCACGATATCGGCGTCGAACTGCATGAACTGGCGGAACCGCCCCGGCCCCGGCTTCTCGTTGCGGAAGACATAGCCGGCGCGGTAGCTGCGATAGGGTTTCGGCAGCGCGTCGAAATTCTCGGCGACATAGCGGGCGAGCGGCGCCGTCAGGTCGTAGCGCAGCGAGAGCCACTGCTCGTCATCGTCCTGGAAGGAGAAGACGCCCTCGTTCGGCCGGTCCTGGTCGGGCAGGAATTTGCCGAGCGCGTCGGTGTATTCGACGAAGGGCGTCTCGACTGGGTCGAAGCCATAGACCGAGAAGCTCTCGCGGATGACGGCGAGCATGCGCTCGGTCGCGGCGACATCGGCCGGACCGCGATCGACGAAACCGCGCGGCTGGCGGGCTTTCAGCTTGGCGGAAGCAGGCTTTTCGGCGGACATGGCACTTCGTTTCGTTGTCGGGCGTTGTCTGTTTTGTCGGCCGGCTTCGTCCCACAAATCCGACACCGGCGTTCGGTAGCCCGCGCGACGGAAACGGGCAAGCACGAGAACCGCAACACGCCCTCCTCCCCCTTGTGGGGAGGAGTTGGAGGTGGGGGTTGCCCCGCTTGCGAGAGCTCACCGAGCGGCACCACCCCCATCCCTAACCCTTCCCCACAAGGGGGAAGGAAATCGCGTGTCCTGCGAAGCCTGCTACTCCGCAGCCGCCAGCCCCCGCGTCCGCAGCGGCCTGTCCGCAATCCCTGCCTTGTGCAGTTTCTCCGGCAGCGGGCCGCCGGTCGCCCAGTCCAGCAATTCGGCTGTGTGGACCACCGGCACGTCCGAGCCCTTGTCGGCAAAGCCCTTCGCGATCTGGGTCATGCAGCCGATATTGCCGGTCGCGACCAGCATCGGCTTCGTCTTTTCGATATTGCCGACCTTGCGCTCGCGCAGGCGTCCGGCGATCTCGGGCTGGAGAATGTTGTAGACGCCGGCCGAGCCGCAGCAGATATGCCCCTCCGGCACCTCCTTGACGCGGAAACCGGCGGCGGCGAGCAGGCGCTTCGGCCCGTCCTTGAGCTGCTGGCCGTGCTGCATCGAGCAGGCGGAGTGATAGGCGATCGGCATCGCGACGTCGCGGACGGGCGCGAGCGTCAGCGTCTCGAGGAATTCGGTGACGTCCTTCGCCAGCGCGGCGACCCTCGCCGCCTTTTCGGCATAGGCCGGCTCGTTGCGGAACATGAAGCCGTAATCCTTGATCGTGGTGCCGCAGCCGGAGGCGGTGATCAGGATCGCATCGAGCCCCTTGCCCTCGATCTCGGCCATCCAGGCGTCGATATTGACGCGGGCGAAGGCGAGCGCGTCATGCTCGCGGCCCATATGGTGGACGAGCGCGCCGCAGCAGCCCTCGCCCTTGGGCAGTACGACCTCGACGCCGTGGCGGGTCAAAAGCCGGATCGTCGCCTCGTTGATCGCGGGGTCGAGCACCGGCTGGGCGCAGCCCGACAGGATAGCGACGCGCTTCGCCGGGACGGCCCCGGCCTCGGGCGCGAAGCTTTGGGGCCCCTCCATATGCGAGCGCGTCGGAAGACGGCCCGGCGCGAGCGCCAGCATCGCCCTCAGCCGGTCGCCGACGAAGGGCAAGGCGCCGAAGGCGGGCGCGAAAGGCTTCGCCAGCATCGCGCCGAGCATGGCGAGGCGGAAGCGCTCCGGATAGGGCAGCACGGCGGCGAGGATGCGCCGGAGCAGCCTGTCGTGCCAGGAGCGCTTATGGGTTTCCTCGATATGAGCGCGGGCATGGTCGACGAGGTGCATGTAGTGCACGCCCGACGGGCAGGTCGTCATGCAGGACAGGCAGGAGAGGCAGCGGTCGACATGCTTCACCACCTCGGGCGTGGCCGGCTTGCCGTTCTCTAGCATGTCCTTGATCAGGTAGATGCGCCCGCGCGGGGAATCGAGCTCGTCGCCGAGCAGGAGGTAGGTCGGGCAGGTCGCGGTGCAGAAGCCGCAATGCACGCAGGTGCGCAGGATCTTCTCCGAGGCCGGAAGCCGCGGATCGGATGCGAGAAGCTCGGGGGTGAAATTCGTCTGCATGATTACGCTCTGATCGTCCTGTCACCCGCAACAGCCCTTCCTTCTCCCGAATGGGAGAAGGTGGCGCGGAGCGCCGGATGAAGGGCCTGCCGTTGCACAAGAAGACACCACGGTGCCGTTGTCCCCTTGTGATCGGCCGCTGGCCCTCATCCCTGCCCTTCTCCCTCACGGGAGAAGGGTTACCCGCGCCTTGCCTCAAATCCCCGCATACATCCGCCCCGGCTCGAACAGGCCGACCGGATCGAAGCTCTTCTTGATATCGGCCGTCACGCGCATCAGCGGCTCCGCCAGCGGTTGGAACACCGCAACAGTCGCGCGGATCGTGGCCGGCGCGCGCACCAGCGTCGCATGGCCGCCATGGGGCTGCATCGCGCTGCGGATCGTCGCGGCCGCGGCATCCACCCCGGCGGGGACCGCGAGCCAGACCAGCCCGCCGCCCCAGTCATAGAACCAGCGCGCGCCGGGCAAGCGCTCGGCGATCGCGGCGACCGCGCGGGGCCCGGCGGTCGGGGCCAGCGAAAGCCGCCAGACGGCCTCGTCGGTGCCGGCGAAGAAGCGGGCATCGCGGACATCGCGCCAGAGATCCTGCGACGCATCGCCCTCCAGCATCTCCGGCGCGCCATGGACACGCAGCAGATCGGCGAGTTCATGGCTGCGATAGACGACCGAGTCGGAGAAATTCTCCAGCCGCAGCAGCGTGCGGGCCTGATCGGCGCCGATGCCCTCCGGCAGATGCGCCGCGGCGAAAGGCTCGAAGGGCGAGCCGAGCGCCGCCGAGAGCAGCGAGACGGCAGCCTCGTCCGACAGGCCGCGCCAGACCAGGGTGACGATGCGCTCGGGCACCGGCAGCACGCGGAAGGTCACCTCGGTCAGGAAGCCGAGCGTGCCGAAGCTGCCGGCGACGAGCTTCACCAGATCGAGCCCGGTGACGTTCTTCATCACCCGGCCGCCCGATTTCACCAGCTCGCCGCGGCCGTTGACCATGCGGATTCCGATTAGCGAGTCGCGCGCAGCACCGGCATTGATGCGCCGGGGCCCGGAAATGTTGCCGGCAGCGACGGCGCCGATGGTCGGCTCGCCCTCGGTGCCGAGCAGGTCGCGGTGGTCCATCGGCTCGAAGGGCAGCATCTGGCCGCGCTCGGCCAGCGTCTGCTGCACCAGCGCCAGCGACGTGCCGGCGCGCGCGCCGATCACCATCTCCGCCGGCTCGTAAAGCGTGATGCCGGTGAGACCGGCGCTGGAAAGCGTGCTCTGCGTCTGCGTCGGCCGGCCGAGACCGGTACGGGTGTTGCCGCCCATGATCGAGAGCGGCGTCGCCCCGTCGATCAGGGACTTCACGATGGCGCAGGCCTGCGGTTCGGTGGTGGGGATGTGGAGGGTCATGCGCGCAGCTTTGTCATGCCGCCACCCTTCCCTCGAGCGGGAACACCTTTGCCGGGTTGAGCAGCCAGTTCCGGTCGAACACCGCTCTCACCCGCATTTGCTGGGCAAGGTCTTCGGCGTTGAACTGGAAGGTCATCAGGTCGCGCTTCTCGATGCCGACGCCGTGCTCGCCGGTGAGGCAGCCGCCGACCTCGACGCAGAGCTTGAGGATGTCCATGCCGGCATCCTCGGCCTTCTGCGCCTCGACCGGATCGTTGCAGTTGTAGAGGATCAGCGGGTGGAGGTTGCCATCGCCGGCATGGAAGACATTGGCGACGCGAAGCCCGTAGCCCTTCACGATCTCGTCCATGCGGCGCAGCACATGAGGCAACTGGCCGGTGGGAATGGTGCCGTCCATGCAGATATAGTCGGCGATGCGCCCGGTCGCGCCGAAGGCGGATTTGCGGCCCTTCCAGATCGCCGCCGCTTCCATCGCGGACTTGCTCTCCTTCACCGTCTTGACGCCGTGCTCCCTGGCGATCGCGACGATGCGGGCGAGCTGCGCGTCCATCTCGGCATCCGAGCCCTCGACCTCGATGATCAGCAGCGCCTCGACATCCATCGGGTAGCCGGCCTTGGCGAAGGCCTCGCAGATCTCGATCGCCGGCTTGTCCATGAACTCCATCGCGACCGGGATGATGCCGGCGCCGATGATCGCCGCGACCGCCTCGCCCGCCTGCTCGCTGGTCGGGAAGCCGAAGAGCACGGGCCGCGCACCCTCGGCCGCGCGCAGGATGCGGACCGTCGCCTCTGTGACGATGCCGAGTTGGCCTTCCGAGCCGACGATGAGGCCGAGCAGGTCGAGCCCCGGCGCATCCAGCGCAGCCCCGCCGATTTCGACGATCGAGCCATCGAGCATGACCAGCGTGACGCCGAGCACGTTGTTGGTGGTGACGCCGTATTTCAGGCAATGCGCCCCGCCCGAATTCATGCCGATGTTGCCGCCGATAGAGCAGGCGAGCTGCGAGGACGGGTCGGGCGCGTAGAAGAAGCCCTCGGCCGAGACCTCGCCGGTGACGGCGAGATTGGTAACGCCGGCCTGCACCTTCGCGACCCGGTTGGCGTAGTCGATCTCGAGGATGCGGTTCATCTTCGAGACGCCGATCACCACCGCGTCCTCCTGCGGGATCGCGCCGCCCGCGAGCGAGGTGCCGGCGCCGCGCGGCACGACCGGCACGCCCTGCTCGCCGCAAAAGCGCAGCACGGCCGCGACCTCCTGCGTCGTCGAGGGCAGCACGACGGCGAGCGGCAGGCGGCGATAGGCGGTCAGGGCATCGGTCTCGTAAGGCCGGCGCTCATCCTCGGCAACGATCAGCGCCTCCGGCGCGACCAGCCCGGACAGGCCCTGGATGATCTCGCCGCGGCGGGCGAGGATCGACGGATCGGGCGCGGGAAAGGCGATGGCGGACATGGGGAGGATTCCTGGGCGACATCGCCGACCCTAGACGAAATCGAAACTGCTTGCAGCGTGAGCAACGCGCATGATTATTTCCAATTCGGAAAAGATGGCAGGAGCACACCACCGGCTATGGATCGTTTCGGAGATCTCGACGTGTTCGCGCATGTGGTGACGGCGCGCAGCATGTCGGCCGCGGGCCGGCAGCTCAGCCTGTCGCCGGCCGTCATCTCGAAGCGCATCCGCAGACTCGAGGAGCGGTTGGGCATACGGTTGCTGCAGCGGACGACGCGGCAGCTTTCACTGACGGAGGCCGGCCAGGGCTTCTACGAGCGCGTCGTCTCGATCCTGTCCTCGATCGAGGATGCCGAGGCCTGGGTCGCCAGCGGGACGGGCCAGGCCCGAGGGACGCTGCGGGTCTCGGCGCCCACCTCCTTCGGCCGGCTCCACATAGCGCCGCATCTCAAGCCCTTCCTCGACGCCCACCCGCTGGTGACGGTCGATCTCGTCCTGACCGACGACTTCATCGACATCGTCGGAGAGGGCTTCGACCTCGCCATCCGCATCGCAGACCTGCGCGATTCGAGCCTGGTGGCAAAGCGGCTCGCCCCCAATCACCGCGTGCTCTGCGCTGCGCCTGACTATCTCGCGCAGGCCGGCTTGCCGGGCAGCATCGAGGATCTCGCGCGGCATATGCTGATCGCGCACAACACCGACCATTGGCGCCTGGACGGCCCCGAGGGGCCGGTCACGGTGCGGGTCAACGGTCCGCTGCGGACGAATTCGAGCGAGGTGGTGCGCGAGGCGCTTCTCGCCGGCGTCGGCATCGCGCTGCGCTCGACCTGGGATGTCGGGCCGGAGCTGAAATCGGGCGCGCTGCAGCGGATTTTGCCGGAATACTCCGTCGGCAGGCGCGTTGCCGTCCACGCCGTCTATCCGAGCCGGCGCCACATGGAGCAGAAGGTCCGCGCCTTCGTGGACTATCTCGGCGATCTCTATGGCCAGACGCCCTATTGGGATGCGGGGCTGGAACTCTGAGATTGCGGCAAGGTCCAGTCGCGTCATGCTCGCGCTTGCCCCGAGCATCGCTTTCAGGAGATTCTCGGGTCTGCGCTTCGCTTCGCCCGAGAATGACGACCGGGCTCTCAGCACTCTTTGGAGGTCATTCATGTTCGGCGTTATCGACGGAACCGGCGCGACGATCCTCGACCCGCGCTTCCACCGCGTGATCCCGGGCTCGGCGCGGGTCGAGCGGTTGTGGAGCGGCTCGCGCTGGGCCGAGGGGCCGGCATGGTTCCCGGCGCATAACAGCCTGGTCTGGTCCGACATCCCCAACGACCGGATGCTGCGCTACGACGCGCTCTCCGGCCAGGTCGGCGTCTTCCGCCAGCCGGCGCGCAACAGCAACGGCAACACGGTCGATCCCCAGGGCCGGCTCGTCACCTGCGAGCATGGTGGCCGGCAGGTGACGCGCACCGAGCATGACGGCTCGGTCACGGTGCTCGCCAGCCATTATCAGGGCAAGCGCCTGAACTCGCCCAACGATCTTGTGGTGAAGTCCGACGGCTCGATCTGGTTCACCGACCCCGACTACGGCATCCTCAGCGACTATGAAGGCAACAAGGGTGACAGCGAGATCGGCGCCTGCAACGTCTATCGCATCGACGGCGCCACCGGAGAGCTGACGCTCGTCACCGATGATTTCGTCAAGCCGAACGGCCTCGCCTTCTCGCCGGACGAGCGCATCCTCTACATCGCCGACACCGGCGCCAGCCACGATCCCGAGGACGGCCCACGCCATATCCGCGCCCTTCGCGTGTCGGAGGACGGGACGAAGCTGGGCGCCTCATCGATCTTCGCCCGCTGCACCGCCGGGCTGTTCGACGGCTTCCGCCTCGATGTAGCAGGCCGCATCTGGACGAGCGCCGCCGACGGCGTCCATGTCTACCACCCCGACGGCACGCTGATCGGCAAGATCGCGATCCCGGAGGTCGTCGCCAATGTCTGCTGGGGCGGGCCGCGGCGGAACCGGCTCTTCATCTGCGGCACCAGTTCGCTCTATGCCGTACTGACGAACACCAACGGGGCGGTGTGGCCAGGCCAGAGCTGAAGCGGCGCGGTCGTTACAACCGTCATTGCGAGCGAAGCAATCCAGCAGGACTTGGCGCCCAACGCCCCTGGAATGCTTCGTCGCTTTCGCTCTCCGCAATGACGTGCGCTTGAAAGCGCCGCAGGTGGCACGCCCCTTGCTGACCTGCATGCATCGTCCGCCATTGGGGTGCATGCATGTTCAAACGTCTGGCTGTTTCCGCGGCAATAGCGTTTTCCCTCGCCACCGCCGCTCAAGCGGAATCGGTGGTGCGCTACGGCATTTCGATGGCCGATATTCCGCTGACGTCCGGCCAGCCGGATCGCGGTGCCGGTGCCTACAAGTTCACCGGCTATACGCTCTACGACCCGCTGGTCGCCTGGGAAATGGATGTCGCAGATCGGCCGGGCAAGCTCATGCCCGGGCTCGCGACCGAGTGGAAGGTCGATCCGGCCGACCAGAAGAAATGGCTCTTCACCCTGCGCGACGGCGTTAAGTTCCATGATGGTTCGGCGCTCGACGCCGCAGCCGTGGTCTGGAACCTCGACAAGGTGCTCGACGAAAAGGCGCCGCATTACGACCGCCGGCAGGCCGCGCAGGTCAAGCCGCGTCTGCCCTCGGTCGCAAGCTACCGGGTCGTCGATCCGAAGACGGTCGAGATCACCACCAAGGCGGTCGATTCCTTCTTCCCCTACCAGATGCTCTGGTTCCTGGTCTCCTCGCCCGCGCAGTACGAGAAGGTGGGCAAGGACTGGGACAAATTCGCGTTGACGCCCTCGGGCACCGGCCCGTTCAAGCTCGACAAGCTAGTGCCCCGCGAGCGCGCCGAGCTGGTGAAGAACGCCGAATACTGGGACAAGAAGCGCCTCGCCAAGGTCGATCGCCTCGTCCTGCTGCCGATGCCCGAGGTTCTGGCACGCACCAATGCGCTGATCACCGGCCAGGTCGACATGATCGAGACGCCGGCGCCGGACACCGTGCCGCAGCTCAAGGCGGCGAAGATGCGGATCGTCGAGAACGTCACCCCGCATGTCTGGAACTACCACCTCTCGGTCGCGCCGGGCTCGCCCTGGGCGGATGTCCGCCTGCGCAAGGCCCTCAACCTCGCCATCGACCGCGAGGGCGTCGTCGCGCTGATGAACGGGCTGGCACGGCCCGCCGTGGGCCAGGTCGATCCGACCAGCCCGTGGTTCGGCAAGCCCTCCTTCCAGATCAAGTACGATCCGGAAGCCGCGAAGAAGCTGCTCGCCGAAGCCGGCTATTCGAAGGACAAGCCGCTCAAGACCACCTTCGTCATCGCGCAGGGCGGCTCCGGCCAGATGCAGTCACTGCCGATGAACGAGTTCATCCAGCAGAACCTTCGGGATGTCGGCATCGAGGTCGAGTTCAAGGTCGTCGAGCTGGAAGTGCTCTACACGCGCTGGCGCAGGGGCGCGAAGGACGAGATGAACGGCGACGTGACCTCGAACAACATCGCCTATGTCACCTCGGACCCACTCTACGCGATCATCCGCTTCTTCCATTCGAACCAGGTCGCTCCGGTCGGCGTGAACTGGGGCACGTGGTCGAGCCCGGCGGTCGACGCGCTGCTCGACGAAGCGATGAAGACCTTCGACGTCGCCAAGCAGGACGAGCTTCTGGCCAAGGCGCATGAGAAGATCGTCGACGACGCCGTGCTCGGCTGGGTGGTGCACGACACCAACCCGCACGCGCTCTCGCCCAAGGTGAAGAAGTTCGTTCTGGCCCAGCACTGGTTCCAGGACCTCACGACGATCGGCCTCGACTGAGGTTCGGAGGCGCCATTCGCCGACGTCGACGCCGTCATCCCGGACGCAGAGACGGCAAGAGCCGGGGTGACGGCGGCGAGCACCGACAAGGCCGAACAGGGGAGCTCGCTACCCTTTCGGCGGCTCGGCCTTCAGATGGGCGACGATGAAGGGCATCGCCAGCCCGAGCGCGACGAAGCGCATGAGATGATGGGCCCCGACATAGAGCGGATCGAGGCCCATGGCGAAGGCGAGCATCGCCATCGCCTCGAGCCCGCCCGGAGCGAAGGCTGCCATCGCCGTGGCGAAGGGCACGCCGGCCAGCCAGGCAGCCGGCCAGGCAAAGGCGCAGGCGACCGCGATCGATACGACGAAGCCGCCGATGGCGAGCGGGAACAGGGCCGCAAGCTCGCGTCGCTTCACGGATGAGACGCGCCCGCCCATCACCGCGCCGAGCATGATCAGCACCGCGATCTGGATCGAGCCCGGCAGTGTGCCATGCACGATTCCGGCGCCATGAAGGATCGCGCTGGCGGTCGTCGCCCCCAGGATCATCGGCGCCGTCACGCCCATGCGCTCGAAGGCGAGGCCCGCAGCAAGGCCGCAGGCCATGATCAACAGGAACTCGCCGGCTCCGACGATCAACGTCTCGGGCGGCTGCCCGGCAACGCCATGGCCGGCGATCTGCATGATGCTCGGGAGGAAGGCGACCAGGACGAGGATGCGGAAGAGCTGGACGACGGCGATCTTGCCGATGTCGGCTCCCTTGGCCTGCGCCACCGCTATCACCGCCGAGAGCGCGCCGGGCGCCGAGGCGAGCAGCGCGTCGATCCAGGACCAGCGCGCGACGTAGCGCAGATAGGCGCCGCTCGTGAGCATGATCGCGGCAAGGGCGAGCATCAGCAGCGCGAGCGAGCCCGGGTAACGCGCAGCCGCGGCAAGCGCTTCCGGCGTCGCGGCCGAGCCGATGAGCGCGCCCGAAACCAGCATGGTGGCATCGAACCAGGGCTTGCGCAGGTCCGGCAATGGCCGGATCAGGCCAACGATTGACACCAGGAGCATCGAGCCCGAGAGCCAGGCCGCCGGCACGGCGAAGAAGGCAAGCGCCGCGCCTCCGCAGGCGGCGATGACGACGACCATCGCCTCGAGCGAAAGGGTCGCAACTCCGGTCGAGTGAAATGCCGAGCGAGTCATGGCGTCCGCGCTGCGCGCCGCCAGCCTGCGCCGCTGCCCCGAGGTAATGATCGCCGGGGACGGCGCGGTCAAACGCCGAGCGCGCAAAAGCGCGCAGGCCCGCCCTGCATGCAGAGCAGGCCTGGGAAAGCCCGCCTCGTCAGCCCTGCGCCAGCGCGCGCTGCAGCCGCACCACCGTCTCGGTCAGATCCGCGGCGTTGCGCGCGAAGCAGAGGCGCAGGCCCGTCTCGCCGCCGGCGCCGAAGGCCGTGCCGGGCGCGAGCCCGACATTGGCCTTGTCGACGAGGTCGATGGCGAGCGCGCGCGAATCCGTCCAGCCATCGACCGAGAAGAACTGGTAGAAGGCGCCGTCGGGCGGAGAGAGCGTGACGCGGTTGGTCGCCTTCAGCCCCTCGGCGATTATGCGGCGCCCCTCGGTGGCGCGGGCGATCTGCTCGGCAATGAACGACTCGCCCTCGTCGAGGGCGGCGATGGCGGCACGCTGGACGAACACCGGCGAGCCTGAGGTCGAATACTGGATCAGGTTCTCGATGATCTGCGCGAAGGCGGGCGGCGCCTCGATCCAGCCGACGCGCCAGCCGGTCATGGCCCAGTTCTTCGAGAAGGTCTGTACGAAGAGGATGCGGTCCTCAGGCTGCATCACGTCGTGGAAGGAGGCTGCGCGGGCCGAGCCGTCATAGACGAAGCGGGCGTAGATCTCGTCGGCGATGATCCAGATGCCGTGCTCGCGGGCCAGCGCCAGGATCGCTGCGAGCTCGTCCTTCGTCGCGGTCCAGCCGGTGGGGTTCGCCGGCGAATTGATCGCGATCGCGCGGGCCTTCGGTGTGATCGCCGCCGCCAGCCGGTCGAGATCGAGCGTGAAGCGGCCCTGGACGTAGTCCATCGGCACATTGACCGGGATCGCGCCAGCGACGCCGATGGCGGCGGCGACATTCGGCCAGGCCGGCGTCGGGATCACCACCTCGTCGCCCGGCCCGGTGATCATGCGCACGACGATCTGGACGGACTGCATCCCCGAGCCGGTGACGAAGAAGCGATCCATCGCGAAGGGTTGGCCGTAGAGCGCCGTGTGGTAGCGGGCCAGCGCCTCGCGGAGTTCCGGAATCCCGCGCTGCCAGGTGTAGAAGGTCTCGCCGGCCGCGAGCGACTTGTTGGCGGCCCGCACGATGAAGTCCGGCGTCGGCAGATCGCCCTCGCCGACCCAGAGCGGGATAAGCCCCTCCTTCAGCCGGCCATGGTTTACGACCTCGACAATGCCGCTCTCGGGCGCGTTGCGTGCCTCGGGCCGCAGTTCGGCGATCAGGCTGGAGCCCGGAAGCGTGACGGTGGACATGCGTTTCGACCTCGCGACTGTGACACCGCCTGCTTTAGCCGATGACGGCGCAAGCGGGCATGAAATCGCGAGATCGGGTCGATCGGTCGCGGTGATGAATCGGCGCGCCCGATCGCGCGCTTCAGACCGATTTCTGCCGCAGCAGATCGCGGATCTCGGTCAGCAGGATGACGTCCTCGGCTGGCGGCGGCGGGGCCGTGGGCTTTTCCTGCTCCTGCCGGCGCAGGCGGTTGATGCCCTTCACCACCAGGAACAGGACGAAGGCGATGATCAGGAAGTTGAGCGCGACCGTCATGAAGGAGCCATAGGCGAGCACCGCGCCCTGTTTCTTCGCCTCGTCGAGGACCGGCGCCGTGACGCCGCTGTTCAGGCCGATATAGTAATTCGAGAAATCGAGGCCTCCGAGCGCCCCGAAGAACGGCATGATAATGTCGGAAACGAGCGAATCGACGATCTTGCTGAACGCCGCGCCGATGATCACGCCGATGGCGAGATCGACGACATTGCCCTTGAGCGCGAATTTCTTGAATTCATCGAGCATGTTGAAGCCTCTTCTCTCGACTGGGCGCGACAGCGCAATAAGGCTGCGTCGCATTGCCCGGTCGAGGCTAGAGCAGGAATTGCCCCATGGAAACCGGCTCCCATCCGCCGGCCTCATCCATTAAGGTCGTGCACGCGCGGCGCCCGCCGATGGAGGCAGAATGATCCCCGCTTGGTCCGTCGTGATGGTCGCGCTGGCCTATCTGTGCGCGCTTTTCGCGATCGCGCATGCCGCGGACACCTCGGGGCGGCGGTTGGTCAACGGCCGGGCGCGGGCGACGATCTATGCGCTGGCGCTCGCGGTCTACTGTACCTCCTGGACCTTCTATGGCTCGGTCGGCTTCGCCAGCCGGGCCGGGCTCGACTTCCTCGGCATCTATGTCGGCCCGGTGCTGGTGATCGGCTTCGGCCACCGCTTCGTCGGCCGCATCGTCAGCATCGCCAAGACGCAGAACATCACCTCGATCGCGGATTTCGTCGGCGCCCGCTACGGCAAGAGCGAACGCGTCGCGGCGCTGGTATGCCTCGTCGCCGTGATCGGCGCCCTGCCCTACATCGCCCTCCAGCTCAAGGCGGTGGCGAGTTCGCTGTCGGTGCTGCTGACGGCGACCGGCGGGCGCCCGATCACTGCCGACGTGCCGGTCCTCACCGACCTAGCCTTCCTGGTGGCGCTGGTGCTGGCAGGCTTCGCCTGCGCGTTCGGCACACGCCATATCGACGCGACCGAGCATCAGGACGGGCTCGTGCTCGCCATCGCGGCCGAGTCTCTGGTCAAGCTCATCGCCTTCCTCGTGCTCGGTGTCTTCGTCGTCTATGGGCTCTATGACGGCGCCGGAGACCTCTTCGCCCAGGCCGCCGCGCTGCCGAGCGGCATGCCACCGATCTGGGAGCGCACCTCGAGCTGGCCGACCTTCCTGACGCTGACCCTGCTCTCGTCCTGCGCGGCTCTGTTGCTCGCGCGCCAGTTCCACATGACGATCGTCGAGAACCGCGACGCGCGCGACGTGCGCCGCGCGGCCTGGATGTTCCCGGTCTACCTCGTGCTGATCAACCTGTTCGTGCTGCCGCTCGCGGTCGCGGGCGAATTGCTGATGCCGGGCGCGGGCGTCGATCGCGACATGACCGTGCTGCTGCTCCCGCTGCAGAAGGAGGCCGGGCTGCTTGCCCTGCTTGTCTTCGTCGGCGGGCTCTCGGCCGCGACCGCCATGGTGATCGTCGCCTCGGTCGCGCTGGCGATCATGATCTCGAACCACCTCGTCATGCCGCTGCTGCTGCGCGGGCGCCGAGGTCTCAGCGACCCCGCCGACACGACGGCCGAGCACGCCGCGCAGGACCCCGGCAACCGCTCGACCGGCGGCGATCTCGGCTCGCAGGTGGTGATCATCCGGCGCGTCGCGATCCTCTTCGTGATCCTGCTCGGCTATGCCTATTACCGCGCCGCGGGCGAGCAGGCGCTGGTCGCGATCGGGCTGCTCTCCTTCGCGGCGACGGCGCAGATCGCGCCGGCGTTCTTCGGCGGGCTCGTCTGGCGCCGCGGCACGGCGCTCGGCGCCGCCGCCGGGCTGATCATCGGCATCGCGACCTGGGCCTATACGCTGCTGATGCCGAGCCTTGCTCCTGCCGGAGGCTACTGGGGCGAGGTCGTCGCCAGCGGGTTGTTCGGCAATGCCATGCTGCGGCCCGAGGCGCTGCTCGGGCTGGACCTGCCGGCGCTGCCGCACGGCGTCGTCTGGAGCCTCGGGCTCAACATCCTCGCCTACATCGGCTTCTCGCTGCTGCGCCCGGCCACCGCGATGGAGCGGCTGCAGGCCAATGCCTTCGTCGAATCCGACCGCGCGACGATGGCGCAGTCGTTCTCGCTCTGGCGCTCCAGCGTCACGGAAGCCGAGCTGCAATCGACCATCGGCCGCTACCTCGGGCAGGAGCGGACCCAACGCGCCTTCGAGAGCTTCGCCAGCGGCCGCGGCGAGGAGCCCAGCCCCGCCCGCGACGCCGACATCCACCTGCTGCGCTTCGGCGAGCACCTGCTCTCTTCCGCGATCGGCGCGGCTTCCTCGCGGCTGGTGCTGTCGCTGCTGCTGCGGCGGCGCAACCTCACGACCGAGGCTGCCTTCAAGCTGCTCGACGACGCCTCGGCCGCGCTGCAATACAACCGTGACATCCTCCAACACGGGCTCGACCATGCCGGCCAGGGCATCACCGTGCTCGACCGCGACCTCAGGCTGCTGGCCTGGAACCAGGCCTTCATCGAGCTCTACGACCTGCCGGCCGCGATGGTGCGCTTCGGCACCGGCCTCGACGAGATCGTCCGCTACAATGCCGGGCGCGGCGCCTATGGCGACGGCCAGCGCGACGAACTGATGGCGGCGCGTCTGCAGAGCTTCGTGCATGACCGCGAGCCGGTGCGGCTCAAACTCTATCCGTCGAAGAAGGTCATCGAGATCCGCACCAACCCGCTGCCCGATGGCGGCTTCGTCACGACCTATACCGACATCACGGAGGCCGTGGCGGCGGAGGAGGAGCTGGAGCGCACCAACGAAAGCCTCGAGCGGCGCGTCGTCGAGCGCACCGAGGAGATCCTGCGCGTCAATGCCGAGCTCCAGCGCGCCAAGGCGGAAGCCGAGGAGGCCAACGCCTCGAAGACGCGCTTCCTCGCCGCCGCCAGCCACGACATCCTGCAGCCGCTGAACGCGGCGCGGCTCTACGCGACCTCGCTGGTGGAGCGCGACCGCACCGCCGGCAGCCCCGAACTGGCCGAGAACATCGACGCCTCGCTCGACGCGGTCGAGGAAATCCTGACCGCACTGCTCGAGATTTCGCGCCTCGACGGCGGCGCGCTGAAACCCGAACTCAGCTCATTCCGCCTCGACGAGCTGATGCGCCAGCTCCAGCGCGAATTCGAGCCGAGCGCGCAGGAGAAGGGCCTGAAGCTCGTCTTCATGCCGACCGGGCTGGCGCTGCGTTCGGACCGGCGACTGCTACGCCGGCTGCTGCAGAACCTCGTCTCGAACGCGATCAAGTACACGCCCGGCGGCAAGGTTCTGGTCGGCGCGCGCCGACGCGGCCCGCATGTCTCGGTCGAGGTGCTCGACACCGGGCTCGGCATTCCGCAGGGCAAGCAGAAAACCGTCTTCCGCGAGTTCCAGCGACTCGACCAGGGCGCACGGGTGGCCCGCGGGCTGGGCCTCGGGCTCTCGATCGTCCAGCGCATCGCGCGCACGCTCGACCACAGGCTTTCGCTGGGCTCGGTGCCCGGGCGCGGCACGCGCTTCGCCGTCCTGGTGCCGCGCGCCTCCCCCTTGCCCGAGATGACCACCGGCGCTGCGCCGCGCGCCGCCCCGGCAGGGCAGCTGGCGGGACTGAAGCTCCTGGTGATCGACAACGAGCCCACGATCCTGGACGGGATGAAGCGGCTACTCGAAGGCTGGGGCTGCAGCGTTGGGACGGCGGCCGGGCTCGACGAGGCGCTGGTCCTGATGAAGCGCGGCGAGCCCGATGTCGTGATTGCCGACTACCATCTCGACCATGGCAACGGGCTGACCGCGATCAGCACCCTGCGCGAGCGGTCGCGCGGGCGCCTGCCGGCGATTCTGCTGACGGCCGACCGTTCGCCGACCGTCCGCGAGGCGGCGGCCGCGCTCGATGTCCACCTGCTCAACAAGCCGCTGAAGCCGGGCGCGCTGCGAGCCCTGCTGGCGCAGTGGCGCGCGACGCGGGTCGCGGCGGAGTGAGCCCTCAGCGGGATGACCCGCGCGTGCCAGTTTCCCGCATCGCATCCTCCGATGCGAGGAAGGCCTCGATCTCAGGCGGCAGCGGCGGGCTCTCCTGCACGACCCCGATCTCGGCCATCAGCCGGGCGACGGGAACATAAGCGCGCCCGGCGCGGTCATAGAGCGCCGCGCGCACCAGCGCATGCGCCGCCACGATCTCGCCGCCATCCTTCCCCCGCGTGAGCAGGCGGTGCTGGATCACCAGCCAGGATTCGTCCCAACACAGGATCGCGGTTTCGATCCGGAACGGCCGGAACAGGCGCAGCTCGCGGCGGAAGCGGATCATGCCGGCATTGACCACCGGCACCCAGCGATGCCGCAGCACCGCCCGCCACAGCCCGGTGCGCAGCATCAGGTCGGTGCGGCCGAGATCCATCAGCGACCAGTAGCGGCCATTGTTCATGTGCAGGCTGGTGTCGAGGTCATGCGGCCAGACACGGAAGCCGAGCGCCGAGACATCCGCCGGCGCCTTCAGCCGTGGGCCGAAGGGGCTGGTCAACAGCAACCAGATCAGGCGGAACCAGAGATTCATGCAGGGCTCGCGCGATGGGCGGAGTGCCCAGCCAACGCTTCTAGAGGGCAATGGTTTATATTGGAACCATGGCATTCTGGCCGGTGGGCCCCATCGTTCCAGACCAGCCGGGAACGGCGACGCTCCGGGGTGACGTCGCAGTTCGCCTGCACTATTCGCTTCCGACGAACTCCAGCAGGACACATCCCCATGCCGACCCTGCACGTCACCTCCCTGTCGAAGTTCCACGAAACCGTGGCGAAGGTTCGCGCCAGCCATCTGGTGACGCTGATCAATGTCGGCACCGTCGTCGAGCGGCCGGCCGCGATCAGCGAGCGAAACCATCTCTTCCTCGGCATGTCCGACATCAACGCAGCGCTGGAGGGCCATGTGCTGCCGGGCGAGGAGCAGGTCGGGCGCTTCCTCGCTTTCGTGCAAGGCTGGGACCGCGCCGCCCCGCTGGTGATCCATTGCTGGGCCGGCGTCAGCCGCTCGACTGCCGCAGGCTTCATCGCAGCCTGCGCGCTCGGTCCCGGCCGGGATGAGGAAGAGATTGCGGACGATCTGCGCCGCGCATCGCCCTCGGCGACGCCGAATGCGCGGCTCGTCGCGATCGCCGATTCCCTGCTCGGCCGCGACGGCCGGATGATCGCGGCCATCGCGCGGATCGGGCGGGGAGCCGATGCCTTCGAAGGCTCGCCCTTCGCGCTGCGCCTCGCCTGACCGGCTGCGGCAGCATTCCGAGGCGGGCAGTTTCGTGCGGGGTTTCCTTTACAACACCGCGAATCCGAGCGCCCTTTGTTCAAATCTCTGCAGATCATTGCTTGCATCGCGTGCATTTTGCGACAATGCATCGCGCGGAGGATAACCGCACGATGACCATCGAACTCGATTCCCGCGACCGCTCCATCCTGCGCATCTTGCAGGCCGACGGACGCATCACGAATTCCGACCTCGCCGAGAAGGTGCATCTCTCCCCGTCGGCCTGCCTGCGGCGCGTCCGGCAGCTCGAGGAGAGCGGGCTGATCCGCGGCTATGCGATGATCCTCGACGACAAGATCGCGGGCTTCCCGGGCACCGCCTTCGTCTTCGTCACGCTGGATCAGCAGGGACGCGCCTCGCTGGAAGGCTTCGAGCAGGCGGTCCAGAGCCTCCCCGAGATCCTGGAATGTCACCTGCTCGCCGGCGCGCATGACTATCTGATGCGGGTGATCTACCGCGACAGCGCCGATTTCGAGCGCATCCACACCGACATCCTGACGCAGCTTCCGGGTGTGACCCGCGTGCAGTCGACCCTGACGCTGCGCAGCATCAAGAAGAGTTCTGCCCTGCCGGTCTGAGCCCTGTCAGGAGCTTGCCTTATCTTGGCCCGGCGGGGTTGCGGGGGGCGCCGCTCCGGCCGATAAGCATGCCGCAAACGGGAATCATGCTGTGAGCGAAGCCACATCCAATGACGACGTCGCCGGCCTGCCCTTTGAGGCAGCGCTGAAGCAGCTCGAGGACATCGTCGCCCGGCTGGAACGGGGCGACGTGCCGCTCGAGGAATCGATTGCGATCTATACGCGCGGCGAGACGCTGAAGGCGCGCTGCGATGCCCTGCTCAAGCAGGCCGAAGCGCGCATCGAGAAGATCACGCTCTCCGCCGACGGCAAGCCGGCCGGCACGACGCCGCTGGACGTCGACAGGTAGGACGCGGGCTCTTTGGAGCTCGCTGATTTTGCGTGGACCCCGCCGTCTTCCTGCACGACCGGAGGTCGTGCCAGGGATCGATCTTGAAACACGACCGAGCCCTATGATGGATCCCGGAGCTGCGCCGCTTCGCGGCCTGTCCAGGATGACGGCGCGTTCCTAACTGACCTCGTCAGGGTCTATCTGCCACGCCAGTTCGCGACACGGCGACGCGTGTCGATATGGACGAAGTGCCGCTCCGGATAGACGCCGATTCCCCCTGTGAAGTCGGTATGCTTGTCGCGCAGCTTGGCGGCGATCCGCCGCCAGGTCTCCGGCGTGCCGACGGCGCAGGTGAAGTCGATGGCATTGAACTCCATGTGCAAGCTGCGGCTCTCGCCACGGACGCAGTCGTTATAGGCCGGGGCGCGGTAACAGGACAGAATCCGCACCGGAGCGCCGATGTCCGCCCGGATGGCGTCGAGCATCTTCGCCGTGTGCCTGATGTTCTCCCACAGATCCTTGGGAGGAAAGTCGTTCTTGCCCTTGCATTTCCCGGAGCCGTTCATGCCGCCGAATTCGAGGAATTCGTCGGGCTGAAAGTGGTCGAGCCGCAACGCAGCGATGAAGCCGACGAATTCGTCCAGCAGCGGCCAGTCCTTGTCGCGGGGCAGCAGGGCGAATGCCGGGCCATTGCCGAGAACGAAGGCTTGCGAGAACGCCTTAGGCGGCATGCGGACCTCCTCGTCGGGATCGGCCGTACCGTCATCCGGCCCTGCGGCCCATTCGGCTTTGTCTAGACCCAGCAGCATCTCCGGGCTGTTGATCCCGGGCTCATTCGCGACCGCGACTTCGATGGCGTCGCCCAGATCCGCGACGGCCACCGGCACGCGCGTGGTCGCCTTGCCGGTATAGGCCTCGATTCCGTCGGCGATCGCCTGGGCGATGGCGGCTCGATAGGCCGGAGCCTTCAGCCTCTGCTCCTCGTCGGCGCGATCCAGAAAACTGACTTCCAGGAGGCACGCCGCCGTATTGGCCGCATGGTAGGCCGGATTCAGCACGCCGAGCGATTGCGGCTTGATGCGGCGCCTTCGGTCGAAGGACGTGTTGCGGTCGTCGAGTTGCGTCGCCCTCAAGACGGCATCCTGCACGGCGAGACTGAGCTCGGCCGACCTGGTCGAATAATTGAGGTGTACCAGCGTTTCCGAGCCCTGGGCGTCATGCCCCCTCGAACCATTGAAGTGGATCGAGACGAACGCATCGGCGAGACTCTCCCTCGCCACTTTCGCGCGATCACGCAGGCGGAGGTTGACGTCGCTGTCGCGGGTCAGCAGCACGCTGTGCCCGGCGGCATGCAGTCGCTCGGCGACCGCGATGCCCAGATCCAGGGTCAAGGTCTTTTCGAGCGTGCCGGCCGGACCGACCGCGTTGTTCCATGTCGAGTCCCCCGGGATGGTCGCATGCCCGCCATGCCCCGGATCGATCACAATTCTTGCCATGCCCACCGCCCCCTGTCGCTTCAATAGTCTCCGTAGAAAAATACTCGTATAGGTTGCATTTCTCGTCAAGGCAGTTCCCGCGATCGCCTTGCGGGTGACACCCTCGGCCCGCACCGCCCGGTTCCGGCGCCCTTGCGAAGCAACGGCGGAGGGATCAGTCTGCCGCGGACTGATCCAAGCCATCATGCGAGGGCGCAATGTCGCAACTGCCAGCCGAAGATCCGATCCTGGGCGATGCCCGCTCCTGCGAGGCCATCGAGAAGGTGATCGTGCCGCGCGCGCATGACCTCGGCGGCTTTTCGGTCAGGCGCGCTTTGCCCTCGATCGGCCGCAAGATGGTCGGGCCCTTCATCTTCTTCGACCAGATGGGGCCGGCGGAGTTCCATCTCGGCGAGGGGCTCGACGTGCGCCCACACCCTCATATCGGGCTCTCGACCGTGACCTATCTCTTCGACGGCGAGATCATGCATCGCGACTCGCTCGGCACCGCGCTCGCGATCCGCCCCGGTGCGGTGAACCTGATGACGGCGGGACGAGGCATCGTGCACTCCGAGCGCACAGGGCTGGAAGCACGCGCCAGCGGGCCGAAGCTCTACGGCATCCAGGCCTGGCTCGCCCTGCCGAAGTCGCATGAGGAGATCGCGCCCGAGTTCAAGCACCATGCCGCGCCCGACCTGCCGCGCATCGTCGAAGGCGGAAAGCGGATCAGCCTGATCATGGGCTCGGCCTATGGCCAGACCTCGCCGGTGAAGTTCCCCTGGGAAACCCTCTATGCCGAGGCCGTGCTCTCGCCGGGCGCGATCCTGCCGCTCGACCCCGACTATGACGAGCGCGCGATCTACATCGTTTCCGGCAAGGTCGACATCGCCGGCGACGAGTTCGGCGCCGGGCAGTTGCTTATCTTCAAGCCGGGCGACCGGATCTCGATCCTCGGCGTCGACCAGACTCGTCTGATGATCGTCGGCGGCGAGCCGATGGACGGCCCGCGACACATCTGGTGGAACTTCGTCTCCTCCTCGAAGGAGCGCATCGAGCAGGCCAAGGACGAGTGGAAGACCGGCCGCTTCGACACGGTGCCGGGCGACGAGACCGAGTTCATTCCGCTGCCTGAACGCTGAGTTCGCCCTCCGGCAACGTCTTCAGCGCTGGCATCGGCGAGGCCAGGATCGCCAGCGTCGACAGGCCGAAGAGCACGACCGGCAGCCAGATCGCTACCGAGAGGCCGAAGGCTTCGCCGGCGAGGCCGCCGCCGATGGCACCGACCGGGCGCATGCCGTACATCGCGGTGGTCAGGGTCGCGCTGACGCGGCCGAGCAGGGGCTGCGGCGTCACCGCCTGGCGCAGGCTGGTCTGCGTGATGAACCAGAGGATCGGCCCGAAGCCGAACAGCGCGAAGGCGAAGGCCAGGGCCGGCCAGCCCCATTGCAGCGGGGCAAGCGCGAGCAGGCCGGCGCCAAGCAGGGACGAGGCCGGCCCGAAGACCAGCAGCATGCCGGTCGGAAGCCGCGCTATCAGACCGGGGCCGGCTAGAGCTCCGGCGATCAGGCCGGCTCCATAGACTGACGAGGCCAGGCCGATACGCTCCGGTTCGAGCAGGAGAATGCGCGCCGCATAGGGCGTGACGATCGCGAGGAAGGCGAAGAAGGCCATGTTCCAGGCGATGGCGCAGAGCGCGATCGGCCTGAGATAGGGATGCCGCAGGACGAAGGCGCCGCCCTCCGCGATGGCGCGGTGCAAAGGCCGACGCGGCTGCGGCGCCGGGCGGTCGCTGGGCAGGCGCGAGCCCGCAGCCAGCACGATGAGCCCGGCGAGGCCGCAGAGAGCCAGCCCCAGCGCCGGCATGCCCTGCGCCACCGCCCAGGCGGCGATCAGCGGCGCGGCGAGGCTGAGGCAGGCGCGCCCGAGCTCGATCCGGCCGTTGACGCGGGGAAACTCGGCGACCGCGACCAGGCGCGGCAGCAGAACGAAGACGGAGAGCGCGATCACCACCGGCCCGGCAGCGGCGACGAAGGTCGAGAGCGCGAGCGCCCAGCCAAGCAGCCCGGAGGCGAGCAGGCCGGCCCCGATGAGCGAGCCCGCCGTCAGCAGGCCGCCGCCGAGCAGGATCAGGCTGCGCGGCGCGACGCGATCCGCGACGACCCCGGCGGGCAGCGAGACCAGGAGCCAGGCCGCGGATTGCGCCGCGACGAGGAGGCCGACGAGGCGGGGACTGGCGCCAGCCTGCGTTGCGGCGAGCGTGATGGTGTCGAGGGCGAGCTTGTCGGCGAACTGCGCCAGCACGCCGGTCAGGATCAAGGCGAGAAGGACGGGCGATGACATGACGGGCGATGACATGGGAAAGTCCCCGGGGAGCGATGCCCCCGCTATCCCATCGTCAGGAGCTGCAACCCACCCGCTTTCTGCCCGCGCCGGACGAGACGGCCCCGCACCGTCTCTCCGGGACGCCCGCCACCTCTGTTCACATCACCCCGGCTGGAACCCGCAGATGGTGGTCGGTCGCCTGCTGATAGACGTAGCCGATGCGCAGCGCCGTCGCCTCCTGGTAGCCCCGGCAGGCGATCTGGATGGAGAGCGGCAGCCCCTGCGCGTTGAAGCCGCTGGGCAGGCAGAGCGCGCACATCCCGAGATAATTGGCGAAGCCGTTGAAGCGCGAGAGCATCACCGCCGGGTCGATCTCGTCGAGTCTGAGCGCGGCGAAGGCGGTGCCGGGCGTCAGCAGAGCATCGATGCCTTCGAGCGCCGCCTCGAGCAGCCGCTTGCGCTCCCCGTGCTCGCGCTTGTTGGCGAGATAGGCCTCGGCCGTGACGCCCGCGCCCGCGAGAACGCGCGCCCTGACGGCATCGTCGAGCTGCCGCGCCGGATCGCCGGCGATGGCGCCATAATGGTGGAAGACCTCGGCCTGCACCATGGGCTGCGGCTGCAGGAAGACGCCAAGCGGGAACGGCAGCACGACATCGACGATCTCGGCGCCCTGCCCCGCCAGCACCGCCAGCGCGCTGTCATAGGCCGCGAGCATCTCGGCATCGACGCCTTCGCGCTCGCTCTCCGGCATCCGGCCGAGACGGAGGCCCCGGACGCCGTGCCTCAACCCCGGCATCGGGTCCTCGGCCGCGATGCCGCGCGTCGTCGGATCGAGCGGATCGGGCCCTTGCATCGCATTGTAGAGCAGCGCGGCATCCTCGACGTCGCGCGCCATCGGGCCCGGCGTATCGAGCGAGGGGGAGAGCGGCAGCACGCCATGAGTCGATATTCGGCCGAGCGTCGGCTTGAGGCCGGTCAGGCCGCAGAAGGAGGCAGGCAGGCGGATCGAGCCGCTGGTGTCGGTGCCGACGGCCCAAGGCACGAGGCGCCCCGCGACGGCGACGCCAGAGCCGCTGCTGGAGCCGCCCGGGGCGCGCGCATGGGTCGCGTCCCAGGGATTGCGCGGCGTGCCCATATGCTGGTTGAGCCCCCAGCCACCGGAGGCGAACTCGACCGTATGGGTCTTGCCGAGCACGATCATGCCCTGCGCGAGCAGGCGCCGCGCCAGCGTCGCCGTCAGCGTCGAGCGGCGGTCGCGCCAGATCGCCGAGCCGCCGGTCGTGATACGGCCCTCGAGCTCGACCAGGTCCTTGAGCGCGACCGGCATGCCATGCAGAGGCCCGACCGCCTGGCCGGCGCGGATGGCCTTGTCGGCAGCCTCGGCCGCGAGCCTCGCCTCGTCGCGATAGACCTCGACGAAGGCCTGAAGCCTGGGCTCCAACCTGTCGATGCGCGCGAGCAACGCATCGACGACGTCGACGGGCGACAGGCGCCTCGCAGCGAACGCCCCGGCGAGGCGCCGCGCGGACAGCAGGGCGGGATCGGCGATTGTATTGGCAAGATCGTTCATGGGCTTCGCTGCAAGTCGCGGCCAAGTGCCGCTGAGTCATGCTTTCGCTAGAATGGCACTGACGTTTCGGGCGTCGCACGATAATGAAGCGCGGCGGATTGTCGATGCGCGCCCTTGTGCGCGGGGGCCGCGATGCGATAGGACCGTGCCGTGACAAAACGCCCTCTCACGCCCCTCCTCGACGGCGTTGGCTCTCCGCAAGCGTTGCGCCGGCTCCCAGATTCAGCGCTGCGCCAGCTCGCCGACGAGCTGAGGCAGGAGACGATCGACGCGGTCTCCGTCACCGGTGGGCATCTCGGTGCGGGCCTCGGCGTGGTCGAACTCACCGTCGCGCTGCACGCCGTATTCGACACGCCGCGCGACCGGCTGATCTGGGATGTCGGCCACCAGGCCTATCCGCACAAGATCCTGACCGAACGGCGCGAGCGCATCCGCACGCTGCGCCAGCCGGGCGGCCTTTCCGGCTTCACCCGGCGCTCTGAGAGCAAATACGATCCGTTCGGCGCGGCTCATTCCTCGACCTCGATCTCGGCCGGGCTCGGCATGGCTGTCGGGCGCGATCTTTCGGGCGGCAAGAACAATGTCGTCGCGGTGATCGGTGACGGCGCGATGTCGGCCGGCATGGCCTATGAGGCGATGAACAATGCGGGTGCGCTCGGCTCGCGGCTCGTCGTCATCCTCAACGACAACGACATGTCGATCGCCCCGCCGGTCGGGGCGATGTCGGCCTATCTTGCGCGGCTGGTCTCGGGCCGCACCTATCGCTCGCTGCGCGAGATCGGCAAGCATCTGGCCGAGCGGCTGCCGCGCTTCTTCCACGAGAAGGCGAAGCGCACGGAGGAGTTCGCCCGCGCCTTCCTCGCCGGCGGCACGCTGTTCGAGGAGCTTGGCTTCTACTATGTCGGGCCGATCGACGGGCATAATCTCGATCATCTGCTGCCGGTCCTGCGCAATGTCCGCGATTCCGAGACGGGGCCGATCCTCGTCCATGTCGTGACGCAGAAGGGCAAGGGTTATGCCCCTGCCGAGGCCAGCGCCGACAAATATCACGGCGTCGTCAAATTCGACCCCGTCACCGGCCAGCAGGCGAAAGCCCCCGCCAATGCGCCGAGCTATACCGGCGTCTTCGCCAATGCGCTGATCAAGGCCGCGCGGCAGGATGAGAAGATCGTCGCGGTGACGGCCGCCATGCCGTCTGGAACGGGGCTCGACAGCTTCGGCAAGGAATTCCCGGCCCGGACCTTCGATGTCGGCATCGCCGAGCAGCATGCCGTGACCTTCGCGGCCGGGCTTGCGACCGAGGGCTACAAGCCCTTCGTCGCGATCTACTCGACCTTCATGCAGCGCGCCTACGACCAGATCGTGCATGATGTCGCGCTGCAGAAGCTCCCGGTCCGCTTCGCGCTCGACCGTGCGGGCCTCGTCGGCGCGGATGGCGCGACCCATGCCGGCTCCTTCGACATCGCCTATCTCGCCTGCCTGCCCGACATGGTGGTGATGGCGGCGGCCGACGAGGCGGAACTCACTCATATGGTCGCGACCGCGGCCGACTTCGACGAGGGGCCGATCGCCTTCCGCTATCCGCGTGGCGAGGGCGTCGGCGTCGAGATCCCCGATTTCGGCGTGCCGCTCGAGATCGGCCGCGGCCGGATCGTCCGCGAGGGCACGCGCGTGGCGCTGCTATCGCTCGGCACGCGGCTCGCGGAATGCCTCGCAGCGGCGGAACTGCTCGGCCAGCGCGGGCTCTCGACCACGGTCGCCGATGCCCGCTTCGCCAAGCCGCTCGACGAGGCGCTGATCCTGCGGCTGGCCAGCGAGCACGAGATCCTGATCACGGTCGAGGAAGGCTCGGTCGGCGGCTTCGGCAGCCATGTCCTGCATCTGCTCGCCCGGAGCGGCCGGCTCGATGGCGGGCTTAAGGTGCGCACGCTGACGCTGCCGGACATCTACCAGGACCATGACAAGCCCGAGGTGATGTATGCCCGCGCCGGCCTCGACGCCGCCGGCATCGTGCGGACCGTCGAGGCCGTGCTCGGCGCGCCGTCGGCGATCAAGCGGGCCTGAGGCCCCTTTGGAGCGGCATGATGAAGAGCCGGGCCGACCAGCTCCTGGTCGAAAGAGGCCTGTTCGAGAGCCGGGCACGGGCACAGGCCGCGATCGCGGCCGGGCTGGTCACGGCCGATGGCCGCCCCGTCCGCAAGCCCTCCGAAATGCTGGCCAAGGATAGTGCTCTGACGGCGCAGGCGCCACATCCTTACGTCTCACGCGGCGGCCTGAAGCTGGCAGGGGCACTCGACACCTTCGGCTACGATCCCGCCGGGCGCGTCTGCCTCGATGTCGGCGCCTCGACCGGCGGCTTCACCGACCTGCTCCTGAAGCGCGGGGCGCGCTTCGTCATCGCCGTCGATGTCGGCCGCGACCAGCTCCATGCCTCGCTGCGGCAGGACCCACGCGTATTGAGCCTGGAAGCGCGCGACATCAGGATGCTGACGCCGGCGGAGCTGCCGGAAGCGCCCTCGCTCGCCGCCATCGACGTCAGCTTCATCTCGCTGCGGCTCGTGCTTCCGGCAGTCACGGCGCTGCTGGCGCCGGCCGCGCAGATCGCGGCATTGATCAAGCCCCAATTCGAGGCCGGCCGCGCCGCCCTCAAGAAGGGCATCGTGCGCGACGAAGCGGTGCATGAGAGCGTCTGCACCGACATCGCCGGGCTGATGGCCGGGCTCGGCTTCGGCGTCGACGGGCCCGTCCCCTCGCCGATCGAGGGCGGCGACGGCAATCGCGAATTCCTGATCGGCGGACGGCGCGACGGCTGATCAGCGCGCCAGCAGAGCGTCGATCTCGTCCTGCAGCGCGCGGCTCTCGATGCTGCCGATATCGAGCGTGCCATTGGCGTTGATGAACTGCGTCGCCCGGCCGATCTGGCGGCGCAGGGATTCGCTGGCGATCGAGACGACGATCGCGGGCTCGAGCCCGGTGCGCTTTTCCGCGAGGAGCGCGGTCGCTGTCATGACGAGGCGGGCCATGGCCCGGCAGAGCTCCTCGAAGCCGGCGCGCCGCGCCGGCACGACGGCGTCGTAGGCGGCGAGCGCCGACGGAGCGCAACGCAGGGCGGAAACCTCGAAATGCTCGCGATAGCCGAGGCCGCGCCAGCTCTTCAGATCGTCGATGACGCTGCTGTCTTCGGCCGCCAGCTCGATCAGCATGAGAGCTTCATTGTAGCGGTTGAGGAAGTCGGTGGAGAGGCGCTGCACCTTCGACCTCTCCGCCATGCCCGCCGCTATCCTGATCGCGGAGACGGTCATCATGATCCTCAAAACTGGCGGGACTATGCTTCGGAAAACCCAAACAAAGTATTGATCCGACAAGGACACCTCGTCACAACTGCCGACTATGTGCGGTCGCTACGCCATCACCCTGCCACCCGAGGCGATGCGGAAGGTCTTCGCCTATCGCGAGCAGCCGAATTTTCCGCCGCGCTACAACATCGCGCCGACGCAGCCGGTGCCGGTGGTGCGGCTGCACGAGGGTGCGCGCCAGTTCATCCTGATGCGCTGGGGCTTCATCCCCGGCTGGGTCAAGGACCCCAAGGACTTCCCGCTCGTCGTCAACATCCGGAGCGAGAGCGCCGCGACGAAGCCCTCCTTCCGCGCCGCGCTCACAAGGCGGCGCTGCCTGATGCCGGCGGATGCCTTCTATGAATGGCATCGCCTCGGCAAGGGCCGGCAGGCCGAGAGCCGCGCCTATCTGTTCCGACGGCCCGACCAGGCGCCATTCGCCCTGGCTGCGCTGTGGGAGACCTGGCATTCGCCGGACGGCTCGGAGATCGACACCGTCGCGCCGCTGACCGGTACGGCCAACGGGCTGATGGCTGCGATCCACGACCGCTGCCCGGTCATCATCGCGCCCCGGGACTTTGACGACTGGCTCGATCCCGTGGCGGATGCCCGCGCTGCGGAGAGCCTGCTCAGGCCGCCTCCGGACGATCTGCTGGAGATGGTCCGGATCGGCAACGCTGTGAACAAGGTGGCGAATGACGGGCCGGAATTGCAGGAGCCCTTCGATGCAACCCGTGTCGAAGCTGCCAAGGAGGCATCGAAGCCCCCTGCCCGCACACCCCGCCCGAAGGACGATGCCCAAGGCAGCCTATTCTGAGGCGTTCTTCGATCAGACCGAGTTGATCCGTTGCCGTTATTGCGAGCGTAAGCGTTCGAACAAGACGAACCGATCCCGGCACGAACTGTTGGAACTCAGATCTGCAGCACCGCCCCCGGGTTCAGGATGCCCTGCGGGTCGAGCGTCGTCTTCAGCGTCTTCATCAGGTCGAGCTCGACGGCGTCCTTCACGCCGGGCAGCAGGTCGCGCTTGAGGCGGCCGATGCCGTGCTCGGCCGAGATCGAGCCGTGCAGCTCGCTGACAATGGCGTGGACCGCCTCGTTCATCGCGCTCCAGCCGGCGAGGAAGGCCGCCTTGTCGGCGCCGATCGGCTGGCTGACGTTGAAGTGGATGTTGCCGTCGCCCATGTGGCCGAAGGGTAGCGCCCGGCAACCCGGCACCATCGCCTCGACCGCAGCCGTGGCCCGCGTCAGGAACTCCGGCACCGCATGCAGCGGCACCGAGACGTCGTGCTTGATCGAGCCGCCCTCATAGGTCTGCACCTCGGAGAGCATCTCGCGCAGCTTCCAGAAATCGGCGCGCTGGGTCAGCGATCCGGCGAGCGCGGCATCGGTGACGAGCCCCTGCTCCATGGCATCGCCGAGGAAGGCCGCGACCGCCTCGTCGAGCCCGGTCGCGGACTGGGCCGAGACCTCCATCAGCACATACCAGGGCGAGGGTCCCGACAGCGGATCGCGCGTGCCTGATGCATGGCGAAGGACGAAGTCGAGGCCGATGCGCGGCATGATCTCGAAGGTGGTCAGCGTGCCGCCGGCACCCGCCTTGGCAGCGTTGAGCAGGGCCAGCGCCTCATCCGGGCCCGGCACGGCGAGGAAAGCCGTGGCGCGCGCCGCCGGCAGCGGAAACAGCTTCAGCACCGCGGCCGTGATGATGCCGAGCGTTCCTTCCGAGCCGATGAAGAGGTTCTTGAGGTCGTAGCCGGTGTTGTCCTTGCGCAGCTGGCGCAGGCCGTTCCAGATCCGCCCGTCGGCGAGCACCACCTCGAGACCCATGCAGAGCTCGCGGGCATTGCCATAGGCGAGCACCGCGGTGCCGCCGGCATTGGTCGCAAGGTTCCCGCCGATGGTGCAGGAGCCTTCCGAGGCGAGCGAGAGCGGGAACAGTCGCCCGGCTGCCTCGGCCGCGGCTTGCGCCTTCTGCAGCGACAGCCCGGCCTCGACGGTCATCGTGTCGCTCTGCGCATCGACGGCGCGGACTTTGTCCATGCGCTGGAGCGAGAGAATGATCTCGCGGCCCTCGGCGGTCGGGATCTGGCCGCCGACGAGGCCGGTATTGCCGCCCTGCGGCACCAGCCGCGTGCCGGTGCGGGCGGCGAGCTTCACCAGTTCGGAGACCTCGGCCGTCGAACCCGGGCGCACCACCGCCTGGGCCTTGCCGCGGAACAGGTCCCGCCACTCCTTCAGATAGGGCACCATCGCGTCGGCGTCGGTGACGATGTTTCTGGGCCCGACGATCGCGGCCATGTCGTCGAGGATGGATGCGCTCAAGGAAGCCTCCGGCAATCACTTCTTGCGCCGGCGGAAGACGCCGACGAGTTCGATATGGGCGGAATAGCGGAACTGATCGACCGGCGTCACGCCTTCCAGCGCATAACCGCCTGCGATCAGGATCGCGGCGTCGCGGGCAAAGGTCGCCGCGTCGCAGGAGACATAGATCACCGTGCCGGTCTTTGCCGCCGCCAGCCGCTTCGCCTGGGCCTCCGCGCCGGCGCGCGGCGGATCGAGCACAACCGCATCGAAGCCATTGAGTTCGTGCTCCAGCAGCGGACGCCGGAACAGGTCGCGGACCTCGCTTGCGATGGGTTTGAGGCCCTGCGTCGCCGCGGCCGCCCGCGTCAACGCCAGCACCGCCGCCTTGTCGCTCTCGACCGCAAGCACCTGGGCGCGCTCGGCGAGGCGGAAGGAGATCGGGCCGCAGCCGGCGAAGAGATCGGCGACGCGCTTCGCCTTGATCGGCAGCGCTGCCAGCACCAGCGCCGCGATCGCATCCTCGCCGGCGGTGGTCGCCTGCAGGAAGCCGCCGGGCGCGGGGCCGACCATCGCCTTGCCCATGCGCTGCTGCGGCGGGCGGCGCTCGACGACGATGTCGCCATGCATCGAGAGCCGCGCGAGATCGAGCCGCTCCGCCGCCTCGGTCAGCGACAGGCGGAGCTTGTCGCCGGCCGGGCCGTGGCCGCGGATGTCGATGTCGAGCCCGGCCTCGGAGGCCGTGACCTGCAGGTCGAGCGGCTTGTTCGAGCCGCCGAGCCGGTTGGCGATCAGCTGGGCCGCGGCCGGCGCGCGCGCGAGCCCCGGCGCCAGCACCGGGCAGGCGGGGATCGCGATGAGATCATGGCTGCGCGCGACCATGAAGCCGACGAGCATGCCGGGCCCCTCGCGCCTGGCGTGAAAGGTGACGCGGCGACGCCCGGCGCCATGGCCGTCGACGATCTCGGCGACCGGTGCCGTGACGCCCGCGCGCGACAGCGCCGTCTCGACCTGCCGGCGCTTCCATTCGCGGTAGAGGCCGGGCGCCATGTGTTGGGCCGCGCAGCCGCCGCAGCGGGTGAAGAGCGGGCAGATCGCGGCGATGCGCGAATCGGCGGGGGTGATGATCTCGACCAGCTGGCCGCGCTCGCCATCGCGCACCACGCGGACGGTTTCGCCGGGCAGCGCATAAGGCACGAAGACGTCCCCGGTCTCGCTCGGCGCGATGCCGTCGCCGCGCTGGCCGAGCCGGGCCACGACAAGGATCTCATTCATGGCGAGGGTCATCGTGGTGAAATCTTCTCCGTCAGGGCCACCGCGAACCGCGCCGCTTCCAACCTTGCGAGAGGTGGCGCGCCGGTGATGACCTGCTTGCGGCTTTCGCCTATCAGGTTGGGAGCAAACAGGGAAATCGAGGCATGAGCATGCGCGACGGCGTCATCGAAGCAATCGGCAACACGCCCCTGATCAAGCTGAAGCGTGCCTCGCAAGCGACGGGCTGCACCATCCTCGGCAAGGCCGAATTCATGAACCCCGGCCAGTCGGTCAAGGACCGCGCCGCGCTCGCCATCATCCGGGACGCCGAGAAGCGCGGGCTGCTGCGGCCAGGCGGAGTCATCGTCGAGGGCACGGCCGGCAATACCGGCATCGGCATAGCGCTGGTCGGCAATGCGCTGGGCTACCGTTCGGTGATCGTGATCCCCGAGACGCAGAGCCAGGAAAAGAAGGACATGCTGCGGCTCGCCGGCGCGACGCTGGTCGAGGTTCCAGCGGTCGGCTACGTCAACCCGAACAACTATGTGAAGGTCTCGGGCCGCCTCGCCGAGGAACTGGCGAAGACGGAACCCAACGGCGCGATCTGGGCCAACCAGTTCGACAACGTCGCCAACCGCCAGGGCCATGTCGAGACCACCGGACCGGAGATCTGGCAGCAGACGGACGGCAAGGTCGACGGCTTCATCTGCGCGGTCGGCACCGGCGGCACGCTCGCCGGCGTCGGCATCGCGCTCAAGGGCTTCGACCCGAAGGTGCGGATCGGCCTCGCCGACCCGCTCGGCGCCGCGCTGCATTCCTATTACACCACCGGCGAGCTGAAGGCCGAGGGTTCCTCGATCACCGAGGGCATCGGCCAGGGGCGCATCACGGCCAATCTGGTGGATGCGCCGATCGACGTCTCCTTCCAGATTCCGGACGAGGAGGCAGTTCCGCTGGTCTTCGAACTGCTGGAGCATGAGGGGCTGTGCCTCGGCGGCTCGTCCGGCATCAATGTCGCCGGCGCGATCCGTATGGCGAAGGAGATGGGGCCCGGCCACACCATCGTGACGATCCTCTGCGACTACGGCACGCGCTATCAGTCGAAGCTGTTCAATCCCGAATTCCTGCGCTCCAAGAACCTGCCCGTACCCGGCTGGCTGGAGCGGGACGGCGCGGCGCTGAACAAGGTCGTGGCGCGGGTGATGGGCTGAGCGACGGCGGCGCCGGGAACCGACACCCCTTCCCGGCATTGATCGGGCATGATCGACCATACCGGCTTCGTCGTCACCGACCTGCAGAAGGCCCGTCGCTTCTACGACGCGGTCGCGGCTGCGCTGGGCCTCCAGACCGCCGATAACGGCCCGGAATCGTTCGTGTTCGGGAAGAGCGCGGAGGAGCGCATCCCCTATCTCTGGATCGGCATCAGCCGGCCGTCCTATTGGGCGCCGGGCTCACGCGCCGGGCTGAACCAGACGCATGTCGCCTTCGTCGCCAGGGACGAGGCGATGGTCGATGCCTTCCATGAAGCAGCGCTTTCGGCCGGCGGTCGCGACAATGGCCCGCCCGGGCCCCGCCAGGGCGCGGGCAATTATTACGGCGCCTTCGTCCTGGATCCCGACGGCAACAATATCGAGGCCTGCTTCAGGTGGTGATCACGACACGCGACGCTCAGAGCCACTTCTTCCAGCGGAAGAACAGGTAGGGCAGCACCGCGAAGAGGATCATCAGCCCGATCGCCAGCGGGTAACCCCACTGCCAGTCCAGTTCCGGCATCGTCTTGAAGTTCATGCCGTAAATCGAGGCGATCAGCGTCGGCGGCATCAGCGCCACCGAGACGACCGAGAACAGCTTGATGATCTTGTTCTGCTCGATCGAGACCAGGCCCAGCGTCGCATCGAGCATGAACTGCAGCTTGTTCGACAGGAAGGTGGCGTGCTCCTCGATGGCCTGCACGTCGCGCACCGCCGAGCGCCATTCGGCCGAAAAGCCGCTCTGCGCCTTCTTCGGCCGGGCATAGTTCGCCGAGAGGAAGAGCAGCACGCGCTCGATCGAGACCATGCTCTCGCGCACGTTCGAGATGATGTGCTCGTGCTGGCCGATGCGCTGGATCACGACCTGGTAGACGCCGCCATGCTCGACATCCTGCCCGCGGCCGGCGAAGACGCGGCGCGAGGCCATGTCGATCTTGTCGCCGACGCCGCGCAGCACTTCAGCGGCGCGGTCGACGATCGCCTCGATCAGCCCGTCGAGCACCGCTTCAGGCAGCAGCCCGCAACCGCCCGGCTTGGCTGCCCGGTTGAGGAAGATGTTGAAGGCGCCGGGTTCATCGTAGCGCACCGTCACCAGCGCCTTTTCGGTGAGGATGAAGGTGACGTCGGCCAGCTTCGGCACGATGGTCTCGGACTGGCAGATGACCCGCGCCGTCAGGTAATGCGCGCCGTTCTCGGTGTAGATGATCTCGGAGGGCTCGAGGTCATGCATCTCCTCGCGGGTCGGAATCGAGACGCCGAGATGCCGCTCGACGCGCCGGTCCTCCTCCTGGCTCGGATTGAGCAGGTCGATCCAGATGGCATCCGCCGGAAAGGGTTCGTCCGGCGGCAGCACGGTGTGGCGGAGCTTGTCGCGCGCATCGGGACAAATGCCGTGGATCGTCAGCATGGCGCGAATCTCGCTGTTCCGCGGATCGGAGGCGGCAGGAACGCTCATCCCGCCGGCATGTCAAACCGATGAAACGCCCCTGCGTTCCGGCGCCGCCATGGCGATCAGCGTGGGATGGTGTAGCACCCGGGCCGGCTACCGTCGGCATCGGTGAAGCCATAGGCGCGGGCGAGGTCTGCGACATGCAGCACCTGTCCGGCATGGCGCGCCACCGCGGCATCGGCGGCGAGCGCCGCCACCGCCCGCCCGGCATAGAGCGGCGTCTCGGTGGTCGCCTCCGCCAGCCCGGCATCGCGGACTCGCTCGGTCAGGACATGACCGGGCGAGAGGCCGAGCGCGGTGACGCCGAAGGTTGAAAACTCGGCCGCCATCGCCAGCGTCAGCCGGTTCATCGCCGCCTTGGCGAGATCGTAGAAGACGTCGCCGAGATAGCCGCTAGCCGTATCGAAGGCGACCGTGACGAGCAACCCCTTGCGAGCCTGCACCATCGCCGGGGCGACGGCCCGTGCCAGCAACAGCTGCGCATAGACGCCGCTCTCGAAGCTTTCGCCCAGCCGCGCCGCGGGCCTGCGCCAGAACGGCGTGCCGTAGGCCGAGCCGTCCGGATAGCGCTCGCCGTCATAGCCCTCATTGCCGCCCCAGACGGCATCGACGACGCAATCGAGCCGGCCGAAGCGGCGCAGGCACCAGGCGACCAGCGCATCGACCTCGCGCTCGCTGGTATGGTCGCAGCGATAGGGATGGCCCTTTCCGCCCGCCGCCTCGACCTCGCGGGCCGTGTCCTCGAAGGTCTCGGCGCGCTGGTCGGTGCGGGGGCCGGCTTCGCTGGAGCGGCCGGTGACGACGACGGTCGCGCCCGCCTCGCCGAGCGCCCTGGCGATGCCGCGCCCCAGCCCGCGCGAGGCGCCCGCGACGAGGCAGATATGGCCGGCGAGCGCGGGAGCGACGGTCACGATGAAGCTTTCGACGGAGCTGGCCAGGCGCGGCGCGCTTCCCTATAGACACCCTCCCCGCGCGAAGGAGCCCGACGATGGACAGAACGCATGTCGCCGCCTGCTGGGAGGCCAATGCCGAGACTTGGACGCAACATGCGCGCGCCGGCTACGACCTCTATCGCGACGCGCTGAACACGCCCGTCTTCCTGGCGAACCTGCCGCCGATCGCCGGTCTCCGAGGCCTCGACATCGGCTGCGGCGAGGGCGGCAACACCCGCAAGCTCGCCGAGCGCGGCGCGCGGATCACCGCCATCGACATCGCGCCGACCTTCATCCGCCATGGCCGCGAGGCGGAGGCACAGGCGCCGCTCGGCATCACCTATCTGGAAAGCGACGGCACCGCCCTGCCCTTCGCCGACGAGAGCTTCGACTTCGCCACCGCCTTCATGTCGCTGATGGACATGCACCGGCAGGACCTCGGCATCGCGGAGGCGGCGCGCGTGCTCAAGCCCGGCGGCTTCCTGCAGTTCTCGATCCTGCATCCCTGCTTCGCCCCGCCGAACCGCAAGGTCCTCCGCGAGGGCGACGGCACCGTCACCGGGCTGCTCATCAGCGAATATTTCAGCGACCCGGCCGGCGCGGTCGAGGTCTGGCGCTTCGGCGCCGTGCCCGAGCACGAGAGGGCGGCGAGCGCGCCCTTCCGCGTGCCGGTCTTCCACAAGACGCTGAGCGAATGGGTCGCCTTCATCGTTGCGGCCGGGCTCGTGATCGAGCACATGGCCGAGCCGCGGATCGATCCCGAGACCGCCGCGCGCGAGCCCTATCTGGCCGACACGCTGATGGCGCCGCTCTTCCTGCATATCCGCGCCCGCAAGCCGGCGGGTGCCTGACCGGAGCGGCGCAGCACTCACGCCGCGAAGACCGCGGCTGCATCCTCGACCGCCCCTGCCCCCTCGGTGATCGCCAGTTCGAGCGCCGGTGCCTCGGTCGCCAGGATCTCGGCGAAGAAGCGGGCGGTGGCGACATCGTCGGCGCCGTTGTCCTCGGCCCGGCTCGCCAAGGCTTTCCGCGCCAGGCTGGTGCCGCCCTGGGCCAGGGCGAAGAGCTTGAGATAGGGCGTCGCGCCGGCCAGCGCCTCGGCCTGGCGCGTGCCTATGCTGCCCAGCATCCATTCGGTGGCGCGTTCGAGCGAATCCACCGCGGCGCCGAGGCGGGCGGCGCTGCGGCCGAAGCCCGGCGCGTTCGCTCCCTCCAGCTCGGCGACCACGGCGCGCATCTCGGCGATCAGCGCCAGCACCGCCTCGCCGCCGGAGAGCGGCAGTTTGCGCAGCACGAGGTCGATCGCCTGGATGCCGTTGGTGCCCTCGTAGATCGTCGCGATGCGGGCGTCGCGGAGATGCTGGGCCGCGCCGGTCTCCTCGATATAGCCCATGCCGCCATGGACCTGGATCCCGGTGGAGGCGACCTCGACGCCGATATCGGTGGCATAGGCCTTGGCGATGGGGGTTAGGATCGCGCAGCGCTCGCTCGCCGCCTTGCGCTTCTCGGCGTCAGGCTCGCGGCGCGAACGGTCGAGCGCGGCGGCGACGAGATAGGCGATGGCGCGCGCCGCTTGCGTCTTGGCGCGCATCTCCATCAGCATGCGGCGGATGTCAGGATGGACGATGATCGGGCTCATGCCTGCGCCTTTCGGCGCATCGAGCGCCGCGCCCTGGCGTCGTTCGCGCGCAAAACCGAGCGCCTGCTGATAGGCCCGCTCGGCAATGGCGACGCCCTGGATGGCGACGTTGAGGCGGGCATTGTTCATCATCGTGAACATGCAGGCGAGGCCACGATTCTCCTCGCCGATCAGCCAGCCGATGGCGCCGTCCTTGTCGCCGAAGGCCATCGAGCAGGTCGGCGAGGCATGGATGCCGAGCTTGTGCTCGATACCGGAGCAGCGCAGATCGTTGTGAGCGCCGAGCGAGCCGTCGGCATTGACGAGATATTTCGGCACCAGGAAGAGCGAGATGCCGCGCGTTCCGGCCGGAGCATCCGGCAGGCGGGCCAGCACCAGATGCACAATGTTCTCGGTCAGGTCGTGCTCGCCATAGGTGATGAAGATCTTCTGGCCGGTGATGCGGTAGGTGCCGTCCGCCGCGCGCTCGGCCTTGGAGCGAAGCGCGTTGAGATCCGAGCCGGCCTGCGGCTCGGTCAGGTTCATCGTGCCCATCCACTCGCCCGAGACGAGCTTGGCGAGATAGGTCTCCTTGAGATGCTCCGAGCCATGGGCATGCAGCGCCTCGATGGCGCCGACGGTGAGCAACGGCCCGAGCGCGAAGGCGAAGGCGGCCGAGTTCCACATCTCGGTGCAGGCGGATTGCAGCAAGGCCGGCAGCCCCTGGCCGCCATGCTCCTCGGGCGCCGGCAGCGCGTTCCAGCCTCCTTCCGCCCAGGCGGTGTAGGCAGCCTTCCAGCCCGGCGGCGTGGTGACGACGCCGTCCTTCAAGGTCGAGCCATGCTGGTCGCCGATGCGGTTCAGCGGCGCGATGACGTCGGACGCGAACTTCGCCGCCTCGTCGAGCACGGCCTCGGTCACGCCGCCGTCGAGCTCCGGCGCTAGGCCGTCCGCGACAAGCTGCTCGAGGCCCGCGACATGGCGCAGCGTGGCGAGAATATCCTCGACCGGGGCGCGATAGCTCATCTTCGTTTCTCCCTGGCGGCGGTCCGCCCGGCGGTTCTCAGGCCTGCCGAGCCTGCCCGCCGGCCTTCGTGCCAGCATCGGCCGATACCGCTTTAGACGTTGCCGCGATGGTAGCGAGGAACTATCCCCGATGCCACGTGCCAACGGCGGGCGATCTTCGTAGCCGCCGCAGTTAGTTTAGTTGTAAACCATCCACGGTCAATCGAGGCCGCCGGGGTGGCGGACCTCGGAGACGAGCGTTGGGTCAGGAACTGCCGAAGCAAGATCCGGCCGGGCGGCAAGCGGGCCGCATCACCGAGCGGCTTCCGGCCGATGCGGCGGGCATCCTGCGCGCCGCTGAGTTGCTGCGGCTGGGCGGGCTCGTCGCGCTGCCGACGGAGACGGTCTACGGCCTCGCCGCCGATGCGACCTCAGGTGCGGCCGTCGCCGGGATTTACGCGGCGAAGGAGCGGCCGAGCTTCAATCCGCTGATCTCCCATCTGCCCGATGTCGCCGCCGCCCGCCGCCAGGGCCTGTTCGACGCCAATGCGCTGGCCCTCGCCAAGGCCTTCTGGCCGGGCCCGCTGACGCTGGTCGTGCCGGCCGCGCCGGCCTGCGAAGTCAGCGAGCTGGCCCGCGCCGGCTTGCCCTCCGTCGCCCTGCGCGTGCCCGCCCACCCGCTCGCCCATGCCGTGCTGGAGGCGGTGGGGCGCCCGATCGCCGCCCCTTCCGCCAACCGCTCCGGCCGGATCAGCGCCACCAGCGCCGAACATGCGCTGGCCGATCTTGACGGGCGGATCGATGCGGTTCTCGATGGCGGGCCGACCGAGGTCGGGCTCGAATCGACGATCGTCGCCTGCCTCGGCGGCGCGCCGCGCCTGCTGCGCCCTGGCGGCGTGCCGCGCAGCGCGATCGAGGGCGTGATCGGTCGCACGCTCGTGCTTGCCGGCGAAGCCGGCATGGCGCCGATCTCGCCCGGCCTGCTCGCTTCGCATTACGCGCCGGCGGCACAGGTCCGCCTGAATGCGGAAGCGCCGCGGCCCGGCGAGGGCTGGCTCGGCTTCGGGCCGGAACCGCAGAACTTCCCACATGCGCTCAATCTCAGCCCGAGCGGCGACCTGGTCGAGGCCGCTACCAACCTGTTCGGGCATCTGCGCAAGCTCGACGCCCTGGCCCGGCCTTCCATCGCAGTGGCTCCGATCCCCGAGCATGGTCTCGGCGAAGCGATCAACGACCGGCTGCGCCGCGCCGCCGCCCCGCGCTGAGATACGCATGAACGGCCTTGCATCGGCGCAAGATTTCCGCTTGCCTTCGCCGGATCGAGGATGCCGCCGCCGATGCACGCCAATCTCGCCTGGGACGATTTCCGACTGGTCAAGGCGATCGCCGACCATAACGGGCTGACGGGCGCCGCCGCGGCGCTCGGCGTCAACCACTCCACGGTGTTCCGCCGCCTCGGCCAGATCGAGGAGTGTGTCGGCCAGCAGCTCTTCGAGCGGCGCAAGACGGGCTATGTCGCAACCGCCGCGGGCGTCGAGATGGCCGCGCTGGCGGCGCGCATGGATGAGGACGTCACCGCCTTCTCGCGCCGGCTGGCCGGGCGGGATGTCGCGCCGTCGGGCGAGTTGCGCATCACCACCACCGACACGCTCCACCAGAACGTCCTGCTGCCAATCTTTGCGGATTTCCGCCGGGCGCACCCGCTGATCCGCCTCGACATCGTCATGGGCAACCAGGCGCTCAACCTGTCGAAGCGCGACGCCGACATCGCGATCAGGGCGAGCGACACGCCGGGCGAGACGCTGGTCGGCCGGCGCATCGCCGACATCGCCTGGGCCATCTACGGCCGCACGGACGACGGCGTCAGCGCCGAGGAGATCATCGACCCGACGCTGCTCTACAAGCGCGACTGGGTGGCGCTGGGCGACCAGCTCTCCCATGTGAAGGCGGCCCGCTTCGTGCGCGAGCATGTCGCGCCGGAGCGGATCGCGCTGAAGAGCTCCGCCGTGCTCGGCATCGCGGAGGCGGTCGAGCAGGGTCTCGGCATCGGCCCGGTGCCCTGCTTCATCGCCGATCAGCGGCCGAGCCTGATGCGGCTGCTTCCGCCCAACCCGGATTTCTCGACCGGGCTCTGGGTCCTGACCCACCCCGACATCCGCCACGCGCCGCGCATCCGCGCCTTCATGGATTTCTGCGGCGCGGAACTCGCGCGCCGGCGGGCGCTGTTCGAGGGAACCGGGTGATCGTGGTGGTCAGGGCGGGCCGAGCTTTCCCGGCACGGGCTGCGCGACGGGAGACCGGGCGAGCCCGCTCTGCCGCGTAACAGGGGCTCAGATCTCGATATCCACCGGGATGTTTCTCAGTCCCTTGTCATAGGCATCCTTGAACCGGTCGAAGCCATGGCTGCCGCCATTCACCCGGCGGCGCGCGCTCCTCAAATCCCCCTGCGCGAGCGCGACGCGGATGGTATCCTCGTTGTTCGCCAGGAACTGCGCCAGGATGAGGCCGGCGATCCTCGAATCATTGGCGAGTTCCGGCTGGCCAACGAGGTCCTCGCCGATCTGGCCTCCAATCCGGGTGTAGTTGTCCCGCCCTGTCAGTTGGACGAAGCCCCGGCCCTTGAAGCGTGCACCGTCACCAGGCTCGATATTGCCGAGCTCCCTGCCCTTCTCTGTCCCCGGATCGTATCTGTCGAAGGGCTCCCTTTCGGTATTGTACCGACTCTGGAACTCGTCGATGGGCACGAAGGCTTCGCTTTCGGCGCGTATCGTTGCCAGCGCCATGAGCAGCATCTCGCGATCTGCGAGGTCGCAGGCCCGCAACCCCTCGACGATGCTCGGCAGATGCGTCCTGATGTTGCCGCGTGGGGTCGCCGGCACGAAGAGCCGTGCCACGAGTTCCGGCGTCAGCGTCGCGGTGCGTCCCGACGCGGCGAACGATGCCCAGCCGCTGTCCGGCGGGCTGCCCGCGGCCGGCGCTCTCAGGGACTCGACGGCAGCCTGGAGCTGCGATGCCTGCGAACTGAGCTGGGCGGCGAGGCTCGTCACCGCCAGCGAGGCCACGGCATCGGCGCGAGCCGGCCAGGGCGGGACCGCTACATCAGCAGCGCTCGCCGGGCCGGCCTGGGCCGCCGCGAATGGCGCCTTTTCCATGAAGCCTTCGACGAAGTCCGCCCCGGCGTAGCCGGCCGCGGCCAGGCCGAGCAGTGTTTCGAGGCTGAAACCGGCCGGGCCGAGCAGGTCCCTGATGCCGAAAACCAGCGCCGCCAGCACGCCCGCGATGAAGCCGATCATCAGGCTGACGAACATTCGGCTGGCGACGAACCCGTCCTGAGTTCCCGGCGGCTGCGTTGCGTTGGCGTCGTGGAGCTTCTTCAGCCCCACGATCGTCCGCGCGCCCTGCCCGACAAGTCCCATCAGCCCCGCGAGCACCAAGGTGCCGAGCAGATTCGTTGCTTCCATGGCTCCCCCCATGATTGCGCGTCGCTGTTACGCAATCATGGGTTGTATCATTAATCAATGGCAACTTTGGGGGATGCACCTGAGTGCGCCCAGCCGATCACCCGATCTCGACGACGACCCGCCCGCGCACCTTGCCGTCGAGTAGCGCCCTGGCGGTTTCGACCACGTCCGCGAGCGGGATCGTCGTGGTCATCAGGGCGAGCTTTTCGCGATCGAGGTCGCTAGCTAGACGCGCCCAGGCTTCCAGACGGCGCGGCTTCGGGCACATCACCGAATCGATGCCGAGCAGCGAAACGCCGCGCAGGATGAAGGGAGCGACCGAACTCGGCAGATCCATGCCCTGGGCGAGGCCGCATGCGGTGATGGCGCCGCCATAGCGCGTCATCGAGAGGACGTTGGCCAGCGTGTGCGAGCCGACCGCGTCGACGCCGGCAGCCCAGCGCTCCTTGCCGAGCGGGCGGCCGGGCGCGGCGAGTTCGGCGCGGTCGATGATCTCGGCGGCGCCGAGGCCCTTGAGGTAATCCGCCTCCTCAGGCCGCCCTGTCGAGGCGATGACATGCCACCCTGCCTTCGCAAGCAGGGCCACGGCGACGGAGCCGACACCGCCGGCCGCGCCGGTGACGACCACCGGGCCGTCGGCCGGTTTCAGCCCGTGCTTCTCCAGCGCCAGCACGCAGAGCATGGCGGTGTAGCCAGCGGTGCCGATCGCCATCGCCTCGTCGGGGTTCAGGCCGGCGTGCAGCGGCACCAGCCAGTCGCCCTTGACCCGACTCTTCCGGGCATAGGCTCCGAGATGCGTCTCGCCAGTGCCCCAGCCGTTGAGGATGACGAGATCCCCCGGCTTGAAATCGGGGTGCTCGGAGGTTTCGACACGGCCGGCGAAGTCGATACCGGGGATCATCGGCCAGCGCCGGATCACGGGCGCCTTGCCGGTGAGGGCCAGGCCGTCCTTGTAGTTCACCGTCGAATGCGTGACGCGGACGGTGACGTCGCCTTCCATGAGCTCGCTCTCGGCGAACTCCGTGAAGGTGAGGTCCGGGCCGGCCTCGCCCTTGGTCGCGACAAGGGCCTTGAAGGTGGACATGGCAATCTCCGGTATTGGGCTGAACGGTACAGACCCTAACCCGGCACGGCACCAGGCGTCATTCTCGGGCTTGTCCCGAGAATCCCGTGGAGGAGATGCTCGGGTCGAGCCCGAGCATGACGGATCTCACGCCGGCTGCGGCACCGTGCGTTCGACCGGTTTCTCGACGATCGGCAGGTTGATCAGCGCCGAGACGACACCAAGCGCGACCGAGAGCCACCAGACGATCTGGTAGCTGCCCATCTGCTCGTAGAGCAGGCCGCCGAGCCAGACGCCGAGGAAGCCGCCGACTTGATGCGAGAAGAAGGCGAAGCCGTAGAGCATCGCCATGTACTTCGTGCCGAACATCAGCATCACCAGCGCCGAGGTCGGCGGCACGGTCGAGAGCCAGAACAGGCCGATGACGATGCCGAACGAAATCGCGGTCAGCGGGCTCGGCGGCAGCATGATGAAGACGGCGATCGCGACGGCGCGTCCGAGGTAGATCCAGGCCAGCAGATGGCGCTTCGGCATGCGCGTCGAGAGCCAGCCCGAGGAGAGCGAGCCGACCGCATTGGCGAGGCCGATCACGGCGAGCGTCCAGCCACCGACCCAGGCGGGCAGGCCCATATCCTTGAGATAGGCCGGCATGTGCACGGTGATGAAGGCGAGCTGGAAGCCGCAGGTGAAGAAGCCGAGCACGAGCAGGACATAGGAGCGGTGCCGGAAAGCCTCGCCCAGCGCCTGCGCAATCGTCTGGTTCGGCAGGTTCGCGGCAGCCTGCAGGCCGCTGCCGAGCTTGCGCGTCGAGAGCAGGATCGAGATCGGCAGCACCGGCAGCAGCGTGAAGGCGAATATCACCAGCGCCTGCTGCCAGCCGAGCGTATCGATCAGGATGTTGCCGATCGGCGGAAACAGGAACTGGCCGAAGGAGCCGGCGGCCGTACCGGCGCCGAAGGCCATCGGCCGCCACTGCTCCGGCAGCAGCTTGCCGAACGCCGCGAGCACGAGGTTGAAGGAGCAGGCCGAGAGGCCGAAGCCGATCAGCACGCCGGCGCCGAAATGGAGCTGCAGCGGGGTCGTGGCATAGGCCATCATGACGAGCCCCGCCGCATAGAGCAGCGCGCCGACGCAAAGCACCTTCACGGTGCCGTAGCGGTCGGCGATGGCGCCGGCGAAGGGCGCGCCGAGGCCCCAGAGCAGGTTCTGGATGGCGATGGCGAGGCCGAAAGTGTCGCGCCCCCAGCCGAACTCGACCGTCATCGGGATCTGGAACAGGCCGGCAGAGGCGCGCGGGCCGAAGGTGATCAGCGCTACGGCACAGCCGGCGGCCAGGATCAGTTCCGGAGCATAGCTGCGCCCCCGGGCGGAACTCGGCGCGACACTCATGGCGAATCTCCGGAACCTGATGTTAGGTCGTGTGCCTGCACGTTACTGCCGATCGCTTTGTTGCGACAACGCGAATTCGTGGCATGGCGCATCACGCGCTCGCATGGAAAAGGCTGGTTGCCGGCGGCCCACCAACCTTGCCAGCCCTTCATCCAGCGAGTCTGGCCGGAATTACGTCGTACACCTTCAAGACTCTGCCCGCCATTGTTCCCCGCGTGGTCATTCCGGGCGCAGCGGAGACCCGGAATGACCACGCGGATGATGACCGCCCGTCGCACATTCCTGTTATAGCCCGTGTACTTTTCCGGCCAGCCCCGCAGGAGCCGGCCGGACGAGCCGGCGACGTTTCCCCCCGTCCGCGTTAACCACCGCTCAACCCTACCGGGGCGATAACGGAATCATGCGAATGCGCACCGTCCGTGCGCGGGCTGCACCGCATGTTCCAGATCGGGTGAGCGGGTTTGAGTCATTTGCGTTTGCGCAGGCGTACGAGACGCATCGGTTCGGTCGGCCTCAAATGGGCGCTGGCGACGGTCGCGCCCTGGGCGCTGTCGGTCGGGATGCTGGTCTCCTTCACCGCTTCCGCCGGCCAGAACTTCAGCCTCGACGCCCTGCCCTCCACCGCCCTGCTGCGTTCCGAGCCCGGCTTCGCTTCCGAACTCGAGGAAGGCCCCTCGATGCTGGTCGCGGCGAGCGCCTTCCGCCTGCCCGGGCTCTCCCTCTCCTCGGCGATCCGGCAGGCGCATCTCTCCTTCGACGATCCGGAGCGTCGCGTGGTGATCGATCCGCGCCAGCCGCGCGAGGACATGAAGCGCTCCGCCGGCGACTTCCCGAAGGTCGACCGCAAGGCGAAGGGCGATGCCCTTCCTCGCCTGCGGCCGAGCATCTCGGCGAAAGCCCCGCGCGAACTCGAGCGCGTCGTCTTCGGTGACACCCAGCCCGGCCTGATCTCGGGCGGCTTCTCGCTCGAGGCGATGCGCGAGGCCGACATCAGCGGGCCGCCGGTCGGCTTCGAGCCCCTGCCGGAAGACCAGGGCCTCACCGATCCGGCCGTGTCGGATTCCTCCCCCGATGCGCTGCGATCGTCCAACGGTTCCGAGCACCCCTATGGCAATGTGCCGCGCACGATCGACGGCGCGACGCCCGGCATCCTGCCTGCGATCGCGCAGGGCTCGTCGACGCCGTCTGTCTCCTACAGCGTGACCACGCTGGTGCCCGCGCCCTTGGAGCCGGCGGAGGATTCCGGCCTCATCGCCGGGGCACCTTCCTCGTCGGAGCACCGCGTCGCCAAGGCTCAGCCGGGCGGGCGCGATCACTATACCGGGCTGATCGCCGCTGCCGACATGGCCAAGCAGCAGCGCTGCCTGGCGGAAGCCGTCTATTTCGAGGCGCGCTCGGAATCGGAAGACGGCCGCGCCGCGGTGGCGCAGGTTGTGCTCAACCGCGTCAAGAGCGGGCTCTATCCCGACAGCGTCTGCGGCGTCGTCTACCAGAACAGCCACCGCTATCTCGCCTGCCAGTTCACCTTCACCTGCGAAGGCAAGTCGCTGCGCATCACCGAGCCCGGCCCCTGGCGCGCCGCGGTCCGCATCGCCCGCGAGGTCTTCGAGGGCACGACCTACCTGGCGGATGTCGGCGCCTCGACGCATTATCACGCGCAATATGTGCGGCCCTATTGGGCAAAGAAGCTGAAGAAGATGGACACGATCGGCCAGCACGTCTTCTACAAGCTGCGGCCGGGGCAGACCTGATCGGGGCAGGATCGGCCAGGATTGAAACGCCGATCCCTATTGCTGCGACATAATCCACTTCACCAGCGTCTCCGCCTCCTCCGGTGAGACGGTCGGCTGCGGAGGCATCGGCATCTGGCCCCAATTGCCGCCACCACCCTTCACCACCTTTTCGGTCAGGACCTTGATCGCGGCTTCATCCTTGCCGTAGCGCTCGGCCACCGCCTTGTAGGCCGGCCCGATCATCTTCCGCTCGACGGAATGGCAGGCGACACAGTTCTTGCTCTTGGCCAGTTCGGGACTCGCGAAAGCGGGCGAAGATGTCAGGAGCGCAGCAAAAAGGGCTATGCCGAGGTGTCGAAGCTCAACCATGGGCAGGATTTCCATCATGCGCGAGATCCGGGTCGGACGGAATCGCGGAACCCGGTCGAAACAGCCGAAGAACCGGTCAGCCGCGCCGCCGCTATGGCAGGCGCGGCTGCCGATCAGCTCAGTTGGGCTTGAGCTGGTAGACGTCGCCCTGGTCGGTGGCGACGTACATGCTGCCGTCCGGCGCCTGCACGACGGAGCGGAAGCGCCCCGCCGGCATCGGCAAGGACACCGTGCTGCGCTTGGCGGACGCGCCGTCCGGCGCGATGTCGAGAATGTCGAGGCGGTTGCCGACCGGCGTGCCGTGGATGCCAATGCCCATGAACGTCACCACCATCCGGCCGTTCCAGTCCTTCCACTGTGAGCCGTTCAGGAACGCGCATGACGACATGCCCTGCGAGAGCTGCTCGTTGTTCCAGGCCGGCTTCATGGCGTTGGGATAGGTCTTGGTGTCGGTCATCGGCATGAAGGCGGAGCGCTCCTTCGGATCGACCGCGCCCATCTGGTTCGGCGAGTAGCCGCAATAATTGTCGGGGCAGTCGGCGCGCCCGCCGACATTCGGACGCGGATCCCAGCCGGCATTGCCGCCGGCGGTCAGCGCCGTCACCTCGTCGCTGTGCCAGGGACCGTTCTCGGCCGTGTAGGGCTGGTTGCTGCCCGGACGGAAACAGATGCCCTGCGGGTTGCGATGCCCGTAGGTGAAGATGCGCGCATCGAAGCCCTGCGGCGGGTTGTTGCCGGCCGCGGCCTTGCCGTCCCGGTCGATGCGCAGCACCTTTCCGCCGATACGGGTCGGGCTTTGCGGCACCTCGCCGTTATGGGTATCGCCCGTCGTGACGTAAAGGAATCCGTCCGCGGGGCCGAAGCGGAGGCGCCCGCCATTATGCGCGCCCGGATCGCCGAAGGGATGGTTGCTGGGCGCCGGCTTATAGGCGATGTCGGCGACGATATCCTGCCGGTTCGAGACCTTGGTCAGATCGGGACTGACGGTGAGCCGCAGCACCCGGTTGCTTCCCGGCGCCGTCAGGTTCGAGGCCGAGTAGACGTAGATGAAGCGGTTGGTCGCGAAGTCGGGGTCGATCGCCACGCCGTTCATCCCCGCCTGACCGCTGCAGAAGAGGTCGGACGCGGTGTCGGCATAGCCCTTGGAATCCTTCATGCCGAGCAGGGCGTTGACCGCGCCGGACGGCAGCCTTGCCGAGAGGCCGCGGCACTTCTCGGTGAAGAACATCGTGCCGTCGGGCAGGAAGGCCATGTCCCAGGTCAGGTCACGGCCGGCCATGACGGCGGTGCTGGTGAGTCCGGGCGTTCCGCTCGGAGCTTGGGCGCCCGCCGAGCCGGACAGGACGCATGAGGCCAGTAAGGCATAGGGCAACGCGAAGCGAATACGTCGAGTCATCGATGTCTCCTCCGAGTTCGTTAGCCTCCCCGCAGAAAAGGTCCGCGATCCGCCGGACCTCAGCCGAAAACGTTGTTCGGCCGGTCGATTGTTAGGCGCCTGCCCAGGCGGGCGCAACAGCATTCGCCAGAGACGGAAGGCGCCGATTGCACGATCGAGAAGAGCGATCTCTGCGTCAGCATCAGTCTTCAAGTTCGACATCTAAGTTGGATATTGCCGATCACAGGATTTTTCTGGCATCGAGATCGATAACCGGAGGCGGCTCGGCACCCATTTTTGGTCAGAAAACGTCCGTCTGGCCCAGACGGCGCGCGCTGACGATCCGAAACTCCGCGGCATTCGATCTTTCAGCTTCACGTACCGGCAAGCTGCGTGAACGCGGGCCCGTGGAGCACCTTGGTTAATTTTACCTTGTTTTAGCGTTTACCTTGCGTTCACCTCTGGTTCCCGGCCTTCTGGCGTCAACAAGCGACGCCAGCGTCGCGCAAGGTTTGGCGGGGCAGGTTGTCGGCATGACGCGCAAGGTTCTCACCATCTCGGCTTTCACGGCATCCGCCTTCTCGGCGGCGCTGCTTCTCGGCGCCACGACTGCGCAGGCCGATGGCTGCCAGGGCGCCGCCTGCTACAATCTGGTCGAGACCCCGCCCGTCTACGGCACGGTCACGGAAACCAGGCTGGTGCGGAAGGCGCAGACCCGGCGTCGGGTCGTGCCGGCACGCTACGACTACGTCACCGAGAAGGTGATGATCCAGCCGGCCCGGAAGATCCCGGTCCAGGTCGAGGGTCAATACTATTCGATCCAGGAAAAGGTGCTGATCTCGCCCGGCGGCCAGCGCTGGGAAGTCACCACCGATGCCTTTGGCCGCACGACCGGATGCTGGGTCTATGACGAGCCGCAATACGGCTTCCGCCAGCGCGTCGTCGAATCGGCGCCGGCCAGGGTCGAGTACAAGGTCATTCCCGCCGTCTACACGGAACGGCAGCGCAGGGTGATGGTGCAGCCGACGCGGGTCGTGCACGAGACCATTCCTGCCGGATACAAAACCCGCCATCGCAAGGTTCTGGTGAGCCCAGGCTCTCAGCACTGGCAGAGGGCTGGCTACTAGGTTCGACGTTCGAACCCTTTGACTACGGAAAAGACCACTTACACCCCGGCTTACGCCGGGGTTTTTTCGTGGGGTCGCCGTCGTGGTCGAGACGTCCCTACGCCAGCCCGCCCTGCAGCAGCGCCAGCACCCCGACGCCCAGCGCGAAGGCCAGGATGCGCGCGGGCATGGCGATCAGGCTGCCGGGAGAGCGGCCGAGCGCGAAGCCGGCCAAAATCTCGGACAGGCCGAGCCCCAGCAGCACGAGGACGAAGGGAGGAAAGCTCGCAGAAGGCGCGATCCAGCCTGCCGTGACGGCGGCCGAGACGATGGCGCCGAGGCCGGCGCCGAGCGCGATGAAAACCAGCTCGGCGCGCGTGAACCGCATGCTGTGATCAGCGCCGGCGGAAGTTCTGGTTGCGCGGAGGGCCGCCCGGCGCGGGGCCTGCGGTCTTCTGGCGGAAGTTGATGCGGCCACGATCGAGATCGTAGGGCGACATCTCGACGACCACGCGGTCGCCCGCGATCGTACGGATGCGGTTCTTCTTCATCTTGCCGGCCGCATAGGCCAGGATCACATGCTCGTTGTCGAGCTTCACCCGGTAATTGCCGTCCGGCAGCACTTCGACCACCGTACCGTCGAATTCGAGCAGTTCTTCTTTTGCCATACTGTCGTCCTTCGTGTGCCCTTTGGCGCTGGGAACGGGTCGATCGCGAGGATCGACCCTGCCCGCTGTCAGCTCGCTAGCGCGTCAGTTCGCGCGCCGCCGGGCGCCGTTGGTGCGTGGTTGCTGTGTTCTTTGCTGCAAGAACGCGACGCCGCCAAGTCCTTCCTTGGCAGTACCACCTTCTTTTCGCTGGCCCTGCACATCGGAACGCGGCTGGCGGTCCTGGCGCGGAGCGTCATGACGGCCTGCGTCGGGGCGCTGGCCACCACCATTGCCGGGCTTGGCCTGGCGCTGACCTTGCGGCCTGCCCTGGCGGTCGCCCTGCGGACGGCCCTGGTCGCGGCCGCCGCCGCCCTGCTGGCCGCGTCCGCCGCGGCCCTGGTTCTGCGGCGGCTTCTTCGGCGTGCGGCCGTCCCAATACGGCACCTCGCCCATGGGCGTGATGGCGACGCGGGTCAGCTTCTCGATAGCGGCGAGATCGCCCCGCTCCTCCGGCGTGCAGAAGGCGATGGCCAGGCCCGAAGCGCCGGCGCGCGCGGTGCGGCCGATGCGGTGGACATAGGTCTCGGGCACGTTCGGCAGGTCGAAGTTCACGACATGGCTGATGCCGTCGACATCGATGCCACGGGCGGCGATGTCGGTGGCGACGAGAATGCGCAGCTCGCCGTCGCGGAAGGCGCCCAGAGCCCGCTCGCGCTGGCCCTGGCTCTTGTTGCCATGGATCGCGGCCGCCTTGATGCCTGACACCTCAAGCTGGCGGACGACCTTGTCGGCGCCGTGCTTGGTGCGGGTGAAGACGATGGCGCGCTCCATCTCGGGAACGCTCAGCGTCTTCGCCAGCAAGGCAGGCTTGTCGCCGGGCGTCGTGTGGATCACGCGCTGGTCGATCTTCTCGGCGGTGGTCGCGACGGGCGCGACCGAAACCTCGACCGGATCGCTGAGATAGGCGGAGGCGATGTCGCGGATCGGCTTCGGCATGGTCGCCGAGAACAGCAGCGTCTGGCGCTCCTTCGGGATCAGGGTGGCGATCCGGCGCAGCGCATGGATGAAGCCGAGGTCGAGCATCTGGTCGGCCTCGTCGAGGACGAGGAACTCGATCTCGCGCAGCGACACGGCGCGCTGGTCGACGAGGTCGAGCAGGCGGCCCGGGGTCGCGACGAGAATGTCGACCTGCTGGCCGAGCGCGCGGATCTGCTTGCCGACGGGCACGCCGCCGAAGATCACCGTCGACTTGACCGTGGTGAACTGCGCGTAGGTGCGAATCGAGGTCTCGATCTGCGCGGCGAGTTCGCGGGTCGGCGAGAGGATCAGCGCGCGCACCGAACGCGGCTGCAGCCGGCGCGGATTGTTGAGCATGCGGTGCAGCAGCGGCAGCGAGAACGCCGCCGTCTTGCCCGTGCCGGTCTGGGCGGCGCCAAGCAGGTCACGGCCCTTGAGAATCGGAGGGATAGCCTGCGCCTGGATCGGCGTGGGCGTGGTGTAACCTTCGGAGGCGAGCGCCTTGAGAAGCTGCTCGGCCAGGCCGAGGTCGGTAAATTGAGTCAAAACAGGTCTTTCCGGACGCCGCGACGCAAGGGGCACATGTGGGTATCGGCTGTGCCGCCGGATTGCGCCCGGCCTTGAATTTTTGCTCTTCCCTGCCGGCGAACCGCTAAGCCACAGCGCCGGAAGGTGTCTTGATGGTGCGTTGAAAACCGGGCGGGCACACAAGGCGCCGGCCCGATCGACAGAGGGACACGCGTCCTGGCGGACGCCGAATGTCGATCCGTCTCAGTGTATCGGCATCGGATCCATCCGATGCCCTGGCGGCCAGCCTCAGGCGACGGCGAGGTTGCCGGCCGAGGACTTGCCGGTCTTGCGATCGGCGATCAGCTCGTAGGAAACGACCTGACCCTCGACCAGCTCACGCAGGCCGGCGCGCTCGACGGCGCTGATGTGGACGAAGATGTCCTGTCCGCCGTTCTCAGGGGTGATGAAGCCATAGCCCTTGGTGGTGTTGAACCACTTGACGGTGCCCTTGTTCATGAAGGCAATCCTTACGTTTCAGATCCGCGTATGTGGTGAAGACACGACGCGACGCGCGGACGCCTGCCATGGCCTTGTAGTCGATGTGTGGTGGATCTGATTCGTGCCCGCCGACCGGGTGAACCCGCGCGGAGGATTGGCCAGAACCCGGCCGCATCTCGTCTTACATGGGTGGAACTAGCACGAAATGCAATGAGGGTCCAGCGAGGGGCTGGAACCCGGCTCCGCGGGCCCTGTTGTCGCATGAATGGACGGCGCAACAGGAGAACGGCGATGCCGATGAAACTCGCAGGCTCGTGCCGCTGCGGCAAGGTCAGCTTCAGGCTCGAGAGCCATGCGCCCGTGCCGTACCAGCTCTGCTATTGCTCGATCTGCCGGAAGACCGCGGGCGGCGGCGGCTTCGCGATCAACCTCTCCGGCGACGCCCGGACGCTGGACATCGAGGGCGAGAGCGCGCTCGGGCTGTTCCGGGCCGAGATCGTCGACGACGACGGAAACTGCGAGATCTCCTCCGGCGAGCGACGCTTCTGCACGCATTGCGGAACGGCGCTCTGGCTCTTCGATCCGCGCTGGCCCGACCTCGTCCACCCCTTCGCCGCGGCTATCGACAGCGACCTGCCGGTTCCGCCGGAGAAGACGCATATCCTGCTGCGCTTCAAGGCGAACTGGGTCGAGCCGGCGATCGGCGACCGCGACCAGCGCTTCGACGGCTATCCCGAGGAGTCGATCGAGGACTGGCACCGCAAGCGCGGCCTCTGGATCGATTGATCCAAAGCCGGCCCCCTGCCCCGCTCAGCCTTCCTTGGCCTTCACCGCGCCCAGCGCAGCCTGCGCCGCCGCCAGCCGCGCGATCGGCACGCGGAAGGGCGAGCAGGAGACATAGTCGAGTCCGACGCTCTCGCAGAAGCCGATCGAGGCCGGGTCGCCGCCATGCTCGCCGCAGATGCCGAGCTTGATGTCGGGACGCGCCTTGCGGCCGCGCTCGGCCGCGAGCTTCACCAATTCGCCGACGCCCTCCTGGTCGATGGTGACGAAGGGGTCGGCGGCGAGGATGCCCTTGCTCGTATAGGCGCCGAGGAAGGAGGCGGCGTCGTCGCGGCTGATGCCGAGCGTGGTCTGCGTCAGGTCGTTGGTGCCGAAGGAGAAGAACTCGGCGCTTTCCGCGATCTCCTCCGCCCGCAGGCAGGCGCGCGGCAATTCGATCATGGTGCCGACCTGATAACTGAGCTCGACCTTGCTCTCGGCGATGACCTCCTTGGCCATCGCGTCGATCCGGGCCTTGACGAGGTCGAACTCGGGCACGCCCATCACCAGCGGCACCATCACCTCGGGGATGACCGCCTTGCCGGTCTCCTTCGCGGCGATCACCGCCGCCTCGAAGATGGCGCGGGCCTGCATCTCGGCGATCTCGGGATAGGCCACGGCGAGGCGGCAGCCGCGGAAGCCGAGCATCGGGTTGAACTCGTGCAACTCGGCGGCGCGGTGCTTCAGCGCCTCGGGCGTGACGCCGAGCGCGCCGGCGACGGCGGCGATCTCGGCCTCGCCATGCGGCAGGAACTCGTGCAGCGGCGGATCGAGCAGGCGGATCGTCACCGGCAGACCCTGCATGATGGTGAAGAGCTGGACGAAGTCCTGGCGCTGCACCGGCAGGAGCTTGGCCAGCGCCGCGCGACGCCCCTTGTCGTCCTGGGCGAGGATCATCTCGCGCACCGCCTGGATGCGCCCTTCCTCGAAAAACATGTGCTCGGTGCGGGAGAGCCCGATGCCCTCGGCACCGAATTCGCGGGCGGTGCGGGCATCTTCCGGCGTCTCGGCATTGGCGCGGATCTTGAGACGGCGGACCTTGTCGGCCCAGCCCATCAACGTGGCGAACTCGCCGGAGAGCTCGGGCTTCTGCATCTTGACCTCGCCGAGCAGCACCTGGCCGTTGGCGCCGTCGATGGTGAGGATGTCACCGGCCTTGAGCGTGGTCTGGCCGACGGTGAGCGTGCCCTTGGCATAGTCGACGCGGATCTGGCCGGCGCCCGAGACGCAGGGCTTGCCCATTCCGCGCGCAACCACGGCCGCATGCGAGGTCATGCCGCCGCGCGTGGTCAGGATGCCTTCCGCGGCATGCATGCCGTGGATGTCCTCGGGCGAGGTCTCGACGCGGACGAGAATGACCTTGCGGCCGGCCTTCTTCGCGGCTTCGGCGGCATCGGAATTGAAGACGATCTCGCCTGCGGCGGCGCCGGGCGAAGCCGGCAGGCCGGTCGTCAGCACGCGGCGCTCGGCCTTGGGGTCGATCATCGGGTGCAAAAGCTGGTCGAGCGCACCGGGCTCGATCCGGCCGACCGCCTCGTCCTGCGTGATCAGGCCTTCCTGCGCCAGTTCGACGGCGATGCGCAGCGCCGCCTTGGCGGTGCGCTTGCCGGACCGGGTCTGCAGCATCCAGAGCTTGCCCTCCTGGATGGTGAACTCCATGTCCTGCATGTCGCGGTAATGCTTCTCGAGGATGCCGTAGATGCGGACGAGCTCCGCATAGGCCTCCGGCATCTCGTTCTCCATCGAGGGCTTGGTCGAGCCGGCCTCCTTGCGGGCGGCCTCGGTGATGTCCTGCGGCGTGCGGATGCCGGCGACCACGTCCTCGCCCTGCGCGTTGATCAGGAACTCGCCATAGAGCGCATTCTCGCCGGTCGATGGGTTGCGGGTGAAGGCGACGCCAGTCGCCGAGGTGTCGCCCATATTGCCGAACACCATCGACTGGACGTTGACCGCCGTGCCCCAGGCGGCCGGAATGTCGTTGAGCTCGCGATACTTGATCGCGCGTGCGTTCATCCAGGAGGAGAAGACCGCACCGACCGCGCCCCAAAGCTGCGCCTGCGGGTCCTGCGGGAAGTCGCTGCCGAGTTCCTTGGCGACGATCGCCTTGTATTTGGCGACCAGCGCCTTCCAGTCCTCGGCGCCGAGATCGGTGTCGAGGTTGTAGCCCTTGCGCTCCTTGTAGTCCTCGAGCGCCTCCTCGAAATGGCCGTGGTCAACATCGAGCACGACGTTGGAATACATCGTGATGAAGCGGCGATAGCTGTCCCAGGCGAAGCGGGCGTCGCCCGAGGCCTTCGCCACCGCCTCGACCGTTTCGTCGTTCAGGCCGAGATTGAGGACGGTGTCCATCATGCCCGGCATCGAGGCGCGAGCGCCGGAACGGACAGAAACCAGCAGCGGATTGGCCGGATCGCCGAAGGTCTTTCCGGTCAGCTTCGCCATGCCGGCGAGCGCGGCCTCGACCTGCGCGTCGAGCTCGGCCGGAAACTGCCTGTCATTGTCGTAATAGGCGGAGCAGACCTCGGTCGTGATGGTGAAGCCGGGCGGCACCGGCAGGCCCAGATTGCTCATCTCGGCCAGGTTCGCGCCCTTGCCGCCGAGCAGGTTCTTCATGCCCGCCTCACCTTCGGCCTTGCCGTCGCCGAAGGTGTAGACCCATTTCCCGCCAGCCATCACTCAAACCTCTTCATTCAGCCCGGCGCAGCAACGCCGAGGCGATCCAAAAGTTTCCGCGCAGCACCCATCGCGCCCGGGCACCGACGGCAGGGACGGTGCGGTCATGCCGAAAAGCGGATGAACAATCAATGAGCCGGGGGATGATGGCCGCAGATCGCGCTCGACCCTCCGGGCAACTGCAATCTACTCCGGCGTGATCAGCTGAACCGTCGGAAAATAGCTTCGGTAGCGCGTCGCATCGCGCGTCATCAGGCGGTAGCCAGCCACTGCCGCATGAGCTCCGATGAAGAAATCTGGCAGCGGCGAGAGTTTTGCGCCGCCACGCCGCCGATAGGACAGGAAGGACTTTCCGGCGAGGAAGGCGGCCGCATAGGGAACCTCCTCCCGTTCGATCATCTCTTTCGGCAAGGCGGCATCGAGATCCTCGATGCGCGAATAGCGGACCGAAACCTCCGCATAGATGACCGGATTGATGACGAGGCGAGCGCTGTCGGCCGCCTGTTCGAGCGCCTGCGCGGACCACGCAAACCAGTGCGGGTCTTCCGTCATCACATCGAGAAGGACATTGCTGTCGACCAGTATGGCGCTCATTCGGTCTCGCGGGTCAGCGCCATGATGTCTTCGGTGCTCATGGCGACATCGCCACGCCCGCGCAGATGCGCGACGAAGCGCGCCCCACGTCCGGCCTTCTTGCCGGCCTTGGCCCGGACGATGCTGACGACCTTGCCGTCGAACGCGAACGCCACCTCGGTATGGGGCAGCAATCCCGCCCGCTCCCGGATGTCAGCCGGAATCGTCACCTGCCCCTTCGACGTGATGCGCATGGCGATCCTCCTTACTCTTACTGGTAAGAGTAAGGATTGAGGTCGTCCGAGACAAGCCTGCCCGCCGGCTGGCATCCATCTCAGCGCCGCGGCGCCCGCGCCTTCTTCGGCCAGCGCAGGGGCCAGTTGACGATCCTGTCGGGAACGTCGTCGTCGGGCACCTCGTCCTCGTTGCCGTATACGCGGCCGCGCACGGAAACGCCCGCCGCGACCACCGTATCCGGATCGCCCGAGACGAGCGGGTGCCACCAGGGCAGGTCCCGCCCCTCCGCGACCAGCCGATAGGCGCAGGTTGGCGGCAGCCAGGGCAGCGTGCGCACGTCGTGCGGCGTCAGCGTCACGCAGTCCGGCACCTGGACGGAGCGGTTCGCATAGTCCTTGCAGCGGCAGGTGCCGGCATCGAAGAGGCGGCAGCCGATGTCGGTGGCGAGGATCCTGCCGGTATCCTCGTCCTCGAGCTTGACGAGGCAGCAGCGGCCGCAGCCGTCGCAGAGCGACTCCCACTGCTCGCGGTCCATCGCCTCGAGCGGGGTCGTGCGCCAGAATGGCTCGTCGGTTTTTCGGTCGCTGGTCATGCGGCCTTATGCTCTGCCCGGAATTTGGATGGAAGGGCGGCGAAACGGTGGCAACCGCAGCACAGTCCGTCCCGAAACGGCACGGACGCGCTGGCCCGTAACCTGCTCATCCGCAAGAATGTGATCCAGCCCACTTAACCTTGTGGCAGGAAGCAGTATCTATCCCGGCAGGGGCTGGATTATGGTGCCGAGGCGGCCCGGGCGCGGCAGGACGATGTCGCGGCCGTGCGTCACGGCAGCTCGCGACGGAATTCCGGAGTTGTAATGGAATTCAGGAAGGCAGGCTGGACGACCCGACTGAAGCGCTTCGCGCTTGCGGTCGATTCATGGGTCGATGCCGGGCTGTGGGGCGCGGCGCGGCGGGCAGGCGATGGCTATGAGCGCATCCGCAGCTTCTCCGACCGGCTGACCCTGTCCGGCGGCCAGAGGGTCGCGGCCGAGTTCGCCAGCGAAGGGCTGAACATCGGCATCGTCGGCGCCCTGGTGATGCTGACCTTCGCCATCCCCTCCTTCCAGGAAGGGCGCGAGGACGCGCTCAGGCACCAGGTCTTCGCCGTCACCTTCCTCGATCGCTACGGCGTCGAGCTCGGCCATCGGGGCGCCCGCCACGACGACTCGCTGAGCCTGGAGGAGATGCCCGACCATCTGCTCAAGGCGGTTCTCGCCACCGAGGACCGGCGCTTCTACGACCATTTCGGCATCGACGTCATCGGCACGTTCCGGGCGCTGACCGTGAATGCGCGCGCCTCCGGCGTCGTCCAGGGCGGCTCGTCGCTGACGCAGCAGCTCGCCAAGAACCTGTTCCTGACCAATGAGCGCTCGCTCGACCGCAAGATCAAGGAAGCTTTTCTGGCGCTGTGGCTGGAGCAGCGGCTCACCAAGAACGAGATCCTGAAGCTCTACCTCGACCGCGCCTATATGGGCGGCGGCACCTTCGGCGTGGCTGCGGCGGCGGATTACTATTTCGGCAAGTCGGTGCGGGACATCAGCCTCGGCGAGGCCGCGATGCTGGCCGGCCTGTTCAAGGCGCCGTCCAAATTCGCGCCGCATGTCAACCTGCCGGCGGCGCGCTCGCGCGCCAACGACGTGCTGAACGCGATGGTCGATGCCGGCTTCATGACGGCCGGCCAGGTCGACAGCGCCAAGCGCAACCCGGCAACCCCGGTCGACAGGCGTCGCGATTCGAGTCCCGACTATTATCTCGACTGGGCATTCGACGAGATCCGGCGGCTGGCGGATGACGGCAAGATCGGCCCCGACCGCGTCTTGACCGTCAAGACCCCGCACGACCCCGCAATCCAGGAGCGGGCCGACGAGACGGTCGAGTCGATCCTGCGCCAGCACGGGCCGGCCTATCGCGCCAAGCAGGCCGCGACGGTGGTGATGGATACGGACGGGGCGGTGCGCGCCATCGTCGGCGGTCGCGACTACGGTGCGAGCCAGTTCAACCGCGCGACGGCAAGCCTCAGGCAGCCCGGTTCGTCGTTCAAGCCCTTTGTCTATGCGGCAGCGCTCCAGGCGGGGCTCTACAAGCCGAACACCACGGTCACGGACCGCCCGGTCTGCATCGGCAACTGGTGCCCCAACAATTACGGGCGGTCCTTCTCCGGCTCGATGCCGCTGACGGTGGCGCTGGCGAAGTCGATCAACACGATCCCGGTACAGATGTCGATCGCGATGGGACAGGCGACGGGCGAGACCCATGTCGCGCGCGCCGCCCGCATCGGCCGGATGAAGATCATCGAGACAAGCCGGGCGATGGGGCTGACCACACCGCTGAACGACACGGTCTCGCTGCCGATCGGCGCCGCCGAGGTGACGGTGATCGACATGGCCGCCGGCTACGCCGTCCTCGCCAATGGCGGCAAGCGCGCCAAGCCTTATGCCGCGCTGGAGATCCATAATTCGCAAGGGGACTCGATCTATCGGCACGATCGCGACGAGCCGGCGGCCCAAGTCCTGAGCACGCAGGTCGCGCAGGACATGAACTTCATGCTGGCCAAGGTGCCGACCGAGGGCACTGCCCGTCGTGCCGCGCTGGAAGGCGTCGTCACCGCCGGCAAGACCGGCACGACCAACGGCTACAAGGACGCCTGGTATGTCGGCTATTCCGGCAACCTCGTCGGGGCGGTCTGGTTCGGCAACGACGATTCCTCCGAGACCAACAACATGACCGGCGGCTCCCTGCCGGCAATGACCTTCAAGGAGATCATGCAGTTCGCCCACCAGGGGCTGGAGCTGAAGCCGATCCCGGGCGTCGCGCCGCCGGATCCGAAGGCCCCGGCCGTCGCCAGGGCGCCGGCGCCGGCCGCCGCCACCGCGACCTCCGGGCCGGGCGCCGGACATATGCCGCGCCAGTCCTTCGAGGTGCTCTCGGCCGTCGGCGCGATGTTCAAGACGATCGAGCCTGCACGCGCCGCTGGGCCGCGCCTGCAGGTCGGCATCCGCGAGGTTTCGGCCGGCGCGCAGTCGCGAATCCGTTGACGCGCCCGCTCGCGCTGGTTCAACTCGCGCCGCCGGCCACCATCGACGGGCCGGTTTTGAAAGCAGGACCGTGCGCGTCTTCCACCTCGCCTATGTGATCGCGCTCGGCGCCGGGCTCGGCCTGGCCTCGGCCCATCTCGCCGTGGCCGGCCGCCCCTTCCTCGGCAAGGTCGAGATCGGGCCCTGGCAGGCCTGGCCGCGCAGCGGCGGGCGCGACATCGACCCCTATATGCGCGCCTGGCTCGCCCGCGGCGTGCATCTGCCGCTCGGCGCCGGCGAGGGACTCGAGCTGGTCGCCGAGCGCGACGACCAGGGCTCGCTGCTCGACGGCCGCTGCCGCTATCTCCTGTCCGGGGTGACGCCGACCACGCGCGGCTGGACGCTGAGCGTCACCGACGCCGACGGGCGGGCCTTCCGCCTGCCGCTCGACCGCAGCGGCTTCACCGATGCCGAGGTGTTGCGTGACGAGGACGGCTCGCTGCGCATCGCCGCTGCCTCCTGGCCGCAGGCCGGCAACTGGCTGCCCCTGCCGACGAGCGGGCGCCTCCAGCTGCGATTGCGGCTCTACGACACGCCGATCGCGACCCAGGCCGGCGAGACGCGGCCGGAGAGCCTGCCGCGCATCCAGCGCCTCGACTGCCAATGAACGCGGCCGGACGCGATTCCGCGAAAGGCGCCGCGGCGAGGCCGCGCGATCTCGGCGCACGGATCGCCGCCGGCATCCGCCGGCTGCTGCTCGCCACCGCCGCCGGGCTGGTGCTCGCAGGCATCGTCCATATCGTGACGATCCTGCTGATCCCGGTCCTCTCCCTCAGCGATGCCAACCACGCCTATCGCGCGCTGGGGACGGGCGGCCGGGCCGAGCTGATCGCATCCGTCGGCGACGGGCGCAGCCTGCCCCTGCCACGCGAGGCCGATCCGGCGACGGTAACGGCCATCTGCAGCTACGATCTCGCGGCCGGGCCGATGCGCGTCGTCGCCCACACCGGCACTTTGCCGCTCGGGCTGACCCTGCATCGCAGCGGCGGCGGCGTGATCTACGCGATCACCGACCGCGCCGCGATCCGCGGGGTCGTCGAGTTCGTGGTGATGACAGAGGAGCAGCGCGACGAGCGGATCGCACGCGACGAAGAGGGCGAGGCGGCGCGCGAGCTGCGGGTGGTTTCAGATACCGACCAGGGGCTGATCGTGGCGCGCGTGCTGATGCGGCAGCCCTCCGACAAGGCCGACGCCGAGGCGCTGGCGACAGGCGTCGCCTGCGGCATGGCTGATTAGGCATGATCCATGAGGTCGTATCAATTCCCGTCATTGCGAGCGTAAGCGAAGCAATCCAGGGGGCGCAGAGCCCTGCGGCCCTTGGATTGCTTCGTCGCTGACGCTCCTCGCGATGATGGCTAATGCGTTTCAGCCCGATCGGAAACGGGCTCAGCCCTTGTAGACCACCGGGGGCCTGCCCCCCTCCCCTCCGAAGGTGCCGATCAGCTGCATCTTGCAGAGCGGGCCGGCCTCGGCCTCGAGCGCCATGATGGCGCGCTCGGCGCGGATGCCCTCGCGCGACGGCATCTCGACGACGAGGTTGGCGAGCGCGTAGCGGTAGCTCTCGAGCCTGAAATTGATGCGCTCGCAGACCCAGAGGATCAGTCCCTCGTTCTCGATCACGCGGGCCTGGGCCGGCTCGATCTGCGTCGATGGCACATGGGGCGAGCCCTCGGCAGTGCGCATCCGCACCCGGTCAGCGGCGACGACCCGCATCGCATTGGCGCGGAAGGGGCCGATCAGCAGCCGGTCGGCATTCACATCCTCGGCCAGACGGTTATAGCGCGAGGCCTGCGACGAGAAGGAGCCGGAGGTCAGCGCATTGAAGTAGTCGGAGACGGCGCCGGATTGCGCCTGCGCCGGCAGTATCCGGTGATGGGCCAGATCCGACACCTGCCTCTGGAAGACGCTGCGCTCATGGGCCGGCATGATGAAACGCCAGGCGCGGTCGCGCAGCTGCTCCTCATCGTCGGTCAAGCGGAAATGCGAGGCGGCCTCGCCGCGCGCGGTGGCCGACCAGAAGCCGGCCTGCGGCGCGACGACCTGACTCCAGTAGTCCTGTCGCGGCCGGCCGAGATCGCCCGTGCTCGTGCAGGCACTCACCCCGAGCCCGATCAGGAGCGCGGCCAGCCGGCGGCTGCGCCGGGACAGGGCGCGCCCGTTGTCGGCAGGGCACTCGCTCACGCCGGCTGCCTGGAGATCGTCGCCTTCTTAGGCCGCTTCGGCGCGCCGGCCGCCACCGTAGCCACGATGCGCCGCCTGCGCCGGCCCGTCGGTTCTGGCGCAGCCGGCTCGGGCTCGCGCTCGTAGCGAACGCCGGTGAAAAACAGGATCATTGCCGGCTCCTGCCGCGGGGCAGCCGGAGCCTCTGAAGCCTGCGCACGCAGCCGCGGCGCGAGGGGGATGACGACGGCCATGATGCGCCTCCATGTCTTGGCGCCTGGGTTGCGGTCGTGGGAGAGCACTCTCCGGCTCGCATCAGGCCCGGACATGGTTAACGCTGCCTTAAAGCCTCGGGGATTATCCTGCACGGACGCCAAGAATCGCCCGTCTCCGTGTCCGATTACCGCCCGAGCCCGCCATGCCGTCGCGAATTTCAGCCGAACTCGCACAACTCGCCCGCCTCGCACGCGACGGCGGGCTCGATCTCGGCCAGGTTTCGCTGCGGGTGAAGGCGGATCTGCTGATGTCGACGCCGCATCCGGCGCCGGACGACCTCGCCGCCTTCGGCGAGATGGCGGCGGCCCTCGTCCCCGGAGCCGACGAGCCCTCCGCGATCAGCCTCGCACGAAAGCTCGCCGGCTGGCGCCACGCACCGCCTGTCGCCCTGGAAACCCTGCGGGCGCGTGGCGGCGCGGTCCTCGCGGCGCTGCTGCGCCACGGCCTGCCGCTGAGCCCGTCGGAGCTCGAGACGTTCGCCGGCCACCCAGACGGCAGGCTCGCCGGCGCCCTCCCGGCGCGGCCGGACCTGACGGACACCGTGATCCTGATGCTCACCGAGCGCGACGACAGGGCCATCGATTTCGCGCTGATGGCCAACACGGCCATCGCCTTGCCCCGGGCGGCGCTCGACCTGCTGCTGGCGCGAGGCAGGGCGGATGCGGCCTATGCCCAGCCGTTGCTGTCGCGCCGCGACGTTCCCAATGTCGAGCTCGCACCGCTCTTCCTCGCAGCCGGGCCGGAGCGGCGCCTCGCCATCCTCGACTCGCTGGCGGCGCTTGATTCGCTGAGCCCCTCCGAGCGGCGCGAGCCGGTCTCGGGCGACATCTTCGGCAACTGGCTCGCCCTGGCGGCGGAGGAGCCTGCCAGTGCCTTCGACGCGCTGGCAGGCCATCTCGGCGGCGGGCCGGCCCTGGCGCGGGCGATCGAGACCGACGCCTCACGGGACCTCGCCGCGCTGGCCCTGACGGCTGCCGGCGCCAGCGTCGAGGAGGCGACGCGCTTCCTGATCCGGCTCGGCGACGACGCCGCCCGCTCGGTCGAGCGGATCTATGCCGTTGTGGCGCTGATGCGCGCGGTGCGCCCGGCGGTGGCGCTACGGCTCGTCATGCAGGTCAGCGGGACAAGGCTGCAGGCGTCCGCCCGCAAGGGCCAGCACCAGCCGGCGATGGACCCGAGCGGCACGCCCGCACGCCTCGGCCCGGCGCGGCCGGAGAGCGCGATCAGCGCCGGCGAAGTGCTGCGCAAGCTGCAGCAGAAGCGCGAGCAGGGCTAAGCCGCCGGCCGCTACAAGGCTACTCCTGGGCCAGCTCAAGCCTCGGGTCGCCCTGCCGGTTCTCGATCTCGACCAGCCAAAGGTCGGAATCGAAGCGCCGCTCGCGCTCGACCCGCTCCTCGACACTGCCGGGATCGCTGTCGAGCAGGAGCTGGAAGCGGCGGATGCCGTCATCCTGCGCGAGCGATTGCGGCGCCGGCCCGTAGAGGGCGGCCGTTCCATCGAGGCGGTCGAGCTTGACGAAGATGGCGCCGGCCTCGGCCGCCCCCCGGCGTCTCAGCACCGCGACGAGGCCGTCATGCGCGGCCTGCCGGAGATAGGCGGAGACCCAGAATTCAGCGGTGAGGCGCGCCATCGATGCGGCTTGCCCCGCTTAGTTCTCGGCGCTGCGGCGCGGCGCGTTCGAGCGCGCCTGGGCGACGCCGCGAATCTCGCCCGGGGGGCGCATGTCGCCATTGATCAGGTCGGCAATCGGGTCGCGGGCGGGCGCGGCCCTGCGGGCCTCGACGGGCGCAGGCGCCGGGGCGGCGGCGGTGCGCGGTACATTGGTCACGGCGGCCGGCGGGCGCACGGCCGATTCGCGTGCCTGCTGCGGCAGGTCGCTCGGCCGCACCGGCGGCAGCGGAGCCCCGAAGGCCGGCGCCTGGGTGCCGATTGCGGGCGCGACGGGCTCGGCCATCACAGCCGGCTGCTCGACGCGACGCTCGACGGCACGGGCCGGAGCAGGCTGCGCGGGCGCTGCGACCATCGGCGCCGGATGGCGCGCCTTCTGGAAGAACAGCGCGTTCGCGAGGATGACGGCCGAGACGCTGGCGAAGACCAGCAGAACGAGGGCCCGACCCGGCCTGTGCAGAGCGGTGCGGGCGATCCGGCCGAGCCAGCTTGTCTTGCGGCGCGGCTTCGGCGCGGCGCGCCGGACCGGTGCGGAGAGCGAAGCGCCGTGATGGGCGCGGGCGGCGATGGTGGACATGCGGTCAGCTCATGCTCAGGCGGTAAGGCGGTATGGCGCCTTGGTTTCGAAGCCGCGGCGCGGCGCGCGCGCGAAGGTGGCGATCTTGGCCGGCTGGGCGGCATCCGCGAAGCCCGCGACCGGCAGCCGGACGGCGACACGGGTGCCAACGCCCGGCGCACTCTCGATCGAGAGGCGCCCGCCATGCAAGCCGACGAGGCCGCGCACCACGGAAAGGCCGAGGCCGGTGCCCTCATAGGCGCGGTCATAGGAACCCTTGGCCTGGAAGAAGGGGTCGCCGAGGCGCGGGAGGTCATTGGCGGCGATGCCGATGCCGGTATCGGAGACAGAGAGGTCGATCATGTCGCCGTCGCGCACGATGGCGAGCACGACGCGGCCCTGCGCCGGCGTGAACTTGATGGCGTTGGAGAGCAGGTTGAGCATCACCTGCTTGAGGGCGCGGCGGTCGGCCAGCACCGGCGGGAGGTCCGGCCCGACGACGCGGTCGAGCTCGATCTCGCCGCCCTGCGCCCGCAGCGCCATCAGCGCGCAGCAATCCTGCGCCATCTCGGCGAGGTCGACCGGCTCCTGGTCGATCGTCATCGTGCCGCTCTCGATCTTGGAGATGTCGAGCAGCGTGTTGACGACATCGAGCAGGTGATGGCCCGAGCTGTGGATGATGCGGGCATATTCGAGCCGCTTGCCGGCATCGAGCCAGCGCTGTTCCTCCCCTGCCAGCATCTCGGAGAAGCCGATGATCGCGTTCAGCGGCGTGCGCAGCTCATGGCTGACGGTCGCCAGGAAACGCCCCTTGACGTCGCTCGCCTCCACCGCCTCGGCATGGCCGCGCTCGCGCTCGTCCTCCCGGGCCTTGCGGGCGGTGATGTCGCGCATCACGCAGACGACGGCGGCACCATCCTGCGGGCCGGCTGTCTCGACGCGATGGGCCTGCATCTCGAGCCAGAGCGAAACTGGGAACGACTTCTCGCTGCCGCTCTGCGGGACGAAGAGCGTGCGGAAGCAGGCAGTGGCGTGGCCGGCGCCATGGGCGGCATCGCTCAGCGCCTTGAGGAAGAGTGGGCGGTCGGCGACATGGACGCGCTCGAACAGGCCGCGCCCGTGCAGTTCGCTCGGTTCGGCGCCGGCGAGCGTCCGGGCGGCCTCGTTGGCGAAGATCACGGCGCCGCCGGCATCGTGCCAGGTCACGAGATCGCCGACATGGTCGAGCAGCAGCCGGGCACGCCGGTCGGCGGCGCGGTGCTCGCGCATCTCGTCGGCCCGGCGATGCAGGATGGCGGCGGCGACCGCCATCGCCTGCAGGATCGCGACGAAGACGAGGAGCGGCATCAAGCCGTCCCACCAGGGCATCTGGCCGGCGAAGAGGCCGAGACGATCGAGCGCGATCACGGCGATGAGGGTGACGGCTGCAATCGCGCCGGCGCGGACGACATGGGAGCGCGAGCCGGAGAGGATCGCCTCCGCCGGCACCGCCGCGAGCCAGAACAGGATCGGGGATGAGGCGCCGCCGGTCATGCCGGAAAGCGCGCCGATGAAGAGAGCAAGGGCCGAAGCCGACATTCCCTGCGCGGTGTCGAGCCCGCCGGTGCGCGACAGCACCACCACCGCCAGCAGCGGCAGCGCCGCCGCCACGATCACCGCAGTCTCGAGGGCGCCGAGGGTACCGCGCCAGGCGAGATAGGCCGGGGCGAGACCGAGCGCGACGGCGCCGACCAGAAGGCGGGTCAGGATGAAGCGCTCATGGCGCATGCGCTCGAGCGAATCCGCCAGCACCGATGCGTGCACCATCGCCGCCACCTGCGTCCTGACCGCCTGCATCTTCATGAGCAATGCTACGCCTAACTCGTTTGGGCCACCGTGCCCGCTTGAGGGCAATTTCGGCCCGGGCGGTTTAAGCGGGGCTTAAGGCAGAGCCATGCGAAAACCGCCGAAGGCTCGGCCTCAGCGCAGATTTCACAGCAAAAATAACGACTTATATGCCATATTACCCCCTGCCGGCCGGGTCTGGTTGTCGGGAAGCAGGGTGAACGGAAACTGAAGATCGGCCAGCGCCTTTGAGCTTCCGGAATCACGCGATTTTTCCGCATCCTGCCTAGGATCGCCGCAGGAATGGGGTGCGACAGCGCCAATTTTCGGAGTGGGGACAGAGATGGCCTATATCCTGCGAAGCCTGGCGGTGATCGGCGTGATCACGCTGAACTCACCCGTCCTGGGGGACAGGACGGAGGATGGCGCAGCCGTAGCGACGATCAGCGCCGCGGCCCAGGTGGCTGCGCAGGTCGATCCGCAGACCGCCCTCTCCGGCATCCGCGCCGTTTCGGGCGCCACCATGGCCGCGCGCGAAGCGGCGCAGATCCTAGCCGGGCTCGACCCCGAGACACGCCAGCGCGTGCTCGCCCTGACGGCAGCGGCCGCCGCTGGCCGCAGCGACGCAGGGCAGCGCGGGATCGCAGCGCCGGCGCGCTGACGTGCCACGGCCCGCGGCCCACCTGCGTGCTTGACGCGGCCGTGCAAGGCGCCGAAGACGCTGGCCATGCAACAGGGCAATGCGCGAGCCGACGGCCACGCAACTGCCGCGACGGGCAGGACATGAGCACGGGCCTCGACGAGATCATCGGCAATTTCGACCTGCTCGACGAGTGGGACGACCGTTATCGCTACCTGATCGAGCTCGGCAAGGAACTGGAGCCGCTGCCCGAGGACGCGCATAACGACGCCAACAAGGTGCGCGGCTGCGCCAGCCAGGTGTGGCTCGTGTCCCGCAACGACGGCGGCCCGGGCCCGCAGACCCGGCTGCATTTCAGCGGCGACAGCGACGCCCATATCGTGCGCGGGCTGGTGGCGCTGGCGCTGGCGATCTATTCCGGCCGCACCGCCGCGGACATTCTCAAGACCGACGCCTTCGCGATCTACGAGAAGCTCGGCCTCGCCGCGCATCTGACGCCGCAGCGCTCCAACGGCGTGCGCTCGATGATCGAGCGCATCAAATCCGACGCCCGCAGCGCCGCCGCCTGAGCGCCGGCCGGGCTATCCAGGCGGAACCCGGCAAACCAGAAACATCGCCTCACCCCGTCAGCCCCGGCATGATGCCCGGGCGCGCATTCTCGCCATGCCAGACCGAGGCGCGGGCTCTCGAGGCTGGCGCCGGCGTCGCGATGCCGTAATGCGCCGCCAGCGCCTTGAGCGCGAGACGCAGCACGACCTTGGCCGAGCGGGCCGGCCAGCCGCGCTCGCACTCGACAAGGTCGAGCCCCTTGAGGAAGCCGCAGACATCGATGGCGAGGCCCGAGAGGTCGGGGCCGAGCCGGTCGCAGGCCAGCCGGACCCGCTGGCGCGCGGCGAGCTGCGCATCCGAGGCGCTGGCCGGATCGCGCCCGCCGGCCCCGCGATCATCGGGCGCGAGCGAGGCGTCCCAGTTCATCGTCATGCGCGGCATCATCCGCGCGCGGGTGAGATCGGCGCGGAAGCGCTCTCCCGCCGCAAATTCCTCGGCGGAGATCTGAGGTCGGCCATCCTTGCCCGGCCGACGATGCAGCCAGAGCAGCGGGCTCTCGCGCTCGTCCAGCGTCACAGGCTGCATCCGGCCCTCGACATCGATGACGGCCTCGGCCCTTGGCCGCCCTGCCCCACCCTCGGGTTCGGCCGCCACAAGCCGCCGCGCCGCGCCTTCGCCGCTCCAGGCCGCCAGCCCCTCCGCGACCAGCGCCTCGACCAGTTCGGGGGCGGCATAGCCGGCGCCGAGCGTGGTGCCGCCGCTGCTGCGATAGAGCGCGACCCGCCCGCAGCCCAGCGGCGACGGGCAACCGAAGGCGCCCGCTTGCGCCAGATGGCGCAACAGTCGCGCGCGGGCCCCCTGCCCCTCTCCCGCCCGGCTCACGGCCGCACCTCGCTGCCAACTGCGGCATTGAGGCGGCCCGTCAGCGCGACCAGCCCGGCCTCCAGCGCGGAAAGCCCGAGTTCAAGCGCGGGGTCGTCGCGACGATCCTCGATCAGGGCGCAGGCATGGCGGACGGTCGTGCGGTCCCGTCCGAAGCAAATGCCGACGCGGGTCAGGGTCAGGCCGAAGGCGACATGGGCGAGATACATTGCCGTCTGCCGCGCCCGCGCGATCGGCCGCCGGCCGCGCTGCGGCCCGCGCAGGCTGGCGCAGGGGACATGGGAGATCGCCGCGACGGCGACCTCGGCCAGCCGCACCAGCGCGGCAGGGGACACGGGATCGACAGTTTCACGATTTAGCATGTTCATGATACGTTCCAGTTCGACCGCATGGGCGACGGCCACGCGGCGATCATGGATGCATGAAAATATTCCTATATCAAGGCAAGCGGCAGCACGCCGCAGCTTATCCCCGTCAGCGCGAGTCAGGAGCGGCCGAGCCGGAGTACTGCCGGCATCCGCGGGACGGTGTCGTCGCGAACCCTCGCTCCTGCGGTCCATGATCCGAAAACCCGCATAAAAAAGGCCGCCGGGATGCGGCGGCCTTTTTCATGTGCGTGGACAGCCCGCTCGGGGGGCTCCACCTGTCTCAGCGGCGCTTGCGGCGCTGCTGGCCCAGGCCCATCTTCTTCGCCAGCTGCGAGCGCGCCTCGGCATAGTTCGGCGCGACCATCGGGTAGTCAGGCGGCAGGCCCCACTTCTCGCGATACTGCTCCGGCGACATGTTGTACTGCGTGCGCAGATGGCGCTTGAGCGACTTGAACTTCTTGCCGTCCTCGAGACAGATCAGATAGTCGGCCGTGATCGACTTCTTGACCGGGATCGCCGGCTTCGGCGCCTCCGCCGGTGCCACCGGCGCCGCGCCGCTGATCACGCGGCTCAGCGCGGAGTGCACCTCCCCGATCAGCGCGGGCAGATCGGCGGCGGGAACCGAATTGTTCGAGACATAGGCAGAAACAATATCCGCAGTCAGCTCGATGAAATCCGATCCTTCGTTTTCTGCCATGATGGCCCACTCCTTGAGAGATGCTTCTGAAAAACGACCATCGTCGAACGCATCTTACGCGACATTGCCTTGCGCGACCCTTACTGAGAGTCGCCAGCACTATCGACTCAGACACAACGCCAGCGAGTCATTTCTGATCGTGTAGTCGAACCGCAGCATCTCCGCAAGTGAAGATGCAGCGCGAATACATCGCTTAGACGAAATATTCAGTCTCCGGGAAATAAACATGGTAACCGGCCGGCGGGCAAAGCTGCATCTGCCAGTCCGGCGCCGGTCTTGCCAGCCGGGAGCGTGCTCTCTACCAGTCTGCGGATTGCAAGGTGGAGACGTCGTCGATGCGCTCAAATCCCGTTTCCGGCGCAAAGACGCCGCAGCAGCGCAAGCCTTCGCCGCCGCGTGCCGAGATCCGCACCAAGAGGACACAGGTCCATGGCACGGAGCTTCGCGACGACTATGACTGGCTTCGCGCGTCGAACTGGAAGGATGTGCTGCGTGATCCCGATGTGCTCCCGGCCGATATCCGCACCTATCTCGAAGCGGAGAATGGCTATTGCAAGGCACTGATGGCGCCGACGCGGGAATTGCAGCGCAATCTCGTCAAGGAAATGCGCGGCCGGATCAAGGAAGACGACTCCAGCGTTCCGCAGCCGGACGGGCCGTTCCTTTACTATTCACGCTACCGCAAGGGCGGCGAGCATCCGCTGATCTGCCGCAAGCCGCGCTCCGACGAGCCTGCCGCAACGGAAAGCAACCCCCGAAAGAAGACGGCCGGCGCCCGGCGCGAACAGATCATGCTCGACGCCGACGCGCTGGCGCGGGGCAAGGATTTCTTCGATCTCGGCGACACCGCCCATAGCCCCGACCACCGCCTGCTCGGCTGGAGCGCCGACGAGGCCGGCTCCGAGCTGCATACGATCCGGGTCCGCGATCTCACTCGCGGCGAGGATCTGGGCGACCTGATCCCCGATACGACCGGCGACATTGTCTGGGCCGCCGACAGCGCCTCGTTCTTCTATGTCGGGGTCGATGCCGACCATCGCCCTTCGAAGGTCTTCAGGCACCGGCTCGGCGAGGCGCCGGACCAGGACACGCTGCTGCATGACGAGGCCGATGCCGGCATGTTCGTCGATATCGACGAAACGCAATCCGGCCGCTTCCTTCTGATCTCGATCAGCGACCACGAAACCTCCGAGATCCGCGTGGTCGATCTCGCGGCACCGGATAAAGCCCCCGTTACGATCGCGCCGCGCGAGATCGGCCGGCAATACGATGTCGAACATCATGGCGACGATCTGCTGATCCTGACCAATGCCGACGGCGCCGAGGACTTCAAAATCGTCACCGCGCCGGTCGCCGATCCCTCGCCCGCGCATTGGCGGGACCTGATCCCGCACAGGCAGGGGCGGCTGATCCTGAGCCATCTTTGCCTCAAGGGCCGGCTGATCCGGCTGGAGCGCGAGGACGGGCTGCCGCGCATCGTCATCCGCGATCTGGCGACGGGAAGCGAAAGCAGCATCGCCTTCGACGAGGAGTCCTATGGGCTGGGCCTCGATGCCGGCTACGAGTTCGAGACCGACATCCTGCGCTTCATCTACGCCTCGATGGCGCGCCCGGCCGAGACCTATGACTACGACATGGCGACGGGCGAGCGCGCGCTGCTGAAGCGGCAGGAGGTGCCCTCCGGCCACGATCCGGAGGCCTATCGTGTGCGGCGCATCTTCGCGACGGCGAAGGATGGCGAGCAGGTCCCGATCTCGATCCTGCACCGGGCCGACATGGCCCTCGACGGCTCGGCGCCCTGCCTGCTCTACGGCTATGGCTCCTATGGCTCGGCGATGTCGGCTTCGTTCCGGACAAGGCCGCTCAGCCTGGTCGATCGCGGCTTCGTCTATGCCATCGCCCATGTCCGCGGCGGCACCGACAAGGGCCGGCGCTGGTATCTCGACGGCAAGCGCGAGAAGAAGACCAACACCTTTACCGACTTCATCGCCGCGGCCGAGGCTTTGGCCGATGCCGGCTTCACGGCGCGTGGCCGGATCGTGGCCGAGGGCGGCAGCGCCGGCGGCATGCTGATGGGCGCGGTCGCGAACATGGCGCCGGAGCTGTTCGCCGGCATCGTCGCGGAAGTGCCCTTCGTCGACGTGCTGAACACGATCCTCGACGACACCCTCCCGCTGACGCCGCCGGAATGGCCGGAATGGGGCGATCCAATCCGCGATCTCGCCGCCTTCGAGATGATCCGCAGCTATTCGCCCTATGACAACGTCAAGGCGCAGACCTATCCGCCGATCCTGGCGATGGGCGGGCTGACCGATCCGCGCGTGACCTATTGGGAGCCGGCGAAATGGGTGGCGCGCCTGCGCGCGACCATGACCGGCGGTGGCCCGGTGCTGCTGCACACCAACATGGAGGCCGGCCATGGCGGCTCGGCCGGCCGCTTCGACTCGTTGAAGGAGACGGCGCTCGCCTATGCCTTCGCCATCCAGGCCGCCGGCGAAGGCTGGCCCGAGGCCGGCACCGGCTGATCCGCGCCGCGAAGCAACACGGGCGGCAGAGCTCTACGCCCTACTGGATTGCTTCGCTGCGCTCGCAATGACGGTGGAGCGGGCGCGACGGTTGCGCTCGCTCACACACCGAGCCGGCTCTTCTCGCTGGCAAGGTAGACCTTGAGCTCGTCCATCGAGGCGAAGCTGTAGTCGCCATCGGGCGTGCGCGCCTGGATCGAGCCATCGGCATAGATGGTGAAATGCGCCTCGCCAACCTGATAGGCGCCGACGACGCCTTCGTTGGAGGCAGCCGGCGAAGCGGGCTCGGGTGCGGTTGCTGCTTCAGGGGCGTCGGCCTTCGGCGCCGCATCGGCATCGGACTCGACATCGGGAGCGACGGAGGCGAAGTCGTCCGCGGAAGCAACCTGCTTGTCCTCGGGCGCAGCCGCCGGTGGCTGCGGATCGAAGGCCTCGGCCTCGCGCGATTGCGGCGGCCAGGGGCGCAGCTCCTGCGCCGGCATGTCGAGCTTCGGCCAGAGCAGCTCGGGCGCCGGTGCAGTCGGACGCGGGACGTCGGGTTCCACAGAGATGGGCTCGCCTGCGGTCTCAGGCAGGCCCACCTCGGGCTCTCCGGGCCGGAGAGCATCCGGCGATCCGGGCTCATCCGGCTCCGGCTCCGGCTCGCCGAAGGTCGGCATGCGCCGCTCCCAGGCCGGCTCCATCCAACTGTCCGCGAGCGACAGATTGTCCGCGGGCTTCTCACCATCGCGCTCCTCGTCGCGCTTCTGGCCCAGCCCAGTCTCGCCGAAGGTCGGCTCGATGCGGCCGGAGACCGGCGCCGGATCGAGCCGCAGGCCCGCAAGGCTCTCGCGCAGCAGGCCGAATTCGTCCGTCGTGCGCGCGGCCGGGTCGACCGCCGCCGGCGCGAAGGGGTCCTCGATGTCGGCGGGGCCGGGCGTAACGGAAACCGGCCGGTCGGCTTCGGCCTCAGCCTCGACCTGCTCGATGTCCTCGGCCTGCGCCTGCTCCTCCACGGCCGCAGGGAATGGCTCCGCCCCGGGCTCATCGGCCAGGGCGGCTTGTGCCAGGGTGGTTGCCTGCGGCGCCGCTTCGGCCTCGGGCTCGGCCGCGAGTTTGAGCTCCGGCTCGGCGTCGGCGTCCTCGGGAACTGGCAGGGCCTCGGGCTCGTCATCGGCTTCAACGGTGCGGTGCGGCAGGAAATCAGGAAGCGCCCCGGCGTCGCGGGCGGCCTCCGGCTGCTCGGGAGCGGCCGGCTCCGCCGGCTCTGCGAGCGCGCGGCCAAGGCCGGGCTCGGGGGCGGCCCTTACGGGCTCGGCCGGCTCCTCTGCCCATTCCGGCGAAGCGGAGGCTTCGAGCGCCTGGACGCCGGTCAGCGTCGCGCCTGCGCCGGCCAGCGCACCGACGCCGGCACCTGCCAGCCCGGCTTGCGGCACGGGCTCGCGCCGGGCTTCGGGGCTCGCGACCGTCGAGATCACAGACATCGCCGTCGCGGCGCCCGCAATCGTCTTCTTCAGCCGCCGGATTTCAATCAGCACCCAGGCGAGCGCCAGCATCAGGACGCCGCCGCTCGCCAGCACCGTGCCGATGATGACCTTGGTGAAGCCACGCTCGAGGACCATGTAGGGCAGCCCGTCGACGATGGCCGCGATGCCGCCGCCAAGAAGTCCGAGGCCCAGCAAAATGAAGATCGTGATCAAAGGAGAGTCCTCGGCAGCATGCTCGAAGGCATTCTTGGCAACCCGCCAGGCCGGCCGGATTGGCCGGTCCTGTCCGCCTATATTGTAACGTATTGAATAAGAGAGAGTTTCAATTTGTGTTCCCGCATAGGGCGAGAAATCGGGCGAGATTGAGGCGCGGCTCCGCCGTGCATTGGCGTCCTCCCCGGACAGCGGTTGCCGGAGCGCCGGCGGAGGCTTAACTAACGAAGCGAATGGCGGGCGCTTCTCTCCGGAGGAGAACCCGGCCCAGGCCGCCCGGCGGCAAGCCATTCTCAGTTCAAGCTATTGCCAGCCCCAAGGAGAGGCCAAATGACCTTTACCCTTCCCGATCTGCCCTATGCCCATGATGCGCTCCAGCCCTTCATGTCGAAGGAAACGCTCGAGTTCCATCACGACAAGCACCACCTCGCCTATGTCACCAACGGCAACAACGCGATCAAGGGCACGGAATTCGAGGGCAAGTCGCTCGAGGAGATCGTCAAGGCCTCGCATGGCAAGAACCCGGCCGTGTTCAACAATGCCGGCCAGCACTACAACCACCTCCACTTCTGGAAGTGGATGAAGCCCAATGGCGGCGGCAAGATCCCCGGCGCGCTGGAGAAGGCGATCGTCGATTCCTTCGGCTCGGTCGACAAGTTCAAGGAAGACTTCGTCGCCGCCGGCGTCGGCCAGTTCGGCTCGGGCTGGGCCTGGCTCGAGGTCAAGGGCGGCAAGCTCGCGGTATCCAAGACCCCGAACGGCGAGAGCCCGCTGGTCCATGGCGCGAGCCCGATCCTCGGCGTCGACGTCTGGGAGCACTCCTACTACATCGACTACCGCAACCGTCGTCCCGACTATCTCAAGGCCTTCCTCGAGAGCCTGGTGAACTGGGACTACGTCGCCGAGATGTACGACGCCGCCAAGGCCTGAGCCTGAGCGATCACGATACGAACGAAAACGGGGCCTCGCGGCCCCGTTTTTTTGTGCTCCGGCTGCGAAGGGCGCCGCGTAGCCCTCAGGCCGCGACGCCGCGCAGGAACTGGTCCACGGTCGAGCGCAGCCTGACCGCCTGGGCCGCCACCTCTCCCGCCGCGCCGCGCACCTCCTCCGCCGAGCGCCCGGTTTCCTCAACGCTGTCGGCCAGCACGCTGAGATCGCTCGACACGGAGAGCGCCGAGGAGCTGGCCATCGCGACGCCGCTGGCGATCTCGCCGGTTGCGATCGCCTGCTGCTCGATCGAGACCGCGACCGCGTTGGCGAAGCTTTCGATCGCATTCATGCGTTCCGCAATGTTCTGGATCGAGCCGACGACCTGGCCGGTCGCGCCCTGGATCGCGCCGACCTGGGCGACGATGCGGTCGGTCGCTGCCGCGGTCTGGGAGGCGAGGCTCTTAACCTCGGAAGCGACCACCGCGAAGCCGCGCCCGGCATCGCCGGCGCGCGCCGCCTCGATCGTCGCGTTCAGCGCGAGCAGGTTGGTCTGGGCGGCAATGTCGCGGATCAGGTTGACGACCTCGCCGATGGCGCGAGCTGTCTCGTCGAGCTCGCGGACGGAGCCGGCAGTATCACGCGAGATCGAGGCCGCCTCGACGATCTCGGTGCGGACGCGGCGCACCTGGAACTCGACCTCGCGGATGGCGGCTCCCATCTCCTCGGCCGCCTGGGCCGCGCTCTCGACGTTGCCGGAGGCGCCATGGGCGTTCTGCGCCGCGCGGGCGGCGCGGCCGGACGATTCGGCCGCGGTGCGGGCGAGGCCGTCGGAAGCCTCGCTCATGCGGTCGGCATTGCTCTTGAAGGCGTCCAGGGCGACACCGACCTCGCCCCGGAACAAGGCAATCGCCTCATCGACGTTCTGCTGGTGCCGGCGCCGCTCGGCCTCGGTGACGTGCTGCTTCTCCTGCAGCGTGGCGCGTTCGGCCAGCCGCAGCTTGAGGATGCCGAGCGCCCGGGCGATGGAGCCGATCTCGTCGCCGCGGCCCAGGGCATCGATCGGCGTGTCGAGCCGGCCGTCCGAGATGCTGACGATGGCTTCCGTCATGCTCTTCAGCGGCCTCATCGTCCGCGACAGCGAGAACCAGAGGAGCGGCCCCAGCACCAGCAGGATCAGGATGCCGAAGCCGACGGTGACGAGATGCTCGAAATCCACGCGCGCGAGCAGCCGGCTCTTGTCGAAGCGCAGCGCGACATAACCGATCTGCTTTTGATGACCGCCGATCCTGACGACATGCAGCCGGGTGATCGAGGTCTTGTCCTCGACCTGCCACGAGGTCTCCTTCTGCATGACGTCCCAGGGTTCTCTGCCGAGCTGGGCCGCGAGCGAGCGCGGCGTGAAGGCGAGCCTCGCCTCCTCGTTGCGACCGGCGCTGGCCAGGGCCGAGAGATCGTCGGCGACGAAACCCGCCTTGAAGTCCGGGTCGCGCCGCAGCGAATTGAGAATGTAGCCCAGCGTGTTGGTGTCGCGCGACAGGATCAGCGAGGGCGAGGCGTTGACCACCATCAGCTCGAGCGCCTGCATCTTCTGATCGAGGTCGTCGCGCGTCTTGGTGTCGTTGTAGCGCGCCGCCGCGACCACCACGATCAGGATGGCGACCGCGACGATAGCGACCGCCGCAGCGGCGATCCGGCTGCCGAGCGAACGCCCGGACCCGCGCTTCGCAGGGATCGCCTGCGCGGCGGACTCGACCTTGGCCGCTCGCTTGAACCACATCATTGCGCCGACAATCCCCGAAGCGGCTCGATCAGGGCAAAGGCCGGGCGCGAGCATCGCCGGAGACGCTGTCAGAATCTGGTAAATTTTCGATTGCGCCTCAGCGCAGCTGCGCGAAGCGCACCATGGTGAGCCCTGCCGGCTCGAAGGCGGCAAGCGCGGCATGCTCGATCGGCCGCGTCGCGACGACGGGGTCGAGACCTTTCAGCTCGTCGTCGACGAAGCCGGGATGGCACATCACCAGATGGGCCGGCCCCGGCCGCACCAGGAAGCGCTGGAGATCGGCGCCGAAATCCCGCGCCGGATCGAAGGGGGCGACGCCGGAGAAGCCGCGATTGACGGGGATGCCGCGGCGCAGCGCCGCCCGGCGGAAGCCCAGCGCCAGCCCCGCGATGGTCAGGGCCTTGCCGACCGCGACGCCGCGCGCACGGATCGCCGCCGGCGAATCGGCTGGATCGCGAAGATAGACACGGCCTTCGGAATAGCGGCGCATCACCGCTTCCAGCACGGCGCGGCGCACGCCGGGCAGCACATGCACATGCTGATGACCGTCGACGAAATCGGGCGGACGGCCCAGCCTGTCCTCGAAGGCGTCGAGCTGGCGCGCGATCTCGGCTTCGATCTCGCGACGCGCGACCGGCGAAGTCACACTCGCCCGCGCCAGATCGCGCAGTTTCGGGAATTCGCCGCCGGGCGCCAGCCTCGGCATCGCGCCGAGCGGCGCGGCGCAGGTGAGGTTCAGATGCAGGCCGAGATCGGCCCGTTCCGCCAGCGCTCCGAAGGCGCCCGCGAAATCCCGCCAATGCGGGCGGTTGGTCATCGCGCCGGCGGCAGACAGCTTGCCCGCCTCCAGCAGGGCAAGGATGGAACGGCTGACGCCCGCCGTCATCGCGAAGTCGTCGGCGCATAAAACGAATCCGCTGGCCATCTGTCCTGTTGTCATCCGTTCAGCCGCGATTTGCTAAAGGCCCGCCGGGCTTGTGAGCAAGCAAGGTTTAAGGTTCTGTGCGGGTCGCGTCATCCGGCACGGCCCCTCCGGGGCCGAATGCCGTGCGGGGGGCCCATCGAGAGGTCGATCGCGTGTCCGAATTTTCACCCTCCTCCGCCGCGCCGGCGCCTCGGCACCCGTCCAGCCGGCCGGAGCTCTCGATCGTCGTGCCCGTCCACAACGAGGCCGACAGCCTGCCGCTGCTGGTCGAGCGCCTGAAGCAGGTGCTCGACGGCGCCGTCTCGTCCTGGGAGCTGGTCTGCGTCGACGACGGCAGCCGCGACGGCACGCTTTCGGTGCTGAAGCAGCTCAGCGCCAATGACGGGCGAATCAGTGCCATCTCCTTCAGCCGCAATTTCGGCAAGGAGATCGCCATCGCGGCGGGGCTCGACCATGCGGCCGGCGATGCGGTGGTCATCATGGACGCCGACCTGCAGCATCCGCCGGAAACCATTCCCGCCTTCCTGCAGAAATGGCGCGAGGGCTTCCTCAACGTCTACGGCCAGCGCTCGGACCGCGATGGCGAGAGCGCGCTGAAGCGCAATTTCGCGCGGATGTTTTATCGGCTCTTCGCCCGTTTCGGCGAAACCGAGCTGCCCGAGGGCGCCGGCGACTTCCGCCTGCTCGACCGCAAGGTGGTCGATGCGCTGCGTGCCCTGCCGGAGCGTGCGCGCTTCTCGAAAGGCCTTTATGCCTGGGTCGGCTTCCCCGGGACGGGCGTAACCTTCGATGTCGCCGAGCGCGAGCATGGCGAGACCAAGTTCCGCTACCGAAAGCTGTTCAGCTTCGCCTTCGACGGGCTGTCCTCCTTCTCGACCGTGCCGCTCAAGATCGCGACCTGGGCCGGGGCGGTGATCGCGCTGATCTCGACCTTCACCGCCCTCTACTTCGTCATCCGGACGATGGTCTTCGGCACCGACCTGCCCGGCTTCCCGTCGCTGATCGTCTCGATCATGTTCTTCTCCGGCATCCAGCTGCTCTCGCTCGGGATGATCGGGGAATATGTCGGGCGCATCTTCGCGGAGGTGAAGCGCCGGCCGCTCTATCTGATCGGCGAGCGCGTCGGCTTCGCGGCGCGCACGGTCGATCATCCGCGCGGCGACGCGCTGCCGCCGCTGATCCGGTAGACGGACGCGCCACGATCTGTGATGAAGGCGGCCCGTCCGGGCCTCCGGACCAGGGCACGCCGCCATCCCCATGCTTCGCAACATCCTCTCCGTCGGCAGCTTCACGCTGGTTTCGCGCTTCGCCGGCTTCGCGCGCGACGTCGTGCTGGCCGCGGTGCTGGGCGCGGGCGCGATGATGGACGCGTTCTCGGTGGCGCTGCGCCTGCCGAACCATTTTCGCGCGATCTTCGGCGAGGGCGCCTTCAACCAGGCTTATGTGCCGGCCTATTCGCGCATCCATGAGCGGGAGGGGCCGGAGGTCGCCTCGCTCTTCGCCAACCGGCTGTTCACGCTGCTGCTGATCGTCCAGCTCGTGCTGCTGGCTCTGGCACTGCCCTTCATGCCGCTGATGGTGACGCTGCTGGCGCCGGGCCTGACGAGCGATCCGGCGCGCTTCGAGCTCGCGGTGACGCTGACGCGGATCACCTTCCCCTATCTCCTGTTCGTGACGATGGTCACCTTCCTCGGCGCCACGCTGAGCGCGGTCGACCGCTTCGCGGCCTTTGCGGCGGCGCCGATCCTGCTCAGCATCAGCATCGTCGCGGCGCTGGCGGTCTCCTTCCTGTTCCCGAGCGCCGCCCATGCGGCGGCGTGGGGCGTGGCGCTGGCCGGCATCCTCGAATGGCTGGTGCTCTGGATCGCCGCGCGCCGCGCCGGTGTTTCGGCGCGTCTCGTCCGGCCTCGGATCGACGCCAATATCCGGCAGTTCCTGCGCAAGTTCGGGCCGGCGGTGATCGGCTCCGCCGGCGTGCAGATCGCGCTCTTCGCCGACACCATCATCGCCTCGATGCTGCCGCGCGGCGCCTATGCGGCGCTCTACTATGCCGAGCGGCTCTACCAACTGCCGCTGGGCCTGATCGCGATCGCGGTCGGCACGGTCGCGCTCTCGGCGATGAGCCGGCATATCGCGCGGGGCGACGAGGCCGGCGCCAACCGCGCCCAGAACCAGGCCGTCGCCATCGCGCTCTTCGCCAGCGCGCCCTTCGTCGCGGCCTTCGTCGCCGTGCCGGAGCTCGTCGTCGCCGCCCTGTTCCAGCGCGGCGCCTTCGATGCCCAGGCGAGCGAGGCGGCCGGCATGGTGCTGCTCGCCTATTCGCTCGGTCTGCCGGCGATGGTTCTGGTGCGCACTCAGGTCTCCGCCTTCCAGGCGCGCGGCGACACCACGACGCCGATGATCGTCTCGCTCGCCGCGATCGGAGCCAATCTCGCGCTGAAGCTGCTGCTCTGGCGCGACTGGGGCGCGCAGGGGTTGGCTCTCGCGACGGCGGCCGGGGCGTGGATCAATGTCGGCACGTTGTTCGTGCTGGCGCTGCGGCGCGGGCTGACCGAGCCGCATCCGCGACTGCCGCGCTTCGTCGCGGTGGTCGCCCTGGCCGCAGCGCTGTCGGGCTTCGTCGGCTGGTGGCTGGCGCCGCGGGCGCTCGGCGCGATGGCCTGGGTGCCGTTCGAGCCCCGCCTCGTCGCGCTGACGCTGGTTGCGGCCGCTGCGGCGGTGGCCTATGCGACGGCCGCCGGCCTTGGGCTCAAACTGGCAGGCGTGCTGCGGCTGCTGCGGTAGTCAGGCGAGAAACCCCCTCGCCTTCTCCCCAAGCAGCGTCGCCGCCTCATCGACCATGCGCGTGACGATCTCGCCTGCGGGCGAGACGTTGGCGATCAGACCTGCCGCCTCGCCGAAGACGACGGCCGCGTTCTCGGCATCGCCGGCGGCGAAGGCCGAGCGGAAGGCCGGAGCCTCCTGCTCGATCGAGGCCTCGAGCGCGTCGTCGCGGCCGGCCCAGCGCCGGATGAAGCCGTTATCGGCGACGCGGATGTCGAAGGGTTTCGGCCAGTCGAGCCGGCGGGCGATGTCCGGCAGGGAGCTGCGGACGGTGCCGTCGCCGGTGGCGGCCAGCGCCGCCGCATGGTGTCCGCCATGGACCAGCGCCTCGCGGCTCGCCCAGAAGCGCGTTCCGACGAGGACGCCGTCGGCGCCCAGCATCAGCGACGCCGCGAGCCCGCGCCCGTCGGCGATGCCACCCGCCGCGAGCAGCAGGGTATCGGGGCTCTCGCGGGCGAGCAGGTCCGCCACCTCGGGCACGAAGGGCAGCGTCGCGCGGCGATGGCCGTGGCCCCCTGCCTCACTACCCTGGGCGACGACGATGGCGGCGCCGGCATCGAGCGCTTGCCGGACATGGTCGAGCGACTGGCACTGGCAGATCAGCGGCACCTCCGCCGCGGCGATGTCGGCCGCGAAGGGCCGCGGATCGCCGAAGGAGAGCATCATGGCCGCCGGCCGGTGCGCCAGCGCCGCGGCGAGCAGATGCGGCTGCTTCGCCAGCGACCAGGTGATGAAGCCGCAGCCGATGCGGGTATTGCCGGCCTGCGCGAACTCGTGCTCGAGCCAGGCCCCGTCGCCATAGCCGCCGCCGATCAGCCCGAGTCCGCCGGCCCGCGTCACCGCGGCGGCGAGCGCCCCGCCTGCCGCCAGCGCCATCGGCGCCGACAGGATGGGATGCTCGATGCCGAGCTGCCGTGTCAGGCGGGTCGCAAGCCGGGCCATCTGCTTCGGGCCTCCGCGTTTCGGGCGTTCGCGCCTCAGGCCTTCGTGCTCTTGGCGAAGTCCATGTAGAGCTCGCGCGCCTTGCGGTAGAGCGGGCCGGGCTGGAGCTGGCGGCCGTCGATGCGACCGACCGGCACGACCTTCGAGTAGTTGCCCGAGGAGAAGATCTCGTCGGCCTGCTCGAAATCGCCGTAGCGCAGGCTCGTCTCCTCGACCGCGACGCCGCTCTCGCGCAGCAGCTTGATCACGCGCTGGCGGGTGATGCCGTTCAGGAAGGTCCCGTTCGGCACCGGCGTCTTCACCACGCCGTCCTTGACGAGGAAGATGTTCGAGGTCGCGGTCTCGGCGACGTTCCCCTGCATGTCGAGCACCAGCGCGTTGTCGAAACCGGCGGCCTTGGCGGCGCGCAGCGTGCGGGCATTGTTGGGATAGAGGCAGCCGGCCTTGGCGTCGGTCGGAGCGGTCTCGAAGGTCGGGCGGCGGAAGGCGCCCTGCGTAACCGCCATGCCGGCGCCGGGCTCGCCCATCGGCGCCTCGAACAGGCAAAGCGCGAAGCGGGTCGATTCCGCGTCGGGGATGATGGTCGAGACGCCGTCGGCCTCGGCCCAGTACATCGGCTTGACGTAGAGGGCGACGTCGCCGCTGAACTTCTTGATGCCCTCGCGGGCTTTCGCGACGATCTCCTCGGCGCCGACCGTCGGGTTCAGCCCGAGCGCCGTGGCCGAGCGGTTCACGCGGGCGGCGTGCAGGTCTAGATCGGGTGCGACGCCGTCGAACCAGCGGGCGCCGTCGAAGACGGTCGAGCCCTGCCAGGAGGCGTGGCTGCGCGGACCGATGAAGGGCGGGTTGCCCTCGAGCCACTCGCCCTCGTACCAGGTCCATGTCTGCGAATACCAGGCCATTCCAAGCTCCGATCGATTGCTGAAGTGCCAGAGCACCGCTTCTGCGAAAATCGGTTCCCGCTTTTTCGCGCGATGCTCCAACGGTCGTTGATGGGCGCCACCGTCTGCCCCGCGCCCTTCTTCGTCAACAGACAGACCCGCATGGCGCAATGACGGGATGTGATGGAAGCGATCGGTCGGCGTGATGGATCAGAAGCCGAGCGCGCGCAGGCCCGCGATGGCGCTCATGCCGACGACGAGCGCAAGCAGCTCGTTGCGGCGCAGCACCATGCTGCCGATCGCCGCCAGCAGCGCGACCGCGGCCGCCGGGCCGAGACGCTCGATCAGCGGCAGCACCGTCGCCGCAATGATGCATCCGGGCAGCGCGGCGAGGCCCCGCCGGACATGCGGCGTCAGGGGGATGAAGCCCATCAGCACCACGCCGGAGATGCGGCAGAGATAGGTCGCCACCGTCATCGCCGCGATAGCGAGGATCGCGCCCCAGGCGCCGGGATCAGGCAGCGTCATCGCGGAAAGCTCCGACGAGCGCGCCCGAGAGCGCCCCCACGATGATGAAGGCGTAGCCCTCGAAGAGCTTCGCCGTGACGAGCGCAACGAGGCCGGCCACGACCCAGGGCAGCGCGGCGCGCCGGCCGCGCCAGAGCGGCACGATCATCGCTGCGAAGAAGATCGGCATGACGAGGTCGAGGCCGTATCGGCGCGGATCGGAGACCAGCGCGCCGGCGAGATGGCCCGCCACCGTCGCGATCAGCCAGACGACCCAGAGCGCGAGGCCGGACCCGATCAGGACGCCGAGATCGCGCCCGCCCTCCGCCCGGTAACGCGTGCCGATGACCCAGCTCGCATCGGTGAAGAGAAAGAGGTGGGCTGCGTTGAGCGTCTTCGGATAGGCAGCGAACCAGGGTTGGAGCGAGGCCCCCTGCAGGACCATGCGGGCATTGACGGTGGCCGTGACGACGGCAAGCCCTGCAATGGCGCCCCAGCTCCATTCCGGCCGCCACAGTTCCATCGCGACGAGTTGGGCGACGCCGGCATAGACCGTCGCGCTCATCAGCGCCGTCTCGAATAGGCTCAAGCCCTTGCCGGCGGCGGCGGCGCCGAACGCCACGGCGAAGACCACGACGCCCGGCATCAGGACCGCGACCTTGCGGGCCCCGAGCAACATGCCGGCTCCCGTCATTGGAGCCGCAGCCTTTCCCATGAAATCCTCCCATCGCCCGGTTCCGGGCGCAATCCCCTGCTTCTTCCAAGGACGAAGCCCGCCCGAGGTCAACGGCCCGCCGCGACGAGGCCGCATGAGCCTGACACAGGGCGGGACGAGCTGTGGCGGGATCGGCCCCCAGATCGCCCTGGACCTCGCTGGATCGCATCATGCGCCGTCATTGCGCGCGCAAGCGAAGCAATCCAGGAGGGCGTAGAGCGCGCCACCGCTGGATTGCTTCGTCGCTGACGCTTCTCGCAATGACGGGATCGGCGTTTCAACGCGGCCCGGAACTGCTTAGCCTGAAGCGATGATCTGGCTCGACTCTCACCATGCCGCCGCGGCAACGCTTCCTGCTGGGTGGCTGATCGCGACCGGCGCCCGGCCGGCCAATCTGGCGGAACGATCGCAGCTCAGGCGCGAGACGGCGCGCCGCATCCTCGCGCGGCAGCTCGCAACGACACCCGACGAGATCACGATCACGCATGAGGAGGCGGGACGCCCGCTGCTCGCGGGGGCCACTGGGCGCGGTTTGCACATCTCGCTGGCGACGCGGGCCGGGGTGGTCGCGGTGGCCTTGGCGCCGCAGCCGGTGGGCATCGATGTCGAGCGCGTCGATCCGGCAGCCGAGCCGCCTTACGCGACGCTCCACCCCGACGAGGCCGCGCTGCTACGGGCGCTTGACGCCGACGAACGGCCGCTCGCCTTCGCACGGCTCTGGGCCGCCAAGGAGGCTTATGTGAAGGCGCTCGGCACCGGCTTTCTGCGCGCTCCGGAGAGCTTCGCGGTCAGACTCGTTTCCGCCGAAGGCTTCCGCGTTGAAGACCCGGCCGGAGGTCGGACGGCGAGCGGAATCCTGCGTCTATACGAAAACGGCGGCCAGGAGATCCTGGCCGCCGCGATGGCGTTGCTCGACTGAGGGCAGAGCACGTGCCGATCAGGTTGATCCAGCCTGATCGGATCCCGCTCTCAGCCTCAGCCCGGCTGGTCCACGGGCTTCTTCTTGAGGAAGTAGGCCACGGCGCAGACGAAGGCCGCTCCGATCACGGCAGCGCCGTAATAGACCGTCTTGTCGGTCGCGAGACCGGCCGGATGGGTATCCGTGACAGGCACGGTGACGACCCAGCTCGGCAGCACGGTCTGGAACCACTGCAGGACGGCGATGTCCGAGACCAGCATCTCGCCGGCGATCCAGCCGAGCAGACCCGCACCGAACCAAATGAGGATCGGGAAGCGCTCCAGCACCTTCGACAGCATGTTGGCGCCGAAGATGATCAGCGGGATGGTGAGCAGCAGGCCGAAGACGAAGAGCTCGAAATGGCCGCGCGCCGCCGCCGCAATGGCGAGCACGTTGTCGAGGCTCATCACCGCATCGGCGATGGCGATGGTGCGGACTGCCTTCCAGAGATTGTCGCTGGCGGCGATGTCGCTATGCGATTCCTCCTCGCCCTTGGCGAGCTTGATCGCGATCCAGAACAGCAGCAGCGCGCCGACCACCTTCAGGAACGGGATGTTCAGCAGGTAGGACACGATGATCGCAAAGAAGATGCGCAGCGCGACGGCGGCGCCGCAGCCGAGCCAGATGCCGACCTTGCGCTGCTTCTCCGGCAGCGAGCGCACCGCCATCGCGATGACGATCGCGTTGTCGCCGGACAGCAGCAGGTCGATCCAGATGATCTGGAGCAACGAGACCCAGAAGGTTGAGGATGAGAAATCCATGTGTCGGTCAGTCCCTTTTCGTGACGGGGCCGGTTCTGGCCGGCGCAATCCCAGAATTTCAGGCGGTAGGCAAGAGGTAGGCGGAAATCCGCGGTGCGTTTCGTCAGAGCGCCTGCTCGACGGCCTTGCCGGCGGCCTCGGTGCCGAGCGAACCGCCGAGGTCGCGGGTGCGGGTGCGGGCATCGCCCAGCGCGCGCTCGATCGCGGCCTCGATCCCCTTGGCGGCTTCGGTCTCGCCGAGATGGTCGAGCATCATCGCCGCCGACCAGATCTGGCCGATCGGATTGGCGATGCCCTGGCCGGCGATGTCCGGTGCCGAGCCGTGGACCGGCTCGAACAGGGACGGAAAGTCCCCGGTCGGGTTGATGTTCCCCGAGGGCGCGATGCCGATCGTGCCGGTGCAGGCCGGGCCGAGGTCGGAGAGGATGTCGCCGAAGAGGTTGGAGGCGACGACCACGTCGAAACGGTCCGGGTTCAGCACGAAATGCGCGGTCAGGATGTCGATATGGTACTGGTCGACCGTAACGTCGGGATAGCTCTTCGCCATCTCCTTCACGCGCTCGTCCCAGTAAGGCATCGTGATGGCGATGCCGTTCGACTTGGTCGCCGAGGTCAGCTTCTTGCGCGGACGGCGCTGCGCCAGCTCGAACGCGTATTTCAGCACGCGGTCGACGCCGACGCGGCTCATCACCGTCTCCTGCATGACGATCTCGCGCTCGGTACCGGCGAACATCCGGCCGCCGACAGAGGAATACTCGCCCTCGGTGTTCTCGCGCACGACGAAGAAGTCGATGTCGCCGGGCTTGCGGCCGGCGAGCGGACCGGGAACGCCCGGCATCAGCCGCACGGGGCGCAGGTTGACGTACTGGTCGAATTCGCGCCGGAAGAGCAGCAGCGAGCCCCAGAGCGAGATGTGGTCCGGCACCTGGGCGGGCATGCCGACCGCGCCGAAGAAGATCGCGTCATGGCCGCCGATCTTGTCCTTCCAGTCGTCGGGCAGCATCTTGCCGTGCTTGGCGTAGTAGTCGCAGGACGAGAAATCGAACTCGTCCAGGCGCAGCTCGAAGCCATACTTCCTGGAAGCCGCCTCGAGGATGCGCAGCCCCTCCGGCATGACCTCTTTGCCAATGCCGTCACCGGCGATGGCGGCGATGCGGTAGACGCGGTTGGTCCGGCTCATGACTGCTCTCCGAAGAATGCGGTGAATTCGGCTGCGACGAGATCGGGGATCTCCTCGGCCAGATAATGCCCGCCCGGAAGGGCCCGGCCTTGGACGTTCTCGGCGCGCAGGCGCCAGAGCGCCAGCGGGTCGAAGCACTTGCCGATGATGCCGTTGGCGCCCCAGAGCGCCAGCAGGGGCTGCGCCAGCTTGCGCCCGCCATCAGCGTCGTCATGGCGGATATCGATCGTGGCGGCGGCGCGATAATCCTCGCAGGACCCGTGGATCGCCGCCGGATCGGCGAAGCAGCGCAGGTAATGGTCGAGCGCCTCGGGCGCGAAAGGCGAAAGCCCGGCCGAACCCGCGCCGCATTTCTTCCGCCAGTAGCCTTCCGGATCCGCGCCGATCATCCGCTCCGGGAACGGCGCGGGCTGGATCAGGAAGAACCAGTGCCAATAGGCGCGGGCGAAGGCGTCGGTCGTGTTCGCGTACATCTCGCGCGTCGGCGCGATGTCCAGCGTGGCGAGGCGTGTCACCCGAGCTTCATGGTCGAGCGCGAGGCGATGAGCGACACGGGCACCGCGGTCATGCGAGCCGACCATGAAGCGCTCATGCCCGAGCGCGCTCATTACCTGCGCCATATCGAGCGCCATGGCGCGCTTCGAATAGGGGAAATGCTCGGCATCGCTCGGCGGCTTGTCGCTGTCGCCATAGCCGCGCAGATCGGCGCAGACGAGGGTGAAGCGGTCCTTCAGCAGCCCGGCTACCTTATGCCAGAGCGCATGCGTCTGCGGGTAGCCGTGCAGCAGCAGCAATGGCGGCCCCTCCCCGCCCGTCCGCACGCGGATGCGCGCACCCGACGTCGCGACGTCGAGCAGGCGAAAGCCGGGGAAGAGGCTGTCCCTGACGGGGATTTCTGTGATGGACATGAACTGTCGGAGGCTGGGGAACGAGTGCGCTTAACCCGAAATGCGGGCGATTGCCTGCACGGATTATTACACAATTCACATCAATAAAATGCTGCATCGCAGCAACAATGCGACAACGAGCGCAGTTCTCCCGAGCCCGCATGCTGTGGGAGAGCCGCGCTTGGGGCAATGCCGCTCGGCGAAGCCATCAGGATGGACCGCGGGCTTTCCGCCCTACCCTAGCCCCCAACTGGGGAGGGCATAACCGCCACGTTCCGATTGTCTTCGCGACTATCCCCGCAGCGCCGCACCGTAGCGCTTGGCCATCTCCGCCACGATCTTGGCACCGACGGCCTCGATCTCGGCTTCCGTCAGCGTCTTCTCGACCGGCTGGAGCGTGACGGCCAGCGCGACCGACTTCTTGCCGGCCTCGACGCCCTGCCCTTCATAAAGATCGAAGACCGAGACTTCGGAAATCAGGGCGCGGTCGGTGTTCTGGGCCGACTTGACCATCTCGCCGGCGGCGGTGGCCTTGTCGACGATGAAGGCGAAGTCGCGCGTCACCGGCTGGAAACCGGAGAGGACGAGCTTCGGCTTGACCTTGGTCGGCTTGGATTTCGGCAGCGGCAGCGCATCGAGATGGATCTCGAAGGCGACCAGCGGGCCCTTGACGTCGAGCGCCTTGAGCACGCGCGGATGGACCTCGCCGAAGGCGCCGATGACGACCTTCGGGCCGAAGCGCAAAGTGGCGGAGCGGCCGGGGTGGGCCCAATCCGGCCCGCCTGGCACGACCTGCAGCCCGCCGACAGGCACGCCGAGCCCGGCGAGCAGCGCCATCACGTCGGCCTTGGCGTCGAAAGCATCGACGGCTTTTGCCGCGCCGTCCCAGTGGCGGCCGGCGCCTTCGAGGCGCGCGGTGCCGCGGCGCAGGCCGGCGGCGGCCATCAGCTGGCCCTCCGGCTGGTCGCTCTGGAAGACCTGGCCGACCTCGAACAGCGCGACATCGCCGAAGCCGCGATCGGCATTGGCCTGCGATGAGCGGATCAGACCCGGCAGCAGCGAGGGCCGCATGTCGGAGAGGTCGGCCGCGATCGGGTTGGCGAGAGCGAGCGCAGGAGAGCCGCCGCCAAAGAGCGTCGCCGCATCCTGCGAGATGAAGGACCACGTCACCGACTCGACCATGCCGCGGCTGGCGAGCAGGCGCTTGGCGCCGCGGGTGCGCTTCTGCAGCACGGTCAGGACGGGCTTGGGGACCTCGCCCTTGATGCGCGGCAGCGGAGTCGAGGCGACGCGGTCGAGCCCGGCGATGCGCAGGATCTCCTCGACGAGGTCTGCCTTGCCGGCGACTTCGGCGCGCCAGGACGGCGGGGCGACCTTGACGCGCTCACCCGCGCCCGAGACGTGGAAGCCGAGCGAGGTCAAGGCGAGCTTCATCTCGGCCTCCGGCAGTTCCAGGCCGGTCAGGCGCTTGACCTCGGACCAAGGGAAGTCGATGGCGCGCGGGCTCTCGGGCAGTGCGCCAGCGAAGACCATCTCGGAGGCCTCACCGCCGCAGAGCTCGACGATCATCGCGGTCGCGAGATCGAGGCCCGGCCGGCAGAAATCGGGATCGACGCCGCGCTCGAAGCGGTAGCGCGCATCCGAGGTGATGCCGAGGGCGCGGCCGGAGCGGGCGATGTTCAGCGGGTCCCAGAGCGCGCTCTCGACCAGCACGTCGGTGGTGCCCTCGTCGCAGCCCGAGGCCTCGCCGCCCATGATGCCGGCGAGCGACTCGACGCCGTTCTCGTCGGCGATGACGACCTGCTCGTCGGTCAGCTCATAGGTCTTGCCGTCGAGGGCGAGGATGCTCTCCCCCGCTTTGGCGCGGCGGACGACGAGATCGCCCTTGACCTTGGCCGCGTCGAAGACGTGCAGCGGGCGGCTGCGGTCGAGCGTCATGAAATTGGTGATGTCGACCAGCACGTTGATGGGGCGCAGGCCGACCGCGCGCAGCCGCGCCTGCAGCCATTCGGGCGAAGGGCCGTTCCTGACGCCGCGGACCAGCCTGAGCGCGAAGGCCGGGCAGAGCGCCTTGTCCTCGGGTGCGAAGTCGAGCTTCACGTCCACCGGGCACGGGAAGGCACCGCGCAGCGGTGCCACCGCCGGCGTCTTCAGCGTGCCGAGATCGGCGGCGGCAAGGTCGCGGGCGATGCCGGAGAGGCCCAGCGCATCGGCGCGGTTCGGCGTCACCGCGATCTCGATGACGGGGTCGCCGAGCCCGGCATAGGCGGCGTAAGGCTGTCCGACCGGCGCGTCCTCGGGCAGGTCGATGATGCCGTCATGATCCTCGGAGAGCTGCAGCTCGGCGGCCGAGCAGAGCATGCCGTTGGATTCGACGCCGCGGATCACGCCCTTGCCGAGCGTCATGTCCTTGCCGGGGATATAGGTGCCGGGCGGGGAGAAGACGCTCTTCATGCCGGTACGGGCATTGGGCGCGCCGCAGACCACCTGGACGGGCTCGCCCGCGCCGGTATCGACCATGCAGACGCGCAAGCGATCGGCATTGGGATGCTGCTTGGCCTCGATGACATAGGCGATGGTGAAGGGCGCGAGCGCCTTGGCCTTGTCCTCGACGCCCTCGACCTCGAGCCCGACGCGGGTCAGGGTCTCGGCGATGGCATCGACCGAAGCGTCGGTCTCGAGATGGTCCTTGAGCCAGGAGAGCGTGAACTTCATTCTTCCGTTTCCATCGCAGGAAGCGCTCTCACAGGGCGGAAGCGCTCGCAGATCAAATGCATGTCGCGGCCAGGTGCCGGCAGGGCGGCGAGACGATCAACCGCCATCGCGTGCGACCTTGTTCGTGACCGCCGGTACGGCATCGTTCAGCGCGTTTTCGCCATCGATGCGAATCTTCATGGCGTTACCGCGCCAGCTGACGTCGCCGCCGACGAAGGCATAGGCCCAGATGCCGGGAAAGGCGATGTCGCGCACCAGCAGCGCGATCGGCGTGCGCCAGCTGACGAACCAGCCGACCGCAACCGAAAGCACGATCTCGCCGGCATACCAGGGCAGCAGCACCATCAGCGCGCCAAGCAGCGGCGAGAGACCGAAGGCCGGCGCTGCGAAGGCCGCCGCGATCACCGCCGGCAGCGGGCCCGACAGGATTTCCGGCAGGAAGAAGGGCAGGAAGGTGACGCGGCGCAGCCGCGCCCAGCGGAACTGGCGCTGTACGACGTCGCGCAGGCGGCGCGCGCCGAGCGGCTGCTCGAAGGGCTGGCCGACCAGATGGACATGCTTGCCGGCCCCGCGCACCAGCTTGGTCGCGGCCGCATCCTCGGCGATCTCGGCGCCGAGCGCGGCGATGCCGCCATTGGCGTCGAGGAAGGGTTTGTTCCAGAGCATCGACTTGCCCTGCGCGAAGCCCAGGCCCACGGCCTCGGCCGTATATTGCCAGCGCGCCTGGAACGGATTGAGGAAGGCGCACTCCACCTCCGCCCCGAAGCAGAACGGCCGCGAGCCCGCCGGCGTCGAGCAGACGAGGCCGCTCTCGGGCCGCCAGGCGGCCAGCATGCGCTGGATGTAGTCCTTCGGCATCAGCACGTTGGAATCGGCGAGAATGACCCAGTCGGTCTTCGCCGCCTCCCAGCCGCGGACGCAGTTGTTGAGCTTGGGATTGGCGCTGACGGCGACATCGCCGACGATCAGGCGGACCTTGTCGGCGCCATATTGCGCGATCAGCTCCTCGACCAGCGGGATGATCGGGTCGTCGGCATCGGCGACGCAGAAGATCGTGGAATAATGCGGATAATCGAGTTCCAGCCCCGAGATCGCGGTCTCGCGGCTGAAGGCCTCGATGCCGCGCACCGGCCGCACGATCGTCACCGCCGGCAGCGCGGCGAGCAGCGCCGAGCGCTCCAGCGGCTTGCGCAGGCGCCACAGCGCGATCGCCTGGCTGACCAGATTGGTTGCGGTCAGCGCGCCTGCGAAGAGTGCAGCCCAGCCCGCGGGCGTCATCACGCTGTCCCCTGCCCTGCCCGCTTGGTCACGACGACGACAGGCCACCCGTCAGGGTCGGCAGGTCGAGCGGGCGGAAGCCATAATGCGAGAGCCAGCGCACATCCGCCTCGAAGAAGGGGCGCAGGTCCGGCATGCCGTATTTCAGCATGGCGATGCGGTCGATGCCCATGCCCCAGGCGAAACCCTGATAGACTTCCGGATCGACGCCGCAGTTCTTCAGCACGTTCGGGTGAACCATGCCGCAGCCGAGGATCTCGAGCCAGTCGTCGCCCTCGCCGAAGCGGATCTCGCCACCCTTGCGCGAGCACTGGATATCGACCTCCATCGAAGGCTCGGTGAAGGGGAAGAAGGATGGGCGGAAGCGCATCTTGACATTGTCGATCTCGAAGAACGCCTTGCAGAACTCCTCCAGCACCCATTTCAGATGGCCGAGATGGGCTTGTCTGTCGATGACGAGCCCTTCGACCTGATGGAACATCGGCGTGTGGGTCTGGTCGGAATCCATGCGGTAGGTCCGGCCCGGGCAGATCACACGGATCGGCGGCTCCTGGGCCAGCATGGTGCGGACCTGCACCGGCGAGGTGTGGGTGCGCAGCAGCTTGCGCTCTCCGCTCGCGTCCGGCGCGAAGAAGAAGGTGTCGTGCATCTCGCGGGCCGGGTGGCCGACGGGGAAGTTCAGCTTGGTGAAGTTCAGATCGTCGGTCTCGACATCCGGGCCTTCCGCGATCGAGAAGCCCATATCGCCGAAGATCGCGGTGATCTCGTCGATGACCTGGCTGATCGGGTGGATGCGGCCGCGCGCCTCCGGCCCCTCGCGCACCGGCAGCGAGACGTCGAGCGTCTCGGAGGCGAGCTTGGCCTCGAGCGCGGCCTCGGCCAGCGCCTCCCTGCGGGCGGTCAGCGCGGTCTGGACGCGGTCGCGCAGGCCGTTGATCAGCGGGCCCTTTTCCTTGCGCTCGTCCGGCGTCATCGCGCCCAGCGTCTTGAGCAGCGCCGAGATCGAGCCGGCCTTGCCGAGCGCCGCGATCCTGACCTGCTCCAGCGCGGCCTCGTCCTGCGCCCCCGCCACGTCGGCGAGAAGGCTCGTGCCCAGGTGATCGATCTCGTTCATGCCTGCTCTGGTCCGTTTGCGAGGCTCTTCTAGGGTGTCGCCTGCGCCGAAGCTAGAGGCAATCACGCCGGTCGGAGCCCTTGGTTCCTCCTTGGCGGAACCCGCTCTAGGCTGGCGCGACCAAGCCAACCGGATCGATTCCATGCCTGACAGCACAGCCCAGAAGAACTCGCCCTCCTACCGCCTCGCCGCGCTCGACCGCGACTTCCTTCTCGGCGATTCGACGCGCGGTGCCCGCTTCATGCTCGAATACCAGAAGGCCGAGGACCATCTGCGCGCGCGTGGCGTGGTCTCGACCATCGTCGTCTTCGGCTCGGCGCGGGTGCGCGAGGGCGAGCCATGGTACGAGGCGGCGCGCGCCTTCGCGCGGCTCGCCTCCGAGCGCGGCGGAGCGCTGGCCGAGGGCAATAGCGGGCGCGACCACGTCATTGCCACCGGCGGCGGGCCCGGCATCATGGAAGCGGCCAATCGCGGCGCCACCGAAGCCGGCGCGCTTTCGATCGGCTTCAACATCACCCTGCCGCATGAGCAGGAGCCCAACGCCTGGTCGACGCCGGACCTGACCTTCCGCTTCCATTATTTCGCGATGCGCAAGATGCATCTGGCGATGCGGGCGGCGGCGCTTGTCGTCTTCCCCGGCGGCTTCGGCACGCTGGACGAGCTCTTCGAGATCATGACGCTGGTGCAGACCGGCAAGATGGGGCCGGTGCCGATCGTGCTCTACGACAGCGCCTACTGGAAGAGCCTGCTCAACCTCGAGGTGATGGCCGAGGCCGGGATGATCCGCCCCGAGGACCTTGAGCTCTTCTGCCACGCCGACACGCCCGAGGAAGCCTATGCCCGCATCGTCGAGGGCGCAGGCGACAGCTGGCGCCCTGCAGCGGATGACAGCGTGCAGACGTGAGGTCACGCGTCGCGAGTTCCTCAGAGGGGGGGGGCGGGTCACGGCCGCAGTGTCGAATGGACCACCCTTCACCTGCCCTCTCCCTGCGGGAGAGGGTTCCCCGCGCTGTCCGAGCCTGACGGACAAACGAAAAAGGCCGGCGTCACCGCCGGCCTTTTCCAAATTCACCGATACCAGTCCGCTCAGGCGGCCTTGGCTTCCGTGCCGAGCGCAGCCTTGACCGACTCGACCACCGCCGTGAAGGAGGCGGCGTCGTCGATGGCCATGGCCGACAGGGTCTTGCGGTCGAGCTCGATGCCCGCCTTGGCGAGGCCGCCGATGAAGACCGAATAAACCAGGCCGTGCTCGCGAACCGCGGCGTTCAGGCGCTGGATCCAGAGCGCACGGAACGAGCGCTTCTTGTTCTTGCGGTCGCGATAGGCGTACTGCATCGAGCGATCGACGGCCGCCTTGGCGGCGCGGATCGTATTCTTGCGGCGGCCATAGAAGCCCTTGGCGGCCTTGAGTGTCTTCTTGTGCTTGGCGTGGGACGTTACGCCCCGTTTCACGCGAGCCATGTCATGATCTCCGGAAGTTCAGGGGGCGTCAGCCGTTGGGGAGGAAGTACTTCTTCACGTTGGCCGCATCGCCCTCGAAGAGGACGTTGGTGCCGCGGTGATTGCGGAGCTGCTTATTGGTCCGCTTGATCATCCCGTGACGCTTTCCAGCCTGGGCATAGAGCACCTTGCCGGTTCCGGTGATCTTGAACCGCTTCTTAGCGGCCGATTTCGTCTTGATCTTGGGCATTTCAGCTCCTCATTGGTCGCGGTCGCGCGAATTGCGCCGCATCAGTTTTGCTTGCTGGAAGCAAAGACGACCGCCACGGCAGCCCTTATCAGCCGGGCGATCGAAGGCCGCGCGTATGACAGAAAAGGGCGGGGCTGGCAAGCGCGATGCGGAAGCCGGCGCACAGATCGCTCAAGCCGGTTCGCAGGCCACGACCGAACCGCGCTCCCCTTCATGCGCGAAGGCACGCCTTCCCGCGACCACGATCGCCAGCGCGGCGACGCCCGCGCCGATCGAGATCCAGAAGCCGCTCGACGCCCCGTAGAGGTCGATCACCCAACCGGATCCGAGGGAGCCCAGCGCCATCCCGACCCCGATCCCGGTCGTACCCCAGGTGATGCCCTCGGTCAGCTTGGCCGGCGGCACGGCCTGCTCCATCAGCCCCATGGCGACGATAATCGTCGGCGAGACCGAGGCCCCCGCCAGGAACAGCACGAAGGCGAGCGAGACGAGATCGCCGACGATCAGCAGCGGCAGGGTCGTCAGCATCGCGAGCCCGACGGCGAGCTGCAGCTGCGCGACCAGCGAGATCCGCGGCCGCAGCGTGCCGAACAGCAGCCCGACGATCAGCGAGCCGCTGGCATAGCTCGCCAGGACCAGGCTCGCGGCGCCCTTGTGGCCCTGGGCCTCGGCGAAAGCCACGGTCGCGACCTCCGCCGTGCCGAAGATCGCGCCAATCGCGACCATGACGAGGGCGATGACGCGCACCGGCCAGAGCCCGATCGCGGAGGCGCCCTGTTCTCCCTGATCGTGAACCGCCGGCTCAGTGCCGCGCTGGATGATGAAGGCCGCGCCCCCGACCGCAAGCAACACAGCCGCCGCCAGCGGTCCGGCCTCCGGAAACAGCGAGACACTGAGGCCGATGGCGAGGACCGGCCCGACGATATAGACCGCCTCGTCGACGACGGATTCGAAGGCGAATGCCGTGCGCAGATCGGGCTGTCCGCGGTAGATGTCCGTCCAGCGCGCCCTGACCAGCGCCCCGAAGCTGGGCATGAAGCCGACCAGTGCCGCTGACAGGAACAACGTCCAGACCGGCGCTTCGAGGCGCGTCGCGACGATGAGAGCAGCGAAGGCGACCAGCGCCAGCAGCATCGACGGGACGGCGATCCGACGCTGCCCGAAGCGATCGACCAGGCGCGACAGCTGCGGTGCGATCAGGGCATTCGCGAAGGCGAAAGTGGCGGCGACCGAACCGGCCAGGCCGTATTCCCCGCGCGACTGGGATAGCATCGTGACGATCCCCAGCGTCGTCATCGCCCAAGGCAGGCGCGCGACGAAGGCCGCGCCTGAGAAGCCGAGCGCGCCGGGAGCGGCGAAGATCGCGCGGTAGGGGCTGAACATGGAAACCTCGTCCGGTCGCACTTACATACATTGTGTATGTGAACGCGTAATTGCATACGCCCCGTATGTCAATTAACATACAAGACGTATGTGGAAGGATTGTGAATGAGCCGCAGGCTTCGAGCCGACATGATCGCGGAAACCCGCGCCAGCCTGATCGCCGCGGCTCGCGTGGCCTTCGGGACCGTCGGCTATGCGGAAACCGCGATGGACGACCTGACAGCCGCGGCCGGGCTGACGCGCGGCGCACTCTACCACCATTTCGGCGACAAGAAGGGCTTGTTCGCGGCAGTTCTCGGTCAAATCGACGCCGAGATGACGCTTCGGCTGCGCGCCGTTTCCGCCAGGGCGCCGGATCGCTGGAGCGGCTTCCGCGACGAATGCGTCGCCTATCTTGCAATGGCGCGGGAGCCGGAAATCCAGCGCATCGTGCTGCGCGACGGGCCGGCCGTCCTGGGCGACCCCTGGCAATGGCCGATCCAGAACGATTGCATCCGGATGATGACCAAGGGGCTGGGCGAACTTATCGCCGATGGCCGGTTGATGCCGGTCGATCCGGAAGCCGTGGCACGGCTCCTCGTCGGTGCGACCCAGCACGCCGCGCAATGGATTGCGCATGCGCCGGCCCCGGAGACGGCACTGCAAGGCGCGACCGAGGCGCTGGACGCCATGCTCGGCGGGCTGCTGCGCAAACCCGCATGAGACGGCGCGCGGACTGCATTCCGCTGCGTCATCTTCTACTTCGTGCTATCGTGGCGATGCCCGGCGGACATCGCGAAGTCCCGTCCGGAGCCGCGTGGCGACAAGCCCGCCGCCGCCCGGCGCCTCCGGCGGAAATCCCGGGTCGGGAGACGCGCTATGACGACCTACATCATGCTGGCGAACTGGACCGACCAGGGCGCGCGCAACGTCAAGGATTCGCCCACCCGCCTCGACGCCGCCAAGAAGCTGATCGGCAGCATGGGCGGCGACTTCAAGTCCTTCTTCATGACGATGGGCGAGTACGACATGGTCATCATCGGAGAGGCCCCCGACGATGCGGTGATCGCCCGCTTCTGCCTGCAGCTCGCCATGCTCGGCAATGTCCGCACCAAGACGCTCAAGGCCTTCCCTGAAGCCGCCTATCGCGAGATCATCCGCTCGGTCAGTTAGGGGCCTCTTGCGGCTGGATCGGATCACCTCGTCTTTCGGGGGTTCGCGTAGCGAAGAGCCGGGAACCCGGAACCGAGACCGGCAATGGCAAGGCGCCGGGCTCACGGCACCCTGACGAGCTTCGGAACCGGTTCTGGGTTCAGGCCTGCAGCCTGCCGCAGAATGACGCCGTCGTTCCGTCGAGGCCCGGACATGACAAGGCCCGGCACTGGGGCCGGGCCTGATGCAAACCGCCTCATGCGATCGGCGGATCGTTACTTCGAAGCCAAGATTTATTTCGGCGCCAGCACCATGACCATCTGGCGGCCCTCGAGCTGCCAGTCGCTCTCGACCTTGGCGGTCTCGACCAGATCGGCCTTGACGCGCTCGAGCACCTTCACGCCGAGATCCTGGTGGGCCATTTCGCGGCCGCGGAAGCGCAGCGTCACCTTGACCTTGTCGCCTTCCTCGAAGAAGCCGAGCATGGCCTTCATCTTGACGTCGTAGTCATGCTTGTCGATGCCCGGACGGAGCTTGATCTCCTTGATCTCGATGGTGCGCTGCTTCTTGCGCGCCTCGGACGCCTTCTTCTGCTCCAGGAAGCGAAAGCGGCCGTAATCGAGAATCTTGCAGACCGGAGGCACGGAGTTGGGGGCGATCTCGACGAGGTCGAGACCGGCATCCTCGGCAATCTTCAGGGCCTCGAAGAACGACACCACGCCACGGTTGGCGCCGGTATCGTCGATGAGCTGGACCTCGCGGACGCCGCGAATGTCGCGGTTGGAGCGCGGACCTTCCTTGGTCGGGGTCGGGGCAGCACGGAAAGGACGACGAATGGCAGTATTCTCCTGTGAATGGCGCTTCGCGCGCCCGTGAGCAGACACATTGCACAAAGACGCGCATTGTCAATGGAAGAGGCTGAATAGCCTAGATGGTCAGCGTCCGAGCAACGCGCAATAGACGTCGAGGGTTTCGCGCACCATCGTCTCCAGCGAGAAATGGCGTTCGACATGCTGGCGGGCGCGCAGGGCGAGGTTGTCGCGTGCCGACGGGCGCAAGCTCAGCGCGCCTTCGAGCGCGGCGGCGAGCGCCGGTGCGTCGCCCGGCGGAACGCGCCAGCCGGTGCGCTCGCCCGGGCTGACCTGCGGCGGGGCCAGCACGGTCTCGGGCACCGCGCCGAGATCCGAGACGACCACCGGAATGCCCATCGCCTGCGCCTCGACCGCGACTCGGCCGAACGCCTCCGGCTCCGTCGAGGGCACGGCAACGATCGCCGCCGCCAGCAGCGCAGCGGGCATGTCGGCGCAGTGGCCGACGCGTTTCACCCGGCCTTCGAGACCCGCCTTGGCGATCTGCTGGTCGAGCTCCTTGACGTAACCGTCCCTGCCCTGCGGATCGCCGGCGAGGATGAAGGCGGTGTCGGTGTCGCCGCCGTCGCGCATGATGCGGGCGGCCTCGATCAGGACGCGCTGGCCCTTCCAGCCGGTCAGCCGGCCGGGCAGCAGCACGATGCGCTGATGCGGCTCGACGCCCCAGGCCCGGCGCAGCGACTGGATGCGCTCCGGCGCCACCGCCTGAGGCGCGAAGGACGAGAAATCGGTGCCCCGGTTGACGACGCGGATGCGATCGCGCGCGAAGCCGTGCTTCGCCAGGATCAGCCCGGCGGTGTAGGCCGAGTTGGCGATGACAACGTCGCCGCGCGCCATCACCGAATTATACAGCGTCTTCACGGCCGAGCGGCTGTTGTAGGAGCCGTGATAGGTGGTCACGAAGGGCAGCTTGAGAACGCGCGCCGCCGCGAGCGCGACCCAGGCCGGCGCGCGCGAGCGGGCATGGATCAACTCGACGCCCTCATGCCGGCAGAGCAACACCAGCTTGCGGACGTTCAGCGCCATCGCCAGCGGGTTCTTCGAGGCCGCCGGGAACGGCAGCCAGACGCCGCCCACGGCCTGTAGCTCGGCCACCAGCCTGCCGCCCTCGGTCGCGACCAGGGCGCGGGAACCGACATCGGTGAGGCCCTTGGCGACATCGACCGCCGTGCGTTCGGCGCCGCCGGCCTCGAGATCGGGAATGATCTGCAGGATCGTCCGCCCGACGAGCGGGTGGGCCTCGGTCGAAGGCAGCGAGAGATGCGCGCCTGGCTGAAAGGACATGCTCACCGTTTCGGAACAACTCTTTTCGTCTGCGCGGAAATGACCGCGGCGATTTGCGCGACTATGCCTGCTCGCGACCGGAATTCGCAGCCTATATTCGCCCCGCCACGCCGATTCGTCACAGGAGATTTGGGTTGGAGCGAGATGCGCCGCAATGGCTGGAGGTCGGCGACGGCGCGGAGCGCCGCCGCATCGCCTATCTGTCGCAGGAGGGCGCCGGTGCGCCGGTGGTCTGGCTCGGCGGCTTCTGCTCCGACATGCGCGCGACAAAGGCGAATGCGCTGGCGCAATGGGCCACCGAGACGGGCCGCGCCTTCCTGCGCTTCGACTATGCCGGCCATGGCGAGAGTGGCAGCGACTTCGGACGCTGGACCCTGTCGCACTGGCTCGAGGACGCGCTCGCCGTCGTCACCGCCCGCTGCGGGCAGCGGCCGATCCTGGTCGGCTCCTCGATGGGCGGCTGGATCGCGCTCCTGGCGGCGCGGCGCCTGCTCGGCACCCCGCTCGCTCCCGCTGGAATGGTGCTGATCGCACCCGCCGTCGATTTCACCGAAGAATTGATGTGGGCGCAGATGCCCGAGGCGATTCGCCAGACGATCCTAACCGAGGGCGCCTGGCTCAGGCCGTCGGAATATTCGCCGGAGCCGACGCCGATCACGCGGGCACTGATCGAGGACGGCCGCAAGCTGCTCATGTTCGGCGGGGAGATCAGGACGGGGTGCCCCGTCCATATCCTGCAGGGAATGCGCGATCCGGATGTGCCCTGGCGCCATGCGCTCAGGCTGGTCGAGCACCTGAGCGGCGATCCGGTGGTGCTGACGCTGGTCAAGGACGGCGATCACCGCCTTTCCGGCGCAGACGACATCCGCCGCCTGCAGGCAGCGGTCGCGGGGCTCGCGACCGCGCCCTGAGGCTACCTCAGTGGACGCTGACCATCTGGAGATCATGCTCCCAGGCGTTGGCAGTGGCCGCTTCGCGCGAATCGGTCACCAGGATGGGCGCGCCATCGGCCGAAAGCAGCGCGAAGAGCTGCAGCCCGGACTGGATCTCTGGCGCTTGCGGGAAGATCCGCTGCAATTCGTCCGAGGTCATCGGCTTGAGATAGGCGACCTCGCCGGTGCCCAGCGCCGCGAATTCGGCGGGGGTCAGCGGGCTGGTCTGGATCATCGTCCTGTCGGTCATCGCGCCCTCCTTCAGAGCAGTGCGAGTGCGGTTTCCATGATACGTCGGAGAATATGAACGGATGCAAAAACCGCTATTGCATCCTTCGTCTTTCAGTCGCGGCTCACGATATCGATACGCCGGATGAGCCTTTCCGGTTCCGGCCGGACCAAATCTATCGCCAGCAGGCCGTTGGACAGATCGGCTCCCAGGACCTGCATGCCCTCTGCGAGCAGGAAGCTGCGCTGGAACTGGCGGGCGGCGATGCCGCGATGCAGGAACTGGCGATTCTTGTCGTCGCTTTGCCGGCCACGGATGGTCAGCTGGTTCTCCTCGAGCGTGATCTCGAGCTGTTCGCGCGAGAAGCCTGCTACCGCGAGGGTGATTCGGAGCCTGTCCGGCTCCTCTTCCGAACGCTGCAGGCGCTCGATGTTGTAAGGGGGATATCCCTCGCTGGCGCCCTTGGCGACCCGGTCCAGAGCTCGTTCGATGTCATCGAATCCGAGCAGGAACGGATGCGACAGACTAGGGGTACGCGTCATTCCAAGACCTTGCCCTGCCAGGGCTGCCCCTGACCTGCCGGAGCCCCCGGAGGGCGCTCCCATCGACCGGGGCCCGCATCGCAGCGCCCCGCAGGCGAGAGGCGAAGCCCTCCCGCTTGATCAAGATATGGCGAATGGAATGAACGGCTTCAAGAGCGCCAAAGGGGCCTTCCGGGCGAAGGCCTGATCGCTGCATGGGCGGAGTGGGGTCGGGTGGTACAGCCACCCCGGCTTGAACGGGGGACCTCTAGATCCACAATCTAGCGCTCTAACCAACTGAGCTATGGCTGCCCGCACCCCGGCGCTTGGCGATCGGTCGCATTCGCGTGATCGGCGGCGGCGCGGAACCTAGAACCGACGCCGCACGATTGCAACCGGTGAATCGCAGGTTTCGGCGGATGTTTTCGACGCACCCTGCGAAGGGTCGCTTCGGAGCTCGTTTCGACACTCCAGCCCTCATCCCGAGAGCCTGGCCTGACAAGAAACCAGTGAGTTTCGGGGGCTCTGACCACAAACGCCCCTCGCCGTCATCTCGGACGCAGCGAAGCGGAGATCCGGGATCCACCGTAAAGCACAGTTGTCTACGACGAATTCCGGATCGGCGCCGCTGGCTCAGCCCTCGTCCCCGCTCTAGTCCCGGCCCTTGCCGGCAGCCTTGCCGGCGATCCGCGCCAGCTGCTTCAGGTGCTCGGCATAGGCATCATAGGAACGGCGCACCGCCCTCGCCTGCAGCACGACCGCATCGGCTGCGCTGTCGGTACGCGCCAGCGTCTCCGCCTCGCCGAGCCTCGCCTTCAGCTCGGCGCAGGCATGGTCGAGCATCCTGGCCTGGAGCTCCCCGAAGGCCTTCGCCATCGCCAGCGCCTGCGTCATCACCGCGGCGGAGGTGATCGCGGCGAATTCCGGCGGGCGCGGCAGCGCGGTTGCGCCCAGCGACGGCGCTGCCTTGGCCTTCTCAATCCCGGCCGGCGCCGCGGCGGCCGTTCTGGCGGTGGATGATACCGATTCGGATGCAGGTTTGCGCACGGGCTTCGAGACAGGCACGGGCTTGGAGGCTGGAGACGGCTTGGAGACGGGAGAAGGCTTGGTGACAGGCGGAACCGGCGCTGCCTGCTTGGCAGCGGGCTTCTCGGTGCGAAGCCTTGCCGGAGCCAGGCGCGCCTTCCGCCCCGGCCTGACGGCGCGGGCGGCCTTGGAAACCGGCGGCTTAGGAGCAGGCGTCTTGGGAGCAGCGATCTCCGGAGCAGGGATCTCGGGAACAGGCGCCTTGAAAGCCGCCTTCGTAACGGCGGTCTTCGCCTCGGCAGGAGCCGTGGCAGCAGGTTTTGCGACCGGCTCGACCACGGCCGCCGGAGCGGTTTCGGCCGCCTTCGGCAGGGCCGGAGCCGGGTCGCGCGCCGGCGGAGCAGCGGGCGCCTTCGGTGGCGACGCCTCCGCTGCGGCTGGCGTCCCGGCCGGCGCGCCGCCGGTGGCGGCCTCGGGCGGCGGGGCGGCCGGAAGCCGGGATTCGGGGGAGATCGGAGCAGGCTTGACCATCGCGGCTCTCCTTCGGCGCTGCAGCAGTTCGGCACGGCGGGCTGCCGGCCTTCCGCTCGTCATTCAGGCTCCGCGGCGGCGCCCACGGCGATCGCCGCGACGTCATCGCGGACGTGCCTATTTCGGCCTCGCAGCCTTCGTCACCGTTTCGGCCGCCTTGGCCGCGGCATCCTGTGCGGCCTCGCCGAGGTCCCTGAGCTGGGACTGGAGCGCGGCGATCTGCGCCTTCACGAATTCGGACTGATGCTCCAGGACCTCGGTCAAGTCCTTCGACTGGACCAGCTTCCGGGCGAGATCGAAAGCGGCGCCGACATTGTTCTCGGCATAGGAGATCGCCTTGCGGGCGGCGTCCTGCGTATTGGCGCGGGCGGATTCGGCCGAGCCGTGAGCGCTGTCCACAGCCTTGTGAGCAGCGCCGATGAAGCCATCGAAGGCCTTTCGGGCCTGATCGACGCTGCGCTCGGCAAATTCACGCATTTCAGTGGGGACTTCGTAAGGGTTCCTATCCGCCATGGCTGGTCCTCCTGTCCGGGTGCCGTCTATGCTGGGGTATCCGCCTGGGCCGCTCTTCTGGCCATGCTCCGCTCGATTGTTTTGCATTGCAACAAAATTGTTGCGCTGCGATGACGATCATAGCCCGAACCGGACGCGCCGTTAACGCTGTTTCCAAGCGGGCGGGGACAGCCTGGGGCGCCGCATGGATTTGCACCGATTTCACAGCTATTAAGGCTTTGTTAGCCATATTGGCGTGGACCATATGGCACGTACTCAAGAGCGGGCAAGCATGAGCGGGGCCGGACAGGACTGGGCGCGGCAAGGCGCGGCGGCGGCGAAGGACGAGAGCCTCGCTTCGTTCGCGGCTGGCGGCGTGCTGCTGCTCTGGGATCGGCAGGCAGGCCGTGTCGGCTTCGCCAATGCCGCCGGACACGCCCTGCTGGGCGGCGATGCCGCCAGCTTTTCCCTGCCCGCGGCGACACGCCAGCGCTTGACCCTGTTGGCCGGCGGCCTCGCTTCCCGCTCCGGCGTACGGCTGGAGCGCCTGCGGCTGACCCCGGGCTTTGCCGCGACGCTCGTCACCTGCGGCTGCAAGCTCATCGAATTGGGAGAGGGCGAATCGGCCTCGGGCGAATCGGTCCTTGCCATCGCGGTACAGTCGGCCGAGCTGCGGCGCCTGGGAATCGTCATCCCCCCTGCCGAGACCTTGGCGGCGACGGCCGAGCCGGAGCCCGCGGCGCCGGCGCCGAAGGCAGCGCCGACCACGATCCGCTTTCTCTGGCAGAGCGACGCCACCAGCCGCCTCACCAGCCTTTCGCCGAACATCGCCGAACTGGTCGGACCGGAAGCTGCAGCCGCGCTGCCCGGCCGCAACTGGGCCGACCTGATCGGCAGTGATGTGATCGATCGCAGCGGCGACCTGCCGGCCCGCCTCGCCGGCTCCGCGACCTGGAGCGGCCACGAGGTGCTTTGGCGCACCGCGACGCCGGGCGAAGGCGCGCGCGTCGAATTGTCGGGCGTGCCGGTGCTGGACGCCGCGCGCCAGCCTTCCGGATTCCGTGGCTTCGGTCTCGTGCGCCCCACTGCGCGCGAGCCCTTCCCGCTCGCCCTCGCGCCGCAGGACGAGGCCGTCGAGGCCGAAATCACGGTGGAAGCGCCTGCCCCGTCGCCGGCCGCTGAGCACCCACATGCGCCCGAAGCAACGGGCGAATTCGTGCCCGAGACAACGGTCGTCGCAGCGCTCGACGCGGCCGTCGTCGCCTCGGCGGAGGATACAGCCGAGATCGAGCCGGCCACGGAAGCCGTTTCAACGCCGATCGAGACCGCGCTCGACCGCGAGGAGGCAGACGAACCAGCAGCGGATACAGCTCAGGCGGCGACCGAGACGCAGAGCGACCAAGAATTTCTGACCGGATCCGATAGCGACGATGCCGTCCCGGCGGAGCCCGCCAGCGCGGCCGGCAACATCGTGCCGCTGCGCAACGGGCATCTGGCGTCCGTGCGCCCCGTGCTCGAACCGTCGAAGGCCAATCTGAGCAAGGCCGAGCGGAACGCCTTTCGCGAAATCGCCAAGGCTCTCGGTGCCCGAATCGCCGGAGAGGACGAGCCCGTCGCGCAGCGGTTGCCGCAGGCGATGCCGCTTCGCCTGAAGGAGGAGGATGCCGCCCTTGCGGCCGAGGCGAGCATGGCCCCCGTGACCGGCTTGCCCACCGAAGCGACAGAAGCCTCCGAGGCTAGCGGCGCTCCGACCGTGCCGACGGACATCGATGCCGAGGCCGGCGCGACACGCCCGCGCCTGCCCAATTCCCATGCCGACGTGCTCGACAAGCTGCCGATCGCGGTGCTCGTCAACCGCGGCGAGGAGGCGCTCTACGTCAACCGCACGCTGCTCGACCTGCTCGACTACGCCGATCTCGCCGATCTGACGGCGGGCGGCGGCGTCGGCCGGCTGATCCGCGAGGCCACCCGCAGCGATGGCGGCCGCACCCTGCTGGTCGACCGGCTCGGCCAACTCGTCAGCGTCGATGCCGTGCTCTCCAGCGTGTCCTGGCAGGGAGAAGCGGCGACGCTGATCGCCTTCCGCCATCCGAATGGCGGCGGCGACGTCAAGGTGCTGACGCCCGAGGAGGCAGAGGAGGCGGAACTCGCGGCCGAGTTCGAGGCGGAGGAGCGCGAGAGCGCCGCCCGGGTCGAGGCGCTCAGGCTCGACGCCGACGTCCGCGACGCGCGGATGAGCGAGCTCGTCGCCATGCTCGACACCGCGACCGACGGCGTCGTCACCGTCGACGATCGCGGCCGCATCCTCTCGCTCAACAAGACCGCCGAGGCGCTATTCGGCTATGATCAGCGCGAGGTCACGGGCGAGCTGTTCACCCTGCTCTTCTCGGCCGAGAGCCATGCGCCCGCGCTCGACTATCTCGAGGGGCTGCAGGGCGGCGGCGTCGCCTCCGTGATGAATGACGGCCGCGAGGTCGTCGGGCGGGTCAGGCAGGGCGGCAAGATCCCGCTGTTCATGACGATGGGCCAGATCGCCGAGGGCACGGAGCGCCGCTACTGCGCCGTGCTGCGCGACATCACCGCCTGGAAGAAGACGGAAGGAGAGCTCGTCGAGGCGCGCAAGGCGGCCGAGAAGGCCAGCGCGCAGAAATCCGACGTGCTCGCCAAGATCAGCCACGAGATCCGCACGCCGCTCAACGCCATCATCGGCTTCGCCGAGGTGATGGCGGAGGAGCGCTTCGGGCCGATCGAGAACGAGCGCTACAAGGAGTACCTGCGCGACATCCACCAGTCGGGTGGCTACGTCATCAGCCTCGTCAACGACCTGCTCGACCTCGCCAAGATCGAGGCCGGCAAACTCGATCTCGACTTCGTCAGCGTCAACCTGAACGAGATCGCGCTCTCGGCCGTCAGCCTGCTGCAGCCGGAGGCCCAGCGCGGCCGCGTCGTGCTGCGCTCGGGGCTGTCGCCCAAGCTGCCGCCGGTGGTGGCAGACCAGCGCTCGATCCGGCAGATCGTGATCAACCTGCTCTCGAACGCGGTGAAGTTCACCGATGCGGGCGGGCAAGTCATCATCTCGACGGCGCTGGGCGACCAGGGCGAGGCGATCCTGCGGGTGCGCGACACCGGCATCGGCATGGACGACAAGGAAATCGAGCTCGCGCTCGAGCCCTTCCGCCAGGTGCCGACGACCCGCCGCGCCGGCGGCACCGGCCTGGGCCTGCCGCTGACCAAGGCATTGGTCGAGGCGAATCGTGCCGCGATGTCGATCACCAGCGTCAAGAAGGAAGGCACGCTGGTGGAGATCACCTTCCCGCCGCAGCGGGTCCTGGCAGGATAAAAATTTCCTGCCGGACGGGATGCGGGGCGACGGCTTCTCCTGCTACGACAGCAGCCGCTACGTCTCTCCTGCAAAGGCCCACCCGCCATGTCCCTGACGATCTACGGCTGCTATCGCTCGCGCGCGACGCGCAATGTCTGGCTCGCCAACGAGCTCGGCCTCGCCTTCAAGCATGTGCCGGTAATCCAGGCCTATCGCGTGGCCGATCCGTCGGCGCCGGATGCGCCGCTCCACACGCGCAGCCCCGAATTCCTCAAGGTCAATCCGAACGGCCATATCCCGAGCATCGACGATGACGGGTTCAAGCTGCACGAGTCGCTGGCGATCAACCTTTACCTCGCCCGCAAGCATGGCGGGCCGCTGGCGCCCAAGGATGCGAAGGAGGAAGGGCTCGCCGTGATGTGGTCGCTCTGGGCCGCCACCGAATGCGAGACCCATGCGCTCAACCTGCTGTACCATCTGGCGGGCTATCCGTCGGAGAAGCGCGATCCGAAGCTCGTCGAGGCAGCGCTCACCGCCCTGCCCGCCCCCTTCGCCGTGCTCGACCGGGCGCTGGCGGAAGGCGGCGGCTTCGTCATGGGCGGGCGCTTCACCGTCGCCGACATCAACGTCGCCGAGGTCATCCGCTACGCGAAGCCCGCGACGTCGCTTTTCGAGGCGGCTCCCCATGTCAAAGCCTGGCTCGACGCCTGCCAGGCCCGCCCCGCCTTCAAGGCAATGTGGCAGGCGCGGGAGGCCGAGGCGGCCTGAGGCGAGATTTGCGCGAATCGGGTGGCCGGGCCATGCCCGGCCGCCTACTGACGCAGGATGTCCCGCTTCGCGAGCATCGATCCTGCCATGACGCCGCCACCTCCCGCCCCTTCGCTGCGCATGGGCCCGATCGAGTGGCTCCTCCTCGTCTTCCTGTCGATCCTGTGGGGCGGGTCGTTCTTCTTCAACAAGCTCACCGTCGCGGAATGGCCGCCCTTCGCCGTGGTCCAGGTCCGCGTCGGGCTGGCGGCACTGGCCCTGCTTCTCGCGGTGCGGATCAGCGGGCTATCCATGGCGGTGGGGCGCAGCATCTGGCTCGCCTTCTTCGGCATGGGCATCCTCAACAACCTCGTTCCGTTCAGCCTGTTTCTCTGGGGTCAGCAGCAGATCGCCAGCGGCCTCGCCTCGATCCTGAACGCGACCACGCCGATCTTCGCCGTGCTCGTGATGCATTGCTTCGGCAATGAAAGAGTTACCGGGCTGAAGCTCGGCGGCGTGCTGGCCGGGCTGATCGGCGTCGGCATCCTGATAGGCCCGGACGCTCTCGGCGGCCTCGGCTCCAATCTGGCGGCGCAGCTCGCCTGCGTGCTTGCGGCGATCTCCTATGCCTTCTCCGGCCTGTTCGGGAAGCGCTTCCGCAACCTGCCGCCGCTCGTCGCCGCCACCGGCCAGCTTTCGGCCTCGACGCTGATGATGCTTCCGATCGTCTTCGTCCTGCATCCGCCGTGGACGCTGCCCGTGCCCTCGCAGCAGGCCATCCTTGCGGCGGTCGGCCTTGCGCTGATCTCGACGGCGCTCGCCTACATCATCTTCTTCCGGATCATGCGCGCCGCCGGGGCAACCAATGTCATGCTCGTCACCTTCCTGATCCCCGTCAGCGCGATCCTGCTCGGCGTCGGGTTCCTCGGAGAAAGCCTGCTGCCGCGGCATTTCGCCGGCATGGCGGCGATCTTCGCCGGGCTCGCCCTGATCGACGGCAGGCTGCTGCGGCGCCTGCGGCGTGCTGCCGCAGCCTGAAGGCCGCAGCTCCCCCGGGATTGCGAAGAGCTTTGTTTCACAAAGATTATGAATTGTTCTAGGGTCGCTTTCGCGGCTCAAGCCGCTAATCGGCTTTGCGGCATCGGCTGGAAGATATCGGTCAAAACGATACGCCAGAGGGGACGAAGGAACGCCTATGGATGTTCGGCAACTGCGATGCTTCATCGCGGTGGCGGAGGAGCTTCATTTCGGCCGCGCGGCAGAGCGGCTCGGCCTGGCGCCCCCAGCCCTTTCCCGGCAGATCAGCACCCTCGAGGAGGAGCTCGGCGCCGCCCTGCTGACGCGGACCACGCGTCAGGTGGCGCTGACGCGTGCCGGCCTCGTCCTGCTCGAGGAGGGCCGGGCGATCCTGGCCCGGATGGATTATGCCGCGCGCGCCGTCCGCGACGCGTCGCTGGCCTCCGGCAAGCTGCTCCGGATCGGCGCGATCGACGCGGCATCGTCGAGCTTCGTTCCCGAGGCGCTGGTCGCCTTCCGCGAGCGCTATCCCGGCGTCGAGATCAAATTCGTCGAGGCGATGACGGCGCCACTGATCCAGATGCTGGAGGCGGGCAAGCTCGACCTCGCCCTGACCCGTCCGCCGCGCAAGCCGACGGATTGCGCCTATGAGGTGCTGCGGGTCGAACGGCCGATCGTCGTGCTGAACGAGGAACACCCGCTCGCCGCGCGCGACGACCTGACGATGCAGGACCTGGTCGGCGAGCCCTTCGTGGTGCCGTCCAAGCGAATCCGCCCCTTCGCCTACGACCTCGTCATGGCCTATTTCGAAAGCGTCGGAACCGTGCCCAACGTGGTGATCGAGGCGACCGAGAAGCCCGCCATGATGTCGGCGGTAGCGGCTGGGCTCGGCATGGCGCTGGCGCCAGACTGGGTCTCGCGGCTGAGCTTCCCCGGCGTGACGCTCCGGCGCCTCCGCGGCGCCATGCTCGATCCTCCGCCCCCCGGCGCCCTCGTCGGCGTCGCCTGGCGGCCGCACCAGAAGCTCTCCGCTCGCGACGACTTCCTTGCCATCCTGCGCGAGAGCGTCACCCTGATCGACGAGTACAGCCCGCTGCCCTTTACCATACCGGCCCAGACCCGAAAGCCCGCGACGCGCGCCGCGGCTCCCCAAACCGGAGGACATTGATGAGTCTCAACAAAATCGAGGCCGCGCGGAGCCTGCGCATCCGTTCGACACAGGATTTCGCCGCGGGCCTGTTCATGCTGGCCCTGGCCCTGCTTGCCCTGTTCCTGTCGCGCGACCTGCCGACCGGGACGTTGCGCCAGCTCGGCCCGGGCATGCTGCCCAAGTCCTTCGCCGTGATCTGCGCCGGGCTCGGGCTGCTGCTGTCGGCCAACTCGCTGCGCTACAACGGCGAGAAGCTCACCGGCTTCTCCTGGCGCGGGGTCTTCTTCGTGCTCGGTGCCGCCTGCCTGTTCGGCCTGACCATCCGCGGCTTCGAGATCGGCCCGCTCAAGGTACCCGCGCTCGGCATGCTCGTCTCGGGGCCGATCGTCGTGCTGGTCTCGGGCTTCGCCGCCACCGATGTGCGCCCGAAGGAGCTCATCATCTTCGCCGCCGCGATGACGGCCGGCTGCGCCCTGATGTTCAAATACGCACTCAGCCTGCCTATCCCGCTCGCGCCCTGGCTTCTGGGAATCTGATCCATGACGGAAATGTTCGCCAATCTCGGGCTTGGATTCGGCATCGCGCTGACGCTCAAGAACATCGCCCTGTGCTTCGTCGGCTGCCTTGTCGGCACGCTTGTTGGCGTGTTGCCCGGCGTCGGCCCGGTCGCCACCATCGCGATGCTGCTGCCGATCACCTTCGGGCTCGACCCCGTCGGTGCGCTGATCATGCTCGCGGGCATCTATTACGGCGCGCAGTATGGCGGCTCGACCACGGCCATCCTGGTCAACATCCCCGGCGAGGCGACCGCGGTCGTCACCACGCTCGACGGCCACCAGATGGCCAAGCAGGGCCGCGCCGGCGTCGCTCTCGGCACCGCCGCGATCGGCTCCTTCGTCGCCGGCTGCTTCGCCACCCTGATCATCGCGGCGCTCGGCGCGCCGCTGACGCGGCTGGCGCTGCTGTTCGGGCCGGCCGAATACTTCTCGCTGATGGTGATGGGCTTGTGCTTCGCGGTCGTGCTGGCGCGCGGCTCGATCCTCAAGGCGTTCTGCATGATCATGCTGGGGCTGCTGCTCTCGACCGTCGGCACCGACCTCGAAACCGGCCAGGAACGCATGACCTTCGGCTTCCCGCCGCTGGCGGACGGCGTCGACTTCGCCGTGCTCGCGATGGGCGTGTTCGGCTTCGCCGAAGTCCTGCGCAACCTGGAAAATCCGGAAGCGCGTGACGTCGTCAGGTCGAAGATCGGCCGCCTCCTGCCCGACTGGAACGACATCAAGCAGTCGACGGCGCCGGTGCTGCGCGGCACCTTCATCGGCGGCATCCTCGGCATCCTGCCCGGCAACGGCGCCGTGCTCGGCCCCTTCGCCAGCTACACGCTGGAAAAGAAGATCGCCAAGGATCCGTCCCGCTTCGGCAAGGGCGCGATCGAGGGCGTGGCGGGGCCGGAATCGGCCAACAATGCCGGCGCACAGACGGCCTTCATCCCGCTGCTGACGCTCGGCATCCCGCCGAACGCGGTGATGGCGCTGATGGTCGGCGCGATGACGATCCACGGCATCATCCCCGGTCCGCAAGTCATGACCAAGAACCCGGACCTGTTCTGGGGCATGATCGCCTCGATGTGGATCGGCAACCTGATGCTGCTGGTCATCAACCTGCCGCTGGTCGGGCTGTGGGTGAAACTGCTGCAGGTGCCGTATCGCCTGATGTTCCCGGCGATCCTGATCTTCTGCTCGATCGGCATCTACTCGGTGAACAACCAGCCCGTCGACGTCATCTTCACCGCGCTGTTCGGCCTGTTCGGCTACCTGCTGATCAAGCTCGGCTTCGAGCCGGCGCCGATGCTGCTGGGCTTCGTGCTCGGCAAGCTGATGGAAGAGAAGCTGCGGCAGGCCCTGATCATCTCGCGCGGGTCGTTCATGACCTTCATCGAGCGGCCGATCTCGGCCGGCCTGCTGGTGGTCGCCGTCGCGATCCTGGTCATCGCGCTCCTGCCCTCGATGTCGAAGAAACGCGACGAGGTCTTCACCGAATGACGGGGTTGCCCCGCCCGCGGGGCAGCCCCACTTTCCCTTCAAAGAAACCTTGGCCTTCAAAAGAACCGACGAGGAAGACGCCCATGAAGAAAGCAGCACTCGGCCTCGCGGCCGCCCTGACCCTGGCCCTCGCCGGCGGCGCCGGCGCCCAGGGCTATCCGACGAAGCCCATCACGATGATCGTGCCCTTCGCCGCCGGCGGGCCGACCGACATCATCGCCCGCATGGTCTCCGAGAACATGTCGAAGACGCTCGGCCAGCAGATCGTCATCGAGAACGTCGCCGGCGCGGGCGGCACCACCGGCATCACGCGGGCGCTCACCGCCGCCCCGGACGGCTACACCATCGCGATGGGCCATCTCGGCACCTTCTCGGCCGCGCCTGCCACCTATCCGAACCTGAAATACGATCCCATCGACGGCCTTCAGGCGATCGGCCTCGCCGGCGGCACGCCGATCCTGATCGTCGCCCGCAAGAACCTCGACGCGACCGACCTCAAGGGCTTCGTCGCCGCTGTGAAGGCGAGCCCCGACAAGTTCAACGAGGCCCATGCCGGCGTCGGCTCGGTGTCCTGGACGACCTGCACCCTGCTGAAGGGGCAGCTCGGCGTGCCGAAGCTCAACTCGGTCGCCTATCGCGGCACCGGCCCGGCCCTGAACGATCTCGTCTCCGGGCAGATCGACTTCATGTGCGACCAGATCGTCAGCGTCGCGGAGCAGGTCAAGGCCGGCACGATCAAGGCCTATGCCATCGCCTCGGCCGAGCGCTCGCCCGCCCTGCCCGACGTGCCGACCACCAAGGAAGCCGGCCTGCCGGAGTACCAGATCGAGGCCTGGAACGGCATCGTCGCACCCAAGGGCACGCCGAAGGAGGCCGTGGACAAGCTGGTCGCCGCGCTCGACAAGGCGCTCAACGACGAGAACACCAAGAAGCGCCTGATGGATCTCGGCACCGTCATCCCCACGGCCGCCGAGCGGACGCCGGAAGGCTTCGCCGCGCTCATCAAACGCGATGCCGAGAAGCTGAGCCCGGCCCTCAAGGCTGCGCCGAAGTAGTCTTTTCGCCTGGGAATGCAATGACGGCGGGCTCCCAGGGCCCGCCGTTTTTTTTTGCGCGTGTTCCTGAACCGTACTCCTTTGAACCCGAGCGTGATCCCGGGTTTGAAACGCCACTTCGTCGCAATGACGGCAACGGCAGCCGTCGCGCCTCTGCAGAGTTGACTTCGCAAGCCTTTGAGAAGGTGCGCTTTCCCGGTGCAGTGGCACAGAGCGTAACATCTCGTTACCGACATTCTTCGGAACACACGCACCCCACCGCCGTTGTCCCCCCGAACTTTCGCTCGGAAGGAGAACGACATGATCAAGAAGCTTGCTTTCGTTGCGGCCCTCGCCATCGTCCCGGCCGCCGCCATTGCCCAGACCCAGGTTCAGACCCAGACGCAGCCCTCCGGCGGCGCGGCGGGCGGCGCGGTCAGCGGCGCCACGTCGGGTGCCATTGGCGGTGCCGTCGTAGGCGGGCCGATCGGCGCTGCAGTCGGCGGCGTCGGCGGCGCGGTGGTCGGCGCGATCATCGGCGATGCGGCGACGCCGAAGTTCCGCACCTATGTCGTGGAGCAGTCGGTGCCGTCCTACACCTATGCCGAGCCGGTCGCGGTCGGCACGGTCCTGCCGCAGCAGGGCGTGGTGTATCGCGACGTCCCGGCCGAGTACGGCGCGCCGTCGGGCTACAGCTATACGGTGGTGAACGACCGCACGGTCTTGGTGGAGCCGCGCACCCGCCGCGTCGTCCAGATCATCAACTGATCGCGACCAGCCGGCGCCTTATGGCGCAAGAACAGGCAGCCCGCCCCGGCAACGGGGCGGGTTTCCGCGTTTTCGGCCCGAATCCGGCCGGAACCTCGTTCCCGCTGCCGCGTTGTTCCTGCATCCCCGAAACGGCAGGAGATGAGACATGATGAAGAGCATGGCCTTTGCAGCCGCGCTGACGATCATTCCCGTCAGCGCTTTCGCCCAATCGACTGGTCCGATCATCCGAGACCCCGCGGGCAGCGGCTTCACACGCGATCCGGCACTCGCCGCCCCCGGCATGGTGCCCGGCGTGATGATCGAAAACCCCAATCCGTCCCTGGCGCGAGACCCCGCGGGCGGCACCATGATCGACGATTCGACGCGCTTCCGCACCTATGTGATGGAGCAGGACGTGCCGTCCTACCGCTATAGCCAGGAGGTCGCGGTGGGTAGCGTGCTGCCGAACCGCGGCGTTGTCTATCGTCAGGTTCCGGACGAGTTCGGCGCGCATGGCTATCGTTACACGGTCGTCAACGACCGCGCTGTGGTGGTCGAGCCGCGGACGCGCCGCGTGATCCAGATCATCGACTGATCACATCACAACTGTTTTCGCGCCTTAGCGCACGACGGTGGCCTGCCCCTGAACGGGGCGGGCCTTTTGCGTCCGCATCCGAGCAAGCGCAGCCCAAGCATTCGCCCTGCCGCCTCCGGAACCATGACCCTGCGACAACGTTGATTCGGCACCCTGAAACCGGCAGGAGATCGGCTATGATGAAGAGCTTGGCTTTTGTTGCCGCGCTGGCGCTCTTTCCGGCCGGCGCCTTCGCACAGGACACCGGCCTCGTGATCCGTGATCCGGCCGGCGGCTGGACCCGCGACCCGGCGCTCGGCGGCGCCGCGAGCGTGCGCGGCACGATCTACTACGCCCCGCCGCTGACGCGCGACCCGGCCGGCGGAACGATGATCGACGATTCGCCGCGCTACCGGAGCTATGTGGTCGAGCGGCCGATGCCGGCCTATGGCTATGGAAGGCCGGTCATGATGCGGCCGGTCATGCCGGATTACGACGCCTATTATGACTATGACGACATCCCCGATGGCTATGGCAGGGCGGACTACCCCTATCGCTGGTAACCCGGCGCGGGATCATCCTGCTCAGCGCGTGCCGAACATCCGGTCTCCGGCATCGCCGAGGCCCGGCACGATGTAGCCGTGCTCGTCGAGGCGCTCGTCGATCGCCGCCGTCCAGATGCGCACATCCGGATGGGCGCCGCGCAGGCGCTCGATCCCTTCCGGCGCCGCCAGCAGGCAGACGAAGCGCAGATCCCTGGCGCCGCGCTCCTTCAGCCGGTCGATCGCGGCGACGGCGGAATTGGCCGTCGCCAGCATCGGGTCCATCACCACGATCATGCGGTCCGCGACGTCGGAGGGCGCCTTGAAGTAATACTCCACCGCCTGCAGCGTGTCGGGGTCGCGATAGAGGCCGATATGGGCGACGCGGGCCGCCGGAACGAGCTCCAGCATGCCGTCCAGGAAGCCGACGCCGGCGCGCAGGATCGGCGCGAACACCAGTTTCTTGCCGGCGATCACAGGCTGCATCGAGGCCGTGAGGGGCGTCTCGATCTCGACCAGTTCGATCGGCAGGTCGCGCGTGACCTCGTAGCAGAGCAGCATGCCGATCTCGTTGAGGAGCTGGCGGAAGCTCTTGGTCGAGCGGTCCTTCTGGCGCATCAGCGTGAGCTTGTGCTGGACCAGCGGGTGATCGACGACGGTGACCCCGTCCTGTTGTGTGGTCATGCTCTCAGCCCTGTTCTTTGTCATGTCGCGCAGGCTCCCACCTCAGCAGGCGAGCCGTCATTCCGGACGTAGCGAAGCGGCGCTCCGGGATCCATCGTAGAGTTCCGGAGCCCTTCCGATGGATCCCGGAGCCGCGCGGTTTCGCCGCTTGTCCGGGTTGACGGCGCGGTTACGTGCGAGCCTGTCAAAATACCGTGCCGTCGCTGATGATCGTCAAGGGCGGGCCGCCGCCTGCGCGCTTCCCGGCCGCGATGCGCCGCCCCGCCGCCCAGGTGCCGCCTTCGAGCACCTTGGCGAGCGGCAGGTCCTCGCGCGTGCGCCCCAGCCGCCGGCGGACCAGGCTGCCGATCTCGTCGAGCAGCGCGACCGTCAGCGCGCGCCATTCCACGACGAGCGTCGAGCCGACCTCGTGCCGGCGCCCGGCATCGGCCTCGTCCTTCAGCGCGATGACGCCGAGATCCAGCAGCAGCCCGCCATTGCGGTATTCCGGCAGGCCCGTGAGCTCGTCGACGTCGATGACCGATACGCCCGCCCATTCCAGCGGCTCGATCAGCGAATAGGTCAGCCATTGCGAAAGCTTATGGAAGGGAACCAGGCCTTCGGTGGAGGTTCCGGGCGCGATCAAAGGGTGGCGCCAGGTGTCGCCGAGCGCGACGCCGCCCAGCGTCAGCCGCGACGGCCAGATGCCGCCAAATCGCGCCAGGACCTCGCCGAGCATATGGGCCGCGCGCAATGTCCCGGTCTCGGCCGCGGCGTGGAAGGCGTCGAACAGGTCGCCGGGGCGGGTCATGCCCTGGCGCTCAAGCTCCTCGCCCAGCCGGTTCAACAGGGCGGAGCGCCCCTCGACCGCCAGCAGCGGGTTGGCCGGGCCGACCAGGAAGCCCGCGGCAAGCGCGGCGGCGTCGAGCCGCTTCAACGCCGCCGCATCGGCCCGCAGCGGCTGCGCCGGATCGGACGAGAACAGGCCGGCGGCGAACATGTCGAGCGAGGCCAGCGCCAGCCCCTCGGAGCGGCCGACCTGGCTGCCGCTCACGCTGTCGCGATAGGACCAGGCGGGCCCGGCGCCGGCATCGAGCAGGACGCTGACGACGGCGAGATCATAGGCGGCGCGGCCACGCTCGGCCGCGTCGCGGAAATCCGCCCCGCGGTTCAGGACCTCCCAGCGATCGATGCCGGCGATGGTGAAATGGCGCCAGCGCGCATGGAAGGGGATGTCGAGCGAGGGGTAATTGGCCGTGATCGTCTCGAGCACATAGTCGACGCAGGCGGAAAGCTGCTCCGGCCGCACCGTGAAATGCAGCAGCTTTCCGGCCAGGCCGAGCTCAAGCATCTCCTGCGCCCGGGCGCGGACCGCGGCCGGCTTCAGGAGAAGACGCAGGGCGTCCGGATCACGGTCAGGCATGGCTTTCAGAACTTGTCGAGGTTGCGGCCGAGGGTCGCCTTCAGCGCGTTGTCGCCCGGCGCGCCATCGGGAGCATAGTAGCCGGCCGCCTTCTTCGCCTCGATCTCGACCGAGGCGTCAAGCGGGATCAGCTCCGGCGGGATCGCCACGCGCTCGCCGATCTCGATGCCGGACTGCACCATCGCATCGTATTTCATGTTCGACATCGACATCAGCCGGTCGATCCGGGTGATGCCGAGCCAGTGCAGGACATCCGGCATCAGCTGCTGGAAGCGCGCATCCTGCACGCCGGCGACGCACTCCGTGCGCTCGAAATAGGTCGCGGCGGTATCGCCGCCCTCCTGGCGCTTGCGGGCGTTGTAGACGAGGAATTTCGTGACCTCGCCCAGCGCCCGGCCCTCCTTGCGATTGTAGACGATCAGGCCGACGCCGCCGCTCTGTGCCTCCTTCACGCATTCCTCGATGCCATGCGTCAGATAGGGCCGGCAGGTGCAGATGTCCGAGCCGAACACGTCCGAGCCGTTGCACTCGTCATGGACGCGGCAGGCGATGCGGCGCTTCGGATCGGAGAGCGCGGCGACCTCGCCGAGGACATAGGCCGTGATCGAGCCGATGGGCGGCAGGAAGACGCGCAGATCCGGCCGCGTCACCAGCTCGGGATACATGCCGCCGGTCTGCTCGAACAGTGTGCGGCGCAGTTCCTGCTCGCTGGTACCAAAGCGTTCGGCGATGCCCGGCAGGTGCCAGACCGGGTCGATCGCGATCTTGGTGACGCTGATGTCGCCGGAGGCGTGCAGGATCTGCTCGTCGGGGGCGAGCCTGTGGGCCGCCATGGCGGCGAGAATCTCCGGCAGGTTGAGCCTGGCCCTGGTGACCGCGATGGTCGGCCGGATGTCGACGCCCTCCCCGATCAGCCCGCCGAAATCCTGCGCGACGCGATGGCCGAAGGGGTCCAGCGAGACGATTGTGCCGGCTTGAGACCATTGCGGCTGTTCGGGAATCTCTGCTGTGGGGTGGGTGTTGCGCAAATCCGGCCGCTGAGAGGGGTTCATGGCGCGCGCCGAGATCGCGAGCGCGCGATAGACCGAATAGGAGCCGCCATGGGCGCCGATGACGTTGCGGTCCGCCGGCGTCGTGGTCGATGCGATCACGGGGCCGCGCTCGGCGGCCGTCGCCGCGCCCCAGCGGATGGGAAAGCGCGTCGCGGCGCTGCCGGGCTCGGGATGCGAGGTCAGGCGGATATGGGTCGTGCGGTTCGACGCGTTCATCGTCACTTCGCCCAGCAACAGGAAAGGGCCCCGAGACGCAAAGTCCGAGGCCCTCTGGAACGATTCAACTCTGACGCAAGCGCGATTCGGCGTCAATCAGCCCCTGTCGGGGTAGTCCGTTACCGCCGTCTGCGATGCCGGCCCTCAGAACACGGCAAGATAGCGCAGCAGCGAGATGATGCCGATGACGATGACGATGATCTGGACGACGTTCTTGATCTGCGCGTCGAGCGGCAGCATCCGCACGAGATAGAGCACGAGGCCGATGACGAGAACGGTGATCAGAAGCGAAATCAAAATACCCATGAAATAAATCCTCCGTCGCGGCCGCAATGCCGGCCCCCCGGGGCCTCCGCCCCGACGCATTCGCGACGGCTCGGCCCCGCGCAGACAACGTTCCGGCGCCGAAAAGAGTTCCATTGCGGCTTTGCCGGCGAAGGAGGCGGGAAGCGCGACGCAGAGCCCCTCTCCCATAGGGAGAGGGGTTTCCCGCGCCGGACTCAACCGGCGATGCGGTCGAAATCCGCGACCGCGCGGGTCGCCTGGCGCAGCTGGTTGAGCAGCTTCAGGCGGTTGGCACGGAGAGCCGGATCGGGATCGTTGACCGTGACCTGATCGAAGAAGGCATCGACCGCCGGCCGCAGCTCGGCCAGCGCCGCCATGGCGCCCTCGTAATCCTCGGCGGCGACGGCGGCTTCCGCCTTCGGCGTCGCCTGGGCGAGCGCGACCGCGAGCGCCTTCTCCTCGATGAGCCCGGCATCGGCGATGAGCTGGAGTTCCGGCGCGCCCGCGAAGGCGCCCTCACCGTCCTTCTTCTCCTCGGCCCTGAGGATGTTGGCGGCGCGCTTGTAGCCGGCCAGCAGGTTCCGGCCGTCCTCGGTGTCGAGGAAGCGGCCGAGCGCCGCGACGCGGCGGGTGATGAGCAGCAGGTCGTCGGAGGCGCCTTTGCTTAGTACTGCATCGACGAGGTCATGTCGCGCGCCCTGGTCTCGGAGCATCACCTTCAAACGGTCATGGAAGAAGGACAGGAGGTCAGCGTACGCAGCCAACATCCCCATTTCTGTTTTCTCAATGAAGGCGCGAGCAGCCGCAGGACTCAATTGTGCCTGAACGTACGCTTCCACATCTAAACCGAACTGTCGACCAACCCGTTCATTAAGCTCGGTAGCCTGCTCGGCGATGCTATCCAATTCGGCAAAACGACCGGCTGTGGATACTCGGCCAAATGCTCTATCTAAGAACCCAGTCAATCTGACTTTGACGCCATTCTCTACCACCAACCGGATTACGCCCAGCGCCGCGCGGCGCAGCGCGTAGGGGTCCTTGCTCCCGGTCGGCTTCTCATCGATGGCCCAAAAGCCGACCAACGTGTCGAGCTTGTCGGCGAGCGCGACCGCGACCGAAACCGGATCGGTCGGCACGCGGTCGGACGGGCCGGCCGGCTTGTAATGCTCTTCGATCGCCGCCGAGACGCTCGGGTCCTCGCCCTGCAATTCCGCATATTTGCGGCCCATCAGGCCCTGCAGCTCGGGGAACTCGCCGACCATCTCGGTCGGCAAATCGGCCTTGGCGAGTTTTGCGGCGCGCTCCGCCTTCTCCGGATCGGCGCCGACGATCGGCGCCAGTTCCCGCGCCAGCGCAGCGATGCGCTGGACGCGCTCACCTTGCGTGCCGAGCTTGGCGTGGAAGACGACGCCGAGCTTGTCCAGCTTGGCCATGCGCTGGTCGAGCGGCTTCGACAGGTCGAGGTCGAGCTTTTCAGCGCTGGCCTGGAAGGTGTCGAGATCCGGCAGCGGGCCGCGATCCGTCTGCCAGAAATAGGCGGCGTCCGAGAGACGCGCCCGCACGACGCGGCCGTTGCCGGCGGTGATCGCCGTGCCGCCGTCGCTGGCGATCAGGTTCGAGGTCAGCAGGAAGCGGTTGGCGAGCGCGCCGGTCTCCGGATCGCGCAGCACGAAGCATTTCTGGTTGGCGCGGATGGTGGCGCGGATGGCCTCGCCCGGGATCTCCAGGAAGCGTTCCTCGAAGGAGCCCATCAGCACGACCGGCCATTCGACGAGGCCGGCGACCTCCTCGAGCAGCCCCTCGTCCTCGACCAGCTCGAGCCCCTGCGCGAAGGCCAGCGTCTTCGCATCGGCGAGGATGATTTCCTTGCGCCGGTCGGCATCGAGCACGACCTTCGCCTTCTCCAGCGACGTCACATAGTCGTCGAAGCGCTTCACCGTGATCGCGCCGGGCGCATGGAAGCGGTGGCCATGGGTGACGTTGCCGGAGACGATGCCATCGACCTCGAAGGGCACGATCTCGGTATCCTCGGTCTCGGCGCCGAAGGTGCAGAGGATCGAATGCAGCGGGCGCACCCAGCGCAGGCTGGCGCCGGCGCTCGATGCCTTGCCCCAGCGCATCGATTTCGGCCAGGGGAAGGCGCGGATGACGGCAGGCACGATCTCGGCGATTGCCGCGACCGTCTCCTGGCCGGGCTTCTCGATGACGGCGATATAAGAGTCGCCCTTCTTCGGGTCGCTGACGATGGTCGCCTGGTCGAGCGAAGCCAGCCCCGCAGCCTTCAGGAAGCCCTGCACGGCGGCATCGGGCGCGCCGACGCGCGGGCCCTTGCGCTCCTCGCGAATGTCGCGGCCGCGCACGGGGAGGCCTGCGATGTGCAGCGCCAGGCGCCTCGGCGTGGCGAAGGCTTTTGCGCCCTCATAGACGAGGCCGCGTTCGACCAGCGCATCGGTCACGAGCTTGCGGAGATCGTCCGCCGCCTTGCGCTGCATACGGGCGGGGATCTCTTCGGAGAAGAGTTCGAGCAGAAGATCGGGCATCAGTTGGCTCCCCCACCGGCGGTCTTCAGCCAGGCGGCACCGCAGGCCTTGGAGAGTTCGCGGACGCGCAGGATGTAGCTCTGGCGCTCGGTGACCGAGATCACGCCGCGCGCATCGAGCAGGTTGAACATGTGGCTGGCCTTGATGCACTGGTCATAGGCTGGCAGCGCCAGCGCATGGCGCTGCTCGACCGCCGGGCTACCAAAGGCTCCATAACGGGGATCGTCCCGGTAGTGCTCTGGAACTTCAGCCGGCGCAGCACGCTCTTCCCAACCTGCCGCCAGCAACGCCTTGCACTCGGTTTCTGCGTCGGAGAAGTGCCGGAACAGCATCTCGGTATTGGCGTGTTCGAAATTATGCCGCGAGAACTCCTGCTCGGCCTGCAGGAAGACCTCGCCATAGGAGATCCGATCCTCGCCCTCGCCGCCGTTGAAGTTGAGATCGTAGACGTTCTCGACGCCCTGGACATACATCGCCAGCCGCTCGAGCCCGTAGGTCAGCTCGCCGGCAACGGGCGCGCATTCGACGCCCGCGACCTGCTGGAAATAGGTGAACTGGCTCACCTCCATGCCGTCGCACCAGCACTCCCAGCCGAGCCCCCAGGCGCCGAGCGTCGGGCTTTCCCAGTCGTCCTCGACGAAGCGGACATCGTGCAAGGCGAGATCCACGCCGATGGCACGCAGCGAGTCGAGATAGAGTTGCTGCAGATTCGGCGGCGACGGCTTCAGGATGACCTGGAACTGGTAGTAGTGCTGCAGCCGGTTGGGGTTCTCGCCATAGCGGCCGTCCTTGGGGCGGCGCGAGGGCTGGACATAGGCCGCCTTCCAGGGTTTCGGCCCGAGCGCGCGCAGCGTCGTCGCCGGGTGGAAGGTGCCGGCGCCGACCTCCATGTCGTAGGGCTGGAGTATGACGCAGCCGCGCTCGGCCCAGAAGCGCTGCAGCGTCAGCAGCAGGCCCTGGAAGGAGCGCGTCGGGTCCAGCGCGTCGGACTGGGCAGCGGGAAACATGTCTGGGGCGGCCAAGACTGGAGCCTTCCGAATTCTCAAGGGTGGCGGCGTGCTTAGAGCATGTGCCGCAAAAGTGGAATCCGCTTTTGCGAGGATGGCGGCTCCGATCCCGCGAATTGCGGAGGAACCGGCATCTTCCGGCCGATTGAGGCCGGGCAATGGCGCGCCGGACAGCTTCCGTTCATCCTCGCGGGCTTATGGTCAAGGCTGTCCGCAAGATCCGCGGCGTTCGGGGGCGAGCGCTCGAGCCGGGTCGGCGGTGTCTAGGATCCAGGAGAAATCCAATGCTGTCATCCCGTATCGCCGCCGCCACCTTCGGCGCCCTCACCCTCGCAGCCGCAGCTTTCGCGGCCGCCCCCGCGACGGCCGCGCCGATCTCCGCCGGCATCCTCCAGACGGCTCCGGCCGAGGGCAGACTGGTGGAGCAGGCGCAGTATTACGGGCCGCGCCGCTACTATGGCCCGCCGCGCTACCGTGGCCGCCCGGCCTATCGCCCGCGCTGCTTCTATACCGATCGGCGCGTCTGGAACGGCTATCGCTGGGTCATCCGCCCGGTTCGCGTCTGCCGGTAAGGCGTGTTGCGCGCCGAGATGTGGCCGCAATGTGAAGACAGGCTGAACGGCGCGGCATGGTGCCGTTCAGCTCAGGGAGCCTAGCCTCCCTGCAAGACGGCCGCCGCACGCATCGCGAAAGCCGGCTCCGCGTTCATCGAGGAGGACCAAGTCCATGTTCCGCAAGATGCTTCTCGCCTTGGCGGCCGTAACGGCCCTGGGCAGTGTTTCGCTGATCGCCGCGCCCGCGAGCGCTGCATCGGTCTCTGCCGGCCAGGCCGTTCAGGACGATGGCGGCCTGGTGCAGCAGGCGCAGTATTATTACGGCCCGCGACGCTATTACGGGCCACGCCGCTACTATGGCCCGCCGCGCTATTACGGCCCGCCGCGCGGCTATTACGGGCCGCGCTATTATCGCCCGCCTCCGCCGGTCTTCGTGCCGCCGGTCGTGCCCTTCTACGGGCCACGCTACTATTACTGATCGGCTACCATCGGCAGCACGGCACGCCCGCGATGGAGCGCCTCGCTCTCCGGGGTGAAGCGGTTATCGGGCCCGTTGAGAACGAAAGCCGGCAGCAGCGCTGCCGGCTTTCTGCTGTTGAGCACGCCGGTCACGACGATGCGGATAGCCGGGCTTTCGACGCGGGCATGGATCGGCCGGACCGCGACATCGCCGAAACCCTTGCCGAGGGCGGCGAGGATTTCGGCCAGCGCCTCCGCCCGATGGATCAGGGCGATCCGCCCGCCCGGCCGCAGCAGCCGCCGCGCGGCCTTGAACCAGGGGTCGAGCGAACCCTCGGCGACATGGGCGGCGCGCCGGTTCGGCACCGGCGAGGCCTTGGTGTCCTGCGGCGGATAGAAGGGCGGGTTCATGGCGACGCAGGCGAAGCTCGCCGCCTGCAGGCCGACGTCGGCTTCGGGGCCGGCGATATCGGCATTCACCACCGAGACGCGCCCCGAGAGCCCGTTCAGCGCGCCATTTTCCGCCGCCAGCGCCGCGAGCTCGGGATCGCGCTCGAGCAGCACAACCTGCAATGCCGGCTGCGCCAGCGCAACCGCGAGCCCGATGGTGCCGACGCCCGCGCCGACATCGAGGAGCGGGCCTGCGCCGAGCGCCGGGATCGCGGCGGCGAGCAGGATCGCGTCGCTGCCGGCACGGTGTCCGCGCTTCGGCTGCCGCAGGATCAGCCGGCCATCCAGCAGCCTGTCCTCGACGATCTCGCCCAGCCCCGGGCTCACGTCACTCATCGCGCAGTTCGCCGCCAAAGCCCGCCTCGATCAAAAGAGCGCGAGCGCGCATGCGGTCGGCATCGCGCACGAGCAGCCGGCGCGGGAAGGCGCCGATCATGCCTTCGAGCGCGCTGATGTGCTGGTCGGCGATCAGGCAATCGAGATTGGCCGAGGCGAGCAGCGCCTCGATGGCGCCGAGCAGGACGAGGTCGTTGGTGCGGAGGAGTTCATGCATGAAGCGATGGAGCCCATCCGCGGGCTGAGGCGCAAGCCCTATCCTTTCGAAGCCGTCATCCTGAGCGGCTGACCGGAAACGCCCCTCGGCATGGGCGCGGGATCGCCAGCGTTGAGTGGGCATCCCGGCTCGCGTTCCTTCATCCTGCGGCGTCAGCGCCGGTTTGCGGGGCTGGCCAGGCATGCGGCGGTTGTGGCAAGGCTTTACCGCGCCGCAAAATGCGGAAGGCCACCGGAGTGGATCGTATGGGTGTCGTCGTCGCGTTCGAGGACAAGGAGACCGGAAAGGGCGCCGGGAATGCCCGGATCGAGGCCCTGGTCGATCTCGTGCGCGCCGATATGGAGCGCGTCAATGCGATGATCCTGTCGCGCACCGGCTCCGACGTGACCATGATTCCCGAGGTCGCCAACCATCTGATCTCGTCCGGCGGCAAGCGGCTGCGGCCAATGCTGACGCTCGCGACGGCGGGCCTTAGCGGTTATCGCGGCGAGGGCCATGTCAAGCTCGCGGCCTCGGTCGAGTTCATGCATACCGCGACGCTGCTGCATGACGACGTCGTCGACCAGAGCGACATGCGCCGCGGCAAGCTCGCCGCCCGCATGCTCTGGGGCAACGAGGCAAGCGTGCTGGTCGGGGACTTCCTGCTCGGACAGGCCTTCCGGATGATGGTCGAGGTCGGCTCGCTGCGCGCGCTCGACATTCTGTCCACGGCCGCCGCCGTGATCGCGGAGGGCGAGGTGCTGCAGCTCTCGGTCGCCAAGAACACCGAGACCACCGAGGACGAGTATCTCGCCGTGATCCGCGGCAAGACGGCCGAGCTTTTCGCCGCCGCCTGCGAGGTCGGGCCTGTGATCGCCGAATCGCCCAAGGCCCATGCCGCTGCCTGCCGCAGCTACGGCCTCAATCTCGGCATCGCCTTCCAGCTGATCGACGATGCGCTGGACTATGGCGGCGTCGCGGCCAAGCTCGGCAAGAACACCGGCGACGATTTCCGCGAGGGCAAGATCACGCTTCCCGTCGTGCTCTCCTTCCGGCGCGGCAGCGCCGCCGAGCGCGCCTTCTGGAAGCGCACGCTGCAGGACGGCGAGATCCGCGACGGCGATCTCGAGGAGGCGCGGGCGATCATGAAACGCCATCGCGCGCTCGACGACACGATCGAGCGGGCCGAGCACTACGCCAAGATGGCCAAGGACGCGCTCGGGCTGTTCCCGGACTCGCCGATGAAGCGGGCGCTGAACGAGACGGTCGATTTCTGCGTCGCACGCGCGCACTGAGCGCTCAAGGTTTCCCGACGCGGAAGGCGCGTCCTCTCTCCGTCATGGTCGGGACACGCCCGACCATGCGGCGGAGCCCACACCAAAAGCCCCGGCCGGCTGCCGCCGCAGGGTTTTCGCATGGCACGCCCGAAAGGGGATGCGCGGAGCCGGGCGGCGCGCGGGCCTGGCCGCGAGCCGAAGTCGAAGGTCGATGTCGAAGGTCGATGCGACGCTGGCCTTGGCGCCGCCCGGCTCCGCGCGCGGGGATTTTGGGACGGCGAAGGGCCTCGTCCTTGCCTTGGGACGAGACGACCGCGCCACCTCCGCACGCTCCGGCCCGCGACGGCCGGAACCTTGCGGAACCCGCTCCTGCACCCGGCCGCACGACGCCTCGCGACAGCCCCCTTGGTCGGTCACAGCGCGTGCAGAATAGGCACCGCCCAAGGCGGCGGGGATAAGTTCGCCTACGCGCGCCCGGTCACAGCGCCCTCAGCGGCGTCATGATCGGCTTGCCGTCCGGGGCCATCGACATGGCCGCCTGGACCGCGAAGACGCTGGCGACCATGGCAGGCTCGATCGTCGCTGCGGGACTGCCGTGACAGACCAGGCACCCGCGCTGCATCACGGCGATCGCGTCGGCGAAGCGGGCGGCGACGTTGAGGTCATGCAGCACGACGAGCGTCGTCAGCCCCCGCTCCCGGGTCGCGCCGAGCACGATCTCCATGACCGCGAGCTGGTGGCGGATGTCGAGCGCGCTGATCGGCTCATCGAGCAGCAGCAGCGCCGGCTCCGAGGCGAGCGCCTGGGCGAGGAAGACGAGCTGGCGCTGGCCGCCGCTCAGCTCGCCGAGATAGCGCGAGGCGAGCGCCATCAGGCCGAGATCGTGCAGCACGGCCTCGACCGCATCGAGATCGGCGGCGCCGACGCGCAGGCCCAGCCGGCCGAGGCGCCCGAGCAGCACCGTCTCCAGCACGGTCAGCGCCGTGCGGCCGGCAATGTCCTGCGGCATGTAGCCGATGCGCGACGGCCGCATCGGCGTACCGTCGAAGGCGATGCTGCCGCCATGCGGCATCACCCCGGCGATCGCCTTGATCAGCGACGACTTGCCGGAGCCGTTCGGGCCGATCACGGCGAGCACCTCTCCGGCCTCGGCCACGAGATCCAGTCCCGGAATCACCTCGGTCGCGCCGTAGCGCACGGTCAGGTCCTTGACGGTCACCCTCACCAGAAAGCCCTCCTGTTGCGCATGATCAGCCAGATGAAGAACGGCACGCCGACCAGCGACGTGACGATGCCGATCGGGACGATCGCCCCCGGCAGGACCGTCTTGCTCGCGATCGAGGCGGCCGAGAGCAGCAGCGCCCCGTAGAGCGCGGACGCCGGCAGGAAGCTGCGCTGGTCCTCGCCGACGAGCATGCGCGCGATGTGGGGCGCGACCAGCCCGACGAAGCCGATCGTGCCGACGAAGGCGACCGCGACGCCGGTGAGCGCCGAAATGAGCGCGAAGGAGCGCAGCCTGAGCCGGCGGACGTCGACGCCGAGCCCGCGGGCGCGCTCGTCGCCGAGCTTCAGCGCCGTCAGCCGCCAGGCATCCGCGACAAGGACGGGCAGGCAGAGGACGAGCACGGCGGAGATGATCCAGAGCTTGCTCCAGCTCGCCTTCTGCAGGCTGCCGAACAGCCAGAAGACGATCTGCTGCAGCGCCTCTGGCGAAGCGACGAACTGCAGCAGCGCCAGCAGGGCCTGAAACAGGAAGAGCAGCGCGATTCCCGCCAGCAGCAGCATCTGGGGCGAGGAATCGCGCGACGAACCGATGCCGTAGACGCCGGCGCAGGCCAGGCAGGCGAAGAGGAAGGCCATCAGCGGAATGGCATAGGCCTCAGGCACCGGCAGCATGACGCCGAGCACGATCACCAAGGCCGCGCCGAAGCCGGCCCCGGCCGAGACGCCGAGCGTATAGCTGGACGCCAGCGGGTTGTTCAGGATGGTCTGCATGATTGCGCCCGACAGCCCCAGTGCCGCCCCGACGACGAGCGCGACGAGCGCCGTCGGCAGCCGGATCGACCAGACGATGGCGTCCACCGTGCGGTCCTGCGCCAGGCCGAGGACGGACGCGGCGACATCGCTCACCGACAGCAGCGCCGGGCCGGTCGCGACGTCCAGCACCAGCCCGAGCACGGCGCAGGCCGCTCCGAACAGGAGCACGGCGGCCCGGCGCCAGGCCATCGCAGCGTAGAGCTGCGCGATCTCGCCTTGGCGGCCACGCACATCGCGGGAAGCGGTTCGCGGCACCGGCGCGGCGAGGCGTTCGGCCGGTGAAGGCGGCAAGGAAGCAGGGCGGGGAAAACGCATGAGATCGACGGACATGGGCCGCTCCTGATCAGGGTGAGAACCGCCCCTTGCAGCCTCACGGGCCGCAAGGGGCCGGCGCGTCAGGGCTTGAGCGACAGCATCCAGGTGCCGCCGAACGGGATGGGCAGGAATTTTTCGTGATAGGCCCTGAAATTCGCGACCGGATCGACATCCGCGAAGGCGTCCGGATAGAGCTGCTTGGCGATGTACTGCATCGCGACGAAGTCATAGAGCGTGCGGGCCAGGCCATGCTCGATGGCGCTGATCTCGCCGGCCTTGACCGCCTTGATGTCCGCCCAGCCCGGGCGCTGCGTGTAAGGCCTGAGGCTGGCGCGGGTTTCTTCGGGCGCCACGTCGTAGCCGGTGCGGACCGCCTTGGTCTTGCCGACCCATGACGACGAGGCGAACAGGATGAGGTCGGGATTGCCAGCGATGACAGCTTCCGCATTGAGCGGCCCCCAGGGCCCCGGGATCTTGCCCGTCGCGAGGTTGGTCGCCCCGAGCGCGGTGATGATCCCGCCCCACATGGTGTTGTTGTAGGTGTTGCCGATCGTATCTGCGCCGTCGCGGCCGAGCTCGACATAGACGGTCTTCGTCGCAGCGCCCGCCGCCTTGGCCTTCGCGACGCGGGCAAGGATGTCATCGTATTCGCGCTTGTAGATGGTCGCGAGCTCTTCGGCCCGCGCTTCCTGGCCCATCACCTTGCCGATGGCGCGCGTCGAGGCGAGATGCCGGTCGAGGCGCTGGGCGTTGTAGTCGATGATGACGACGGGGATCCCGGCGCCTTCGATCTGCTCCATCTGCGTCTTGGTTGCCTTGTAGCCCCAGTCCGACATCAGGAGCACGTCGGGCTTCAGGCCGATCACCTTTTCGGCGCTGAAGCTGCCGTCGTCGCTGTGGCCGATGTCCGGCATCGCGGCGAGGTTCGGGATCACCGTCTTGTAGCGGTCGAAGATCAGGGGCCGCCAGCCTTCCCAGGGCGCTCGCGAGATGCCGACGACCTTCTGCCAGCCGGCGACGCCGGCGACCGCGGTGAATTCCTCGAAGTTGAAGTTCACGGCGACGCGCTTGACCGGCAAATCGACGACGACCTTGCGGCCGAGCGCATCGGTGACCTCGGTCGGGGCGGCGAGCGCGGCCGTGGAGCACCCGGCCAGGGCCAGGGCGCAAAAAAGCGATTTGAGAGAGCTGAGCATATCGATGTCCTCGTGACGGCGGTGGCGCTCGCCTAAGGAAAGCGCCGGTCTGTCCGGGGCAGCGGGAGGGGTGCGCAAGCCGCGGCTGGAGCGGCGGCGCGTCTGCGGCGTGCCGACCGATCCGGTTAGGCGGGCTGCGCTTCCGGCCCGGTCGATGCGGCTCGATCGCGCATCACGGGCGTCCCCTTCCGATACCCGGCCACGCCCCGTCAGGGTGCGCGGCGGGCGTCAGGCGCGGGACGGCGGCGCTCGAGGATTGGCGGGGGATCGGCCGCCGACATAGCCCTGGGGCGTATCGAGCTGGCGCGCGAAGGCGACGCGGTCGACGTCGCGATAGACGACCGCGACATGGGTATCCGAGGTCGGGACGAGGACGTTCGATGCGAGCGCACAGGCCGTCCGGCAATGCTCCATCATGTCGGGCTGCCCGGCTTCCTGGCCGGAAGCACCGCCCTGCGCGCCCGGATCATGCGAGCCCAGCGGCGAACAGAGCGTCATGCCGAGGCTTTGCGCCAGCACCCGGTCGGCCGCATGGGCTCCCGAGGCCAGGCCCGCGACGACCGCCTGCAGGACGAGCAGATAGGCAGCCGCTATGGCGACCCATCCACGCATCCCGGTTCTGTGGCGGCCATAGGGCAAGCGCTGCACTCCTTGCCCCAAGCGATAGCACTCCGCTGCCAACCGTCAAATGCGATAGCGCAAATTGCGGGTTGAGCCTGCGTCTGCGGGGCGCTGCCATCGCCCCTCGCGCCGCCTCCTGGGATGTGCATCGCCATGTACATGATGCCGCAGGATTGAATTTTATATAGATCAGATCACAAAGATGCCGGATTTTATGCCCATAGGGCGCACCATTCGATAAACAACGACACGAGACGGAGATCAAAAATCTTTGACGTAAAGTAACATCAACACACAATACCCGAACATAATTCGGGGCCACTGCCTACAACTGCGATCCGTCCGCTTGCGATCCCAGTTTTTTCCTTCGTGACGCCTGTTCACGTTGTCGACCGCGATGCGGTCATCGCTTCCGGCGCCCCGGTCAAGCTCAATGCCTTCGCTTCCCCAGAGCTTCCCCCTTCCGCCATCCCGCCGGGCCAGTGGAGTTGCGATCCGTCGCAGGCTCGCTGCTTTCCCGAGGGCCGGCCGGCAAGGAAACACATCGCTTGATGCCGCAATGCGTGCGGCTGCCCCTTCATCGCAGTTGAGTGGCGCGCTCGTTCCCCTCGAACCAGGCCGCCGAACAGCACCAAGTCAGAAGATCAGCCGATCCGGCCGCCGCTCGCCCGGCGCCGCGAAGGCCAGGCTTGACCCTTCCCCGGAGTAGACCCCATGACGCGCATCGCCCTTGCGGCGCTGCTCGCGCTCACGGCTTTCGTCGTGCCGCCGGCCCATATCACGCCAACCACCTTGCCCATCCATTCCGAGGCATCTCTCGGGAGCGACAGCGATACGCAGCGCATCGGCATCGAGCCCGTTCACCTGAACGCCACCGATGGCGACGAGATCCGGGTCGACGAGCCCGACGACTGGTCCGGCCTGATCTCCGGCCGCTTCGCGCTCCACCTGGCCCCCCGCACGGACGGCGACGCTGGCCCGTCCGAGGCGTCGCCGCCCCGGAGCGCGCGCCTGCAGAACAGCGAGGGAGCGACGCCGCCGATTTCCGTGCCCGCCCGGCGCTCGGTGACGCCTATCAGCCACCGCACCATCATCGCCGCGCTGACGCCGCTCGCCTGGCCGGAATCGCGCGAGCCCCCGCCGGAGCCGCAACAGATCTATGCCGGGCTGATCAAGCCCGAGAAGCGCGCGCAGGAGCAGCGCTGCCTGGCCGAGGCGGTCTATTTCGAGGCCCGTTCGGAAGGGGAGGACGGGCAGGCCGCCGTAGCCCAGGTCGTGCTCAACCGCGTCATGAGCGGGCGCTATCCGGACACCGTCTGCGGCGTCGTCTACCAGAACCGCCACCGCAAGCTCGCCTGCCAGTTCACCTTCGCCTGCGAGGGCAAGTCTCTGCGCATTACAGAGCCCGAGCCATGGCAGCTGGCCGAGCGGATCGCGCGCGAGGTCTATGAGGGCAAGATCTATCTCGAGGATGTCGGCGCCTCGACGCATTACCATGCCGACTACGTCCATCCTCACTGGGCCAAGAAGCTGAAGAAGATGGACGTGATCGGCCGGCACATCTTCTACAGATACGGATGAGCCTGCTGGTCAACACGTCGTCTGTCCGGGGCTTCGCGTCAGCGAAGAGCGCGCAGCCCAGAACCGATGCCCCTTTGCGACGAGCGCGCGCTGTCCATGAGCCATGCGATGAAAGGCATTGGTTCTGAGGTTCGGAACTCCGGCCTGCGGCCTGCCCAGGAATGGCGGCGCGGTTCCGCTGGAAGCCTGTGCCTGTTGCGCATGCCTCGGTACCGGATGCAGCCTGTCCGGGATGACGTGGTGTTTCGCAAGCGATCTCGGCGGACGTCAACGCAGCAGCGTCGCCTTGATCCACCAGTCGGGCCGCAGCCGGCGGAGCGCCCTGCCCGCGGCGGCGCTCGTGCGGCAGTCGTCGAAGAGGGCGAAGCAGGTCGCGCCGGAGCCCGACATCCGGGCGAGCCGGCAGCCCGGCAGCGCGCGCAGCTCGGCGAGCACGCTATCGACGATCGGCGCGACCTGGCGGGCAGGTGCTTCAAGGTCGTTGCCGCTGACGGCAAGCGTCGCGATCAGGCCGGCGGCGCTGTCGGCGACGGCTGGAGCCTCTCCCCCCGCCCCCGGCCCCGCCTGCCCGGCCTGAAGACCGAGCGCCCTGAACACCGCCACCGTCTCGACCGGCACGCCGGGATTGACCAGCAGCGCGAAAAGCGGCGGCAGCTTCAGGGCCGGCCCCAGCCTCTCGCCGATACCGGCCATGACGCGGGCGCGCGAATCGAGGCAGACCGGCACGTCGGCGCCGATCCGTGCCGCCGCGCGCAGCAGCGCCGGGTCGTCGGGCGCAAGCCCGTTCAGCCGCGCGAGCAGGCGCAGCGCCCCCGCCGCATCGGCCGACCCGCCGCCGATGCCGGACGCGACCGGCAACCGCTTGACCAGATGGAAGCGGCCCATCCGGAGCGCAGCGCCCCTTCCCGCAACCTCGCCGGCGAGCATGCGCGCGGCGCGGAGCACGAGATTGCCGTCATCGACGGGGAGGCCCTGCCCTCGAGGCCCGCTGAGCGTCAGCGAGAGCTCGGCCCCCGCTTCGAGCGAGAGCGCATCGCCGACGCCGGCGAAGGCGACCAGGCTGTCTAGCTCGTGATAGCCGTCGGCGCGCCGGCCGAGGACGCGCAGCGTCAGGTTGATCTTGGCGCGGGCGCGGGTCGTCAGCAGGGCGGGCACGCTAATTCTGCTTCATGCTGGAAGAGCCGCCCCGGCCTCAGGCAGCTTGCGATCGCGTCGATCTGCACTTCCCGTCGTTGCTTCGCTGCGCTCGCAATGACGGGACTGCGGGCATTTCAGAGCAACCTCATCGGTCCTGGGTTCCGGGCTCTTCGCTGGCGCGAAGCCCCGGAATGACGGGCGGAAGTAATGGCGAGGCGACGAAGGCAGCGAAGGGGCCTCAGCCGCCATCCTGCTTCGGTCCGGTCTCTTCCTTGGGCTCGACCGCATTGGCGGATGGGCCGTCTTCCATGCCGCGCTCGATCTTGCGCTTGATCTTGGCCAGATCCTCGGGCTCGGGATTGAGGTCGCGGGCGTGGTTCCACTGGAAGCCCGCTTCGAGCTTGCGCCCGGTCTTCCAGTAGACGTCGCCGAGATGGTCGTTGATCACCGGGTCGGAGGGGCGCAGCTCCATGGCCCGCTCCAGCTCGCGCGTCGCCTCGTCGTAGCGGCCGAGGCGGTAATAGGCCCAGCCAAGCGAATCGGTAATGTAACCGTCGCGCGGCCGCAGCTCGACGGCGCGGCGCAGCATGCCGAGCGCCTCGTCGAGCTTGAGATGCTGGTCGACCAGCGAATAGCCGAGATAGTTCAGCACCAGCGCCCGCTCGCGGCCGAGCGCCTCGGGCAGCAGCTCGAGCGCCTTGCGCAGATCCTCCTCGGCCTCGGCCCAGCGCTTGGTGCGCTCGCGGGCGATGCCGCGGAAATAGAACAGATCCCAGTTGGCGCGGCCGGGCGAGGCGATCTTGGCGATGGCCTTGTCGTAGGTCTCGGCCGCCTCCTGGAAGAGCTTGCGCGAGCGATAGACGTTGCCGAGCGCCGAGAGCGCGTCGACATCGTCCGGCCGGCTGGCGATCAGGTCCTTGAGGTGCTTCACCGCCTCCTCGGACTTGCCGAGGTTCTCGAGCGCGAGGCCGGCCTGGATCTCGGCGTTGGGACGCAGCGGCGAGGCGGCCGGCATCTTCTCGTAGACGGCGACCGCATCCTCCGGCTGGCGGGCGCGTTCGAGAATGTCGCCCAGCGTCAGGATCGCGAGGTCGTGATTCGGGTCGAGATAGATCGCGAGCCGCAGATAGAGCAGCGCCGCCGCCTCGTCGCCCTGGCGGTTGCCGGCGCTGGCGAGCCCGTAGAGCACTTCGGCAGCACCCTGCTGGGCGGTTGCGACCTGACGGGTCGGCGCCTCCTTGGCGGCGACCTTGGCGAGGCCGTCGCGCACGATCGGGTGGTTCGGCAGCAGCCGGTCAAACTCGCTGAAGGTCGCGGCAGCGCCCTCGAAATCGCCGTTGCGCGCCTGCATGCGCGCCCAGAGATCGACCAGGCGCAGGGTCGTCTTCTCGGACTCATAGGCGCTCTTGAGGCGCTTCTCGGCATCGGCCTTGCGGCCGGCGGCATCGAGGATCAACCCGGCATGGTAATCACGGAAGAGGTTGTAGGAGGGCTCGCCGCGCAGCCGCTCCAGCGTCTCGATGGCGCGATTCGTCTGGTTGGAACCGAGGAAGGACCAGGCCGCGAGCAGCGTCGCGGTGATGTCGGCCGCCCGGCCGCGCCCGCCGCGCTGGAGATGGTTGCGGGCCGTCGCATAACTCTTCTGCTTGAGCGCGCGGATGCCGACGGCGAGCTGCGCCAGCCCATTGCTCGGATCGCGCTGGATCAGCTTGTCGGCGGCGCGAAAGGCGTCCGGCATCGCGCCGTCGGCCAGGAAGGCGACGAAGGCGCGCTCGAGGAGGTCGTTGTTCTGCGGATCGGCCTTGATCGCCTCGCGGAGATAGACCGAGGCCGCGCCGAGATCGCGCCCGGCGCCTGCGACGATAGCGGCGAGATAATTGCCCTCGAGGCTCTCGGCGGGCTCCAACTGCTCGTTCGCGCGCGGCGTCGCGCCCTGTGCTGCCGCCGCGACAGGCAGGGCCAGCAGCAACGCCAAGGCAGCCGTCGTGACGCGACCACGGCTCTTCATTCCAAATACCACGACTGCCATTCTCCCTCGGTCCGCCGCCTCGCCAAGCGGCGGGAGACGCGGTCTTCAGTGCGACCGTGACCGTTGCGCCTAGACTCGCAAGATGGCTCTTTCCAGGCAGGGCGGCAAGCCGCTCCCCGTCGAAATGCAGGATGGTCGTAGCGGCGATGCAACAGTGCCGGGAAACAGGCAGCACCGCAGCGTCACCAAGAATTCGTTAGCGGTGCATCCATGTTTTCGACGCTACGATGCTTCGCCTAGCAGAGGTTGCAAGGCGATTCGTATAGGATTGTTCCAATGAAGAAGATCGTTCTTAGCGTCGCCGCCGTCGCTCTGCTTGCGGGCTTCGCGGCCGGCTGCGCCCAGCCTGAGAAGCCGACCCCTGCGCCGGTGATCCGCAAGGGCTGAGCGGCCTCTCGCCCGCAGCCGCGGGCGCCACGGAAAAGGGGCGCGCCGGCAGCGGCGCGCCCCTTTTTTTGAGCCGTGTTCGCGCTCACCGTCTTTGCGAGCGAAGCGAAGCAATCCAGGGGGGCGTAGAGCTCTGCGTCCCCCTGCGTTGCTTCGTCGGCCGCGCCTCCTCGCAATGACGGGAAACGCTGCGCGACGGCTGCGGAGGGAACGAAGCCCGCTTCTCACATATTCGCGTAGCCCGGGCCGCCACCGCCTTCGGGCACGGTCCAGGTGATGTTCTGGGCCGGGTCCTTGATGTCGCAGGTCTTGCAGTGGACGCAGTTCTGCGCGTTAATCACGAAGCGCGGCTCGGTCTTCGCCTCGGGGTCCTTGTAGACCACTTCGTAGACGCCGGCCGGGCAGTAGAGCCGCGCCGGCTCGCCGTAGAGCGGCAGGTTCTTCTCGATCGGGATCGACGGGTCGGTGAGCTTCAGATGCGCCGGCTGGTCTTCCTCGTGATTGGTCGAGGAGAGGAAGACCGACGACAGCTTGTCGAAGGACAGCTTGCCATCGGGCTTCGGGTAGACGATCGGCGTGACCTCGGCGAGCGGCTTCAGCGTCGCATGGTCCGGCTTGCCATGCTTGAGCGTGCCGAAAGGCGACCAGCCGAAGAGCTGGTTCAACCACATGTCGATGCCGCCGAGCGCGATGCCGGCGAAGGTGCCCCATTTCGACCAGAGCGGCTTGACATTGCGCACCGGCTTGAGATCGGCGCCGATGGCGCTGTCGCGCCAGCTGGTCTCGATCTCGACGACCTCGTCATGCGAGCGCCCGGCGGCAAGCGCCGGCACCAGCTTCTCGGCCGCCAGCATGCCGGAAAGCACAGCGTTGTGGCTGCCCTTGATGCGAGGAACGTTGACGAAGCCCGCAGCGCAGCCGATCAGCGCGCCGCCCGCGAAAGTCAGCTTCGGGACCGACTGCCAGCCGCCTTCTGTGATGGCGCGGGAGCCGTAGGAGAGGCGCTTGGCGCCCTCGAAGGTGTCGCGGATCAACGGATGGGTCTTGAAGCGCTGGAACTCGTCGAAGGGCGAGAGCGTCGGGTTGCTGTAGTTGAGGTGGATGACGAAGCCGACCGAGACCAGGTTGTCGTCGAAATGGTAGAGGAAGGAGCCGCCGCCGGTGGAGTTGTCGAGCGGCCAGCCGAAGGAGTGCTGCACGCGGCCCTTGTGGAATTTCTCCGGCTTGACCTGCCAGATCTCCTTCAGGCCGATCCCGTATTTCTGGGGCTCGCGGTTCGCGTCGAGGCCGAACTTGCGGATCGCGATCTTGGAGAGAGACCCGCGCGCGCCCTCGCCCAGCAGCGTGTAGCGGCCGCGCAGCTCCATGCCGCGGGTGAAGCGGTCGGAAACCGTGCCGTCCCTGGCGATGCCCATGTCGCCGGTGGCGATGCCGGCGACCGAGCCGTCCTCGTTGAAGAGCAGTTCCGCGGCGGCGAAGCCCGGATAGATCTCGACGCCGAGCGCCTCGGCGCGGGCGGCGAGGAACTTCGTCACCAGCCCGAGCGAGCCGACGAAATTGCCGTGGTTGTTCATCAGCTTCGGCATGCCGAAATTCGGCAGGCGGATGCCGTTGGGCCCGGTCAGGAAGTAGAAGAGGTCCTCGCTGACCTCCGTGGTCAGCGGGCGCTCGGGATCCTCGCGCCAGTCGGGCAGCAGCCTGTCGAGGCCGATGGGGTCGATCACCGCGCCCGACAGGATATGCGCGCCGACCTCCGCGCCCTTCTCGACCACGACGACGGTGAGGTTCTCGTCGAGCTGCTTCAGGCGGATCGCCGCGGCGAGCCCTGCCGGACCGGCGCCCACGATGACGACGTCGTAGTCCATGCTCTCGCGCGGTTCGGCCTGCGCCTGTTCGAGATCCATCCCGTCCTCCGAAGGCCCGAGCCGGGCCTCAAAGCCAATTAGTTTACATATGAACCGTCTTGGCTGCCCGTTCAAGGCGGCCGGCCCGGCAGTCTGGAACCCCTCTATCCAAGCGTGAGTTCCAATTTGCAACCGTGTCGGCCGCCGAAGCCGCACGCGGTCTGGCCTCATGTCTCCGCCCGCGCTCACCTCCTCGGCATCATCCTGGACAAGCAGCAAAGACACGCCGCTCCGGGAAGACGGCGCGGAGATGGTGGCGGACCAAGCCCTCGGGATCACCCGGTGGGTTTCAGGCCGGCTCCCCAGAATCAGGGCTGCATAGGCCGGGTGCGAATCCCGGGGCTCGCGAAGCTCCACCCGGCCATGATAGACACAGGCGATGTCCCTGACCGCAGCGCCCGATCCCGCCGAGCTTGTCGCCTGGTATGCCGAAATGGGCATCACCGAGGCGCTGGACGAGACGCCGCATGACCATTTCGCTGCTGCGCAGGCCGCGCCCGATGCTTCGCGCCTGCGGCGGACGCTGCCGCCGCGCGCCGGACAGGGCGCAGCCGCCGTGGCGCGCCCGAATGCCGCAGCCGCCACGGCCCCCGACGACGCGACGCTGAGTGCCAAGGCCCTGGCGCAGGAGGCGCTGACGCTCGACCAACTCAAGGAGGCGCTCGGCCGTTTCGACGGCTGCGCGCTGAAGGCGACCGCGAAGAGCCTCGTCTTTGCCGACGGCAATCCGGCCGGCAAGGTGATGATCGTCGGCGAGGCGCCTGGCGCCGACGAGGATCGCGCCGGCCTGCCCTTCGTCGGACCTTCCGGACAATTGCTCGACCGGATGCTGGCGGCGATCGGGCTCAGCCGCAAGGACGACGTCTACATCGCCAACCTCCTGCCCTGGCGGCCGCCGGGCAACCGGACGCCGACGCCGCAGGAAGTGGCGATCTGCCTGCCCTTCATCCAGCGCCAGATCGAGCTCGCCTCGCCTGACATCCTCGTCTGCGTCGGCGCGCCCTCGGCCCAGGGGCTGCTCGGCTTCAAGGGAATCATGGCCTCGCGTGGCAAATGGGTCGAGTACGACACCGGCTCGCGGCGCATCCGCGCGATCGCCACGCTGCACCCGGCCTATCTGCTGCGCCGCCCGCTCGACAAGCGGCTCGCCTGGCGCGACATGCGCGCGCTGAAGGCGGCGCTCGACGGGGCGGCGGCGGCCGGAACCGCCGAACCCGAGGCCGGTTGAATGACGGCTTGAGTTCCTGCCCTCTCTCGATGAGATTGCGCTGGAGCATCGGACCGGAAGGCGGAATTCACTTTTCGGATCAATCCGATGCTGAAACAATGAGATCGCCGTCACGCCGCGTCCGGAAGGATGCGCGCGCCGGGCTATGGTCCACGGGGGCTGCGCCATGCAGTGGGAAGATTATCGCCAGTCCGACAATCTCGAGGACCGGCGCGGCGGCGGCGGCGATTTCGCCGGGCTTCCAGGCGGGCGCGGCGGGCTCGGCATCGGCACAATCGTCGTGCTCGGCCTGGTCGGCTGGGCGCTCGGCATCGATCCGCGCCTGCTGATCGGCGGGGCCGAGCTGATCGGCGGGATCGGCGGGCGCGGCGCCCCCACCGAGGAGACGCGCAAATCGTCCGGGCCACCGCAGGACGAGATGGGCCGCTTCGTCTCGGCCGTGCTGGCGCAGAACGAGGACGTCTGGACCAAGATCCTGCCGCAGCAGGCCAACCGTCGCTACGAGCCGCCGCGGCTGGTGCTGTTCTCCGGCGTCGACCGCTCGGCCTGCGGCACCGCCCAGGCCGCGATGGGACCGTTCTATTGCCCGCCGGACAAGCGCGTCTATCTCGACCTCTCCTTCTTCCAGGAGATGCAGCGCAAGCTCGGCGGCGGCGGCGACTTCGCCTATGCCTATGTCATCGGCCACGAGGTCGGCCACCACATCCAGAACCTGCTCGGCATCCTGCCCAAGGCCAACCAGCTGCGCGAGCGCTCCTCGGAGCGCGAAGCCAATGCGATCTCGGTGCGGATCGAGCTTCAGGCGGACTGCTTCGCCGGCGTCTGGGCCCACAACATCCAGGCGATGGGGCGCATCGACCAGGGCGACATCGAAGAGGCGATGCGGACCGCCGCCGCGATCGGCGACGACATGCTGCAGAAGGCCTCGCGCGGACAGGTCGTGCCGGACTCCTTCACCCACGGCTCCTCGGCGCAGCGACAGCGCTGGTTCAACACCGGATTCCGGACGGGCTCGATGCAGAGCTGCGATACGTTCAGGGCGCAGCAGATCTGACCGCAGGATACTTCGACATCTCGACCCGCCCCATCTTGAAAGAAGCAGTCGCGCCTCAGCGGCGGTAATCCGCGTCGCCGACATGCTCCAGCCAGTCCACGGCGGAGCCGTCCAGCTTCTCCTGAAGCGCGATGTGGGTCATCGCCGTCGTCGCCGTGGCGCCATGCCAATGCTTCTCGCCGGGCGGGAACCAGACGACGTCGCCCGCGCGGATCTCCTCCACCGGCCCGCCCTCGCGCTGCGCCCAGCCGCAGCCGGCGGTGACGATCAGCGTCTGGCCGAGCGGGTGGGTATGCCAGGCCGTGCGGGCGCCGGGCTCGAAGGTGACGAGCGCGGTTGCGATCCGCGCCGGCTCGGGCGGGTTGAACAGCGGATCGATCCGCACCGCGCCAGTGAAATACTCCGCCGGGCCTTTTCCCGAAGGCTGCGAGCCGCTCCGCTTGATTTCCATCTTCGCTCTCCCGCGTTGCCGGCCCTCGGGGCCGAAAGGTGAAGTTGACGACGCAGTACATCGTCTTTGCGGCGCTGCCGCTCAGTGCGCCGCCCGTTCGCGGCGCGCTGCCAGGCGACGCGGCGCCGCATCCAGACGCCCCGCCATGACCTGGCGCTTCGGCACCACCAGCCCCGGCCGCAGGCCGCGGGGCCCGAAGGCGAGGCTGGCGCGCTCGCGCAGGGAGCCGACGATGCCGCGCAGCGGAACCAGGGCCGGGGCATCGGCCGAAAGGATCAAATGACGCTCGACCGCCTGCGGCCAATGCGCCTGCGGAACATCGCCCGCCGCAAGCAGGAAGAGCCAGTCGCCACGCGCCTGCGCGGCGCCGAGATGCCAGTCGCCGGCGCTGCCGGCGCGCAGATAGCTCGCACCTGTCGCATCGGCCATCCGCTCGATCTCGGGCAGGCCCGTGGCATCGATCACGACGGCATGGCCGAGGAAGCCTTCTGCGACCGCCGGGATCAGGACGGAGAAGGTGGCGGCAAGCGCCTCCGCCGAGAGATCGACCCGTATCACCGCCGTGAGCATCGGCCATTCCTTATGGGGCGGCGCAGGCGGCCGCAATCCCGCCGCTTGCAATTCGTTCTCTATATGTTCACATTGAACAGCATCGAGGCTGCCGATTCCCGGTGGCTCCAGAGATGGTTTTTCGAGCCATGCGCCAGAGCAGCCCCGCCTTGCGGCCTCTTCCGGCACAGCCGCCGAAGCGGCAGGACCTGAAACGGCAGGACCTGAAGCGAACGGACAGCGCGGCGATGTCGGCTTCCGCCCGCATCGCGCCGGCCGACCCGCTGGCCCATGTCGGCAGCCGCATCGACCCCGAGCGGCGGCGCGGGCGCGGCGCGACGCTCAATCCGGGCGGGCGCTACGAGGCCGAGCAGCGCATCGAGGAGGATGACGGCTGGGGTTCGCTCGGCGAGCTGGCGCCGTTCAAGACCGAGGTCTCGGTCGAGAAGCCGCGCACCATCATTACCAGGAACGATTCCCCGGATATCTCGTTCGACCGCTCGATCAATCCCTATCGCGGCTGCGAGCATGGCTGCGTCTACTGCTTCGCGCGGCCGAGCCACGCCTATCTCGGCCTGTCGCCGGGGCTCGACTTCGAAAGCAGGCTGACCGCCAAGCCCGACGCCGCGCTCCTGCTGGAGAAGGAGCTGTCGGCGGCGTCCTACCAGCCGCGCACCATCGCGATCGGCACCAACACCGACGCCTATCAGCCGATCGAGCGCAAGCTCCGGATCATGCGCCAGATCCTGGAAGTGCTGCAGCGCTTCAACCATCCGGTCGGCATCGTGACCAAGTCGGCGCTGGTGCAGCGCGACATCGACATCCTGGCGCCGATGGCGGCGCAGGGGCTGGCCAAGGTCGCGATCTCGATCACGACGCTCGACCCGAAGGTCGCGCGGGGCATGGAGCCGCGCGCCGCCTCCCCGGCCAAGCGGCTGGAGACGGTGCGCCGGCTGTCGGAGGCCGGCATCCCGGTGACGGTGCTGGTCGCGCCGATCATCCCCGCCATCAACGAGCACGAGATCGAGCGCATCCTCGATGCGGCCAAGGCGGCCGGTGCGCGCGAGGCCGGCTATGTGCTGCTGCGGCTGCCGCTGGAGGTGAAGGACCTCGTGCAGGACTGGCTGCTGACGCATCATCCCGACAAGCTGCGCCATGTCGTTTCGTTGATCCGCTCGACGCGCGGCGGCAAGGATTACGACGCGGCCTGGGGCCAGCGGCAGATCGGCTCCGGTCCTTACGCCTGGATGATCGGCCGGCGCTTCGAGATGGCGGCCGAGCGCCTCGGGTTCAACGGCACGCGCACGCGCCTGCGCAACGACCTTTTCGTCAAGCCGGAGAAGGACAAGGCGCAGTTGAGTTTGTTTTGAGCGACGACTTGCTCCGCAGCCGTCATTGCGAGCGTAGCGAAGCAATCCAGGGGCGGCAGCGCTCTACGCCCTTCTGGATTGCTTCGCTACGCTCGCAATGACGGGGATAGCGCATGGAACCGTCTGGTTTCCTCCTCGCCGCTCCGGCATAACGCCGCGATGGTCGCCCATTTCAGCCGTGAGACGCATGCCATCGCGAACGGGCTCTGGCCGCTCGCCGGGGTCGACGAGGTCGGCCGCGGGCCGCTCGCCGGGCCGGTGGTGGCCGCCGCCGTGATTCTCGACCCCGATGCGGTGCCGGACGGACTCGACGATTCGAAGAACCTGACAGCGGCCAGGCGCGAGGAACTCTTCGCCCTCATCACCGAATCGGCGCTGGCCGTCGGCGTCGCCAGCGCGACCGCGGCCGAGATCGACACCATCAACATAAGGCAGGCGACGCTGCTGGCGATGCGCCGCGCCGTGGCGGCGCTGCCGGTCATGCCGGCCAGCGTGCTGGTCGACGGCAACGACCCGCCGGCACTGGCCTGCCGATGCGAAGCGATCATCGGCGGCGATGCGCTCATCGCCTCGATCGCGGCGGCCTCGATCGTCGCCAAGGTGGCGCGGGACGCGATGATGGCGCGCCTCTGCCAGCGCTACCCCGCCTATGGCTTCTCCGCCCATGCCGGCTACGCGACCGCGCGGCACCGCAGCGCTTTGACGGCGCACGGCCCCTGCCCCGAACATCGCTACAGCTTCGCGCCGGTGAAAGGCGTCTGGTTTCGCGCGGTGGAGGCGCCGCTGCTCGCCGGCATCGAGCCGGCCTTCCGGAGCGCCAGCGCTTTTTAGAGTAAGCTGGTTTTTTTCGGAGCCGCGCCGTCTTTCCGGGGTTTCGGGGCAGCGAAGAGCCCGGAACCCAGAACCGATACGGATTTCGGCAAGGGCGCTCGCTGTCCACGAGCCAAACGATAACGCACGTCGCTTCCGGGTTCGGGGCCCAGGCCTGCGGCCTGCCCGGAAAGACCCATGTTTCCGTGAGAAACCGCGCCGTCATCGCGGACATGCAGCGCGGCCGCGCCGCAACGGTCAAGCGACGGCTGCAGGCTGCGGCCAATCTGGGGAAAGGCTACGCCGTTAACCCGGAGTTAGGAATTCGCCTGATCCGTCAAGGACCTGGGCAAAATCTGCAGCCCCAAAACGAGACGCATTTTTTTCATCCTGGAAACCCGGCTTTTACCCTGACTCGCCATGATCGCGACTGTTGAAGTTGCGTAACGGTCTTGGGGCTCATGGGTATTCTGCGTACCGGGACCACCAGCGCCGCCGTCCGGATTCAGGTTTCGCGTACCGGACGGCCTGCGCTGGCTCCCCGTCTGAAGGCCAGGAGCCTTCACGAACAAATCGGTCTTCCTGCCGAACTTCCGCTCGACCAGATCATCGTCGACGACTGCGTCGCGGCGCTGGAGCGGCTGCCGGCGGCGAGCGTCGACCTGATCTTCGCCGATCCGCCCTATAATCTCCAGCTCGGCGGCGATCTGCGCCGGCCCGACGACAGCCTCGTCGACGCCGTCGACGACGACTGGGACAAGTTCTCGTCCTTCGCCGATTACGACGCCTTCACCCGCGCCTGGCTCACCGCCGCGCGCCGCGTGCTGAAGCCGGACGGGGCGCTGTGGGTCATCGGCAGCTACCACAACATCTTCCGCGTCGGCGCGATCCTGCAGGATCTCGGCTTCTGGATGCTGAACGACATCGTCTGGCGCAAGGCCAACCCGATGCCGAACTTCCGCGGCCGGCGCTTCACCAACGCGCATGAGACGCTGATCTGGGCGGCGCGCGGCGAAAGCTCGAAGTACACCTTCCATTACGAGGCACTGAAGGGCGGCAATGACGACCTGCAGATGCGCTCCGACTGGTATCTGCCGCTGTGTACGGGCGAAGAGCGCCTGAAAGACGGCGCCGGGACCAAGGTGCATCCGACGCAGAAGCCGGAAGCCCTGCTGGCCCGCGTCATGCTCTCGGCCAGCAATCCCGGCGACGTGATCCTCGATCCGTTCTTCGGCACCGGCACGACGGGTGCCGTCGCCAAGGCGCTGGGCCGGCGCTTCATCGGCATCGAGCGCGACACGACCTATGCCGAGGCGGCGCGCAAGCGCATCGCCGGCATCCAGCCCCTGCCTCCGGAGGCCTTCGCGACCGCGCCCTCCAAGCGCAGCGAGCCGCGCGTGCCCTTCCTCAGCCTGGTCGAGGCCGGGCTGGTCAAGGCGGGCGAAACCGTCACCGATGCAAAACGCCGCCACACGGCCGTCATCCGCGCCGACGGCACGCTCGTGCTCGGCCCGGCGGTCGGCTCGATCCACAAGGTCGGCGCCCTCGTCCAGGGCCTGCCGAGCTGCAATGGCTGGACCTTCTGGCATGTCGAGCGGCCGGCCGGGCTGACGCTGCTCGACGACCTGCGCGGCGAGATTCGCGCGCAGATGACGGCAGCCTGAGGCAAAGGCGGGCCAATCCCATCATTGCGAGGAGCGCAAGCGACGAAGCAATCCAGGCGGCGTAGAGCCTACGTCCTCTGGATTGCTTCGCTTACGCTCGCAATGACAGCAACACGCCGGCTCAGCGCCCGGACGGCCCAAACCCCGCCGTCTCCAGCACCTTCAGCATCACGCTCGGAAAGGGCTCCCTGCCCAGGTCTTCGCGCGGCGTGAAGCGCATGCCGGGCGGGGCGGCGGTGTCCGCCGGGGCCTCGGCCCGGAACACGGTCAGCTCCAGTGGAAAATGCGTGAAGACGTGTCGCACCGGCGGGTTCAGCCTGTGCCAGCGCGTCACGAACGGGGCGTCCTGCGCGGCACCGTCCAACTCGTAGCCGGCGCGCCACTCGCTGGTCGGCACCTCCGCCATGCCGCCGAGCAGGCCCTTCGGCGGGCGGGTGCGCAGCAGCAGCGCGCCGTCCTGCCGCAGCAGCACGAAGGCCGCGCCGTGGCGGATAACGCCCGCCTTCTTCGGCGCCTTGCGCGGAAAACTCTCCTGTGTGCCGGAGCGGCGGGCGACACAAGGCTCGCGCCAGGGGCAGAGCCCGCAGGCCGGGTTGCGGGGCGTGCAGATGGTCGCGCCGAGATCCATCAGGGCCTGCGCAAAATCGCCGGGCCGACCCGGCGGCATCAGGTTGAGCACGCGCTCGCGCACCAGCGGCCGGGCACCGGGCAGTTCGTCGGTGATGGCGAAGAGGCGCGTCATCACGCGCTCGACATTGCCGTCGACCGCCGCCGCCGGCCGATCGAAGGCAATGGCGGCGACGGCACCGGCCGTATAGGCGCCGATGCCGGGAAGCGCGCGCAAACCCTCCTCGGTGTCGGGGAAGCGGCCACGATGCTCGCCCATCACGGCGATCGCGCAGGCATGGAGATTGCGGGCGCGTGAGTAATAGCCGAGCCCGGCCCAGGCCTGCATGACATCCTCGGATGGCGCCGCGGCAAGCGCCTCGACGGTCGGAAACCGCGCCATGAAGCGCTCGTAATAGGGCTTCACTGCCGTGACCGTGGTCTGCTGCAGCATGATCTCGGAGGCCCAGACGCGGTAGGGGTCAGCCCGCTCGCCCGCGACCGCACGCCAGGGCAGCGCGCGGCGGTGGCGGTCATACCAGGCAAGGAGATCGGCGGCGGCGGGCGCGGTCATGGGGCTGGTGTAGCGTCTTCATCGGACCGGGCAAGCCGGAACGCAGCGTCTCAACCTTCGGAGGGTTTTGGCCAAGCCTGCATGGCGTGGAGGGCCGCGGCCTCGAGCTCGGCGCGGCTCGCCCCGTCGCGCGCCAGGATCGACATGCCGGCCTGCACCGCGACGAACAGGCGCGCGAGGCCGGCGACGTCGCTGCCCGGAGGCAATTCGCCCTCAGCCACCGCGCGCGACAGGCGTTCCTCGATCCGCATCAGGCCGTCATGCCGCGCCATACGGACACGCTCGCCGAGCTCGGCATGGCCCTCGCTGCCCACGGCAGAGAGCGTCACCATGCAGCCGAGCGGATCGTTCGCGCCGCAGGAGCCGGTCAGCGCCGCGGCCGAATCCATCAGCAGGGCCCTGACGGCCTCGCGCGCTGTGGCGGCGGCGCGGAAATTGCCCCAGACCAGCGCCTCGTAGCGCTCGCCGTAATGGCGCAGCGCCTCGGCATAGAGGCCTTCCTTGGAGCCGAAGGCGGCATAGAGGCTCGGCGAGCCGATGCCCATGGCCTCGGTGAGGTCGGAGACCGAGGTCGCGGCATAGCCCTTGCGCCAGAACAGCCGGGTCGCCGTTTCGAGCGCCGAATCGCGATCGAAGCCGCGCGGACGGCCGCGCGTCCGCTGCCCCGCTCCAGCCCCGGAATCTGGTCCACCCGTTTTCTGCATCGTTCGATATTTAATTCCCTTGACCCGGCGATGCAACGCTCCTAGCTATTTGTGTATCGATTGATACAAAAAGGACTGACCATGAGCGAACTGACTGGCAAGCGCGCCCTCGTCACCGGCGCGTCGCGCGGCATCGGGGCGGCCATTGCCCTGGCCCTGGCGGAAAAAGGCGCGGACGTCGCCATCACCTATGAGCGCTCCGCGGATCGCGCTGCGGAGGTGGTGCGCGCCATCGAGGCCAAGGGGCGACGCGGCTTCGCGATCCAGGCCGACAGCGCCGATGCGGCGGCGGTGAAGCGCTCGGTGGACGAGGCGGCCAAGAGCCTGGGCGGGCTCGACATCCTCGTGAACAATGCCGGCATCGCCCGGGGCGGCCCGGTTGCGGAAGCGAGCCTCGCCGACATCGACGCGCTGCTCGCGGTCAATATCCGCTCGGTCGTGCTTGCCTCGCAGGCCGCGATCGCGCATTTGCCGAAGGGCGGCCGCATCGTCTCGATCGGCTCCAACCTCGCCGATCGCGTGGCTTTCGGCGGCATCACGATCTATTCGATGACCAAATCGGCGCTGCTCTCCTTCACGCGCGGCCTCGCCCGCGAGCTCGGGCCAAGCGGCATCACCGTCAATCTGGTCCAGCCGGGCTCCACCGACACCGACATGAACCCGGCGAACGGAGAGACGGCCGACGGCCAGCGGGCCTTGTCCGCGCTAGGCCATTTCGGCAAGCCGGAGGATATCGCGGCGGCGGTCGCCTTCCTTGCCGGGCCGGGCGGGCGGCAGATTACGGGGACGGGCATCACCGTCGATGGCGGGGCGAACGCCTGAGCGTGTTCAACCCGCGCGAGGGCTCCGGCATCAGTTGCCTGTGTCCTCGCCGTTTCGCACGTGCTGCTCCGCGTCCTTCAGATGCGCCAGCCACGGCTCGCGTCGGATGGTCCAGAGTTCATAGGCCGGCGCGAGCGCGTTGGGAGGGCCGTCCAGCGTGCCGAGCTTGATCTCGATCTCGCCCGACCCTTCCGCCCAGCTGAACAGCGACGAGCCGCATTGCGGGCAGAAGCGCTCGCCGCCTGCGCGGCTCTGCCAGCAGCCGAGTTCGCCCGACAGTGTCACGCTGGCCCTCGGCCAGATGCCGAAATAGGAGAAGGCCGAGCCGGAATCCTTCCGGCAGGTCTCGCAATGGCAGATGCCGACGCGGATGGGTTCGCCGTCGATTTCGTACCGGACCTGTCCGCAGTTGCAGCCGCCGGACAATCTCATGGTGATCTCGCGCTTTCGGGTTTCATCGCCATGGGCGGCGGAGCAACAACGCCTGGACAACGCAACGGTTGCGGACGAGACGTCGAGCGCAGGAGCCTTCGCATCTGTTTAGGTGTGCATGGGTTTCGGGTCCTTCGCTGGCGCGAAATCCCGGAATGACGGCGCGGTTCCGTCAAAATCGGCGTGCTCGACGCGCATTCTCTGCGCTCAGATTCGCATAGTTCCGGAGAATGACGATGACCGACCGCCAGAGCACCATCCTGTCAGGATGCGCCTGACGTTGAAATCCACGCCATCTCGAGTATCGAGCTCGATATCATAGACCTTTTGCTGGTGTATCGTTTCGAAGTCGCGCTTTGCGCTCCCCGGCGGCCGATCACCACGTTGCATCTCGCGATCGACCAGAAGCTCCAAGGGACAATGCACTGCCACGAACAGCACATCATGTGCGGCCAGCAAACCACGCAGGATGTCCAGCCAACCTTCCGTGTCGAGAATATGCTCCAGGATGAGATTGTTGCCGGCGTCGGCATATGAGCGGAGCGAGCCATGGAAGCCCTCGAAAAATGCTTTCCGCGCTTCGCGCCAGGAGAATTCGCCCGTGCGAAAGCGTTCCGTCGGGAGCACGCCGGCATCGCGCAGGTGATCTATGGAAATGTGCCAGAACGGCTGATCGATTCTGGCCTGCAACGCCCTGGCAATGGTCGACTTGCCGCTGCTGGACGCTCCATGCAGAAAGATGATGTGTGACATAGGGCGACGCCTCTCCAACGGCGCCCATAATGGCTGATTGTGACACCTGATCGCCAGCTGCCCTCCCCTTGCTCCTCCCCGCCGCCGCTTGCCGCCCGCTCCCTGCGGCCTCACAATGGCGCATGGCCGCAAAACCCCTCGCTGACCTGATCGACGAACTGCTCGCGCCTGCGCTCGCCGCGCAGGGCTTCGCGGGGCGGGCCATCGTCTCGCTCTGGCCGGAGATCGTCGGCGAGAGGCTGGCGCAGCGCACGCGGCCGCTCAAGATCGACTGGCCGCGCCGCCGCCCGGCGCCCGGCGAGGCGTCCGAGCCCGCGACGATGGTGGTGCGGGTCGAGAGCGCGTTTGCGCTCGAGATGCAACAGCTCGGGCCGATCGTACTAGAGCGCGTCAACACGCATCTCGGCTGGCGGGCCGTCGGCAAGCTGGTGCTGAAGCAGGGACCAGTCGAGGCAGCCGTACCGAAGCGGGCGCCGCAGCCGCTCGATTCGGAAACGGTCGCGCGCGTCGGCCGGCAGGTCTCGGGCGTGGCCGATCCGGAGTTGCGCGCAGCGCTGGAGCGGCTGGGACAAAACATCGCGCAAAGCACGAGGCACAGCCGCGACGACACAGCTTCGTGAGCGCATGCCGCATCGGGTGGTGACGATCTTGCCACAATCGTTCCGGCCTCTATGGTCCCGGCGGATCATTTGCGACCTTCAACCTTTGCACTTCCAGGAACAGCGACGATGACGAACAGGCGACAGCTTCTGACCGGCGCAGCCGGGATCGCGGCAGCCGCGATGCTGGGCTCGCCCTCCGCCCAGGCCCAGGCCGACCTCGCCACGCCCGGCCCGCTCGGCGATGTGTGGCTCGGCTCGGCCGACGCCAAGGTCACGATCATCGAGTACGCGTCGCTGACCTGCGGCCATTGCGCGACCTTCCACAAGGACACCTGGCCGGCGCTCAAGGCGAAGTACATCGACACCGGCAAGGTGCGCTTCACGCTGCGCGAGTTCCCGCTCGACCCGCTGGCGACGGCAGGCTTCATGCTCGCCCGCTGCAACGGCAACGACAAATACGTACCGATGACCGATCTGCTCTTCGCCCAGCAGAAGAGCTGGGCCTTCAGCGACAAGCCGGTCGACGCGCTGTCGGCCATGGTCAAGCAGGCCGGTTTCACACAGGATTCCTTCGAGGCCTGCTTGAAAAGGCAGGATATCTATGACGCCGTCACGCAAGTGAAGGATCGTGGGGCCAAGGCTGGCGTGGAGTCGACGCCGACCTTCTTCATCAACGGGCAGAAGCGTTCTGGTGCGCTCTCGATCGCCGAATTCGACAAGATCCTGGAGCCGCTCGTCGGCGGCTGAGGGCGGTCGTCTTCAAGGACGAGTTTCATCCGTCATTGCAAGCGTAGCGAAGCAATCCAGGGGCCGTCGAGCAAGCCCTTCTGGATCGCTTCGCTACGCTCGCAATGACGCGAGGATGCGTCCATGCAGCTGACGCGCCTGAAGCTCACCGGCTTCAAGACCTTCGTCGAGCCGACCGAATTCCTGATCGAGCCGGGGCTCACCGGCGTCGTCGGCCCCAATGGCTGCGGCAAGTCCAACCTCGTCGAAGCGCTGCGCTGGGTGATGGGCGAAAGCTCGTTCAAGAACATGCGCGGCTCGGGGATGGACGACGTCATCTTCGCCGGCTCGAACGAGCGCCCCGGCCGCAACATGGCCGAGGTCGCGCTGACGCTCGACAACAGCGACCGCAAGGCGCCGGCCGCCTTCAACGAGACCGATGTGCTCGAAGTCACGCGCCGGATCGAGCGCGAGGAAGGCTCGACCTATCGCGTCAACGGCAAGGAGGTGCGGGCGCGGGACGTGCAGCTGCTCTTTGCCGATGCCGCGACCGGAGCCCGCTCACCCGCCCTGGTGCGGCAGGGGCAGATCTCCGAGCTGATCTCGGCCAAGCCGCAATCGCGCCGGCGCATCCTGGAAGATGCCGCCGGCATCGCAGGCCTCCACAGCCGCCGCCACGAGGCGGAACTGCGGCTGAAGGGCGCCGAAGAGAACCTCACGCGGCTGGAGGACGTGCTCGGCGAAATCGACGGACAGATCGAGGCGCTGCAGCGCCAGGCGCGGCAGGCCTCGCGCTATCGCAGCCTCGCTGCCGACATCCGCCGGGCCGAGGCGACGCTGGCGCTGATCGCGCATCACGAGACAAGGGCGCAGGAGGCGCAGGCCGGACAGGCGCTGGAGGCGGCTCTCCGCGGCGTCGCCGACCAGACCGGCATCCAGGCCGAGGCTGCGAAGCGGCAGGCCGTCGCGGCGCATGCGCTGCCCGGCTTGCGCGATGCAGAGGCTTCCGCCGCCGCAGCGCTGGTGCGGCTCAAGCGCGGCCTCGACGAGCTCGAGGCCGCGAACCGGCGCGCCCGGCAGCGCTCGGAGGAACTCGGCAAGCGCCTGGCCGAGCTGCAGGGCGATCTCGCCCGCCAGGACAGCGTCGCCCGCGACGCCAGCGAGAGCCTGTCGCGGCTGGCAAACGAGGATGCGGCGCTGATCCGCGACAGCGAGGGCGCGTCCGGCAGCGCCGAGGCCGCCACTGCCGCTCTGACGCAGGCGGAGGCCGCCCTGGCGCTGGCCGAGACCGAGCATGGCGCGGCCCAGGCCGCCCTGTCCGATCTAGCGGCCCGCCGCGGCGCGCTGGAGCGGGCGCTGCGCGAGACCAGGGAGCGCGAGGCCCGCGCCGCGAGCGAGCGCGAGCGCCTGCTGCGGGACCAGGCTGCGCTCGATGCGAGCAGCCCGGCCGCGCCGCTGGAGGCGTTGCGCGAGACCATAGAGGCGGGCGAGGCCGCGATGCGCGAGAGCGAGACCGCCGCCACCGCCGCACGCTCTGCGCTGGGCGCCGCCCGCGAGCGCGAGGCACAGCTGCGCGGGCCGCTGAGCGAGGCCGACCGCAAGGCGCAGCGGCTCGAAACCGAGATCCGCACCCTGCAGAAGCTGCTGGCGCCGGCGAGCGGCGGGCGCTGGCCGCCGGTGCTCGATTCGATCAGTGTGGCGAAGGGTTTCGAGGTCGCGCTGGGCGCGGCGCTCGGCGACGATCTCGACGCGGCGACGGACACCGCATCGCCGAGCCATTGGCGCGAGACCGGGCCGGGAGACGCCGACCCCGACCCCGTCCTGCCGGAAGGCGCCGAGCCCCTGACAGCGCATGTGCGCGGGCCGGCCGCGCTGCAACGCCGCCTGTCGCAGATCGGCGTCGTCCCGCGCGAAAACGGAGCACGCTTGCGCGAGGCGCTGAAGCTCGGCCAGCGGCTGGTTTCACGCGAAGGCGACATCTGGCGCTGGGACGGCTTTACCAGCGCGGCCGAGGCGCCCTCCCCGGCGGCGCGCCGGCTCGCCGAGAAGAACCGGCTGGGCGATCTCGAACGCGAGGCCCAGGCCGCGCGCGAGGATGTCGAAGAGGCGCGCAAGGCGCTCGATCTCGCGGCGCAGGAGGCCAGGGCCGCGACGCAGACGGAGACGAGCGCGCTCGACGCCGCACGGCAGGCCCGGCGCGGTCTCGACCAGTCGCGCGAGCAGTTCGCCGCAGCCGAGCGCAAGGCCAGCGAGGCGGCGGCCCGACGCTCGGCCCTGACGGAGGCGATCGGCCGGCTCGGCCAGACGATCGCGGAGACGGCAGCGCAGGTGACGGCGCAGGAACAGTCGGCCGGCGCGCTGCCGCCTTCGGCCGAGCTGGAGAACACGCTGCTGAAGGCGCGCGTCGTGCTCGGCGAGCAGCGCGTCGTCGCCTCGGATGCGCGCGCCCGCGTGCAGACGCTTTCGCGCGAGACCGAGTTGCGGGCCAGCCGACGCGCCGCCATCGCCGCCGACATGAAGGCCTGGCGCGAGCGCGCCGCCACGAGCGGCCAGACAGCGGCTGAGACGCGCCGCCGAATCGAGGCCGTGACAGTCGAGCGCACCGCGCTGCTGGAGGCCCCGGACACCTTCCTGACCGAGCGGCGCCGGCTGCTGGCCGAGATCGAGGGCGCCGAGACGCTGCGCCGCGAGGCCGCCGACCGGCTGGCCGTCGGCGAGGCAGCGCTGTCCGAGACCGACCGCCAGGCGCGCATCGCGCTCGAAGGACTGGCCGGCGCCCGCGAGATCCGCGCCGCGGCGGAGGCGAAGCTGGAAGCGGCACGTCAGCGCCTCGCCGATGTGACGCGGCAGATCGAGGACGGGCTCGAGACCAGGCTCGACGGCCTCAACGCGCTGGCCGGGATGAAGCCCGGCGAAGCGCCCCCCGAACAGGAGAGCGTCGAGCGCCGCCTGTCCGGGCTGAAGGGCGAGCGCGAAAGGCTGGGCGCGGTCAATCTGCGGGCCGAGGACGAGTTGACCGAGGTCAAGGGCAAGCGCGAAGGGCTGACATCCGAGCGCGACGATCTCGGCGAGGCGATCCGCCGGCTGCGGCAGGCGATCGGCGCGCTCAACCGCGAGGGGCGCGAGCGGCTGCTCGCCGCCTTCGAGATCGTCAACACCGAGTTCCAGCGGCTCTTCGCCGTGCTGTTCGGCGGGGGCACGGCCGAGCTGAAGCTGGTCGATGCCGAGGACCCTCTCGACGCCGGGCTCGAAATCTTCGCCCGCCCGCCGGGCAAGAAGCCGCAGGTGATGACGCTGCTCTCCGGCGGCGAGCAGGCCCTGACCGCGACCGCCCTGATCTTCGCGGTGTTCCTGACCAACCCCTCGCCGATCTGCGTCCTCGACGAGGTCGACGCCCCGCTCGACGACGCCAATGTCGAGCGCTACTGCGACCTGCTCGACGAGATGGCACGCTCAACGCAGACGCGCTTCATCCTGATCACCCACAACCCGATCACGATGGCGCGGATGGACCGGCTCTTCGGCGTGACCATGGCCGAGCGCGGCGTCAGCCAGATGGTCTCGGTCGATCTCGCCACGGCCGAGGGCATCCGCGAGGCGGGGTAAGAGAATCCGCGCGCTCGGCAACGGACATCATTCCGGGGCAGGCCGCAGGCCTGAGCCCGGAACCCATGAAGACCGCAGCATCGATGTACCGGCGCGGCCGCCGCTCAACTTTTCCTGGCAGTCCGGCGGTTAGGGGTTCCGGGCTCGTTGCCGCGCAACGCCCCGAAATGACGGCGAGCCTGCTCCAACCTTCGAAACCCAACCGACTCCGGTTGAAAAAAGGCCACAATCGCCTTCGCAATGCGGCAAGAATGTCGCACTCCGCCTGAATTTATAGATATTCCAATACGTTAACCCGCTTTCCCCTGCCTTGACAGCGTCAGGAGCGGGCAATAAAGGAGGCCGTGCTGACGACGGCTCGATGCGCGGGCTCGGCAGGGATCGTGTGGTTTTTTGCGTGATCGTGGCCATTCCACGGTCAAGCATGGAGCTGCTGCCATGTCCGAACCCGACAAAAACGCTTCAGACTCGGAGTTGCGCGCAAGACTGGGTTCCTTGAAGGCCGCCCTCGGGAAGGCCGAGAAGAACGAAAAGCCGGGCGCGAGCCAGGCTGGACCGGACGGGGCCTTCGCTGGTGCCATGTCCTCAGGCTTACGCGCCGCCACCGATCTCGCAGGCGGCATCATCGCAGGCGCCCTGATCGGGGTCCTCGCAGACCGATGGCTGGGAACGTCCCCGTTCCTGCTGATCGCCTTTCTGGTGATCGGGGCCATTGCGGGGCTGCGTTCCGTCTATCGGCTCGGTTCGCGTCCGACCTCCGGGTCGAAGGGCGGCGCGCCGAAGGAATGACCGAGGCTGGCGGCCGAGAGGCCGCAGGACAAAGGGCTGAAGTGACATGGCGGCTGGCGGCGGAATCGATCCGATCCACCAATTCGAGATCAAGCCGATCGTCGGCTTGCGGCCGTTCGGCCTCGACCTGTCGTTCACCAACGCGTCGCTGATGATGGTCCTCATCGTCGCCGCGGTCTCGCTGATCATGATCCATGGCTCGAGCCAGCGTTCGGTCGTCCCCGGCCGGCTGCAGTCGCTCGCCGAGATGATCTACGAATTCGTCGCCTCGACCGTCACCGGCGTGATGGGCAAGGACGGCATGAAGTTCTTCCCCCTGGTGTTCTCGCTGTTCATGTTCGTGCTGATGGCCAACATGCTCGGCATGGTGCCCGGCTCTTTCACGGTGACCAGCCACATCATCGTGACTGCGGCCTTCGCCTTCCTCGTGATCGGCACCGTCCTGGTCTACGGCATCGTCAAGCATGGCAGCCATTTCTTCGGGCTCTTCGTGCCGTCGGGCGTGCCGGGCTGGCTGCTGCCCTTCATGGTCCTGATCGAGGCCGTCTCCTTCCTGTCGCGGCCGATCTCGCTCTCGCTTCGTCTGTTCGGCAACATGCTGGCCGGCCATATCGCGCTCAAGGTGTTCGGCGGCTTCGTCGTCGCCCTGCTCGCCGGCGGCAGCGTCCTCGGCTATGCGATCGCGCCGCTGCCGCTGTTCCTGGCGGTCGCGCTGACCGCGCTCGAGTTCCTCGTCGCCTTCCTGCAGGCCTATGTCTTCGCGATCCTGACCTGCGTCTATCTCAACGACGCCTTGCATCCGGGCCACTGAGCCGGTCAGACCGCCGAGAGTTTCCAACACGCCCGTTTCCAACCCCGCCATCTAGCCTTATTCACACTGGAGAAAGACCATGGATCCCGTTGCAGCCAAGTACATCGGCGCTGGCCTCGCCTCGCTCGGCATGGGCCTCGCCGCCATCGGCGTCGGCACCATCTTCGGCAACTTCCTCTCCGGCGCGCTGCGCAACCCCTCGGCGGCCGACGGCCAGTTCCCGCGCGCCTTCATCGGCGCGGCGCTCGCCGAAGGCCTGGGCATCTTCGCCTTCGTCGTGGCGCTCGTCCTGCTCTTCGTGGTCTGACGCGTCCGACCGCTTGCCTCCCGCCGCGCCCGGAATCCCATGACGGGATCGGGCGCGGCCTCCATTTCCTTCCGCTGAAAGGCAGCCCATGCCGGTTCGATCTTCACGGTTCGTCAGGCAAGGATGGGCCGGTCTCGTCGCCTCGGCGCTGCCCGCCACGCTGCTGGCGGGAGCCGCTGCGGCTCAGACGCCGCCCCTGAGCGGCGAAAAGGCCGCCTTCCCTCCCTTCGACGCCACGACCTTCACCGGCCAGCTGTTCTGGCTCGCCATCACCTTCGGCGCGCTCTACTGGCTGATGTCGAAGGTCGCCCTGCCCCGAATCGGCTCCGTGCTCGAGGAGCGCGCCGATACGATCGCGCGCGATCTCGACAACGCAGCCCAGATGCAGGCCAAGGCCGAAGAGACGGCCAAAGCCTATGAGACGGCCCTGGCCGAAGCCCGCAAGAATGCGCAGGGCATCGCCCAGCAGGCGCGCGATGCCGGCGCCAAGGCCTCGGATGCACGCCGCCATGCCGTCGAGAGCGAGCTTTCCGGCAAGCTCGCCACGGCTGAAGCCACGATCGCGGACACCAAGGCCAAGGCCATGACGAACGTCCGCGGCCTCGGCACCGACGTCGCGGTTGCGATCGTCACCAAGCTGACCGGCAAAGCCCCGACCGCCGCCGAGGCGTCCGAGGCCGTCGACCAGGTCCTGGCGCGCGGCTGAGGAGAAGACAGATGGATACTTTCTGGGTCGCCGTATCGCTCGTCATCTTCCTCGCCATCCTGGCCTATTTCGGCGTGCCGAAGGCCATCGTCGCCGCGCTCGATTCGCGCGGCGAGAAGGTGGCGCAGGAGCTCGCCGAGGCGCGCCGCCTGCGCACCGAGGCCGAGAAGCTGCTCGCCGAGTTCGAGACCAAGCGCAAGGCAGCCGAGTCGGAGGCCGCGGAGATCGTTGCCGCCGCCAATGAGGAGGCCAAGCGCCTCGCCGCCGAGGCCGAGGCGAAGCTGAACGACTTCGTCGCGCGCCGCACCAAGGCTGCCGAGGAGAAGATCGCCTTCGCCGAAAGCCAGGCCGAGGCCGATGTCCGCGCCGCGGCGGCCGAGGCTGCCACCCGCGCCGCAGAGGTCATCCTGCGCGGGCAGGTCAGCGGCAAGACCGGCGACACGCTGTTCGCCGCCGGACTGAACGAGGTCAAGGCCAAGCTCAACTGAGCTCAGGCTCAAGCTTCAAGAGATCGACGCCGCGCCCCTCGGGGCGCGGCGTTTTTCGTTTCGATCTACAAGCAACAGCCCCTCGAACCGCTCTATACGACGTCGAGTGCGGACAGTTCGAGGAACCCCTCCCCTGTAAGGACAGGGGCAGGGGTGAGGTTTAGGCCCTTGGACGAGCCGAGCACCGGCCTGACGGTGGCTGCGGTGGGGTCACGGCTTACGGTGTCCAACGGCCTACCCCTCACCCTGCCCTCTCTCTCCGGGAGAGGGTTCCCCGCGCTCATTGGACCAACGGCGTGCTCAACAGTTCCAGGCTCAGGCCTGCGGCCTCCCCGCAGTGACGTTCAGGCCGCGGAAGACGCTGTAGGCCGGAGACGTCAATTGCTGGCGCTGACGCGCGCCGCCGGGGGATTGCCTGCCGCCGTCACCGGGATCACGGTCGGGCGCGGCACCGGAACGGCCATCGCTTTGGGCTTCGGCTTGCGCGGCTGGATCGTCGAGGTAACGATGCCCTGGGGCGTGTCGAGGCTGTAGATGTCCTCGCGGAAATGCACGAGACCGTCCGCCCCCTGCCAGCCGGTGAGATAGACCCAGGCGACCGGCACCGGCTTCTTCAGCGCGATGTTCTTGCGTTCGCCCTTCGCGATCTCGGCCTCGATCGTCGGCAGCGTCCATTCCGTGCCCTCGAGCAGCCAGGCGCCGAGATCGCGCACGCCCTCGACACGGGCGCAGCCCGATGAGTTGAAGCGGACGTCGTTGCGGAAGAGCGACTTCTTCGGCGTGTCGTGGAGATAGACCGCCTCCGTATTGGGCATGTCGATCTTCATCTGGCCGAGCGAATTGTCGGGGCCGGGGTCCTGCCGAACCGTGAAATAGGGCGAGTTCAGCGTGGCCCAGTTGACGGTCGCGGGGTCGATTTCCTTGTTCTCCGCCCCGAGCAGACGCATATGCGACTTCGCCAGAAAATCCGGCTCCTTGCGCATCTTCGGGATGATGTCCGCCTTCACGATCGAGGTCGGCGCGGTCCAGTACGGGTTGAGATTGACCGAGGTGATGTTGGCCTGGAGCACCGGCGATGGCCGGTCCGCCCGGCCGACGATGGCGAGGTGCCGGCGCTGGACCTGGCCGTTCTCGACCGCCTCGACGCTGGCCCCGGGAATGTTCACCACGACATAGCGCTCGGCGAAGGAGAAGCCGTTGCCCTTCAGCCGCTCCAGCGTGGCGGTGAGCTGGTTCAGCCGGACCTCGACCGGGGTGTTGAGCGCCCGCAGCGTCAGCCGACCGACCGTGCCGAGATCGGACAGGCCATGGCGGACCTGGAAGCGCTTCACCGCCTCGACGACGGCGACATCATAGACATCGCCCGCGACCGCCTCGGGCGCGAGATCGCCGCTCAGCAGCAGCCGCTGCTTCAGCGCGGCGACATCCGGCCCCTGCGCATCGGGCTTCAGCGCGGTGACGGTGGACGGCACCTTCGGCCAGCCGCCACGGCCGGCGATATCCTCATGCGCGATCAGCGCCTCGAGCGTGCGATCATAGGTGTTCGGGCCGTAGCTCGGCTCGTTCGCACGGACGATCGCCGTCGAGGCTAGCAGCAGAGCGGCCGCCGCAGCGAGGATGGAGGGACGCACGGACATAAAAAAACCCCCGGGCCGCAGAGAGCGGCACGGGGGGATCATTCATCCTCATGGTCAAGGAAGGCTTAAGATCACCGGACCTAACGGTAACCCTACTCCGCGGCCTCCGCGACCGGCGCCGGCTTCACCCATTTCAGCACGGGCTGGCGCGCCGCGCGGGTCTCGTCGAGGCGCCGGATCGGGGCGTGATGCGGCGCACTGGTGAAGCGCTCCTTGTCGTTGCCCTTGGCCGAGATGGCGAGGTCGCGCAGCGTCGCGATGAAGAGGTCGAGCGAGGCCTTCGATTCCGATTCCGTCGGCTCGATCAGCATCGCGCCATGCACGACGAGCGGGAAATAGACCGTCATCGGATGGTAGCCCTCGTCGATCATCGCCTTGGCGAAATCGAGGGTCGAGACGCCGGTGCCCTTGAGCCATTCGTCGTCGAACAGCACCTCGTGCATCGAGGGATGGTCGGGATAGGGCAGCGACATCAGGTCCGACAGGCAGGCGCGGATGTAGTTGGCGTTGAGGACCGCATCCTCCGAGGCCTGCTTCATGCCGTCGGCGCCGTGGCTGAGCATATAGGTCAGCGCGCGGACATACATGCCCATCTGGCCGTGGAAGGCGGTCATGCGGCCGAAGGGCTCGTTGCCTGCGGGCGCTTCCTCGCGCGTCTCGATCAGATGCGGCTTGTCGTTCACAACATGGATGAAGGGGACCGGCGCAAACGGAGCAAGCCGCTCCGAGAGCACGACCGGCCCCGCGCCCGGCCCGCCGCCGCCATGCGGCGTCGAGAAGGTCTTGTGCAGGTTGATGTGCATGGCGTCGACGCCGAGATCGCCCGGACGCGCCTTGCCGACGATCGCGTTGAAGTTGGCGCCGTCGCAGTAGAAATAGGCGCCGGCCTCGTGGAGGGCCGCCGCGATCTCGACGATCTGCGGCTCGAAGATGCCGCAGGTGTTCGGGTTCGTCAGCATGATCGCGGCGATGTCCGGCCCGAGCAGGGCCTTGACGTCCTCGACCGCGACGGTGCCGTCCGGACGGGCCGGCACGGCCTTCACCGAGAAGCCGATCAGGGCCGCCGTCGCCGGGTTGGTGCCGTGGGCCGATTCGGGCACGAGCACGACAGTCCGCGTCGCGCCCTCGCCCTTGGCGGCGATCGCGGCCTTGATCGCCATCATGCCACAGGCCTCGCCATGGGCGCCTGCCTTCGGGGAAAGCGCCACCGCCGGCATGCCGGTCAGCGTCATCAGGTAGCGCGACAGCTCAAGCATGACGTCGAGCGCGCCCGGCACGGTCGAGAGCGGCTGTAGCGGATGCACGTCGGAGAAGCCGGGCAGGCGCGCCGTCTTCTCGTTGAGACGGGCATTGTGCTTCATCGTGCAGGAGCCGAGCGGGAAGAGCCCGGTGTCGATGCCGTAGTTCTTCTGGCTGAGGCGCACATAGTGGCGCATCGTCTCGGGCTCGGAGAGACCGGGCAAACCGATCTCGCCCTGGCGGGCATGGCTGCCGAGACGCGGCTTGAAGGCAGCCGGCTTCTCGATGTCGACGCCGGTCGATTCGTGATGGCCGATCTCGAAGATCAGCGGCTCGATCTGCTGGAGGGCCTTGTTGCCGGTGAAGGTGGCGCGATCCTCATGCGAGGCGGCGCCGGCCTGGGTGGGACGTCCCTGACGGTTCAGCATCACAGCACCTCCACGAGCGCGGCCACGAGGGCTGCCCGGTCTTCATCGGTATTCACCTCGGTCGAGGCGATGATCAGCAGGTCGTCGAGCCCGGCATGCGGCAGCAGCCGCGAGACCGGGACGCCGGCGAGGATGCCCTTGGCGGCCAGGACCTCGACGACCTCGGCGGCGGGCTTCTTCAGCTTCACCGTGAACTCGTTGAAGAAGGTCTCGTTCAGCACCGTGACGCCGGTCACGCCGGCCAGCGCATCGGCGAGCTTGACCGCATTGGCGTGGTTGACCTCGGCGAGAAGGGTGAAGCCGGCCTGCCCGAGCAGCGTCATGTGGATGGTGAAGGCCAGCACGCAGAGGCCGGAATTGGTGCAGATGTTCGAGGTCGCCTTGTCGCGGCGGATATGCTGCTCGCGGGTCGAGAGCGTCAGCACGAAGCCGCGCTGGCCGTCGGCATCCACCGTCTCGCCGCAGAGCCGGCCCGGCATCTGGCGGATATATTTCGACTTTGCGGCGAAGAGGCCGACATAGGGGCCGCCGAAGTTGAGCGCATTGCCGATCGACTGGCCCTCGCCGACGACGATGTCGGCATCCTGGGCGCCGGGCGGCGTCACCGCGCCGAGCGAGACGACCTCGGTGAAGACCGCGATCAGCAGGGCGCCATGGGCATGGGCCTTCTCGGCGATCGGCTTCAGGTCGCGCAGGTTGCCGAAGACGTCCGGCGACTGGACGACGACGCAGGAGACGCTGTCGTCGATCTGGGAGAGGATGTCCTCGCTGGCCGAGACGTCGGCCTTCAGCGCCACGACATCGTCATTCGCCATCTCCGACAGCGTCTTCACCACCTCGGTATAATGCGGGTGCAGACCGCCGGAGAGCACCGCCTTGCGACGCCGCGTGACGCGATGCGCCATCAGCACCGCCTCGCCGGTGCCGGTCGAGCCGTCATACATCGAGGCGTTGGCGACCTCCATGCCGGTCAGCGCCGCAATCTGCGTCTGGAACTCGAAGAGATATTGCAGCGTGCCCTGCGCGATCTCGGGCTGGTAGGGCGTGTAGCTGGTCAGGAACTCCGAACGCTGGATCAGGTGGTCCACCGTCGCCGGGACATGATGCTTGTAGGCGCCGGCACCGACGAAGAACGGCACGGCGGAGGCGGCGGTGTTCTTCGCCGACATGCGGGCCATGATGCGCTCGACCTCGAGCTCGCCCTTGGTGCGCGGCAGATCGAGCGGCGCCTTCAGGAGCTTGCCGCCGGGCACGTCGGAGAACAGCGCGTCGATATCGGGCACACCGATGCGCGCGAGCATGTCCTCGCGGTCGGTGTCGGTCAGGGGAAGGTAGCGCATGGAATGTCCTTCGTGTTCCGTCGTGGCTTCCAACCGGCGTCATGCTCGGGCTTGCCCCGAGCATCTCGGAAACCAGTTTCTTCTCGTCCCGAGATTCTCGGGTCAAAGCTTCGCTTCGCCCGAGAATGACGGTGCAGCGGTCAAAGCGTCTTGACGTAGTTCTGGTACTCTTCCTCGCCCATCAGGCTCTCAAGCTCGGCGGCATCCTTGAGCTTGATCTTGAGGAACCAGCCCTTGCCGGCAGGGTCCTCGTTGACGGTGCCGGGCGCGGCTTCGAGCTCGGCATTGACCTCGACGACCTCGCCGGAAACCGGCGCATAGACTTCGGAAGCCGCCTTGACGCTCTCGACCACGGCAGCCTCGCCGCCCTTGGCCAGCGCCTTGCCGACCGCGGGAAGCTCGACGAAGACGACGTCGCCGAGCTGGCCCTGGGCGTAGTCGGAGATGCCGACGGTGCCGGTGTCGCCTTCGATGCGGATATATTCGTGGTCCTTGGTGTAGCGGGTCTCGGCCATGGGATCAGTCTCCGGGAGAATTCAGAAAAGGGTTTGAAAGGCTCAGCGCTTGTAGCCGTTGGGGACGAAGGGCATCGCGGCGACGACGGCCGGCAGCGGCTTGCCGCGCACGATCAGGTTGAGCTGCGTGCCCGGCGCGGAATGGGCCTTGGCGACGTAGCCCATGGCGCAGGGGCCGTTCAGCGTCGGGCCGAAGCCTCCGGATGTCACCTTGCCGACGATCTCGCCTTCCGGCGTCGCGATCTCGCTGCCCTCGCGGGCCGGGGCCCGGCCCTCGGGCTTCAGGCCGACGCGGATGCGCGAGACGCCGTCCGCGAATTCGCGCTGGATGCGCGCCGCGCCGGGGAAGCCGCCCTCCTCGCGCCGACGCTTCTGGATCGACCAGTTCAGCCCGGCCTCGACCGGCGAGGTCGTGGTGTCGATGTCGTGGCCGTAAAGGCAAAGCCCCGCTTCCAGCCGGAGCGAATCGCGGGCGCCGAGGCCGATCGGCTTGACGTTGGCGTCGAGCAGCAGCGTGTCCCAGATCTCGCCGATCTTGGTCGCGGCGGCGGAAATCTCGTAGCCGTCCTCACCGGTATAGCCGGAGCGGCTGACATTGGCCTTGTGACCGGCGACCTTCATGGTGCGCGAGGTCATGAAGCCCATTTCGGCCGCCTCGGGGGCGATGGCGGCAAGCGCGGCTTCGGCGCCCGGTCCCTGCAGCGCGATCAGCGCGCGATGCTCGGCCTTGACCAGCTTCACATTGGCAGGCAGCCGCGCCTCGATATGGGCGTAGTCGGCATCCTTGCAGGCGGCGTTGACGACGAGATAGAGCGCGCCGTCCTCGTCGGGATCGATCGAGCGGGTCACCATCAGGTCGTCGAGGATGCCGCCCTCCTCGTTGAGGAGCTGCGAATAGCGCTGCTTGCCGGGGGCGAGGTTGACGATGTCGGCGGGGATCAGCGCCTCGAGCGCGCGCGCCGTGGTCTCGTGATCGGGACCGATCAGGAAGCACTGGCCCATATGCGAGACGTCGAAGAGGCCGGCCTTCTCGCGCGTCCAGTTGTGCTCGGTGAGGATGCCGGTCGGGTACTGCACCGGCATGTCGTAGCCGGCGAAGGGCACCATCTTGCCGCCCAGCGTGACGTGGCGCGCATGCAGCGGGGTCTTGAGCGGCGCGGCGTCAGAGCCGGCGGCATCGGATAGAGCGGCTTCGGTCGCCATGGCGGCCCCTTCCAGAGTCGAGCGCAAGCCCCGGACGGAACTGTCCGGAGCGCGCCCCCTCTGTCTTGGGACCTGAGAGATTTCCCCATACCGACCAAGCGGCCGGACAGGTTACACCCGTCGGTGGGCGGAGTTTCCTCCGCCGCTTTCCAGAGCGCCAGTTCCCACGCGGTCCGTTTGCCTGAGCGTTTCCGGGGCGGTTGCGCCTTCGGCGCCGGAACCGGACAAGTCCGGACCCGGTCTCTCCCGCGGGGATGTTGCGGCTGCCCGCACAGATACAAGACGCCGCGCCTTAGTCAATCGCGGCGTCGCCCGGTTCGGAGGCAATCCACGCGCGTCTTTGCATCGGCTGGACCCGATGGCCCGACGGCATCAGCGGCGACGCGAACGCGCCGGCGCTGCGGAGCCGGTGCCGAGGCCCACGAAGATCTCGACATCGCTGCGCCCGGGCGGGACCATGATGCCGTCCTCGACATGCGAGAAGTCGGTGCCGCCCTGGCCGGAAGGGACAGTGCCGCCGACGCGGGCGGTGCGGCGCGCGACCTGCGTCGTGCCGCGGGTGACCAGCGTCGTCAGCGTCGCGCTGTAGCTGCCGGCACCACCGGCCGGGCCGAGCAGCACGCGGCCCTCGACGCCGACCTTGAGGCGGAAACCGCCATCGCCGGTGGGCGTGCATTCGCGCGCAACGTTGAGGATCGAGATCTGGTGGCGGAGCCCGGCACTATCCTGCCCGGCCTGGGCCCGGATCGCGGCCCCGCCTTCGGCGATGATGACCTGCGGGCAGACCAGCTGCTCGTCTTCCTCTTCCTTCGGCAACGGCTGAGCAGCCGGCGGCGTCGTCGACTGGAACATCACGACATTGCCGAATTTCTGCAGCGCGCCCGGCTCGCCGGTGGACGAGCTCGAGGAACCGCATCCGGCGAGGCCCAGGCAGAGAACGGGAACGACCAGCGAGGCAGGCAGGCGAAAAAGCGCATCAGTCACGGAAGGGTCTCCACGCCGGGGCCGAAGCCGTTGAGCGAGACGGGCACGCCCACCCCCTCTTCCGGCGTCTGGAATACGATGAAGGTGGCGCTCTTTCCGCCCTTGAGCTGGCCGAGCAGGGTATCGTCCATCACGACCTCGGCGACGCAGCCCGTCGTCAGGCAGCGCACGAAGCCGGCGCGGCCGATGTCCTTGTCGTCGATCTTCAGGCCGAGCCCCGAGGGCAGCAGCACGCCGAGCGGAGCGACCACGCGCAGGAGTCGGCTCTTCTGGTCGGCCGTCTTGAGCACGATGACGAGCAGCGTCAGATTCGGCCGGTCCTCGGCCGCGACGTTCTGGACGAGCGCGCATTGCTCAGTCTTGGCGCCGGGCGGCACCTCGCAGCGCATCTGCCAGTCGCCATGCGTCGACTTGACCGCCCCCTGCGCCAGCGCGGGGGCCGCAGCCAGACCGAAGCCGGCCAGCGCGAGAGCCGCCGCGCAGACAGGCCCGATGATCCTACCCATCCCTGCGATTCCTCCAAACCGGTGCCCACCGCCGCAGCTGCACCGTAACTAAAGAGCGAAATTCGGGCGGAAAGCCGGCTTCACACGGCACAATCCCGCTTCGCCCCATGATGGCCTGCGTTGGGACCATGCAGGCCCGGTCCTGTCAAGGCAGGCCGATCATTCCGGCGGCGACGGAGCCCCGCGCTCGCGCGATTATGCCGCACAGGATGAGTTGCGACCCCGCATTGAGCCTCTGGCGCAAGCGCGATCTTTGATCTATCGCAATCCCAGAGAACAAGGTGGCCTCGCGGCCGCACCGGCCAGGCATGGAACAATCCCTTCATCAGCGCCCCGACGGACGCATCATGACGGGCGGCCATGTGGGGGCGCGATAAGGAGCTATGTCGGATCGATGCGTTTTCTGAGCAGGACCCTTGCAACCGTGGCCGCATCGGCCCTTGCCGTCGCCGTGACGACGATCGTCTCCGACGCCGCGCTCGCCGGAACCGGCATGCCGAGCCCCTGGCAGCTCAACCTGCAGGGCGCCGTCACCGAGGTGGCGCACTACATCCACTGGTTCCACGACTGGCTGAACGTCATCATCTTCGCGATCACCATCTTCGTGCTCGGGCTGCTGATCTACGTGGCGTGGAAGTTCAACGAGAAGGCCAACCCGACGCCTTCCAAGACCACCCACAACGCCCTGCTCGAGGTGGCCTGGACGGTGATTCCCGTCCTCATCCTCGTCGTTATCGCGATTCCCTCCTTCCGCTTGCTGAAGCTGCAGCTCGAGATCCCGCAGGCCGACATCACCATGAAGGTGACCGGCAAGCAGTGGTACTGGTCCTATGAGTACGCGCAGGACGGTGGCGGCTTCGGCTTCGACTCGCTGATGCTCGACGAGAAGCAGCGCGCGGAGGCGATCGCGTCCAAGAAGATCGCCGCCGATGAGGCCCCGCGCCTGCTCGCCGTCGACAACGAGGCGGTGGTGCCGGTCGGCAAGATCGTGCGCGTGCAGGTCACCGGCGCCGACGTCATCCACAAGTTCACGGTGCCGTCCTTCGGCATCAAGATCGACGCCATTCCCGGCCGCCTGAACGAGACCTGGTTCAAGGCCGACCGCGAGGGCATCTATTACGGCCAGTGCTCGTTCATCTGCGGACAGAACCACGCCTATATGCCGATTGCCTTCCGCGTCGTCAGCCAGGAGCGCTACGACGCCTGGCTCGCCGAATCGAAGCAGAAATTCGCCAATGCCGGCGATGCGGCCGGCAAGGTCGCCGCCGCGGCGAAGTGACGGCCTGAGACCCTGTCGCGGGCAACAACGCCCGCACCGAACCTGATTTGACTGACTGTCGCGAAGCGATTTCGCACAAGGAGACCAAGGCGATGGCAACAGCGGCTCCGCACGCTCACGCCCACGGACATCACGAGGAACACGCCAACCCGACCGGATGGCGCCGCTGGCTGATGTCCACCAACCACAAGGACATCGGCACGCTCTATCTGATCTTCTCGATCATGGCGGGCCTTGTCGGTGGTTTCCTCTCGATCATGATGCGCATCGAGCTGCAGGAGCCGGGCCTCCAGATCTTCGCCAACGGGCAGAGCTACAACGTCTTCGTCACCGGCCACGGCCTGATCATGATCTTCTTCATGGTCATGCCCGCCGTCATCGGCGGCTTCGGCAACTGGTTCGTGCCGCTGATGATCGGCGCGCCGGACATGGCCTTCCCGCGCATGAACAACATCTCGTTCTGGCTGACGGTCGCCGCCTTCGTGCTGCTGATCATGTCGATGTTCATGGAAGGCGCGCCCGGCGCCCGCGGCGTCGGCACGGGCTGGACGATCTATCCGCCCTTCGCCTCTTCCGGCCATCCCGGCCCCTCGGTCGATTTCGGCATCTTCGCGCTTCACCTCGCCGGCGCCGCCTCGATCCTGGGCGCGATCAACTTCATCACGACCATCCTGAACATGCGCGCGCCCGGCATGACGCTGCACAAGATGCCGCTGTTCGCCTGGGGCGTGCTGGTGACCGCGTTCCTGCTGCTGCTGGCCCTGCCGGTGCTCGCCGGCGCGATCACCATGCTGCTGACCGACCGCAATTTCGGCACGACCTTCTACGACCCGGCCGGCGGCGGCGACCCGATCCTGTACCAGCACCTGTTCTGGTTCTTCGGCCACCCCGAAGTGTACATCATGATCCTGCCGGCCTTCGGCATCGTCAGCCACATCATCTCGACCTTCTCGAGGAAGCCGATCTTCGGCTATCTCGGCATGGCCTACGCCATGGTCGCGATCGGCGTCGTCGGCTTCATCGTGTGGGCGCACCACATGTACACGGCCGGCCTCTCGCTCAACACGCAGCGCTATTTCGTGTTCGCGACGATGGTCATCGCGGTGCCGACCGGCATCAAGATCTTCTCCTGGATCGCGACGATGTGGGGCGGCTCGATCCGCTTCACCGCGCCGATGATCTGGGCGATCGGCTTCATCTTCCTGTTCACCGTCGGCGGCGTGACCGGCGTCGTGCTGGCCAATGCCGGCGTCGACCGCTCGCTGCACGCGACCTACTACGTCGTGGCCCACTTCCACTACGTGCTGTCGCTCGGCGCGGTGTTCGGCATCTTCGCGGGCTTCTACTACTGGTTCCCGAAGATGAGCGGCTACGTGATCCCGGACTGGATCGGCCAGCTGCATTTCTGGGTGGCCTTCATCGGCGCCAACCTGCTGTTCTTCCCGCAGCACTTCCTTGGCCTCGCCGGCATGCCGCGTCACTATGTGGACTATCCGGACGCCTTCGCGGGATGGCATTTCTGGTCGTCGATCGGCTCCTACATCTTCGCCGCCGGTCTGCTGATCTTCTTCTACGGCCTGTGGGTCGCCTTCACGAAGAAGGAGCTCGCCGGCGACAATCCGTGGGGCGAAGGCGCGACGACGCTGGAATGGACCCTTTCGTCGCCGCCGCCGTTCCACCAGTTCGAGACCCTGCCGCGCATCACGGGCTCGGACCACTGACTTCCTGGCGGCGGGCCACGAGGCCCGCCGCCGCCCTTCCCCCGAGCGCCCGCACGAGGCGCTCCGGAGACGGGCGGCACAGCCGCCGAACAAGGCCGAAAGGGTGCATTGTCCGCGCCCTCAGGAACGAAGACGACAAAACAGATGTCTGCTGCCTTCGATACCCGCACCGACGGCATCGCGGCGACCTCCACCGGCGAGGCGCGCGATTTCTTCGCGCTGCTCAAGCCGCGGGTGATGTCGCTCGTGGTGTTCACGGCGCTCGCCGGCATGGCCACCGCGCCGGGCTCGGTGCATCCGGTGATCGCGCTGGCCTCGCTGATGGCGATCGCCGTCGGCGCCGGCGCATCCGGCTGCCTGAACATGTGGTACGACGCCGATATCGACGCGCTGATGACGCGCACGGCCAAGCGGCCGATCCCGGCCGGCCGCGTGCTGCCGTCGGAGGCGCTGTCCTTCGGCCTGACGCTCTCGGTCGGCTCGGTGCTTGTGCTCGGCCTCGTCGCCAACCTGCTGGCGGCCGCGCTGCTCGCCTTCACGATCTTCTTCTATGCCGTGATCTACTCGATGTGGCTGAAGCGCTGGACGCCGCAGAACATCGTGATCGGCGGCGCCGCCGGCGCCTTCCCGCCGATGATCGGCGAGGCGGTCGTCACCGGCGATCTCGGCCTGCATTCGATCGTGCTGTTCGCGATCATCTTCCTGTGGACGCCGCCGCATTTCTGGGCGCTCGCTTTGGTGAAGTCGGCCGACTACGCCCGCGCCGGCATCCCGATGATGCCGAACGTCGCCGGCCCGGCCTCGACGCGTCGCCAGATCGTGCTCTACTCGCTGGTGATGGCGCCGGTGGCGGTGCTGCCGGCCCTGATGGGCTTCGGCGGGCTCGCCTATCTCGTCGTCTCGGTCACCACCGGGCTCGCCATGATCGGTCTGGCCATCCGCGTCTGGCGCAGGACCGAAGGCGAGGCGGCGACCAAGGCCTGCTATTCGCTGTTCGCCTTCTCGATCTTCTACCTGTTCGGCCTCTTCGCCGTGCTGCTGGTCGAGAACGGCCTCGGCCTGATGTGGGCGCTGCCCAAGGTGATCGGATGACCGAGCCGCGCAAGCAACCGGCGGCGTTCTCGCCGGAAGACATGGCGCGCCGTCGCCGTCGCTCGATCGCGCTCGCGCTCGTGCTCGGCGGGCTGGTGGTGTTCTTCTTCGTGGTGACGCTGGTGAAGACCGGCCCCGCGATCCTGAACAGGCCGCTGTAATGACGACCCCGCGCCCGCCCGTGCAGAAGCCGGTCAGTCACGCCCGCACGGCGCTGATCCTCGGCGGCGTCGCCTTCGGCATGCTCGGCGCCTCCTTCGCGGCGGTGCCGCTCTACGACCTGTTCTGCCGGGTCACCGGCTTCGGCGGCACGCCGATGATCGGTACGGCAGCGACCGGCACGATCCTGGACCGGACGATGTCGGTGCGGTTCGACGCCAATGTCGCACCGGGGCTGGGCTGGAAGTTCGAACCGGAGAGCCCCGAGATCTCCTTGCGCGTCGGCGAGACCAAGACGGTGTTCTACAAGATCACCAACCGGACCGACCGGCCCTCGACCGGCATCGCCAGCTACAACATCACCCCCGAGAAGGGCGCGGCCTTCTTCGTCAAGATCCAGTGCTTCTGCTTCACTGAGCATACGCTGCAGCCGGGCGAGAGCCTGGAAGCGCCGGTCGTGTTCTATATCGACCCCGAGATCGCGGCGAATCGCGAAATGGACGGGCTGAAAGCGATCACGCTCTCCTATACCTATTTCGCCTCCAAGGCGGGGCAGCCGCTCGCCCAAAGCGGGGCAGCCCCCGCCAAGGGTGACGCGGCAAAGTCGAATCTGTAAGGAACGGCGCCGGAAACGAGCGCTGCAAAGTCGGACGCGGAGACTGAATACCATGGCCGGGGCCCATACCAAGCACCACGACTACCACCTCGTCGACCCGAGCCCCTGGCCGCTTCTCGGCTCGGTCAGCGCGACGATCATGGCGATCGGCGCCGTGATGTGGATGAAGACGATGACGCTGGGCGGCATGGCGCTCGGCCCGCTGATCTTCGGCATCGGCACGATCGGCGTGCTCTACACCATGCTCGCCTGGTGGATGGACGTGGTGCGCGAGGCCGAGCACGAGGGCCACCACACCCGCGTCGTGCAGGTTCATCACCGCTACGGCATGCTGCTCTTCATCGCTTCCGAGGTGATGTTCTTCGTCGCCTGGTTCTGGGCCTTCTTCGATGCCAGCCTGTTCGCCGGCGAGGCGATCAACTACACCCGCAAGGAGTTCACCGGCGGCGTCTGGCCCCCGGTCGGCATCGAGACCTTCGATCCCTGGCACCTGCCGCTGCTCAACACGCTGATCCTGCTGACCTCGGGCACCACCGTGACCTGGGCCCACCACGCCCTGATCCATGGCGACCGCAAGGGGCTGAAGCAGGCCCTGTGGCTGACCGTGATCCTGGGCGTGCTGTTCTCGATCTGCCAGGCGTACGAATACGCGCATGCCTCCTTCGCCTTCGGCGGCCACATCTATGGCTCGACCTTCTTCATGGCGACCGGCTTCCACGGCTTCCATGTGATCATCGGCACGATCTTCCTCGCGATCTGCCTCTACCGGGTCTATCTCAACCACTTCAAGCCGGAGCAGCATCTCGGCTTCGAGTTCGCCGCCTGGTACTGGCACTTCGTCGACGTGGTCTGGCTCTTCCTGTTCGCGGCGATCTATGTCTGGGCCGCTGGAACGCCGGCCGCTCACTGAGCCGGCGCCCACACCGCAATCAACGAAAGGCGGCTTCGGCCGCCTTTCCCGTTTCCGGAGCCGCCATGGCCGACGACCAGCCCAGCCTGCCCTCGCCCTATTCGACCGGCCTCGCCGGCCGCTGCCCGCGCTGCGGCGAGGGCAAGCTGTTCGACGGCTACCTGAAGCTGCGCCCACGCTGCGTCGCCTGCGGGCAGGACTTCGCCTTCGCCGACTCGGCCGACGGCCCGGCCGTCTTCATCATGCTGATCGCGGGCTTTGCGGTGCTGGGCGCGGCGCTCTACGTCGAGATCGCCTATGAGCCGCCGATCTGGCTGCATATGGCAATCTGGCTGCCGCTGGCCGTGATCACCTGCCTCGCCTTGCTGCGCCCGATGAAGGGGCTCGCGGTGGCGCTGCAGTTCGCGCACAAGGCCGAGGAAGGCCGGCGCGAACGATGAGCGCCGCCGCCACCACCCCGCAGCGCCGCCAGCGGCTGCTCTGGCCCGCCTTGCTGACCATTCTCGGCGTCGGCGTGCTGTGCACGCTCGGCTCCTGGCAGCTGCAGCGGATGAGCGAGAAGCGCGTCTTCATCGAGCGGCTCGCCGCCCAGGCGGCGGGGACGCCAGCGCCGATGCCGGCCAGCGCCGACTGGCCGAAACTCGACCTCGCCGCGCTCGACCTGACGCGCGTGTCGGTGCAGGGCAGCTTCGTCGACGGCCCCGTCGCCGGGGTGCAGACCACCATCGCCGCGGGGGCTCCCGGCACGCGCCAGCTCTCCGGCTTCGGCCGCTGGATCTTCCAGGGTTTTCGGCTGACCGACGGCGGCGTGGTGCTGGTCAATCGCGGCTTCGTGCCGGAGGGCCGGCTCGGCGAGATCAAGCCGGCCTCGGGACCTGCGACGGTGACCGGATTCCTGCGGGCACCCGAGACCCGCAACAGCTTCACCCCGGACGACCTGCCGGCCAGCCGCACCTTCTACACCCGCGACCCGCCCGGAATCGCGGCGGCGCTCGGCCTTCAGGCGGCGCCGTTCTACCTGGAGGCGGAGCGGCAGGGCGACGGCCTCACACCGCCGGCCGGCGTCGACGCAAAGGAATTGATCGGGCGCATTCCCGACAACCATTTTTCCTACGCGCTGACCTGGTTCGGGCTGGCTGCGACGCTGATCGGCGTGTTCGGGGCATTTGCGCTGCAGGCGCGGCGCGGCAACGGCGGAAGCGGCTCCTAGCGGGCGATTATTTCGCGAGGAAACGTACCGTCATCCCGGGACGAACTGCACTCGCCAGGATGGCGGCGTGCTTCACACTGAAGTCATCACGCTCTAGCCAGCTCACCGTCATGGTCGGGCTTGTCCCGGCCATGCACGCCTTCGCTCGTCGAGACCTGTGTTCAAGGCGTGGATCCTCGCCACGAGGGCTAGCATGACGGTGGCGCACTTTCTCGCATCGTGCCTTTTGCCGAAAGCGACAGAGCGGCCTATAGCTTCCGCCTAGATCACCACGAGCCCAGACCACTGAAAGCCCACGCCGTGCTGCATGTCTCCACCCGCGGGGAAGCCCCCGCCCTCTCCTTTGCCGACGCCCTGCTGGCCGGGCTTGCCCGCGATGGCGGCCTCTATGTCCCGAAAGCTTGGCCGACGCTGGGCCATGACGAGATCGCCGGCTTGTCGGGCAAGAGCTATGCGCAGGTGGCCGAGCGCATCGTCGGCGCGCTCGCCGATGGCGACATCGAGGATACGGCGCTCAAGACGATGATCGCCGAGGCCTATGCGACCTTCCGGCACCCGGCCGTCTGCCCGCTGACGCAGATCGGCGACAATCTCTTCGTGCTCGAGCTCTTCCACGGCCCGACGCTCGCCTTCAAGGACGTGGCGATGCAGCTGCTCGGGCGGCTGATGGACCATGTCCTGAAGCTGCGCGGCGAGCGCGCCACCATCGTCGGCGCGACCTCGGGCGACACCGGCGGCGCCGCGATCGACGCCTTCAAGGGGCTGGAGCGGGTCGATGTCTTCATCCTCTACCCGCATGGCCGCGTCTCCGACGTGCAGCGCCGGCAGATGACCACGGTCGAGGCCGACAATGTCCACGCCATCGCCGTGGACGGCACCTTCGACGACTGCCAGAACCTGGTGAAGGCGCTGTTCAACCACCACAGCTTCCGCGACGAGATCGGGCTTTCGGGCGTGAACTCGATCAACTGGGCGCGGATCGCGGCGCAGGTGGTCTACTACTTCACCTCGGCTGTGGCGCTGGGTGGGCCGGGGCGCAAGGTCTCCTTCGCGGTGCCCACCGGGAATTTCGGCGACGTGCTCGCCGGCTTCGTCGCCAAGCGCATGGGCCTGCCGGTCGAGCGGCTGCTGATCGGCACCAACTCCAACGACATCCTGACGCGGACGCTGGCCAGCGGCGCCTATGAGATGCAGGGCGTGCACGCCACGACCTCGCCCTCGATGGACATCCAGATCTCGTCGAATTTCGAGCGGCTGCTGTTCGAGGCGCATGGCCGCGACGGCGCGACGGTGCGCCGGCTGATGCAGTCGCTGCAGCAATCCGGCCGCTTCGAGATCGCGGCAGGTCCGCTCGCAGCCATCCGCAGCGAGTTCGATGCGGCAGCCGTCGACGAGGCCGCGACTGCAGCCGAGATCGGACGGGTCTGGAACGAGGCCGGCTATCTGCTCGACCCGCATACCGCAGTCGGCGTCGTGGCGGCGCGTGGCGGCCTCGCCCGCGACCCGGCCACGCCGATGATCGTGCTCGGCACCGCCCATCCGGCCAAGTTCCCGGAGGCGGTGAAGGCCGCGAGCGGCGTGACGCCGGCCCTGCCCGCGCATCTCGGCGACCTGATGGAGCGCGAGGAGCGTTTCACCCGGCTGCCCAACGACCAGGGCGCGCTGGAGGCCTTCGTGCGCAGCAAGGCGCGGGCGGTGCGGGGGGCGGCGGCATGAGCGCCGACAAGGGCTCCGAGATGAGCGCGACCGGGCCGGCGGAAACCGCGGAGGTCGCCGCAGCGGGCGCGCGGGGCAAGCACGATCCCGAGGTCGCGCTGACCACCCTGCCCTCGGGGCTGCGCATCGTCTCGCAGCGCATGGAGCATGCCGCGACGGTTTCGCTGGGTATCTGGATCGGCTCCGGCTCGCGCGACGAGCTGCCCCATGAGCACGGCCTCGCCCATCTGCTCGAGCACATGGCCTTCAAGGGCACGGCGCGCCGCAGCGCGCGGCAGATCGCCGAGGAAATCGAAAGCGTCGGCGGCGACCTGAACGCCGCGACATCGGTCGAATACACCTGCTATACGGCGCGCGTCCTGGCCGAGGACCTTTCGCTCGCCGTCGACATCCTCGCCGACATCCTGACCGCGCCCGCCCTCACCGAGGAGGAGCTGAAGCGCGAGAAGGGTGTAATCCTGCAGGAGATCGGCGCCGTCCAAGATACGCCGGATGACCTGGTCTATGACCGCTTCCTGCAGGCGGCCTTCCCCGACCAGCCGTTGGGCCGCCCTATCCTCGGCACGCCGAAGACGGTGAAGAGCTTCACGCCGGACGCGATCCGCGCCTATCTCTCCCGCAACTATCACGCCGGCAACATGGTGCTCGCCGCCTCCGGCGCCGTCGATCATGCCGAACTGGTGAAGCTGGCCGAAGCCCATCTCGCCGCGCTGCCGCCCGGCCCCGCCGCGCCGCCGCCGCGCGAGGACGGCCGCTATCTCGGCGGCGAGGCGCGGGTCGGCAGCGACGAGGAACAGGTCCATCTCGTGCTGGGCTTCCCCGGCAGGCCGTTCAAGGACGGCGTGCATTACCCGATGCAGATCTTCGCCTCGGTGCTCGGCGGCGGCCTGTCGTCGCGGTTGTTCCAGGAGGTGCGCGAGCAGCGCGGCCTGGCCTATGCGATCGATGCCTTCCACTGGCCCTTCTCGGATTGCGGCGTCTTCGGCATCGGCGCCGGCACCGCGCCGGAGGATGTCGGCGAACTGATCGAGGTCGCGCTCGCCTGCCTGCGGCAGGCCGCCGAGGATACGACCGAAGTCGAGGTGGCGCGGGCCCGCGCGCAGATGAAGGTCGGGCTGCTCGCCTCGCTCGAAAGCCCCGGCGGCAAGCTGGAGCAGATGGCGCGGCAGGTGCTGCTGTTCGGCCGCGCGATCCCGCGCGAGGAGCTTGCGGCGAGGCTCGACGCGGTGACGCTCGAGGATGTGCGCGCCGCCGGCCGCTCGCTGCTCGGCCACCAGCCCACCGTCGCAGCGGTCGGCCCGCTCCAGGGACTGCCCACGGCCAAGCGGCTGCAGCATGCGGCCCGGCCGGCGGATTGAGGCTCCTGCTCATGGTGAATGGAGCTTGAGGCCATGGCGCTCTTCCGCTTCTCGACGGAACCGCCGACGCGTCCGCTGATCCGGACGCAGAACCTGATCCTGCGGGCCCCCCAGGCGACGGACTACGCCGCCTGGGCCGTCCTGCGGATAGAGAGCCGGGAATTCCTGACGCCCTGGGAGCCGACCTGGCACGAGGACGACCTGACGCGCGCCTCCTTCCGCCTGAGGGTCAAGCGGGCCGCGCGCGAGATCGCGGCCGACGAGGCCTATTCGCTCTTCATCCTCGATGGCCGGACGGAGGCCCTGCTCGGCGGGCTGACGCTCGGCCTCGTTCGACGGGGCGTGGCCCAGGCCTGCACGCTGGGCTACTGGATGGGGCAGCGCCATGCCGGCCGGGGCCATATGAGCGAGGCGGTGCGCGGCGCGCTGCGCTTCGCCTTCGCCGATCTCGCGCTGCACCGCGTCGAGGCCGCCTGCCTGCCCAACAACGAGGCCTCGCGCCGGCTGCTCGAACGTGTCGGTTTCCAGAAGGAGGGACTGGCGCGGGCCTATCTCCGAATCAACGGCGCCTGGACCGACCACCTGCTCTATGCCGCCCTCGCGAGCGACAAACTGCCGGGCGAAGCCCGGTGAGCGGCGGTGCACAGCATGCCGGCGACGCACCGCATGCCTTGCCCTCGCCACGAGCCGCCGATAGGACAGACGCCGGACCACGCATGACCGTTTCCCGCCCCAGCTTCGAGCACCGCTTGACCCTCTCCGATCGACTGCTCAGGTTCTGCCTCGCCATTGCCGGGCTGGCCCTGTGGCTCGCGCTGGCGACCTTCCCCGCGGCAGCGGTCGAGGCCGTGCGCGTCCCGATCGATTCCACGGTGCTCGACCTCACCAACGTCATCGAACGCAACAAGTCCGACGGCGACGTCATCCAGATCTCGACCGCGCCGGGGCCCGACGGCATCGTGCGTCGCATCGCGGTCAGGGCGCGCGAATCCGGCGCACGGCCGGACTGGATCGTCTTCGCGCTGACCAACGATTCCGACGAGCAGATCGACCGGCTGCTGGTCGCGCCCTTCCACCGGCTGATCGGCTCCGGCGTGATCTGGCCCGATCTCGGCGACAGCCGCATCGAGGCCGTGACCGCGAGCCAGGGCCTCAGCCCAGAGCGCGAACCGAGCCCGGACGCCGACGTCTTCCTGATCACGCTCGATCCGGGATCGACGGTGACCTTCGTCGCCGAGCTGAAATCATCCAACCTGCCGCAGCTCTATCTCTACGAGCAGGAAGCCTATCGCCAAAAGACCAACGGCCTGACCCTCTATAAAGGGATCATCATCGGCATCGCCGGCCTGCTCGCTCTCTTCCTGACGATCATCTTCGTGGTCAAGGGCGCGGTGATTTTCCCGGCGGCGGCGGCGCTCGCCTGGGCCGTGCTCGCCTATGCGGGGCTCGATTTCGGCTTCTTCCAGCGCATCTTCCCGCTCACGCCGGCGATCGAGCGAATATACCGGGCCGGTGCCGAGGTGGTGCTGGCGGCGACGCTGCTCGTCTTCCTCTTCGCCTATCTCAATCTGGCGCGCTGGCATGTGCGCTACAGCCATATCACCATCGTCTGGATGCTCGGCCTGGCGGCGCTCGTCGGGCTGGCCGTCTTCGACGCGCCGATGGCGTCCGGCATCGCGCGCATCTCGATCGCGGCCGTGGCTGCGGTCGGTTTCGTGCTGATCCTGCATCTGGCGACGCATGGCTATGAGCGCGCCGTGATGCTGATTCCGACCTGGTTCCTGCTGGCGGTCTGGGTCACGGCGGCCGGCTTCACCGTCACCGGGCAGTTCCAGCGCGACCTGGTGGCGCCCGCCCTGTTGGGCGGTCTCGTCCTGATCGTGCTGCTGATCGGCTTCACCGTGATCCAGCATGCCTTCGCGGGCGGGGCGCTCTCGCAGGGACTGGTCTCGGACACGGAGCGACGGGCGCTCGCGCTGTCGGGCTCCGGCGACCTCGTCTTCGACTGGGACGTCAGCGCCGACAAGATCTTCGTCTCGCCGCAGATCGAGTCGCTGCTGGCGCTGCCGCGCGGCGCGCTCGAAGGCTCGGCCTCGCGCTGGCTCGAGCATATGCATGTCGCCGACCGCGACCGCTACCGGGTGACGCTCGACGCCGTGCTGGAGCAGCGCCGCGGCAAGCTCAGCGTCGATTTGCGCCTGCGCTCCGCCAATGGCGCCTATCACTGGTTCAACCTCAAGGCCCGCCCGGTGATCGGCTCCGACGGCGAGGTGATCCGCGTCATCGGCACGCTCTCCGACGTCACCGAGCAACGCACCGCGCAGGAGCGCATGCTGCACGACGCGGTCCATGACAACCTGACCGGCCTGCCCAACCGCAAGCTGTTCCAGGACCGGTTAGGGGCCGTCTTCGGCTTCACCCGCGCCGATGACAGCCTGCGACCGACCGTGCTGGTGATCGACATCGACCGGTTCAAGCAGGTCAACGAATCGGTGGGCTTCTCGGCCGGCGACTCGATCCTGCTGACGCTGGCGCGCCGGCTCGGCCGGCTTTTGCGGGCGCAGGACACGCTCGCCCGCATCGGCGGCGATACCTTCGCGATGATCCTGGTCTCCGAGCGCGACCCGGAGCGCATCCTGGCGCTCGCCGAGCTCGTGCGGCGGGCCGTCTCGACGCCGATCACCTTCGCGGAACGGGAGATCCTGCTGACGCCCTCGATCGGGCTCGCCCTGTTCGACCCCGCGCCGGCCGCCCGCAAGGACGACGCGCTGAAGAACGCCGAGCTGGCGATGGCCCATGCCAAGCGCCATGGCGGCAACAAGATCGAGGTCTTCGTGCCGGCGATGCGGACCGACCGCAACGACCGCCTGGCGCTCGAGAGCGATCTCAGGCGCGCCATCGAGCGCGGCGAGATCCAGGTGATGTACCAGCCGATCGTCAGGCTGGAGGACCGCACCATCGCGGGGTTCGAGGCGCTGGTGCGCTGGGACCATCCGCGCGAGGGCCGGCTGATGCCGCAGGACTTCCTCGCCATCGCCGAGGAGACCGGGCTGATCGTCGATCTCGGCGTCTATGTGATGGACCGCACCGCGCGCGAGCTCGAAGCCTGGCAGGCGGCGCTCGAGGTCGATCCGCCGATCTTCGCCAGCGTCAACGTCTCCTCGCGCCAGCTGCTGCGGCACGACCTGCTGCACGACGTCAAGACCGTGCTGGGGCGCCGCCGCATCCTGCCCGGCACGTTGAAGCTCGAGATCACCGAAAGCCTGGTGATGGAGAACCCGGAATACGCCGCGCAGATGCTCGGCCGCATCCGCGACCTCGGCGCCGGCCTGTCGCTCGACGATTTCGGCACGGGCTATTCCTCACTGTCGTACCTGCAGCGCTTCCCCTTCGACACGATCAAGGTCGACCAGAGCTTCGTGCGCCAGATGGGCAACGGCAAGCCGCCGGTGATCCTGCGCTCGATTGTCCAGCTCGCGGCCGATCTGCGCATGGACGTGGTCGCGGAAGGGGCCGAGAGCGAGTCGGACGCGATCGAGCTCTACCAGCTCGGCTGCCAGTACGCGCAGGGCTACATCTTCGGCCAGCCGATGACGGCAGCCGAGGCGCGCCGGCTGATGGGCGCGGCCGCGGCAAGTTCCAGCGAGGCGGCTTGAGCCCTTCTTCCCTTGGGGAGAAGGGGCAGCGCAAAGCGCTGACGGTTGAGGGCAGAGCCTCGACCTGAAATGACAGAAGGGCCGCGCTTGCGGCCCTTCTGTCATCCGTGTGCTCCGCAGACATCTTCTCCCCCGAGGGGAGAAGCAATCAGGCGTGGCCGGCCTCGCTCGACAGGAAAGCCGGGTCGATGCCGATCTTGTGCAGGGCGCGGTTGTATTTCGTGTCGACGCCGTCGTCGAAGAGCAGGGCGTGGTCGGCGGCGCAGTGCAGCCAGCCATTCGACTGGATCTCCGCCTCGAGCTGGCCCGCGCCCCAGCCGGCATAGCCCAGCGCGAGCACGGCGTTCTCCGGCCCGCTGCCCAGCGCGATGGCGCGCAGGATGTCCAGCGTCGCGGTCAGGCAGATGCCCTCATCGATCGGCAGCGTCGCCGATTCGAGGAAGAAATCGGCCGAATGCAGCACGAAGCCGCGCTTGGTCTCGACCGGGCCGCCGCGCAGGACCTGCATGCGTTCGGCCTGGCTCGGCAGGCGAATCCGCTCCTCGGCCGGGATGACTTCGAGCTGTACGAGAAGATCGGGGAAGCGGGTATCCGCCGCCCGCTTGTTGACGATGATGCCCATCGCCCCATCCTCGGAATGGGCGCAGACATAGACCACGCTGCGGCTGAAGCGCGTGTCCGACATGCCGGGCATCGCGATCAGGCATTGCCCGTCAAGATAGCTGCGGCCGCCGACGCGCTGATGTGAGCTGATCTTCATGTGTGCATGCTAGATCATTTGCCTGCGCTGGGAACAGGGGTTCCGCATTGGAAATTCGACGACCGCCTTTGCGCCCCATTGCTGCGGCAGGACTTATGCTGATGGCTATTACTCACAATTCCTCGACGGCTCGGCTGGTTCCGGTCGCATTTTGCAAGGAGAGCGATTAAATCTTGAGCGTGAAACGCATCCTCTCCCTCCTGGCACTCGCCCTGATGGCGCTGGCGGCAGCGGCTCGGGCCGAGGATGGCGCCGTGTCCTCCTGGTCGCAGAGCAACCATGCATCGCTGCGCCTGATCGCCGGCCCGACCGCCGCCTCCGGCAAGCAGCGCGTCGGCATCGAGATCGTCATGGCGCCGGGCTACAAGACCTATTGGCGCAGCCCCGGCGATTACGGGGTGCCTCCGGCCTTCGACTGGAGTGGATCGACCAATGTCGGTGGGCTCGACGTGCGCTGGCCGGCACCCGAACGCTTCAAGGACGCAAACGGCCATTCGACCGGCTATGTCGGCGAGGTGGTGATCCCGATCTCGGTGCAACCGGTCGATCCGAACAAGCCGGTCATGCTCGTGCTGAAGCTGGACTACGCCGTTTGCGACAAGATCTGCATTCCGATCAAGGGCGAAGCGCGGCTCTGGCTGGAGCCGGGCGTGACCTCCGTCACCTCGCCGCGCCTCGAGAGCTTCGAGGCGCGCGTGCCGGTGCCCGCCAAGCTCGGCCCGCGCAAGGACAAGCTCGCGCTCCTCGAGACCAAGCTCGACGAAACTCCGGGCGAACCGGGACTGCGGCTCGTGCTGCAGGCGCCGCCCGAGGGAATGGTCGAGGACGTCTTCATCGAAGGCGCCGGCATGTGGTCCTTCGGCAAGCCGGTGCTCACCCAGAAGCCGGACGGCACGACGGTGGCGCTGCTGCGCATCCTCGAACAGCCCAAGGGTGCGGCGGGCCCGGTGCCCTTCATCATCACCGTGCGCGGCAGGCCCGGCGCCATCGAGACGCGTCTCGAACTCGACATCCCCGCCGCCAAGCCGTAGAGCCGCATCGGGCGGCATGCTGCCGCAGGCTTCACGGAGAACAGGCACGATGACCATCGAGGTGGGTGACAAGCTTCCGCAGGCGACGTTCCGGCTCATGACTGCCGAGGGCCCCGCCGCCAAGACCACGGACGACCTGTTCAAGGGCAAGAAGATCGTGCTCTTCGCCGTTCCGGGCGCCTTCACGCCGACCTGCCACAAGAACCACCTGCCGGGCTATCTCGGCAAGTCGACCGAGATCAAGGCCAAGGGCGTCGACGCGATCATGGTGACCAGCACCAACGACGTCTTCGTCATGGATGCCTGGTCGAAAGCAACCGGCGCCGCCGGCGTGATCGAGTTCCTGTCGGACGGCAATGCCGACTTCGCCAAGGCGATCGGCCTCTCGCTCGACGGTTCGGGCTTCGGCCTCGGCACCCGCTCGCAGCGCTATTCGATGATCGTCGAAGACGGCGTCGTGACCGCGCTCAATGTCGAGGAGGGCCCCGGCAAGGCCGAGATCTCCGGCGCCGAGGCGCTTCTGGCACAGCTCTGAGAGCCGAGCATTTCAATCGATGGCCCGCGTCTCCCTCCGGGGCGGCGCGGGTTTTTTATTGGGCCGTGGGAGCGAGGGACATCCCATGACCCGGCCGGCGGATCGCCCTCCGGCCACCGAAGCGAAGGGCCGGCTCGGCCATCAAAGATGATGGCTCCCAATATTCAGAAATTGAAAACATAACCGAAACATTTCATTGTGAATTACATCACGACAAAAGCATCTCGGTCCCACATTTTGACAAGAGAAGATGAGGTATTTATTCATCCGAACGCTCCGACCTCCGATCTTTCTTGCACCTCATCATTCGAGATCGCAATTCGATGCAAATTTCCCTATCTGCCAAGGCTCCGGCAGCCCTGGAGCGCGTGACGCTTCTGGATAACGGCCAGACGGTCATCCGGCACCTCCGCAATCCGGCGCGGACGCGCGATACGCTGGTCGTCACCTTCGCCGAGATGCTGATGAACGATCCGTCGGCGGCGGGGTTCGGAGAGAAGTTCTTCCTGAAGGCAGGCTACGACCTCGTCATCGTCCAGAAGCGGTCGGAAAGCTGGTATCAGGACCTGAAGGTCGCGGAGTTCCGCGATTCCGTTTCCGGCATCGCGGCGCAGTATCGCGACGTCGCCTGTTACGGCATCAGCATGGGCGCCTTTGCGGCGCTGTATTTCGGTGGCTCCATCGACGCCTCGATCCTTGCGCTGAGCCCGTTGTGCTCGATCCATCCACGCTTTCCGCAGCTCGGAGCGCAGGAATACCGGGCGCAACTGACCGCAACGCAGTGCGATCTTGCCGACGCGCCCAAATCCGAAAAGCCGGTCTTCATCGTCTTCGATCCGCGCGTCCATCTGGATGCCCTGTACATGCGGGAGGAGATCATCCCCGCCTTCCCGGACGCCACGATCGCGCTGGCGCCCGGAGCCGGCCACCCGGTGAGCCGATGCCTCAACGGAATGGGACTGCTCGGCCCGCTGGTGCTCGACTTCGTACAGGACCGCCGGACGCCGAACATCGCGGCGGCCCTGCGCCCGAAGCGCGCGAACTCGCCCTTCTGGCTGGCGAACCTGGCCGATCGCTGCGCGCGGCGAAGCCGTTTCGACACTGCCCTGTCACTCTGCGACAAGGCCATCGGCCTGGCGTCCGATCCTGCGTTCTTCGCCGCCAAGCGCGACGCTGTGGTGCGAAGGCAAGCGGTGGCTTTGGCGCAGTGAAACCCAAACTCCAGGCTGCTTGATCGATGCGATAGCGCCTTGTCATGAGACAGGCTCGGCGGCCCGCGCTAGCTTGGCGGGCCGCCGCTGGAGCCTGCCATGTCCGAGACCATCATCCGCCCCCTCGCCGCCGCCGACCACTCCGCCTGGGAGCCGCTCTGGCAGGGCTATCTGACGTTCTACAAGGCCTCGCTGAGCGCCGAAATCACCGCGGAGACCTTCGAGCGCCTAACCGGGGGCCGAGAGCCGATGGGCGGCTTCGTGGCTGAGCGCGACGGCAAGCTGATCGGCATCGTGCATTGGGTGATCCACCGCAGCACCTGGAACATCAGGAACATCTGCTACCTGCAGGACCTCTTCACCGTTCCGGAGGCGCGCGGCAGCGGCGCCGGGCGCAAGCTGATCGAGGCGGTGAATGCGACGGCGCGGGCGAAGGACTGCTTCCGCGTCTACTGGCAGACGCATGAGAGCAACCTGCAGGCGCAGGAACTCTACGACAAAGTCGCCGAGAAGTCGGGCTTCATCGTCTACCGCCAGCCTCTGGGCTGAGGCGGAAGCGCGGCGGCTGCCTCAGGCGAAGGCGACGTCCAGCTCCGGGCCGGCCTTGCGCGTGATCTGGCACAGGCGCGAGAAGGCGTCGGCCTCGATCGCGAGCTTGAAGCGCTCCGGCACCCCGGCCGTGCTGATGACGGCGAGGCTGGCGCCGCGCTCCGAAAGGCGGCGCACCGTGCAGTCGACCACGGACTGCCCGCCGTTGAAGACGATCTTGCCGGCCTTCAACACGCGCCGGCCGAGCCCCGCATCACCCTGCGTGGGCTGCGTTGCCACACAGCGATTGCGACCCGTCGCCTTGGCGGCATAGAGCGCCTCGTCGGCCGCCTGGAGAAGGCTGTCGCCATCCTCCTGCGCGTTATCCAGCGACGTCAGCCCGAAGCTGGCTGTGACGCTGAATGGGCCCTGCGCGCCCTCGAAGGACAGATCCGCGATCGCGGCGCGCAGCTTCTCCGCCACGCCGATCGCGGCCTGTCTCCCGGTCAGCGGCAGGAGAACGGCGAACTCCTCGCCGCCGAGACGGCCGATCTGATCGCTCTGCCTGAGCAGCCCGCGGCACGCCGCAACGCTCTCGACCAGGACACGGTCGCCGACATGGTGGCCATGGGTATCGTTGATCGACTTGAAGTGATCGAGATCGAAGGTGACGAGGCTGAGCTCGTGGCGATGGCGGTTCGCCAGGGCGAGCGCGCGGCCGAGTTCGTCGCGGAAGGCGCGGCGGGACAAGGCTCCCGAAAGCGGATCGGTCGCCACCTGCAGGCGCAGTTCGAGCTGCTCCATCGCGATCGCGGCGAGATCGGTCAGCGCCCCGACATCCTCGGGCTCCATCAGGCGCGGCACGGTGTCGGCCGCGCAGACCGTGCCGATGCCATGGCCTTCGGCGCTGATCAGCGGCATGCCCGCATAGAAGCGCAGATGCGGATCGCCGGTGACCGCGGGATTGTCGACGAAACGGCTGTCCAAGCGCGTATCGGGGACGATCAGCATGTCGGGCTGCCGGATCGTCACGCCGCAGAAGGCATGGCGGCGCTCGCCCTCGCAATAGGCCAGGCCCTGGCTCGACTTGAACCATTGGCGATGGGCATCGACGAAGGTCACCGTCGCTATCGGCACCCTGAGCAGGCGCCGGACGAGACGCGTGATCCTGTCGAAGCCCTCCTCCCCCGGCGTGTCGAGAATGTCGTAGCGCGCAAGCGCGTCGAGGCGCTTCTGCTCGCCGATGGCGTCGAGGGCAGGCATCTTCCATTCCCTTCCGGCTGCCGAGGGAGGCCGTGGGTTTTCGCGGCGAGGTTCGCCAGCAAGTGTGAACAGAGGGTTAAGCCCCCCGTCACCGCCCCGGCTTGAACGGCGCCATGCCCGCCCGCGCCAGCGCATCGGCGCGCTCGTTCATCGCGTCGCCGGCATGGCCCTTGACCCATTTCCACTCGATCTTGTGGCGGCCGAGCGCGGCATCGAGGCGCTTCCAGAGCTCCTCGTTCTTCACCGGCTTCCTGTCGGCGGTCTTCCAGCCATTCTTCTTCCAGCCATGGATCCAGGCGGTGATGCCCTGGCGCAGATACTGGCTGTCGGTGTGGAGCGCGACGGTGCAGGGCCGCGTCAGCGCCTCCAGCGCCGCAATCGCGCCCATCAGCTCCATGCGGTTGTTGGTGGTCATGGCCTCGCCGCCGGAAAGCTCCTTCTCCGTGCCCTTGAAGGACAGGATCGCGCCCCAGCCGCCGGGACCGGGATTGCCCGAGCAGGCCCCGTCCGTCCAGACTTCGACGGTGTCGGTCATCGCCTCAGCCCGTAGTCCCGCGCGTCGGCGACGCGCTGGTGGAAGGCGAGCTTGCGGTCGTATTCGAGCGGGTCATGCGGCTTGACCAGCGCGCCCGGCGGCACGTTCAGCCAATCGACCAGGCGCGTCAGCAGGAAGCGCAGCGCCGAGCCGCGGCAGAGCTGCGGCAGGGCCTCGACCTCCGGGCCCGTGAGCGGGCGCACACTCTCGTAGCCGGCGAGCATCGCCTGGCCCTTGGTCAGGTTGAAGGACGCATCGGCCTCGAAGCACCAGGAATTCAGGCAGATGGCGAGGTCGTAGGCGAAGGCGTCGGTGCAAGCGAAGTAGAAGTCGATCAGGCCCGAGAGCTTGTTCTGGATGAAGAAGACGTTGTTCGGGAAGAGATCGGCATGGATGACGCCGCGCGGCAGCCCGTCCGGCCAGCTCGCCTCATGCACCGCGAGCTCGGCCGCGATCCGGCCGGCAAGCCCGGCGGAAACCTTGTCGGCCGCCGAGCCGGCCTGCTCGACCAGCGGTCGCCAACCGGGCACGGACAGCGCATTGACACGCTCCAGCTCGAAATCGGCGCCGGCCTCGTGCATTAGGGCGAGCCCGCGCCCGAGTTCGTGGCAATGCGTCGCGGTGGGCCTTCGCACCGAGAGCCCGTCGAGGAAGGTGACGATCGCGGCCGGCCGCCCGGCGAGCTGGCCGAGCATCTCGCCACGGCTGTCCTTCACCGGCTGCGGGCAGATCAGACCGCGCGCCGCCAGATGCTGCATCAGCCCGAGGAAGAAGGGCAGATCATCGGGGTTCACCCGCTTCTCGTAGAGCGTCAGGATGAAGAAGCCCTGCGTGGTGTGCAGCAGGAAATTCGAGTTCTCGACGCCCTCGGCGATGCCCTTGGCGGCGAGCAGATCGCCGATGCCATAGCGGGCGACGAACGCCGCCATCTCGTCATCGGGCACTTCGGTATAGACGGCCAAGGCTTCGCTCTCTCGGGTAAAGGCTTGTTATTCAGCAGCGGCCGGCGTGTCGCGCAATTCGCGCGGCAGCGGGAAGAAGACGTTCTCGTCGGCGGTCGAGACGGTCTCGACGCGGACATCGTAGCGCTCGGCGAAGGCGTCGATGATCTCCTCGACCAGCACTTCAGGCGCGCTCGCGCCTGCGGTGATGCCGAGGCTGCGGATATTGCCGAAGGCGGACCAGTCGATCTCGTCGGTGCGCAGCACGAGGCGGGCGACTGGGCAGCCGGCGCGCTCGGCGACCTCGCGCAGGCGCTGCGAGTTCGAGGAGTTGGGCGAGCCGACCACGATCAGCCCCTCGACCAGCGGGGCGACGCGCTTGACCGCCTCCTGGCGATTGGTGGTGGCGTAGCAGATGTCTTCCTTGTGCGGGGCGATGAGCTCCGGGAAGCGGGCCTGCAGCGCCTCGACGATGCCGCGGGTGTCGTCGACCGACAGCGTCGTCTGCGTGACATAGGCGAGTGGCTTGCCGGCGGGCGGCGCGAGCGTCGCGACGTCGTCCAGCGTCTCGATCAGCGTGATCGCGCCCTCGGGCAGCTGGCCCATCGTGCCGATCACCTCCGGGTGGCCGGCATGGCCGACGAGCAGGATATGGCGGTCGCGCTTGTGATGGACCTCGGCCTCGCGATGGACCTTCGTCACCAGCGGACAGGTCGCATCGATGGCGAAGAGATTGCGCGCATTCGCCTCGGCCGGCACGGACTTGGCGACGCCATGGGCGGAGAAGATGACGGGCCGCGTCGCATCCGGCACCTGCGAGAGCTCGGCGACGAAGACCGCGCCTTTCCGCTTCAGCGACTCGACGACGTATTTGTTGTGGACGATCTCGTGGCGGACATAGACCGGCGCGCCATGCAGCTTCAGCGCCTTCTCGACCGCGTCGATGGCGCGCACGACGCCGGCGCAGAAACCGCGCGGCGCACAAAGCAGGATGTCGAGCGGCGGCTTGGTCACGCGTCCGGCGGGGCTCCGATGGTCGATGCGTCTTCTTTCGGGCTCGCGCCGGGGATGTCAAGAAAGCCCGGACGACACAGTCTAGATAGGGTGCCGGTCGGCGCCTCTCCAGCCGGCCGCGCCAGCACGCCACTTCGATCCCCGGGACCCGCCATGGACCATGCCTGCCGCACAACCCCGTTCCGCGCGCACCCCCGGAGGCTCGCATGAGCGCCACCGCCGGCACGCAGCAGGCGGTCTTCGTCAGCGGCTCGCTGATGCGCCATGTCGCGGTGATGACCGGGACGGGCGCGATCGGGCTGATGGCCGTGTTTGCCGTCGACCTTCTGTCGCTGCTCTACGTCTCCTGGCTCGGCCGGCCAGCGGCGACCGCCGGCGTCGGTTTCGCGACCATCGTCCTGTACCTGATGATCTCGATCAATATCGGGCTGATGATCGCGGTGGCGGCGTTGACCTCGCGCGCGCTCGGCGCCGGGGACCGTGCAGGCGCAAGGCGGCTCGCCGGTTCGACGCTGACCCTGATGGCGGTGGCCGGGCTCGGCTTGAGCGTGGTCGCCCTGCCCTGCCTGCCATGGCTGCTGCATCTGCTCGGCGCGCAGGGCGAGAGCTACGCCGTCGCGCTCTCCTTCCTCTGGATCGTGCTGCCATCCAACGCGCTGATGGCAATCGCCATGGGGCTTTCGAGCGTGCTGCGGGCCGTGGGCGACGCGCGCCGCGCGATGTTCGTCACGCTCGGCGGCGGGGTGGTGACGGCGGCGCTCGATCCGCTGCTGATCTTCTGGCTCGGGCTCGGGCCGGACGGCGCGGCCTGGGCGATGGTCGTCTCCCGCGTGGTGATGGTCGCCACCGGGTTGCATGGCGCAATCAAGGTGCACGGTATCGTCGCGCGGCCGAACCTTGCGTCCCTCCGCGGGGATACGGGCCGGACCTTCGCCATCGCGGGGCCGGCGATCCTGACCAATCTCTCGAACCCGATCGCCAACGCCGTCTTCGCCAGCATCTTCGCCCGCTTCGGCGACGGCGCGGTGGCGGCGCTGGCGATCATGGATCGGCTCGTCCCGGTCGCCTTCGGCGTGCTCTTCGCGCTGACCGGCGCCGTCGGCCCGATCCTGGCGCAGAACTGGGGCGCCGACCGCTTCGACCGGATGCGGCGCGGGCTGACCGCCTCGGCGATCTTCGCGATCGGCTGCGTCGTCATCTCCTGGGTGCTGCTGACGCTGCTGCGCGGGCCGATCGCGGCCGCCTTCGGCGCGACCGGGCTGACGGCGGAGCTCGTGATGTTCTTCTGCCTGATCGCCGGGCCGATGTGGATCTTCGTCGGGCTGCTCTTCGTCGCCAACGCCGCCTTCAACAATCTCGGCATGCCCTTCCTGTCGACGCTGTTCAGCTGGGGCCGCGCGACGCTCGGCACGATGCCGCTCGCCTGGCTCGGCGCGCAATATGGCGGGGCGAAGGGGGCGCTCGTCGGCTCGGCGCTGGGAGCGGTCGCCTTCGGCATCCTGGCGCTTGTCTTCGCCTATCGCGGCATCGCCCGGCTGGAGCGGGAGGCGCGCCCCGCTTCCCTTGCCACGCCCCCGGACGCTGCTATCGTCCCGGCACAGGCGGCGGCAGACCGCGCTCGAGCCGGAGGAACGCCATGATGAATCTCTACGAGATGATGCTTCAGGCCCAGAACGGCCAGGCGATGCAGAACCTCGCCCGGCAATACGGGCTCAGCCAGCAGCAGACGCAGGCCGCGATCGACGCGCTGCTGCCGGCCTTTTCGATGGGCCTGCAGCGCAAGACGCAGGACCCTTATGCCTTCGGCTCGCTCGCCCAGATGATGACCGCATCGCCCTTCGGCCGCATCTTCGACACCGATGGCGACGGCATCCCCGACAATGCCAGGGCCGCCGGCAACGACGCGCTGAGCCAGCTCTTCGGCTCCAAGGAGGTCAGCAGCGCGGTCGCGGCCCAGGCGGCGGCGACGAGCGGCGTCGCCCAGGCGGTGCTGAAGCAGATGATGCCGGTGATCGCCGCCATGGTGATGGGCGGGCTGTCGAAGTCGATGAGCAGCCAGGGGATGGGCGGCATGCTCGGCCAGTTCGCCGAAATGATGCGCGGCCAGATGCCCGGCATGCAGCCAGCCCCGGCGCCGCAGCCGGCGAGTCCGGTCAATCCCTTCGAGGCGATTCTAGGAGGCCTCTTCGGCCAGGAGCAGGGCAAGGGCCAGGTGCCGGGCGGCGGCCCCTTCGGCGGCGGGCAGATGCCGGGCGGGCAACTCAACATGGACCAGATGGGCGGCGGGATGCTCGGGCAGATCCTCACCGGGATGCTGGGTGGGGCGCAGCAGCCCCAGGCGCAAGCGGAACCGCGCCCGGAACCGCCCCCCCGGCGCGCCCCGGAACCCGAGCCGGAGGATGCGCCTTCCGCCGCCGCGCCCGGCCCCGGCCCGATCGGCCTCGATGCGCTGAACCAGATGTTCGAGCATGGCCGCAAGGTGCAGGACAGCCACCAGGACGCGCTGAAGTCGATCCTCGACGCGATGCTCGGCGGCCAGAAGGGGCGTTGAACAAAAAAGGGCGGAGGCACGAAGCCTCCGCCCGCAGGAACATGCAGCCCCAAGGGGTCAGGCGCTGCACGCAACCGAATTGACGACCTCGCCGCGCATCACGGGAGGCTTCGCCGCCAGGGCCACCACCGGGCGCGAAGGCGCAGCAGGCTCCTTCGCGGCGGCAAGTTGAAGGCTCGCCTCACGGCGGCGCGTGGCGACACCCGAGCGGGTGGCTGAGCGCTCCGCCAGCACGAGGGTAGGATCGGAGAGCCAGGACACCGCCAGCGCCCCGTCGAGATCGGAGCGGACGAGGCCGATATCCTTGAGGCTGCGCTCGTCGAGCTCGCCCAGGCGCAGCACCTCTCGGCGGTGGATCAGGGCTTTCGCGAGCGACACGAACGGGTTGATCGAGAAGGCAGCGACACGCGTGACGCCCGCCGAAACGGACGAGAGCGACTTCGTGGCAAAGGTCATGAGCAGCATGACGGCCTCCAGATGGATCAGGGCTACGGGAGCCGCCGGCCCTGCCCGGACGCGCCGCTGGCAGAAGCCGGTAACTGACCAAAGGGTAGCTCCGCCCTAGCCATAAGCCAAACGAATGCTTATGATGCTTGACACCACGGTTATTGATGAACCGATTTGAGGCCCGACATGGCGCATGTGCTCGACGCCGACCAGCTCAAGACCTTCGTCGCGATCGCCGATACGGGGTCGTTTACGCGTGCGGCCGAGATCGTCTTCAAGACACAATCGGCCGTCTCGATGCAGATGAAGCGGCTGGAAGAAAGGGTCGGCCGGCCACTCTTCGGGCGCGACGGGCGCCATGCCAAGCTGACCGAGGACGGCGAGAGGCTGCTCGACTATGCGCGACGGATCGTGCGGCTGAACCTCGAATGCGTCGCCAGCTTCACCGATGCCGATCTCAAGGGCCGCATCCGACTCGGCGTACCCGACGATTACGCCGATCGCTACCTGCCGGAGATCCTGGCGCGGTTCGCGCGCTCGAATCCGCGGGCCGAGGTCACGGTCGTCTGCGAGCCGACGCCGATGCTGGCCGAGCGGATCGCCACCGGCGACATCGACCTCGCCATCGTCACCCATACCGAAAGCCGCGGCCAGGGCGAGATCATCCGCATCGAGCCGCTGCTCTGGGTGACCTCGGCGCGGCATGCGGTGCATGAGGAGGATCCGCTGCCGCTGGCGCTGGGGCGGCCGACCTGCAACTGGCGGCAGGCGGCGGTCGATGCGCTGGAGACCAAGGGCCGCCGCTTCAGAGTTCTCTATGCGAGCTGGAACTCGACCGCCGTCGGCGCCGCCGTTGTTGCAGGCCTCGCCATATCGGTGCTGCCGGAGAGCGCGGTGAGGCCCGGCATGCGCATCCTCGGGCCCGCCGACGGATTCGCGACGCTACCCTCCTGCAAGATCGGGCTGCTGCGTACGCGCTTCGACCCCTCGGTGCTCTCGAACGCGCTGGCCGAGCACATCATCCAGAGCCTGGACAACCTGGCCAGCTTCAAGACCGCGGCGGAATAGGCTTGATCGGCCGGGCTTGCCCGGATCAGCGAAGACCGTCCAGGACGCCGCCGGTCATCGCGCTGACGTTCATGCCGATCTGGGTGAGAACGGCGACGGCGGCGATCGAGATCAGGGCGGCGATGAAGCAATATTCGAGCGCCGTCGCCCCGCGTTCATCGCGGGTAAAGGTCACGAGGATGGCTGCGATCTGACGCATGCGCCGGACCATACCGGCCGAGTCCCGCCAAACTGTTAATGCGAAATCGCAAATCGCTGGAACACACGGATTTCGTGCGCGTGGACAGCGTCCTGACGGGTCGCACCGTCTTTCCGGGGCAGGCCGCAGGCCTGAGCCCGGTGCCGCACATTATCCTGAGGCCGCAGCGTTCTTGGATTCCGGGCTCTTCGCTCCGCGAAGCCCCGGAAAGACGGCATATTCCTGGCGGTAGGGTCCAGCCTGATCGGAAGGCGCGCTAAAAGGCGCAGTCCCGGAAAAGCGGCGCGATCTCGGTGCCCCATTCGGCGCGGTAGCGCGCGGCGAGCTGCTGCGCCAACGTGCGGTCGCCGGCGACGATGGCGTAGAGCGGGTCGAGGAAGATGGTTTCGTCGGCACCCGCTTCATTGCGGCGGGCGCGGCGCGCGAGCCCGGCGCGCGACAGCACCAGGACCTCGCGTGCGAGGTCGCGCAGCTTCCGGCCGGCAATGGTCGCGCCGAGGCCCGCCTTCGGCACGGCATCGCGCAGCGCCTGGCGCTCCTCGTCGGTCCAGCCCTTGACCAGGTCCCAGGCCGCATCGAGCGAGGTCTGGTCGTAGAGCAGCCCGACCCAGAAGGCCGGGAGCGCGTTCAGCATCTCGGGCGGGCCGGCATCGGCGCCGCGCATCTCGAGGAAGCGCTTCAAACGGACCTCGGGAAACAGCGTCGAGAGATGGTTCGCCCAGTCGGAAATGGTGGCGCGCTCGCCCGGCAGCTGCGCCAGCTTGCCGGCGAGCAGGTCGCGGAAGGAGGCACCGGCAACGTCGTGATAGATATCGCCACGCTTGACGAAATACATGGGAACGTCGAGCGCCCAGTCGACATAGGCCTCGTAGGACATGCCCTCGTCGAAGGCGAAGGCGATCATGCCGGAGCGGGCCTTGTCGGTGTCGCGCCAGATCTCAGAGCGCATCGACTGGAAGCCGTTGAGCTGCCCTTCCGTGAAGGGCGAGGCGGCGAAGAGCGCGGTGGCCAGCGGCTGCAGGGCGAGCGAGACCCTGAGCTTGCGGACCATGTCGGCCTCGGTGCCGAAATCGAGATTCACCTGGACCGTGCAGGTGCGGAACATCATGTCGAGGCCGCGCGTACCGACCTTCGGCATGTAGTTCGCCATGATCTTGTAGCGGCCCTTGGGCATCACCGGGGTCTGTGCCCGGGTCCAGAGCGGCGAATGGCCGAGCGCGACGAAGCCGATGCCATGCGGCTCGGCCACCGCCTTGACGTCGGCGAGGTGCTGGGCGAGCTCGGCCGCCGTCTCATGGACGGTCTCGACCGGCGCGCCGGACAGCTCGAACTGGCCACCGGGCTCCAGCGAGATCGCGCCGCCGCCCGCCGGCCCGCCGAGGCCGATGACGTGGCCGGCGTCCACGATCGGCTCCCAGCCGAGCCTGGCCTGCATGCCCTCCAGAAGATGGCGGATGCCGCCGGCGGCTTTGCGCCCGTCAGAACCTGGGCGCCCCTCATAGGGAACGGGCGAGAGATCGTCGCGATAGAAAGGAAATTTCTCGTGCTCGGTGCCGAGCCGGAAGGCCGAGGCCGGCTTTTCACCGGCGGCGATCCAGGAGATCAGTTCGTCCTTGGAACCGACCGGGGTCGAATCGGACACATCGCGAGCCATGGGCGCTCCGGCAGAAAAACGAGAGGCCAGGCTTCCGCCCGCGCTTCGCTGCGCGGTGGATCAGGCTCCAGGAGAGCCAGACATAGGCGAGCGCGCCACGCTCGACAACGACCTCCGCTTTGCGTTCGCGGAAGAGCGACGAACGGCCGGCGCAGGGCGTGCGGGCCGCGGACATCGCCTTCAGTCACGCAGCGGTCTGGAATTCGCTCAGGCAGCACCGCGGCGGAGCGCTGCGTCGTGGCCCCAGCCGGTGCGGTCGAGCCTCGTCTCGGAGGCGATCCAGTCGACCACCGCCGAAAGCCCGGCCGCCTGGCCGCCATCGCGCAGGCGCGCCTCCTCATAGACCGCGAGTTGCACATCGGCGCTGGTGCCGGCGGCCGCGAGCTCGCGGCAGCTGGCGAGCTCGGCGCGGCAGCCGAGTGCCGCCGCATCCTCGGCGAGCCGGGCGACGAGATCGTCGACGATCTCCGGCACGCTGCGCATGCTGCGGCTTTCGGCATCGATCAGCCCGCCATGGACGCCATAGCGCTGGGCGCGCCAGAGATTTTCCGCCGCGATGGCGCGCGCGGCCGCGGTCAGATTCGCATTGAGCTTCGGCTGACGGAGCAGGTGCCGGACCAGGCAGCGATAGAGCGCCGCGATGGCGAGCGTGTCCTCCAGGCGCGTACAGCTGTCGGCGATGCGCAGTTCCAGCGTCGGATGCTTGTGGGAGGGGCGGATCGCCCACCAGATATAGCCCGCATCCTTGATCGCCCCGGCTGCGACCATCGTCTCGACATAGGCGCGATAATCCTCCGGCTCGGTGAACAGTTCGGGCAGGCCGGTGCGCGGCAATTCGCCATAGGCGGCGAGGCGATAGCCCATCAGCCCCGTTCGCCGGCCCTGCCAGAAGGGCGAGGAGGTGGAGAGCGCCAGCAGCAGCGGCAGGAACGGCATGGTCCGCGCCATCAGGCGGATACGCTCGTCCTCGTCCTTCACCTCGACATGGACGTGCAGCCCGCAGAGCTGGTTGCGGCTGCCGAGCATCTGCAGGTCGCGCATCAGCGTGTCGTAGCGGGATGCCTCGGTGGCGTGCTGGCGCGCCCAGGCCGCGCTCGGATGCGTACCGCAGGCGAGCAACAGCATGTCGTGCTCGAGGGCGAGGCCGGCCAGGCCGGTCCGCAGGGCGGTCAGCGCGCTCCGCGCCTCTCCCATCGATTTGCAGACAGGCGTCGCGACCTCGATCTGCGATTGCAGCATCTCGCGCTGGACCTCGTGGGGGAACATCGCCTGGGTGGCGGCGATGAAGGTCGGAGATACCTTGCGCACGACCCCCCTGCTCCCGGCATCCGACAGGAAATACTCTTCCTCGATTCCGAAGCGGCAGGCTTCGTTCATGGCATTCATCCTCGTCGGGTCGCTCGCATCAGGGGTGCCGGCGAATCGCCCGCACCCCGGCTGCAGACCGGCGCGCCAGCCTGCTCCCGATTGAGTCGAGAATGCGTCCCCAGCATGAGCGGGAAACGGCCAAGCCGGCGGCACGTTCCGCCGCTGCGGGCTATTGCCGCGGCCAGTCGCCCAGAACCGCCTGGACCAGTGTCAGCGCGGCGACGGCGGCCGTGTCGGCGCGCAGGATGCGCGGGCCGAGCGACAGCGGCAGCGTCTCCGGCCGCGCCAGTATCCGGCGGCGCTCGGCCTCGTCGAAGCCGCCCTCCGGCCCGATCAGCACGGCCAGCGGCCCGGGCTTCCGACCCGCCAGCGCAGCCAGCGGGCTTTCCTGCGCCATCGCCTCGTCGCAGAAGACCAGCAGGCGGCCGGGCTCGAGCGCGTCGAGCGCCGCATCGAGCGGGCGCTCGGGCCTGATTTCCGGCAGGGTCAGGATGCCGCACTGCTCGGCGGCCTCGATCGCATTGGCGCGCAAGCGGTCGAGATTGAGCCGCGAAACCTGGGTGCGTCGGGTCAGGACGGGCTGCAGCACGCCTGCCCCCATCTCGATTGCCTTCTGCGCGATGTAGTCGAGGCGCGCATGCTTGAGCGGCGCGAAGAGATAGATCAGATCGGGCGCCGGCGGCTGGTCCTTCGTCCGGCGCAGCGCGGTCAGGCTCGCCTGCTTGCGGCCCTCGGCCGAAATCGCGGCCAGCCATTCGCCGTCGCGCCCGTTGAAGATCAGCACGGTGTCGTCCTGCTTCAGGCGCAGCACGTTGAGGAGGTAATTCGCCTGCTCGCGCTCGAGCGGCAGTCGCCCTCCTTCTGCGAGGTCGCCCTCCAGGAAGAGCCGATAGCGGGCGAAATCGGGAACGGACATCGGCTGGACGGCTTCCTGAAGACTTTTAATGGGCAGCCAGTTACGGCAACGCTCGCGCGAAAACCGCCACAATCTCGGGTTATCGGCAAGCATCATCGCCGAATGGAATGGAAAAGTCCGGCCCGCAAGAGTTGGACTTGCATTGGTCCTTGGCGCCAACACAGCCTTGCTGTTAAGGAAATCGCGCAGGGCCCGCGCCCTCGCAGGCAATTTCGGAGCGTGACAAGATGCGGCTAAGGATGGCTTCCGGGGTGATCGCGACGATGGGGCTCGCTGTGGCTGCCTTCATCGATGCCACCCCTGCGCGTGCGCAGGCCTCGGGCTGTGAGCAGATCCAGAAGCTGCTCCAGGAGAGGCAGACGATCGTCGCCTCGCTGAACGCCTCGCAGAAAGCGAAGCGCAAGCTGACGCCGCAGCAGGCCTGCGGCACCCTGGGCAAGCTCGTCAGCAACGGCAACGCCGCCGTGAAGTTCGCCACCGACAACCAGGATTGGTGCCAGATCCCGGCTTCCTTCATCGACGGCATGAAGGCGGACAACGAGAAGGCGAGCGGCATCCGCAATCAGGCCTGCAATGCGGTGAAGCAGCAGGCCGAGATGATGCGCCGGGCGCAGAAGCAGGCCCAGCAGGGTGCAGGCAATCCGTTCGGCGGCGCCGATGCTATCACCGGCGGCGGCATGCGCATCCCGCAGGGCGCTCTCTAAGCGTCCGCCCTCGTGACGGCCACGCCCGAACCGGCACCCGCCCCTCTCGGAAACGGCCCGGGCGCGCCTTTGCCGGACGCGTTGAGTGGCCATTGGGTCGATACGCGGGCGCCGCAGGCGACGCGGCCTTTCCTCAAGCTGGCGCGGATGGAGCGGCCGATCGGCTGGTGGCTCCTGCTGCTGCCATGCTGGTGGGCGGCGGGGCTTGCGGCCATCGCAGCCGGGCATCCCTACCCTGATCCCTGGCACTGCCTGCTCTTCCTGATCGGCGCGATCGCGATGCGCGGCGCCGGCTGCACCTTCAACGACATCATCGACCGCAAGCTCGATGCTCAGGTGGCGCGCACGCGCGGGCGGCCCCTGCCCTCGGGCCAGGTCACGGTGCGGGCCGCCGCGCTGTTCATGGTCGGGCTGTCGCTGATCGGGCTCGTCGTGCTGCTGCAGTTCAACGCCTTCACCATCGCGGCCGGGATCGCCTCGCTCGTGATCGTGGCGATCTATCCGTTCATGAAGCGGATCACCAACCTGCCGCAGTTCGTGCTCGGCCTCGCCTTCTCATGGGGCGGACTGCTCGGCTGGAGCGCGGTCTTCGGACGCCTCGATGCGCCGGCCTTCCTGATCTACGCCGCCGCCGTGGTCTGGACGGTCGGCTACGACACGATCTACGCGCTGCAGGACATCGAGGACGACGTGATCGCCGGCATCAAGTCGAGCGCGCGCTATTTCGGCGATCATGGCCGGGAGGCCATCGCGCTGTGCTTCGCGCTCGCAGTGGTGCTTGCGGGTCTTGCGGCCTGGACAGCCGGAGGCGGACCGATCGCCTTCGCCGGCCTTGCGGCCTTCGCCGGCCATCTCGGCTGGCAGGTCTCCAGGATCAAAGGCGCAACCTCGCCGGTGGCGCTCGCGATTTTCCGGTCGAACCAGAATGCCGGGCTGCTGCTGGCGACAGGCTTCGCGCTCGACGCGCTGGCACGTTCCGCCTTCTAGGAGCGGTCCGTTTTCACGAAACCGCGCTGAAGCGCTGTTCCGTCATTGCGAGCGCAGCGAAGCAATCCAGGGGCGGCAGCGCTCTACGCCTCCCTGGATTGCTTCGCTGCGCTCGCAATGACGGCAGTTGATGCGACTCAAGCCCGGCACAAGCTTGGAGCGCGACAGTATCGCATCGTCACGCGATTGCGCGCTCACTCCGGGACGGGCGGCAGGCCCGAACCGGAATGACGAGGAGGTCTCCACCGATGGCGACGTCAGTCCGTCAGGCGCTCTCCGCCGACGACCACGGGCCGCTCGGCCAGCCGGCCGGTCTTGCGCCGCACGAGGAAGCGGGGGCGGCGGCCGTTCAGGAAGGAATGGCGGCGACGGACGCGGATCGGCCCGAGTGCGACACGGCCGATCTGCGGAAAGGGCTCGCTGATGTCGCCGTCGCTGGTCTCGAGCAGCAGCGGCATGCCGCTGGCGCGGCCGAAATCGCGCCACAGCGCGACCGCATCCTCCTGATCCACCGTGGCGACGACGATCGAGCGCCCGTCTCCGGCGGTCAGCGCAAGCTGGAACAGCTCGTCGTCTCCGGCGGCATTCGCCAGCCGCAGCGCCACGCCGCGCCAGCCGGCGGCGCCGCGCAGGATGCGTACGGAGCCGATGCGCTCGATCCGCGGCGCATCCGGCTGCGCCGGCATCGGATTGCGTGGAACGGTCGTGGGGTCGGTCGCGAAACCGGGACAATTCGGCATGAAACCGAACTCCCCGGCGGCCGTCGTGACTCTCGCCATCTGTGTAACGCCTCTCTCTAATCCCTGCCGCGACGGAGCCCTCTGTGCAGTCCGGGGCTCTCGTGCTTGCTGGGCGAGAGTTGGGTCCCAGGTGTCTCCGAGCGCTTAAGCGGTTGGGTTAAAGGAGCGTGATCTGCGCCTTCCAATGGCCTCAATGGCCGGTTTCAAGCAGGATGCTTGACGGAATCTTTCGTTTCTTCTGCGCATTTTCGGCTTGAAGCGCAGCATCGCCATCCATACGGAACCAGCATGAGCATGCCCCCGCTGCCCGACGCCACCGACCTCCTGCAAGCCGTCCACGCGGCCTGCCTGGAGGCGGGCGAGATCGCCGTCGACCTGTTCCGCCCTGGCGAGCGGACCGCCGCCCGGACATGGTCGAAGAGCGGCGGCTCTCCCGTGACCGAAGCCGATATCGGGGTCGATACCTTCCTGCGCATCCGGCTCGAAGCCCTGCTCCCGGAGGCAGCCTGGCTGTCGGAGGAAACCATCGACGACGCGCTGCGGCTGAAGCGACGCTTCGTCTGGGTGGTCGATCCGATCGACGGGACGCGCGCCTTCATGAACGGCCTGCCGGACTGGGCGGTCTGCGTGGCGCTGCTCGACCAGGGCGAGCCCGTGCTCGGCATCGTCCATGCGCCGGCCTGCGACGCGACCTACCAGGCCCTGCGCGGCGGCGGCGCGACGCGTAACGGCAACGCCATCGCCACCTCGGCCGCCACGACGCTCGCCGCCGCCCGCATCGCCGGGCCGAAGCCGATGGTCGATGCGCTGGCGGAAATCGCGCGCATCGAGCCGGTCGACAAGATTCCGTCGCTCGCTCTCAGGCTGACACGGATCGCGGATGCGACGATCGATGCCGGGCTGATCTCGACCGATGCGCGCGACTGGGACCTCGCCGCCGCCGACCTGATCCTGCAGGAGGCGGGCGGCTTGCTGAGCGGAACCGACGGCGAAGCGGTCGTCTACAACAGGGAAACGCCGATCCATGGCAGGCTGATCGCGAGCGCCGGCGGGCTGTCGGCGCCCCTGCTGGCGGCGATGCGACGCCTGCGCGACGCAGGGCCGCAGCGGCTCTGACGCCTTTTTGTCGGCAATGGCGCTATTGCTGTGCCGATCTGCGCCGCTCGGCACTCGCGTGTGACGCGCGTATGGCTTAACTGGTGCCGCGCGGTTCCGGATCAGAACCGCTCGTAGCGGAGAGAACAATGGCTGCCGAACCCGAACAGAAACAGCTCCTCCACCTCGTCTTCGGCGGCGAACTGAGTTCGCTGGAAGGCATCACCTTCAAGGACCTCGCCAAGCTCGACGTCGTCGGCATCTTCCCGAACTACGCGACCGCCCACACCGCCTGGAAGGCGAAGGCGCAGGCGACCGTCGACCAGGCGCAGACACGTTACTTCATCGTGCACCTGCACCGCCTGCTCAACCCCGAGACAGTCTAAGGTTCCGACGCCAGCTCCATGGGCTTTTCGCTCCTCAAGACGCGCGCGGCGCAGGAAACGCTGGGCCGGCTCCTCGCCGGCTACCTCCGCCTCGTGCAGCGGACGAACCGTTTCGTGGTCGAGCCGGCCGACATCTATGAGCGCGTCCGCCCAGAGCTGCCGCTGATCATCGCGATGTGGCACGGCCAGCACATCATGATCCCGTTCTCGCGACCGGACTGGATGCCGGCGTGCTCGCTGGTCTCGCGCCATGGCGACGGCGGCTTCAACGCGGTGGCGCTGCGCGAGCTCGGCATCGGCGCGATCCGCGGCTCGGGTGCGCTCGGCAAGAAGATCCGCGAGAAGGGCGGCGCCAGCGCCTTCCTCGCCATGGTCAGGCGGCTCGCCGCGGGCGAGACGATGGTGCTGACCGCCGACATTCCCAAGCGCGCCCGCATCGCCGGGCCGGGCATCATCCAGCTCGCGCGCGCCTCGGGCCGCCCGGTACATCCGATCGCGGTGGTGACGAGCCGGCGCATCGACTTCAAGAGCTGGGACCGGGCCTCGATCGGGCTGCCCTTCGGCCGCGGCGCGATCGTGGTCGGCGAGGCGATCCACGTCGCGCGCGAGGCCGACGAGGCGACCTGCGAGGCGGCGCGGCTGGCGCTCGAGGCCGGGCTCGACGCCGTGCATGCCCGCGCTTATGCGCTGGTCGGCGCCCAGGATCCCGGTGCTGGACTTCGGGAGGCCCAGATCGCTCGCGCGGGAGTCGCGGCATGAGCGGCAAGGGCGCGATCCTCACAGGCTACAGGCTGCTGACCGGCCTGCTCGAACCGGCGGCGGCCGGCCTGCTGGTCTGGCGGCGGCGGCGCGGCAAGGAGGACCCGACGCGTTTCGCCGAGCGCCGCGGCTATCCCGGCGTCAGGCGTCCCAATCGCTCGCTGGTCTGGCTGCATGGCGCGAGCGTTGGCGAGACGGTGACCCTGCTGCCGCTGATCGCGAAACTGCAGAAGCGCGGCTTCGCCGTGCTCGTGACCTCGGGCACCGTGACCTCGGCCGGGCTGCTCGCGGCGCGGCTGCCGGCCGGCGTGATCCACCAGTACCTTCCGCTGGACGTGCCACGCTACATGCGCCGCTTCCTCGACTACTGGCGCCCGGATCTCGGGCTGATCTGCGAATCGGAGATCTGGCCAAATCTGCTGATCGAGGCGAAGCGCCGCGACGTGCCGCTGGTGCAGGTCAATGCCCGGATGTCGGAGCGCTCCTTCGCGCGCTGGTACAAGGCGCCGCAGACCTCGCGCTACCTGCTCTCCTGCTTCGAATCCTGCCTCGCGCAGTCGCAGGGCGACGCGGAGCGGCTGGCACAGCTCGGCGCGCCGCGCGTCAGCGTCGCCGGCAATCTCAAATTCGACGTGCCGGCGCCTCCCGCCGATGCCGATACGCTGGCGATCCTCGACGGCCTGACCACGGGCCGGCCGGTCTGGGTCGCGGCCAGCACGCATCCGGGCGAGGAAGAGCAGGTCATCGCCGCCCATCTCGGGATCAAGCCCTACCTGCCGAAGCTCCTGACCATCATCGCCCCGCGCCATCCGCAGCGCGGCATCGAGATCGAGGCGCTGGCGCAGGCCAACGGCATCGCCGTGGCGCGGCGCGCCGCGGGCCAGCTGCCGGAGCGCGACACCGAGCTCTACATCGCCGATACGGTGGGCGAGCTCGGCCTGCTCTATCGCCTCTCGCAGGTGGCCTATCTCGGCGGCTCGCTGGTGCCGCTGATCGGCGGCCACAACCCGATCGAGCCGGCAAAGCTCGGCTGTGCGCTGCTGCACGGGCCTTTCGTCCACAACAATGCCGAGATCTTCGCTGCCTTCGACCAGGATGGCGGCGCGCGCGAGGTCGCCGATGCGCAGGGGCTCGCCGGCGCGGTGCATCGCTGGCTCAGCGACCCGGCGAGCGCCCGGCAGGCGGCCCGCACCGCGGCCCAGACCAGCGCCGAGCTCGGCGGCGCCCTGAACCGGACGATCCAGGCGATCGAACCGCTGCTCATGCGCATCGCGCTCGGCCAGCGCGACGCCGCATCCTGATGCGCGCCCCGGGCTTCTGGTGGCGGCCGCCGGGCGCCCTCGCCCGGCTCCTCTCTCCGCTCGGACGGCTCTATGGCGCGATCACGCTGCAGCGGATGCGTCGCGCCGGCACCGACGCCGGCATCCCGGTGATCTGCGTCGGCAATTTCGTCGCGGGCGGCGCCGGCAAGACCCCGACCTCGATCGCGCTCGCGGCCATGCTGGCACGGCACGGTGAGACGCCCTTCGTGCTGATGCGCGGCTATGGCGGTTCGCTCGCCGGGCCGGTCGAAGTCGATGCCGCCTATCACGCCGCCCATGCCGTCGGCGACGAGCCGCTGCTGATGGCACGCCATGCCCGCACCGTCGTGGCGCGGGACCGTGTCGCGGGGGCCTCGCTGGCGCGGGCGCTCGGCGCGAGCGTGATCGTCATGGATGACGGGCTGCAGAATCCCGCTCTGGCCAAGCGGCTGCGGCTCGCGGTGGTCGACGGGGCGGGCGGCGCCGGCAACGGGTATTGCCTGCCGGCGGGCCCGCTGCGCGCGCCGCTGGCCGGCCAGCTGGCGCAGACGGATGCGGTGCTCGTCATCGGCGCCGGCGCGGCCGGAGAAGAGGTCGCCGCAGCCGCCACGGAAGCGGGGGTCGCGACGCTGACGGCACGACTACAACCCTCGCCGGAGGCCAAGGCGCGCCTGTCAGAGCAGGCCGTCCTGGCGGTCTCGGGAATCGGCCGGCCGGAGAAATTCGCCGACACCTTGCGGCAGGCCGACGCCCGCATCGTCGCAGAGCGCGCCTTCCCCGATCATCACCCCTATACGGCAGAGGATGTCGCGGCGCTGGTGGCGCAGGCCAGCGAGCTGGACTGCCTGATCGCGACGACGGAGAAGGACATGGTGAAGCTCGGGCCGCTCTGGCCTCATGCCGAGCGCCACCGGCTGCTGCCCGTGCCGGTCACGTTGGTCTTCGACGAACCGGGGCGGATCGAGGCGATGGCAGCAGAGGCCTTATCGGGACGCTCAGGCCCGACCGGCGCGGCGCAACCGCAATAACGCGGCCTCGGGCGAGGCATAGGGTTCCTGCCAGTCGACCGACCAGTAACGCAGGTCTTCGAGCCGGATCGGCGACCCGGTGACGGCGCAGCGCACGAAGGCGCCCGGCCGCACGACGCGAAACTCGCCATGGCCGTAATCGAGCGCGGCTTCGGGGCCGGGCAAAGGGGGGCGTTCGCTGATATTCATGACGATCTGTCTAGCACATTGATCGCGGTGCGCATTATCGGGATAATCAGTCTTCCGTGATAGCGTCCCAGCCGATGATGTCCAGCCTGACACGCCTCGCCGGGGCCCTTCTGGGGCTCGCGGTCGCGACGAGCGCTGCCCTGGCCGGCGGCTTCGAGCGCGTGCGCGTCCCGAGCTACGACGCCGATCTCGATGCGGTCCTCTATCTGCCCCAGGGCCAGGGGCCGTTTCCGGCCGTCGTCGCGCTGCATGGTTGCGGCGGCCTGTGGCGCGACAATGGCAAGCTCTCGGCCCGGCATTCCGACTGGGGAGAGCGGCTGGCGCGCGCTGGCTTCGCCGTCCTGATGCCGGACAGCTACGGTTCGCGCCGGCTCGGCTCGCAGTGCGGCGTGCGGGAACTGCCCGTCCGGGCCAGCCGCGAGCGCGTCGCCGACGCCGCCGCCGCACGCAACTGGCTGCAATCGCGCGCCGACATCCGACCGGACAGGATCGCGCTGCTCGGCTGGTCCGGCGGGGGCTCGACGGTCCTGGCGGCCGTCCGCAAGGACCGCCGCCCGGCCGATGCGAAGCCCGACTTCGCGCGCGGCATCGCCTTCTATCCCGGCTGCCGGTCACAGTCGGAATCGACGAGTTTCGCGGCACGCCTGCCGCTGATGATCCTGATGGGCGACGCCGACGACTGGACCCCGCCGGCGCCCTGCGACCACCTCACCAAGGCGGCGAACGCCCGCGGCGAGAAGGTCGATCTGGTGATCTATCCCGGCGCGCTGCATGATTTCGACCATCCGCGCCTCGAGGTGAAGGAACGCAGCGACATCGCCTATTCCGCCACAGGAACCGGCAAGGCGACGGTCGGGACCAATCCGGCGGCGCGCGACGACGCGATCCAGCGCGTGACGGCCTTCCTCAAAGCGCCTGAGCCCTTGTCCAGCGCGCCCTTCGCTTCATCCCCGGTTCGATAACTGACTCGAAACTCCGGCGCTTGTCCTGCGAGGTAGAGCAATAATGGGGTTCTTTTGGACAGATTGAACATCAGACAAAAAGCGCCGTCATCCCGGACGACCCCGCGCTGCAACTTGAAATTCCACGGGTAGAAGCGACCAGGGCGTCGCTCAGAACAGATCGCCCTGCCCGCCCTTGGGGCTTTCCCGCCGCAGCGGCCGTGCGGGGCGCGCCGGGGTACTGCCGTCTCCCGCAGCCATGACGCCGAAGCGCCCATCGCTGACCTGCACGCTCAGCGCCTGCCCCGGCCGCACCTGGCCGACGCCACGGACCAGCGCGCCGGCCTCGTCACGCACCAGCGCATAGCCGCGCGCCAGGACGGCATCGGGCCCGAGCGAGGCGAGGAGCGAGGCGGAAGAGCGCAGACGCTCGCGCCGGCGCGCCAGATTCTGCGCGAAGGCGCGTTGCAGCCTGTCTTCGAGACCGAGAAGACGCTCGCCGCGCTGGACCAGATCGCGCGAAAGCGCACGCGCGGCGCGCTGGTCGAGGTCCGCGATACGCTCGAAGGCCCGGCCGACCCGCTCGCGCTGGGCACGCAGCAGGGCATCCCTGCCCGCCCGCAGGCGCTTCGACAGACCGTCCAGCCTGGCCGCGAAACCGGCGAGCCGCGCCACCGGCGACTGCCGGGCGAGCCGTTGTGCGACCAGCCCCAATTGCTGCTCATGGACGCGCGCATTGCGCGCCAGAGCCGGTGCCAGGCGCGTGGCCGCGAGATCGAGCCGCTGGCGCGGCCCGGAGAGCACGGCTTCCGGCCCCGGCAGCGCCCGGGCGAGCGCGCGCAGATCGCTGCGGCGACGGTCGGAGAGGCGGCGCATCGCCCCGCCTTGCCGGCGCGACAGGTCCGCTACGAAGGCCATCAGCTCGGCCCGCACCGGCACGACCTTTTCGGCCGCCCCCGTCGGCGTCGGCGCGCGCAGGTCGGATGCATGGTCGATGAGCGTAACGTCGGTCTCGTGACCGACGGCCGAAACCAGCGGGATCAGCGATGCGGCGGCGGCGCGCACCACCGCCTCCTCGTTGAAGCCCATCAGGTCTTCCAGGGAGCCGCCGCCGCGCGCCACGATGATGACGTCCGGCCGCGGGATGCGCCCGCCCTCGGGCAGGCCATTGAAGCCGGCGATGGCATTGGCGACCTCGGCCGCGCTGGTCTCGCCCTGCACGCGCACCGGCCAGACCAGGACATGGCGCGGGAAACGGTCTTCCAGACGGTGCAGGATGTCGCGGATCACCGCGCCGGTCGGCGAGGTGACGACGCCGATGACGCGCGGCAGATAGGGGATGGGCCGCTTGCGCTCGACCGCGAACAGCCCCTCGGCCGCCAGCCGATTGCGGCGCTCTTCCAGCAGCGCCATCAGCGCGCCTATACCGGCTGGCTCGAGCGAGTCGATGATGATCTGGTAGCTCGACTTGCCGGCGAAGGTCGTGATCTTGCCGGTGGCGATGACCTCCAGCCCCTCCTGGGGCCTCGTCTTCAGGCGGCCGAAGACGCCCTTCCAGATCACCGCGTCGATCTTGGCGTTGGTGTCCTTCAGCGAGAAATAGACATGGCCGGAGCCGACCGGCCCGCGATAGCCGGAGATCTCGCCGCGCACCCGCACGAAGCCGAAAGCGTCCTCCAGCGTGCGCTTGAGCGCGCCCGAGAGGTCCGAGACCGACCATTCCGGAACATTGCCGGAAGGCTTCTGCGATTCGCTGTCCATTGCCGGACCATAGCGGGGGCGACACGCGGGCAGAAGCGTTGCCGTGGGCATCATCGGCGGCTATTGCCGCTATCAGAACGCAGCTCTAGGACCGATGCGGGTCGTCCCGGACGGAGCGAAGCGGAGATCCGGGATCCATTCCAGAACGGTTCAGGCATGGATCCCGGGTCTCCCTCCGGTCGCCCCGGATGACAGCCGTGGACGGATGTCCGCACGCGAGGAGACGACGATGAACATCCTTCTGATCGGATCGGGCGGCCGCGAGCATGCCTTGGCCTGGGCGATCTCCGGCTCGCCGCTCTGCGACCGGCTCTTCATCGCGCCCGGCAATCCCGGTACGGCGCAATGCGGCGAGAACGTCGTGCTCGACATCGCCGACCACAAGGCCGTGGCTGATTTCTGCAAGCTGCAGCGCATCGACCTCGTCGTGGTCGGGCCGGAGGGACCGCTCGTCGCGGGCATCGCCGACGACCTCGCTGCAGCCGGCATCAAGGTCTTCGGTCCATCGAAGGCGGCTGCCCAGCTCGAAGGCTCGAAGGCCTTCACCAAGGAGCTCTGCGCCGAGTTCGCCATCCCGACCGCCGGCTTCGGCCGCTTCCGGGATGCCGCCGCCGCCAAGGCCTATGTCGCCGCCCAAGGCGCGCCGATCGTGATCAAGGCCGACGGGCTCGCCGCCGGCAAGGGCGTGGTCATGGCCGAGACGCTCGAAGAGGCGAACGAGGCGATCGAGATGATGTTCGGCGGCGGGCTGGGTGCCGCCGGCGCCGAGGTCGTGATCGAGGAATGGATGATCGGCGAGGAGGCGAGCTTCTTCGCGCTCTGCGACGGCACGCATGCGCTGGCGCTGGCCTCGGCGCAGGACCACAAGCGCGTCGGCGACGGCGATACCGGCCCCAATACCGGCGGCATGGGCGCCTATTCGCCCGCCCCCGTGATGACCAAGGCGCTGGAAGAGCAGGTCATGGCCGAGATCGTGCGACCGACGCTGGCGGGCATGGCCAAGCGCGGCACGCCGTTCAAGGGCGTGCTCTTCGCCGGGCTGATGATCACGGCGCAGGGGCCGAAGCTGATCGAATACAATGTCCGCTTCGGCGATCCCGAATGCGAGGTGCTGATGCCGCGGCTGAAGAGCGACATCGTGCCGGCGCTGCTCGCTTCCTGCGACGGCGTGCTCGACACCTTCGATCTGCGCTGGTCGGACGAGACGGCGCTGACCGTGGTGCTCGCCGCCAAGGGCTATCCCGGCAAGCCGGAAACCGGCACGGTCATCAAGGGCATCGAGCAGGCCGAGGCGCAGGACGACGTGCTCGTCTTCCATGCCGGCACGAAGCAGGACGCCACGGGCGCAATCCTCAGCCATGGCGGGCGGGTGCTGAATGTCGTGGCGACCGCGAAGTCGGTGAGCGAGGCACAGGCCAAGGCGTATCGGGGCGTCGACGCGATCGATTGGCCCGGCGGTTTCTGCCGCCGCGACATCGGCTGGCAGGCGGTCAAGCGCGAGCGCGAAAGCTGACAAGTCAGCGGCCGTCATAGTAGCTTTCGAGCGAGAGGGTGTGCTTGGGAGCCTTTCCGTGACCTTTGAAATCGACGACGCGGAAACCGAAGCGCTCATCAGAGAGCTTTCGGCGCGAATGGGCGAGCCTATCGACACTGCAATCAAGATCGCGGCGGAGGAACGGCTCCAGCGACTAATCGCCGATACCCAACGAACGGACCGCACGACCGCGAATCCGGTCGATCCGGACGCTCGGTCGAATAAGGCCCGGTCGACATGAGCAATCTCGACAGCCTGTTCCCTGGCTTCAAGGCGCATTGGATCGACGGGCCCGTCGGCAAAATCTTCGCGCGCGTCGGCGGCGAGGGGCCGCCGGTCGTGCTGATTCACGGCTTCCCGCAGACCCATGCCGAATGGCACAGGATCGCCGGCGAGCTGGCGAAGACGCATACCGTCGTCTGCCCGGACCTGCGCGGCTATGGCTGGTCGGCGGCGCCGCATGGCGATGGCGGCCGCGAGACCTATACCAAGCGCGGCATGGGCGAGGACGTCGTCGCCGCGATGCAGGCACTCGGGCATCTGCGCTTTGCCGTGGTCGGGCATGACCGCGGCGCGCGCGTCGCCTACCGGCTGGCGCTGGACCATCCCGGCCGCGTCGAGAAGCTCGCCTTGCTCGACATCATCCCGACGGTTTCGATGTGGGAGGGCATGAGCGCGGCGCGCGCGATGCAGGTCTATCACTGGACCTTCCTCGCCCAGCCCGAGCCTGTCCCGGAGAACCTGATCAAGGCCGATCCGCTCGGCTGGCTCGACCACACCATCGCGAGCTGGACGCGGGCGAAGTCGCTCGACCTGTTCGACGCGCTGGCGCTGCGATCCTATGGCGAATCCTTCAACGATCCGGCTCGCATCCATGCGGCTTGCGAGGATTATCGCGCCGGCGCGACCACCGATGTCGCGCATGACAAGGCCGATCTCGCGGCGGGCAACCGCATCCTCTGCCCGGTCCTGATCCTCTGGGGCGAGGCCGGCATCCCGGCCAAGGAGGCGAGCCCGCTGGAGATCTGGCGGGCGACATTCGCCCCGCAGGCCGAAGGTCAGGCGATCGAGAGCGGCCATTTCCTGCCCGAGGAGAACCCGGCGGCGACGCTCGAGGCGCTGATCCCGTTCTTGTCGGATAGAACTGCGTAGAAGATGGCACCATCCGGACATGATGGTCATTCCGGGGCAGGCCGCAGGCCCGAGCCCGGAACCCATGAACATTGCCGCACCGAAACGAGGCTCCGCAGCCGTCGATCTTTTCCGGCCAGTTCAGCGGTTATGGGTTCCGGGCTCATTGCTGCGCAATGCCCCGGAATGACGCCGAGCCGAGCCCGATCGAACCGGAGACCATGATGAAGCTCACCGATTTCAACACTCTGACCTTCGACTGCTACGGCACGCTGATCGACTGGGAGAGCGGCATGGTCGCGGCGCTTTCGCCGCTGGTCGGGAAGGTGGGGCGGCCGCTCGGCCGCAACGCGGTGCTCGAGGCCCATGCCCGGCATGAATCGGCGCAGCAGCGCCACACGCCGACCAAGCGCTACAGCGAGCTGCTCGCGATCGTCTACAAGCGCCTCGCGGAAGAATGGGAGGTTCCGGCCGCCTGGGAGGAATGCCTTGCCTATGGCCGTTCCATCGGAGACTGGCCGGCCTTTCCCGACACGCAGGCCGCGCTGCAGCTGCTGAAACGGCACTACAAGCTCGTCATCCTCTCCAATGTCGACAACGAATCCTTCGCGCTCAGCAACCGCCGGCTCGGCGTGACCTTCGACGCGATCTACACGGCCGAGGACATCGGCAGCTACAAGCCGGCCGCGGCGAATTTCGACTACATGCTGGAGGCGCTGGCGGCGCGCGGCATCGGCAAGGGCGACATCCTCTACACCGCCGAGAGCCTGTTCCACGATCACAAGCCGGCGAATGCCGCCGGCCTCGCCTCCTGCTGGATCCATCGCCGCCATGCCGACGAAGGTTTTGGCGCAACGATGAATCCCGGCACGATGCCGCGCCATGATTTCCGCTTCAAAAGCCTCGGCGAGATGGCGCAGGCCGTGCAGACGGAAAGCGACGCGGGTTAGAGCGCAGCAACGGGGAGGCGCAGGATGGCGCAAGCGAGCGCAGGCTCCGCTGCCCTTCCCGGCGGCACCACACCCGAACTCGTCCTGGTGCTCGGCGCCGGTGGCGCGCGGGGCTTGAGCCATATCCCCGTGCTGGAGGCGCTCGACGAAATGGGCGTGCGGCCGGCGTTCATCGCCGGCTGCTCGATGGGGGCGATCATCGGCGCCGCCTATGCCGCCGGCCTCTCCGGCCGCGACCTGCACGAGCATACGATCGGACTTTTCCGCGACCGGGCGCGGGCGATCGCGCGGCTGCTCGATGCCCGCATCGGCAAGCTCGCCGATCTGGTGCGAGGCCTGGGCAACCCCGTGCTGATCGACGGCGAGCGCCTGCTCGACCTGTTCTGGCCCGAGGCCGTGCCCGACCGTTTCGAGGAGCTCGCCATCCCCTTCACGGCGATTGCGACCGACTATCACCTGCATGCCGAGGTCACGCTCGGCCGCGGGCCGCTGACGCCTGCCGTCGCCGCCTCGCTCGCCATACCAGGGCTGGTGCGCCCCGTGATGGTCGAAGGCCGCGTGCTGATCGACGGCGCTGCGCTCGATCCCCTGCCCTATGAGCGACTGATGCGGCCCGGCCGCATCGTCATGGCGGTCGATACCAGCGCTCCCGCAGCCGGCGACGAGACCCGCATTCCCGGCGCGCTGGAGGCAATCGTCGGCGTCAGCCATATCCGATCCCGCTCGATCGTCCAGCGCATGATCGAGCGGCGGCCGCCCGACATCCTGATCCGCGCCGGGATGGACGGCGTCGGCCTGCTCGACTTCTTCAAGGCGAAGGCGATCCTCGCCGCCGCCGCTCCCGTCAAGGACGAGGTCAAGCGAAAGCTGGCGCAGGCGCTGGAACGGCAGGGCTGAGCAGCTCCGGCGCATCGCAGCGGAAGCCCGGCAGCGCCTTCGCGAGCACCGCCCTGCCCTCTTCCGTCAACGTCACCGCACGGCTGTCCTTGCGGCGCAGGACCCAGCCCATCTCGAAGCAGCGGCAGGCCAGGGCGGCCGCGAGCGAGCCGGCGAGATGCGGCCGGCGCTCGCTCCAGTCGAGGCAGGGCCGCAAGCCGGCGCGACGCCCGGTCTTCCGCGCTGGATCGATGCCGAGTTCGCCGAAGATCGCCGCGCCCGAGCCAGTCAGGCCGTAGCCGCCATCGGCGATATTCAGATGCCCGCCCGCGACGAGCGCGTCATGGATGCCGATGCCGAGCCGCCCGGCGAAATGGTCGTAGCAGGTCCGGGCCCGGCTCAATTCCTCGCCGACGCGCGAAGGCAGCCGCCGCCGAGCCGTGTCGCCGCCGGCCAGGACCATCAGCCCTTCCAGCGCCTGGGCGACCTCGGCGCCGGCCAAGCGGTAATAGCGGTGGCGGCCCTGGAGCGCGACCGCGAGCAGGCCGCCCTGCATCAGCTTGGCGAGATGCCCGCTCGCGGTCTGCGGCGCGACGCCGGCGAGAAAGGCGAGTTCCTTGGCCGTCAGCGCCCGGCCGTCCATCAGCGCGTGCAGCATATTGGCGCGTGCGGGATCGCCCATCAGATGCGCGATCTCGGCAAGATAAGGTCCGTTCGTGCTCATAGTGCGTTTGCTTTCACAGCGGGTGCCAGCTTCGCCGTCGCAGATCCGCTTAGTCCTCCTCCTGAGGACCGATCTGGAAGATTGCGTCTCCAAGGATGCTTCAGAAAGCTACCAAGACATCTGGGGCATCCTTCGAGACGCCGCGATGCGGCTCCTCAGGATGAGCACTGAGGGGACGTGAGCCTCTGTCATCTTGCTCCGGTACGGCGCGAACGCAAGCGACAACACTACGGTCTCCGCCGTAGCATCACACCACGACATTGCGCGCCGGCAATGCCAGAACCAACCCATGAACGACGCGGATCTCATCCTCTTCATCGCCGCCACCTTCCTGCTGGCCGGCTTCGTCAAGGGCGTCATCGGGCTCGGGCTGCCGACCATCGCGGTCGGCATTCTCGGCGTGGTGATGGCTCCGGCCCAGGCGGCGGCGCTGCTGGTCGTGCCCAACCTGATCACCAATGGCTGGCAGATCGCGGCCGGGCCGCGGCTGAAGGCGATGCTGATCCGCCTCTGGCCGATGCTCGCCGGCATCTGCGCGGGCACCTGGGCCGGCGCCGGCTTGCTCGAGCAGCAGAAGAACGGCTCGGCCACGCTCTGGCTGGGCATCGCGCTGGTGCTCTACGCGCTCGTAGGGCTCAAGGCGGCGAAGCTGCGCGTCCCGACAGGAGCGGAGATCTGGCTGGCGCCGCTGATCGGCATCGCGACGGGCATCGCGACCGCCGCCACAGGCGTCTTCGTGCTACCTGCGGTGCCCTATCTGCAGGCGCTCGGGCTCGACAAGGACGAGCTGGTGCAGGCGCTCGGGATATCCTTCATCGTCTCGACGCTGGCCCTCTCGATCGGACTGGTCGGAGCCGGAGCGCTCGACATGCAGGTGGCGTGGAATTCGCTGCTGGCGCTCGCCCCGGCTCTGGCGGGGATGGCGGCCGGCACCGCTGTCCGCAGCCGCATCTCGGCGGCGGCGTTCAAGCTCTGCTTCTTCGCCGGGTTGCTGGCGCTCGGCGGCTATCTGGTGCTGCGGGCGGCGAGCTGAGCCCGGCGCCCGCGCTCGGCCTCAGCGGTTATAGGCGTAGCGGCGCTTGGCGCGCTTGTGCCCGTACCAGGAGATCTGCAGATCGCCGACATCGACATGGACGAGACCGTTCGAATACGTGCCGACACCGCCGATATTGTCGAGCGTCTTGGCGACGGCGGCGGCCTTGCGCGGCGTCGTGGCGAGCGGGCGGAAATCGATCGCCTTGCCGCTATAATGCTGGGACCGCTTGGCGTGGCGCCCGCCGCAGGTCGAGGTGATCTGGATGGGTCCGATCCTGTCGGTGAGATCCTTGATCATTGCGATCGTTTCGGGCTTGAGGCAGCCCAGCCCCTTGACCTGAGGCTGAAAGGAAACCTGCTTGATAGGGGAATCCGCATAGGCAAGAACAGGCAAGAAGGCCGACAGGGCCACGACCGCAACAATACAACGCATTACTAACCTGACGATATGGGGAAAATTGGAAGGCTCAAGCCACCATCTCGTGGTCTGGCTGAGCAGTTCTCCGGCCGGATAGACTGACCGCAAGGCAAAATGAAGGCACCGTCCCGACAGATGATCTGCCTCAATAGCCATGACGCCCCCCGTGCTTGGATGCTCCAGCTGAAATACGGTCTCCAGATTGTTCGGAAATTCTGCCGCTCCCGCGCGGCTGAGGTTGAATGCGGGAGAACTGTCCGGCACCTCAAAATCGACGCGCGCCCTATCGGACGCGCGTCGATCCAACTCATTGTTTCGGCATCGGATTCATCCGATGCTCCAGCTGCGCCGGACGGCGAGCGGCGTCAGCCAGTCTTCTCGTCAGCCGGCCTTCTTGGCGACGATGGTCAGTTCGCCCTTGTCGTCGATCTGGGCGATCAGGATGTCGCGCGACGTGAAGCCCTTGGCTTCCAGCGCCGATTTCGCATCGGGCGCGCCATCGATTGCCTTGCGCAGCCGCTCGAGCTGATCCGCGGTGCGGGTCGCCAGCAGCTGGTTGATCTGGTCCTTGGTCTCGGCCGGCAGCTCGTCGAGATCGACCACGCTCACGCTCTTGATCGCCGGCGCAGCCCCGGGAGACTGGGGCACCGTCGCGGGCGCTTCGGGTTTCGATGCGGGAGGCGGCGCCGTGGGTGCCTGGGCGTTCGCAGCACCGGTGATGAGGAGAGCGGCTCCGGCGGCCGCCAGCGTGATCATGCGCATGGCGCTTCCTTCCATCGATTGCAGTGATGCTGCCGATTGAAACGCGCGAATGGGTCGGGAAGCCGAGGCGGATTTGGCCATTCCGTGACGATATCGTGCCCCTAATACGTCGCCACGCAGCGATGGGACGCCCGGAAAATGGCAATGCGATGGCCGATCCCGGCGCTTTTTCTGGACTGGTTTCACCAGCTGCTAACCGCGATCCGTGTGAAGCCCTGAGGCCGGAACGACCGCGTGCTAGGCTCCGGTTGTGTCGTGAAAACCGTCGCGGGAGCGTGGATGGTCGACGAGGTCCAACAATATCTCACATCCGAGATCGAGACGCTCCGCAGCGAGGCCTTCCGTGCGGGAGCCCTCAACGCGAAGGCACTTGGGCGCAGCGCCGAGCTGCATCTCGGGAACGTCCTGCGTTTCGTCGCCATCTCGCCGGAACTGGAAGAGGCGACGTTCCTGGCGGTCTCGCATATCGCGATCTTCGCGCGCGCGCTCTACGGTCAGGCCGAGATCCGCGAAATCGAGCAGGCGCGGCGCAATGCGCTGCTGGCGATCGATACCCTGGCCGTCATCCTCGCCAGTGCTAAGCGAAGCGGCGTGGCGAACTTCGACGGGCATCAGAGCCTGCTTGCGGCGGAGACCCGGGCGGGGGCGTGAGGATCGCCTCGGCCCGCTTGTTCAGCGAGAACCGCAACGTCATCCCGGACAAGCTGCGAAGCAGCGCGGATTCGGATGACGGCGCGATTGGAGAATGCTTGTCCTAGCGCCGCCCCTGGAAGAAGCTGCGCAGGAGCGCCGCCGCCTCGCTTTCGCGCAGGCCGCCATAGACCTCGGGCGCGTGGTGGCAGGTCGGGCTCGCATAGAGCCTGACGCCGTTCTCGACGGCGCCGCCCTTGGGGTCGCTCGCGCCGAAATAGAGCCTGCGGATGCGGGCGAAGGAGATCGCGGCCGCGCACATCGGGCAGGGTTCGAGCGTGACATGGAGATCGCAGCCGGTCAGCCGCTCGGAGCCGATCGCCTCGCAGGCCAGCCGCAGCGCCAGCATCTCGGCATGGGCCGTCGGGTCCTTGAACTCCAGCGTACGGTTGCCGGCGCTCGCGAGGACCGTGCCGTCGCGCGTCACCACCGCGCCGACCGGCACCTCGCCGCGATCAGCCGCGGCGCGCGCCTCGTCGAAGGCGAGTGCCATCGGGTCGAGCGGCTTGGCGTCGATCTGCTTGGCGTCGGGCGCAGGTGATGGGCGCGGCTGCGGCATGAAGTCTTCCGTTTTGGCGCTCGCAGGCGCCGGGGCGCTCTGCTACAAGCGCCGGCTATACCAAGAATTCGAGCCTGTCCCATTCGCGAAAGTGTTCGGCACTTCCCGCGCGGCACGCTCAGGAGCGGTCATGAGCGACGACAACAACCAGAAAAGCCGCGGCCCGCGCAAGGGCGGCGGCACCGGCGGCCGTGGCGGCGGGCGCGATGGCGGCGGTTTCGGCAAGGGCCCGCGTGCCGGCGCCCCGGCGAGCGGCGAGCGCAAGCCGTTCAGGGGCCGCAGCGAGAGCGCCGAGCGCCCTGCCCGCAGCTTCGACAAGCCCGAGCGCGCCCGAGCGCCCTTCCGCGACCGCGCCGGCGGCGAGCGCCCTCCCCGCGAGGGCGGCACGGAGCGGCCGTTCCGGCCCCGGCCCGAGGGCGAGCGTAGTTCGAGCAGGCCTACCCGCGAAGGCGGCGAGAGGCCGTTTCGCGCCCGCCCGGACGGCGAGCGCAGTTCGAGCCGGCCGCCGCGCGAGGGTTTTGCGCCGCGTGGCGAGCGTTCCGGCGGAAAATCCTTCGACAAACCGCGCTTCGACCGGCCCCGCTCCGATCGGCCCGAGCGCCCCCGGCGGCCCCGCGAGGAGGCGCCCGTCTCCGATGCCAAGCTGCTGCCCTCGCTGATCCAGGAGCCGGAGCGCATCGCCAAGGTGATGGCGCGCGCCGGCGTCGCCTCACGCCGCGATTGCGAGGCGATGATCGCGGAAGGCCGCGTCGTCGTGAACGGCAAGGTGCTGGAGAGCCCGGCTCTCGATATCGGCCCGGACGATGTCGTGCTGGTCGATGGCGAGCCCTTGCCGGCGCGCGAGCGCACGCGGATGTGGCTCTACCATAAGCCGCGCGGCCTGGTGACGACCAACCACGACCCGGAAGGCCGGCCGACCGTGTTCGAGACGCTACCGGAGGACCTGCCGCGCGTGCTCTCGATCGGGCGACTCGACATCAACACCGAGGGCCTGCTGCTGCTGACCAATGACGGCGGGCTGGCGCGGATGCTCGAGCTGCCGGAAACCGGCTGGCTGCGGCGCTACCGCGTGCGTGCCTTCGGCTCGATCACGCAGGACAAGCTCGATACGCTGCGCGACGGCGTCACCATCGACGGGGTCCATTACGGCCCGGTTGTGGCACGCTTCGAGCGCCAGCAGGGCTCGAACACCTGGCTGACCGTCGATCTGCGCGAGGGCAAGAACCGCGAGGTCAAGACGGTGCTCGAGCATCTCGGCCTCGACGTGAACCGGCTGATCCGGGTCTCGTTCGGGCCGTTCCAGCTCGGCGACCTGCCCGAGGGCGAGGCCGACGAGATTCGCTCGCGCGTGATCCGCGACCAGCTCGGCGAGGAGCTGATCGCGAAAGCCGGCGTCGATCTCGAGGCGCCGCGTCGCGACGAGCTGCCGGCCGCCCCGCCAAGGCCGCGCGCGCCGAGCGGCGACGACCGGCCACGCCGGCGCGAGGCGGGCGACCGCGACGGCAAGCCCGAGCGCGAGCGCTGGCAGAGCGACGCGGTTCGCACGCCCTCGCTCGACGACCGCAGCGACAAGCCGTGGAAGCGCACCGTCTGGCGTGACGAGGAGGCGCAGCCGCAGCGCGAGCGCAAGGCGCCGCCGCGCCGCGGCTCCGATCCCAAGCTGGAGCGCCAGACGCGCGAGGCCACCGGCGAGATCGTGCGCCGGCGGGACAAGGCGATCGAGGATCCCAACGGCCGCCGCGTGCTGGTCGAACGCGTCAGCACTTCGGCGCGCGAGGAGCGGCCGGCCCGCGAGGGCGTCGATCCGAAGCGCAGGCCCGACCGGCTGCCGCGCAGCGAGCGCGGCGCCGCCGAGGGACGTCCAGCCCGGATGCAGGAGCGCAGCGGCAGTGAACGCCCCGAGCGCGGGCCACGCCACGACAGGCCCGGGAGCGACCGGCCCGAGCGCGGGCCACGCGAGGGCGGCGAGCGGCCTCCCCGCCGCTTCAGCGAGCGGCCCGGCGAAGAGCGCGGCGGTGACAGGCGGCCTGGCGGGCGCAGCTTCGGCGACAAGCCGGGCGGAGCCGGCAAGAGCTATGCCGCGCGCTCCAGCGAACGGCCTGCGGGACGCAGCAGCACGGGCGAGCGCAGCGGGAAACCGTTCGGCGGCAAGCCATCGGGTGGCCGGCCGTTCGGTGGAAAGCCCGGCGGAGGCAAGCCTTTCGGTGGCAAGCCCGGCGGCGGAGGGCGTCCGGGTGGCGGCCGTCCCGGCGGGGGCGGCTCTCGCCCCGGCGGCAAGCGTGGCTGAGAGCTAGCCGATGCGGATTGTCGGCGGGCGCTTTGGCGGGCGGGCGCTCGCCAGCCCGAAACCGGGGGTCGGGAGCATCCGCCCGACCTCGGATCGCTTGCGCGAATCCCTCTTCAACGTGCTGGCGCATGCCTATGACGACCCGCTCGACGGCGCGCGCGTGCTCGACCTCTTCGCCGGCACCGGCGCGATGGCCTTCGAGGCGCTGTCGCGCGGCGCCTCCTTCGCGCTGCTGGTCGATGACGGCGCCGAGGCGCGCGGGCTGATCCGCGAGAACCAGACGACGCTCGGCCTCGCCGGCCACAGTCGCGTCTTCCGGCGCGACGCGACGAAGCTCGGGCCGATCAGCGGCATGGCGCCCTTCGAGGTGGTGTTCTGCGACCCGCCCTATCGCAGGGGGCTGGGCGAGAAGTCGCTGGCCTCCGCCCGCGACGGCGGCTGGCTCGCGCCCGGCGCGCTGGTGATACTGGAAGAGGCGGCGGACGCCGAAATCACCCTGCCCGACGGCTTCGAGGAGTTGGAGCGGCGGGCCTATGGCGAGACGGTGGTGGTGGTGCTGCGGGTGGTGTGAGGGTGGCGAGCGAGAGCCGGGGCCGACAGCGGCCGTCATCGGTCGCTTGGAAAGTCCGCGCAACGACTGAAATCTGGTCTGTTCGGCGATGCTCGCCCGAAGCCTCCGACCTGGGAAAAGCCCGCCGCTGGATGGCGACGGGCCTCTGCGCTGATGGTTGGGACTTCACGAATTTGAAGCTGCTTCGTCAGCCCTGGACGGCAGCAATATCGCGCCCTGCTATCTGCTGCTTTCGACGACGCGGCAGCTATCGCCCCCATGCCCACGGCAAAAGTTCAGAGCCGCCCTGCGCGCTTCGGCGACATCCGCCTTGCCATACGCATAGCCGCAACCCTTGGTCTTGCCCTTGGCAAAAGCCTTCGAGCCTTTGGATCCGGCGTAGACGTCGTAGCCCTTGATGCACCCTGCGCCCATGCCGGCCGGTTGAGCCAGCGCGGGCGCTGCAATCAGCAGGAGCGCAATCACGCTCGACGGTCGAAGTAGTTTCATAGTAGCCCCCCGGCTCTGCACTGGTCGTTATCGACGATAGCTCATTATCTGACGTAAGCGGCGATGCAAGAGGCCTGCAGAAAATGCCGGATCACGTTAGGATACTCCTGAGTATCGGCAGGTTTGGTGCGCCGTGTGTCAAGCTGACGCGCTCTTTCACAAAGACAGGATGCTCGCAGACGGGGTGCCACAGATCGACTTCATGCAGTCCGCCAAGGCCTCGGTCAGCCGGTTCGTCGAGGTGATCGAGGAGCGCGGCCCCCCGTTCTGCTGGAGAAAGCTGACGCCGGACGCAGCACGAGAACCGCGTCTGCCGCACTCACATTGATCTCTGAGATGCCCGAAAACGAAACTCCCGCAGATGCGACCTTTCGCCTGCCCCTTGATCTCCTCGCCCCTCTCCTCCATCTTTCCCCTCGCGAGGACGACCTCCCCATTTCGGGTCGACATGCCGGGACGGCCCGGCTTTGCCCAATGGGGTAAAAGTCATGGCTTGGGTCTATCTGCTTGCCGCAGGCGCTCTCGAAATCGTCTGGGCCTTTTCGATGAAGCAATCGGACGGGTTCACGAAGCTGACTCCGTCCGCCATCACCATCGTGACGATGATCGGCAGCTTCGCGCTGCTGGCGCTCGCCATGCGCAGCCTGCCGCTTGGCACCGCCTATACGATCTGGACCGGCATCGGTGCGGTCGGCGCCTTCACGGTCGGTGTCCTGTTTCTCGGCGAGGCGCTGACGCCCATGCGGATGATCGCCGCACTGTTGATCGTCTCCGGCCTGGTAATGATGAAGATCTCGGCGCACTAAAATTCGACGCATTTTCTTCACGCGAACCGGTAGCCACTTCGCTTGAAAATGCTCCCACCTCTTGCCGCGGCGCCCGGCGGTTGCTAGTGCGGGCGCGCCGCGGGACGACCCGTGGCCCCAGACGCAAAGGGGACGGCCCCACGCCCTGCATCCGCAGGGCGTAGCTCCAAGCGGAGTGGGCCATGGCGAACCCGACCGACCAGTTCCTCGTCAAGACGATCGTGCCGATCCAGATCGGCGGCATCGATCTCAGCTTCACCAATTCGGCACTGATGATGGCGGCGGCGACGCTGACCATCGCCGGCGGACTGTCGCTCGCGCTGAGCCGCGCCGCGATCGTTCCCGGCCGCAGCCAGGCCCTGGCCGAGATGCTCTACGAGTTCGTCGCCCGTACGGTGACCGATTCGACCGGGCGCGAGGGCATGCGCTTCCTGCCCTTCGTCTTCTCGCTCTTCAGCTTCGTGCTCGTGCTGAACCTGTTCGGCATGATCCCCGGCGCCTTCACCGTGACGAGCCAGATCGTCGTGACCTTCGCGCTGGCGCTACTCGTGATGGCGGTGGTGATCGCGACCGGCATCGTCCGCCACGGCGTCGGCTTCCTGAGGCTGTTCGTGCCCGATGTCCCGGCGTCGCTGCTGCCTTTCATCGTGCTGATCGAGATCGTCTCGTTCCTGTCACGCCCGATCAGCCTGAGCCTGCGCCTGTTCGCCAATCTCCTCGGCGGGCACATCGCGCTGAAGGTCTTCGGCAGCTTCGTCGTCGGGCTGACCGGCGCGGGTCTCGGCTATTCGCTGCTGGCGCCGCTGCCGCTGATCATGGCGGTGGCGCTCACCGCCTTCGAGTTCATGGTGGCGGCGCTGCAGGCTTATATCTTCGCGGTGCTGACCTGCATCTATCTCAACGACGCGCTGCATCCCCACCACTGACGGCGGCGAACCTCAGCGGAGACGCGCCGCTCCCGCATCGGCCTCGCGCCGAAATGGCATGACGCGGCAGCGCCGGCATGACGCATAGTCGCGCCATGCCGCACGCCCCTGCCCGCTCTCTCCTGCTCGTCCCGCTGCTCGGCCTGCTCTGGGGCTTCAATTGGCCGGCGGTGCGGATCTCGCTGACCGAGATCGCGCCCTGGACGCTGCGGGCCGGCGGCATGGCCTTCGCCGGGCTGGCGCTGGTCGCAATCGCGCTGGCGAGCGGCAAGTCTCTTTCGGTGCCGCGGCGGCAATGGCTGCGGCTGGTGGTCGCGGGCTTTCTCTCGATCGCCGCCTTCAACGTGCTGCTCGCCTTCGCCCAGCTCGCGGCGCCGACCTCGCGCGCCGCGATCCTGACCTTCACCATGCCGATCTGGGCGACGATCCTGGCGCGCTTCATGCTGGCCGAGCCCCTCGACCATCGCCGGCTGCTGGGGCTCGGGCTTGGTGCGGCCGGCCTTCTCTGCCTCGGCCTGCCGCTGATCGCGAGCGGCAACCTCTCGGTCGGCCTGCTCTATGCGCTGATCGCCAGCGTCAGCTGGGCGCTGGGCACGATCGTCACCAAGCGCTGGCCGGTCGATGCGCCCGCCGTGACCATCGCCGCCTGGCAATTGCTGATCGGCGGGGCGGCGGCCGGCATCGGCATGCTCGCCTTCGAAGGCCTGCCCGTTCCCAAGATGCTGGAGCCGCGGACCTTCGCCGCGCTCGGCTTCCACATCCTCGGCGCGCAGGCGCTGGCCTATTTCCTCTGGTTCACGGTGATCGCGCGGTTGCCGGCAGGCATCGCCAGCCTCGGCACGCTGATGGTGCCGGCCGTGGGCGTGCTCGGTTCGGTCGCGCTGCTGGCTGAGCGCCCGACGCCGAGCGACTGGCTCGGCCTCGCACTGGTGATAACGGCCTCGGGCTCGATCATGCTGCCGGTACGGAAGGCGAAAGGGACGGCCTAGCGGCGCCCGAAAAGACGCTCGATATCCGCCAGCTTGAGTTCGACATAGGTCGGCCGGCCGTGGTTGCACTGGCCGGAATTGGGCGTGACTTCCATCTCGCGCAGCAGCGCGTCCATCTCCTCGGGACGGAGCCGGCGGCCGGCGCGGACGGAGTTGTGGCAGGCCATCGTCGCCAGCACATGGTCGAGGCGACGTTCCAGCGAGCCGGCCGTCCCGTGCTCGGCCAGCGCATCGGCGACGTCGCGGACCAGCTTCTGGAGATTGCCGCCGGCGAGTTGCTGCGGTGCCTCGCGCACCAGAACGGCGCCCGGTCCGAAGGGTTCGAGCCGCAGGCCCAGCGTCTCGAGCTCCTCGCCGGCGGCGTTCAGCCGGTCGGCATCGACGGGGTCGAGCTCGACCACCTCCGGCAGCAGCAGGGGCTGGCGAGCGATCCCGTTCTTCGCACGCTCGCCCTTCAGCCGCTCATAGACGAGGCGTTCATGGGCCGCATGCTGGTCGACGATGACGACGCCTTCCCGCGTCTGCGCGACGATATAGGTCTCGTGGAGCTGGGCGCGCGCCGCGCCGAGCGGGCGGTCGAGCGCATCGGGCGCAGGCTCTGCGAGATGGGCACGGGCGTCGGCGGAGGGCGCGGCGAGATCGGAAAAGCCCTGCTGGTTGCCGGCATCGTAGCGCCCCGCAGGAGCCGTCCAGGCGGGACCGGATGGCAGGTTCGGCCGCATCGGCGTGTTGGCGTTACCGGCGCCAGTGAAGACGGCGCGGAAGGCTTCCAGCGTGCGGGCGCCGCCGGTCGTGGTGGCGCGGTGGCCTGCCTCGGCCAGCGCGCCCTTCAGCCCGGAGACGACGAGGCCGCGCACCAGCCCCGGGTCGCGGAAGCGGACCTCGCTCTTGGCCGGATGGACGTTGACGTCGACGAGGCGCGGGTCGCAGGCGATGTCGAGGAAGAGCACAGGGTGGCGGTCGGAGGGCACGACGTCGGCATAGGCGCCTCGCACCGCCGAGAGCAGCAGCTTGTCGCGCACCGGGCGGCCGTTGACGGCCAGATGCACGCCAGCCGAGGTGCCGCGGTGGAAGGTCGGCAGGCCGGCGAATCCGGTGACGCGGAAGCCCTCGCGCTCCGCGTCGAGCCGAAGCGCATTCTCCGGAAAGTCGCGCCCCAGCGCCCGGCCGAGCCGGCGCAGCCGGCCGTCCTCACCCAGAGCCTCGGCCGGCCAGTCGAAGGGCGAGACATGCTCGCCCTCCAACGCGAAGCGGATTTCGGGATGCGCGATGGCGAGGCGGCGCAGCATCTCGGAGACGGCCTGCGCCTCGGCCCGGTCGCTCTTCAGGAATTTCAGGCGGGCGGGGGTGAAGATGAAAAGGTCGCTGACTTCGATGCGCGTGCCGATCGCGGCGGCGACGGGACGCACCACGCCTTTCTCGCCGGCCTCGACGACGAGGCCGGAGCCCTGGGCGGCGTCGTGCCGGCGGGTCGCGATCGAGAGGCGCGCGACCGAGCCGATCGAGGGCAGCGCCTCGCCGCGGAAGCCGAGCGAGCGGATCGCGAAGAGATCGCCATCGGGGAGCTTGGAGGTGGCATGACGCTCGACGGCGAGCGCGAGGTCCTCCGGCGTCATGCCGGCGCCGTCATCGACCACGCGGATCAGCTCGCGCCCGCCGGCGGCGATCGTGACGGAGATCGCGCGGGCGCCGGCATCGATCGCGTTCTCGACCAGCTCCTTCACGGCCGCGGCCGGCCGCTCGATCACCTCGCCGGCGGCGATGCGGTCGACCAGGACGGGATCGAGGCGGCGGACGGACATGGGGCGATCCGGAAGAGCGAGTCAGGGTGACAGCGAATCGTGCCGCCTCCTCAGGGAGGATAGCGGCGGAGGGCGCTCGACGCTCGCAGCGTGAGCGTTCTCCTCAACCCTCATCCTGAGGAGCCGCAAAGCGGCGTCTCGAAGGATGCTCCAGCTTTATCCGGAGCATCCTGGAACATCCTTCGAGACGCGGGCCTTGCCCGCTCCTCAGGATGAGGGCTGAGGGATGGACCGCAATTCGAATTGCGGGCGCTTCTCAGACCAGATCGACCGGTCGACCCACCGCCTGGACCAAGAGGCGCGGGTCGCCGAAGAGGCGCTCGGCGACACGCTTGACCTCGGCCAGCGTCACTGCGGCGAAGAGCCGGTTGCGCTCGGCCAAGAAGTCGGGCTCGAAGCCGTTGACCGCGAGGCTCAGGAGCTCGGAGGCGATCTTCGGCGAGGTGTCGAAGCGCAGCGGGTAGGAGCCGATGATGTAGCGCTTGGCCTCCTCGACCTCGTGCTCGCTCGGGCCCTCGTCTGCGAGCTTGGCCATCTCGTCGCGGATCACCTTCATCGATTCGGCGGCGCGGTCGTTGCGGGTGGCGGTACCGCCGACCAGCATGGCGCCCTCGCGCAGCGGCATCAGCGTCGAGGAGACGCCATAGGCGAGCCCGCGCTTCTCGCGGACCTCCTGGAACAGCCGCGAGGTGAAGGCAGAGCCGCCGAGAATATGGTTCAGCACGCTGCCGGTGATGAAGTCCGGATCATGCCGCATCAGACCCGGGCCGACGAAGCGCAGCACGGTCTGCGGCACGTCGAGATCGATAACATGGGTCTCGCCAAGGCCCTGGATCGGCAGAGGCTGGCCCGGCAGGTCGCGCGGCCGGCCTTCCGGCAACACACCGAAGACCTGGTCGAGGCGGCGGGCGAGCTCGTCAGCCGTGATGTCGCCGACGACGACGACCTTGAGGCCGGCGCGGGCGAGAAGCCCTTGCGACATCGCCTTCAGCGCAGCCGGTTCCAGCCGCGAAACGCTGTCGACATCGCCGCGCTCGGGGCGGGCATAGGCATGGCCGGCGAAGGCCGCGGCATAGAGGGCGTTGCGGCAGAGCGTCTCGGGATTCTGCGCCTGGCGCTGCAGCCCGGCGACGACCTGCGCCTTGACCCTTTCCACGGCGTCGGCATCGAAGCGCGGGGCGCCGACAGCGAGCGACAAAAGCTCGAAGGCCGTGTCGCGATGGCTGGACAGCGTCTGCAGATGGCCATGGAAATCGTCGCGGCGCGCATCGAAGCCGAGGCTGATCGCATGGTCGGCGAGCTTGCCGTGGAAGGCCTCGGCGTCGAGATCGCCCGCGCCCTCATCGAGAAGGCCGGACACAAGATAGGCGCTGCCGGCGGCATTGTCGGGGTCGCGCGTGGCGCCGCCGTCGAAGGCGAAATCTACGGCGATCAGCGGCAGGCTGTGCTCCTCGACGAGCCAGGCCTCGACGCCGTTAGCCGAGCGGACCTTCTGGACCGCCAGAGCGGGGCCGGCGAGGTTGATTGCAGCGGGAATGGGTGCGTTCATGTCATGTCCTGACGGCAGGCGCCGGTCTCGGGCGGGAACGGCGTGTTCAGGCGGAAGGCAGCAGCAGGCCGGTGACGCCACGGTCCGGCCGGAGATAGCGGCGGGCGGCCTCGATCACGGCGTCGCGCGGCACGGCCTCGATCCGGGACGGCCAAGCCAGCACGTCCTCGACGGTCTCGCCCACCGCGAGCGATGCACCGAAAATGCGGGCGAGCGAGGACTGGTTGTCGCGGGCGAAGATCGTCTCGGCGACGAGCCGGGTGCGGGCGCGGGCGAGCTCGAGCTCGCTCGGCCCTTCGGCGAGGAAGGTCGCCAGCGCGGCGTCCAGCCCCGCTTCGAGCGCGGCCATCTCGACGCCGGGGCGCGGGCTGGTCGAGAGCTGGAAGGCGGCACGGTCGACCATCGAGCCCATGAAATAGGCGCTGGCGCCGGAGGCCAGCTCGTCCTCGACGCAGAGCGTGCGATAGAGCCGCGAGGTCGTGCCGCCGCCGAGGATTTCGGCGGCGATCTCGAGCGCGAAAACCTCGCCCGGGTCCCCGCTGAGATAAGTCGGGGTCAGCCAGGCGCGCCGCAGCGAAGGCTGGCGCACGCGCGGATCGCTGAGCGACACACGGCGCGCGGCGCGCGGATCGGGCTCTGCCGGGCGCTTGCGGACGGGCTTCTCGCCGCGCGCCGGGATCGCGCCATAGGTTTCCTCGGCGAGGCGGCGCACGGTTGCGGCATCGGTATCGCCGGCGACGACGAGGATCGCGTTCTCGGGGGTGTAGAAGCGCTGGTAGTAGGCGAAGGCGTCGCCGCGGCCGAGTTCCTCGATCTCGTGCTCCCAGCCGATGATCGGCGTGCCGTAGGGATGGTGCACGAAGAGGGCCGAGGAGAACTCCTCGCCGAGCTGCGCGGCCGGGTCCGCATCGACGCGCATCTTGCGCTCTTCGAGGACGACGTCGCGCTCAGGCGCAACGACGCTCTCGTCGAAGGCCAGCCCCGTCATCCGGTCGGCCTCGTAATCCATCATCGCCCGCAGATGCTCCTTCGGCACGCGCTGGAAATAGGCGGTGTAGTCGAAGGAGGTGAAGGCGTTCTCCTGGCCACCGAAGCCGGCGACGATCTTGGAGAACTCGCCCGCCGGCCATTTGGCCGTGCCCTTGAACATCAGGTGCTCGAGGAAATGCGCGATGCCGGACTTGCCCGCCGGATCATCGGCCGAGCCGTTGCGATACCAGACCATATGGGTCACCACCGGAGCGCGGTGGTCCGGCACGACGACGACATCCAGGCCGTTATCGAGTTGGAAGGCTGTGACGGGCTGGGCGGCCTGGCTCTGCTGCGGATGCACGTTCACCTGAGGCCGTCTCCCGAGTTGCGCGGCTGCTGAGAACGCGCGGATGCAATGGCTACACGAATTGATAGGCGCACGAATGCTGCCGCGCCCGCGGGGATGTTCAAAGGCGAGATAGGGCGGCGTTGCACGAAACGCCAGAGCCATGCGCCGTCAGCTGCAATCGGCGAGCCGGGCGGTTCCGCCATGCGGCAACCGGCCCGACATCGCGCCTCACTGCTGCACCGGAATCCTGCCGGTCAGGAACTCGCGCTGGCCGGTGGACTGCCTGTCCTCGACGGGGCCGGCGCGGCCCGGGCCGAGCGCAGCCGTACCGGCCGGGCGGCGGTAGCCCACCGGCGGCTCGGAAAGCAGACGGCGCGGCGGCTCCTCGCCATGGACCAGCTGGTCGGCGGCATCCTGGTTGCGGCGCGCGGCCAGGTCACGGCCGATTTTGATCGGCTCGATCTGGTTGCTGTAGTTGTTGGACTCCTCGGCGACCATCGGGCGGCCGGCATCGCGCGCGGTGCGGCCGCGACGCAGCTCCTCCTGGCTGAGCAGGGGATTGTTGCGATAGTTGGGGTTGAAGACCGGCGCGCGCGTGCCCTCGGCATCGGCCCGGCGCTGGGCAACGTCGGGGTCGTTCGGCCAGGCGGTGTTGCGGGCGCTCGCCGGCTCCTGCGGCCGCGGCAGCACCGAGCTCGGCGGCACGACCAGCGGCGGGCGCTGCCGGTACTCGATATCATCTCCCGGCCGGCCGCCGCCGATGACGCCCTCCATCAGATTCTTGAAGAGCATGCCCTCCTGGGCGAACGCAGGCTGGGCCGCAAGCAGAAAGCCGCCGGCCAGCAGCAGATGCGTCACGCGGATGCGGTGAGCCATATCAAACCTCCCTCGGGGCAATCGCTTCCCCGTCTCAAACCCCAGACGAACGGCAAAAGGATGGCGAAGACGCAACTATGCCGTCTTTCCAACGCCCGGGCGGAAGGACTCATACAGGAGCCCGACCACCCCGACAACGATGGCCGCGTCGGCGATATTGAAGATGTACCAGCTGAAGCTGCCGTAATGCAGGTGTACGAAATCAACCACCGCGCCATAGACGGTGCGGTCGACCCCGTTCCCGAGCGCTCCGCCGATGACCAGCGCGAGGCTGGCCACAGTGAGCGGGCGCGGCTCGCGCCACATCCAGCGCCAGAGCCAGATCGCCGCGACGATCGAGACCAGTACGAGGCCCCAGCGGCCGATATCGGTGCTCTGCTGGAAGAGGCCGTAGGAAATGCCCCGGTTCCAGGCGAGCACGATGTTCATGAACGGCGTGACCGCAAAGGGACCGGTCTCGGCAAGGCGCAGGCCGAAGAGCAGCCAGAGCTTCAACGCCTGGTCGGCGAGGAAGACGACCAGCACGATGCTGACGCCGAGGCGGCGGGTGCTGCTCATTTGCCGCGGCGCCCGAGCTCGCGCAGCGCCCTGGCATCGCGCGCCGTCACCTCCGGATAGGCGGGATCGGCCTCGGCAGGGTCGAAATATTTCCACGACCGGGCGCATTTGATGCCGGCGGCCCGATGCGAAACCACGGCGACGCCCGGCACATCGGCGAGGCGGAAGGCATCAGTCGGCCCCTCCCCGTTCTCGACCCTGATGCCGGAGGTGATGCTGATTTCGGCGAGGTCGACGCCGGACAGTGCCGCCAGGAGATCGACATCGCTGACGAAGACCTGCGGCGCAGCCTCGAGCGAGGAGCCGACGCGCTTGGCGGCACGTTCGAGTTCGAGCGCGCCGGTGACGACACGGCGGACCTTGCGGATCTTGCTCCAGCGCTCGGCCAGTTCCGGATCGAGCCAAGCGGCCGGCGCCTCGGCGAAGCGCTCTAGATGGACCGAGCCCTCGCCGGTCTTCTGATCCGGATAGCGCTCCAGCCAGGCCTCTTCGGCAGTGAAGACCAGGATCGGCGCGAGCCAGGTCGTCAGGCAGCGGAAGAGATGGTCGACGACGGTGAGCGCGCTGCGGCGGACATGGCTGGAGCGCGGATCGCAATAGAGCGCGTCCTTGCGGACGTCGAAATAGAAGGCCGAAAGCTCGGTGTTCATGAACTGCGACAGCAGTGTCACGACCTTCTTGTAGTCGTAGGTGCGATAGGCCTCCTCGACCTGCGGGCCGAGTTCGGCCAGCCGGTGCAGCATCAGCCGCTCCAGCTCCGGCATGGTCTGCGGCGAGGCGACGCGGATGTCCTCGTCGAAATGAGCGAGCGTGCCGAGCATCCAGCGCATCGTGTTGCGCAGCTTGCGATAGGTCTCGACGAAGGTCTTCAGGATCTCCTTGCCGATGCGCAGATCGTCGGAATAGTCGGCCGCGGCGACCCAGAGGCGCAGGATGTCGGCGCCGGAGTCCTTGATGATGTCCTGCGGGGCCGTGACGTTGCCCTTCGACTTCGACATCTTCTCGCCCTTCTCGTCCAGGCAGAAGCCATGGGTGAGGACGATGTCGTAGGGCGCGCGGCCGCGCGTGCCGCAGCTTTCCAGTAGGCTCGAATGGAACCAGCCGCGATGCTGGTCGGAGCCTTCGAGATACATCACCTTGTCGCGGCCGCCATCGACGACGCGCCGCGTCGCGAGATCGGCGCGCTTCTCCAGGGTGAAGGCGTGGGTGGAGCCTGAATCGAACCAGACGTCGAGCACGTCGGTGACGCGCTCGTACTTGGTCGGATCATAGCCATGCGGCTTGAGGAAGCGGGCGCCATCGGTGTCGGTGAACCAGGCGTCGGCGCCTTCGGCCTCGAAGGCCTCGGCAATCGCGGCGTTGACCTTGGCGTCGACGAGGATCGCCTTCGTCTCCTTCTCGACGAAGACGGTGATCGGCACGCCCCAGGCGCGCTGGCGCGAGACCACCCAGTCGGGCCGGTTGGCGATCATGCCGTTGATGCGGTTCTCCCCGGCGGCGGGCACCCATTCGGTGTCCTTGATCGCCTTCAGCGCGCGGTTGCGCAGCGTGTCGGCATTGCCGCCCGCGACCGGCTTCGGATCGGCCGCATCCGGGGCGCCGACGTCGCCGATCGGCTTGTCCATGGCGATGAACCATTGCGGCGTGTTGCGGAAGATCACCGGCTTCTTCGAGCGCCAGCTATGCGGATACTGATGCTTGAGGCGGCCGCGCGCGATGATGTTGCCGGCTTCGACCAGCGCCTTGATGACGACGTCGTTGGCGTTGCCCTTCTCGCCCTTGTCGGTGATGACCTGCGCACCCTCGAAGCCCGGCGCATCCTTGGTGAAGCGGCCATCGGCATCGACGGTGTAGGGGATGCGGGTCTCGATGCCGCGCTCGGCCAGCTTGCGGCCATTCGCCATCCAGACGTCGAAGTCCTCGCGGCCATGGCCCGGCGCGGTGTGGACGAAACCGGTACCGGCATCGTCCGTGACATGATCGCCGTCGAGCAGGGGCACGTCGAAGCCATAGCCCTGGCCGCGCAGCGGATGCGCGACCGTCAGCCCGGCGAGCTGATCGGCGGGCACCTCGGCAACCAGCTCGAAGCTATCGACCTTGGCGGCCTTGAAGACGCTTTCGGCAAGGTTCTTGGCGAGGACATAGCTCGCTCCGAGCTTCGCCCAATTGTTCTCCGGCGCTGCCGTGACACGGTAGAGGCCGTAGGCGATCCTGTTGTGGAACGAGATCGCGCGGTTGCCCGGAATCGTCCAGGGCGTGGTCGTCCAGATGACGATGGAAGCACCGGCGAGCGGCCCCTGCCCGTCAAGCACCGGGAACGCGACATGGATGGTATCGCTCGTATGTTCCTCGTACTCGACCTCGGCCTCGGCCAGCGCGGTCTTCTCGACCACTGACCACATCACCGGCTTGGAGCCGCGATAGAGCTGGCCGGTCTCGGCGAATTTCATGATCTCGCGGGCGATCTGCGCTTCTGCGGGATAGGCCATCGTCAGGTAGGGATCGTCCCAGTCGCCCTCGACACCGAGACGCTTGAACTCCTTGCGCTGGACGTCGACCCAGTGCTCGGCGAAGGAGCGGCATTCCTTGCGGAACTCGACGACATCAACGTCGTCCTTGTTCAGCCCCTTGGCGCGATATTGCTCCTCGATCTTCCACTCGATCGGCAGGCCGTGGCAGTCCCAGCCCGGCACGTAGTTGGAGTCGTAGCCGAGCATCTGCTGCGAACGGGTGACGAGGTCCTTGAGGACCTTGTTCAGCGCGTGGCCGATATGGATGTTGCCGTTGGCATAGGGAGGGCCGTCATGCAGGACGAAGCGGTCGCGACCCTGGCCGGCCTCGCGCAGCTTGCGGTAGAGGTCGATCTTGGCCCAGCGCGCGAGCAGCTCGGGCTCGCGCTGCGGCAGGCCGGCGCGCATCGGGAACTCGGTCTGCGGCAGGAACAGCGTCTGAGAATAGTCGACGGCTTCGGTCTTTTCGGCGTGCTTGTCGGTCATGGTCCGGCTCGGGCAATGCGGATGAGCCTGCCATGGTTGCCTGGCTTGGCGCCGATCCGCTGAGTAAATCAGGAGAAGCGATCGTCACCCGGCTTGCGCAAGCGCCCACGCATCAGCGCAGGGCGGCAGCCGGGCCCGTAATTCGCCGGAAAACATCGATGATCTGGGCGCAAAAGGCGAGCATGAGCGGCTTCTAGCAGGCGCGCGTTACGGAAGGAAGTGCGGCGTGCCGGCCAGGATGTCGCGAGCCGCCAGGCTGTCGGCGTCCATCTGCACGATCAGGGCCTCGAGGCTATCGAACTTCGCCTCGCCGCGCAGCCAGGCGACGAAGGCGACATCGATCTTCCTGCCATAGAGGTCGCCCGCGAAATCGAAGACGAAGGTTTCCAGCCGCGGCGCGCCGTCGTCGAAGGTCGGGCGGCTGCCGAAGCTGGCGACGGCGTCATGCCAGACGGCGTCGATCCGCACTCGCACCGCATAGATGCCGTGACGCAGGCGGCAATCGCGGGGCAGATGCATGTTGGCCGTGGGATAGCCGAGATCGCGCCCGCGCTTGTCGCCATGGGCGACGGCGCCACGCACGAACCAGGGCCGGCCGAGGAATTCGGCGGCGCGGGCGACGTCGCCCTGCTCCAGCGCTGCGCGGATCAGCGTCGAGGAGACGGGCTCGCCATGCCAGGAATAGGGCGGCACGACCGCGACCGGCACGCCGGCGCGCATCGCGCGCGCCTCGAGCATTTCCGGCGAACCGCTGCGGCCCTGGCCGAAATGGAAGTCGTAGCCGCAGACCAGCCCGCCCGCTCCGAGACGGCCCAGCAGGAGATCGTCGATGAAGGCCTCGGCATGGATCGCGGCGATGTCGCGGTCGAAGGGCAGCACGAAGGTCAGGGGCAGCCCCTGCCCGGCAAGAAGCTCGGCCTTCACCACGGGCGGCGTCAGCCGGAAGACCGGCTGCTCAGGGCGGAAGACGCTGCGCGGATGCGGTTCGAATGTCAGCGCCGCGGCCCGCGCGCCGCGCTGCGACGCCATCTCGCGGGCGACGCGGGCGAGCTCGGCATGGCCGCGATGCACGCCGTCGAAATTGCCGAGCGCGATCACCGCGCCGCGCAGGGCGGCAGGCAGCGGCTTGTCGAGGTCGAGCACGAAGGTCGAATGCGCGTCTGCGGTGGTGGAGGTCATCGAGCAGGAAGGTCCGGGCGCCCGGCAGCCGCCGGACAGCCCCGTCATTGGCCAGACGCGGCGGAGGCGTCAAGCCGGCCGGGTCAAGCGGCGGGGCGCGCCGGCGGCATGGCGACCCAGGCCTCTCCCTCCAGAACCGGCTTGCCGTCGACCAGGCACTCGCAGAACAGCCGGACGCGGCGGCGCTCGGCCACCAGCTCGGCGACCTCGACCCGGGCGGTGACGACATCGCCGATCTTGACTGGCGCCAGGAAGGTCAGGGTCTGCGAGAGATAGACGGCGCCCGGCCCGGGCAGGCGCGTGCCGAGCAGGGCCGAGACCAGGCTTGCGGTCAGCATGCCATGGGCGATGCGCTGGCCGAATTTCGTGCCCGCGGCATAGCGATCGCAAAGATGGATCGGGTTCGCATCGCCGGAGAGGTCGGCGAAGAGCGAGACGTCGCGTTCCATCACCGTGCGCATCAGGCTTTCGCTCTGACCGAGGACGAGGTCCTCGAAAGCGTGGACGGTATAGAGAGCGTCGTTCATGGGGCTTGCCTTCGCCACGGGCGCGACATCGAGAGTTCTCGGCCCGGCTCGATCTGTCCTGACCAAGAGTCGCATAATGGCGGCGGGCCGGCCATTGGACTTTCGTGCTGCACTGCAAAAAACACTTACGCTGGGTCAGTCCGGTATCGAATTAACCGCTTTGAAAGCCGGGGGCGCTATCAGGCGATCGATAGCCGCTGCCCCGGCAGGGGCGGCGCGGCGCGGGTTGCCCGACGCCGTAATCTCTGCCTGGAGCAACGCAATGGCTCTCGACCCGTCCATGCCCATCCTCGTGGTCGACGACTACCAGACCATGGTCCGGATCATCCGCAACCTGCTGAAGCAGCTTGGCTTCGAGAATGTCGACGATGCCTCGGACGGGCAGGCTGCGATCGCCAAGATGCGCGGCAAGCAGTACGGGCTCGTAATCTCCGACTGGAACATGGAGCCGATGACGGGCTTCGAGCTGCTGCGGCGCGTGCGCGAGGAGGATGCCCTCGCCAGCACGCCCTTCATCATGGTCACGGCCGAATCCAAGACCGAGAACGTCATCGCCGCCAAGAAGGCCGGGGTGAACAACTACATCGTCAAGCCGTTCAACGCCCAGACGCTGAAGACGAAGATCGAGTCCGTCTGCGCTGCCTGAGCGCCTTACGGCTCACCACACCAGATGCGGCAACGCATAGGCCGGGCGGTGGCTCTGCCGTCCGAACCAGCCGTGCCGCTCGTCCCAGGATGCCTCCATCAGGTCCTGGGCATGGATGCCCGCCAGCACCATGATGCCGGTCGCGCCGAAGGCATCGGCGCCGGCGATATCGGTGCGGATCGCGTCGCCGATGGCGCATATACGGTCCCGCGCAATCGGAACGCCACGCTTGCCCTCGGCCAGCGCCAGCGCCGCCTCGTAGATCGGCCGGTGAGGCTTGCCGGCATAGACCGCCTTGCCGCCCAATTCCTCATAGGCCAGCGCGACCGAGCCGGCGCAGGGCACGATGCGGCCACCGCGCTCGACCACCAGATCGGGATTGGCGCAGATCATCTCGAGGCCGCGCGCCGCGAAGCCGGCCAGCAGCCCGGAATAGGTTTCGGCCGTGTCCTTCTCGTCGTCGAACAGGCCGGTGCAGAGCACGTAGTCCGCCTCATCCGGTCCGGCCTCGGGCGCATCGAGCCCCGCGATCAGCGGCAGGTCGCGATCGGGGCCGAGCCGGAACATCGGCCGGCCGGCGCGCGCCTGAATCAGGGCGCGGCAGACATCGCCGGAGGTCACGATCGCGTCCCAGGCCGCTTGCGGAACGCCGAGGCCGGCGAGCTGGCGCTCGATCGCGGCGCTCGGGCGCGGCGCGTTGGTGACGAGCACCACGGTGGTGCCGCGTGCGCGCATCGCGACCAGCGCCTCGACCGCCCCGGCGAAGGGCGCGACGCCGTTATGGACGACACCCCAGACATCGCAGAGGCACAGATCGAAGCGATCGGCGATCTCGGAATAGCCCGGAAGGGGCCGGGTGGTGGCGATCTCGGATGGCGGCAAGGCGTGTCACTCCCTTTGGCGGCTCGGGCGGGTGGCATCGCTCTACAGCATCGGGCGGTCCGCGGCACCCGCGGCGATGCGACGGCGCCCTGCCGGAACCGCAGGCACCATTGCTTCAGGCGCTGGCGCGGCGCAGGACGGAACGGAAGGAGACCCGCGCAGGCGGCGCCTCCGGGGCCGGGGGAGGCGCTGGATAGCCGATGATCTCGGCGGCGGGGCGCGGCTCCGGCAGCGGAGGGGGCGGTTCGGGCGCAGCAGCCGGGACCGGGGCGGCGGCCGGCTCCGCGAAGACATCCGGCTTGACCGGTCGAGGCGGCGAGAAGACCAGCCCCTGCCCCATCATCACGCCGAGATCGATCATGTCGGCAACCATCGGATCGTCTTCGACCTGCTCGGCGATCAGCACGACGGAGGCGCGCGCCAGCAGCATAGAAAGATCGCCGGCGGCGATATCCGTCGCGGCATGGCCATCGGCATGCTCCATCAGCAGCGCAGCCGGCGCCTTGACGAAGCAGATGCCGCGGTCGAACAGCGCGATCGGATCGAGGCGCAAATCGACAAGTTGGTCGAGGGCGAAGCGCACGCCATTGGCCGACATCGCGCCGAGCAGTCCCAGGCTCGTCGGGTCGAGGCCGCGGAAGACGGTCTGCGGCATCTCGACGATGAGGTGGCCGGTATGCTCGCGATATTTGTCGAGGATGCGCGACAGCGTCGCCAGCGCCTTCGACGAGTTCCAGGTCGCCTGGCTGAAATTGCAGGAGACGAAGAGCTCGCCCTCCTTCGAGCCGAGATGCCGGGCGATGGCGAGCGCGCGTGTCAGCACGAGCGCGTCGAGTGTCGGCCCGAAACCACGCTCCTCGATGATGGAGAGGAATTCATGCGGCAGCAGCAGCGTGTTCTCGTCGAGCCGCAGGCGGACCAGCGCCTCGTAGCCGCGGGTGCGCCGCTGCGGCAGCTGCACGATCGGCTGCAGATGCACCTCGACCTTGCCCTCGGACAGCGCGGTCCCGATGACGGCGGCTCGCTCGGCTGCGGCCTTATCCTCGGCCTGCCGGGCGGCCTCGGCCCGCTCGGCTGCCTGCGCGCGCAGGCGTTCCTGCCGCGCGACCTCCGGATCGATGACCGGGACGGGGGCCAGGGCAGGCACGGGCGCGGCGGCCGCGAGCCGCGACTGGACGCTCGCGAGTGCGGCATCGTGATCGGCCAAAGTCGTCGCGACCTGATGGATCAGATCGCCGAGCAGGCCGACCTCGGCCGTCAGCTCGTTGATGGCGGCACGTGCCGGAACCGCATCGGCCTCGCGCATCGGCATCTGCTCGACCCTCTGCGACAGGGAATCGATGCGGATGGCGTTGGTCGCGAGCCGGACCTTGACCTCGCCGACGGCGGCCAGAACCTGCTCGCGCTGCGCAAGACCACGGCGCTCATACAGCAGGGTCGAGCCGAATGCGCCCGCGCCGGCCAGCAGCAGGCCGAGCGCGCTGCCGAGGGGAGCCGGCATCAGAAGCATCAGGACCGCGCCCGCGGACAGCCCGGCTACGGCGCTGGCGAGGGGATGCAGGGCATTCGGTCGGAGACGGGCCAAGGCAGCTGATCGCACGGCAAGGTTGATCGGACGGGAGGGCGAATCACACCACTTTGGCGAGAGTACCCTTGCGCCAGGCTGCAAGCGAGGATTTGCGCATGCTCGGCATGCGCGAAAATCCCTGGACCAGACCGGACGTGCATTTCCCGGCCTTGGAGCCCGCCTGGAAACGCGCGCCCTCATCCTGAAAGACTGGCCTGAATCAAATCGCGCAATCCCAAGAATCTGCGACGGCCTGTCAACAAGCTCGCCGTCTTCCGACAGGCCGCGCCGGCGGCGCCGCTCCGGAATGACGGCGTGGGGATGAAGAAGCCCGAAGGGCTGTCTGAAAGGATGAGGGCTGGGGAAATTGCGGCCGGCCTCAGGGGGGCGCCAGGGCGATATCGGCGACGAGCCGATCGACCACCTCCGGGCGGAAGCCCCTACGCATCATCCAGAGCCGGGGATCGATCGCGAAGAGCGGGAAGTTCTTCCCCAGCGCCATGACGGCCTCGGCCTTTTCGGCCTCGTTGCCAGCCTGGGCAGCGAGCAAGGCCCGGCCAAGCAGGGCGTAGACGTCGTCCCCCGCTGCCAGAAAGGCGCCGTAGCTCTGCGAAACCTGTTTGTCACCAAGCAGATAGGCGCCGAGCAGGGCGTAGAAATCATAGGCGGGCGGGCGCCCGGCGCTGAGCTCGATCGCGCGCTGCATGAGCTGCAACCCTTCCGCCGGCCGGTTGATCTGGATGTAGCGCGCGCCGAGCGCGGCCTTGATGTCCGAGTCGTAGGGGTTGAGGACCAGAGCGCTCTGCCCGGCCTTGATCGCCTCCTCCGTCGCGCCGCGCGCGAACAGGACGTCCATCATGACCTGCTGGGCCCGCCCGCTCGAGGGCGCCAGCCGGACCGCTGTCAGGGCTGCGGCCAGCGCCCGGTCCAGCGGCGGACCCGGCAGCGGATTGAGCCCGCTGCTGTATTCGCCCAAAGCGAGGAAGGCGAGCTGCACCCAGGCCGGGAAGAAGGTTGGATCCCGATCAACCAGTTCCTCGAGGCATTTGCGCGCCGCGAGATGGTCCTCGGGCTTCAGCGTACGGCGGACATCGATCGCCTGATAGAGGCAGCGCATCGTCCCGGGCTGCGCGTATTGGCGGATATCGGCGTGGATGATGCCGAAGGGCTCGGCCAGCCGGATCGCCACGCGCCGGGCGAGCTCGGGCAGATCGCCGTCCTCGGCGCTCAGCGCCCGCGACGAGGAGGACGACCAGACGATTCGGCCGTCGCGAACCGAACGGAGCCGCCCGAAGCTCTCGAGCGTGCCGTCGATCGCCTGGGCCGTCATCTCGAAGACGTAGTCTGCATCGGCGGGCGCGGCCTCGCCGGCGGGCGGCGCCTTGACGGTGAGGAGGTCGTCGAACCTGGTCAACGCATCGACGAGGAAGCGCGAGAACCGCTGCGCGAGCGCGCCGAGCTTCGGATCGGCCGAAAGTTCCGGAAGCAGGACGGCCACGACCGTCACCTGCAGCGGCGCTCCCGGCACGGCCTGCCGCGGAGCGGGCGGCTCGGAGCCAGCCGCCAGCACCGACGCCGCCTGATGGCGCGGCGTCGCGGCCGGCCAGCCAAAGTGCCATGCCGCCGCGAACGCCAGGACGGCGCAGAACCCGACGCCAAGCAGGACGGACCAGCGCTTCCAGGCCCCGGTGAATCGCGGCCGTGCCGGAACCGGCGCCACATCGCCGGCGGGCTCGGAGAGCGGCGCGGCGGCCGCTTCCGCAGCAGGCTCCGCCCGATCCTCGCCGGCTCCAGGCGCAGCGCCGGCCAGATCGAAGACCGGGATATATGCTCCGACGGGCATCGAAATCCTGACCGGATCATCGGCACCTTCGCCGGCATAGTACTGGGCCAGCGCCCGGCGCAGGCGGCCGGCCTCGACGCGAACGATCGGGTCCGACTGCGGATCGAAATCGGCCGACCGGCCAAAGGCCTCGACGGCGATGGTGTAGCCTTTCAGCTCGGCGCCGCGGCCTTCGAGAGCGCTCTCGACGACGAAGCCCAGAAAGGCGGAGAGCTGCGGCGCAGCCCGAAACGCATCGGATGCGAGAACCCGCGCCAGCCCGGCGCGGATATGCGTCGGGAACCCGTCTCCCGGCCGCTCCGGCAATGCGTCGCCTTCAACCATGGGGGTCGGGTCCAGCTTTCGCCCCTTGTTCAGCCTACGCCAGAAGCGACCCAACGTCACCCTTTCGCGAGAGAAGCCCGACGATTCTCGCTGCGCGCAGATGCGTCGCGACGTGCGGGCAATTTACACCCGGTGTCGGACTGTTAGGTTGAAGGAAGATTAATCCCAGGATGATCCGATGACCGCAGCGCCCTCCCCGATCTCGACGCCGAACGACCTCGAAGCCTACTGGATGCCGTTCACCGCGAACCGCGCGTTCAAGACGAACCCGCGGATGGTCGCACGGGCCGAGGGAATGTACTACTATACTCCCGAGGGAAAGCCGGTGATGGACGGCACGGCCGGGCTCTGGTGCTGCAATGCCGGCCATTCGCGCGAGCCCATCATCCAGGCGATCCAGGCCCAGGCGCGCGACCTCGACTACGCCCCATCCTTCCAGTACGGCCATCCGAAGGTCTTCGCTGCCGCAGCCCGCATCGCCGCTCTGGCACCGGGCGACCTCGACCACGTTTTCTTCGCCGGCTCAGGCTCGGAAGCGGCGGACTCGGCACTCAAGATCGCGCTGGCCTACTGGAACGTCTCGGGCAAGGCCGCGAAGACCCGGCTGATCGGCCGCGAGCGCGGCTATCATGGCGTCGGCTTCGGTGGCATCTCGGTCGGCGGCATGTCGAACAACCGCAAGTTCTTCGGCTCGCTGCTCACCGGCGTCGACCACATCGCCCACACCTATGACCGCGAAAAGCAGGCCTTCAGCAAGGGCGAGCCGGAATACGGGGCGCATTTCGCCGATGATCTCGAACGCATCGTCGCGCTGCACGACGCCTCGACCATCGCCGCCGTGATCGTCGAGCCGATGGCGGGCTCGACCGGCGCGCTGCCGCCGCCGAAGGGCTACCTCAAGCGCCTGCGCGAGCTCTGCGACAAGCACGGCATCCTGCTGATCTTCGACGAGGTCATCACCGGCTTCGGCCGCCTCGGCTTCGCCTTCGCCGCCGAGCGCTACGGCGTGATCCCCGACATGATCACCTTCGCCAAGGGCGTGACCTCGGGCACCGTGCCGATGGGCGGCGTGATCGTGCGCAAGCACATCTACGACGCCTTCATGAACGGCCCGGACAACGTCATCGAGCTGTTCCACGGCTACACCTATTCGGGCCATCCGCTCGCGGCCGCCGCCTGTCTCGCCGCGCTCGACATCTATCGCGAGGAAGGTCTGTTCGAGCGGGCGCGCAGCCTGGAAGATGCCTGGGCCGACGCCGTGATGAGCCTGAAGGGCGAGCCGAACGTCGTCGACATCCGCACGCTCGGCCTCGTCGGCGCGGTCGATCTCGCGCCGCGCGCCGAGGGCGTCGGCAAGCGCGGCTTCGAGGTGATCGACCGCGCCTTCCACGAGCACGGGCTGATGATCCGCACCGCCGCCGACACGATCGCCTTCTCGCCGCCGCTGATCATCACCGAGAGCCAGATCGAGGAGCTGATCGGCAAGCTGCGCGCGGTGATCCGCGCCGTGGCGAACTGAGGCGCATTTGTCTCGACGAATTGCGCCGTCATTTCGAAGGGGGCGAGGCCCGCTTTTGCAATGGCGGCGCAAGGCGGTGCCACGCGGGGGAATAAATCACCACCCGCGACAACGCGTGTAGATTCTTGTTCTCTATGGCGAACAATGTCTTTGCTTATCGTTCTTTATTCAGAACGAATGCTTGACCCTCCCTGCGACCATTCCGTAGAGCCTGCGCTCCCTCCGCAGCCCTCTCCGGATCATCATGTCGCTTCGTCTCGCCGCCGCCGGCCTCGCCGCGCTTCTCGTTCCCGCCTTAACCGGCTCGGCCTTCGCCCAGTCACAGAAACCCCTGCGCATCGGCGTTCTCAACGACATGGCCGGCATCTATGCCGACATGGCCGGCCCGGGCTCGGTCATCGCCGCGCAGATGGCGGTCGAGGATTTCGGCGGCGAAGTGCTCGGCCGCAAGATCGAGATCCTCGCCGGCGACCACCAGAACAAGCCGGATGTCGGCTCGGCGCTGGTCAACCGATGGATCGACGAGGACGGCGTCGACGTGATCGCCGACATCCCCACCTCGTCGGTGCTGCTTGGCATCCAGGAGATCGGCCGGCGCAAGAACAAGCTCGTCCTGGCCTCGACCGGCGGCTCCTCCGACTTCACCGGCAAGTTCTGCGCGCCGACCGGCATCCACTGGACCTATGACACCTATGCGCTGGCGGTCGGCACCGGGCTGCCGCTTGCCAAGGAAGGCCCCTGGTTCTTCATCACTGCCGACTACGCCTTCGGGCATGCGCTGGAGCGCGACACTTCCGATGCGGTGAAGAAGGCCGGCGGCACGATCGTCGGCGGCGTCAAGCATCCGCAGGGCACCAGCGACTTCTCCTCCTATCTGCTGCAGGCGCAGAACTCAGGCGCCAAGATGGTCGGCATCGCCTCCTCGGGCGCCGACCAGATCGCCACCATCAAGCAGGCGACGGAATTCGGCCTGCCGCAGACCGGCACCAAGCTTGCCGGCTTGTATCTCCACATCACCGACATCCACGCCATCGGCCTGCAGGATGCGCAGGGGCTGATCCTGACCCAGGCTTTCTACTGGGACCTCAACGAGGAGACCCGTGCCTGGTCGAAGCGCTTCTTCGAGCGCCACAAGGCGATGCCGACCATGGGCCAGGCCGGCACCTACTCCTCGATCCTGCACTATCTCAACGCCGTGAAGGCTGTCGGCACCGCGGAGACCGAGAAGGTCGCTACGCAGATGAAGGCGACGCCGGTCAACGACTTCTTCGCCAAGAACGGCGTGATCCGCGAGGATGGCCGCATGGTGCACGACCTGTATGTGCTCGAGGTCAAGAAGCCGTCGGAGTCCAAGTACCCCTGGGACTACCTCAAGCTGATCCGCACGATCCCCGGCGACCAGGCCTTCCGGCCGCTGGCCGATGGCGAGTGCCCGCTCGTCAAGAAGTAGGGGGCTCCCCTCGCCGCAGCTTGTTGTAGCGCGCAATCACCCTGTCGCGCTTGAGGCGCGACAGGCGGTCGATCCAGAAGATGCCGTCGAGTTGGTCGATCTCGTGCAGATGGCAGACGGCGCGGAAGCCGTCCGCCTCCTCCGTCCGCTCGTTGCCGTCGAGGTCCCGGTAGGTGAGGCGGATGCGGGCGGCACGCTCGATCTCCTCGGTGACGCCCGGCATCGAGACGCTGCCTTCGGTGGCGCGCTGCGTCTCCGGCGAGGACCAGAGCAGCACCGGGTTGACGTAGGTCGAGACCTCCCCCGGCGCGAGTTCCAGCACAACCAGCCGCCGCATCACGCCGAGATGCGGCGCGGTGATGCCGATGCCGGGCGCGGCCCGCATCGTCTCCAGCAGATCCTCCGCAAGGCGGTTCAGAGCGTCGTCGAAATGCTCGACCGGCTCCGCGACCGCGCGCAGACGCGGGTCGGGGAACCGGACGATCGGCAGGATCGCCATGGTCAGAACGCCATGTTCAGGCGGCGACCTTGGCCGCGGCCGCGCCGTAATAGCTCTCACCGGTCTTGGCCATGCGCTTGAGCTGGCGGTTGGGCTTGAAGCGCTCGCCATGCTTCTTCGCCAGCGCCTCGCAGAGCTTCACGAAGGCTGCCGCGCCCATATTGTCGATGAAGGAGAGCGTGCCGCCCGAATAGGGCGCGAAGCCGAAGCCGATGATCGAGCCGACATCGGCCTCGCGCGGATCGGTGACGACGCCTTCCTCATAGGTGCGCGCGGCCTCGAGCGCTTGGGTGACGAGCAGGCGGTTCTTCAGCTCCGCCATGTCGACCTGCTCGGGATCGAGCTGCTTCCCGACGAGATCGGCAAGGCCGGGCCAGAGCCGCTTGGGGCCGGCTTCGGGATAGTCGTAGAAGCCCTTGCCGTTCTTGCGGCCGAGGCGGCCGTGCTTCTCGACCATGTCGGAGAGCAGCTTCTCCTGCGCCGGATCGACCGCGCCTTCGCCGAGTTGGGCCTTCGTCGCCTTCAGCACCTTCCAGGCGAGATCGACCGCGACCTCGTCGTTCAGCGAAAGCGGGCCGACCGGCATGCCGGCCTGCTTGCCGGCGGCCTCGATCATCGCCGGCGGCACGCCCTCCATCAGCATGAGGTGGCCCTCGCGGATGTAGTTGCCGACGCAGCGATTGGCGTAGAAACCGCGCGTGTCGTTGACGACGATCGGCGTCTTCTTGATGGCGCGGACATAGTCCAGCGCCATGGCGAGCGCCTTCTTGCCGGTCTTCTTCGCCATGATGACCTCGACCAGCAGCATCTTCTCGACCGGCGAGAAGAAATGCACGCCGATGAAGTTCTGCGGCCGCTGGCTGGTCTGGGCGAGGCCGGTGATCGGCAATGTCGAGGTGTTGGAGCCGAAAATCGTCTTCGGGCCGACCACGGCCTCGACCTTGGCAATGACCTCGGCCTTGATCTTCGGATCCTCGAAGACGGCCTCGATGACGAGGTCGCAGCCCTTGAGAGCGGCATAGTCGGCGGTCGCGGTGATCCGGCCGAGCAGCGCGTCGCGGTCGGCCGTCTTGGCGCGGCCCTTGCTGATCTGGTCGGAGACGAGCTTGTGCGAATGCGCCTTGCCCTTGTCGGCGGCCTCCTGGTCACGGTCGACGAGCACCACCTCGATGCCGGCCTGCGCCGTGACATAGGCGATGCCGGCGCCCATGAAGCCGGCGCCGACGACGCCGACCTTCTTCAGCTTGCTCGGCGGGATATCGGCCGGACGGCGCGCGCCCTTGTTCAGCTCCTGCATCGAGACGAAGAGCGAGCGGATCATCGAGGCCGCCTCCTTCGTCCGCAGGATCTTTGCGAAGTAGCGGCTCTCGACCTTAAGTCCGAGGTCGATCGGGAGCTGCAGCCCCTCATAGACGGACGAGAGGATCGCGCGGGCGGCCGGATAGTTGTCGTTGGTCTCGCGGCGATAGATCGCGGAGGCAGGCGGCCAGATCTGCATGCCGGCCGGCGAATAGACCTTGTTCGAGGGCAGCTTGAACTTCGGGTCGTCCCAGGGCGCCTTGGCCTGCGGATTGGCCTTGAGCCACTCCTTGGCGGCGGCCACCATCTGGTCCCGCGGCACGGCCGCGTGGACGAGGCCCATATTGCGGGCCGGCAGCGCCTTCAGCTGCTCGCCCTTGAACATCATCTGCAGCGCGTCGCCAGTCTGCATCAGGCGCGCGACGCGCTGGGTGCCGCCGGCTCCCGGAAACAGCCCGACCTTGATCTCGGGCAGGCCGACGCGGGTCGAGGCATCATCCGAGACGACGCGCAGCTGGCAGGCGAGCGCGAGCTCGAAGGCGCCGCCGAGGCAGACGCCATGGATGGCGGCGGCGAAGGGCTTTCCGCAGGTTTCGAGCTTGCGGTAGAGCTGGCTGAGCTTGCGGCTCTCATCGAAGAAGCTCTGCATCGCGACCTGCTCGCCCTTTTCCCTGGCGAGGCGGATATAGAGGTCGCGCAGGCCCTGGAGCATGGTGAGGTCGGCGCCGCCGGAGAAGCTCTCCTTGCCGGAGACGATGACGCAGCCCTTGATGGCTTCGTCGGCGGCGACCTTGTCGACGACCTGGTCGAGCTCGGCCATCACCTCGGGTGTAATGACGTTCATCGAGCGCTCCGGCATGTCCCACGTCAGGGTCGCGATGCCGTCGGAATCGGTCTCGAAGCGGAAATTGGTGAGGTTCATCGTCATTCTCCTCAAACCCGCTCGATGATGGTGGCGACGCCCATGCCGGCGGCGACGCAGAGCGTCACCAGCGCGGTGCTCTTGTCCGTGCGCTCCAACTCGTCGAGGGCTGTACCGAGGACCATCGCCCCGGTCGCGCCGAGCGGGTGACCCATCGCGATCGCGCCGCCATTCACGTTCAGGATTTCGTCGTCGATGTCGAAGGCCTGCTGGTAGCGCAGCACGACCGAGGAGAAGGCCTCGTTCAGCTCGAACAGATCGATGTCGTCGATGGTCATGCCGGCCTTGCGCAGGACCAGTTCGGTGACGTCGACCGGCCCGGTCAGCATCAAAGCGAGGTCGGAGCCGATGGTCGCGAAGGCCTTGATGCGGGCCCGGGGCTTGAGACCGGCGGCCCGGCCGACCTTCTTCGACCCGACGAGGACCGCCGCCGCACCGTCGACGATGCCGGACGAGTTGCCGGCGTGATGGACGTGGTTGACGAACTCGACATCCGGATGAGCCGCCGTCGCGACGGCATCGAAGCCGCCCATCTCGCCCATCTGGACGAAGGAGGCCTTCAGCGCGGCAAGCGCCTGCATGTCGGTGCTGGGGCGGATGGTCTCGTCGCGGTCGAGCAGGATCAGCCCGTTGACGTCGGTGACCGGGATCACCGAGTTCTTGAAGCGGCCGGCCTCCCAGGCGGCGGCGGCGCGCTTGTGCGAGCGCACGGCATAGGCATCGACATCGTCGCGAGAGAAGCCGTATTTCGTCGCGATCAGATCGGCCGACACGCCCTGCGGCATGAAATAGGTATCGATGGCGACGGAAGGGTCGCAGGCGATGGCGAAGCCCGAGGCGCCCATGCCGACGCGGCTCATGCTTTCGACGCCGCCGCCGATCGCCATCTCCTTCTGGCCGGACATCACCTGCGCCGCAGCGAGATTCACCGCATCGAGACCCGAGGCGCAGAAGCGGTTGATTTGCACACCCGGCACCTCCTTGCCGTAGCCGGCCTTGAGCGCGACCGTGCGGGCGATGTCGGCGCCGGCCTCGCCGACCGGGTCGACGCAGCCGAAGACGACGTCCTCGACCAGCTTCGGATCGAGATCGTTGCGGCTCTTGATGGCGCGGAGCGCCTGGGTGCCGAGTTCGATCGCCGTGACCTCGTGCAGGGAGCCGTCAGGCTTGCCCTTGCCGCGCGGCGTGCGGACATGGTCGTAGATGAATGCGTCTGCCATCGAGGGCCTCCCGGGCTGACCGCTGCCAAGCGGCTCGTTCTCGTGCCGGACGTCATGGTCGGGCTTGCCCCGACCATCTCGTCATCCAGCGGGTTCTGCAAGAGATGGTCGGGTCAAGCCCGACCATGACCGCGTGTTCAGAACTGGTCCGCGCTCAGCGCCATAGTCGAATCCGCGCCCGAGGTGATCCGGGCCAGATGCGCCGCCGTCTCTGGCAGGCTGCGCTCCATGAAGAAGCGCGCCGTCACCAGCTTGGCGTTCAGCCGCTCGCTCGCGCCGTCGGCGCCGGCCGCGAGCTTGTCCTGCGCGACCTTCGCCATCCGCGCCCACATGTAGCCGAGCGAGACCAGGCCGAGCAGGTGCATGAAATCGGTCGCGCCCGCGCCGGCATTGTCGGGCTTGGCGAGGGCGTTGTTCATGAACCACATCGCCGCTTGTTGCAGGTGGCCCAATGAGACCTGGAGAGGCCCGAGCAGAGGCTTCAGCGCCTCGTCCTCGACGTTCTCCTTGAGGAAGCCGCCGACCTCATTGAAGAAGGCCATCACCGCGCGCCCGCCGTCGCGGCCGAGCTTGCGGCCGACGAGGTCCATCGCCTGCACGCCGTTGGCGCCCTCATAGATCATGGCGATTCGGGCGTCGCGCACGAACTGCTCCATGCCGTGCTCGGCGATATAGCCATGGCCGCCGAACATCTGCTGGGCCTTCACCGCATTGTCGAAGCCGATGTCGGTGAGCACGCCCTTGAGCACCGGCGTCATCAGGCCGAGCTGGTCCTCAGCTGCCTGACGCTCGGCCGCGTCGCCAGAGCGATGCGCGACGTCGGACTGGATCGCGTTCCAGAGCATGAAGGCGCGCGCGGCCTCGTTGAAGGCCTTGATCGACATCAGCGTGCGGCGGACATCCGGGTGGACGATGATCGGGTCGGCCGGTTTGTCGGCGGCCTTCGGGCCGGTCAGCGCCCTGCCCTGCAGGCGCTCCTTCGCATAGGCGACGGCGTTCTGATAGGCGACCTCGGACTGGGCCAGCCCCTGGATCGCGACGCCGAGGCGGGCCTCGTTCATCATCACGAACATGGCGTTGAGGCCCTTGTTCTCCGTGCCGATGAGCCAGCCCTGCGCGCCGTCATAATTCATGACGCAGGTCGCGTTGCCGTGGATGCCCATCTTGTGCTCGATCGAGCCGCAGGAGACGTGGTTGTTCGCGCCGATGGAGCCGTCCGCGCCGATCGCGTTGCGCGGCACGACGAAGAGCGAGATGCCCTTGGTGCCGGCCGGCGCGCCTTCGATGCGGGCGAGCACGAGATGGATGATGTTCTCGGTGATGTCCTGCTCGCCGGCCGAGATGAAGATCTTGGTGCCGGTGATGGCGTAGGAGCCGTCAGCCTGCGGCACGGCCTTGGTCTTGATCAGGCCTAGATCCGTGCCGCAATGCGGCTCGGTCAGGTTCATCGTGCCCGACCAGACGCCCTCGATCATCTTCGGAAGATAGATGCGCTTCTGCTCGTCGCTGCCATGGACATGGAGCGCCGCGATCGCACCCATGGTGAGGCCCGGATACATCGCGAAAGCCATGTTGGCCGCGGAGGAATATTCGTTCATCACGGCGCCCAGCGTGTAGGGCAGGCCCTGGCCGCCATACTCCGGGTCCATGGCCAGACCGATCCAGCCGGCGCCGGCATAGGCCTCGTGCGCCGCCTTGAAGCCCTTCGGGGTCGAGACCGTGCCATCGGGATGGCGCACGCAGCCCTCGCGATCGCCCGACATGTTCAAAGGCTGGAGGATCTCCTCGCAGACCTTCGCCCCCTCGCTCAGCACCGCCTCCAGCACGTCCGGCGTGGCATCCGCGAAGCCCGGCAGGTTGTTGTAGCGGCCGATGTTGAAGACGTCGTTCAGGAGAAAGAGCGTGTCCTCGACGGGGGCCTTGTAGACCGGCATGGCGCTTTTCCTCCCTGACGCTGCCGCCCGCTCGTGCAGGCTACCTTATTGTTCATATATAAACTATTCCGACGCCATCGCAAAGGGGCAGGCGGGAACTTTGCGCGGCCACGTCCGCGACGCACGCCTGGCAGGGGCCCAAAACAGAAAAAAGCCCCGGCCGGGAGGCCGAGGCTTTGTCATGACGAGCCTGGATGTCCGGGCGCGACCGCCCTCGAGACTCAGCCTTGGAGCGCAGCTCTTGGAAGTCAGCTCTTGGCGAAGCGCGCGGCCGAGGCCTCGAGCTCGGCGATGGCGCTGTCGATCTCTTCGCGCTGCGCGCGCAGCAGCTCAAGCTGCTCGACGACCTGCTCACGGCTGAGCTGCAGCCCGCCGACGCTGGCCGCACCGGCCTCGGCGCCCTTCTTCTCCTCATTGGCGAGCATCGCGCGGATCTCGACCAGGGTGAAGCCGAGCTGCTTGCCCTTGAGGATCAGCGCGAGCCGGGCCCGGTCGCGGCCGGAATAGATGCGGGTCATGCCGGAGCGAGCCGGCGAGAGCAGGCCGCGTGACTCGTAGAAGCGCAGCGTGCGCAGCGTCACGCTGAAGTCACGGGCGAGATCGCTGATGGTGAAGCCGCCGGCATCCTCCGATTCGACGACGTTGATCGAGCGGCCTTCAAGAGTCGAAGCGGCCGCCATAGCGCTGCTTTGGCGTGACATTTGGGTACATTCCTTGACGTGGATGAGGCGCCCGTCGGCAACGCGACGCGGCGGCGATCGATGACCGGGAGATAGGTCAGCCCATCCCCTAACGTCAGGTAATGTCCCCCTGCCGTGGGGTAAGTTACGGTTATGCGGGCTGCCCGGCAGCGCCATCAGGCCGGCGTTCGCACAAAATTAACGGATCGTGGCCGGATTTTAACCCGCTGTTTACTACGCCAGCCAAAAAGTCGGCCTCGCGGATCGGCGTCGCCGGCGCGGCAACGCTTCTTAAAGTGTCGCCGAATCCGCGGCGAAGGGGCGGCATTCGGGGCCTGCACCTTCCGCCCGAGACCCCAAGCCCCCGTAGGCGAGCGTGATCATGGCCAATAGCTTGCCCTGGAGCGTGAAGGGCGTGGACCCCCGTACCCGCGATGCCGCGAAGGCTGCCGCCCGCCGCGCCGGGATGACGCTCGGCGAATGGCTGGACCATAAGCTGGGCGAAGAATCCGCGCCGGAGCAACTCGACATCGCCGCGCTGTCCGACCGTCTTGCGCGTCTCGCCCAGAGCCAGATGGAAACGGCGCCGCAGCACCCTGTCGGCCCGGGCGGAAGCACATCCCTGCCTTCGCGTTCGGAGATCGACGCGGTTCTCGCCCAGGCCGCGAGCATCGAGAAGCTGACGCGCGAATCAAGCGCCAGGACGGCCGGTGCGCTCGAATCGATCACGCGCTGGATCGAGAAGGCCGAAGGCCGGATGAGCAGCGGCGAACGGGCCGCGGCGGAACGCCAGGAGCGCGCGACCAGCGTCATCGCCGACGCCATCAAGACCATGGGCGATCGCCTCGCTGAGATCGAGCGCGGATCGGGCGAGGCGCTAGCCGTTCGTGCCGCTCGACAGGAGCAGGCGCCCCGCCTCGCCTTCAGCCGTGACGGCCTCGCCGCCGCGGTGACCGACATCCGCACCCGCCAGCGCACGCTCGATGGCGACGACGCCACGCCTGCGCGCCAGCAGCCGATGAGCGAGAGCCGGATCGCCGCGCTGCGCGACGATCTGCGGGAGCTCAGTGCCCGTATCGCGCCGCAGGCTCCCCGCGGGCAGCGTCCGGCCGCGCCAACGCCTGCGCCCGTACCCGCGTCGACGGCATTCGAAGCGCAGTTCGGCCAGATCGAGGCGATGCTCGCCGAGCTTGGCGGGCGCATCGATCAGCGCGACCGGTTCGACCCGGTTCTGAAACCGCTCGCCCGCATCGAGACCGAGGTGTCCCGTCTGGCGCGCGACCGCTCGGACGAGGGCTATCAGCGGATCGAGCTGGAGATCTCGCATCTGGCCGCCAAGGTCGATGCGCTTGCCGCGCGCGGCAGCGACCGCACGATGCTCGCCCCCGTGCTGCGCGACATCGGCGAGCTGCGCGACATGCTCGCCTCGGGCGGCGAGGAAGCCCGGCTTTCCGAACTGTCGCAACAGGTTTCCGGGCTCTCTTTCGAGATCAACCGTCTGCGCGATAACCAGCCCGACGGGCACGAACTGCGCAGCCTTGCCGTCTCGGTGGACGAGATCCGCGATGCCTTCCGCCAGGGAAGCGGGCCGGCACGATTGCAGGACCTGGAACCGCTCGCGGCGCTCTCGCTCCAGATCGAAGGTCTTGCTGGCAAGCTCGACACCTTCCCGGACAACCAGATCGAGAGCCGGATCGATTCGCTGCAGCACCGCATCGAGGCCCTGACGGAGACGGGGGCCGCCGGGCTGACCCAGCAGATCGAGGCGTTGGCCGGGCGCGTCGAGAGTCTCGCAGTCGCGAACAGCGTCGTCCATAAGCTCGGCGAGGGCCAGGCCCTGACCGTAGCGCAGGTCGATCTCGGGCCAGTCGAGGCGATGCTGCGCAAGCTTGCCGACAAGATCGACGAAGCCGGCCGGCCCGGCGCGGATTCGGGCGCCTTCGATGCGCTCGAGCAGCAGATCTCCGGGCTTGCCCAGCGGCTCGACGAAGCCGCCGCGACGCGCTCCGCCGAGAGCGGCATGGAACGGACGCTGCAGGACCTCGTCGTACATCTGCGCTCGATGCGCGAGGAAACGACCGAAGCCGCCGCGCGCGCCGCACGGACCGCCATGTCGGACCATCTGGGCAGGGTGGCGCCGCCGCAAAGCGGCCTCGCCGAACTCAGCACGCTGGTTTCGGGCCTGCACCAGAGCCACGTCTCGAGCGGCCGCGAGACGCAGGATGCGATCGGCGCGGTCCATCGGACGCTCGAGACAATCATCTCCCGGCTTTCGAGCCTCGAGGCCGAGCTCGTCGCGGACCGGCAGCCTGCCGCGCCTGCCGCACGCATGCCGATGCCGCCGCGCATCGCCGACGCCGGGCAGCTTGCCGTCAAGGCGCCCGCCATGCCCGCGGCGATGAGTCTCGACAAGGAAGACCGCATCGCCGCTTCCGGACGCAGCACTGCTGCGCCCAAGGCCGAGCCTGCGATCACGCCGCCGCTCGCAGCTGCCCTGGACCTGCCGCTGGAGCCGGGCTCCGGCCGGCCGCGCCCCGACTCCGCTCTCGCCGGCGGGCATGATCCCCAGTCGGTCCGGCAGAACCTGATCGCGGCCGCCAGGCGTTCCGCAAGGGCCGCCGCGGAAGCCGCCGCCGCTCCCGCCGCCGAACCGGAAGCCGCAAAGGGCGGCAACCGGCTCAAGGAGATACTGGAGAAGCGCAAGCGGCCGCTGCTGCTCGGCCTCGCCGCCCTGGTGCTCGCTCTCGGCACCGCTCATCTCGTCAACGGCACGCTGAAGAAGTCCCGCAGCGCGAATGTCGGCGAAGCCGTACAGAGCCCGATCGCCCCGCAGCAGCAGGCACCGGCCGAGACGCCGGCCGAAAAGCCGGCCAACGACCAGTCGTCGGCGCTGCCGCCCGGCCCCGTGAACCCGGCGTCGCCCACTCCGGCCGCTGCCCTCCCGCAGCCGGGAGCTGAGAGCGCGACCGCCCAGCCGCAGCCGCCCGCGAGCGCAGCCGCCGAGGCGCCGCTTCCCGAGCCTGTCCAGGCCGTGACCGGCCTCGGCGAACTGCCGGCCGGCCTCGGCAGCCCCGGCCTGCGCAAGGCGGCCCTCGAGGGCAACGCCCGCGCCGTCTACGAGCTGGCGAGCCGGTCCGCCGACGGCCAGGGCGCCCCGCGCGATCCCAAGCTCGCGCTGCGCCTGTTCGAACGGGCTGCTGTGGCCGGTCTCGCGCCGGCGCAGTTCCGCCTCGGCAACATGTTCGAGAAGGGCATCGGGACCGAGCGGGACCTCTCGCTCGCCCGGGTCTGGTACATGCGCGCCGCCGAGCGGGGCAACGCCAAGGCGATGCACAATCTCGCCGTGCTGCATGCCGAGGGCGTTTCCGGGAAGCCCGACTACGCCACGGCCAGCGAGTGGTTCCGCCGCGCCGCCGAGTTCGGCGTGCGCGACAGCCAGTACAATCTCGCGGTCCTGCTCGAGCGCGGCCTCGGCGGCCCGCCCGATCTCGCCCAGTCCTATCTCTGGTTCACGGTGGGCGCGAGCCAGGGCGACGAAGACGCCGCCCGCAAGCGAGACGAAGTCGGGCAGCGACTCGGCACGACCGACCTCGCCGCCGCCAAGGCCGAGGCCGCGAACTGGCGGCCGAAGACGCTTGATCTCGCCGCCAACGAGGTCACGCCGCCCGCCAAGGGCTGGGACGAGACGCCGACGGCGGCCGCCGCGAAGAAGCCCGCCCGACCGGCGCGCAGCTAGTGCGGCCGTTTCCGCGAGGAACCCCTCCGTCTTTCCGGGGCAGGCCGCAGGCCTGAGCCCGGAATGACGGCGCTGTTCGGGAGAATGCAAGCCCCGCGACAGCCCGGCCCGTCATGGTTTCGACGCGTTGGCGCGCCATCAGGACGAACGCCCTGCCGGTCGCAGGTCGAGGTGCCATGGCTCCGCCGCCAGAGCACCTTGCCTTAACCCTATCGGCGCATAGTCGCACGAGCCTGCGCCCATTCCTCGATTGGCGCAGCGCTCGATGAGGAGCTGCGGTGCAGATCTACCTACCGATCGCTGAACTGCCGATCAGCATCCTGACGGTGCTGGGCCTCAGCGGCGCGGTCGGCTTCATCTCCGGACTCTTCGGCGTCGGTGGTGGCTTCCTGCTGACACCGCTGCTGATCTTCCTCGACATCCCGCCGGCCGTCGCCGTCGCCACCGTCGCGGCGCAGGTCGCCGGCTCGTCGACCACCGGCGTCCTGACCTACTGGCGAAGGCGTGCGCTGGACCTCAGGCTCGGCGGCATCCTCGTCTCCGGCGGCATCGTCGGCACGCTGCTCGGCGTGCTGTTCTTCAACTCGATGCGCCGCCTCGGCCAGCTCGAGCTCGTCATCACGCTGTCCTACGTCACGCTGTTCAGCATCATCGGCGGGCTGATGCTCTACGACGCCGTGCGGGCCCTGATGCGCGTCCGGGCGGGGAAGCCCGCGCGGCTCAGGCGCCGGGCGGGAACGCATCCCTGGTGGATGGGCCTGCCCTGGCGGATGCGCTTCCCGCATTCGCAGCTCTATTGCAGCGTCATCCCGATCGCGGGGCTCGCCGTGGTGATCGGCTTCATCGGCGCCGTGCTCGGCGTCGGCGGCGGCTTCATCCTGGTGCCGGCGCTGATCTATTTCTTCCGCATTCCGACTGCCGTCGTCGTCGGCACCTCGCTGTTCCAGATCCTGGTGACGATGTCGGGCGCCACCATCCTGCACGCGCTGACCAACCAGTCGGTCGATCTCGTTCTGGCGCTGCTGCTGCTGCTCGGCGGCGTGATCGGCGCGCAGTTCGGCGGGCGCGCGGCGCGAAACCTGAACGTCGAATCCTTCCGGCTGCTCCTGGCACTGCTGATCCTCTCGGTCGGCCTGCGCTTCGCCATCGAGCTGTTCATCCCGCCGGGCGAACCGTTCTCGGTCGTGCTGACGGAGAGCCCGCGATGAGCCCGGCCGCACGCATCGCGGCGCTGCTGGCGCTCGCGCTCGCCGCCTTCGCGACAGCACCGCTGCGCGCCGAGTCGCTGATCGCGGCGATGTCGAGCCACCAGATCCAGATCACCTCGAACTATACCGGCAGCCAGCTCACGGTTTTCGGCGTGGTCGAACGCGAGGGCCGCACGGCCGCACGCGGCGACCCCTACGACATCGTCGTCACGGTTCGTGGGCCACGGCAGATGCTGCTGGTGCGCGAAAAGGAGCGGATGGGCCCGATCTGGATCAACCGCACCCAGCGGCGCTTCCCCGAGGGCTCGATCTTCCTGCTGGTGGCGAGCAACCGGCCGCTCAGCGAGATCATGACGGAGGACGTGGCGCGGCGCGAGCGCATCGGGCTGGAGAACGCCCAGCGGCCGAAGGATGCCCCCTTCGCCCTCGATGCGACCACAGCTCGCTTCCAGGAGGGGCTGATCCGCATCCTGAGCGAGAAGGGCCTCTATTCCACCGAGGATCGTGGCGTCACCTTCCTCTCCGGCACCCTGTTCAGCGCACCGATCAACGTCCCGGCGACGGCGCCCACGGGCTCCTACGACATCGACATCGTGCTCTATGCCGGCGGCGTGCCGCTCGCGCGGCAGAGCACCAATTTCGAGGTGGTGAAGAGCGGCATGGAGCAGCGCCTGGCCTCCGCGGCGCATGAGCTTCCGCTGCCGTACGGCCTCGTGACGGTGCTGGTGGCGCTGCTGCTGGGCTGGCTCGCCAGCGTCGTGTTCCGGCGCGACTGAGCGCTCTCCGACAAGACCGGGCTGACCGATTGCGGATTGCGAGCGCCAGCGAAGCAATCCAGTGTCGTAGCGCTCTACGCCCCCCTGGATTGCTTCGTCGCTGACGCTTTTCGCAATGACGGCAAGTGACGCGCCGCGAACTCCCGCCGGCTCAGCCGACGAGCAACCCATAGTCGAGGAAGGGCACCACCGTTCCCTCGGAAATGGTGGTCAGGTCCTCCGCCAGCTCGACCAGGCCGTCCGTGCGGGTGAGCGAGGTCAGTACGCCCGCCCCGTCCTGGGGGTGCTTGCGGGCGACCATGACGCCGTCCGCCGCCGGCTCCAGCGAGACGCGTACATATTCGCGCCGCCCCTCCTTCTTGCGATAGGTGAAGCCGAGCCGCACTGGCAGCGCGACCGGCCGCGCCGGTTCCGTGCCGGCGAGCCGCGCGATCATCGCCCGCGCCACGAAGGCGAAGGTGACGAAGACGGCGACGGGATTGCCCGGCAGGCCGATGAAGGGCGTGGCACCGAGCCGACCCAGCGCCACCGGCCGGCCCGGCTTGATGCCGATGCGCCAGAAGGCGAGCTCCCCTGCCCGCTCGACGACGGCCTTGACGTGATCCTCCTCGCCGGTCGAGACGCCACCCGAGGTGAGCACGAGGTCGCAGCCGCGCGCCGCTTCCGCAAGCTGCCGGGACAGGCTGTCGCGCTCGTCGCGCAGGATGCCGAGATCGATCACCTCCGCTCCCGCCCGGACGATCATGGCGCGCAGCAAGGCGCGGTTGGCGTCGTAGATCGCAGCGGGGGCAAGCGGCGCACCCGGCTCCATCAATTCGTCGCCCGTCGAGAAGATCGCGACCCGGGGCCGGCGGCGCACGCCGACCTCGGTCACGCCGAGCGCCGAGAGCAGCGCCAAGTCCTGCGGGCGCAGGCGGGTGCCGGCCTTCGCCGCGAGCGCGCCGCGCGCGATGTCCTCGCCGGCCGGGCGGGCATTGGCGCCGCGCGCGAGACCGGACGGCAGGATCGCGACGCCGTCTTCCAGCGCGACATCCTCCTGCATGAAGACCGTATCCGCGCCGGGCGGCATCGGCGCCCCGGTGAAGACGCGCACCGCGACACCCTTCGTCGTCACGCCATCCGCATCAACACCGGCCGCGACGCGGCCCGCGACCGGAAGCCGCGTCTCCCCCGCGGTCAGGTCGGCAAAGCGCACGGCATAGCCATCGACGGCGGAATTCGCGAAGGGCGGCAGGTCGAGCGGGGCCGCGACTTCCTCGGCCAGCACGCGGCCATCCGCCTCCGCGAGGGCGATCCGTTCCGTCCCGGCCACCGGCCCTACCAGGGCCGCGACGCGCGCGCCGGCCTCTTCCAGCGTCATCAATGTGCCGAAGGCCTCGGCGTCCCTGCTCAACTGCGCCATGGCTTGATTACTCCTGCCCGCCGGCGCGTGCCAGCACCGCCGCGAGCGGCTCGGCCCGCGCCAGGATGATATCGGCAATGGCCGCGACATCGTCGATGTGGACGACCGGCCGCCCGGCCTCGGGGAAACCGATGTCGCTGGCAATCGCGACGATCGAGGGGTCCCCCGGATGCAGCGGCGGCTTGCCGTTGGCGGAGCGGTGGATCTCGATCTTGACGTGCGGTTGCCGCTTGAAGCCCTCGACGATGACGAGATCGACCGGCGAGAGGCGGGCGAGGAGCTCCGGCAGCGTCGCCTCGGCTTCGCCCCGCAATTCGCGCATCAGCGCCCAGCGGCGTTCCGATGTGATCAGGACCTCACGCGCGCCAGCCTCGCGATGCGCATAGGAATCCTTGCCGGGCGTGTCGAGATCGAAGGCGTGATGGGCGTGCTTGATGGTCGAGACGGAGACGCCGCGCCCGGCCAATTCGGGTAACAGGCGGGTCAGCATGGTGGTCTTGCCCGCGCCGCTCCACCCCGCCAGACCGATCACGCGCATCGAGAGCCTTCATCCAAAAGAAAAACCGGGCGCCTTCGCGCCCGGTTGTCTTCGGTCAGGTTGGGTGGCCGGGTCAAGCAGCCGGGCCGGGGTGCGACGCCATCACTCGGCCGGCTGAAGCCGCGGCCCGCCGGGGGCGACTTGGCCCTTGCGCATTTCCTCCTCGACCCAGAGCGAATGATGCGCCTTGGCCCAGTTGAGATCGACCTCGCCGGACCCCATCGCATCGAAGGCGCCCTCCATGCCGATGGTGCCGATATAGATGTGGCCGAGAATGGCCGCGATGATCAGCACCGAGACGATGCCGTGCACGACGTTCCAGAACTGCAGGTTCAGGACGCCGCCCGCGAGCGCCGGGAAGATGAGGAAGAAGCCGGATACCGAGAGCGCGGCACCGCCCAGCACCACGACCCAGAACAGGGCCTTCTGGCCGCCGTTGAACCGCTGTGCCGGCGGATGGCCCTTGCCGACGATGCCGCCGCCGGCGAGGAACCAGCGGATATCGACCATGTTCGGGATGTTGTCCTTGATCCAGACGACGAACATCAGCGCGATGCCGAGCATGAAGGGCCAGGCCAGGAAGTTGTGCGCCCATTTCGCCGCCACCGACAGGTTGGTGAAGGCCTGCGGGCCGACCAGCGGCAGCAGCAGGTGCTTGCCGACAGTGACGTTGAGGCCGGAGAGCGCGAGCAGGATGAAGCAGGCCGCGGTCAGCCAATGCATGAAGCGCTCGAAGCCGTTGAAGCGCGTGAGCGTCCGCCCGGCCGGGCCGGCCTCGGTGCGGACGCGTCCGCGGATCAGGTAGAAGGCGACGAGGACGGCGAGCATGCCGAGGATGCCGATGGCCGTGATGCGCAGCATCGTGCCCTGGTGGAACGCGCGCCAATCACGGCCGGCCGGCCGCTCGAGCGTCGCCGCCCGCTGGTCGGGAATGCTGATGCGGCCCTGCAGCTCGGCCTGCGGATTGTTTTTCAGCGCATCGAGGAACTGCCGCTCCTGGACGGCCTGAGCGGTCGGGTTGACCTGCTGTTGCGCCAGGGCCGGAACGGCCACCGCCGCGGCGAACGTCAGCAGCAAGGCTGCTGTAAGGAGACGAAGGACAGCGCCGAAACGCATTGCGAAAATCCTTTCCCGAGGACAGGTCCCGAGGAGCCGTTTCGTTTCATGGCAACGTTCCGAAGCGGTCTCCGGACGTTCAGGACACCGCCATGGCTCACCCGGAAGGGAGGCCGCGACGGCGCCGATCAGATGGCGATCGTTTCCTTGTAGGCGGTCTGCCAACCCCAGGCGCCCGAGCCATAGCCGCGCTTCACCACCCGCTCCTTGTAGATCTGGGCGATGATCTCGCCGTCGCCTGCGAGCAGGGACTTGGTCGAGCACATCTCGGCGCAGAGCGGCAGCTTGCCCTCGGCCAGGCGGTTCGAGCCGTATTTCTGGAACTCGGCCGGCGAGAGATCGGCTTCCGGCCCGCCGGCGCAGAAGGTGCACTTGTCCATCTTGCCGCGCGTGCCGAAGTTGCCGATTTTCGGATATTGCGGGGCGCCAAAGGGGCAGGCGTAGAAGCAGTAGCCGCAGCCGATGCAGAGATCCTTGCTGTGCAGGACCACGCCGTCGGCAGTGTTGTAGAAGCAGTCCACCGGGCACACGGCCATGCAGGGCGCATCCGTGCAGTGCATGCAGGCCATCGAGATCGAGCGCTCGCCGGGCTTGCCGTCATTGATGGTGACGACGCGGCGGCGGTTGATGCCCCAGGGCACCTCGTTCTCGTTCTTGCAGGCGGTGACGCAGGCGTTGCATTCGATGCAGCGGTCAGCGTCGCAGAGGAATTTCATCCGGGCCATGGTTCAGTTCCTCCTCACGCCGCCGCGATCTGGCAGAGCGTGACCTTGCCTTCGTGCATCGCCGTCACAGGGTCGTAGCCATAGCTCGTGACGGTATTGACCGACTCGCCGAGCACGATCGGGTCCGCCCCCTTCGGGTAGTTGCCGCGCTGGTCCTGCCCCTGGAAGAAGCCGCCGAAGTGGAAGGGCATGAAGGCCACGCCCTTGCCGACGCGCTCGGTCACCAGCGCCTTGACCCGTGCCCTGGAGTTGTTCTCGGGGCCCGAGACCCAGACAAAGGCGCCATCCCTGATGCCACGCGCGCTGGCATCGGCAGGGTTGATCTCGACGAACATGTCCTGCTGCAGCTCGGCCAGCCAGCGGTTCGAGCGCGTCTCCTCGCCGCCGCCCTCGTATTCGACGAGGCGGCCGGAGGTCAGCACGATCGGGAAGGACTTGGCGATGCCCTTCTCGACCGCGGCCTTCTGGACCGAAGTATGGAGGTTCGGGATGCGCAGCGTGCGCTCGTCGGGGCGTGCCGGCCATTTCGCGACCAGATCGACGCGCGGCGAGTAGATCGGCTCACGATGGGTCGGCACCGGGTCCGGCAGGTTCCAGGCATTGGCGCGGGCCTTGCCGTTGCCATAGGGCACGCAGCCATGCTTGAGCGCGACGCGCTGGATGCCGCCGGACAGGTCGGTGGACCAGCTCACCGTGTCGATGTTGTTGCCGCCGATCCAGGTGATCGTCTCGAGTTCCTTGGGCGTCAGGTCGGCATCCCAGCCGAGCTTCTTCAGCACGCCCATGGTGAACTCGGGATAGCCGTCCCGGATCTCCGAATTCAGCGAGAACGAGCCGTTCTCGGCCAGCAGCGTGTCGTTGACCTTGCTGCCGTCCGGCAGGGTGCGCTCGCGGGTGAGGCCGAAGCGCGGGCGGAAGGTGCCGCCGCCGTTACCGGCCTCGAGCGAGGTGTTGTAGAGGATGTGGGTGCCGGGATGCTTGAGCTCCGGCGTTCCCCAGCACGGCCAGGGCAGGCCGTAGAAATCGTTCTCGACCGGCGAGCCCTTGGCGCCACGCAGGCTGACCAGATCGAACTTGTCCTGATGCTGCATGTGCAGCTTGAGGCGCTCCGGCGACTGGCCGGTATAGCCGGTCGACCAGCCGCCCCGGTTGATCTCCTTGAGGATCGATTCGGCCGAGGGCTCCGGGCCGTACTTCCCCTGGATCAGTTCCAGGTTCTTGTGCATCGCCTCGGCGAAACCGAGCTTCTGCGCGAAGCGGTAGATGACCCAGTAGTCGGTCGCCGCCTCAAAGATCGGATCGACGACCTTTTCGCCCCACTGCACCGAGCGGTTGGAGCAGGTACGCGAGCCCGAGCATTCGAACTGCGTGCCGATCGGCAGGAGATAGGTGCCGTTCTTGCGCCCGCCGAGCGAGACGAAGTTGGTCGGATGCGGATCGCAGACGACGAGGAGCTCGATCTTCTCCAGCCCCTTCACGGCGTCTGGCATGCGCGGAATGGTGTTCCCGCCATGGCCCATGACGAACATGGCCTTGAGATTGTCCTTCTGGTCGACCTGTTCGGCCGGAAGATTGGCCGCGTCGAACCAGCGGGTCGAGGTATGGCCCGAGGTCTCCATGTTCTGCTTCGGCGTACGGGCGGGCCGGCCGCCCTTGGCCGGAACCTCGTCGAAACGGGAGACGAAATAGTCGTAAGGCACGTCCCAGACGCGGGCCCAGTGGCGCCATGCGCCCTCGACCAGCCCGTAGTAGCAAGGCAGATTCGAGATATCGAGGCCGAAATCGGTCGCGCCCTGCACGTTGCAGTGGCCGCGGAAGATGTTGGCGCCGTTGCCCATGCCGCCGACATTGCCGGTCGCGAGCAGAAGGCTGCAGATGGCGCGGACGTTCGCCGTGCCGACCGAGTGCTGGGTCACGCCCATGCACCAGACGAAGGTCGCCGGCTTGACCGTGGCGAAGGTCTCGGCGACGCGCTTCATCTGTGCTTCGGGAACACCGGTGATGTCCTCGACCGTCTTGGGGTCGTATTTCTCGACCTCCTTGCGGACGTCGTCCATGCCGTGGACGCGCGCGGCGAGGAAGGCCTTGTCCTCCCAACCATTCTTGAAGATGTGCCACATCAGGCCCCAGATCACCGCGATGTCGGTGCCGGAGCGGAAGCGCACATAGTCGGTCGCATGGGCCGCGGTGCGGGTCAGGCGCGGATCGAAGACGATGACGTTGGCGCGGTTGATCTCCTTGCCCGTCAGGATGTGCTGCATCGAGACCGGATGGGCCTCGGCCGCATTCGAGCCCATGAACAGGACGGTCTTGGAATTGCGGATGTCGTTGTAGGAGTTCGTCATGGCGCCGTAGCCCCAGACGTTCGCGACGCCTGCGACCGTGGTCGAGTGGCAGATGCGCGCCTGGTGATCGACGTTGTTCGTGCCCCAGAAGGCCGCGAACTTGCGGAACAGGTAGGAGCCCTCGTTGGAGAACTTGGCCGAGCCGAGAAGATAGACGGAGTCGGCGCCCGACTTCGCGCGGATCTCCATCATCTTGTCGCCGATCTCGTCGATCGCGACATCCCAGGAGATGCGCTGCCACTGGCCGTCGACGAGCTTCATCGGGTACTTGATGCGGCGGTCGCCATGGACCAGCTCGCGCACCGAGGCGCCCTTGGCGCAATGCGAGCCGCGGTTGATCGGGCTCTCCCAGGCCGGCTCCTGGCCGACCCAGACGCCGTTGGCGACCTCGGCCTTGACCGTGCAACCGACCGAGCAATGGGTGCAGATGTTCTTGACGATCTTGGTGCCCGTCGCCGGGCCGAGGCCAGCGGCTTCCGCCTTGCGCACGGAGCCGATCTGGAGCGCGCCCGCAGCGGCGATGCCGCCCGCCACAAGGCCCGAGCGGCGCAGGAAGGCACGGCGGTCCATGACGCCGGAAGACAGCCCGGCGATCGCCGACTGGAGCCGGCCGCGCTGGACATCGGCCGTTTTGCGCTTGATCAGCATGGTTTTCGCGCCTCTCAGTAACGGTTGACCCGGTAGAAGTCCTTGACGTGCTCCGACTCGCGGTAGCGCGCCTTGGTCTCCTCCGCGCCGGGATCGACGGCGGCGGCGGGCGTCACCATCGCGGGCGTTGCGGCCAGCGCGGCGCCGGCGCCGAGCGCCTTGAAGAAGCTGCGCCGGTCGACCGCGGGCTTGCCTGGCTCTCTGGTCTTCGACATCGTCGTCTCCCACGCATCGTGCATTGCGTTCGTCACTCTGGCGTTCGTCACTCTTGCTGCCGTCATGCCGGCAGCCTCGCGGCCTGCGCCTCGATCGAGACGAACAGGCTGCCGACTCGGCCGACGGCCTTGTAGAATTTCGCGGCCTTCGCGATTTCGAGATCGGCGAAGAAACGCTCGCCCCAGGGCTCGATGTGCCGGGCGAAGAAGCGGTCGGCATCGATGCCCTCGCCTGCCACCTCGCCGCGGATCAGCCGCGCCATGATGTCGAGCAGGACGGCGATATGGTCCTCCGGCTCTCCGGCGCGCTCGGCGCGCGCGAGGCCGAGCGCACCCATGTCCTCGCGGACGAGGGCGAGCGGCCGCTCATGCAGGAAGCCGGTCAGGTAATAGGAGGCGTAAGGCAGAAGGTCGCCACGGCCGACGCCGATGAAGAGCTCGAAGAACTCGTCACGCAGGCTCTCGGGCGTCGCCTCGTCGGCGGCCTCGGCCAGGGCCAGATGCGCCATGCCGAGCGGCGAGGCGTCGCCCTGGAGGTTCCGCAGAGCGGCCAGCGTGGCGGCGGTCGGGGCGCGCCAGAGCAAGGCGCCGATCAACTCGCATTCGCGGGCGCGCGCCTCGTCGATCTCGTCCAGCGCCAGCGGCGCATCGTTTACGGCAATGTCGGGATAAAGGTCGGGCCGCAGATCGGTGCGCGCGACGCCGGTGATGGCTTCGACAGAGAGCACGCGGTCCGCCGGAACGCGCTTCCAGCTCGAGATCGCCGGCTGCGAAACACCCAAGCTGCGCGCCAGTGCTCTCACACCGCCGGCGCTGTCGATCGCTCTTTCGAGTGCCGCGTCGCGCATCAAATCTGGCCGTCGTCCTCTTCTCGTCGATCGGCCCGGAGGCCGGTCAATCACCAAGTGGTGATAATGACTCCTTATCGCTCCGAAATTCAATCATTCTAATCTGTGGTCAGATTGGAACGGCGCCACCTCCACGTCTGCGAATTCGCAGGGAAGTGTCCTTTTCGGGGGGCACATCTTGCACCGCAACATGCGAGGGAGGGGGCGTTTTCGCCGGCACATCACCGGCATCCCCGCGATTGTCGCCCGTTGCACTCAACCGGACCGACGCCAGTTCGGCGGGCGCCACCGGCTGATCCCGCACCGCAGCATCGAAATCCGCAGTTTCGTCGTTAGACGAAAGTTGGTGCGGCATTGCGTCGCCTGCCGCGTCGGCAGCCTCCTCCGCTGGTTTTTCGGGCTCTGGCGCCTCGCCGAAAATGGCGCGCAGCATCGCATCGACATCGTCCGATTCCGTCAGCGGCCCGTATCCCGGCGCGCCGCCGGGCGTGTTCCATTCGAGCGCATAGTCGCGCGCCGGGTTGACGTAGTCGCGAATAGCGGGATCGCTCTCCCAGGCCCGCCGCAGCGCGGCGAGCTTCCAGCTCTCCGGGACGTTGCGCTTGAGCCAGGGGGCGAGCTCGAAATCCTTGTCGATGAGGTCGAGCGAGGGCGGCTCGATCTCCGGCTCCGGCTCGGCCTGGGCAGGCTCGGTCGCCGGGAGGCCGGCTTCGGCGGGAACCGGAATCTCAACGGCGGCGGGAGCACGTGTCGCTTCCGGCTCGGTCAGTTCTCGCTTGCGCCGCGACCAGCGGCCTAGGAAGCCTTCGTCCTCGGGAGCGCCGGCACTCATGAGCCCACCTCCCGTCGGCGCACACCCGGTTCGGGACGCTGGGGCCCACCCTTGCGCGGATCATGCTCGCTGCGCTGGCGCTTGACGAATTCGCGCTCGACATGATGCGCCTCGAAAAAGGCGAGCACCTGCTCGGCAATCGCCAGCGGCATCGGCAGCGCCTCGACGATGTCGCCGGGATTCTCGGAATAGACCTCGCTCTCGAACGGGTCCGCCGTGACGCCGACGAGTTCGAGGGCCGGCTCGATGCCGGTCGGCCTGATCGCGACCCAGAGCTTGGCGGCCCCGGCCTGGAAGTTCTCGCGGAAATGCGCCGTATCGACGGAATACAGCGTCAGGGTCGCGGAACCCAGATAGAAGCTGCGCCGTTCGGGAGTGCCCGGCAGCTCTGTCCACGGCGCAAGCGGCGGCGGCTCCGGCAGCACCGCGAGCGGCGCCCAGGCATGGTCGACCCAGGGCGAATCGACCGTGTGGCGCTCGACCACGATGCCAACCTGAATGTGCTGCTGGGGCATCGACCCCTCCTCAGTTCGCCATCTCGCGGGCGGCGAGCGGCAGGCCCGTGACAAGATTCTGCGGCTTCAGCCGGAGTACCTTGTCGGGCGACATCGCCATGATCAGATAGATCGGCCTGCCCTTCGCCGCCGGCAAGACCGGCACGTCCTCGGGCAGCGTCATCGTGTAGAGCGCGAGCACCCGCGACAGCGCCTCTTCATCGACCGCCTGCCCCTTCCAGAGCGCGTTGCCGATCGTGGTCGCCTGCGCATCGAGCCCAACGAACCAGCGCCAATCGGCATCCTTGACCTTGTCCAGCGGCTCGATGGCGACGTCGAAGCCATGGATCTGGCGTAGCCAGTGCCGCAGCGCCTGGCCGAGCGCGGCCCGTCCCGAGGGCGTCCCGCCAAGGTCGAGCACCATGTCGAAGCCATCCGACCGCTGCCAGTACTGGTCGGCATTGGCGGTCTTCAGGATGTCGAGCGCCGTCGCGGCCGGGCCGCCGAGCATGGCCAGCAGCGGCGAGGCGTGGCGGTCCGCCTCATGGCCCTCGATCATCTCGGCGTCGGCCAGCAGGATCGTGTTCTCGTGATGAGTCACGCGCTGGGGCCTGAACAGGCATTCGGCGGCGCGCACCACGAAGGGATCGCCGACCTCGTCCAGCGCGGCGCGCAGGATGACATGGGCGAGCTGGTCGAGGAACAGCGGCGGAATGCCCGAGACGCCCTGCCGGATGATGCCGGCATAGGCCGCTTCGAGCGTCGGCGCGGCCAGCAGCCGGTCGCGCCAGCCCAGCATGAAGCGCCAGTTCTCGCGCGCATCGGCATCGAGGATCGCTCCGAGCTCTGCCTGCGAAACATCGCGCTGCGGCGCGTCCATCAGCCGGGCATGCAGGGCCCGTTCGGCCGCGCAGGCTTCCTCCGGCGGCAGCAGTTCGGGCCGGGCGAGATAGGCCTTGAGGAAGTCGTCGGTGACCTTGAGCCCGCCGCCCGGCTCGCGGTCCAGCAGCAGATGGCCCGATGAGGCCCAGAAATGCGTCATGGCAGCCTGATCTTTCCGTGCCTCATCGGGACCTTCCGAGATTTGTCTTGCCGAGGTTCACGAGGTCGACCCGCTCGGCGGGCTCGTCGTCTTCGCCCGCGACTTCCATGAATTCGAAGGCGCGAAAACCCTCACTCTGGCTCGCATCGCGCGGGGTGAGCGTGCGGAAGCGCTCGCGGATCTCGCCCTCCTCCAGCGCCCGGTGCAGAGCCAGCAGTGTCTGGGCGGGATGATCGCAGAGCGAGGCTGCGAAGGCGATCTCCTCTTCCGCCGCCGCGCGCGCCGTCGCGAGATCGGGCGCGCCGAGTTTCTCGACAAGCTGCTCCGCGAGTTGCGCGACGACCGCCTCATACTCGGCCTCCGTCGCCTCCGTGACCACTGCCAGCGTGCTCCAGCCGAAGCTCGCGACGCCGAGGAAACCGGAGCGGAAGGCAGCCTTCCACTTGGCATCCAGGCTGCCGAGCGTGGCCGCATCGAACAGGAAGGAACCGGTGACCAGCCACTCGCCCGGCTCAGCCGCCCGCCGGAAGACGAACGTGTCCGACGGGTCGAGCCGGATGGCGCGCGGGAGCTTGAGGCCGGTCACAGCTTCGGCCCGCCACTCTCGCGGTCGAGCCAGTCAACCCGCCCCAGCGCCTCATTGAGGCTGCGGCGCTCGGTGCCGGCCTGCGTCGTCGCGACGAGATCGCCATTCGGCTCGATGCCGTGGCGCGTCCCGACGACCTTGTCGAGCCGGTCGAGCCAGCGCAGCGCCGCGGCCTTGGGGCCATCCTCCTGCCAATGGGTGACTCCGAGCATCAGATGACGGGCGAAAGCCTCGATCAGGTCGACCGCATCGACCTCCTCAAAACCCTCCTCGGCCATGCCGACGCCGACCTGCCCGAGCGCGAAAGGCGTCATCGTGGTCGCGCGCAGCATCGCCCCAAAGACGAGCCAGTCCGGCACCTCGTCCTCGGCGCAGCCTTCCGGCCAGGCCAGCCTGCCGCCGCCGATCAGGCCGAGATCGTAGACCAGCGCGTCCGGCCAGCGGAAGAGAATCGGCCGCTCGGGCGGGCTGTGGACGGCGAGCGCATCGGCAAGCGCATTCATCGCCAGGTAATGGGCGAGCCGCGCCTCACGCAGCGGATTCTCAGGCTCCAGCACGACCGCGAACTCGATGATGTCGAAGCGCCGCGTCCACACAATCGTTGCCGCGCCGGCTTGCGCCGCGATGCCGCAGGCATGCGCGAAGGCATCGCCTGATTCGCGCAGGGAGACGAGGGAGAAGCCCGGCGGCAGCACCGGCTCGCGACGCAGATCGTCGGGGCGCTGGGAAGTCATGGCCATGGGCAACTCCTCCGATCCCGCCCCCGCCAGCCCTCATCCCGAGGCAACCCGAAGGGCTGTCTCGAAGGATGCCCCAGTTGGTTCCGGAGCCTCCTGAAACATCCTTCGAGACGCCATTCCCCACGGAATTGCTCCTCAGGATGAGGGTTGATCGAATTCACCGAACCGTTTCCTCCGAAAGCGCGACGAATTGCTCAAGCGTCGCTTCTTTTGAACCACTCCAATTCCATATAAGCATGGATTATCGCAAGAGAGGCGACACAACGCCGCCTGCCCGAGGATACGCCGCCAATGCCCGACGCCACCCGCACGCTGTTGGTCTGTTCGTGCGAGGACACGATGCCGCTCGACGGGGCAGCGCTGGCGCGCGGCTGCAAGGGCGCCGACATCCGCTCGGCGCGGCATCTCTGCCGGACGCAGACTGAGCTGTTCACGAAGGCGCTGGGCGAGAGCGGCGCCGTCACCGTCGGTTGCACGCAGGAAGCGCCGCTCTTCGAGGAGATCGCGGCCGATCTCGATTATGCGGGCGACCTCGTCTTCGCCAACATCCGCGAGGCGGCCGGCTGGGCGCATGAGGCCAAGGCGACGGGCCCGAAGATGGCGGCGCTGCTCGCAGCCGCCGCCGAGCCGATGCCGCCGATCTCCTTCACCACCCTGACCAGCAAGGGCGTGGCCCTGGTCTATGGCCGCGACGAGACCGCGATCTCGGTCGGCCAACGACTGGCCGAGCATCTCGACGTCACCATCCTGCTGTCACGGCCGGGCGAGGTCACGCCGCCGCGCGTCGTCGAGACGCCGGTGCTGAAGGGCACGATCGCGACCGCGACCGGTTGGCTCGGCGCCTTCGAGCTGAAGATAGACGACTATGCCGCCCCCGCCCCGTCCTCGCGCGCGAAACTCGTCTTCGGCGCGCCGCGAGATGGCGCCACCTCGCATTGCGACATCGTCATCGACGTCTCCGGCGGAACCCCGCTGTTCCCGGCCGACGAGCTGCGCGCCGGCTATCTGCGCGCCGACCCGCACAGCCCGGCCGCGATCGAGAAGCTGATCGCGGAAGCCGGCCATCTCGTCGGCGAATTCGACAAGCCTGCTTACGTCCGGCTGAACGAGGATCTCTGCGCCCATTCACGCTCGAAGAAGACGGGCTGCACGCGCTGCCTCGAGCTCTGCCCGACCGGCGCGATCACGCCGAATGGCGACCATGTCGCGATCTCGGCCGAGATCTGCGCCGGCTGCGGCGCCTGCGCCGCCGTCTGCCCGACCGGCGCCGTGACCTACGCCCTGCCGCCGAGCGACGCCCTGCTGCGCCGCCTGCGCACCTTGCTCGTGACCTATGCCGAGGCCGGCGGGCGGGCCCCGGTCGTGCTGCTGCATGACGGCGAGCATGGCGAGCCGCTGATCGACGCCCTCGCCCGCTTCGGCGAGGGGCTGCCGGCCCGCGTGCTGCCGCTGCGCGTCAACGAGATCACCCAGATCGGGCTCGAGACCTTCGCCGCCGCGCTCTCCTTCGGCGCGAGCGCGGTGCGCGTGCTCGGCCGCGCCAGGCCGAAGCACGACCTCTCCGGGCTGCAGCGCAACCTCTCCTACGCCAATACGCTCGCAGCCGCGCTCGGCTTCGGGACCGGCAGCACCGGGCTGATCGAAACCGACGATCCCGACCAGTTGGCCGCAGCGCTCGCGCGCCTCGTGCCGGGCACCGTCTCGCCGACGCCGGCCCGCTTCCGGCCCATGGGCGAAGGCCGCCCGCTGCTGCGCCAGACGATCGGCGAGCTCCATGCCGCAGCTCCCACCCCGGTCGCCTCCGTCGCACTCCCGGAGCGCGCGCCGTTCGGGGCGGTGCATGTCGATACCGAGGGCTGCACGCTGTGCCTGGCTTGCGTCTCGGCCTGCCCCGTCCAGGCGCTCTCAGACGATCCCGACCGCCCGACGCTGAGCTTCCAGGAAGATCTCTGCGTGCAATGCGGTCTCTGCGAGGCCACCTGCCCTGAGAAGGTCATCACGCAGGAGCCACGGCTCGACTTCGCGGCGTGGAAGGGCGGCCGGCGCGTGCTCAAGCAGGAGGAACCGTTCCACTGCATCAATTGCGCCAAGCCGTTCGGCGTCCGCAGCACGATCGAGAAGATCGCGGCGAAGCTGGAGAACAAGCACTGGATGTTCTCGGGCGACGCCGCCCGGCGCATCTCGGTGATCCGGATGTGCGAGGACTGCCGCGTCGAGGTGGTGGTCAACGAGAGCTTCGACCCGCATCTCTCGCCGCAGCGGCCAAATGTCCGCACCACGGACGACTATCTGCGCGAGCGGGCCGAGCGTGGCGAGGACCCGCTGCAGTAGCAGATGTCATGCCGGGGCATCGCGCAGCGATGAACCCCGAACCCACGACAGGGTGAAAGCTTACGACTGGCCGCTGCGACGGCTCGCCCAGTCCTGGGTTCCGGGTTCGCCGCTGCGCAGCGCCCCGGAATGACGGACGCTCAGCGCGTCACCTTCTCCAGCCAATCGACCAGGGCCTGCCTGTCCTGCGCCGAGCCGATGGTCTGTTCGGGCATCTTGGTGCCGGGGGTGTAGGCGTTCGGGCCGATCTCGAAAAGCTTCGCCACCGTCTCCTTGGTCCAGACGATGTCCATCGTCTTGAAGGCCTCGGAATAGGCGTAGCCCGGCGCGCTCGCGATCCTGCGGCCGAAGAGGCCGTGCAAGGTGGGGCCGGCGCGGTTGCCGTCCGAAGGGGTAAGCGTGTGGCAGGCGGCGCAGGCGCGGAAGACCTCGGCGCCGCGCTCGCCGTTGAAGGCGGCGAGCGGATCGGCCCCGGCGCGCGGCACGACCGTGCCGACATGCTCGCCGGTGACCGCGTTCCAGCGTCGGACCAACCGGTCCGCTCCGCCCGACAAGAGTTGCCTGCCATCAGGCAGGAAGGCGAGCGACCAGACGGGCAGGCCCGGCCCGACGAGCGTCGCGCGGATGCTGCGGGTCTTGCGGTCGATCAGCGCGACCTGGCCGCGCAATCCGCCTGCCGCGATCGTGGCGCCGTCCGCCGAGATCGCCAGCGCGATGATCGGCGTCTGGCCGATCGCGATCTCGCCTTGCGCCTCGCTATCGGGCGAGAACAGCCGCAGCCGGCCATCGGCGGCCGCGACCGCGATCTCGCCGTCGGGCGCGACCACGACGCCGTTGAGCGGCGCCGGCAGGGCGATGATCCGCGGCGCTCCCGCCTCCTCGGACGGCCAGATCCGCAGCGTCGCGTCATAGCCCGAGGAGACGATGGCGCCGCCGGGCAGGAAGGCGACGCCGTTGACCGGGCCGGCATGGCCCTGCAGCAGGCGGGCCTTGCCGTCCGCCAGCGCGGTCACGCGTAATGTCTCGTCCCAGGAGGCAGAGGCGATCAGGCGGCCGTCCGGCGATATTGCGAGCGCGGCTATCGGGCCCTTATGGCCCTCGAAGACCTGCGCCGGCTCACCGGCATCTCCCCGCCAGAGCGCGATGCGACCATCCTCGGCGCCGGTCGCGAAGCCTGCGCCCGGAACGGTCGCCACCGCATTCACCGCCCCCTGATGAAAGCGCAGCACCTTCTGCGCGGTGCCATCGGCCAGGTTCCACAGGATCGCCGACTGGTCGAAGGAGCCGGTCATCGCGGAACGCCCGTCGCCCGATACCGCGACCGACCGCACCGGCCCGCCATGGCCGCGCAGCTCTTCCCCCGACGAAGGCGAGACGGCCAGCATGAGCAAGACGAGGCAAGAGGCGGGTTTCAGCATCGCACCATCATGGACCGGCTCGTCGGCGTGACAAAGCGGACAGTTGCTCCCGCGCGAGGAGCCATCCTATGAAGCGATCCGACCTGCAACCGGCTCCGCCCATGACCGCGACCCCGCTCAATCTCCGTGGCCTCAAATGCCCCCTGCCCGCCTTGCGGGTGCGCAAGGCGCTGAAAGGCGCTGAGCCCGGCGCGCTGTTCGTCGTCGAATGCACCGATCCGATGGCGGCAATCGACATTCCCAACCTGATGCGCGAAACCGGAGACGCGATCGAGGAGAGCCGCAGCGATGGCGACCTTCTCGTCTTCCATATTCGCAAGGCGGCCGCCTGACGGCCACGCCGAACGGAGTTAGCCGACGTGGCCCTGACCCAAGCCGACATCCTGCGCGCCCTCGAACTGGTCAAGCTGCCGGCCGGGCAATCGCTCTCGGCCTCCGGCCGCATCGGGGACATCCTGATCGACGGCGGCAAGGTGATCTTCGCCATCGGCATCGATCCCAATGAGGCCGGCACGATGGAACCGGTCCGCAAAGCGGCGGAAAGCGCCGTTTCCGGGCTGCCCGGCGTGACGCAGGTGCTAGTCGGGCTGACGGCCGACAAGGCGCCCTCCTCCGCCGCCGCACAGGCGCGCCAGCAGGCGCACCGCCCCGCGCCCGGCGGGCCGACGCCGAAGGCCGCCGGCGTGCCGGGCGTGAAGCAGATCATCGCCGTGGCCTCGGGCAAGGGCGGCGTCGGCAAATCGACCACTACCGCGAACCTCGCCGTGGCGCTGGCGACGCTCGGCCTCAAGGTCGGCGTGCTCGACGCAGACATCTACGGGCCTTCCGTGCCGAAGATCTTCGGCGTCACCGGCAAGCCGCGGCTCGTTTCCGGCCGGACGCTGGCGCCGATGGAGGCCTACGGGCTCAAGATCATGTCGATCGGCTTCCTGATCGACGAGGAGACGCCGATGATCTGGCGCGGGCCGATGGTGATCTCGGCGATCACCCAGATGCTCCGCGAGGTCGCCTGGGGCGAGCTCGACGTGCTCGTCGTCGACATGCCGCCGGGCACCGGCGACGCCCAGCTCACCATGGCCCAGCAGACGCCGCTGGCCGGCGCCGTGATCGTCTCGACGCCGCAGGACCTCGCATTGCTCGATGCGCGGCGCGGCGTCGCCATGTTCAAGAAGGTGGAGGTTCCGATCCTCGGCCTCGTCGAGAACATGAGCTATTTCATCTGCCCGGAATGCGGCCACCGCTCCGATATCTTCGCCCATGGCGGCGCGCGCCACGAGGCCGAGCGGCTCGGCGTACCCTTCCTTGGCGAGGTTCCGCTCGCCATGCCGATCCGCGAGACTTCCGATTCCGGCCGGCCGATCGTGGCGAGCGACCCGGATTCCGCCCATGCGAAGGCCTATCTGATGATCGCCCGGCAGGTCATGGCCTCGCTCGCGGGCGGGAGTGTCAGGGCTGCGCCGCGCATCGTCATCGAGTGACCGGCAAGGGGTCGGCTTGACCCAGCCGCGCGCTTGTTCCTATTTTGTTCGTGAACACGATGGAGCAGGCGATGTCGACGAGCAGAGCGCGCCATATCGGGATCACGATCGAGCGGCCGGCCGACGAGGTCTATGCCTTCATGGCCGAGCCGCAGAACTTTCCGAAATGGGCGGAGGGGCTCGGCCGCGACTTCCGCCATGTCGAGGGCATGGTCTGGGCGGCGCAGACGCCGATGGGGCCGATGCGCATCGCCTTCAGCGAGCCGAACGCCCATGGCATCCTCGACCATGCCGTGATCCCGCCGAACGGGCCGGCAATGCACAACCCGCTGCGTGTCATGGCCAACGGCAGCGGCAGCGAGGTCGTCTTCACGCTGTTCCAGCGCGACATGTCCGACGACGATATGGCGCGCGATGCCGGGATGGTGGCGCGCGATCTGGCGGCGCTGAAGGCGCTGCTGGAGGGTTAGAGCGCTTTTGCGGGCAACCTCGGGCGCCTCTCACCGTCATTGCGAGCGTAGCGAAGCAATCCAGGAGCGGTAGCACTCTACGCCCCCCTGGATTGCTTCGCTACGCTCGCAATGACGAAACTGGCGGATCAGCCGTTCGAGGACTGCTTAGAGCCGCACGCCGCCGGTGCTGAAGGCGACCTCGACGGGCTTCTGGAAATAATCGTTGAGCACCAAGCTCGCCCCGAAGGCGAGGATTGCGGCAACGGCAACGGCTGCGACGAATGATTTCATGGTTTTCTCCCCCGGTCGGCGCGGCAGCGATAAGCCGCTCTTATCACGAGAGATAGCGAGGGCAGCTAAGCGGATCAAGCGCGCGGCAGGGCGGCAAAGAGCCGCTCGGCCTCGGCGAGATCATCGGGCCTGTTGGCGTTGAAGAAAGGATCGACCGGAGCCGTCTCCCATTCGGCCGAGGCGCAGCCATGGCGCGCGGTCCAGCGGTCGATCTTGCGCTCGTCCTCGACCGTCAGCGCGTGGCGCAGTTCCTCGCGCAGCGAGACCGGCCAGAGACCGATGACGGGGTGGGTCCAGCCGCCCGACGCGGCGCAGGCGAGCGGCGCTCGTCGGGCCTCGCGGGCCGCATGCAGGCGAGCGACGAGATCGCGCGGGATGAAGGGCGTATCAGCTGCGACGCTGACGAGCCATTCCAGCTCCGGACGGTTGGCGGCCATCCAGTCGAGCCCGGCGAGTATGCCGGCGAGGGGACCGGCGAAATCAGGCACGCTGTCGGCGACGACCGGCAGGCCGTAATCGGCGAAGCGGGCCGGATCGCCATTGGCGTTGACCAGCAAGCCATCGCATTGGGGCTCGAGCCGCTCGATCACATGGGCCAGGATGCTGCGGCCCGCAATCAGGCGCAGCGGCTTGTCGCCACCGCCCATGCGGCGGGCGAGGCCGCCGGCAAGCAGCAGGCCGAGGGTTGGGGCGTTCATTCCAACCCCACCTTGTCATTCCGGGGCGACCCCGATTGCCGAACCCGGAATCCACGACCGGGCTCGACCATCCGACGGCGTTGCAAAGCGCTCGCCCGGTCGTGGGTTACGGGTTCTTCGCTGCGCGAAGCCCCGGAATGACAGCGCGGCTCAGTCCTCACGCTCTGCCCCCTTGCGCCGGCTCTTGCCGCCCTCCTCCTCGACCGTATCCGGATCCTGATCGAAGACGATGTTCTCCTCGCCGGCCAGCGCCACGAAGCGCTTGCCGCGGGCCCGGCCGATCAAAGTGAGGCCAGCCTTCCGGGCAAGCTCGACGCCCCATTCGGTGAAGCCCGAGCGCGAGACCAGGACCGGAATGCCCATGCGGACGGTCTTGATCACCATCTCCGAGGTCAGGCGGCCGGTGGTGTAGAAGATCATCCTGGCCGGATCGGCATCGTGCCGGAACATCCAGCCCGCGACCTTGTCGACGGCGTTGTGGCGGCCGACGTCCTCCATATAGACCAGCGGCTTGTCGCCCTCGCAGAGCACGCAGCCATGGATCGCGCCGGCTTCCAGGTAGAGCGAAGGCGTGGTGTTGATCTTCTTCGTCAGCGCGTAGAGCCAGCTGGTGCGCAGTTCGGCCTTGGGCAGTTCGATCTCGTCGATCGCCTCCATCAGGTCGCCGAAGGCAGTGCCCTGGGCGCAGCCGGAGGTCAGCGTCTTCTTCTTGAGCTTCTGCTCGAAATTCGTGCGCTCGGGCGTGCGGACGACGACGACCTCGAGCTCCTCGTCGTAATCGACCGCATCGACGACATCGCCGCGCTTCAGCATGTTCTGGTTCAGCAGATAGCCGAGCGCGAGATAATCCGGATGATCGCCGATCGTCATCATCGTGACGATCTCCTGGGCGTTGAGGTAGAGCGTCAGGGCCCGTTCCGTGACGACTCGGGTCTCGACCTTCGCCCCCGTCTGGTCGATGCCGGAGACGGTGGCACCGAGGCGCGGCGCCTGCGGGTCCGGCCGCACGAGATAATCGTCGAGAAAGCTCATATCCTGCGCCATCGCGGCTGCTCCTCCGGCGGCGTTCAGGCGGGAAGGCGCGCCTGCGACAGCGCCCAGGCCTCGATGGCGTCCAGCTGCGGCGGCAGCTCGGTCCAGTCCTCTCCGGCGAAGTCGCGCCAGCCCGGCAGGAAATCCTCCCTGACGGCGATGAGAAGCGGCAGCCCTGCCATCAGCGCGGCGGCGATCTCCTGCCGCAGGCCCTGGCCGAGCATCTCCTGGCGGCCGAACTTGTTGACGATGACGAGCTCGGCCCCCCCCGCCAGAGCGGCGGCGAGCGCGCCACCGGCAGCGGCGAGGCCGGCCGCATCGAGCCGGCATCCGGAGGACGCGGCGCCACGATCCTCGCTGATCGGAAAACGCTCGCCGCTGGCGAGATCCTCCAGCGCCATGGACAGGCAGCCCTGCTCGCACGCGCCCTCATTGTGCTGCACGACGCCGCCGAGCCGCAGGCCACGCCCCCTCAGGCGCAGCGCGAGATCGGCCATGAATCCGTCGATCCTGAAACCGGAAGAATAGGGAATGGCGGCCAGCAGCGTCATGGCGAAGTCATCCCACGAAAGCCGGCCCGCTGCCAGAGGGCTTTGGTCGCAGGCGAGACGCCTGCCGCGATCAAGATGTGCGCAGGTGTTGCACCGCACCTACAGTCTCTGCCGCACCGGGCCGCTACGGTAAGGGCAATTCCCTCTCCGGCACCTCTCCGGCGGAGATCATTTCGCGGTTCGCAGATCGATGCCTCATCGACGTTCCCACGCCCTGCTCGACCCCTCTGCCGATGCGGCAAGGCTGCTGCGCCGCATCGGCTTCGGCACGCTGGCGCTCGCCCTGCCGCTAGCAGCGCTGGTCTCGCGCCGCGCAGCCGTGGTGCTGGCGCCGATCGGCGTCGTCCTGCTGGTGATCGCCGCCCTGATCGAGGAGCCCGGCCGCTTCATCGCGATGCTGCGGCGCGGCGTGCTCAGCCTTCCGGGCATGATCCTGATCGGGCTCGTGGCCTGGGCGCTGCTCTCGCTGGTCTGGAGCCCCTATACGGCTTCGGCGACCGAAAAGGCGGGCAATCTCGTGCTCGCCATCGCGCTCGGCTTCGCCGGCATGGCCGCCCTCCCGGAGCGGATGCGTGCCTCCAACCTCAACCTCGTGGCGCTGGGCACCGGTATCGCGGGGGCCTTCGCGCTCGCGCTCGTCGTGATCGCGGAGTTCCGCCATGAGGATACCGACGCCGGCGTCGAGCGCGCCATCAGCGTCATCCTGATCATGACCTGGCCGGCGCTGGCCTGGCTGCTCTCGCGCGAGCGAGGACTGAGCGCGCTGGGGCTTGCGCTCGTGGTCGGCCTGCTCGCCCTGACGCGATTCGACGACGGCGAGGCGGTGGCGATGGTCTGCGGCGCTGCCGCCTTCGGCGCCGTCAGCGCCGAACGTCGCTCAGCCTCCGCCATCATCGCCGCGATCATCGCCGGGTTGATGCTGATCGCGCCGCTGCTGCCCTTCCTGCTGATCCCGCTCGTCGCGGCCTTTGCCCAGGGCGAGGCTGCGCAGTCTCTGGCGGTCTGGGCCGATGTGATCAGCGCCGATCCGGTCAAGCTCGTGACCGGGCATGGGCTCGACACCGTGCTGCGCGGGCGCGTGACCGGCGCGCTGCCGCAACCGGCACCGGTGACCCTGCTCTTCGAGGTCTGGTACGAGCTCGGCCTCGTCGGCGCGGTGGCCGGCGCCGCCAGCCTCTACTTCGCCATCCGCGCAGCCGCCCGCATGCCGGGCGCGCTGGCAGCCGGCGGCGTGGCCGCCTTCAGCACGGCCTTCGCCCTGAGCGCGCTCGGCTTCGCCACCTTCCAGACCTGGTGGCTGATGACGCTGACAGCGGTCGTGCTGATGTTCGGCGCCATCGCGCGCGGCCAGTACCGCACCGACCGGCCCGTCGCGCCCCTGCTCAAGCCGGCCAACCACCGCCCCAAGGCAGGCGGCACGCCCGCCTGAGGCGAGCGGCCGCCAATTCTCGCTCTAACGAGACAGTTCCGCGATCACGCCGTCGATGAAGCGCTCGCCGGCCTCGAGCTGCGAGATCGCGATGAACTCGTCAGGCTGATGCGCCTGGGCGATGTCGCCCGGCCCGCAGATCACCGTCGACCACTCCACGCCCTGGAACAGACCGCCTTCGGTGCCGAAGGCGACGACATGGGTGCCGTTGTCGCCGGTGATGCGCCGCGCCAACGCCTCGGCGGCGCCGTCGGTCTCCGGCGAGGTGCCGGGCGTATTGGAGGAGATCTGGAACTCGATGCGGGCGGCCGGCGCGATCGCCTTCATCCGCGCCTCGGTCTCGGCGAGCTTCTCGCGATAGCGCGCCTCGTATTGCGCCGGCGTCTCGCCGGGAACGCAGCGGACCTCATGCACGAAGGAGCAGTATTCGGCCGTGATGTTGGCCGCCGTGCCGCCCTCGACCGTGCCGACATGCAGCGTCGAATAGGGCGGCTCGAAAATGCTGTCGGCTGCGGCCTTGGCCTTGTTCTCCGCCATCACCTCGTTCGACCAGTGGATCAGCTCGCCCGCGACCATGATGGCCGGCACGCCGATATCGACGCGGCTCGAATGCACCGCATGGCCGTGCACGGTCGTGCGCATCCGCATCACGCCCTTATGGCCGGTCGCGACCTGCATCATCGTCGGCTCGCCGACGATCACCGCGGAGGGACGGATGCCGGCAGCGACCATCGCATTGATCAGAACGCGCGCGCCGACGCAGCCGACCTCCTCGTCATAGGATAGCGCGATATGCACGGGGCGCTTCAGCGGAGCGGCCAGCATCTTCGGCACGGCAACGAGCGCCAGGGCGTCGAAGCCCTTCATGTCGCAGGCGCCGCGGCCGTAGAGCTTGCCGTCGCGCTCGGTCAGCGTCCAGGGATCCGAGCTCCACTCCTGCCCCGCGACGGGCACGACGTCGGTATGGCCGGACAGGACGACGCCGCCATCCACCTTCGGGCCGATCGTGGCGTAGAGATTGGCCTTCTGCCCGTCTTCATTATGGACCAGCGTGCTCTCGACGCCGAGGCCCGCAAGGTAGTCGCGGCAGAAATGGATCAGTTCGAGATTGCTGCGATGCGATTCCGTGTTGAACGAAACCAGCTTGGCGAGCATCTCCTTGGGCGTCATCGTCACGAGGCGGTTCTCCAGAAAAATTCGGGCAAGGCAGGTTTCGTGCCGGGCGGCCTTGGCCTGTAGTAGGCGCCTGCGCCGGCCATGCCAACGGTTGCGTTTCCGTCCGCGGTCGCGCGCCCTATAAGAACCGGGACGAAGCAAGAGGCGCATGCATGACATTCGACGTCACACTCGGCGACATCCAGGCGGCCGCAGCACGCATCGCCGGCAAGATCCGGCGGACGCCGACCTATCACAGCCCCGGTCTCTCAGCCCGGCTCGGCGTCGAGACGGTGGTGAAGGTCGAGAGCCTCCAGCTCGGTGGCTCCTTCAAGGTGCGCGGCTGCTTCAACAAGCTGATGAGCCTGAGCGACCGGGAGCTGGCGAACGGCGTCGTCACGGTCTCGGGCGGCAACCATGCCATCGCGGTCGCGCTGGTGGCGAAAAGCATGGGTTGCCGCGCCCTCGTGCTGATGCCGCAGAATGCGGCCGCCTTCAATGTCGAGATGGCGCGCTCGCTGGGTGCCGAGGTCGAGCTCTGCGAGGATTCGGTCGCAGCCTTCGCCAAGGCCGAGGACTACGCCGCGAAGGGCATGACCAACGTTCATTCCTATGACGATCCGGCGATCATCGCCGGGCACGGCTCGCTCGGCCTCGAAATGAACAACGATGCCGGCGGCCGGCTCGACCATGTCTTCATCTCGATCGGCGGCGGCGGCTTTGCGGCCGGGGTCGGGGCGGCGATGAAGGGGCTCGACCCGGCGCTGCGCATCCACGGCGTCGAGACGGAAGGCGCGACGACGATGTCGCAGGCTCTGGCTGCCGGCAAGCCGGTGTCGATCAGGCCGACCTCAATCGCGCGGACGCTGGGCGCGCCCTTCGCAACGGAACGCACGATGGCGGCGGCGCGGCAGTTCGTCGAGGATATCGTGGTCGTACCCGATGCCGAGGCGGTGCGCGAGATCGACTGGGTGCTGCAGAACGGGCGCGTATTGCTGGAGCCGGCGGCCGCCTGCGTCGTCGCGGCGGCGATGGCGCGCAAGGAGATGTTCAAGCCGGGCGAGCGGGTCGGCCTCGTGCTCTGCGGCTCGAATGTCGCGCTCGAGGACATCGCGGCCTGGCGGACGCAGTTCGGCGTCTGAGGCCCCGCCGCATCGCCCCGATAGGAAGAGACACGATGGATATCCTCGACCACAACACGCAGCCGCAGGAAAAATGGCGCGACGGCGTGATGACCCAGATGCGGGTTTCGGCGCTGGTCCAGAGCCGCCAGATCTGCATCTTCGAGCAGTATTGCGAGCCCGGTCTCGGCGCCCCAATCCATCTGCATGCGGTCGAGGAGGTTCTGGAGGTCATCGCCGGAACGGCCGAGATCCTGCTGCGCGACAGCAGGATCGTGCTGACCGCCAACCAGTCCGTGGTGATCCCGGCAGGTGCCCGCCACGGCTTCCGGAACATCGGGACCGGCACGCTGCATGTGCGCGCGACGGTCGCGGCGGCGATCTTCGAGGCCGCCTATGACGACCGCAGCGAGGCATCCCGCCGCTACGTTCCGACCGAGGCCTGAGGCGCCCGCCATGTCCGGGCGTCCACCCTGCCCGCCGTCACCGGCTTGGACAGGAGCGCACGCCCCCGCTAGCTTATCCGTGGCAACCCGTTTCCTGCGGAGTTCGCCGCCTCCCTTCATTCGAGGACACGATGCCCAAAGCCGAAGTCATTGCCGCGCTCGCTCCCGAGATCACCGCCATCCGCCGCGACCTCCACCGCCATCCCGAGCTGATGTACGACGTCCACCGGACCGCCGGTATCGTCGCGCAGAAGCTGACCGAATGGGGCGTTGACGAGGTCGTGACGGGCATCGGCCGGACCGGCGTCGTCGGCGTCATCAAGGGCAAGGGCCAGGGTGCCGGCAAGGTGATCGCGATGCGCGCCGACATGGACGCGCTACCGATCCACGAAGAAACCAATCTGGAGCATCGCTCGACGATTCCGGGCAAGATGCACGCCTGCGGCCATGACGGCCACACCGCGATGCTGCTCGGCGCCGCGAAGTATCTCGCCGAGACGCGCGATTTCGACGGCACCGCCGTCGTCGTCTTCCAGCCGGCGGAGGAAGGCGGGGCCGGCGCCAAGGCGATGATCGACGACGGGCTGATGAGCCGCTTCGGCGTGCACGAGGTCTATGGCATGCACAACAAGCCGGGCTTGCCGATCGGCCAGTTCGATGTCCGCAAGGGCCCGACCATGGCGGCCGCCGACCGCCTGCACATCAAGATCGAGGGCAAGGGCGGGCATGCCGCCGCGCCGCATCGCGTCAACGACCCGATCGTCGCAGCCTGCCAGCTCGTCACCGCGCTGCAGACGATCTCGTCGCGCAATGCCGATCCGCTGGACTCGATCGTCGTCTCAGTGACGGCGCTGAATGCCGGCGAGGCCTTCAACGTCATTCCGCAGACGGTCGAGATCAAGGGCTCGATCCGCACGCTGACCCCGGAGATGCGCGACCTCGCCGAGAAGCGCGTCACCGAGATCACCGAGGGGCTGATGACGGCCTTCGGCATGACCTATTCCTGCGAGTATCACCGCGGCTATCCGGTGACCTTCAACCACGCCGCCCAGGCTGAATTCGTGGTGGGCACCATCGATGCCGCGTTCGGCGAGGGCAAGGTCGACACCAGCGTGCCGCCGACGATGGGTTCGGAGGACTTCTCCTACATGCTGGAGGAGCGCCCCGGCGCCTTCATCAATATCGGCAATGGCGACTCGGCCGGCCTCCACCACCCGGCCTACGAGTTCAACGACGAGGTGATCCCGGTCGGCGTGACCTACTGGGCGAACCTCATCGAGACCGCGCTGCCGCGCCAGGCCTGACGGCAGCCCGCGCATGCATGACATCGACTGCCTCGTGATCGGCGCCGGCGTGGTCGGCCTCGCGACGGCCCGCGCCCTGGCGCTGGCCGGCCGCGAGGTGGTGATCGCCGAGGCGGCCGAGGGCATCGGCACGCAGACCTCCGCCCGCAACAGCGAGGTCATCCATGCTGGGATCTATTATCCGCCGGGCTCGCTGAAGGCGCATGTCTGCGTCGAAGGACGCAAGAAGCTCTACGCCTATCTCGGCGAGCGCGGCCTGCCCCACAAGGCCTGCGGCAAGCTCATCGTCGCGACCAGCGCCGCGCAGAAGCCGGCGCTGGAGACGATCATGGCGCGGGCGCAGGCCTCGGGCGTCGATACGCTGCGCTGGCTCGATGCCGGAGAGGCGAAGGCGCTCGAGCCGGAGGTGCGCTGCGAGATCGCGCTGCTCTCGCCCGAGACCGGCGTGATCGACAGCCACGCCTACATGCTGTCGCTGCTCGGCGAGTGCGAAGCTGCCGGGGGATCGCTGGCGCTCAACACGCCGATCGCCGGCTGGCGTCGCGAGGCGGAAGGCTTCAGCGTCGATTTCGGCGGCGACGAGCCCGCGACCTATTCGGTGAAGACGATCGTCAACTCGGCCGGCCATGGTGCGCCGCGACTGCTCGGCAGGCTCGAGGGCTTCCCGGCGCAGTACATCCCGCAGCAGCACTACGCCAAGGGCAATTACTTCGCGCTGCTGGGCAAGCAGCCCTTCGCGCACCTGGTTTATCCGGTGCCGGAGGCGGCGGGCCTCGGCATCCATGCCACGATCGACATGGGCGGGCGGGTCAAGTTCGGGCCGGACGTGCAATGGGTCGAGGACGATCAGGACCTGGTCGTGGACGCGGCGCGGGCCGAAAGCTTCTATGCCGCGATCCGGACCTATTGGCCGGCGCTTCCGGACAACGCGCTGGTCGCCGACTATGCCGGCATCCGCCCGAAGCTGCACGGGCCGACCGAGCCGATGCCGGATTTCCGCATCGACGGGCCGCAGGTCCATGGCGTTACCGAACTGGTCAACCTGCTCGGCATCGAGAGCCCGGGGCTGACCAGCTCTCTCGCGATCGCCGATCTGGTGGTGGAGCGGCTGGCGGCGGCCTGAGCCTCAGCCGCGCAGCACCTTGAAGGCCTCGTTGGCCTCCCTCGCGAGTTGGGTGACGCGCTTCCAGTCGCCGGTGGCGATGGCATCGGCGGGAACCAGCCAGGAACCGCCGACGCAGATGACCTGCGGCAAGGCGAGATAGGACGACAGGTTCGCGAGGCCGACGCCGCCGGTCGGGCAGAAGCTCATCTGCGGGAACGGGCCCGACAGCGCCTTCAGGGCCGAGGGGCCGCCGGCCTGCTCGGCCGGGAAGAACTTCGCCACCGTCCTGCCGGCGGCCACGGCGCGCATGCAGTCGGAAGCCGTCGCGACGCCGGGGAGCCAAGGCAAACCGGCTTCGCGTAATGCCACATCGACGCTTTCGCTGAAGCCCGGGCTGACCACAGCCTTGGCCCCGGCCTCCTTGACCTGCATGACCTGGGCCGGCGTGACCACCGTTCCGGCCACCGGCAGCGCGGCCGGCACCTCCTCGGCGATGGCAGCAAGCGCCGCAAGGCCGGCCGGGCGACGCAATGTCACCTCGACCACGTCGATGCCGCCCTCGACCAGCGCATGGGCCAGATCAACGGCAAGCGAGGCGTCCTCGATCACCACCACGGGGATCACGCCACAGGCCTTCAGGCGCTCAAGAACAGCGGCTTCGTCCATGGTTCCCGTCTTTCAATCGATTTGACCAATCTGGCGGGTCTAGCCTTTTGCCCAATAGACGTCGAGCCCCCGCTCGCGACCGAGAAGCAGGTCCACCGGTAGGGGAGCACTGCGTTCGGCGGCGTCCTTCAACACCGCCTCCTTCGCCGCACCGGAAACCAGGAGGCTCGCCCAGCCGGCCCCGGTCAGCCGCGCCGGCGACAGCGACAGACGCGGCGGCAGGCCGGGCGGCCGCGCGACGACGATGCCGCTGTCCGGCGCCGCAAGGAACGCCGCCTCCCCGCCCGGGAAGAGCGAGGCGACATGACCATCCGTGCCCATGCCGCTGACCAGGAGATCGAGCGGCGGCGCCTCGGCCAGCTTCGCACAGAGAGCGGACGCTGCGGCCTCAATGTCGCTGCCATGGCCATGGAAGGACAGGAAGCCGACGCGCCCCGCAGCCAGCGGCGCGAACTGCTCGCGGATCATGCGCTCGTTCGAGGCCGTGTCGTCGGCCGCGACGAAGCGCTCATCCGTCGGCATCAGCACGATTTTTTCCCATGGCAGGTCCTGCCGGCCGAGCGCGGCGAGGAAACGTGCGGGCGTCGTGCCACCGGGAACGGCGAGCGACGCCCTGCCCTGCTGCGCCAGCAAGGTGCCCAGGCGGACAGTGACGGCCTCGGCCAGCGCCTCCGAGGCGTCTTCCAGCGTGGCGAAGCGATGCCAGGCGACGGTGCCGCGCGGCTCCATCAGACGAGATCCGGATCGGCCCAGGAACGGCCTTCGCGTTCGATCAGGCCGATCGCCTGCGAAGGCCCCCAGGAGCCCGCGGCATAGCGATGCGGATGCGGCGAATAATCGTGCCAGCCGGCGATGATCGGATCGACCCAGGTCCAGGCCTGCTCGACCTCGTCGCGATGCATGAACAGCGTCTGGTCGCCGCGGATCACGTCGGTCAGCAGCCGCTCATAGGCATCCGGCGTGCGCTCGTCGAAGGCGGTGGAATAGCGCAGGTCGAGTTGGCGCGGCACGACCTTGAGGCGGCCTGAACCCGGCACCTTCATCATCAGCTGGAGTTGGACGCCGTCATTCGGCTGGAGCCGGATGACGAGGCGGTTGGCGTCAAGCCGGTCGCAGGAGCCCGCGCCGAAGATCGAATGCGGCACCGGCTTGAAGGTGACCGCGATCTCGGAATAGCGCTGCGCCATGCGCTTGCCGGTGCGCAGATAGATCGGCACGCCGGCCCAGCGCCAGGTGTCGATCTCGCAGCGGAGCGCGACGAAGGTCTCGGTCGAGCTGAGATGGCCAAGCTCCTCGGCATAGCCCGGCACGCGCTGGCCGTCGATCTGGCCGGCGACATACTGGCCGCGCACCGTATAGCGTTGGACATCGGGGCCGACGATCGGGCGCAGCGCCTTGAGCACCTTGATCTTCTCGTCGCGAACGGCGCCGGCCTCCAGCATGTTCGGCGGCTCGATCGCGAACAGCGTCAGCAGCTGCATGAGATGGTTCTGCACCATGTCGCGCATATGGCCGGCCTTGTCGTAATAGCCGGCGCGGCTTTCGAGACCGACCGTCTCGGCGACCGTGATCTGGACGTTGTCGATGTCGCGGCTCGACCAGGAGCGCTCGAACAGGGTGTTGGCGAAGCGCAGCACCAGCAGGTTCTGGACCGTCTCCTTGCCGAGATAATGATCGATCCGGTAGGTGCGGTCCTCCGGCAGGATGCGCGCGACGGCATCGTTGATCTCGCGGGCCGAGGCGAGATCGCGGCCGAGCGGCTTCTCGAGGATGACGCGCGAGGTCGGCGTCAGGATGTCGGCGGCGGCCAGGTTCTCGCAGATCGGGATGAAGAGGTCCGGCGGCGTCGAGAGATAGAAGGAGCGCACGCGGCCATTGCCGCCGAGCGCCTGCTTCAGCGCCCCATAGGTCTCCGGCTTCACCGCATCGAGCATGACCACGGTGACGCGATGCAGGAAGGCCTGCACGTCGCTCTTCGAGAGGCCCTCGTCGGCAAGCCGCTTGGCGATCTGCTTCGGCAGCCCCTCGACATCCTCCTGCTTGCGGACGATGCCGAGGATGCGGCTCTCATCGGGCAGGACGCCTTCGCGGCTGCGCTGGGCGAGGGCCGGAAAGAGCTTGCGCATGGCGAGATCCCCGCCAGCCCCGAAGATCACCAGATCGAAGGGCGGAACCGGGGTCCGCTCCGGAATGGATTCGGGCCGGAGGGCTCCGTCGGCGATGGCATCCATAGGTCTCGTGCTCCATGCCCGGGCTGCGATTCCACGATCGCACCGTCATGAACGCCGGGCTTGCGACGAGAATGCGACCAAGCGGCCCGATTTGCCAAACGCTTTGCGCGCAGGGCCGCTGCCCTCAGCCGCGTTTGAAGCCCTCGCTGGCGGTGAGGAGCTGCTGGGCATAGGCCGTCTTGGGGTCGCGCGCGGCGAGCGTTGCTGCCGACATCTCCTCGACGCCGCGGCCGAACTGCATGACCAGCAGGCGCTCGCACATATGGGCGACGACCGCGAGATCGTGGCTGACGAGGATGTAGGTCAGCCTGCGCTCCTTGCGCAGGGCCGAGAGCAGGTTCAGCACCTCCGCCTGGATCGAGACGTCGAGCGCCGAGGTCGGCTCGTCGAGCAGCAGGATCGAGGGTTCGAGCACGAGCGCGCGCGCGATCGCGACACGCTGGCGCTGACCGCCGGAGAGCTGGTGCGGAAAGCGGAAGCGGAACGAGGTCGGCAGGCCGACCTCGGACATCGCTCGGCCGATCCGCCGTTCGGCATCACCGAGGCCGTGGATGGCGAGGGGCTCGGCCAGCGTATCGTCGACGGTCTTCTTCGGATGCAGAGAACCGTAAGGGTCCTGGAAGACCATCTGGACGTTGCGATGGAAGGCCTTGTCGCGGTGTTTCGGCTGGGCCTGGCCCTCGATCGCGATCGAACCGCTCCAGTCGCGGTTCAGCCCGGCGAGCACGCGCAGGACCGTCGACTTGCCCGAACCGGATTCGCCGACGATGCCGTAGCTCTCGCCCGAAGCGACCGAGAAGGAGAGGTCCCTGACGACATGGTTGTCGGCGAAGGAGACGTTGAGCTTGTCGACGAGGATGGCGGGGTTCGTGCTCATGCCAGCCATGCCGGATCGCGCTTCAGGGTGGCGAGCTCGGCCTTGGGATGGTCGAGGTCCGGCAGGCAGCCGAGCAGGCCGAGCGTATAGGGGTGGCGGCGGGCGCGGGCGGATTCGTCGGCGAGCTCGGCCGCCGGCAGGGTCTCCATCGCCTTGCCGCCATACATGACGATGACGCGGTCGCAGAAGGACTGCACCAGATGCAGATCGTGGCTGATGAAGATCAGCCCCATGCCGCGGCTGGTGACGAGGTCGTCCATGATCTTGAGGATCTGCAGCTGGACGGTGACGTCGAGCGCCGAGGTCGGCTCGTCGGCGATCAGCACGTCGGGCTCGGCGATCAGCATCATCGCGATCATGACGCGCTGGCCCATGCCGCCCGAGACCTCGTGCGGATAGAGTTCGTAGACGCGGGCCGGCTCGCGGATCTGCACGGCCTCGAGCATGGCGAGGCTGCGCTCCTTCGCCTCGCGGCTGCTCGCCTTGTGATGGACGCGATAGGCTTCGGCGATCTGCTGGCCGACGGTCTGCACCGGGTTCAGCGAGAATTTCGGGTCCTGCATCACCATCGAGATGTGGCGGCCGCGCAGCTTGCGCCGGGCGCGCTTGTCCATGGTCAGGAGGTCCTGGCCGCGATAGCGCATCCCATCCGCCAGCACCTCGCCGGGATGCGGGATCAGGTCGAGGATGGCGCGGCCGGTCATCGACTTGCCGGAACCCGATTCGCCGACGATGCCGAGCCGCTCGCGCCCGAGCGCGAAGGAGAGCCCGCGCACGGCACGCACGATGCCGGTCGGCGTGTGGAAGTTGACGCGGAGGTTGTCGACTTCGAGAAGGGGTTGGTCGCTCATCGCGCTCACCTTGCGTCCATCACGTCGCGCAGGCCGTCGCCGAGCAGGTTGAAGCCGAGCGCGACGACGCAGATCGCGATGCCGGGGAAGGTCGCGACCCACCACTGGTCGAAGATCTGCTCGCGTCCGGCCGAGATCATCGCGCCCCATTCGGGGATCGGCGGCTGGGCGCCGAGGCCGAGGAAGCCGAGGCCGGCGGCGGTGAGGATGATGCCCGCCATGTCGAGCGTCGAGCGCACGATCAGCGAGGGCATGCACATCGGCACGACGTGCTTCCAGACGATGCGCCATTGCGAGGCGCCCTGCAGGCGGACCGCGGCGATGTAGTCGGCATTGCGGATCACCAGCGTCTCGGCCCGGGCGACGCGGGCGTAAGGCGGCCAGGCGGTGAAGGCGATGGCGATGACCGCATTCTCCAGCCCGGGGCCGAGCGCCGCGACGAAGGCGAGCGCCAGCACGAGGCGGGGAAAGGCCAGGAAGACGTCGGTGATGCGCATCAGCACGACATCGACCCAGCCGCCGAGATAGCCGGCGGCGCAGCCGATCAGCAGGCCGATTGGGCCGACGGTGACGACCACCAGCAACACGATGACGAGCGTCACCCGCGTGCCATAGACGACGCGACTGAAGATGTCCCGGCCGAGCGAATCCGTGCCGAACCAGTAGGTCGCCGAGGGCGGCAACAGGCGCTGGTCGAGCGCCTGGGCGATCGGGTCATGCGGGGCGATCAGCGGCGCGAAGGCCGCAACCAGCAGAAGCAACAGCACGATCGCAAGCCCGATCATCGCGGCCGGGTTGCGGCGGAAGGCCAGCCATTGCCGGTAGGTCTGGCCGAGGCGCGCCTGCCGGCGCGAGGCCGGCTCGTTGGTGATCAGCCAGTCGTGCCAGCCGGTCCGGGCGGTGGTGGTGTCGCTCATCCTGCCCTCCTCAGCGGGTGCGCGGATCGGCGAGGCGGCCGATCATGTCGGAGAACAGGTTGACGGCGATGAAGACCGCGCCGACGACGAGCGTGCCGCCGAGCACGGCGTTCATGTCGGCGTTCAGCAGGGCGTTGGTGAGGTAGCGGCCGAGTCCGGGCCAGGCGAAGATCGTCTCGGTCAGCACCGAGCCTTCGAGCAGGTGCATGTAGGAGAGCGCGATCACCGTCACCAGCGGGACGATGGCGTTGCGCAAAGCGTGGCGCCAGACCACCCGGAACTCCGACAGCCCCTTCACGCGCGCGGCGATGACATATTGCTGCTGCAGCTCGTTGATCATGAAGCTGCGGGTCATGCGGCTCATATAGGCGATGGAGAGCAGGCCCAGCACCGAGGCCGGCAGCACGAGGTGCGAGAAGGCGTCCCAGAAGGCGTCCCATTCGCCCTGCATCGCCGCGTCGAGCATGATGATGCCGGTGACGGGCGTGACGTAATCCTGCCAGACCACCGAGATGCGGCCCGGCCCCGCGACCCAGCCGAGCTTGGCATAGAACAGCAGCAGCCCCATCAGCCCGACCCAGAACACCGGGACGGAATAGCCGAGCAGGCCGACGACGCGCGCGATCTGGTCGGGCCAGCGGCCCTGGTAGACCGCTGCGATGATGCCGAAGGGCACGCCGATCAGCACGCCGATCAGCGTACCGAGCGTGGCGAGCTCCAGCGTCGCGGGGAAGACCGTCTTGATGTCGTCGGTGACCTTCTGCGCCGTCAGCACCGAGGTGCCGAGATCGCCCGAGAAGACCTTGCCGATATAGATCGCGAACTGGTGCCAGAGCGGCTTGTCGAGGCCGAGGTCGAGCCGCGCCCTCTCATAGACATCGGCCGGCGCGCGATCGCCGACGACAGCCAGCACCGGGTCGATCGGCATGACGCGCGCGATCAGGAAGGTGACGAGCAGAAGCCCGAAGATGGTGATCGCGACCGTCGAGAGCTCGCGCGTCGCGATCCGCCCCCAATGGATGCCGTGCCCGGCCCAACTCTTGCCCGCTGCCGCCATTCAACCCGTCACTTCGTACGAAACTGTCCTGCCTTGCGAAATATGAGCCCGTAGCGGAACGCAAGGCCCGGGACGCAGCGGCAGCGGCAGATTTCCTCTGGAAAAAGCAAAAACCCGCCGCGACCGGATGGCCACGGCGGGGTCTCATCGCGCTTGCGCGCCTCAGCCCTTGGTGATCGGCGCGTAGAAGTTCGTGTCGGAGCTCGGGCCGATGACCCAGCCCTTGACGTTCTTGCGCTCGGCCGTGACCTCGATCTGCTGGAACATGATGACGAAGGGCGAGACCTTCTGGTGCTCGCGCTGGAGATCGCCATAGATCTCCGCGCGCTTCTCCGCATCGGACTCAAGCACATTGGCCTGGGTCTTCTTGGTCATCTCCGGGATGTCCCAGGCATTGCGCCAGGCCAGCGTCTTCGACTTCGCATCCTCGCCATTGTCAGCATTGATCGCGAAGGTCTCTGCATTGGTGTGCGGGTCGAGATAGTCCGGGCCCCACTGGCCGATATAGATATCGTGGGTGCGGGCGCGGTACTTGGTCAGGGTCTGTTTGCCGTCACCCGGGATCAGCTCCAGCTTGACGCCGGCCTGCGCCCAGTTCGACTGGATCGCCTGGGCGATGTCGGTGATCGGGTTGACCGAGCGGGTGTCCATGGTGACCGTGAAGCCGTTCGGCAGCCCGGCCTTGGCGAGCAACTCCTTGGCCTTGGCGACGTCGAACTTGTAAGGCTTGTCGTCGATCGCGCCGAGGAAGCCGTTCGGCAGGAACGACTCGTGGTGCTTGTAGGTGCCCTCGACGATGTTCTTCTCGATCGCGCTGTAGTCGACGAGATATTTCAGCGCCTCGCGCACCTCGGGCTTGGCGAGGTTCGGGTTCTTCTGGTTCAGGCCGAGATAGAGGATGTAGCCCTTGGTGCCCTGGACGATCTCGACGTCCTTGTTGTCCTTGACGCCGGCGAGCTGGTCCTTGGAGAGGTTGCGGGCCATGTCGACGTCGCCCTTCTCGAGGAGCAGGCGCTGCGAGGCGGGCTCGGCGACGTGGCGGACGATGACGCGCTTGTTCTTCGGCGCGCCCTTGTACCAGCTCTCATTGGCGTCGAGCGCATATTGCTCGTTCGGGCGGTAGGCGCGGACCTTGTAGGCGCCCGAGCCGGCCGAATTCAGCTTCATCCAGCCATTGCCCCAGTCGCCGTCCTTCTCGTTGGCCTTGACCAGCTTGGAGTCGACCACGGAGGCGACGCCGGAGGTCAGGCAGTTGAGGAAGAAGGTCGGCGCGAAAGGCTGCGAGACGGTGATCACGACCGTGCCGGCATCCGTCGCCTTGACCTTGTCCAGCACCGTATCCTTGTTCAGGCCGAACTGCGCCAGGATGAAGCCCGGCGACTTGTTCAGCGTCACCGCGCGCTGGATCGAGTAGACGACATCCTCGGCGGTCAGGGCGTTGCCGGAGTGGAACTTGACGCCCGGCCGCAGCTTGAAGGTGTAGGTCAGCTGGTCGGGGCTGACGGTCCAGCTCTCCGCGAGCTCGCCGACGATCTTGTTGCCATCGGCGAGGTTCACACCGACCAGCTTGTCATAGACGTTCGCGCCGACCTCGACGCCGGAGAACTCGAAGGCCTCGGCGGGGTCGAGCGAGATGATGTCGTCGATCTGCTTGGCCATGACGACCGTGTCCTTCGGCGTCTGCGCCAGGGACACAGTGGTCTGGGCGGTCGTCGCCAGCAGCGCGGTGAAGGCCGACGCCACCATCAGTTTGGCAATGTGACGCATGGAAATTCCCATCTGTTCGGGTTTGCGGCCGCGCTTCCGGCCGATTGGCTGGAATGTGGTCCCGTTCGGGCGCCTCTGTCCAGCAGTGCCGTGCAAGAGTCCAGAGGTCCACACTCCCGACTTTCGGCCAAGCCCTGCCCGATTATTGGGCACAAGCCGGTTTCTGCGGCGCAGACCGGGGCGAGAGCCCGCTTGCGGGGTTTTCAGGCACAGCTAACCTGACGCGGCCGGCCGCTCCGCCCGGCGCTCGCAAGCACAAGCAGGTGTCAGCCCTTGGCCATCATCGCCGCGCTCCATCACCTCACCCATTACGCCTATGACCGGCAGGTCACGCTCGGGCCGCAGATCATCCGGCTCAGGCCGGCACCGCACTGCCGCGCCGCGATCAGGAGCTATTCGCTGAAGGTGACGCCGGCCCAGCATTTCGTGAACTGGCAGCAGGACCCGAGCGGCAACTGGCTGGCGCGCTTCGTCTTCCCGGAGCCGGTCACGGAATTCCGCATCGAGGTCGACCTCGTCACCGAGCTGTCGATCATCAACCCGTTCGACTTCTTCGTCGAAAGCGAGGCCGAGAGCTTCCCCTTCGCCTATCCGGAAGAGCTTCGGGCGGAGCTGGCGCCCTATCTCGTCACCGAGCCAGCCGGGCCCGGGCTCCAGGCCCTCCTCGCCACGATCCCGCGCGAGCCGACCGGCACCGTCAACTTCATCGTCGACCTGAATGCGCGGCTCGCCGGCATGATCGCCTATGGCATCCGCATGGAGCCCGGCGTCCAGGAGCCGGAGCTGACGCTCTCGATCAAGTCCGGCTCCTGCCGCGACACGAGCTGGCTGCTCGTCCAGATCCTGCGCCATCTCGGCCTCGCTGCCCGCTTCGTCTCCGGCTACCTGATCCAGATGAAGGCGGATATCGACCCGCTGGAAGGACCGCGCGGTACGACCAAGGACTTCACCGACCTGCATGCCTGGGCAGAGGTCTATATCCCCGGCGCCGGCTGGATCGGCCTCGACCCAACCTCGGGGCTGCTGACCGGCGAGGGCCACCTGCCGCTGGCGGCGACGCCGCATTACCGTTCGGCAGCGCCCGTCTCGGGCGTCGCGAGCTATGCCGAGACGCGCTTCGACTTCGACATGAGCGTTGCCCGTGTCCACGAGGTGCCGCGCATCACCCTGCCCTTCTCCGACGCCTCCTGGCAGAAGCTCGACGCGCTGGGCGAGCAGGTCGAGGCCGACCTCAAGGCGCAGGATGTCCGCCTGACCATGGGCGGCGAGCCCACCTTCGTCTCGGTCGACGACCAGATGGGTGAGGAATGGCACACCGCCGCCGTCGGACCGACCAAGCGGGCGCGAGCCGACGACCTGATCCGGCGCCTGCGCCAGCGCTTCGCGCCGGGCGGCATGCTGCATTACGGGCAGGGCAAGTGGTATCCGGGCGAGAGCCTACCGCGCTGGGCCTTCGCGCTCTACTGGCGGCAGGACGGCGAGCCGATCTGGCGCGATGCCGGCCTGATCGCGCGCGAGCCCGGCGCCTCCACCGGCCGCGACCGCGAGCTCGAGGCCGGCGCCACCATCGCCGACGCCGAAGCGCTGGCGGCCGGGCTCTCGGAGAAGCTCGGGCTCGGCGCCGACCATGTCGTGCCGGCCTATGAGGACACCGGCTACTGGCTGCTGAAGGAGGCTCAGCTTCCCGACAATGTCGATCCGCTCGACCCGCGCCTGGCCGATCCCGAGGAGCGGGCCCGGATGCAGCAGGTCTTCGGCCACGGCCTCGGCAAGCCGCGCGGCTATGTCATCCCGGTGCAGCGCTGGCAGGCCCAGGCCGGAGACCGGCGCTGGCGCTCGGAGAAATGGACACTGCGGCGGGGCCAGCTCTTCCTGGTGCCCGGCGACTCGCCGGTGGGCTACCGCCTGCCGCTGGGCTCGCTGCCGGATGTGCCCAAGGCGGAGTATCCGCATATCCATCCGCAGGATCCGATGGAGCCGCGCGGACCGCTGCCGCCCTCCTCTGCCGGCCGGTCGTCCCACGCGACCCCTCATCCCGAGGAGCCGCGAAGCGGCGTCTCGAAGGATGCTCCAGAAGGCTCCGAGTCCACTGGAACATTCTTCGAGACGCGCCCTGCGGGCGTTCCTCAGGATGAGGGCTCCGGGGGTAGAGCTGGCGCTCACGCCCAGATGTCGCTGCAAGGTGAGGCGCCGGCCGGCTCCGGATCCCAAGAACGCGTCGAGCAGGAGATCGGCGGCGAGCATGTCCGCACTGCGCTGAGCCTCGAGATCCGCGACAAGGTGCTGTGCGTCTTCCTGCCGCCGGTCGAGCGGCTCGAGGATTATCTCGACCTCGTCGCCAGCGTCGAGGAGGTGGCGCGCGAGCGCGGCCAGCCGGTCCATATCGAGGGTTATGCGCCACCGCATGATCCGCGCCTCAACGTGGTCAAGGTGACGCCCGACCCCGGCGTGATCGAGGTCAACATCCATCCGGCCCGCGACTGGCGCGAGGCCGTCGAGATCACGCGCGGCGTTTATGAGGAGGCGCGGCTGTCGCGGCTCTGCGCCGAGAAGTTCATGATCGACGGGCGCCACACCGGCACCGGCGGCGGCAACCATGTCGTGCTCGGCGGCGTCACCCCGCCGGACTCGCCCTTCCTGCGCCGGCCGGACCTCCTCAAAAGCATCGTGCTCTACTGGAATCGGCATCCTTGCCTGTCCTACCTGTTCTCCGGCCTGTTCATCGGGCCGACCAGCCAGGCGCCGCGCATCGACGAGGCAAGGCAGGACGCGCTCTACGAACTGGAGATCGCGCTTTCCAACATCCCCGGGCCCGGCGATGCGCCGATCCCGCTCTGGCAGGTCGACCGGCTGCTGCGGAACCTGCTGGTCGACGTCTCCGGCAACACCCACCGCAGCGAAATCTGCATCGACAAGCTCTACTCTCCGGACGGGCCGACCGGCCGGCTCGGGCTGATCGAATTCCGCGGCTTCGAGATGCCGCCGGATGCGCGGATGAGCCTGGCTCAGCAACTCCTGCTGCGCGCGTTGATCGCCTGGCTCTGGCGCGAGCCGCAGACGGGCAAGCTCGTGCGCTGGGGCACCGCGCTGCATGACCGCTTCATGCTGCCGGAGCTGGTTTGGAGCGATTTCGCCGAGGTGCTCGCCGATCTCGGCCGCGCCGGCTACGCCTTCGACCCAGCCTGGTTCGAGGCGCAGGCGGAGTTCCGCTTCCCGTTCTTCGGCAAGGTCGAGCATGGCGGCGTCGAGATCGAGATCCGGCAGGCGCTCGAACCCTGGCATGTGCTGGGCGAGGAAGGCGCGATCGGCGGCACGGTGCGCTATGTCGATTCCTCGGTGGAGCGGCTGCAGGTCAAGGCCAAGGGGCTGGTGCCGGGGCGCCATCTCGTGACCTGCAACGGCCGGCGCCTGCCGATGACGGCGGCCGGCGCGGCCGGCGAGCATGTCGCGGCGGTGCGGTTCAAGGCCTGGCAGCCGGCCTCCGGCCTCCACCCGACGATTCCGGTGCATGCGCCGCTGACCTTCGACATCGTCGACACCTGGGTCGGGCGCTCGCTCGGCGGCTGCGTCTACCATGTCGCCCATCCGGGCGGCCGCAACTACGAGACGCCGCCGGTGAATTCCTACGAGGCGGAGGCGCGGCGGCTCGCACGTTTCGAGGCAATCGGGCATACTCCCGGCGCGCTTGCGATTCCGCCGGAAGAGCGCAGCGCCGAATTCCCGTTCACCCTGGACCTGCGGCGTCCTCCCGGGCTCTGAGGTTTCTAGACGCAAGCGATGGCATTGCAGGGTCGATCACCATCCGCGCGCACCAGGACGGAGCGGCGCAACGCTCTGCTGGCGGGCTATCGACCGCTGGCAGGCGTGCATGACGAGCTGATCGGCCCGGATGGCGCGGTGCGCCCGCAATGGGAGCCGTTCCTGGAAGAATGGTGCGCGTTCTCGCCGGCCGAGCTGAACCAGCGCTTCGGCCTCGCGGACCGGCATGTCCACGATACCGGCGTGTCCTATCGCGTCCATGGCGACCTCGACGAGCGCGATCCCTCGGCCGGTGAGCGGGCCTGGCCGCTCTCGCATGTGCCTCTGGTCATCACCGGCGCGGAATGGGAGACGATCGCCGCCGGGGTAGCGCAGCGGGCAGAACTGCTCGGAGCGCTGCTCGACGACATCTACGGGCCGGCCGAGACCATCGCCAAGGGGCTGGTCCCCGCGTCGGTGGTAGCGGGCAGCCCCGATTATCTGCGTCCGCTGCAGGATGCCCCCGGCGGCGGTTCGCTGCAGCTTTACGCCGCCGATCTCGGGCGCGGCCCGGACGGGCGCTGGTGGGTTTTGCAGGACCGCACGCAGGCCCCGTCCGGCGCCGGCTATGCGCTGGAGAACCGCCTCGCCCTGTCGCGCGCCTTCCCCGACCTGTTCAGGGCGATGAATGTCGAGCGGCTGGCCGCCTTCTTCCAGGGCTTCCGCGCCGGGCTGGTCTCGCGCTCGCAGCGCATCGAGCCGCGCATCTGCCTGCTGACGCCGGGGCCGCTCAACGAGAGCTATTTCGAGCAGACCTATCTCGCCCGCTATCTCGGCTTCCTGCTCGTCGAGGGCGGCGACCTGACGATGCGCGAGGAGCGCGTGCATGTCCGCACCATCGCGGGGCTGAAGCGGGCTGACGTGATCTGGCGCCGCATCGACGGCGACTTCGCCGATCCGCTCGAGCTGAACGCCTCCTCCGCGCTGGGCGTGCCCGGCCTCGTCCAGGCTGTGCGCAAGGGCAATGTCCACATCGCGAACGGGCTGGGCTCGGGCGCCGTCGAGGCGCGCGCGCTGATGGGCTTCCTGCCCGCCCTCGCCCGGAACCTGCTCGGTCAGGACCTGATCCTGCCCCATGTCGCGACGTGGTGGTGCGGACAGCCGAAGGCGCGCGCCGCCGTGCTCGACCGCCTCGACGAGCTCAGCATCGCGCCTGCCTTTCGCAGCGCCGGAGGCGGCCGGGATACCGGACCGGTGATCGCGGCAGACCTGCCGGCCGCCGAGCGCGAGGCGCTGCGTGCCCGTGTCGAGGCGCGGGGCATGGATTATGTCGGGCAGGAGGTTGTGCGGCTCTCGACCATGCCGGTCTTCGAGAATGGCCGCCTGCAGCCGCGCCCGATGACGCTGCGAGTCTTCGCCGCGGCCACGCCGGAGGGCTGGAAGGTGATGCCCGGCGGCTTCTGCCGGATCTCGGACGAGCCCGATGCGCGCGCCGTCCAGATGCGCAGCGGCGTGCGCTCCAGCGACGTCTGGGTGACCTCAGACGCGCCGGTCGAACATGTCACGCTGCTGCCGGCGCCGGACCGCATCGCGATCCGCCGCATCACCGGCACGTTGCCGAGCCGCGCCGCCGACAATCTGTTCTGGCTCGGGCGCTACCTTGAGCGGACCGAGGCGACCCTGCGGCTGGTCCGGGCGCTGCTCGGCAGGCTGATCGACACCGACCAGACGCAGGGGCGCAACGAGACGCTGCGCCGCCTCGCCAACCTGCTGGTGGCCTGGGGCGCCTGCCCCGGCGGACGCGACCAGACCCACGCCGCGCAGGCCTCCGCGGCCCTGCATGGGCTCGACCAGTACGGCTCAGCCATCGCCACGGTGCGCGAGGCGCGGCGCACGGCCTCCGTCATCCGCGAACGCCTTTCGCTCGATGCGTGGCGGCTCTTTGGCGACATGCAGGACCAGCTCAGCCTCGCCCCGGGCCGCGACCCCAGCGAGGGCGAGGCCTATGAGATCGCCGACGAGGCGCTGAAATCGCTCGCCGCCTTCGCCGGCCTGAGTCAGGAAAACATGGTGCGCGGCTCCGGCTGGCGCTTCCTCGACATCGGGCGCAGACTCGAGCGCGGCGTCGCGATCTGCCGTTTCGCCCGCCATTTCGCCGAGGGTTCGGCGCCGACCGATTCGCTCGACGCCCTGCTCGACCTGACCGATTCGCAGATCACCTATCGCTCGCGCTATCTCCTCGGCGCCAGCCTGCAGCCGGTACTCGATCTCGTCATGCTCGATCCGTACAATCCCCGCTCCGTCGCCTTCCAGGTCGAGCGGCTCGACGCCGAGATCCGCGAGCTGCCGTCACTGACGGAGGATGGCATGCTCGAGGCGCCGCGCCGGCTGATCCTGAAACTCGCCGCCGAATGCCGCACGGCGGAGGCGGCCAGGCTCGACCGCACCTCGATCCTGCTGTTCGAGCAGCTCCTGATGGGGCTTTCGAGCGCGATCGCCGACCGCTACTTCCTCCAGAACAGCGGGCCGGAAGGCTCCCGGCTGACGGGTATCGCGTGATCTACGACGTTCGGCATGTCACGACCTACGGCTACAGCCGGCCCGTGCCCTTCGCACGCTGCATCCTGAAGCTGCAGCCGCGCAGCGACGGCGGCCAGAGCATCACCGCCAGCACGATCAGCGTGAGCCCGCGTCCGGCGGAGCGCGCCGACGGGACCTGCTTCTTCGGCAACCGCATGACGACCGTCTCGATCGCGAAACCGCATCGCGAACTCAAGGTCGAGATGCGGGCGCGCGTCGAGGTGCGGCGGGCACCGGCGCCCTTCCCGGGCCTGACGCGGGCATGGGAGGGCGTCGCCGGGCTGGCGCTCGCCTCTGACAGCCTGGCGCCGGATTCGCCGGCCCATCACCTCTATCCGAGCCGGCTGGTGCCGCCCGTCGCCGCGGTGACCGACTATGCGCGGCAGAGCTTTGCGTCGCAGCGCCCGGTGCTGGAGGCGGCAAGCGAGCTGATGGCGCGCATCCGCCGCGACTTCACCTATGATCCCGAGGCGACCGAGGTTTCGACGCCGCTGGAAGAGGCCTTCCGCCAACGCCACGGCGTCTGCCAGGATTTCGCGCATGTCATGATCGCCGGCCTGCGGGGCCTGGGCCTGCCAGCGGCCTATGTCAGCGGCTATATCCGGACCATCCCGCCGCCGGGCGAGAAGCGGCTCGAAGGCGCCGATGCCAGCCATGCCTGGGTGATGCTCTGGTGCGGGCCGGAGACCGGCTGGATCGGCCTAGACCCGACCAACGACCTGATCGTCGCCGACGACCACATCGTCACCGCCTTCGGCCGGGACTATGCCGACGTCTCGCCGCTCGACGGCGTGCTGGTCGGCCCCGGCTCGCAGAAGATCGCCGTCGCGGTCGACGTCATTCCGGTCGGCTGAAAGCAGGGTACGCTCCGGGTTCCAGAACGCTTCCCTTCGTTTGGTTGCGGTGGCAACTTGTTATCCGAAACGCCATCGGCAGCCGCGCTGCCGCAGAGAGCGTAGCCGGAGGAAGCCTTGCGGACACAGGTCGCCATCATCGGAGCCGGGCCCTCTGGCCTCCTGCTCGGCCAGTTGCTGCATCAGGCGGGGATCGACACCGTCATCCTGGAGCGCAGGAGCCGCGACTATGTCCTGGCGCGGATCAGGGCCGGCGTGCTGGAACAGGGCACGGTCGGCCTGCTCGACAAGCTCGGGGCGAGCGCGCGGCTCCATGCCGAGGGCCTGCCGCATTCCGGCGTCGATCTTTTGTTCGGCGGGCAGCGCCACCGCATCGCGCTCGACCGGCTGACCGGCGGCAAGCACGTCACGATCTATGGCCAGACCGAGATGACACGCGACCTGATGGATCAGCGCGAGGCGCAAGGCGGCCGGACGATCTTCGAGGCGGACGACGTGGTGCTGCACGGCTTCGACGGCGAGCGCCCATATGTAACCTATATGGCTGAGGGCTCCTGCCGCCGGCTGGATTGCGAGGTCATCGCCGGCTGCGACGGCTATCATGGTGTCTCCCGCGCCAGCGTCCCCGCCGGTGCACGGCAGATCTTCGAGCGCGTCTATCCCTTCGGCTGGCTCGGCCTGCTCGCCGAGGTCCCACCGGTCTCGGACGAACTGATCTATGTCCGCAGCCAGCGCGGCTTCGCGTTGTGCTCGATGCGCTCGCATGCGCGCAGCCGCTACTACGTCCAATGCGGGCTCGACGAACACGCCGGCGACTGGTCTGACCAGCGCTTCTGGGACGAACTGCGCCGCCGGCTCGATCCGGCCACGGCGGAGGCCGTCACGACCGGGCCGTCGATCGAAAAATCGATCGCGCCGCTGCGCTCCTTCGTCGCCGAGCCGATGCGCTTCGGACGCCTCTTCCTGGCGGGCGACGCCGCCCATATCGTGCCGCCGACCGGGGCGAAGGGGCTCAACCTCGCGGCGAGCGACGTGCATTACCTGTTCGAGGCATTGCGCGAGCTCTTCATCGAGAACTCGGAAGCGGGCATCGACGCCTATTCGCAGAAGGCGCTGGCGCGGGTCTGGAAGGCCGAGCGCTTCTCCTGGTGGCTGACCTCGCTGATGCACCGGTTTCCGGATCAAGGCCCGTTCGAGCAGCGCATGCAGCAGGCGGAGCTCGATTATCTCGTGTCGTCCGACCATGCCATGGCCGCGCTGGCGGAGAACTATGTCGGGCTGCCGTATTGAGGCGGGTTTGTAGTCAGCCGCGGCGTCTTGAGCTGGCCGGATCGTAGGGCATCAACCCACAGACATTGTTCCTCACGGGTCGCGCCTATGGCAACCTATCGCCATGAGCCGGACCATTCGCCCCGCTACCGCCGCCGATCTCGACGCCATCAGGCAGATCGTCCGGGAAGCCTATACCCACTACATCGCCCGCATCGGGCGCGAGCCGGGGCCGATGCTGGACGATTACGGCGCGCTGATCACCGAGCGTCGCGTCAGCGTCATCGAGCATGACGGCGTCGTCCAGGGACTGCTCGTCCTGATCCCGCAGCCCGACGCGATGCTGCTCGACAACATCGCCGTCTCGCCGCGCGCCCAGGGACTCGGTCTCGGACGTGCCCTGCTGGAATTCGCAGAACATGCGGCGCAGGAAACCGGCTACCGTTCGATCAAGCTCTACACCCACGAAATGATGACGGAGAACATCGCGCTGTATTCGCGCATCGGCTACGCGGAAACCCATCGCATCGAGGAGAAGGGGCTGCGGCGCATCTACATGCTCAAGCCGCTCGGCTCGGACGATAACGCGTAGCGGCCGCCTTTCGCCTGGAACACGCCATGCTACAGGGGGCGCATGGCTACGCGCTTCACGCTCCCCGGGCTCGCCACCTTCCGGCAAGAGATCAGGAAGAGCCGCTTCATCGCGGTCGCCGGCCCGGTCGCGGACGAAGCGGCGGCCAAGGATTTCATCGCCGCTCACGCCGATCCTGCGGCCAATCACAATTGCTGGGCGTGGCGCTGCGGACCGAGCTATCGCTTCAACGATGACGGTGAACCGAGCGGTACCGCGGGAAAGCCGATCCTCGCGGCGATCGACGGGCAGGTGCTCGATCGCGTCGCCGTGGTTGTCACGCGCTGGTTCGGCGGCGTGCTGCTCGGCAGCGGTGGGTTGATCCGCGCCTATGGCGGCACGGCGGCGCTCTGTCTGCGCGGGAGCGAAAAGGTGGAGCTGGTCGAGACGGCAGCGGCGACGATCGCATGTTCGTTCGGCGATCTGGCCCGCCTCCAGGCACGGCTTTCTGGCCGGCCGGGAGCAACGGTCAGCGAACAGGCTTTCACCGAAGCCGGCGCGGTGCTGTCGGTGTCGGTTCCGAAGCATGAGATCGACGCGGTGACGCTGCTGGTGATGGATCTCACCAGCGGACGGGCGGCGATCAACTGGAGCGAATAGCATCCCGATCGCCGAACAGGCGCCTTTCAGCAATCGGAAACCATGCCTCGGCTAGGCAGCAGTGAGACATCTGCTGCGAGAGCAAGACCATGGCTGAGCCCCTCCCCCGTTCCGGCCGCACAGGCATTCCGAGCCGGCGCGGCTTCCTGTTGGGTGCGACGGCTCTCGGCCTCGGCGCACCGGGGCTGGCACTGGCGCGCGCGCCGCTATCGCCGGAATGCGGCTGGTGCGCGCCGAGCGAGGCGGCCTGGCGCGATCTCGGCGAGCGCGCAGGCGGGCAGGTGCTGCGGCCGGGCGAAGCCGGCTTCCTCGAGCGCGCGGTGCCGCAGAACCTGCGTTATCGCCGCGTCCAGCCCCAGGCCATCGCCCGCTGCACCTCGCCTGAGATCGTCGCCTCCGTCATCGACTGGTGCCAGGCCATGGACATGCCCTTCGCGATCCGCGGAGGCGGCCACTCCTATGCGGGGCATTCGAGCTCGGCCGGCATCCTGATCGATCTCTCGCCGATGAAGCGGGTTCATCACGATGCGGCCACCGGACAGGTGACCGTCGAAGCCGGCGCGCTCAATGTGGACGTCGCCCGCGGGCTGGAGGGGGCCAGCGCCGTGATCACGCATGGCCGCTGCCCGAGCGTGGGCATCGCCGGCTTCCTGCTCGGCGGCGGCATCGGCTTCAACATGCGCCGCTTCGGCATGGGCTCGGACCTGATGCGCGCGGCCGAGATCGTGACCGCAGACGGCCGCGTGCGGAACGTCTCCGACAGCAGCGAGCCCGACCTGTTCTGGGCGCTGCGCGGCGGGGCTGGCGGCAATTTCGGCGTCGCGACCAGCTTCACGCTCGCGACCCATCCCGTGGATCGCTCGATCACCGTGTTCTCGCTCCGCTGGAACATGAAGAGCGAGGCCGTCGCGCGCGCCTTCATTGCTGCGGCAGAGCGGGCACCGGACCATTTTGCCAGCCGGTTCTCGTTGGGCGCGGCCAGCCCGGCGCAGCGCGGCAAGGGGCAGGAGGTGCATTTCGACCTGCTCGGCCAGCATGCCGGGCCGAAAGCGGAGCTGCTGGACATTCTGGCGCCGGTGCTGGCGATCGCGCAGCCGGAACGCTCCGTCATCGAGGAACGCTCCTATTGGCGGGGGCAGGATTTCCTGGCCGAGCCCGGGGAACCGGGCTTCTATCAGGAACGCTCCGGCTTCGTCCGCGAACGGCTCGACGATCGCATCCTCGAATGCGGCTTCCGCCAGCTGCGCGACTGGCCGGGCACGGAGGTCGGCGCCGATCTGCGCTTCTTCCAGACCGGAGGGGCGGTCAACCGCATGGCGCCGGACGCGACCGCCTTCGTCCACCGCGACAGCGCCTGGCTGTTCTCGATCGGCCTGGAGTGGAGCGCCCGCGATCAAGTCACGCCGGAAGCGATTGCACCCGCTCGCCGTTGGCAGGATGCCTTCTACGCCGAGATGCGGGAGCTCTGCGGCAGGGCTGCCTACCAGAACTTTCCCGACCCTTCATTGGTCAACTGGCGCGAGGCCTATTACGGCGCCAATCTCTCCCGGCTGGAAAGGGTCAAGGCGACGGTCGACCCGTTCGGCCTCTTCCGCCACGAACAATCGCTGTAGGCCCGGCCGGCAGGCGGCCGCCCTCCTGCGGAAAAAGAAAGGGCCGCGCCTTCCGGCGCGGCCCTTTCCGATCTTCGTGCGCGCCCCGCTCAGGCGAGCGTGTAGGCCGTCTTGACCGTGGTATAGAACTCCTTCGCGTAGGCGCCCTGCTCGCGCGGGCCGTAGCTCGAGCCCTTCCGGCCGCCGAAGGGCACATGATAGTCGACGCCCGCCGTGGCGAGGTTGACCATCACCATGCCGGCTTCGGCATTGCGCTTGAAATGCGTCGCATGCTTCAGGGACGTCGTGCAGATGCCGGACGACAGGCCGAACTCGGTGTCGTTGGCGAGGCTGAGCGCCTCCTCATAGTCCTTGACGCGGATGATGTTGGCGACCGGTCCGAAGACCTCCTCGCGCGAAATGCGCATGGCGTTCGTCGTCTCGGTGAAGAGCGCCGGCTGGAGATAGAAGCCGGGGGTGTCGCGCTTCAGGAGTTCGCCGCCGAAGGCAAGCTTGCCGCCCTCGTCCTTGGCGATCTGGATGTATTTCAGGTCCTGGTCGAGCTGGCTCTGGTCGACGACCGGGCCGATATGGGTGCCGGCCTTCAGCGCATCGTCGACGACGACGCCCTTAAGCCGCTCGATGCAGGCCTCGACGAAGCGGTCATGGATGCCGGCCTGGACGATCAGGCGCGAGGACGCCGTGCAGCGCTGGCCGGTGGAGAAGAAGGCGCCCTGGACGGCGGCCTCGACCGCGACCTTGAGATCGGCGTCGTCGAGCACGACGAGCGGGTTCTTGCCGCCCATCTCGAGCTGCACCTTCTTCATCGGCGAGGAGGCGATGCAAGCCTCCGCCACCTTGCGACCGGTCGAGACCGAGCCGGTGAAGGAGATGGCGTGGACGTCCTTATGGTTCAGCAGCGCCTGGCCGACGACCGAGCCCCGGCCCATGACGAGGTTGAGCACACCCTTCGGCAGGCCGGCACGCTGGATGATGTCGACCAGCGCCCAGGCCGAGCCCGGCACCAGATCGGCCGGCTTGATGACGACGCAGTTGCCGTAGGCGAGTGCCGGGGCGATCTTCCAGGCCGGGATCGCGATCGGGAAGTTCCACGGCGTGATCATGCCGATGATGCCGACCGGCTCGCGGGTGACCTCGACGCCGACGCCGGGGCGCACCGAAGGCAGCGTCTCGCCCGCGAGGCGCAGGCACTCGCCGGCGAAGAAGGCGAAGATCTGGCCGGCGCGGCCGGCCTCGCCGATACCCTCGGCGAGCGTCTTGCCCTCTTCACGCGAGAGCAGCTTGCCGAGTTCCTCCTTGCGGGCGAGGATCTCGTCCGAGGCCTTCTTCAGGATCTCGTAGCGCTCCTGCGGACCGGAGCGGCTCCACGCCGGAAAGGCGGCCTTGGCGGCGGCGACCGCATCGTTGAGCTGCTCGACGGACCCTTGCGCGTACTCACCGACGACGTCGTTGGTATTCGAGGGGTTGATGTTGCGCGAGGCGTTGCCGGCACTGGCCCACTCACCAGCGATCAGGTTCTTGAACATCTCGGTCATATGCGGCTCCCACGGCGATCCAAAACTCGTGGGGGGTTTAGCGTCTTTGCCGCTGGATGGCCAATGCCGTTGCGGGATCGCACAAGTCCCGTTGTGCATATTGGCGCCGTCTGCGCCCACCGTCCGGCCGGAACTTCACGCCGCCGAAGGGCGCAGGCTGGCCCCGGACGGCGGACGCCGCCTACTTCTCCTTGATCGACAGGCCGTTCTTGCCGACGGAGATTTCGACGCCCTCGGGCTGCTTCTTCTCCTGATAGAGGGCGTATCCGGTAGCGGCGAGACCGGCGACGAGGACCACGACGAGCGCGACGAGCAGTTGGCGGGATGCGAGCATGAGACTTTCCAATGGATGGCCACCTTAAGAGGCGCCCGACCAAAACCCGCATTGCGGCCGGATGTTCCCGCGGCGCAGCAAGCTCGTCCACGACGAGCCGATATGCCAAACCGGCATGGGAGGCGATACGCCCTGCCGATTGCAGGGCGGCCCCGCCGATCGGTAGAATAAACTGGAACGCCGCATGTCCACCGGCGTTTGCCTGATGGAGCCCGAAGCGACATTCCGAAGGAAAGGGCTTGCCATGGCAGAAACCGATCTTCAGCAGACGATATGGGCCGCGCTCGACCGGCACCCGGTCTGCATGGTGACGACGGCGGCCGACGGCGCGATCAAGACGCGGCCGATGTCGGGCCATATCGACCGCGACAACCACCGCATCCTCTTCGTCGCGCATCGCCACACGGGCGCGCTCGGCGAGGCGTTGCGCTCGCCCAGCGTCTCGATCGCGATCAACGAGGAGGGGCATAATTTCTATGCGGCGATCTCCTGCGAGGCGGCCGAGATCGACGATCGCGACCTCATCGCGCAGATCTGGACGCCGATGACCGGCGCCTGGTTCCCCGGCGGCCCGGACGACCCCGACGCACTGCTTCTGTCTCTGACGCCGGTCTCGGCCGAGATCTGGAACGGCCCCTCCAGCGGAGTGCTCGTCGCGTACAAGCTGGCGACGGCGAAAATCCTCGGGCGGCAGCCGGACCTCGGCGTCAACGCCACGATCGACATGCGCTGAACGGCACGAAACGCACCGGAACCGCGCCGTCATTCCGGGCTCAGGCCTGCGGCCTGCCCCGGAAAGATGGCGCGAGTTCGTTGAACAACCTCAGCGCGCAGCGACGCTGCCAGCGTCCGGCGGATCGGCTTCGGCCATCCTGCGGCCCAGCACGGCTGTCGCGAGGCTCGACCAGGCGATCCCGAGGCACCAGCCGCCGATCACGTCAGTCGGCCAATGCACGCCGAGATAGATGCGGCTGACCCCGATCAGCACGATCATCAACCAGGCGAGGACGATGCAGAGCCGGGCGATGTCGTCCCGGCGCGAGGCGAGGCCGACGAAGCCGGCGATGCTCAGCATCGTCACCGCGGAGAGGAAAGCGTGCCCGCTCGGAAAGCTCGCCGTGAAGGTGAGGGCCGCGTGCTCGACGATATCCGGCCGCTCCCGGCCGATCGCGATCTTGAGTCCGGTGCTGACGATGGTCGCGGAGACGACCGTGACCGCCAGCCCGACCGCGAGATGGCGGTAGCGGCAGAGCCAGAGCGTCAGACTCGCCGTGATCGTCATCATGCCCAGCCCGACGAAGCTGCCGAGCGCGGTGACGTCCCGCATCGCCTCGCGAAACCAAGCCGGTCCGATCGGCGTCGCGAGATCGTCGCTTTCCCGGAACAGAAGCACGAGGCTTTGGTCGAAGGCGAAACTGCGACCCGACGCGATGAACAGCGCCAACCCCAGGAAGGCGAAGGCGGCGGCGACGGGCACGAGTATGCGAGGATGAAGCAAGCTGACCGGACTCCCGACGGATCGAACCGCATCCGACACAGCTCTTACCCCTCCCCTGTCAAAGAGACCGCTCGCGCGACGCGAGCAGCCGGACCGCCGCCGGCAGCAGCTTGTAGACGAGGGGCCCGGCCTTGCGCTCGACCTCGCCGTCGAAGGTGATATGGCCGCCCCGCTTGTCGCGGCGCGTCAAGGTCACCTCCGAGGCCGTGAAGGAGGTGAGGTTAGGAGAGGTGCGCCACTTGCCGGAAACGACCGAGAGCGCCGCCTTGGAGCGCGAATAGAGACCGCCCGCATTCAGGATATGGACCTCGAAGACGCCGCCATCCAGCCGGCTTCGGCGCCACTCCGCCCCCTCGAAGCTGTTGACCGTCACGAGCACCGCATCGGCCTCGACCACGCGGCGGCCGCCATCCGTCTGGATGTCGACGGTGATGGCGCGGGTGAACAGGATCGAGCGCGTGGCGGCGACGATGAAGGCCACCGTCCGGCTGAACGGAAAGCGTCGGCGCGCATATTCGCGGTGCCGCGCCATCAGGCTGAAGAACCCCATGCCGGACAGGGAATGAAACAGCCGGTCATTGACGCTGCCGATATCCATGACGACCGGCTGGCCCTGGCAGAGAGCGGCGATCTGGAGCTCGAGCTCACCGGCGAGGCCGAGATCGCGCCCCAGCACATTGACCGTCCCGAGGGGCAGGATGGCGACGGGTCGCGAAGCCTGCAGCAGCACCGGCAGCACGCCGTTGATCGTGCCGTCGCCGCCGGCGATGACCGGCATGCTATCGGTTTCCTCGATCGCTAGCGACAAGGCGTCGTCCACCTCGCGGGGATGCACCAGCCGGACCTCGGCGGTCGAGCCGCTCGCCACGAAGGCAGCGACGATGCGCTCGGCGAAAGCCTCGGGGCCAGCCTCCAGCACGGTTCCGGCGCGGGCATTGACGACGACGACATGATGCATGCTGCACCGCAAGATGGACACCGATCCGCACTAAGACAAGGTGCGCGGTCGGCGGGAAGCCGGACCGACCCGTCGTACTATAGCGCTGCCGTGGCCGAAATCTGCGAATGTGCGCGAGCCATCTGCGCCGGCGTCCAGGATTTCGTTTCCTCGACCTCTTCGGTGATCACCTCGAAGCGTTGCAGGGTGTGAGGGCCGAAGGAGCTCAGCATCGCGACATCGGTCGCGTCACGCCCGCGCGCGATCGCGATGCGGCCGATGCGCCGCTGGTTATGGCGGGCATCGAACGTGTACCAGCGCCCGCCAATGAAGGCCTCGAACCAGGCGTTGAAGTCCATCGGCGCCGGATTCGGCGGCACGCCGATATCGCCGAGATAGCCGTTGCAGTAGCGGGCAGGCACGTTCATGCAGCGGCACAAGGTTATCGCCAGATGGGCGAAGTCCCGGCAGACGCCGACGCGCTCTTCGAACGCCTCCGCCGCGGTGCGCGTGCTGCGCGCGAAGTGGTAGCCGAAGGAGAGGTGGTTGTGGACGAAGTCGACGATCGCCTGGACGCGCTGCCAGCCCGGCGGAATCTGGCCGAAAAGGCCCCAGGCTCGGCCGGCCAACAAATCCGTCTCGCAGTAGCGGCTGCCCAGCAGATAGACCAGCGTCTCGTCCGGCAGGCGCGAGGGCGGAACCTCGCCCGCGGCCGGATCGACCGGGTCGAACTCCCCTGCATCGTGGACGATGCTTTCCGCCCGCAGCGCAATGCCTCCGGGCGGCGCGGTGATGCGGCGGCAGATATTGCCGAAGGCATCGGGATGGCGCCGCGTGGGAATCTTCAGGGCCGGATCGCGCAGCGACGTCACCGTCATCTCATCCGGCGTCAGGAGATCGCCCCGGCGAGAGGGGCTGACATCCAGAAGCGTGATGAGCGGCAGCTCCTCCTGGCAGGCGATCTCGATATTGTATCCGCAACGGATGCGCATGACGCCTTTTGATCCTCGTGAGGCGCTCATGGCGCCATCCCTGCATGCTCATAAAACGGAAGATGCGGGCCTTTCGGCCCGCATCCCGCCGCCACGACGGTTCGGCTGGGGGGATAGCAACCGCCGCGACCAGCAACTGGGCGAGCTACATCATCCAGTACGGCATCGTGCCGTAATAATCATGGACCCGTTTGCCGTAGGCCCTGTCGTCCCAGTCGGGCTCGCCCTGGCTGTCGTACATGGGCGCGGCCTCGAGTTTCTCCTTGGTGAGCGGAACGACGTAGCCGCCACGATCCGGATCGAAATCGAGCACACTCCAGGGTATCGGATGGTATTTCTCGCCCAGTCCGAGGAAGCCGCCGAATGACATGATGGCGTAGGCGACCTTTCCGGACTGCTTGTCGAGCATCACGTCGTAGATCTCACCGAGATGCTCGCCGGACGTGTTGTAGACATCGGTCCCGGCAACGCGGGCCCCGGCGATCAACGGATTGGACGAGGCCCTCGGGTCCGAATCCGCGAACTTGTCTTGCAGGGTCATGAAGGATTCCTCCAACAGGAGCAGCCGTTCGCTGCGGATTTGTCGGAGCAACCTGGGCCGACCGGAAAGGTTCCCCGGTCGACGCAATTTCTCTTCGCATTTACCAACTGAAACATGGAGCCGCACGGCGACCTGGAACCTTTTGGGACCGAGCGTGTTTTTGTGGGACGGTCGGCCATGGCCGCGCCGCATAACTCACGTTATCCGACGGTGGGCGACCCTCGCTATCACCTCACAGCGCCAAGGAAACGGTCCTATGAAAAAGCTCTTGATCATCGCCGCGGTTGCCGCATCGCTCGGCGCCTGCACCGCTCATGAAGAGCGTACGGCGGGTGGAGCTCTGATCGGTGCGGGCACCGGCGCCGTCATCGGTGGGCTTGCGACGGGCCGCGCCGGCGGCGCGCTGGCCGGCGCGGCCATCGGCGGCGCGGGCGGCGCGATCATCGGTTCGGCCACCTCGCCGACCCGGACTTGCGTCGGCCGCGATCGCTGGGGCAACCGCGTCCGCTACGATTGCTGATCGGCTTTAGCCCGAGCGGGACGGCCCCCGCTCGGGCTTCGCGCCTTCAGATCGGGCCGTACGGCCCGAAGCGGCCGACGAAGCGATGTCGTGTGCCTGGATAAAGCAGGCGCACGGCGGTAACGGGCGCCCCCTGGTTCCAGGTGCGGCGCTCGATCAGCAGACAGGGATCGCCCGATCCGATGCCGAGGAGAGCGGCGTCCTCCGGCTCGGCCGACACGGCGCTGATCGCGTGCTCGGCCTGCGACCACAGGCTGTTCTTCAGCAGCCAGTCACCCGCGGGCGTCTCGCTGAAATCCCCATCCGCTGCGGCCGGAACGGTCGCCAGATGGATGACGCGCTCCTCGAGCACATGGGGCGTGTCGTCGCCGCGGTGCAGCGTCACGAGATGGACGACCTTCTCGCCGCGCTTGAGGCCGAAACGCAGCGCCAGCTCAGCCGACGGGCGCCCGTCGCGGCGCGACAGAACCTCATGGGCATAGAGCTGCCCGAGCTGCGCGACCTCCTCCGGTATCGAAAGGATGTCGAGCATCGCGTGGCTCGCCGGCGGCGTCGCCACCACCGTGCCGGAGCGACGGCGGCGCGTGATCAGCCCTTCGCGCGCGAGCTGGACCAGCGCGCGATGCACGGTCATGCGGGAGGCGCCGAGCTGCTCCATCAGCGCATGCTCCGGCGGCACCGACGTGCCGGGCGGCCAGGTGCCGCCGAGCACGAGATCGCGGATCGCGCGCCGGATCTGATCGTAGACCGGCCCGGCGCCATCGAGCTTCACCGCATCGAGCTGCGTCTGGCTCATGGTCACAGCGCCGCGAGAAGCTTGCGCATCACGGTCGCGAAGCGTGCCCTTACCGCCTCCCGCGCCGGATGCCGCCCGGCGGCGACCACCTGCCGCCCGCCGACGAAGACGTCCCGCACCGGCAGAGCATTCGTCGCGAAGATCGCGCTGTCGAGCGCCGCCTCCCCCGTCTTGCCGATGATGGCGGGGTGATCGGCGTCGAGCGTGACGAGATCGGCCCGCATGCCCGGCGCGAGCGCGCCGAGCGCGCGGCCGCAGGCCTGCGCGCCACCGGCCGCAGCAGTGCGCCAGAGCGCGACGCCTGTGGACGCGTCGGCCTCGGCCAGACGCGCGCGGCGGCGGTCGCGAAGACGCTGCGAATATTCGAGCAGGCGAAGTTCCGCGCCGGCGTCGATCTGGATGTTGGAGTCGCTGCCGACGCCGAAGCGCCCACCAGCGCCAGCGTAGCGCACGCCGTCATAGATGCCGTCGCCGAGACTCGCCTCCGTGATCGGGCACAGGCCAGCCACCGCGCCGCTCGCCGTGATCGCGTCGCGTTCGCGGCCGTCGAGATGGGTGGCATGGATCAGCGTCCAGCGCGGTCCGAGTTCGACGGTCTCGGAGAGGAACGTCACCGGCCTGCGCCCCGTGATCGTGACGCAGTCCTCGACCTCGCGCATCTGCTCGGCGACATGGATGTGCAGCGGGCCGTCCGGGCGCAGCGAAACGAGCCAGCCAAGATCCTCCCGCGCGACGGCGCGCAGCGAATGCGGTGCGAGCCCGACCCTGGCGTCGGGCAGAGCCGCGACGGCCTTCTCGCTTGCCTCGACTAGGCGGGCATAGCCGTCGCGGTCGTTGACGAAGCGGCGCTGACCATGGACCGGCGGCGCGCTGCCGAAATTGCCGATGCGATAGAGCACCGGCAGCAGCGTCAGGCCGAGGCCGGTCTCATTGGCTGCTGCGGCGATCGCCTCTCCCATCGCCGCGATGCCGGCATAAGCACGCCCGTCGCGATCATGATGCAGGTAGTGGAACTCGGCCACCGCCGTGAAGCCGCCCTCCAGCATCTCGACATAGGCCTGCGCGGCGAGCGCCTGCACATCGTCCGGGTCGAGCCGATCAAGGAAGCGGTACATCACCTCGCGCCAGGTCCAGAACGAATCTTCGCCCGCACCCCGCCGCTCGGAGAGGCCGGCCATGCCGCGCTGGAACGCGTGGCTGTGCAGGTTCGGCATGCCGGGGAGGCTGAGCCCGGGAAGGCGCGTATCGCCCTCCCCCGCAGGCACGCCTGCTTCCACAGCGGTGATCGTGCCCTCGTCAATGCTCAGCCGCAGGTTTTCAGCGAAGCCACCCGGCAGCAGGGCCTGCTCAAGATGCAAGGTCACGGTCACGGCTTCACTCCATCGCTAATTGCATATGCAATTCAGACTTGCCAATTGCATATGCAATTAGATAGCATAATCGCAAGCGAAGGATAGCCGGGAGGAAGAAAGGTGGCGATGATGCCGAGCGAGCCCCTGGCCTGCGACAGGCTCTGGACGAATGCGCGGCTGGCGACGATGTCGCCCCGCATCGATGCACCCTATGGCGCGGTGGAGGACGGCGTCGTGGCCGCCCGCGACGGGCGGATCGTCTATGCCGGCCCGCGTAGCGAGGCGCCGGTTTTTGATGCCGCCATTTCCACCGATTGCGGCGGCCGCTGGATCACGCCCGGGCTGATCGATTGCCATACCCATCTCGTCTATGGCGGCGACCGCGCGCATGAATTCGAGCTTCGCCTGCAGGGCGCGAGCTACGAGGACATCGCCCGCGCCGGCGGCGGCATCCTCTCCACGGTGAAGGCGACGCGGGCGGCGAGCGAGGACGAGCTCTTCGCCGGCGCCGACCGGCGGCTCTCCGCACTGATCGCGGAGGGCGTCACCACCGTCGAGATCAAGTCCGGCTACGGGCTCGAGCAGCAGACCGAACTGAAGCAGCTTTCGGTGGCGCGCCGGATCGGCCGCGAGCGCCCGGTCAGGGTCCGCACAACTTTCCTCGGCGCGCATGCCGTGCCGCCAGAATTCAAGGGCCGCTCGGGTGCTTATGCCGAACTCGTCGCCGGACCGATGCTCGACGCCGTAGCCGAACAGGGGCTGGCGGACGCCGTCGACGTGTTCTGCGAGGGCATCGCCTTTTCCGCCAAAGAGACGAAGCAGGTCTTCGCGGCCGCCAAGGCCAAGGGCCTCGCCATCAAGATTCACGCCGAGCAGCTCTCCAATCTCGGCGGCTCGGCGCTCGCAGCCGGAATGGGGGCGCTGTCGGCCGATCATCTCGAATATCTCGACGAGCCCGGCGTGATCGCGATGGCGAAGGCCGGCACCGTCGCGGTCGTGCTGCCGGGCGCCTTCTATTTCCTGCGCGAAACGCAGAAGCCGCCGATCAAGCTGATGCGCCGGCACGGCGTCGCGATCGCGCTCGCGACCGACGCCAATCCCGGCTCCTCGCCGCTGACCTCGCCTCTCCTCGTGATGAACATGGCCTGCACCCTGTTCCGGCTGACCCCTGAGGAGGCGCTGGCGGGGCTGACCCGCCATGCCGCGACCGCACTCGGCCTGCAGAACGAGATCGGGACGCTGGAGGCCGGCAAGGCCTGCGACCTCGCGATCTGGGACATCGAGCGCCCGGCGGAACTCAGCTACCGCATCGGCTTCAACCCGCTACACGCCCGCATCTGGAACGGACAATGAGCAGACCTCTCGCGATCGAACCCGGCCAGGCGGCCCTGACGCAATGGCGTGACGTGCTCGACGGCGCCGTCATCGCCCTGTCGGCATCGAGCGGCGACGCCATCGCCGCGGCACAGGCCATCGTCGACGAGATCGTCGCCGCCGGAACGGTGACCTACGGCGTCAACACCGGCTTCGGGAAGCTCGCCAGCGTGCGTATCGCCGATGCCGATCTCGCCACGCTCCAGCGCAATCTGATCCTGTCGCATGCGGTCGGCACCGGCCCTGCCCTGCCCGATTCCGTCGTGCGGTTGATCCTGGCCATGAAAGCGGCGAGCCTGGCGCGCGGCGCGTCCGGCGTGCGGCCCGTGGTGGTCGAGGCGCTGGTCGGCGCATTGGCGGCGGGCGCGCTGCCGGTCGTGCCGGCGAAGGGCTCGGTCGGCGCCTCCGGCGATCTCGCACCGCTCGCCCATCTCACCGCCGCGTTGATGGGCGTGGGCGAGATCAGGCTCGACGGCGCCGTGATCCCGGCGGACAAGGGCCTTGCACGGATCGGTCAGGCTCCGCTTGCGCTCGGCGCCAAGGAAGGGCTCGCGCTGATCAACGGCACCCAGGTCTCGACCGCGATCGCGCTGGCCGGCCTCAGCGACATGGCGCGCGTGTTCGATGCGGCGCTGGTCGCTGGCGCGCTCTCGGTCGATGCGCTCAAGGGCTCGGATACGCCTTTCGACCCGCGCATCCAGCAGCTGCGCGGCCAGCCCGGCCAGATCCGCGTCGCGAAGATCCTGCTCGACCTGATCGCCGACAGCGAGATTCGCGACAGCCATCGCATCGGCGACAGCAAGGTGCAGGACCCCTATTCGCTGCGCTGCCAGCCGCAGGTGATGGGCGCGGTGCGTGACCTCCTCGCCAATGCCGCGGCAACGCTTTCGATCGAGGCGAATGCCGTCACCGACAATCCGCTGGTGCTCGGCCCCGGCGAGATCGTCTCCGGCGGCAACTTCCACGCCGAGCCGGTCGCCTTCGCCGCCGACATGCTGGCGATGGGGCTGTGCGAGATCGGCAACCTGGCCGAGCGGCGGATCGCGCTGCTGGTCGACCCCGTCATGAGCGGACTGCCGCCCTTCCTCGCGCGCGATGCCGGGCTGAACTCCGGCTTCATGATCGCGCAGGTCACGGCGGCGGCGCTGGCCTCCGAGAACAAGCAGAAGGCCTACCCGGCGTCCGTCGATACCATCCCCACCTCCGCCAACCAGGAAGACCATGTCTCGATGGCGACGCATGGCGCCTTCCGCCTGCTCGACATGGCGAAGAACGCGGCCAGCATCGTCGGGGTCGAGCTGATGGCGGCGGCGGAGGCAATCGAGCACCACCGCCCGATGAAGACGAGTCCGCGGCTGGAGCCGGTGCTGGCGCTGCTGCGCGAGCGCATCGCGCCGCTGACCGAGGACCGCTATCTGGCGCCGGACCTGGCGGCGGCAACCGAGCTCGTGCTCTCGGGCGCCATCGGCCGGGCGGCGGGGCTGGACAGCTTCGCGGAGTTCGGAGCGTGAGGCGTTGACGGCGTCATTCTCGGGCGAAGCGAAGCGCAGACCCGAGAATCCCGGAAACGTCGAGCTTCTAGAAAATCCAATCGCCACGAGATGCTCGGGGCAAGCCCGAGCATGACGGAGCAACAAACATGACCCGCATCGACAACAACCGTGTCATCCGCAGCCCGAGGGGCACGGAGCTCTCGGCCAAGAGCTGGCTGACCGAAGCGCCCTTGCGCATGCTGATGAACAATCTCGACCCCGACGTCGCCGAGAAGCCTGGCGAACTCGTGGTCTACGGCGGCATCGGCCGCGCCGCCCGCTCCTGGGAGGATTTCGACCGCATCGTCGCCTCGCTGCGTTCGCTGGAAGCAGACGAGACGCTGCTGGTGCAGTCCGGCAAGCCGGTCGGCATCTTCCGCACGCATCCCGATGCGCCGCGCGTGCTGATCGCGAATTCCAACCTCGTGCCGGCCTATGCCAACTGGGAGCATTTCCACGAGCTCGATAAGGCTGGGCTGATGATGTACGGCCAGATGACGGCCGGTTCCTGGATCTATATCGGCACCCAAGGCATCGTTCAGGGCACCTACGAGACCTTCGTCGAGGTCGGCCGACAGCATTATGGCGGCTCGCTCAAGGGCAAGTGGATCCTGACCGGCGGTCTCGGCGGCATGGGCGGCGCCCAGCCGCTCGCCGCGACCATGGCCGGTGCCTCGATGATCGCGGTCGAGTGCAAGCCCTCCTCGATCGAGTTCCGCCTGCGCACGCGTTATCTCGACGAGAAGGCCGACAGCATCGACGAGGCGCTGGAGATCGTCGAAGCCGCCCATGCCAAGGGCAAGGCCGTCTCGGTGGGCGTGCTCGGCAATGCGGCCGACATCTTCCCCGATATGGTGGAACGCGGCATCCGACCCGACGTCGTCACCGACCAGACCTCGGCTCACGATCCGCTCAACGGCTATCTGCCAGCCGGCTGGACGCTGGAAGAGTGGGAGGAACGCAAGGAGCGCGATCCGGCCGGCACCATCGAAGCCGCCAAGCGCTCCATGGCCGTGCACGTCAAGGCGATGCTCGACTTCCAGGCGATGGGCGTGCCGACGCTCGATTACGGCAACAACATCCGCCAGATGGCGAAGGATATGGGCGTCGCGAACGCCTTCGACTTCCCGGGCTTCGTGCCGGCCTATATCCGCCCGCTTTTCTGCCGCGGCGTCGGCCCGTTCCGCTGGGCCGCGCTCTCCGGCGATCCGGACGACATCTACAAGACCGACCAGCGCGTGAAGGAACTGCTGCCCGACGACAAGCACCTGCACAACTGGCTCGACATGGCGCGCGAGCGCATCCAGTTCCAGGGTCTGCCCGCCCGCATCTGCTGGGTCGGCCTCGGCGACCGGCACCGGCTCGGCCTCGCCTTCAACGAGATGGTGGCGAAGGGCGAGCTCAAGGCGCCGGTCGTGATCGGGCGCGACCATCTCGATTCCGGCTCCGTCGCCTCGCCCAACCGCGAGACGGAGGCGATGAAGGACGGTTCGGATGCGGTCTCCGACTGGCCGCTGCTCAACGCCCTGCTCAACACGGCCGGTGGCGCGACCTGGGTCTCGCTGCACCATGGCGGGGGCGTCGGCATGGGCTATTCGCAGCATTCGGGCGTCGTGATCGTGGCGGACGGCACGCCCGAGGCGGCCAAGCGCCTGGAGCGCGTGCTCTGGAACGACCCGGCCACAGGCGTGATGCGCCATGCCGATGCCGGCTACGAGATCGCGCGGGATTGCGCGGTCGAGAAGGGGCTGAAGCTGCCGGGTATTCTGGGCTGAGCGGAGGCCGTCATTCTCGGATGTAGCGAAGCGAAGACCCGAGAATCTCCTGCAGGAGATGCTCGGGTCGAGCCCACCGCTCCATATACCCACGCGTGATCGGCAGCACGTCCAGCCGCTTCGCGAGCTGGAACTGGAAAACGACGAGATCGTCGTGGCGGAAGCTCGCTTCGGAAGCGGCGAGATAGAACTCCCACATCCGGGCGAAGCGCTCGTCATACATCGCGACGACCTCGGCCCGGCGGGCGAGGAAGCGCTCGCGCCAGGCCTTCAGCGTCTCGGCATAATGCAGGCGCAGCACCTCGACATCGGTAATGACCAGCCCCTCCTTCTCGATCGCCGCGGCCATCTCTGACAGAGCGGGGATATAGCCACCCGGAAAGATGTATTTCGCGATGAAGGGGTTGGTGGCACCGGGCGGCGTGCAGCGGCCGATGCTATGGATCAGCGCGACCCCATCGTCGGTCAGGAGGCCCGCGAGTTTGCGGAAATAGTCGCGGTAATAGCCGACGCCGACATGCTCGAACATGCCGACCGAGACGACGCGGTCGAAGCGGCCGGTCATGGCCCGGTAGTCCTGAAGGCGGAACTCTGCTCGCAGGCCGGTTTCCGCGGCGCGCAGCTGCGCCACCGCAAGCTGCTCCTCCGACAGGGTGATGCCGGTCACGCCGGCCCCCGTCTCGCCGGCGATGGTAAGGGCGAGCCCGCCCCAGCCACAGCCGATGTCGAGAACCCGGTGTCCGGGCTCGAGCGCAAGCTTGGCGATGATGTGCCGCTTCTTGGCAAGTTGCGCCTCGGCCAGCGACATGTCCGGCCGGGCGAAATAAGCGCAGGAATACTGCATGTCCTCATCGAGGAAGAGCCGGAAGAAGTCCCCGCGCAGGTCGTAGTGATGCGCGACATTGCGCCTGGCGAGTGTCGGCGTGTTGTGCTGATGGAAGCGGCGTAGCGCGGTGCGCAGGCCCTCCAGCTTCCTGCCAAAACCTTCCGGACGTGCCCTGTGCATGCCGGCGATCAGGAGATCGAGCAGGTCGTAGAGCGTGCCCTGCTCGATGACGACCCGCCCGTCCATCACGGCTTCGCCGAGGGCGAGCTCCGGGTTCAGCGCGAGCCTGAGTTCGGTCGATCTGTCGGCGATCCGCATCCGGACGGCAGGCGTGGAACCCTGCCCCACGGATTCCAGCGAACCATCGGGAAACACCACGTCGATCCGGGGCTCCTTGACGAGCCGCGACAGCATTCTGGCGACAAAGGCATGCATTGGCTCCACCTCGTGGCAGCACCCCTTCGTCGCAGAAGATGGTCCTCCGCCGGCCTCGTCGCAACTCCCCCGTGTGGGAGGAAGCGCAACGCCCGGATCATGACGGGCGCCATGCGCCGGCGGACGGCATCAGATCAGCCCAATGGCAAAACAATCTATCGGATCATGCCCATGGTCCGCGGCAGCCAGAGTGTCAGCTCCGGGATGAAGGTGATCGCGATCAGTGCCGCGAAGAGCGGGACGAGCCAGGGCAGGATCGCCATGGTGGTCCGCTCCACGGAGAGCTTGGCGACGCGCGAGAGCACGAAGAGCACCATGCCGAGCGGCGGGTGCAGCAGCCCGATCATCAGGTTCAGCGTCATGATCAGGCCGAAATGGATCGGGTCGACGCCGAGCTTGAGCGCGATCGGCAGCAGGATCGGCACCACGATGGTGATGGCCGCGATGGTGTCGAGGAAGCAGCCGATGAACAGCAGCAGCAGGTTCACGAGGATCAGGAAGACCCATTTGTTCTGGGTGAAGCCGAGGATCAGGTCGGAGAGCAGCTGAGCCGTCTGCGAGATGGTCAAAAGCCAGGCGAAGATCGATGCGGCGGTGACGATGAACAGCACCGAGGCGGTGGTCTCGATGGTGTCGAAGGTCGCCTTGGTCAGGCTGCGCATGGTCATGGAGCGATAGCGCACGAGGCCGAGGAAAAGCGACCAGATCACCGCCGCGGCCGCGGCTTCGGTCGGCGTGAACCAGCCCATGGTCATCCCGCCGATCAGGATGACCGGCGTCATCAGCGCCATCACGGCCGAGAAGTCGAAATAATAGTCGAGCGCGAGCAGCACGGCGAGGGCGAGGCCGATCGCGACATTGTCGGAAAGTCCGGACCAGATCAGCAGATAGGCCAGAACCGGAAAGCCGAGCACCACGGCGACCTCGATGCCGGCCGAGCCGAGCTCGCGCAGCGAGAACGGGGTATCGGAGCCCCATTTGTAGATACGAGCGAAGATGGCGACGGTCGCCATCATGAACAGTGTCATCACCACGCCGGGAATGACGCCGCCGAGGAAGAGCGCGCCGATCGAGGTGTTCGCCATCATGCCGTAGATGACGAAGGGCAGCGACGGCGGGATGATCGGCCCGAGCGTGGCGGAGGCGGCCGTGACGCCGACCGCGACCTCGGCCGAATAGCCATGGTCCTTCATCGCCTTGATCTCGATCGTGCCGATGCCGGCCGCATCGGCGATGGCGGTGCCGGACATGCCGGAGAAGATCACGGAGCCGATGATGTTGACCTGGGCCAGGCCGCCGCGCATCCAGCCGACGAGCGCGACCGCGAAGGAGTAGATCCTGCCGGTGACGCCGGCGATGTTCATCAGGTTGCCGGCGAGGATGAAGAACGGCACGGCGAGCAGCGGGAAGCTCTCGACGCCGGCGATCATGCGCTGCGCCAGGATGACGTCGGGCACGGTGCCCGAGACAATGATGAAGGCGAGCGAGGCCAGAGCCATCGAGATCGCCACCGGCACGCCGAGGATCATCAGGCCGAGGAAGGAACCGAGCAGAATCAGCATGTCGCGTCAGGCCTCCGAGCCGTCGAAGGCCGAGGGGCGCTCGAGCACCGAATAGCCCCGGCGGGCATTCTGCCAGGCGATCTGGATCGAGCGCAGGGTCATCAGGGCGAAGGCGATGAGGACGGCGTTGAAGACGATCGACTTCGGGAGCTCGACCGTCGTCATCATCTCGTCGGGGATCAGCGCCGCGTATTTGTGCATGAGCCAGGTGCCGTAGGCGAAGAAGCCGATGCGCAGCAGGTCCACACCAGTCGAGAGCGCGCGCCCGGCGCCATGTGGCAGATAGCGATAGATGAAGTCGACCTGGATATGCCGCGACATGCGCACGCAGAGCGATGAACCGAGGAAGACCACGACGACCAGCGCATAGATCGCGATCTCCTCGGTCCAGGCATAGGAATCGTTCAGCACATAACGGGTGAAGAACTGCAGGATGACGCAGCCGACCATCAGCCAGAAGGCGGCGAGCGTGAACCAGTCCTCGACTCCATAGACGGAGAGATCGGCTGGCGGCGGCGCCTCGTCGAAGACATGGGCGATCTCGTCGCTGGTGACCTGGGTGTGGATCTCGGGAGCTGGCGTCATGGTCGATCCGTTGTGCTGTCAATCACGGCGATGCCGTCATTGCGAGCGGAGCGAAGCAATCCAGGAGGACGTAGAGCGCTGCCGCCCCTGGATTGCTTCGTCGCTCACGCTCCTCGCAATGACGGGGAACGGTCGCTGCGGCTCAGGAGCCGGAGCCGTCCTTGATCGCCTGGATGCGTTCCCAGTCGGACTTGCGGTAGCCGAACTGCTCGAAGGTGACGTTCTTCTGCACATTGGCGAGGAAGTCGGCCTTGTCGATTTCGGTAACGCTCAGGCCGCGGTCCTTGAAAACCTGTACGAGCTTCACCTCGTCCGCCTGGATCTTCTTGGTCGCACGCTCGGCCGCCTCCTGTGCGACGTCGGTGAAGAGCTTGCGATCCTCGGGCGAGAGCTTGTCCCAGAGCTGCTTGGCGACAACCGTGTTGAGGTGGTCGACGATGTGGCCGGTCAGGACGATGTGCTTCTGCACCTCGTAGAACTTCTTGGCGTCGATGGTGTTGAGCGGGTTCTCCTGGGCCTCGACGGTCCCGTTCTGCAGGGCGAGATAGACCTCGGCGAAGGCGATCGGCGTGGTGTTGGCGCCGCAGGCGCGCGGCATGGCGAGATAGGCCGGCACGTCGGGCACGCGGATCTTCAGGCCCTTCATGTCGGCGCAGGTCTTGATCGGCTTGTTCGAGGTGGTGTGGCGCGTGCCGTAATAGGTCACCGAGAGAATCTGATGACCGCTCTTCTCTTGGTAGCCCTTCGCCATCTCCTTGAAGACGTCGCTCTTCACATAGGCGAGGAGATGCTCCGGCCCGCGGAAGATGAAGGGATAATAGGTTACGCCGATCGGCGCATAGGCGCGCGCGGCGAAGCTCGAGCCCGAGATGATCATGTCGACCGTGCCCAGCGTCAGGCCCTGGTTGATGTCGGTCTCCTTGCCGAGCTGAGAGGCCGGATAGACCGTGATCTCGTATTTGCCGTTGCTGCGCTTCTTGATCTCCTCCGCCGCCCAGACCGACTCGGTGTGGAACGGCTCCGAGGTCTCGTAGACATGGGCCCATTTCAGCTTGGTCTGTGCCTGCGCGGGGGCGCCGGCGACGATCAGGCCCGCGGCCAGCGCGGCAATGGTGAGATAGGTCTTCATTGCTTTATCCCTCCCTTGGGATCGTTATCTCGGTTGTTCTCGTTTCCAGGCCATATCCCGCGTCAGTTCTTTTCCGTCGGACGGCTCGCGACGCTCTTCCGCCCGTTGTCTGCCCGCCCGTTTGCTCCCCCGCCGCGCCCGGCCATGGCCGGCGGCTCGCCGAAGCTTTGCGAAAAGCGATCCTGCGACTGCTGCAGGTGATGGCGCATGGCGTCGCGCGCGGCCTCGCCCTGCCCGGCCGCGATCGCGTCCCGGATCGCGCGATGCTCGGCCACCGCCGCGCGCCAGGACCCGGCATTCTCGAAATGGCTGGCGAGCTGGCGGAAATACGGGTTGATCCGTTGATCGAAGAGCTGCCCGACGAAGCGCGACAGCACGGCATTGTCGAGGATCGAGGCGATGGCGACGTGGAAGGAGCGGTCCAGCGCAATCAGTTCGTCGCCGCTCAGGCCCGGCCGCTCCATCGCGCGCAGGATGTCTTCGAGCACCGCCAGATCGTGCGGCCCGGCCGCGCTCCCGGCCTCGGCACAGACGGCGCTCTCAACCAGCTCACGCGCCTTGAGCACTTCAAACGGCCCTTCCGGTGGCTCGCTTGGCGCCGCAGGCAGGGCCGGCGCGTCCGCAGGCCTGTCGACAACATAGACGCCCGAGCCCATGCGGATGCGCACGCGCCCCTCGACCTCGAGTGCGATCAGGGCCTCGCGCACGGAGGGGCGGGAGACACCGAGCTTCTCGGCGAGCTCGCGCTCCGGGGGCAGCCGGCCGCCCGCCGGATACTCGCGCCGCTCGATGAGGTGGCGGAGCTGGTCGGCGATCTGACGATACAGGCGTGGCGACTCGACAGCCTCGAGCGGCACGGCTTGCTCCCGGTTTTCCGTCCCAGGCCCCCGGTGCTCGAGAGCTCGCTTTGGCCATGTGGTCAGGCCAATTGCGACAAAACGAAGCACCTCGGCGACGGGCTGTCAATCCACTTGTCGTTGGGGAAGGCCGGCCAGAGCATCGGCCCGAAAAGTGGGATGCGGTTTTCGGGAAAAGTCGATGCCAGATCTACTGCCCGCTCGCCATCACCTCGGCGCGGATCTCCTCGACGAGGCGCTCCTTCAGCGCCACGAATTCAGGGCTGGTCTTGATCGTGTAGGGGCGCGGATGCGGCAGATCGACCGCGATATCGGCCTTGATCCGGCCGGGACGTGCGCTCATCACCACGACGCGCGAGCCGACGAAGATCGCCTCCTCGATGTCGTGGGTGACGAAGAGCACCGTCTTCTGGTCGCGCTCCCAGATGCCGAGCAGCATCTCCTGCATCAGCGCGCGGGTCTGGTTGTCGAGGGCGCCGAAGGGTTCGTCGAGCAGCAGGATCTTGGGGTCGTTCGCCAGCGCGCGAGCGATGGCGGTGCGCTGCTGCATGCCGCCCGAGAGCTGCCTCGGGAAATGGTCGACGAAGCTCGACAGCCCGACCCGATCGGCCCAGCTGCGGGCGATGTCGAGCCGTTCGCGCTCGACCACGCCCTTCTCGCGCAGGCCGAAGGCGATGTTCTGTGCCACCGTCAGCCAGGGAAACAGCGTATAGCTCTGGAAGACGAAGCCCCGATCCGCACCCGGCCCCGACACGGCGGAGCCATCGAGCAGGATGCGGCCCTCGCTCGCCGTCTCAAGCCCGCCGATGATGCGCAGCAGGGTCGACTTCCCGCAGCCGGAAGGGCCGAGGATGGTGATGAAGTCGTTGTCGCCAACATTCAGCGCGGTCGGCATCAGGGCGCGGGTCGGCTGGCCACCACGCTGCGCGGGAAAGACTTTCCCGACGTTCTCGATCAGCAGCTTGCTCACAGCCTGGCCCACGGAAACAGGCGCTGGTTGACCGCCTTGAAGAGGAAATCGGAAATCAGCCCGATCAGGCCGATGACGATGATGCCGAAGATGATCTGGCCGGTATTCAGCAGCGCCTGGCTGTCGGTGATCATGTGGCCGATGCCCGACGACGAGCCGATCAGCTCGGCGACGATGACATAGGTCCAGGCCCAGCCGAGCACGAGGCGGAATATCTCGGCGATATCCGGGGCGGCATTGGGCAGCAATACCCGGCGCACGACCGAGGTGTCGGTCGCGCCCAGCGTATAAGCCGCATCGACAAGATCGCGCCGGATAGATCCGACGGCGACCGCGATCATCAGGATGAGCTGGAAGACAGAGCCGATGAAGATGACGAGCAGCTTCTGCGCCTCGCCGATACCGGCCCAGAGGATCAGCAGCGGGATGAAGGCGGAGGCCGGCAGATAGCGAGCGAAGGAAACGAAGGGCTCGAGGAAGGCCTCGACCGGCTTGTAGGCGCCCATCATGATACCGAGCGGCAGTGCGACGATTACCGCCAGGACGAAGCCACCGACGACGCGCCAGACCGTCATCATGATGTCGAAGGCGAAGCCGTATCGCCCCAGCAGGTTGTAGCCCTCGCCGACCATGGTCAGTGGATCGGCCAGGAACAGCTTCTGGACATAGCCGCCGAAGGTCGCGACCGACCAGAGCGCGACGAACAGCACGAAGAAGGCGATACCGTAGGCGATCCGCGACGGCGCGGAGATGGGCTGAAGTGGTTTCATCGCGTTTCGCCGCGCGCCAGATGGGCCGCGAGCTCTCTCCAGGGTTCGATTGACCAGAAGCCGCTGGCCGCGCCGGATGTCGAGGGCAGGACGAAGATGTCAGAGGCCGCCAGCCGTGACGGCTGGAGACCGTAGCTCGGCCCGGGGCCAAGGATCGCTTGAGCGGCGCGCTTGCCGTTGAAGGCGATGATGCGCGGTCGGCTGGCCACCATCCGCGCCGTGAAACCCTCGCAGTCGAAATGGACGCTGCGAAGGGCAGTGTCCGGCCCCGAGGTGAGCTTGGCGACATCGGTGAGCCCGATGCCATAGGCCGGCAGCGTCTGGAAGGATTCGGGCGCCAAGCGTTCCGGCGTCAGCCCGATATCGTGCAGCGTCTTCCAGAACTTGTTGCCGGGCCCGGCATAATAGACCCTTCGCCGGGCGGAGGCCGCGCCGGCCTGCGTCCCGCAGAACACGACGCGCAGTCCGGGAACGAGGATGTCGGGGAGGATGGGCTGCTCCGGCGTCATGGTCGGGCTTGTCCCGGCCATCCACGTCTTCCTTCGTCGAAGGCGGTGTTCAAGACGTGGATGCTCGCCACAAGGGCGAGCATGACGAAAGCAGCCTGGGCCACTGCCTCACTTGCCGGCTACGTATTTCGTCTCGACCAGCGAGGCGATGTCCGGCTTCGTCTTGATCAGGCCGATCTCGAGCAGCAGATCGGCGGCCTTGGCGGTGAACTCCTGCCACTCGCCCGAGAAGAACTTCTTGTTCCCCTCCGCATCCGCCCAGCGCAGGAAGCCGGCCGACTTGCCGAACTGCTCGGCGGTCTGCTTCACGTCGGCGCCCATGATGCCATAGGCCTTGGCCTGGTCGGCCTTGATCATGTCGAGCGCCTCGAAATAGCTCTTGGTCAGCGCGGCAGCAGCCTGATCGTTGGCGGCGAGGAAGGCCGGGGTGCAGCCGAGCGTGTCCATCACCATCGGATAGTCGAGGGTGGTGGCGATGATCTTGCCCGCCTCGGGCTTCTCGCGCACGGCCGAGAGATAAGGCTCATAGGTCATCGCCGCGTCGTTCTGGCCGGCGATGAAGGCCTGTGCGGCCGGGCCGGGCTCCATGTTGACCACCGTCACGTCCTTCACGGACATGCCGTTCTCCTTGAGGAACCAGGCGAGCGCGAAATAGGGCGAGGTGCCGGGCGCCGACGCCGCGACCGTCTTGCCCTTGAGGTCCTTGATCGAGCCGGTGGCGCTGCGCACCGCCATGCCGTCGGCGCCATAGCTCTTGTCGAGCTGGAAGATCTGCTTGGTCTTCACGCCGGCTGCGTCCCACACGATCCAGGTCTCGACCGTGGTGGCGGCGCACTGGATGGCGCCGGATGCGATGGCGAGGTGGCGATCCTTCTGCGGGATCTTCTGGATCGTGACGTCGAGGCCGTTCTTCGCGAAGATGCCGGCCTCCTTGGCTAGCGTCAGTGGCGCGAAGCCGGTCCAGCCGGAGATGCCGATATTGACCTTGGTCTGCGCCTGCGCGGCGCCGGCAGCGAGCGCCGCCGCGAGACCGAGGCCCGCCATCGTTCCGAAACGCTTCAAAGCTGTGATCACGGCACTGTTCCCCTGCAACTGCTGTCCGGCATGGCACGGACGCGCTCTGCCATCCGAATGCAACCTTCGTTCCAGCCGAGGTTAAATGCATAGGCAAACCGGTCAAGCCGGTGATCACCGCCACGCGGGTCAGCGATGACATTCTCTTGTTTGACAGTCGCGAGAACATCCTCTCCCTTGAGCCCGCTTCGAACGACCCGCCTCTTCTTCGCCCAGGAATCCTCAGAATGAACGGTGCCGACCTGCTCTGCGACACGCTGCTCGCCAACAGCGTGGATGTCTGCTTCGCCAACCCCGGCACCTCCGAGATGCATTTCGTCGCCGCGCTCGACCGCAAGCCGCAGATGCGCTGCGTGCTCGGGTTGTTCGAGGGCGTGGTGACGGGCGCGGCCGACGGCTATGCCCGCATGGCCGACAAGCCGGCCGCGACCCTGCTGCATTGCGGCCCCGGCATGGCGAATGCGCTCGCCAACATGCACAATGCGAGGCGCGCCTGGACGCCGATGATCAACGTCGTCGGTGACCATGCGACCTACCATCTCGTCCATGATGCGCCGCTGACCAGCGACATCGAGAGCCTCGCCCGGCCGATGTCGCATTTCGTGCGGCGGATCACGAGCCCGCAGGATGTAGGCCCCGCCATCGGCGAGGCCTATGCCGCCTCGCTCTCCCTGCCCGGCGTCACCACAGTGATCCTGCCGGCGGATTGCGCCTGGGGCTCGGTCGAGCCCACCGAGCCGAAGGCGACGCCGGTGCCGGCGCTGAAGACGGTCGCCGCCACGAAGCTCTCCGAGGTCGCCGCCGGCCTGCGCAAGCATGGAAAGCGTGCCGCCCTGATGATGTCGGGCCTCGCCCTGCGCGAGAAGACGATGGAGATGGCCGCACGTATCGGCACTGCTACCGGCGCGCAGGTCTTCGGGCAGATGTCCAACGGGCGCGTCCAGCGCGGCGCCGGCCGCGTCGCGCTGCCGAAGGTGTTCTACCCCGTCGACATGGCGCTGAAGCAGCTCGAGGACATCGACTATCTCGTGCTGGTCGGCGCACAGGTCCCGGTCGGCTTCTTCGCCTATCCCGGGAAGCCCGGCCGGTTGATCCATGACGGCTGCGAGGTCGCGACGCTGGCTATCCCCGGCGACGACCTGCCGGGCACCATCGCGGCGCTGGCCGAGGAGATGGGTGCGAGCAAGGAGAAGCCCGCTTATATCGCGGCGCCGCGCGGCGAGATGCCCGGCCTGCCGACGGGTGCGCTCGACGCCGACAAGGTCTGCGCCATCGTCTCCAGCCTGCTGCCGGAAAACTGCATTATCGCCGACGAGTCGGTCTCGTCGGGCCGAACCTTCTATGCCGACTGCCACAGCGCGCCGCAGCACGATTACATCCAGCTCACCGGCGGCGCGATCGGCGAAGGCATTCCGCTCGCCATCGGTGCGGCGGTGGCATGCCCCGACCGCAAGGTCATCGGCATGCAGGCCGACGGCTCGGGCATGTATACGGTCCAGGGCCTGTGGACGCAGGCGCGCGAGAACCTAGACATCGTCACCGTGGTCTTCGCCAACCGGACCTACCAGATCCTGCATGGCGAGATGCGCGCCGTCGGCGTCAACGATTTCGGCAAGAACGCCACGATGATGCTGAACATCGACCAGCCGGCGCTCGACTGGGTCTCGATGGCGCGCGGAATGGGCGTCGAGGCGGGTCGCGCCACGACGGCCGAGGAATTCACCAAGCTCTTCAAGGCCGCGCTCGGCCGGAAGGGCCCGTTCCTGATCGAGGCGGTGATCTGATCTCTTCCTTCTCCCATTGGGGGGAAGATGCACGGCGAAGCCGTGACGGATGAGGGCGCAACCGTAATCCGAAACAAGAAAGGGCCGCATCCGCGGCCCTTTCCTCATCCGTCTGCTGCGCAGACACTTTCTCTCCCGAGGGGAGAAGGAAGTCGCCGCTACTTGAACCCACCCAGGAACGCATCGAGGCAATCCCCGATCGCCTCGATGGCGTAGCCGCCTTCCTGAACGACGAGCGTCGGCAGGCCGAAGCCCTTCACCTTCTCGCCGATGGTGCCGAAATCGGCGGCGTCGAGCTTCAGCACGCCGATCGGGTCGTCCTTGTGGGCGTCGTAGCCCAGCGCCACGATCAGCACCTCGGCGCCGAAGTCGCGCATCGCCTGGCCGGCCTTGTCGACGGCAGCCGCCATCTCCTTGCCCCCGCCGCCATGCGGCAGCGGCAGGTTGAGGTTGAAGCCCTCGCCCGGGCCGTTGCCGCGCTCGTCCTCATAGCCGGTGAAGAAGGGATAGTAGTTGACGGGGTCGGCATGGACCGAGATCGTCAGCACATCGTCGCGGCGATAGAAGATTTGCTGGGTGCCGTCGCCGTGATGGGCGTCGACGTCGAGGATCGCGACCTTCTTGAACTTCGAGCGCAGGCGCTGGGCCGCGATCGCGGTATTGTTGAGGTAGCAGAATCCCGAAGAACGATCGGCACGGGCGTGATGGCCCGAGGGGCGGCAAAGCGAATAGACCGCCTTCTCGCCGGCGAGGATGGCGTCGGCAGCCGTCACAGCCGTCTCGGCCGAGAGCAGCGTCGAGCGCCAGCAATGCTCGCCGATCGGCACCGACATGTCGCCGAGATACCAGCCGAGCTGGCCCAGGAAGCCGGTGGGGCGGCAGGGCGGGCGGACATCCTCGTCGGGCCTGCCGCTCCAATAGGGGAAGGTCGCGGGCCAGACCTCGGGGCCGCGCTCGGCCGGCAGTTCCTGCCACTTGGCCCAGGCCGTCTCGAGGAAGGCGACGAGGCCGGCGTCATGCACTGCGAGCACCGGCGCCGTGCCGTGCGAGGCCGGCAGTTCCGGCTCGACGCCATGGTTCTTCAGGGCACCGAGCAGCCGCGCCGTCCGCTCCGGCAGGTCCTTCGGCGCGACCACGCGGCCGAAGCGCATATATTGCTGGGGATCGTGCAGCGACTGATCGGGATGATAGAAAGCGCGCATGCTGAAGCCATGTCCTTCTTGAACCCCGGCACGCCCCCTTGCGCACCGGCCGGGCGGCAGGCTAGCCGCTCGCGGGCGTGGCGTCAGCGCCGATCGACGCCGCACCGCCCTGCTCGCCATGCGCGATCAGCGCGGCGAATTCGCGGGCCAGCGCCGCGATGTCGAAGCGCTCCGGCCGATACCAGTCGATCGAGCCGTTGAGAGCGCCGAGGATGAAGAGCCGCAGCGTATCGGGCGAGCGTTCCGGCGCCAGCGCGCCCGCCGCCTGCATCTCGTCGATCAGCCCGCGCCAGACGTCCTCATAGGCGCGGCGCACCCGGCGCACGCTTTCCGGCGTCGGATTCGCGCCGAAGCTGAAGACCTTGATGCTGGCGCTGGTGTAGTCGCCATGGCCGTGCAGCGCCGCGAGATGGGCGCAAAGCGCAGCCTCCAACCGGAGATGGGGCGCGGCGCCCTCGGTCGCGATGAGTGCCGCGACGACCGCCTCATGGACGAAGCGCACGCCGTCGTTGACGACCGCCTCGACGATCTCCTCCTTCGAGGCGAAATGGTAATAGAGGCTGGCCTTGCGGATGCCGACCGCCTCGGCGATCTCGCGTAGCGTCGTCTGGTGATAGCCGCCGGAGCGCAACAGGCGGGCCGCCGTATCGAGGATGAGGCGGCGCGAGCGGCTTTCCGCTGCCGCAGCTTTGTCGACCGCGACCATCATCGCGTGTCATCCCTGACAAGCGGCAACGCCGCGCCGATCCGGGATCCATTCCGGAGCCTATGCCGGCGAGGCTCAGGAATGGGTCCCGGGTCTCCGCTGCGCTCCGCCCGGGACGACGGCGCGGATTTCATGGAAAAAACGTGCTGGATCACAGCCGCTTCGCGACCTCTTCCAGCATCACCTCGGTGGCGCCGCCGCCGATGGCCTGAACGCGGGCGTCGCGGGTCATGCGCTCGATCGCGCTCTCGCGCATGTAGCCCATGCCGCCATGGAACTGCAGGCAGGCATACATCACCTCGTTGACCAGTTCGCCGCAATAGGCCTTGACCATCGAGACCTCGCGGGTCGCATCGATCCCCTGCGCGTCGAGCCAGGCGGCGTGATAGACGAGCTGCCGGCCGGCCTCGACCTTGGCCGTCAGCATGGCGAGCTTCTGGCGGATGGCCTGCTTCTCCCAGAGCGGCGCGCCGAAAGCTTTTCGCGTCTTCACATAGTCCAGCGTCAGATCGATCGCGGCTTGCGCCTCGCCCATCGCCATGGCGCCGATCACCGTGCGCTCGTTCTGGAAATTGCTCATGATCGCGTAGAAGCCGCGCCCCTCCTGACCGAGCAGGTTCTCGGCCGGCACGCGGCAATCGACGAAGGAGAGCTCGGCGGTGTCGGAGGAGCGCCAGCCATGCTTGTCGAGCGCACGCGAGACCGTGAAGCCGGGTGTGCCCTTCTCGACAAGGAAGATCGAGACCGATTGCGAGGGCCTGGCAGTCGGATCGGTCTTCGCGGCGACGCAGTAGAGATCGGCATGGACGCCGTTGGTGATGAACATCTTGGCGCCGTTGAGGACGTAATGATCGCCCTCGCGCCGTGCGGTGGTGCGGATGCCCTTCACGTCAGAGCCGGCATCGGGCTCGGTGACGGCGACCGCGACGATTGTCTCGCCGGCGATGACGCCCGGAAGGTACTTGTCCTTCTGCTCTCTCGAGCCGGCATTGGCGATATGGACCGAGGCCATGTCGGTGTGGACCAGCGCCGTGATGGCAACGCCGGAGAAGGTCGAGCGGCCGAGTTCCTCGGCCAGGACGACGGTCGCCAGCGTGTCCATTTCCGAGCCGCCGTAGTCGCCGGGATAGCGGATGCCGAAGAAGCCGAGCTCGCCCATGCGCTGCAGCACCGCGCGGGGGACGAAGCCGTCCTCCTCCCATTGCAGCGCGTGCGGCTTGATCTCGGTCTCGACGAAGCGGCGGACCTGGTCGCGCAGCGCCTCGTGCTCCTCGGTGAAATAGGGCGAGCGGCGGGCGCCTTCGTTGAGCTTCTCGACGGCCGACATGGAAGCCTCCCTGCTTGACCGCGGCTGCGCGATCTGACTACCTACCGGACGGTAGGTGAAATGCCAATGGCGTTCAAGCGTCATTGCGAGCGCAGCGAAGCAATCCAGGGGCGGCCGCACTCTACGTCTCCTGGATTGCTTCGTCGGCTTCGCCTCCTCGCAATGACGGTGGAGCGGGATGGCATGAGTGGCACGATAACGAGCGCGGTTTCCCCTCCCCCACTCACCACGATGATCGACACCTTGCGCGAGCGCCATGCTCTCGTCGCGCAGGGCGGCGGCGACCGCTTCCGCGAGCGCCACGAGTCGCGCGGCAAGATCATGGTGCGCGAGCGGATCGACCTGCTGCTTGATCCGCAGACGCCGTTCCTGGAATTGTCGCCGCTCGCGGCCTGGGGGCTCTACGGCAACGAGGTTCCGGGCGCCGGCATCGTGACGGGCATCGGCACCGTCAGGGGCCGGGCCTGCATGCTGATCGCCAATGACGCGACGGTAAAGGGCGGCTCCTTCTTCGCCGAGACGGTCCGCAAGCATCTGCGGGCGCAGGAGATCGCCGAGGAGCACCGCCTGCCCTGCCTCTATCTGGTCGATTGCGGCGGCGCGTTCCTGCCGGAGCAGGATCGGGTCTTCCCGGACCGGGACCATTTCGGCGGCTCCTTCTACAACCAGTGCCGGATGTCGGCGGCCGGCATTCCGCAGCTCTCGATCGTCTTCGGCGGCGCCACGGCGGGCGGCGCCTATATCCCGGCGCTCTCCGACGAGGTGGTGATGGTGAAGGGCACCGGCCGCATCCATCTCGGCGGGCCGCCGATCGTGAAGGCCGCGATCAACGAGATCGTCGATGGCGAGACGCTGGGCGGCGCCGAGATGCATACGCAGGTCTCGGGCGTCGCCGATTATATGGCGCTGACGGAGATGGAGGGGCTGGCGAAGCTGCGCGAGATCGTCGGGGCGCTCGGCGAGATCGGCCGGATCGCGCCGCCGCCGCAGCCCGTCGCCGCGCCGCGGCAGGATGCGGCGGAACTCGCCGAGCTGGTGCCGACCGATCTGCGCCGCCCTTACGACGTGCGCGAGGTGATCGCCCGCATCGTCGACGACAGCGCTTTCAACGCCTTCAAGCCGGATTACGGCGCGACGCTGGTCACCGGCTTCGCCCATATCCACGGCTATCCGGTCGGCATCCTCGCCAATAATGGCGTGCTGTTCTCGGAGAGTGCGGCCAAGGGCGCGCATTTTATCGAGCTCTGCGACCAGCGGCAGATCCCGCTGCTGTTCCTGCAGAACATCACCGGCTTCATGGTCGGCACGGAAGCCGAGCGCGGCGGCATCGCCAAGCACTCGGCCAAGCTGGTCTATGCCGTCTCGAATGCGCGCGTGCCGAAATACACCGTGTTGATCGGCGGCTCCTACGGCGCCGGCAATTACGGTATGTGCGGGCGCGGCTTTAAGCCCCGCTTCCTGTTCTCCTGGCCGAATGCGCGCATCGCCACGATGAGCCCGGAAGTCGCCGCGACCGTGGTGACGGAACTGCGGCGCCAGTCGCTGAAGGGGACGGCCGACGAGGCCGCGATTGCGGCGCTCGATGCAAGGACACGGGCCCAGTTCGAGGAGCAGAGCGACCCCTATCACGCCACGGCCAGGCTTTGGGACGACGGCATCATCGAGCCGGCGCAGACCCGCGACGTGCTGGGCCTGTGCCTCTCGCTCGCAGCCGGAGAGCCGCGCGATACCGGTCCGCGGCCGGTGTACCGGATGTGAGCGGCGCCATGTTCTCCACCGTCCTGATCGCCAATCGCGGCGAGATCGCCTGCCGCATCATCCGGACCTGCCGGAGGCTCGGCATCCGCACCGTCGCCGTGTTCTCAGAGGCCGATCGCGAGGCGCTGCATGTGCGCCTCGCCGACACGGCCGTGCAGATCGGCCCGGCCGCGGCGCGCGACAGCTACCTGCGCGCCGACAGGATCGTCGAAGCCGCCGTCGCGACCGGCGCGCAGGCGATCCATCCGGGCTACGGCTTCCTTTCGGAGCGGCTCGACCTGATCGCGGCCTGCGAAGCGAACGGCATCGCCTTCATCGGCCCCTCGGCCGCGGCGATCGACGCGATGGGCGACAAGATCCGCTCGAAAGCGATTGCGCGCGAGGCCGGCGTGCCCGGCGTGCCCGGCTATGACGGTGCCGACCAGGCGCCCGGGACGCTGCGACGCGAGGCGCTGCGCATCGGCCTGCCGGTGATGGTCAAGGCCTCGGCTGGCGGCGGCGGCAAGGGCATCCGCAAGGTCGAGCACGAGGCGGAGCTCGAGGGTGCGATCCAGGCCGCAGCACGGGAAGCCCAGGCCGCCTTCGGCGACGGCCGGCTGCTGATCGAGAAGTTCGTGACGCGGCCGCGCCATGTCGAGGTGCAGGTCGCGGGCGACCGGCACGGCGATATCGTGCATCTTTTCGAGCGCGACTGCTCGGTGCAGCGCGCCAACCAGAAGCTGATCGAGGAGGCGCCCGCCCCTCACCTGCGCGACGAGACGCGAGCCGCCCTGCACGGGCATGCGCTGCGGCTGGCGCGGGCGATCGGCTACGACAATCTCGGCACGGTCGAGTTCCTGGTCGATGCCGCAACACAGGATGTGTTCTTCCTCGAGATGAACACGCGGCTGCAGGTCGAGCATCCGGTAACCGAGGCGATCACCGGGCTCGACCTGGTGGAATGGCAGCTGCGCATCACGGCCGGCGAGCCGCTGCCACTGAAGCAGGACGCCATCACCCGCTCGGGGCACGCGATCGAGGCGCGGCTGACCGCCGAGCGCGCCGATGAGGACTTCCGGCCCGATACGGGGCGGATCGCACTCTGGCAGGCGCCGGAGGGGCTGCGCGTCGACAGCGGCGTGGAGGCCGGAAGCGTGGTCTCGACCCATTACGATTCGCTCCTCGCCAAGGTCATCGCCCATGCGCCGGATCGCGGCGCGGCGGTGCGCAGGCTCGCCGAGGGGCTGGACCGGATGGTCGTGCTCGGCCCCGGCACCATCAGGCCCTTCTTGATCGACGCGCTGCTTCAGCCGACCTTTGCAGAGGGCGCCTCGACGACGCTCTTCCTCAAGGAAAGCTGGCCCGGAGGCTGGCAGCCGGTGCCGCAAGAGAACGACGAGTTGCGCGCGGTGGCCGCTGCGCTCTGGCTCGCTTCCGGCGAGACGAGCCCCGGCGCGGCCGGGCCGTGGCAATCGCTGGGCGGCTTTCGGCTGCTGGCCGCGGCCGGCCGGCCCGCGACAGCGCACCTGCTCGTCGGCGGCAGGCAGGGCGCGGCGCGGCTGCGGGTCGAGACGCATGACGGCTTCCTGCGCGTCCGCGGCAGCGAGGCGAGGCACGACATCGCAATGCGGCGTGGCGGGGGCACCGCTTGGGCGGTCAGCTCCGGCGGGGTCACGGCCGCGGCCCATGCGATCCGCGACGCGGATGGGCTGCTCCTGCGCTATCGCGGCTTCGAAGGCCGGATCGGCATCGCGCTTGCGGTCGAGGCGCAGGCCGCGGCGCGCAGCGCCGGCAGCGAAAACGGCGGCAGCCTGAGGGCGCCGATGCCGGGCAGCGTCGCTGCCATCCATGTGGTAGAGGGTGAAGAGGTCGAGGCCGGGCAGGTCCTGCTCGTGCTGGAATCGATGAAGCTGTTCATCGAGCTGAAGAGCCCGGCCGGCGGCCGCGTCGCGCGGGTTGCGGCCAAGGCCGGCGCCACCGTCGCCGCGGGCGAGACACTTGTCGTGTTCGGTGAGCAGGCCGGCAGCTGAACCGGCGGCGGCCACGCAGTTTGTCGAGCACGACATCTCATGTTGAGATCGGTCGCCAGCCGCGCGCGCGCCGGGCGGCGAGATCGATGAGGTAGTCGAGACCGCCATCGCCCAAGCCCATCCGGGCATCATCCGCCGATCGCACAGCCAAGGAATCCTGGAGGCTCGACACTCAATCGAGCGACAATTTTGCTCGGGAAAATTCACTCCGCCCAGACAATATCAAACTATATAGTAGAACCGTATTGATCAGACCGATCAAAGCGTCATAGCCTCTACGTAAGCTCCACAAGAGAGCCCCAACGGGAGGAAACGTGATGCCAAGGAGACTGATCACCTGCGTGATCGGTGCGGCGCTCGCTTTCGCGGCCGTACCCAGCAGCGCCCAGCAGGCCATCGAACTGCACGGCGCCTCGCAATTCAACGACGACCACGCCTTCACCAAGGCACTCGCCAAGTTCGGCGAGTCGGTGAAGGCCTGCTACGGCAAGCCGATCAATTTCGTGCTGCACAAGAACAGCGAGCTCGGCCTCGAGAAGCAGTATTTCGAATACATGGCGGCCGGGCGCGCTGTGGATTACGCGATCGTCTCGCCGGCGCATATGTCGACCTTCTCGAAGGCCGCGCCGTTCATCGATGCGCCGTTCCTGTTCCGCGACCTGGCGCATTGGAACAAGGTGCTCGACCAGGACCTGCTCAAGCCCATCGCCGACGAGATCGCCAAGCGCTCCGACGTCATGCTGATCGGCTATGCCGGCGGCGGGACGCGCAACATCTTCGTCAACAAGCCGGTCAGCAACATGGCCGAGATCAAGGGTCTCAAGGTACGCGTCCAGGGCGCACCGATCTGGAGCCGCACCTTCCAGGCGGCTGGCATGGCTCCGACCGTGATCGCCTATAACGAGGTCTATAACGGTATCCAGAACGGCGTCATCGCCGCCGGCGAGAACGAGGCCGCCGGCGTCGAGGCGATGCGCTTCTACGAGGTCGCACCGCAGCTCGCCCTGACCGAGCATGCGATCACGATCCGCCCCCTCGCCTTCTCCGGCAAGACTTTCCGCAAGCTGCCGAAGGACCTGCAGGACTGCGTCGTCAAGGGCGGCAAGGAAGGCGGCGCGCATGGCCGGCAGGTCGAGTCCAGCGAGGATACAGCCAAGCTCGAGGCACTGGAAAAGGCCGGCAAGCTGAAACGCATCCCCTTCGCGGACCGCGCGGCGATGAAGCAGGCGGTCGATCCCGTGCTGATCGAATACGCCAAGGAGATCGACGCCCTGGCCATCCTGGAGAAGATCAACGCCGTCCAGTGACACGGCGTCGATCCCCGTCGCGCCGCCGGATTCCTCCGGCGGCGTCCTTCCAGCAAGTCCTCTCTCCGGAGCGCGCCCCTCCATGAGCGTGAGCAGCCTCGATTCGCCGGGCGCCCTGCGCCGTTTCACCAACGCCTATTACCGCATCCTCTGCACCCTGCTCGCGACCATGCTCGCGATCCTCATCATCCCGGTCACCGTCCAGATCTTCTCGCGCTTCACCGACCTCATCCCGCACTACATCTGGACCGAGGAGATGGCGCGGTTCCTGTTCTGCTGGACGATCATGATCGGCTCGATCGTGGCCGTGCGGGAGGGCGCGCATTTCGACGTCGATCTGTGGCCGGTGCTGTCGCCGCGCGGCAACGCTCTGCTGCGGCTGTTCTCGCGGCTCTGCATCCTGATCGTCGCCTTCGTCTTCCTCTGGATGGGGATCGAATTCACCGAGCAGGCGTTCTACCGCACTTCGGAGCTTGCCGACCTGCCGCTCTGGGTGATCCACATCGCCTGGCCCATCGCCGGCGCGAGCTGGACCCTCTTCATCCTCGACATGATGCGGGACGACCTCGCCATCCTGAACGGATCGCGCGCATGACCGGCTCCGTCCTCTCTTCGGGCCAGGCGGCCCTGATCCTGTTCGGGCTGTTCTTCGGGCTGATGGCGCTGCGCGTGCCGGTGGCCTTTGCGCTGGCGCTGGCCTGCCTGCCGATCCTGCTGATCGAACCCCGGCTGTCCTCCAGCATCCTGCTGCAGGAGACCTTCAACGCCTACAACTCCTTCATCCTGCTCGCGGTGCCATTCTTCCTGCTGACCGCCAACCTGATGAATGTCGGCGGGATCACCGACCGCCTGATGCGGCTCTCGCGCAGCATGGTCGGGCATTTTCCCGGCTCCCTGGCGCAGATCAACGTGGTGCTGTCCTTTTTCTTCGCCGGCATCTCGGGCTCGTCGACGGCGGACGCTGCGAGCCAGTCCCGCATCTTCATCGAGGCCCAGCGCAAGGAGGGCTATGACGACAGCTTCACGGTGGCGATCACCGCCGTCTCCTCCGTGCTGGCGGTGATCATCCCGCCCTCGATCCTGATGGTGGTCTGGGGCGGCACGCTGACGACCTCGATCGGCGCGTTGTTCCTGGCCGGCATCATTCCCGGCATCCTGATCACTGTCGCGCAGATGGCGACCGTGCATGCCTATGCGAAGCTCCGGAACTACCCGACCTATGAGCGCGCGAGCTGGGGCGAACTCGGCAAGGGGCTGTGGATCTCGATTCCCGCCCTGATGACGCCGCTGATCATCATCGGCGGCAAGGTCTTCGGCTGGTTCACAGCGACGGAATCGGCCTGCATCGCCGTTCTCTATGCAGTGTCCCTGTCGATCCTGATCTATCGCGAGATGGATCTGAAGGGGTTCTATGCCGCCCTGCTCGACAGCGGCCGGTTCTCCTCGATCGCGCTGTTCTGCGTCGGCACCGCGACCGCCTTCGGCTGGCTGATGGCCTATTACAAGATGCCGGAGGCCATCCTGGCCGGCGTCTCGACCTGGGGGCTCGGCGTCACCGGCATGGGCTTTCTCGTCGCCGGCGTCTTCCTCATCGTCGGCTGCTTCCTGGACGCGATCCCGGCGATCATCATCGTCGGCAGCATCCTGCAGCCGCTGACCCTGTCGGCAGGAATGGACCCGGTTCATTTCGCGATGATCGGCATCGTCTCACTGGCATTCGGGCTGGTGACGCCGCCCTATGGGCTGTGCCTGTTGATCGCCTGTGCCATGGCCGAGATGCGGATGATCGACGTGCTCAAGGACGTCATGATCATGCTGATGCCGATGTGCATCGTGCTGGTGATGATCATCCTCTGGCCGCAGATCGTGCTGTTCCTGCCCGGCCTGATCTCGCCGGAATTCCTGAACTGAAGCCAGGGCCGCAGCCGAGGCCCCGGTCGTATAGCCCCGCCACGCGCGGTGGGTCCCGATGCGCAGGCGGCGATGGACAGGAGGGGCCGGAACGCTTTCACTCGCTCGCGCTCCCGGCGCAGGATGCGCCCTTCCTCCGAGACGACAGGCTTAAGCCCATGCCGATCCATCACTTCCACCCCACCAGCTACTCCAACGTGATGGGCGGCCGCCCGGCCGTGCTGACGGTCGCGCCTGGCGACACGGTGATCACGCAGACACTCGATGCGGCGGGAACCGATCACGAGGGCGCACAGCGCGCCCCACGCGGCAACCCGATGACCGGCCCCTTCGCAATCGAGGGTGCCGAGCCCGGCGATGCGCTGCTGGTCACGGTCGAGCGGATGACGCCGACCCGCGCGACCGGCTGGACCTATTCGCCGGTCTCGGCCCAGGTGGTCGAGCCGCGGATGGTTGCGGAGCTTGCGAAGAGCACGCGCTTCGAATGGGCGATCGACGCCGAGGCCGGCACGGTCGCCCTGATCGGCGCCTCCGAGCGCGTCTCGGGCTGGCGCTTCCCGCTCATGCCGATGCTCGGCTGCTTCGGGGTCGCGCCCGAGCGCGGCCAGGCGATCTCGACCGCGACCAGCGGCCCCTATGGCGGCAATATGGACTATCGCGCCTTCGGCCCCGGCGCGACCATCGCCTTCCCGGTCTCCGAGCCCGGCGGGCTGCTCTTTCTCGGCGACGGCCATGCCTGCCAGGGCGATGGCGAGATCGTCGGCACCGGCATCGAGACCAGCTTCGAGGTCGAATTCACCCTGAACCTGCGCAAGAAGGCGAGCGGGCAGTGGCCGCGCTGCGAAACCGCGACGGACGTCATGACGCTGGCGAGCGGCCGCCCACTGGACCAGGCGCTGCAATCGGCAACGAGCGAGATGATCCGCTGGCTCGTCGAGGATCTCGGCATCGATGCGGTCGAGGCCAGCCATCTGCTCGGTCAGATGGTGCGCTACGACGTCGCGAACGTCTTCAACCCCGCCTATTGCGTGGCCTGCCGCCTGCCGAAGAACGAGATCACGCGCGGGCTGTCGCTGCTGAGGTAGCAGCGGGATCGTGCCTCACGCACCCGGCCCGGCGCTGGTTGCATGAATCTGCCGGTCATCCGCTGCCGGTTCAGCCTCCGCCTCGCCAAGCAGCTTGGCGGCGAGCGCCTTGAGCAGAGCCGAGTGTTGGCTCTGCTGCTGTATCCACCAGAGGTTGATCGCCAACAGGCAGACGAAAGCGAGGCCGATGGCGATAACATCCTCCGCCGCCAGCCCATAGGCGCCGAAGATCGCGAGGGGTGCGAGATAGGGCAGATAGCTGCCGAGCGTCGGCAGAAGGCCGGTTCTCGATGCGGCGACCTGCGCCAGATAGCTGCGCTCCTCGGCAGTGAATCGGATTTCCGCCACGGTCCGGCGCCTCCATCGCTTCGTTACCGCTTGTTATGCCATCGGCCCGGCAAAGGGAACGCACCACAAGGTGGAAGCAGGCCAGCCGAGTCCGGCAGCCACTGAGCTCAATCTCAAACGGACTCTCAGGCGGCCGAGGCGCCTCGTCGTCAGCGAAGGACGTTCGGGGGCAGCGGCGGCTCCGCATTGAGCAGCGTGATCGTCACCCGTCGGTTCGGCGGGAGGTAGGGATTGTCGGGGAAGACCGGCTCGGTATCGGCGCGCCCCACCACGGAGACGAAGTGGTCGTTGGGGAGCCCAGCACCCGAGAGGATCTCGCGCACGGCGAGCGCGCGCCCGCTGGTGAGGCTCCAGGGTTCGACGTCCCGAACCGAGCCCGGGCGCGCGGCAGCCGTATGGCCGGTGACAGACAGGCGGTTGGGTAGCTGGCGCAGTGCGGGCGCGAGCGCCTCCAACACGAGACGGGTGCGCTCGTAGGGCTGGACCGAGCCCTCGCGGAACATGGGGCGGCCGTACTCGTCGACGAGGGAAACGTTCAACCCCTCCTTGCTCGGCTCGATCACGATGTTACGCGACAGCTCGGCAAATTCGGGCATGCTCTGGAGCGCCTGCCGGATGCTGGCCGCGGCACTGAGTTGGGCCTGCAGGTCGGCGGCCGGGCGGTTGGCCTCGCGGTCGCTGGCGCGGCCCGAGTTGGTCCGGCGCGTTCCGTCCTCCTGCCCGGTGGTGCCCATCGCCGCGTCGCGGGGCGCCGACGACTTGTTGCCTGACTTGTCCAGGGCGGTGCCCATCAGGATGCCGCCAGCACCACTGGTGCTGGGGCTCAGAGCCGTCGTCGGCGCGAAGTATTCCGCCAGGCCGTCCTTCTGCTCCTGCGTCGTCATGCTGATCAGCCACATCAGCAGAAAGAACGCCATCATGGCGGTCACGAAGTCCGCATAGGCGATCTTCCAGGCGCCGCCGTGGTGCGCATGAGCGGCCTTCTTGACCTTCTTGATGATGATCGGCTGGGTGGGCTTGGTCATCGAGTCCCTACCGGAGATTGGGTCAGATGTTGGCGGGCAGAGCGGCGGTTGCTGCTTCCACTTCGCTGAAGGTCGGGCGGACGTCGCTCATCAGAGCCTTGCGGGCGAATTCGACCGCCATCACCGGCGGCTGGCCGCTGATATGGGCGAGAAGGCCCACCTTGAGGGAAAGGAAGTATTTGGATTCCGCCTCGAAGGTGCTTTTGAGCGATGCCGCCATGGGCGCGAAGAAGCCGTAGGCGACGAAGACGCCGAAGAAGGTCCCGACGAGCGCGCCGCCGATCAGATGTCCCAGCACCTCCGGCGGCTCCTTGATCGCTCCCATCGTCTTGATCACGCCGAGCACGGCGGCGACGATGCCGAGCGCCGGTGTTCCGTCGGCGATCGACTGCATGGCCGAAACGATACGCTCCTGCTCCTGGTGGTGCGTCTCCAGTTCCTCGTCCATGATAGCGTCGATCTCGTGGACGTTGTTGGCGCCCATGGTCAGCATGCGCATGTAGTCGCAGACGAACTCCACCGCATGATGGTTCGCTGCGAAAGTCGGGAAGGCGTTGAACAGCGTCGACTCGCTCGGATTTTCAATGTGCTGCTCAACCGCGAGCATGCCCTTCTGCTTTACAAGTTTGTACAAGGAATACTGCATCCCCAGCAGTTCGACATAGCATTCCTGCTTGTACTTGGGGCCCTTCAAGATCGTGCCGAGCATACTGGGCACGGCCTTGAGCACCGGCGCGGGGTTGCCGATGATGAAGGCACCAACCGCTGCGCCGAGGATGATAACGAACTCGAACGGCTGCCAAAGGACGAGGAGGTGGCCACCCATGGCCGCGTAGCCGCCGAAGACGCAGACGAAGACGATGATTGTGCCGACGATCAGCCGCATGGTTTGCCACCCTCGCGCCACGGCAGGTACAGCCCGCGCGAAGCCACTACTGGTCCGAATGAACGATCAAGGTTAACGGCGAGTTTAGAGCCATGGGCCCGCAGGTTTATAAGCGTCGTCGCCGTCGTCCAGCCCATGGACTTGGCGTACATGTATTCCTTGACGCCCTCGGGAATTTTCGACTGCTCCAGCCGATCCTTCAGGAAAATCTCGCCAAGGGCTCGCGCATTGGCGGGCAGGTTCGGATCCGCCAGCGCCTCGAAGAACTTTGATCTCGGAGTATAGGCTCGTCTGGCCGATGCCCAATGTCTGCGCGACCAGCTTGGGCAGAGAAGCCGGAGTCCTGTCGTGGTGATCCGTTTTCGTCCTCAATCGCCCGCATTCAGGGGAACACAACGGAGCGGGTGAGAACGAAATTGACTGCGGGTCAGCGGCTCCGCGATTTGTTCAATTGTTCGGGTAAAAATGGGTCGGACAATTCAGCTACGGCGACTTTCGACCAGGCTTAAGGGTCGGAGCGTGCTGCCGCCGAAGCGCTTGAAATGAAACGCGCGACACTTCAGGCCGACTCGATTTGCGCCATGTGTCGCCGGCTCGCCAGCCGGGCCACACGCACGAATGAGCAGCTTTCATGCCTCAATATCGGCCGAGGCCACCGCTCTCCTTTTGGTAGAGGAGCCGGTGACATTTCATCGAGTATGCCGGAAATCCCAACGAACACCGCTGAACGCCAGTGGACCGAAAACACAGAAAAACCGGCCTTTAGGGCCGGTACGTGAACGTCTGCGAATGCCGGTGAACGGGAATGTGGTGCCGCTTGAGGGATTCGAACCCCCGACCCCCTCATTACGAATGAGGTGCTCTACCAGCTGAGCTAAAGCGGCGACGGGTGGGGCTGTATCAGCAGGACCGATGCTTGGCAAGACGAGATGGCCGGCAAACACAGCATCGTACCGGGCAGGCCGTGGGCGCCCTCCCTCTTTTTCAGTCCTTGCGCAGTTTCTCGGTTTCCGGCTTCTCCTGCCCCAGCGCGACGATGCCGCGCCGGATCGCCCGGGTGCGGGTGAAGTGCTTGTGCAGCGTCTCGCCGTCGCCGAACCGGATGGCCCGCGTCAGGACCGCCAGATCCTCGCTGAAGCGACCAAGCATCTCCAGCACCGCGTCCTTGTTGTGCAGGAAGACGTCGCGCCACATCGTCGGGTCGCTGGCCGCGATGCGGGTGAAGTCGCGGAAGCCGCCGGCCGAGAACTTGATCACCTCGGACTGCGTCACGGTCGCGAGGTCCTCGGCGGTGCCGACGATGTTGTAGGCGATCAGATGTGGCAGGTGGCTGGTGACGGCCAGGACGAGATCGTGATGGCTCGCGGTCATCACCTCGACGATGGCACCCATCCCTTCCCAGAGTTGACGCGTGCGGGCGGTCGCCGCCTCGTCAGTGCCGTCCGGCGGCGTCAGGATGCACCAGCGATTGAGGAAGAGGCTCGGAAAGCCGGCATTGGGGCCGGAATTCTCGGTGCCGGCGACTGGATGCGCCGGGACGAAATGCACGCCGTCGGGCAGATGCGGCGCAACCGCGTCGATCACGGCGCCCTTGACCGAGCCGACATCGGAGAGGATCGCGCCCGGCTTGAGCGCGGCTGCGATCTCGGCCGCGACGGCACCGCAGGCGCCGACGGGCACGCAGAGCACGATATGGTCGGCCTCGCGCACGGCGTCGGCCGCGGTCTCGGCGATCTCGTGGCCGAGGTCGAGTTCGCGCGCGCGGGTGCGCACGACCGCGTCGCGGTCGTAGAGGACGACGCGGCCGGCGAGGTTCAGATCCTTGGTAGCATGGGCGATCGAGGAGCCGATTAGCCCGATGCCGATAATCGCGAGGCGCCCGAAGAGCGGTTCCGAGCGGCGCGGCGCAAAACTCTGCTGGGCGAACTGAGAGGACTGCGCCATCACGCCCCCAGGAATTCAGCCAGAGCGGCGACGACCAGACGGTTCGCCTCCTCGCTGCCGATTGTCATGCGCAGCGCACCGGGCAGGCCATAGGCGCCGACGCCGCGCAGGATCAGCCCGCGCTGGGTCAGGAAGGCATCGGCCTCCTTGGCGGTCCTGCCCGGCGTCGTCGGGAAATGGATCAGGATGAAGTTGCCGACCGAGGGCGTGACCGTCAGGCCGAGCTTCTCCAGTTCGGCGCTGGTCCAGGCCAGCCATTTGTCGTTGTGCTCGATGGCGGCCGCCACATGCGCCTCGTCGGCGATGGCCGCGGCTCCGGCCTCGATCGCCGCGCCGTTGACGTTGAACGGGCCACGGATGCGCTCCAGCGCGTCGATGATGTGGGCCGGGCCGTACATCCAGCCGATGCGCAGATTGGCAAGGCCATAAATCTTCGAGAAGGTGCGCGTCATCACGACGTTCTCGCTCTCGGCAACCAGTTCGAGCCCGGAGGCGTAGTCGTTGCGGCGGACATATTCGGCATAAGCGGCGTCCAGCACGAGCATGACGTTCGACGGCAGCCCGGCATGCAGGCGCTTGACCTCGTCGAAGGGCAGATAGGTGCCGGTCGGGTTGTTGGGGTTGGCGAGGAAGACGATCTTCGTCTTCGGCGTCACCGCCGCGAGGATGGCGTCGACATCGGCGGTGTAGTTCTTCTCCGCGACGACGACGGGCTTGCCACCGGCCGCCAGGATCGCGATGCGGTAGACGAGGAAGCCGTGCTCGGTGAAGACGCCCTCGTCGCCCTCGCCGATATAGCCCTTGGTGACGAGCTCCAGCAATTCATCCGAGCCGTTGCCACAGATGATGCGGGCGGAGTCGAGGCCGTAGCGGCCGGCAATCGCCTGCTTGAGCTTAGTCGACGAGCCGTCGGGGTAGAGTTCGAGCTTTCCGGCCAGGCCGGCGAAGGCCTCGATCGCCTTGCGGCTCGGCCCGAGCGGGGTCTCGTTGGAGGAGAGCTTGTGCAGCTTGACGCCGGCCGGCGCGGCCGACTTTCCGGGAACATAGGCCTCGATGTCGAGGACGCCGGGGCGGGGAACGGGGCGGGAGGCGGCGGTCATGGCGCTGGGCTTTCGGGTTCCACCCCCGCACGGTCATCCCGGACGGAGCGAAGCGGAGATCCGGGATCCATGCCTGAACCGTTCCGGCATGGATCCCGGGTCTCCCTTTGGTCGCCCGGGATGACGGCGTCGAGGATGATCAGATCAGGAGCATGAGAACTTACGAACGGACGGATTTGAAGGCGAAGCGGGCGGCGTGGCTGCCGATCTCGGAGAAGTCGCTCAGGCCCGCGGGCTCCAGCGCCTTGCGGATGGCATCCTGATCGGTCTCGCCCGCGGCCGCGACCAGCAGCGAGAGATGCGAGCCGTCGGCGGCGGAGGCCGAGACCTCGGCGAGATGCTGGGCGAGGCCCGCGCGCAGGCTTTCCGACCAGCGCTCGACACGCGCCGCATAGAGCACGATCTCGCGCATGGCGGCATCAGCCAACGGCTTCGCGACGCAGTAGACCGGAGTTCCGGCGGGGTGGTTCGGCCGCTCGATGAAGGGCAGCCGCGCGATGATCTTAGGCGCGTCCGCGCCGATCAGGTCCCGCCACCAGATGCCGGCGCTGGCGCCCTGGTCCATGCGGAAGATGCCGAGATCGCCGGGCGAATCCGCCACCGCCCGGATGACGGCACGGGCATCCTCATGGGTGACGAAGGGAACCGTGAAGCCGAAATGGAAGCGAGCGGAATCGCGCATCGCCGCATCGCCGCCCGAGACGTCGGCATGGACGGAATAATTCGCCTGCACATAGGTGAAGGTCGCGATGATGATGCGCCAGATGCCCTCGATCGTATCGAGCGGCAGCAGCCCTTTATGGCGCAAGGCGAGGCGCTTCATCATGTCGGCCTCGCGGCCGGGGCGGAAGGCCGAGCCCGAGGCCTGCGTCTTCTTCACCGAGATCAGCGTCTCGATGATCGATGAGCGCTCCATCAGCAGCGCATGCATCTCGGCATCGATGCGGTCGATCTCGGAACGCAGATCGGCAAGGGTCGTCGGAGCGGCTTCGGTCATGATGGCAAGACGCGCTTCTCGGCTGAATTCCTCAGCCTCCATCCTGAAGAGCAGGCGTCAGGCTTGCGTCTTGAAGGATGATCCAGAGGGCGCTGGAACATCCTTCAAGACGCCGCTTCGCGGCCCCTCAGGATGAGGGCTCAAGGTTGGGTTAGGCTCTTAGCGCTCCCTTCACGCCTTGGCAAAGCCGCCATACGCATCGCCGCGTTGACAGAACGCGCACATCGCGGCATCGCTAGAGTTCGATTTTTCGAACAAGCTGACCGGCAAGACAAACTATCCCGTCGAAGCGGACAAGAATGAGCGATTTCTCCTCGAGCCTGGCCGACCCGCTAAAGGAGGCCAACGAGCCCACAAGCGAGCTCGTGCGCTTCGGCCCCGACACGCCCCTGATGATGGATTGCGGCGTCGTGCTCGACCATTGGCAGATCGCCTACCAGACCTATGGTACCTTGAATGAGGCCCGGTCCAACGCGATCCTGGTCTGCCATGCGCTGACCGGCGACCAGCATGTCGCGAGCCGAAATCCGATTACCGGCAAGGGCGGCTGGTGGACCTCGATGATCGGCTCCGGAAAGCCGATCGACACCGACCGCTTCTTCGTGATCTGCGCCAATGTGATCGGCGGTTGCACTGGCACCACGGGGCCCGCCTCGACCAACCCCGAGACCGGCAAGCCCTGGGGGCTCGCCTTCCCGATGGTGACGGTCCGCGACATCGTGCGGGCGCAGCGGCATCTCATCGACTCGCTTCGCATCGAGACGCTGTTCTGCGTCGCGGGCGGCTCGATGGGCGGCATGCAGGTGCTGCAATGGGCTGCCAGCTATCCGGACCGCGTCTTCTCGGCCCTGCCTCTGGCGACCGCCGCCAAGCATTCGGCGCAGAACATCGCCTTTCACGAGGTCGGCCGGCAGGCTGTAATGGCCGATCCGGACTGGCGCGGCGGCCGCTACCTCGAGGAGGGCACGCGGCCTTCCAAGGGGCTTTCCGTGGCGCGGATGGGCGCGCATATCACCTATCTCTCGGAAGCGGCGCTGCACCGTAAATTCGGCCGCAAGCTGCAGGACCGCGAGGCGCCGACCTTTTCCTTCGACGCGGATTTCCAGGTCGAGAGCTATCTGCGCTACCAGGGGCTCTCCTTCGTCGAGCGCTTCGACGCGAATTCCTATCTCTATGTCACCCGTGCGATGGATTACTTTGATCTTGCGGCGGACCACGACGGCGTGCTGGCGAAAGCCTTTGCCGGCACCAAGACGCGGTTCTGCGTGGCTTCGTTCACCTCCGACTGGCTGTTCCCGACGACGGATTCCCGCGCGATCGTGCATGCGCTGAACGCGGCCGGCGCCTCGGTGTCCTTCGTCGAGCTCGAGAGCGACAAGGGTCATGACGCCTTCCTGCTGGAAGAGCCGAACCTGTTCGCGACAACGCGCGGCTTCATCGACGCAGCGGCAAGGGCGCGGGGGCTGTGACGATGAGCGCATTCCATTGTCATTCCGGGGCTTCGCGCCGCGAAGAACCCGGAACACACGACCGGGCCCGGCGAGAAAGGACGCTCGTTCGATCGGCCTCATCCGGTCGTGGGTTCCGGGTTAGGCCCTTTGGGCCGCCCCGGAATGACAGGTGGAGAGCACTGTGACGACACCCGACCTCCACACCAACCGCATCGACCTGAAGCTCGTCGCCGAGATGGTGGCGCCGGGCTCGCGCGTGCTCGATGTCGGCTGCGGCGATGGGCAGCTGCTCTCGCTGCTGGCCGAGACGCGCAATGTCGATGCGCGGGGAATCGAGCTGTCGCGCGAAGGCGTTGCCGGCTGCGTCGCGCGCGGGCTCTCGGTGATCCAGGGAGATGCAGACACCGACCTCTACGAATACCCGGACGATTCCTTCGACTACGTTATCCTCTCCCAGACCATCCAGGCGACGCGCAACCCGCGCCTCGTGCTGGAGCAGATGCTGCGCATCGGGCGGCGCGCCATCGTCTCCTTCCCGAATTTCGGCCATTGGCGTATGCGCGGCCAGGTCTTCTTCCTCGGCCGCATGCCGGTGACGGACGCCCTGCCCTATAGCTGGTGGGACACGCCCAACATCCATTTCTGCACGATCCGCGATTTCGTCACGCTCTGCGACGCGATCGGCGCGGTGAAGGAGCGCGCGGTCGCGCTCGACGCGGCAGGCGGTCGCGTCGGCGTCAGCGCGCCCTGGTGGTTCTGGAATCTCTTCGGCGCGCAGGCTGTATTCCTGCTGAAGCGGCCGGGCCAGGCCTGACTACTCCGGCCGCTGGAAGGCGACGTCGTAGAGCCCGGCAGGCTGGAAGGCGAAGAAGGCCATCGGCCAGGCGGCCGCGCGCGCGAAGTCGGTCGCGGCGCGATGGACGCCGTATCGCCCGAGCCAGGGGTCGATATGCGCGAAATCGTTGAAGACGAGATAGCCGCCCGGCCGAACCTTGGGCGCGGCCGCCAGAGCGTCGCGATGGCAGCCCTCATAGGAATGGTCGGCATCGATATAGACGAAATCGAAATGCGCGTCGGGGAAGCCGGCGACGACCTGATGAGTGAAGCCGAGATGGCGGACGACCTCGCTGCCGGTCAGATCCCACGCATCGAACAGGGAATAGTCGATGTCGACGAGATGCAGTTCGGCGGGCCGGCAGCGCGCAAGGATCTGCCGCGCGAAATCGCCGCGATAGGTGCCGAGCTCTGCGATCCGCCCCCCCTTGGGCAGACGGTCCAGCATGGCTTCGCGGGAGGCGCAGAAGGTGCAGTCGGCAAGGAGTTCCTCGGGCAGGCCGGGGACGGGATGAGCATCGCCGAGGCTGCGCGCGAGACGGTAGGCCCGGCGGATCGGCTCGGGCATACGCGTCCGGGCTCGCATCTCGAGCCGCTTCAAGGTCTCGCGCAGCACCCCAATACCCTCTCTCGCCATTCCCGGCTGCGCCGGTAGCAGCAAAGAGCCCTCGCGCCAATGCCCAAGCGTCAAATGGGCGCCCGGCCTTGCGGCAGCGGGCGCCCGAGCTCGTGGCGACGTCAGTTCAGCGGCACACCGGCGGGGCGCTTCTCCTTCACCGCCGCGATATCGCCGAGCATCAGGCTCGACGGGCCGACCGTGACCGGCACCGTCTCGCCATCATGGATCCTGCCGGCGAGCAGGAGCTCGGCCAGCGGGTCCTGCACCGACTTCTGGATGACGCGCTTCAGCGGGCGCGCACCATAGGCCGGGTCGTAGCCCTTGTCGGCGAGCCACTGCCGGGCCTCGCTCGACAGCTCCAGCGTGATCTTGCGATCGACCAGGAGCCTGGCGAGGCGGGCCATCTGGATGTCGACGATCGCGCCCATATCCTCCCGGCGCAGCCGGTGGAACAGGATGATGTCGTCGATACGGTTCAGGAATTCAGGCCGGAAGGCCTGCCTGACCACACCCATCACCTCGTCGCGGACCTCCTCGCTGTCATGGCCCTCGGCCTGGTTCACCAGGAATTCCGAACCGAGATTCGAGGTCATGATGATCAGCACGTTGCGGAAATCGACCGTGCGGCCCTGCCCATCGGTCAGGCGGCCGTCGTCGAGCACCTGCAGCAGGACGTTGAAGACGTCCGGATGCGCCTTCTCGACCTCGTCGAAGAGCACGACCTGATAGGGTCGGCGCCGCACCGCTTCCGTCAGCGCCCCGCCTTCCTCATAGCCGACATAGCCGGGAGGCGCGCCGATGAGACGGGCGACCGAGTGCTTCTCCATGTATTCGGACATGTCGAGACGCACCATCGCGGTGTCGTCGTCGAACAGGAACGAGGCCAGCGCCTTGGTCAGCTCGGTCTTGCCGACGCCGGTGGGGCCCAGGAACATGAACGAGCCGATCGGGCGGTTGGGGTCCTGAAGACCCGCGCGCGCCCGGCGGACCGCGGTCGAAACGGCCTCGACCGCCTCGCGCTGGCCGACCACGCGGGCGGCCAGGACCTCTTCCATGCGCAGCAGCTTCTCCTTCTCGCCTTCAAGCATGCGATCGACAGGCACGCCGGTCCAGCGGCTGACGATCTGCGCGACATGGTCGGCCGTGACGGCCTCTTCGACCATACCCGAACTGTCGCCGATGGCCTCGATCTCCGCCAACGTCTTCTCGAACTGCGGGATCTCGCCATAGGCCAGCTCGCCGGCGCGCTGGTATTCGCCCTTGCGCTGCGCCTGGGCCAGTTCGTTGCGGGCGTTGTCGAGCTTTGTCTTGAGTTCGGCTGCGGCGCCGAGCTTGTCCTTCTCGGCCTTCCACTTCGCGGTGATCGTGGCGGATCGCGATTCGAGATCGGCGAGCTCCGATTCGAGCCGCTTCAACCGCTCCTTCGACCCGGCATCGCTCTCCTTCTTCAGCGCCTCGTGCTCGATCTTCAGACGGACGATCTCGCGGTCGATCGAATCCAGTTCCTCGGGCTTGGAGTCGACCTGCATGCGCAGCCGCGCCGAGGCCTCGTCGACGAGGTCGATCGCCTTGTCGGGCAGGAAGCGGTCGGTGATATAGCGATTCGAGAGCGTCGCGGCCGAGACCAGCGCCGAATCGGTGATGCGGACGCGGTGGTGCTGCTCGTATTTCTCCTTCAGGCCGCGCAGGATCGAGATCGTATCCTCGACCGTCGGCTCGTCGACGAAGACGGGCTGGAAGCGCCGCGCCAAGGCAGCGTCCTTCTCGACATATTTGCGGTACTCGTCGAGCGTGGTCGCGCCGACGCAGTGCAGATCGCCGCGCGCAAGCGCGGGCTTCAGCAGGTTGGACGCGTCCATCGCGCCATCGGTCTTGCCGGCGCCGACGAGGGTGTGCATCTCGTCGATGAACAGGATGACGCCGCCATCCGAGGACGAAACCTCGTTCAGCACCGCTTTGAGCCGCTCCTCGAACTCGCCGCGATACTTCGCACCGGCGATCAGCGACCCCATGTCGAGGGCTAGCAGTTCCTTGTCCTTCAGGCTCTCGGGCACGTCGCCATTGACGATGCGCAGCGCGAGCCCCTCGGCGATGGCGGTCTTGCCGACGCCGGGCTCGCCGATGAGAACAGGGTTGTTCTTCGTCCGGCGCGACAGCACCTGTATCGTGCGGCGAATCTCCTCGTCGCGGCCGATGACCGGGTCGAGCTTACCCTCGCGAGCAGCCGCGGTGAGATCCCGGGCGTACTTCTTCAGCGCGTCATAGGCCTGCTCGGCGGAGGCGGAATCGGCAGTCCGGCCCTTGCGGATCGCTTCGACTGCGGCATTCAGATTCTGCGGTGTGACACCGGCGCGGGCGAGCGCCTTGCCGGCCTCGTTGTCCTTCTCGACCGCCAGCGCGAGCAACAGCCGCTCGACCGTGACAAAGCTGTCGCCGGCCTTCTCGGCCGCCTTCTCGGCGGTGTCGAAGACGCGCGCGAGCGCAGGCGTCAGGTTCAGGCCGCCAGAGCCGCCCGAAACCTTCGGCAGCTTGGCCAGCGCCGCATCGGTGAGCTGCAGGGCGAGCTTGGCATTGCCGCCCGAGCGGTCGATCAACCCGGCAGCCATGCCCTCATTGTCGTCGAGCAGCGCCTTGAGCAGATGCTCCGGCGTGAACTGCTGGTGGCCCTCGCGCAGCGCAATCGTCTGCGCCGCCTGGAGGAAACCCTTCGACCGGTCGGTGTATTTCTCGATGTTCATCTCATCACTCCGCCCACCGGAGCGCCCCGTAGCAGCGTCGTCCGGTTGCCTTTCGTCAGGATGGAGCTCCCGATCGGGCCGCCCCTCGGCATCAGAGATAGGTGTGGCATCCGCGCAACGGAAGAGGGCTGGCACGCAATTGACCTGGATCAAATCCGGCGCGCAGGATGGGCCATGGCAGGCACCCAGCGACAGCAATCCATCCGCAAGGCGCTCCGGGCGCTGGCACCGGGGATTCCGCTCTCCGATGCGCAGGCCGTGGTCGCGCTCGCAGAGCGGCGCCACATGAAGGACCTGCCGCCGACGACGGCGCTCTGGCTCGCACTCGGCAGCCATGTGCGCCATGTCCATACCGATTACGAGCAGTTGCTCGCCGATGGCTATGACCGCGAGGCGGCGCGCTTCTTCGTCGTCGAGGAGACCGATGCCGTGCTCGCCGGCTGGGGCTGCCAACGTTCGGTTGCCGATCTCCCTGAGGTGGAGGAGGAGGCCGTCCGAAGCCGCATTTCAACCCGGTGACCGAGGCGTTCGATCCTGCACCGGCCTGCCGAAACCGCATGCCGATTCCCGGGCGGATGCGCTAATCTGCAATCCCGTTCCGGACCGGAATCTCCCTGATGCGCATCGCCTCGCTCTATCGCTATCCCGTCAAGGGGCTGTCGCCTGAACGCCTGACCTCCGCCGCTCTCCGGGAGGGCGGCTACTTTCCGGGCGACCGGCTCTTCGCGATCGAGAACGGGCCATCGGGGTTCGACCCGGCCGAGCCCGTCCACCAGCCCAAGATCAAGTACCTGATGCTGATGCGCAACGAGGAGCTGGCAACGCTGCGCACGCGCTATGACGACGACAGCCGCGATCTCGTCATCGCCCGGGACGGGCAGGAGGTCCTGCGGGCCAGCACCGTCACACAGAGCGGGCGCGACGGCATCACCGCGTTCTTCGAGGACTTCATGCCGGGAGCGCTGCGAGGCGTGCCCCGGTTGCTGCAGGCGCCCGAGGGCTATCGCTTCACCGATTCGCGCTCGGGCTTCGTCTCGATCATCAACCTCGCCAGCGTCGCCGACCTGACGGCGCGCCTCGGCCGGCCGGTCGATCCACTGCGGTTCCGCGGCAACATCATGGTCGAGGGGCTGGAGCCCTGGGCGGAGCTGGAGCTCGCCGGCCGCGAGCTGACAGCGCCGTCCGGCACCAGGCTGCAGGTGATCAAGCGGATCGAACGCTGCGCCGCGACCAATGTCGATCCGCAGACCGGCGAGCGCGACCTGCAACTGCCGAAGACGCTGATGACCACCTTCGGCCATGTCGATTGCGGCATCTATTGCCGGGTCCTCAGCGGCGGCAGGCTCGTCGAAGGCGAGCGGCTGGAACTGGTCGAGGCGCCCGCCGTTCTGGGCGTCGCATAGGCCACGAAAAAGGGGCCCTCGCGGGCCCCTTGATCATCGATCGACTGCAGGAATGCCGCTCACTCCGGCGTGCTGTCCGTCTCGGAACCGAGCGCATCCATCACCTCGCGCGGCGAACGGCGCTTGCGCGGACGCTTGACCGCGACCTCTGCCGGAGCGGCTTCGGGAGCGGCCTCGGCCGGCGTCTCGACAGGAGCGGCGACCGGAGGGGCCTCCACTGCTACGGGGGCAGCCACCGGCACGCGCACCGGCGTCGTCAGGAAGGACGGCAGGGCGGCAGTGCCCTCATCGGCCTGATCCGAATCGAGTTCCGGCTCGCGTTCGCGGCGGGGGCGGCGCTCGGGGCGCGGACCACGCTCGGGACGCTCGAAGCGACGCTCGGGCTGGGCTGGCTGCGCGGCGGCTTCGGGAGCCTCGCCCGGCACAGGAATGTCCGAGCGCGGCGCATCGGGACGCGGGGCATAGCCGCCCGGCGCATTCTGCCCGCCCTCGCCCCGCTCGAAGCGACGCTCGCCACGGTCCTGACGATCGTTGCGGTCGAAGCGACGGTTGTTGCGGTCGTTGTTGCGCGGCTGACGGTCGAAGCGCTGGCCGTTGGACTGGCCTTCACCGCCCTCGCCCTCGAAGCGCTGGCCGCCATTGGGGTTGTAGCCGTTGCCGTTCACGCTGCCGGCGGGATTGCGCGGATCGGGCTGGGGGCCGCCGGCCTGAAAAGCCTGGCCCTCATCCTCGCTCTCCTCCTCGCCCTCGTCGGCATCCTCGTTGAAGGCGCGATTGGGCGGGAAGCTGTGGCCGAACTGCTGGGCCATCTGCTCCTGCGCGGCCAGCAGAATGCGGTAATAATGTTCAGCGTGCTGGAAGTAATTTTCAGCAGCAACCGGATCGCCCGACGACTGCGCGTCGCGCGCCAACTGCAGATACTTCTCCGCAACGTGTTGAGCGGTACCGCGGACTTTGACATCCGGCCCGTTCGACTCGTAGCTCCGCTGCAGCGGGTTAGGAGACTTCCGGTTTCCGCCGCTGTTATTGTTGTTGTTATTATTGTTGTTACGGCCGCGCATGCGCCGGTTCTGACCTGGTCTCATTCGCGTCTATCTCGCGCTCTGTGCTCAAGGCAACCGTGGGGTCATCATGCGCGTTCCGGCGTGCAGCGGGTTGCGGCGCTGCGCCGGGTAAAAGTGACCTGAAGTGGCGTTACGCCGTTCCTGGTCTTCACGCGCTCTTTTCCAAAAGGGAACTTCAGTCCCATAAGCCGATCGGCGTCTCAGCGCCTTCGGTGTCCAATCTGGTTTGTCAGTCCTGTCGATCCACGGACATGTCCGGAAATAACGCCTGGCTGCCAAGTGAGCTGCCCAAGGCCCGGCGCTGACGACACCAGCTTCGGCTGAACTTGTGCATAGCGGGTTTCGCGCGGCTTTCCAAGCAAATTCGCACAAATGCCCGCGTTATTTCAGCACAGGGCGAAGACCAGGGCGCGCGGATGCCCCCCGAGGTCGCGGCGCGAGCCCCGCCAGTCGAAGCCGCCCTCGCGCATGAGCGACACCACATCGGCCTCCTGCCCGGCGCCGATCTCGAGCACGACCAGGCCGCCTGGAGCCAGCACCTCGGGGAGCCTCCTTGCAAAGACGCGATAGGGCGCGAGCCCGTCATCACCTCCGTCCAGCGCGAGGCGCGGATCGTGCTCGCGGACCGAAATGTCGAGCGTCTCGATATCGCCGCTGCGGATATAGGGCGGGTTCGACAGGATGAGGTCGAAGCGCCGGTCGAGCCCTTCGGTCCATGAGCCCTGCCGGAATTGCGCACGGTCCGAAAGGCCATTGAGCGCAGCGTTCCCCTGCGCCGTCGCGCAGGCCTCCTGCGAGAGATCGATACCAAGCCCTGTAGCCTGCGGAAATTCGCTCAGCACCGCGATCAGCAGGCAGCCCGTTCCGGTTCCGAGGTCGAGGACGGAGAGCGGCGCCTGCCGGCGCTCCGGCAGCCGTTCCAGCACAGCATCGACCACCGCCTCGGTGTCGGGCCGCGGCTCCAGCGTCGCGGCGGAAAGCCGGAAGGGCAACCCCCAGAATTCGCGTTCGCCCAAGATGCGCCAGACCGGCTCGCCCTTGAGCCTGCGTCGAGCAAAGACTTCAAGCCGGGCTTCTTCGGAGCCGCTCAGAATCCTGAAAGGGTCCGGATCGCGCTCGCCGACGACGCCCTCGACCAGCAGACGCGCGTCGAGGGCGGCGCTTTCGCTGCCGCCCTCGCGCAGTCTGGCTGCCAATTCCCGGCGCGCGTCGGCAGATCGCCTTGTCAGTTGCCCTGCATCTTTCCGTTGACGCAGGTCGTCATCTTCTTGCGCAGCGCCGCCTTGCTCTCGCGCGTCCCGGCCATTTCCTGCTGGCAGGCCTTGCGCGCCTGAGCTTGCGTCATCGAGCCGGTCAAAGGTGCCGCCTGACCCGCCGTCGCGCGCTTCAGACCGCGCTCCATCGAGCGCTCGACGCGATCCATCGTGCCCTGAGCCTGGGCCGGGATCGCCAGCATGCCGGCCATCAACCCGGCCACCGCGAAGCTGGAGAAAATCTTGATCATCCGAAGGTCCCCCTGTTTGCGTTGTCAATACCGGCACAACGCGGGAGCATCGAAGAGGTTTCATCGCGCTCACCCGATCGCTTCATCTGCCAGCAACCTGGCCTGATGCTCGGCGGTGAGAGCATCGATGATGTCGTCCAAGACCAGCCCCTGCATCATCTCGTCGAGCTTGTAGAGCGTCAGGTTGATGCGGTGGTCGGTGACGCGTCCTTGCGGGAAGTTGTAGGTGCGTATCCGCTCCGAACGATCGCCGGAGCCGACCTGCGAGCGCCTGTCCGCCGAGCGCTCGGCGTCGGCACGGTTGCGCTCCATGTCGTAGAGTTTCGCCCGCAGCAGATCATAGGCGCGGGCCTTGTTCTTGTGCTGCGAGCGCTCGTCCTGGACCACGACGACGATGCCGCTCGGCATATGGGTCAGGCGAACGGCCGATTCGGTCTTGTTGACGTGCTGGCCGCCGGCACCGCCGGCACGCATGGTGTCGATGCGGATGTCGCCGTCGTTGAGGACGATGTCGACATCGCCGGCGAGCGGCAGCATCGCCACCGTCGCGGCCGAGGTATGGATGCGCCCGCTCGCCTCGGTATCTGGTACGCGCTGGACGCGATGGACGCCGGATTCGTATTTGAGCTTCGCATAGACGCCCTTGCCGGCGATCTCGGCGATCACCTCCTTGAAGCCGCCGACCGTACCCTCGCTTTCCGAGAGGATGTCGACGCTCCAGCCCTTCTGGGCGGCATAGCGCTGGTACATGCGCAGCAGGTCGCCGGCGAAGAGGGAGGCCTCGTCGCCGCCCGTCCCGGCGCGAATCTCCAGGATGACGCCGCGCTCGTCGGCGGCATCCTTCGGCAGCAGCGCGATCAGGATCTCCCGGGCGCGGGCATCGATCTCGGCGCGGGCCGAGTCGCGCTCCTCATAAGCCAGCTCGCGGAACTCGGCATCGGTCGCAGGATCGTCGATCAGCGCCTCGGCTTCGGCGAGGCTCGTCTGCGCCTGTCGCCAGGTCGCGATCGCCGCCACCACCGGATCGAGTTCGGACAGTTCCTTGGCGAGTTCGACCGTGCGTGTCGCATCGGTCGCCGTGTTGATCTCGGCCGTCGCGGTGGCATGGCGGGCCACGATGGCGTCGAGGCGATCCTGCGGTAGCTGAAGGGACATGGGGAACTCGAAAAACAGGAAACGGGACGGCCCGGGCTTGTTGGGCGAGCGTCGCTAGACGGGAACCTTGGTCTCGGCCGCGAAGGCTGCGAGCTGCGGACGCAGGCTGGTGACGCCCTCGCCGGAGGCCAGCATCCAGTCGAGCCGTTCGGCGAGCTTGCCCGCATCGAGCGAGCGCAGCATGCCCTTGACCGGGCCGATGGACGCCGCCGACATCGAGAAGGCGCGGTAGCCGAGGCCGATCAGCGCCATCGTCTCGAGCGGTTTGCCGCCCATCTCGCCGCAGACCGTGATGGGGCAGCCCGCTTCCGTCGCGGCCTCGACGATGCTGCGCAGCGCGCGCAGAGCGCCGATGCCAAGCGGATCGAAGCGCTCGGCCACGCGCTTGTTCTCGCGATCGGCCGCGAACAGGAACTGCATCAGGTCGTTGGTCCCGATCGACAGGAAGTCCGCCTCGCGCACGATCTCGGGCAGCTCGAAGAGCAGCGAAGGCACCTCGACCATGACGCCGAGCTGGAGGCTGAGCGGCAGCTCATGGCCCTTCTTCTCCAGCATGGCGCGTTCGCGGCTGACGATGGTGCGGGCCCGCTGGAACTCGTCCACCGTCGCGATCATCGGCAGCATGATCTTGAGGTCGCGGCCGGCGCCGGCGCGCAGCAGGGCGCGCAGCTGGGCGCGCAGCAGGCGCGGCTTGTCGAGACCGATGCGGATCGCCCGCCAGCCGAGCGCCGGGTTCTCCTCCTCGATGCGCTCCATATAGGGCAGCACCTTGTCGCCGCCGATATCGAGCGTGCGGAAGGTCACCGGCTTGCCTTCGGCCTGGTCGAGCACAGCGGCATAGAGCGCCTGCTGCTCGCTGGTGGTCGGCATGTGCTCGGCCACCATGAACTGCAGTTCGGTGCGGAACAGGCCGACGCCGGCCGCCGCAGTGGCCTCCAGGTTCGGCATATCGACGAGCAGGCCGGCATTGATCTGAAGCACGATCGGCACACCGTCCTTGGTGACGGCAGGCTGGCTCTTGAGCTTGCGGTACTGCTCCTGCTTGCGGGCGCGCAGCCGTGCCTTGTCCTTGTAGGCGTTCTCGACATCGGGCTGCGGGCGAATCTGGACCGCGCCCGCCTGCCCGTCGACGATGACCGCATCGCCGGACTGGATCAGCGCGGTCGCGTTGAGGATCTCGCCGACGGCCGGGATGCCGAGCGCACGCGCCACGATGGCGATATGGCTGGTCGGGCCGCCCTCCTCCAGGATGACGCCGCGCAGGCGCGCACGGTCGTAGTCCAGCAGGGCCGCCGGCCCCATCGAGCGCGCGACCAGGATGGCGTTCTCGGGCAGCTCCTCATGCGGGACGCCGTTGGCCTTGCCCGCCAGCGTGCGCAGCAGGCGGTTGGCGAGGTCGTCGAGATCATGCAGGCGGTCGCGCAGATAGGGATCGGTCTGGCGCAGCATCTTGGCGCGCGTGTCGGACTGGACGCGTTCCACCGCCGCCTCGGCCGTCAGGCCGGTCAGCACCACCTCGCGCATGCGGCGCAGCCAGCCCTGGTCATGGGCGAACATCCGGAAGGTCTCGAGCACGTCGCGATGCTCGCCGATATGGGCGACGTCGCCGCGCGCGATCAGTTCGTCGATGGAGGCCCGCATCTCGGCGATCGCGGCCTCGAGGCGCTTGATCTCGGCCGCCGGATTCTCGGCGATCAGATTGCTGATCGGGACGCGCGGCTCGTGCAGCACGGCATGGCCGAGGCCGACGCCGTCCGCCAGCGTCACGCCGACGCTGTGGATCGGCCTGTCGAGCCCGATCGACGCGCCGGGCCGGGCCAGCGACTTCAGCCCGCCGGCCGCGATCATCTCCGCCATGATCATGGCGGTCGTCTGCAGCGCCTCGATCTCCTCGTCGCTGTAGAGGCGCGAGGCGCGGTTCTGGATGACGAGGACGCCCATCACCGCGCCGCCGCGCAGGATCGGCACGCCGAGGAAGGAGCGATAGATCTCCTCGCCGGTCTCGGGCCGGTAGGAGAAGGCGGGGTGGGCCTGCGCGTCGGACAGCGCCAGCGGCTCGGCCTCGCGCGCGATCAGGCCGACGAGGCCCTCGCCCGCGCGCATGGTCGTGAGGTGGACGGCTTCGCGGTTGAGCCCCTCGGTGGCGTAGAGTTCGAGGGACCCGTCCTCGCGCAGGACGTAGACCGAACAGACCTCGGCGACGAGATTGCCGGCGATGAGGACGACGAGCCGATCCAGCCGCTCCTGCGGGCTGATCGACGCCGCCATCACCTCTCGGAGGCGGCGCAGTAGAACGCCCGATCCTCCGTGAGCGCCTCGCATTCTCGAAATTCCTCCGCCCGCCTCCCGGCTATCACGGCCGACGTTTAGCAGACCTGACACCGTCGCAGCCGAGTCGCAAGCACGCCCAGCGCTTCGCCGCGTTCTAGCGAGCGAAGCCCACCTTCCGCAAGGCCCAGCCGCAGGACGGTTTTCCGGTCATCACCTCAGGGCGCAGGGCGGGGTCAGGCCGAAGGTGGCGTGCCGGCGGGCGCAACGGTATGGGCCGCCGGCCTCTTGGCTGCGGGGCCCTTGGCTCCGGGCCCTTTGGCAGCCGAGGTCGCCGCCGGTGGTTTGGCTGCCCGGATTTTGGCCCCTTTCGGCTTCGGAGCCAGCACAGCGGGCTTCGGCTTTGCCTTGGCGGGGGGGACGATCTCCGGCACCGCCATGTCGACGCCCGACAGCGCATCCAGATAGCGCCGCGTCCACCAGTCGATATCGGTCGCGTCGATCGTGGCGTAGAGACGCTCGAAGCGGCGGACGCGCTCGGATTTCGGCATGGCGAGAGCCGTGCGGATGGCTTCCGCGACCTCATGCGTGTCGAACGGGTTGACGATCAGCGCCTCGCCCAGCTGCTGGGCCGCGCCGGCGAAGCGCGACAGCACCAGCACGCCCGGATCGGCAGGGTCCTGCGCGGCGATGTACTCCTTGGCGACGAGATTCATGCCGTCGCGCATCGGCGTGACGAGCCCGACCTGCGCGCGGCGGTAGAAGCCGGCGAGCGCGTTGCGGGAATAGGCTTTCTTGACGACGCGGATCGGCGTCCAATCGAACTCGCCGAGCGCCGCGTTGAGACGGCCCGCGACCTCGTCGGACTGCCGGTCGAGCTCGGCATATTCTGGGACATCCGAGCGCGAAGGCGGCGCGATCTGCAGCATGCCGACGCGGCCGCGCTGGTCGGGGTGGCTGCGCAGGAACTGGCCGAAGGCCTCGAGCCGCTGGACGATGCCCTTGGAATAGTCGAGCCGGTCTACCCCGATGACGAGCTTGCGTTCGCCGAGCGACTGGCGCGTCGTCTTGAGCGGTGTCGTGGCCGAGCGTACGGATGCCGCCGCCAGCTTGCGGAAGGCATCGACGTCGATGCCGATCGGGAAGGCCTGCACCAGCGTCTCGCGGCGTCCGACGCGGACCTTCCGCCCGTCGCTCCTGCCGCCGCACATGGCAACGAGGCCGCCGATCAGGTTGTTGACGTCGATCGCCGTCTGCATGCCGACGAGATCATAGGCCGCGATGGTGCTGGCCAGGGTCGCCGCGAAGGGCAGAGCTCCGAAGACCTCCGCCGGTGGCCAGGGGATGTGATGGAAATAGCCGATCCGGTTGGTGACGCCGCGGCGACGCAGTTCGGCTGCCAGCGGGATCAGGTGGTAGTCGTGGATCCAGATGATGTCGTCCGGCTGCAGCATCCCCATCAGCGCCTTGGCGAAGCGCCGATTGACCGCGAGATAGCCGGCATAGTCGGCCCGCGAGAACTCCGTCAGCCCGAGCCGGTAATGCATCAACGGCCACAAGGCGCGGTTGGAGAAGCCGAGATAGTAGGACTGGCGCTCAGCCTCCGTCAGGTCGGTGACAGCGTAGGTGACCTTGCCGCGCTGCACCACGTTCGGAGCGGCCGCCGACTCGCTCACGCCTCCGCTCCAGCCGAACCAGAGTCCGCCCCGCTGCTCGAGCGCCTCGCGCAGAGCCACCGCCAATCCACCAGCCGCGGCTTTCTCGTTACGTTCCGGGATGGTGACGCGGTTCGAGACGATGACGAGGCGCATAGCGGTACGGTTCTCCTTGGCCGATGGCGGCGAAATCGCGCGACTGCCCGAATTTCGACACCTGAGCAGGAACAGAACGCTGCTGCGAACGTAATGTTTCCGTGGACGCGCCCGGTCTCCGGCGACGCGATGGCAGCCTTGCGCAGAAAGCGAGGCAGCCCGGGCAAATTGAAGGCGAAATGTGGCGAGTTCGCGAAGATGAATATCGCGCGCGCCGATAGCAAAGCAGATAAGAAGGATTGGCGCGAGGCCGGCGCCGCGTTTCCGCCGGCTTTCTTGGTCAGACAGGCGATGATGACGAATTTGATCGACCCCGGAACTGTCAGCGATATCCAAGACTTGCCCGCTGGCGAGCCTGCGATTGCGCTGTTTCTCGATTTCGACGGAACGCTCGTCGAAATCGCTCCGGCTCCCGACGAGGTCAGGCTCGACCGGCGTGTGCCGGCAGCGCTCGACGCCTTGCGCACGAGCCTCAGCGGTGCGCTTGCGCTGGTCTCCGGGCGGCCCGTCTCCTTCCTCGATGCAGCACTCGAGCCCTATAAATTCGACGCCGCCGGCCTGCATGGCGCGCAGGTGCGTCTCGACGGCGAGATCCGCGCGCAGGCCGATGCGCCGGAAGCGATGCGCAGCGCCCTGCGCGACATGGTGCGTTTTGCCAACAGCAATGTCGGCATCATCATCGAGGACAAACGCATCTCGGCCGCGCTGCATTGGCGGCTCGCGCCCCAGCTCAAGGACGAGGCGCTCGAGCTGATGCGTGCCGTTGCCGCGCGCATGGGCGCTGGCGTCAGGCTGCAGGAGGGGAAATCCGTGGCGGAGCTGGTGCCTGCCTCGGCGAGCAAGGGCACCGCCATCGCGCATCTGATGCAGGCCGCCCCCTATGCCGGACGGATGCCGGTCTTCATCGGCGACGACATCACCGACGAGGACGGGTTCGAGGCCGTGAATGCGCTGGGCGGCCTCTCGATCCGGATCGGCGAAGGCGAGACCCGCGCCAAGATCCGCATTGCCTCGCCGACGGGCTTGCGCACCATTCTTCTCGACGCCGCCGAGCGCGGCAGCCTGACCGCCTCCTGCTTCTCCCAAGGGTGACGATGACAATATCGACGACGGCCACGGGGCCGCACTCCGCCTCGCTCGACCTCGGCGTGATCGGCAATTGCTCCATCGCTGCCCTCATCGACCGCCAGGCGCGCATCGTCTGGGGCTGTTTCCCGCGCTTCGACCGCGACCCGGTCTTCTGCTCGCTGATCGACAACCAGGCGGCCGATGGCGACGCCATGCCGCGCAAGGGCGTCTTCGCGATCGATCTCGTCGGCATGACGCGCTGCGAGCAGAGCTACCTCGACAACACCGCGATCCTGTCCTCGGTGCTCTCGGACGATCATGGCAACGCCATCGAGATCCTCGATTTCGCGCCGCGCTTCGTGCGCTATGAGCGCTTCTTCCGGCCGCCGCAGCTGGTGCGACGGGTACGGCGGGTTTCGGGGAGGCCGCGCATCCGCGTGGTGGTGAAGCCGACGCTGGGGCTCGGCGAGGAGCCGGACGAGATCACGCGCGGTTCCAACCATGTCCGCTTCGTCGGCGCGGACCAGACGATCCGCCTCACCACCGACGCACCGATCTCCTATGTCGCCGATGGCGTTCCCTTTGCCGTCGACCGGCCGTTCTCCTTCTTCATCGGGGCCGACGAGGCGTTGCGGGCCGAGATCGAGACGACATCGCGCGAGTTTCTCGACAAGACCACGGATTACTGGCGCGACTGGGTGCGCTCGCTGTCGCTGCCCTTCGAATACCAGCGCGAGGTCATACGGGCCGCGATCACGCTGAAGATGTGCGCCTTCGAGGAGACCGGCGCGATCGTGGCTGCGCTGACCACCTCGATTCCGGAGGCGCCGGGCACGCAGCGCAACTGGGACTACCGTTTCTGCTGGCTGCGCGATGCCTATTTCGTCGTCCATGCGCTGAACCGCCTCGGCACCACGCGGACGATGGAGGACTATCTCGGCTTCATCACCAACATCGTCGACACCTTCACGGAGAGCGGCGCCGAGCACCTGCCGCCGCTCTATCCGATCACCCGGGGCGGCGTGCTCGACGAGTTCGAGGCACCCAATCTCTCCGGCTATCGCGGCCACCAGCCGGTGCGCTTCGGCAATGGCGCGGCGACGCAGATCCAGAACGACGGCTATGGCGCCGTCGTTCTGGCGGCGACGCATTCCTTCTTCGACCAGCGCCTGATCCAGCCCGGCAAGGAATCGCTCTTCGGCCAGCTCGAGCGGATGGGCGAGCTCGCCGTCGCCTTCTTCGACAAGCCGGATGCCGGCCCGTGGGAGCTGCGGCACAAGGAGTCGGTGCATTCCTTCTCGAGCGTGATGTGCTGGGCCGCCAGCGACCGGCTCGCGCGCATCGCCGGTACGCTCGGGCGGGCCGACCGCAAGGAATACTGGAAGACCGAGTCGAAGCGGCTGAAGAAGGAGATTCTCGCGCGCACATGGAACGAGGAGAAGGGCCACTTCGTCTCGACCTTCGACGGCGACGACCTCGATGCGACCCTGCTGCTGTTCGCGGAGCTCGGCTTCGTCAAGGCTGACGATCCCCGCTTCGTCGCGACCGTCGAGGCGATCGGCCGCGACCTGACCCGTGGCGACCTCCTCCTACGCTACGCCACGCAGGACGATTTCGGCTACATGCACACCGGCTTCCTGATCTGCGCCTTCTGGTATGTCGATGCGCTGCATGCCATCGGCCGGCGCGAGGAGGCCAAGGCGCTGTTCGCGCGCATCCTGAAGCGCCGCAACAGCTTCGGTCTGCTCTCCGAGGACGCCGATCTCGAAACCGGCGAGCTCTGGGGCAACTTCCCGCAGACCTATTCCCATGTCGGGCTGATCAACTCCGCGATGCGGCTCAGCCGGAACTGGGAAGAGGCGTTCTGAATGCGCCGATCCCGGCGCGCGCTGATTTGCGCGCCCAATCCATGGCCGGTTGCTCGACGAAACGGTGCAGCAATGCCGCAGTGGAGAGCGTGGCGATCAGTACGAAGGCTGGAAAGAAGCCAAACCAGACCCAGGCCGCCTTCGGCAGCAGGGCCTGGCAGGCCATCGCTCCGATCATGACGATCGGGAAATGGGCCAGATAGATGCCGTAGGACCAGTCGCCCCCCAAGCGTATTGCGCGGGCAAAGCCGCCCTGCAAGGGCGCGGGGCCGATCGCGGCCGCGACCAACAGCGTCGCCGGGCCACCCCAGGCGAGCCAGCGCCAAGGCCCGGGGTCGCCGACGGACAGAGCCAACCCTGCCAGTGCCAGCACGACGAGCAGCAGTCGCGTCATTCCGGCGAAGGCCAACCGGCCTGTGCAGAGCAGCCCGTAGAGAGCAATGCCGGCGGCGAATTCTACGATGATCGGGTCCGTATAGAAGCGCAGCGCGAGCGAGGCCGGGCCGACCAATGCGCCCAGTGCTGCGGAGACAATGAGCGCCGCCGCCACCAGCCTCAGCGCGGTTCTCTGGCGGAAGCCCAGCGTGAGCGCGAAGAGCCCATAGAATGCCATCTCGTAGTTGAGCGTCCAGCCGATCGTCAGGATCGGGAAGATGCGCTCCTCCGCATTGGTGGCGGGCAAAAAGAGGTAGGAGGCGGCAACCGACCACCAGGACGCGTTACTCCAGGCTTCGCTGCCGATCGCGGCGAAGGCGAGAATCATCACGCCGGTCATGAGCCAGTACAGCGGCGCGACGCGAGCCCAGCGGCGCAGGAGAAAGCTGCGCCACGCGCCAGGGCTGCCGAAGAGGGCGCCGCTGGAATAGGCGATGATGAAGCCCGAAACGACGAAGAAGATGTCGACGCCTGCTGCGAACGGAAATACCGCCAGTGGCGAATCCTGCGGTGCGAGGCCCAGATAGCGTGTCGAGACCGCGTTCGCAGTGTGTTCAACGAGTACGAGGCCGGCGGCTGCCGCCCTTAGCATCTGCAGGCTGTCGAGCCGGAGACCGGATGTCATGTGGCGGTCTGTCGTCCCGTGGTGGCGCCTCGACCGCCATAGAAACATTCAGACCCAGAATTGACAAGTTTTCGCTACATTTATGTACCGCTTGGCCGCGTCGGAGATCGTTCGCTTCTGGTCCGCGGAAAGCCGACGAACCTGGCGGAGCGCCGTCTCTCCTGCAGTTAAGGAAGCGCTTGAGACGGCCGCAGAGGACGAACCGCGCAGCTCACTCCATCAGCTTCGCCGCCCGCATCACCGCCAGCGCCAGCGTCTGCGCGGCGGGGACGATGCTCTCGACCTCGAGGAACTCGTCCGGCGTATGCGCCATGCCGCCGATCGGGCCGACGCTGCAGAGCGTCGGGCAGCCCTGCGCCGCGGTGAAGCCGGAATCGGCGCAGCCGCCGGTGAATTCGGCGATGGTCGCCATGCCGAAGCCGGCGGCGGCGTCGCGATAGGTCTCGAACAGCTTCTGCGACTCCGCCGTGCCTTCGAGCGGCAGGAACTCGCCCTTGATCGAAAGGGTGGCGCCGGTGCCGGCGACCTCGGGCGTCTCGATGATGGCCTTGATCTTCGCGACCATCTCACCGCGCTGGGCGGCGGTGACGTAGCGCAGGTCGATCTCGCACCAGGCGTGGGGGGCGACCGTGTTGACCGTCTGGCCGCCGCCGATCAGCCCGACATTGACGGTGATGCCCTTTTCGAGGTCGGTGAGGCCCTGGAGCTTCGGAATCTTGTGGCCGAGATCGACGATGGCCGAGGCGCCCTTCTCGTAATTCGCGCCCGAATGCGCCGGCTTGCCGGTGAACTCGGCGCGCATGAAGACGCCGCCCTTGCGGCCGCTGGTGACCGACTGGCGATGGTCGCGGGCGAAGTCGCTGCCGGCCGGCAGGCGGCTGGGCTCGGCATTGAAAACGCAGCGCGATTCGCGCGCCGCCGCCTCGATGACCGCGCGCGAGGACGGCGAGCCGATTTCCTCGTCCGAGGTGGTCAGCACCGTCAGCGGCGCGGAGAGCCCGCCGCATTCGGCGAAGGCGGCCGCGACGAAGGCCTCGATGACGATGCCGGCCTTCATGTCGGCGACGCCCGGCCCGTAGGCTCGGCCGTCCTTGACCGAAAAGGGCCGGCGCGTCGGCTCGCCCTTGGGGAAGACGGTGTCGCGATGGCCGAGCAGCAGCACCGGGCGCTGGTCGTTGGCGGTCGGGTTCGGCAGGCGCGCCTTGACCGCGTCGCCATAGGTCGCGTCCGGGATGATCTCGACCGCCAGGCCGTTGAGTTCGTGGAAGCGGGCGACCACCTGTCCGGCGCGGTCGACGCCGGCCTTGTCGTAGGAACCTGAATCGGTGTCGACCATCTCGCGCAGCAGCGCGACCATCGCCTCCTTGCGGCTTCCGAGCCAGTCGACGACTTTCTGTTCTTCGGCAGTGAGGGACATAGGCGCAGGCTCCTTCGGGAAAATCCGGCGCAAGCTAGACCAGCGCGGCGCGCCGGGAAACCGCCGTCATTCTCGGGCGAAGGAAGGCCGAGACCCGAGAAGCTCGTTCCGAACGGCGGCTGGTTTCAGAGATGGTCGGGGCAAGCCCGTCTACGAGGCTCTTCCAAGAAAAAGGCCGCGGCTTGCGCCGCGGCCCGATATTCAACCCGGAGACCGGATTACTCTGCCGCCTGCTGCGGGGTGTTCTCGGTCACCGAGATCGCGGGGCGCTCGCGACCGTCCGACTTGGCCAGCGCGGCGCGGACGCCGTTGCCGTACTCCGGATGGACCTTGTCGAAATGCGCGAGCTGGCGCTCCTCGATATGCTGCGGGATGCCGCCCATCGCCGCGGCAATGTTCGAGAACAGCCGCGCCTTCTGGCCAGCGTCGAACAGGTTGAACAGCGCGCGCGGCTGCGAATAGTCGTCGTTGCCGATGCGGTGATTGTAGCGATCGGCATCGCCCGAGATCTTCAGCGGCGGCTCCTTGGCGGCAGGCGCCTCGACCGGCCCGCCGAACGAGTTCGGCTCGTAATAGGCGTCCGGATTGCCGGTCTTGATGCCGCCATAGGTGTTCATCTGGCCGTCGCGATGATAATGCGCGACCGGGCATTTCGGCTGGTTGACCGGGATGTTCTCGTAATGCGTGCCGAGCCGGTGGCGATGGGCATCGGCATAGGAAAAGACGCGGGCCTGCAGCATCTTGTCGGGCGAGAAGCCGATGCCGGGAACGATGTTCGACGGCGAGAAGGCGGCGTTCTCGATTTCGGCGAAGTAGTTCTCGGGGTTGCGGTTCAGCTCCATCACGCCGATGTCGATCGGCGGATAGTCGGCATGCGGCCAGACCTTGGTCAGGTCGAAGGGGTTGTAGGCGGTCTTCTCCGCGTCCAGCTCCGGCATGATCTGGACCTGAACCTTCCACTTCGGATAGTCGCCGCGCTCCAGCGCATTGAACAGGTCTTCCTGCGTCGACTCGCGGGTCTTGCCGATGACCTTCTCGCCCTCCTCATTCGTCCAGTGACGGTGGCCCTGCAGGGTCTTGAAGTGAAACTTCACCCAGTAGCGCTCGCCATTGTCGTTCCAGAACGAGAAGGTGTGCGAGCCATAGCCGTTGATGTGGCGCACATCGGTCGGCAGGCCGCGATCCGACATCAGGATGGTGACCTGGTGCAGGCTCTCGGGGCTCAGCGACCAGAAATCCCACATCGCGGTGGGCGAGCGCATGTTGGTCTTGGGGTGGCGCTTCTGGGTGTGGATGAAGTCGGGGAACTTCACCGGGTCGCGCACGAAGAAGACCGGCGTGTTGTTGCCGACGAGGTCCCAGTTGCCTTCCGGCGTGTAGAACTTGATCGCGAAGCCGCGCACGTCGCGCTCGGCGTCGGCGGCGCCCATCTCGCCGGCCACCGTCGAGAAGCGCAGCAGCAGCGGCGTCTCGGTGCCGGGCTGGAGAACCTTGGCCTTGGTGTATTTCGAGATGTCGCCGGTGATCTTCAGCGTGCCATAGGCGCCCCAGCCCTTGGCGTGGACGGCGCGCTCGGGGATGCGCTCGCGGTTCTGGTGGGCCAGCTTCTCGATGAGCTGGTAATCCTGCATCAGGACCGGGCCGCGCTCGCCGGCGGTGATCGAATTCTGGTTGTCAGGGATCGGCGCACCGGCCGTCGTGGTCATCGTCTTCGACATGCTGTCCTCCATCGATCGCCGGGCGTAAGCGGCCCGGCCCAGATTCGAATTGGACGAACTAACAGTCCTTCGTGACGACAATGTCCAATACCGTTTACGCGCCCTATCGATAAGTTTATCAAATCGACATGATCACCCTGAAGCAGCTCCGCTATTTCTGCGCCGTATCTCGGCACCGCCATTTCGGCCGGGCGGCACAGGAATGCCATGTCAGCCAGCCGGCGCTCTCGCTGCAGATCCAGGAGCTGGAGGCTCAGCTCGGCTGCCAGCTCGTCGAGCGCCAGCGAGGTGCGATAACCCTGACCGAAACCGGCCGCGAGATCGCCGAGCGGGCGCAGCGCATCCTGCTGGAGGCGAGCGACCTCGTCGACCATGCCCGCCACCGCCCGAACCTGCTGAGCGGCGAGCTCGATCTCGGCGTCATCCCCTCCATCGCGCCCTATCTCCTGCCGGCGACGCTGCCGCTGCTGCAGCGCCGTCATCCGGGGCTGGCGCTGAGGCTGCGGGAATCGCAGACACATACCCTGCTCGACGAGCTGGTGGATGGCCGCCTCGACGTCGCGCTCCTGTCGCTGCCGATCGACCGCACCGGGCTGGAGACACTACCGCTCTTCGACGATCCGTTCCTGCTCGTCATGCCGACGGCGCCAGGCTCGGAGGGCGCCGAGGTCACGCCGCAACAGGCCCTCTCCGGCGACAACCTGCTGCTGCTCGAAGAGGGCCACTGCCTGCGCGACCAGGCCCTGAGTTTCTGCGGCGCGCCGCGCAGCGGCTCCCGGCGGCAATACGGTGCCTCCAGCCTCTCGACGATCATGCAGATGGTGGCGAACGGCTTCGGCACGACGCTGATGCCGGCCATGGCCCTGCCGATCGAATTACGGCCGGACATGCCGGTGCGGCTGTTCCGCTTCGCCGCGCCGGAGCCGAGCCGCTCGATCGGGCTGGCCTGGCGACGAACCTCGCCGCGTCAGCAGGATTTCGAGGCGCTGGGCCGGATCCTGACGGAAGTCGGCGGAGAACTTTCCGGGCCCGCGAGCCGGGACATTCCGATCGAGCCTCAGCCGATCAGGCTGGGCTGACGGGTCGGTGCCGTCATTGCGAGCGCAGTGAAGCAATCCAGAGGCGGCAGTGCTCTACGTCTCACTGGATTGCTTCGCTGCGCTCGCAATGACGAAAATGATGCTCAGTCCGATCGAAACATGCGCTACCGCCGGCTTTCCAGCGCCATGCGCAACGCGAAGCCAGCCAGCATCGTGCCCATCAGCCAGCGCTGCACCAGCGACCAGAACGGCCGCGTCCGCAGGAACACCGCGATGCCGCCTGCCGCCATCGCTATCATCGCATTGACCGAGACGCTGATCGCGATCTGCATCGAGCCCAGCAGCAGCGACTGCATCAGCACGCTGCCGGCGGCCGGGTCGATGAACTGCGGCAGCAGCGCCAGGTAGAGCATCGCGATCTTGGGGTTGAGCAGGCTGGTGAGGAAGCCCATGCCGAAGAGCTTGCGCGGCCGGTCAGGCTTCAAGTCGCGGAGCTGGAAGGGCGAGCGGCCGCCGGGCTTCAGCGCCTGCCAGGCGAGCCAGAACAGATAGAGCGCACCGGCGATCCGTAGCGCGTCATAGGCATAGGGAACCGCGAAGAGCAGCGCAGTGATGCCGAAGGCGGCGCTCAGCATGTAGACGAAGAAGCCCAGCGCCACGCCGCCGAGCGAGATCAGGCCGGCGCCCCTCCCCTGCGCGATCGAACGCGAAATCAGGTAGACCATGTTGGGCCCGGGCGTGATCACCATGCCCAGGCAGATCAGGGCGAAGGCGGCGAGCTGGGTGATGTCGGGCATGGCGGAGCTCCTGAGGCGCGCATGCTTGGCATGATGGCGCCGCAAGCGCCTATGCCGCAGCGGCATGGCGGCTCCCTCGCCGGCGTCTGGTTGCCGGAAGCGGAACCTGCGCCGGATCGCTCCGGTTGTCTGACCGGACCGGGTTTCTCCGGATCGGGGGCATCCATGACGCTGTTCAGCCGCGTTCTCTACACGACCATAGCCTTCGCGCTTCTCTCCGCATCCATCACGCTGATCGGCGTCGCGGTCTGGCGCACCGCGACCGGTTACTGGACCGGCGACAATGCGCTCGAAACGATGCTGGACGGCATCGGCCTGATCATCATCGCGGTCGCGGTGGCCGATGTCGGAAAGTTCCTGTTCGAGGAGGAGGTCGTCTCGAATCGCGAACTGCGCCGACCGGCCGAGGCGCGGGGATCGCTGACCAAGTTCATGACCATCATGATCGTCGCACTCAGCCTGGAATCCCTGGTGCTGATCGCCAAGACCTCGCGCGACACGATGCACGACATCATCTATCCCGGCCTTCTCGTCTTCCTCGCCGTCACGGCGATGGTCGGGCTCGGCCTGTTCCAGAGGCTGAGCCAAAATGCGACCGCGGCCGTGCCGAAGGAGCATGCCGACCGCGAGACGACCGAACTGCCGGAACAGGGGCGTACCCGCTCGCGACGGGCGGAGGACGCCGAGGCCCGACCGGCCTGATCCAATGCGCGGCGGCGCCTCAATCCACCAGGTCGATCAGCATCAGGTCGGTATCCCCTGGTCGGGCGCCGGCCGCCGTCAGCATGGCGTGAACCTGGCCGCGATGATGCGTCTGGTGATTGAACATATGTGCGACGAGCTGGGCTCTCGGCCTTGTCAGCTCGCGTCGCGAGATGCCGGAAAGCCATGTCAGGTCGCCGGAAAGCCAGTCCGGCGCCAGCCCCGCCGCCCAGTCGGAGATCACCGTGTCGGTGACGCGACGCTCGGCGACGAGGTCGTCCCAGAGCGCGATCATGCTGGCCGATTCGGCTCCGGGAATACTCGGCTTCGGTGTCCCGGCGAAGCGCGACAGCCACATGCGGTCGGCCCAGAGCAGATGGCAGAAGGTGCCTTGGATCGAGCCGAAAAAGGCGCCGCGGTCCTGCCGGCGCGTGTCGTCACCGAGCGTCGCCGCCGCTTGATAGAGATTGTCGTTCTGCCATGCATTGTAGCGCGCCATGGTGCGGACGTAGCTGTTGTCGATCATGGCCCGGCCTCCGGCGACGGGTAGCGGCAATGTCGGTGCTCGCTCGATCATGGGCGTTCAGATGACGTTGGCCTCGTGCATGGGCCTGCCGTCCACTATGCGCTCATGGCCGAGATCGGACAGGTCCAGGCTGCGATAGCCGCCATGCAGGATATGCTCGGCAAGCCCCCGGCCGACCGCCGGCGCCTGCTGCAGGCCGTGGCCCGAGAAGCCATTGGCGAGATAGAGCCCGCCGACGCCGACGGCCGGGCCGATGATGGCGTTGTGGTCGAGCTCGTTCATGTCATAGGGCCCGGCCCAGGCGCGGCCGGGTTTGATCTGCTCGAAGGCGGGAATGCGATAGGCCAAAGCAGGCCAGACCGTCTCCTCGAAGAAGGCCCAGTCGACATCCTCGACCGAGGGGCTGGTTTCGATCCACTCCTCGTCCAGCTCGGCACTGAGGGGCGAGCAGCTGCCGATGAAGAGTTGGCCGTCGTTGCCGCGCCTGCCTTCCGGCCGGCACCAGGCGCCGGTGCGGTCGATCAGCAGCGGGCAGTTGTCGACCTCACCCTTGCAGAGGAAGGAAAAGACGTAGCGCTTCATCGAGCGGACCGGGATCCTGACGCCGGCGCTGGCCGCGAGCCTGGCGCCATGTGTCCCGGACGCGTTGACGACACTGCCGCAGGCGATGCGGCTGCCGTCGCCAAGCTCGACCGCGACCACGCGGCCACCCTCCACGACATAGCGCGCGACCTCGCCCTGGCGATATTCGACGCCGAGTGAGCGCGCCTTCTTGCGGAAGGCCTGCAGCACCGCCCAGCCGTCGAACCAGCCCTCGCCGCTGACGCCGAAGCTGCCGCAGGCGAGATCCTCGGTGTTCAGCCAGGGAAAGCGGCTTTGCAGCGCGGCCGGGTCGTATAGCGCGATATCCGCGCCCTCGGCCGCCTGCAGCGTCTGGTTGGCGGCGAGCACGGGCGCGCCCTCCTCGCCTGCCAGATAGAGATAGCCGCCCTCATGCAGGTCGATCACCGGCATCTCGCCATCAACGGCCAGGCAGGCCCCGATATCGCGCAGGAAATCGATGCCGTGCAGCGAGATGCGGATGTTCACGGCGCTCGAATATTGCTGGCGGATCGAGGCGGCCGAGAGCGCGGAGGCGGCGTAGCGGTAGGTCGGATCCTTCTCGACCACGATGACCTTGCCGGAAAAGCCCGGATCGGCCGCCAGATGATAGGCGACGGAGGAGCCGATGGCGCCACCTCCGCAAATGACGACATCGGCGCTTTCGGAAGACGACATGGCGGCCCCAAGCAGAGGCGGGTCCGCAGGCGCGGCCCGGTTAGTGAACTCTGCGCATGAATGGCGTGGCGCCACGCGCTTGTCGAGTCAGTTCGCGGCGGCGCATTCGCCTAGCAGCCAGTCGCGAAATGCGATCACCGCCGGCAGTTCCGCGCGGGTTTCGGGATAGACGAGGTAGTAGCCCCCGGAGCCGGTGACGGGCCGGTCGAAGGGGATGAGCAACGCGCCGGAACGCAGCTCCTCCTCGACCAGGAAGCGCGGCACGATCGCCAGTCCGAGCCCGGCCACCGCGGCCTGCGAGACCATGGCGAACTGCTCGAAGCGCGGCCCCATCAAGGCCCGCTGCGGCGGCAGGCCCTGCTGTTCCAGCCAGTTGGCCCAGGCGCGCGGGCGGGTCGATTGCTGCAGCAGCGGCGCGCGCAGCATGTCGGCCGGCGCGGCCAGGCCCAGCCGCGCGACGAGCGAGGGGGCGGCGACCGGCACGATCTCCTCGCCCATCAGCCGGTGCAGCCGCGCGCCGGGCCAGACGGCATCACCGAAATGGATCGCGGCATCCAGCTGCTCCCGGCCGAAATCGAAGGGCACGAGCTTGGTGGTGAAGTTGATGGTGATGCCCGGATGAGCCTCGGTGAAGCGCGGCAGGCGCGGAATCAGCCAGCGCGTGCCGAAGGTCGGCAGGATGGCGAGGTTGAGCACGCCGGACGCGCCGCGGAACGCCATGGCCGAAACCGTCGCGGCCGCCAGCCGGGACAGCCCGTCACGGATCTCGGCGGCATACGCATTGCCGGCCGGCGTCAGGCTGACGCGCTGGCGCGCGCGCTGGAAGAGCGCCACGCCAAGCAGCTTCTCCAGATGCGCGACCTGGCGACTGACGGCACCCTGCGTCAGGTTGAGCTCCTCGGCCGCACGCGTGAAGCTGCCATGGCGAGCGGCCGCCTCGAAGGCGGCAAGCGCGGACAGGGAGGGGACCGAAAGCCGGCCGGGAACGATTTCGATATCCATGATAAATTCTCATCAAGTCGTGAGAACATATCGGTTGCCCCGGGCAGGCGGAAGGGGGCATTGTCCTGAGCCTCGGGCAAGCTTTTCCCGAGCCCTCATCCTGAGGAGCCGCAAGGCTGCGTCTCGAAGGATGCTCCATGAGGCTCCGGAAGCATCTGGAACATCCTTCGAGACGCGAGCCTTTGCGGTCGCTCCTCAGGATGAGGGCTATGCTCTCGATGAACACCAGCGATCAGGCAGGTACATGACCTCTCCCCTTCCCAAGGACGCCCTCGCCCTTCTGAAGCGCCTCGGCGTCAGCGATGGCGCCTATGCGAGCGCCGGGCTCACCGCCTGCTCGCCGATCACCGGCGAGACCGTCGCGACGCTGAAGGAGACGAGCCCCGCCGAGGCCGAGGCCGCGATCGGCCGCGCGCAGGCTGCCTTCCTTGCCTGGCGCAAGGTGCCTGCACCGCGCCGCGGCGAGTTCGTGCGCCTGCTGGGCGAGGAGCTGCGCGCCGCCAAGGATGATCTCGGCCTGCTGGTGACGCTGGAAGCCGGCAAGATCGTCTCGGAGGGCCTCGGCGAGGTCCAGGAGATGATCGACATCTGCGATTTCGCGGTCGGCCTGTCGCGCCAGCTCTACGGCCTGACCATCGCGACCGAGCGTCCGAACCATCGCATGATGGAGACCTGGCACCCGCTCGGCGTCTGCGGCGTGATCTCGGCCTTCAACTTCCCGGTCGCCGTCTGGTCCTGGAATGCCGCGCTGGCCTTCGTCTGCGGCGACAGCGTCGTCTGGAAGCCATCCGAGAAGACCCCGCTGACCGGCATCGCCGTGCAGGCCATCGTCGAGAAGACGATGAAGCGCTTCGGCCCCGAGGCGCCCGTCGGCCTGTCGGAAGTGCTGATCGGCGGCCGCGAGATCGGCGACATCCTGGTGCAGGACCATCGCGTCCCGGTCGTTTCGGCGACGGGCTCGACCCGCATGGGCAAGGAGGTCGGACAAAAACTGGCCGCCCGCTTCGCCCGCGCCATCCTGGAGCTCGGCGGCAACAACGCCGCGATCGTGGCGCCCTCCGCCGATCTCGACATCGCGCTGCGCGGCATCGCCTTCGCGGCGATGGGCACGGCCGGCCAGCGCTGCACCACGCTGCGCCGCCTGATCGTACATGAGAGCGTCTACGACCAGCTCGTGCCGAAGCTGATCAAGGCCTACGGCTCCGTGAAGATCGGCGATCCGCGCGAGGCGGGCGTGCTGATCGGCCCGCTGGTCGACGAAGCCGCCTATCAGGGCATGCAGAAGGCGCTCGGCGAAGCGCGTGCCGAAGGCGGCAAGGTGCATGGCGGCGAGAAGGTCGATGTCGGCTCCGGCGGCTTCTATGTCCGCCCGGCCCTGATCGAGATGCCCCGGCAGTGCGGCCCGGTCGAGCGCGAGACCTTCGCCCCGATCCTCTATGTGATGAAGTACAAGTCGCTGGACGAGGCGATCGCGATGCAGAACGCGGTCGGCGCCGGCCTGTCCTCCTCGATCTTCACGCTGAACATGCGCGAGGCCGAGCTGTTCGTCTCGGACGAGGGCTCGGATTGCGGCATCGCCAACGTCAATATCGGCCCCTCCGGTGCCGAGATCGGCGGGGCGTTCGGCGGCGAGAAGGAGACGGGTGGCGGCCGCGAGGCCGGGTCCGACGCCTGGAAGGCCTATATGCGCCGCGCCACCAACACGCTGAACTACGGCACCACGCTACCGCTTGCGCAGGGCGTCAGCTTCGACGTGGATGCTTGATCGACCAGGCCGTCATGGCCGGGCTTGACCCGGCCATCTCGGAAACCAGCTAGCTGGTCTCGAGTTTCTCGGGGCAAGCCCGAGAATGACGCCTTACGATCGCGCCGAGCGCAGTCGAACGAGACGAGGGAAGGGACAACACCATGGCCGAAGCCGCCCGCAGCCACGCCGCCAGCCACAAGCTCGCGCAGTTCACCTGGGACGACGCCTTCCTGCTCGACGAGCAGCTGACCGAGGACGAGCGCCTGATCCGCGATACCGCGCGCTCCTACGCGCAGGAGAAGCTCGCTCCCCGCATCCACGACGCCTATCTCGACGAGAAGACCGACCGCTCGATCTTCAACGAAATGGGCGAGCTCGGCCTGCTCGGCGTCACGGTGCCGGAGGAATATGGCTGCGCCGGCGCCAACTACGTCTCCTACGGGCTCGTGGCGCGGGAGGTCGAGCGCATCGATTCCGGCTATCGCTCGATGATGAGCGTCCAGTCCTCACTGGTGATGTTCCCGATCTACGCCTATGGCGACGAGAACCAGCGCAAGAAGTACCTGCCCAAGCTCGCCTCGGGCGAATGGGTCGGCTGCTTCGGCCTGACCGAGCCGGATGCCGGCTCCGATCCCGGCGGCATGAAGACCCGGGCCGAGAAGGTCGCCGACGGCTACAAGCTGACGGGATCGAAGATGTGGATCTCGAATTCTCCGATCGCCGACGTCTTCGTCATCTGGGCGAAGTCGGCCGCGCATGACAACCAGATCCGCGGCTTCATCCTCGAAAAGGGCATGAAGGGCCTGTCGGCGCCGAAGATCGGCGGCAAGCTCAGCTTGCGCGCCTCGATCACCGGCGAGGTCGTCATGGACGGCGTCATCGTGCCGGAGGAGAACCTGCTGCCGAACGTCTCCGGCCTGAAGGGCCCGTTCGGCTGCCTCAACCGCGCCCGCTACGGCATTTCCTGGGGTGTGATGGGCGCCGCCGAGGACTGCTTCCACCGCGCGCGCCAGTACGGGCTCGACCGCAAGCAGTTCAACAAGCCGTTGGCCCAGACGCAGCTCTACCAGAAGAAGCTCGCCGACATGCTGACCGAGATCACGCTCGGCCTGCAGGGCTCGCTTCGCGTCGGGCGCCTGATGGACGAGGGTAAGATGGCCCCGGAGATGATCTCGCTCGTCAAGCGCAACAATTGCGGCAAGGCGCTCGACATCGCCCGCCAGGCCCGCGACATGCATGGCGGCAACGGCATCTCGATCGAATATCAGGTGATGCGCCATGCGGCGAACCTGGAGACGGTGAACACCTATGAGGGCACGCACGACGTCCACGCGCTGATCCTCGGCCGTGCCGTCACCGGGCTGCAGGCGTTCTTCTGAGGCCTGCCACGGGACCGTCATGCCCGGGCTTGCCCCGGGCATCTCGTCCCGCGTGAACTTCCCGGAGATGGTCGGGTCAAGCCCGACCATGACGTCGAGCCGAGGCCGCCCATGACCACCCCTCCTCTAGCCGGCCTGCGCGTTCTCGAACTGGCGCGCATCCTCGCCGGCCCCTGGATCGGCCAGCTCCTCGCCGATCTCGGCGCCGATGTCGTCAAGGTCGAGGCGCCGGAGGGCGACGACACCCGGAAATGGGGTCCTCCCTTCGTCGAGGGCGAGAACGGCGAGAACCTGTCCGCCGCCTATTTCCACGCGGCCAATCGCGGCAAGCGTTCGATCACCGCCGATTTCCGCACGCCGGATGGGCAGGCGCTGGTCCGCAGGCTCGCGGCCCATGCCGATGTCGTGGTCGAGAACTTCAAGGTCGGCGGCCTCGAGAAATACGGGCTCGATGCCGCGTCGCTTCGCAAGGAGTTCCCGCGGCTGATCTATTGCTCGGTCACCGGCTTCGGCCAGACCGGACCCTATGCCCCGCGCGCCGGCTACGACTTCCTGGTGCAGGGTATGGGCGGGCCGATGTCCGTCACCGGCGAGCCCGAGGGCGCGCCGATGAAGGCGGGCTATGCGGTGGCCGACATCTATACCGGGCTCTACGCAACGGTCGGCATACTCTCCGCAATGCGCCAGCGCGACGCGACCGGCGAAGGCGCCACGCTCGACATGGCGCTGCTGGACTCCCAAGTGGCCGTGCTCGGCAACCAGGCGATGAACTATCTGGTCTCCGGCAATCCGCCGCCGCGCCTCGGCAACGCCCATCCCAATATCGTGCCTTATGACGTCTTCCCGGTCGCGGACGGACACATCATCATTGCCACCGGCAATGACGGGCAGTGGCGCAAGCTCTGCGAGGTCCTGGGCGAGGCGGCGCTGGCGGACGAGCCGGCCTATATCGACAACCGCTCGCGGGTGAAGAACCGCGTCCCGCTGACGGAGCGGCTTCATCTGCTCTGCCAACGCTATCTCAAAGCCGATCTGCTGGCTGCGCTGGAGAAGGTCGGCGTGCCGGCCGGGCCGATCAACGACATCGGCGAGGTCTTCGCCGACCCGCAGGTGAAGGCGCGTGGCGTGAAGGTCGATCTGACGAGCGCACTCGCCAAAGGCGGGACGATCCCGACCGTCGGCTCGCCGATCGTCATGAACGGCATGCGGCAGGTCTCACCGCGCCCGAGCCCGCAACTTGGCGAGCATGAAGACGAGATCTTGAACGACCCGGCCTGGGGTGGGGCGCGTTCGTGACCGCAACCGTCATTGCGAGCGCAACGAAGCAATCCAGGAGCCATCGTGCTCTACGAGACTGGATTGCTTCGCTGCGCTCGCAATGACGTCAACCGCATAGGACGATTCCAATGGCTAAGCGCACCGGCGGGCAGATTCTCGTCGACCAACTCATCCTCCACGGCGCGACCGACGCCTTCTGCGTCCCGGGCGAGAGCTATCTCGCCGTGCTCGACGCGCTGCACGACGCCAATCTCAAGGTCACGATCTGCCGGGCCGAAGGCGGCGCCTCGATGATGGCCGAGGCAGCCGGCAAGCTGACGGGCAAGCCCGGCATCTGCTTCGTCACGCGCGGGCCTGGGGCGACCAATGCCTCGCCGGGCGTGCACATCGCGCAGCAGGATTCGACGCCGATGATCCTGTTCGTCGGCCAGATCGACCGCTCGATGCGCGAGCGCGAGGCTTTCCAGGAGCTCGACTACCGCGCCGTCTTCGGCACCATGTGCAAATGGGCGACCGAGATCGACCAGGCCGAGCGCATCCCCGAGATCATCAGCCGCGCCTTCCATGTCGCCACCTCCGGCCGCCCCGGCCCGGTCGTGATCGCGCTGCCGGAGGACATGCTGACCGACGTGGTCGAGACGGTCGACGCCGAGCCCTACCAGGTGACCGAGACGCACCCCTCGCTGCTCCAGACCATCGACCTGCAGAAGCGGCTCTGGGCGGCGAAGAAGCCGGTCGCGATCCTCGGCGGCTCGCGCTGGAACCCGCAGGCGATCGAGCGCTTCCAGCGCTTCGCCGAGCGCTTCGACCTGCCGGTGGCGGTCTCCTTCCGCCGGCAGATGCTGTTCCCGGCCGACCACCCGAACTTCGCCGGCGATCTCGGCATCGGCCCGAACCCGAAGCTCCTCGCGCGGATCAAGGAGAGCGATCTCGTCATACTCGTCGGCGGGCGCCTCTCGGAGATGCCGAGCCAGTCCTACACGCTGTTCGGGATCCCCAACCCGGGCCGGCCGCTCGTCCATGTCCATCCGGACCCGGAGGAGCTCGGCCGCGTCTACCGGCCGTCGCTCGCCATCAACGCCTCCCCCACGGCCTTCTGCGCGGCGCTTGAAACGGTGCATCCGCCTCAGGAGATCCCGTGGGCGGGCGCCTCGGCCGAGGCGCATGAATCCTATCTCGGCTGGAGCGAGCAGCCTGCCCCGGTCGCCGGCTCGTTCCATCCCGGCGAAATGGTGCGCTGGCTGCGCAACCACCTTCCCGACGACGCCATCATGTGCAACGGCGCAGGCAATTACGCGACCTGGGTGCATCGCTTCCACCGCTTCACCAAATTCGCGACGCAGCTCGCCCCGACCTCGGGCTCGATGGGCTACGGCGTACCGGCGGCGATCGGCGCCAAGCGACTCTATCCGGAGCGGACCGTCGTGGCCTTCGCCGGCGATGGCTGCTTCCTGATGAACGGGCAGGATTTCGCGACCGCCGTGCAATACGATCTGCCAGTGGTCGTGGTCGTGGTCGACAACGGCATGTACGGCACCATCCGGATGCATCAGGAGCGCGAATATCCCGGCCGCATCTCGGCAACGACGCTGAAGAACCCGGATTTCGCGGCCTATGCCAAGGCCTTCGGTGGCCATGGCGAGCGCGTCGAGAAGACCGAGGAGTTCGGCCCCGCCTTCGAGCGCGCGGTGGCGTCCGGCAAGCCTTCGATCATCCACTGCCTGCTCGACCCGGAGGCGATCACGCCCGCGAAATCGCTCTCGACGATCCGGGCGGAAGCCTTCGCGGCGAAGGCGTAAACGGCGCAGGCGCGGAATGCTGAAAAAACTTAACCGCGTCGGTGAACCTCCGTTGAACCTTTAGCGACCATCAGTCGTTGAACTGCAAACAAGCGGGGACGACGGCGATGGTGCGGCGGCACGTGATATTGGTCGGACTGGTGGCGGCACTGTCCGCTGCCGGCATTCCGGGCGCTCAGGCGAACCCTTTTGAGGAGCTCGCCCGGGCGATCTTCGGCGGAGGCCAGCGCCTGCGGGCCACGCCGATCTACGAATATGATGACGAGCGTCCGCGCGCGCACCGGCAGCAGCAGCACCGGGCTCCGGAGGCCTCCTCCAAGCCCAAGCCGCCCGCTGTCCAGCTGGACCCCGCCACCGATCCGCATTGGTATCTGAAGGACCCGACGCTGCGACGCGGCGACATCATCGTCACTGCCGACGGCGTGATGGTCTATCAGGGGCGCGGCCGCGACGGAATCCGCGATGCCGATTTCACCGCCCTCGGCGGCAAGGACGGCAAGGGCTGGAAGCAGCAGCTGCAGGCCGCAGCGGCTGGCGGGCGCAACTTCTTCGATTCCACCTCGGCTCCGCCCAGGCCTTCCGTGCAGGTAGAGGCCGCTTCGGTACAGTAGGCATTCAGCGCGCGCCTTGGCGAGGCACCGACTCAGCCCCGCGCGAACCACATTCGGCGCAGCAACCCGTCGCGCCAGACGAACTGGTGGGTTACGATCGCCGCGAGGTGAAGCAGCACGAGCAGGCTCAGGAGATCGAAGACCAGTTCGTGCAGGCGCAGCATGAGTTCATAGACGCGCCTGTCGGGCCCGATCGGATGCGGCACGCCGAACCAGCCGAAATACACGGTCGGGATCTGGATCGGCGCCGCCGCCGCCATGAGCAGGCCCGAGACCGGAAGCGCGATCAGGCAGCCATAGAGTCCTATATGGACCGCGCGCGCCGCCAGCCGCTGCCATTCTGCATGATCCATCGGCGCAGGCGCCGGCAGGAGCAGTCGCAGCACGAGGCGTAGGAGGACGAGCCCGGCGACCGTCAGACCGATCGATTTGTGCCATTGGTAGAGCGCGAAGCGGGAGAGCAGGTCGCGGCTTTCGTCGCGCATGAAACGGGACAGCCCGTATTGGCCGACGACGAGCAGCGCGGTGCTCCAATGCAGGATGACCAAGGCGGGGTGCCAGCGCAGGCGCTGCACCGTTCTCACTGCGAGATCCTGCCCCTGATCGCGATCTCCACCTCGTCATCGACGATATTGACGTCGCGGCCGATCTCGAAGGCAGCGCGAGAAAAGGCGGCCGTGGCATGGAAGGAGAGGCGCGCGCCGCGCTGGGCGGCCGCAGGATCCTCTTCCGCCACCACTGTCGCGGTCACGGGCCGGGTGATCGACCGTAAGGTGAGCTGCCCGCGGATGACGAGGCTGCGTTCGCCGCTGCGCCTGACCTCATCGGAAACAAAGGTCGCCTGGGGAAAACGGGCGGTATCGAGCATCGTCTCGCCCTTGATGAAACCGTCGACAAGCGCCGTTCCGGTTTCAAGCGAGCCGGTCTCGATGCGCAAGCGGACGCGGCTCCGCTCGGGCCGCTCGAAGTCGAGCGCGACGACCCCATCATAGCGCTGGAAGCGGCCGGAGGCGGTCTGAACGCCAAAGCGCTTTGCCACGAAGCTTACCTCGGTCGTCCCGGGGCGCAGCGACCACGAGGCTTGCGCGAGCGCCGCGCCGCCGATGAGCAGGGCCAAGCCGATGACGTATCCGCGCAGCATCCGGGCAGCCTGCGCGCCGATGATGGCGCGGCGGAGGCTGGCGTTCCGCGCACACGCAAAGGTGACTGCCGCGACATGGAGAGCGGGAACCGCCGCACAGGGACGGGCGCGCTTCGAGCAGCCCGGGCGAAGCGCGAGCTGCTGATCTTAACGGACCCGTGAGCCGTTCCACGGTTGGCCCAGGCCTGAGCCGTGAACCCGCGAACATTGCCGGTTCAGGAAAAGGCACGTTGGCGGGCCTGCTTTTTCCTGCCGGTAAAGCGGTCATGGTTCCGGGCTCTTCGCTTCGCGAAGCCCCGGAATGACCGCGGGGATGACGAGGACTGAAGTCCTTGAAACAGCTCAGCCCAGCCGGGTAGCGACCAGCTTGCGCAGGCTGCGCAGATCCTTGACGAAGCCGCGGATGCCCTCGGCGAGCTTCTCCGTCGCCATCGCATCCTCGTTCATCGCGAAGCGGAAGGCCTTCTCGTCCAGAACAAGCTTCGCCGGAGCCTCGCCCGGCGCCTTGGCGTCGAGCCGCCGCGCCAGGTCGCCGGTCGCTCCCGCCAGTTCGTCGAGCAGGCCGGGCCCGATGGTCAGGCGGTCACAGCCGGCGAGCGCCTCGATCTCCCCCGTATTGCGGAAGGAGGCGCCCATCACCACGGTGTCGATGCCGTAGGTCTTGTAGTAGGCGTAGATTGAGCGGACCGAGACCACGCCCGGATCGGTCTCGGCCGTGTAGGGGCCGCCGCCGGCTTTGACGTGCCAATCGAGGATGCGCCCGACGAAAGGCGAGATCAGAAAGGCCTTGGCATCGGCGGCAGCGACCGCCTGCGGCAGGGCGAATAGCAGGGTCAGGTTGCAGTCGATGCCCTCGGCCTGCAGCACCTTGGCGGCCTGGAGGCCTTCCCAGGTCGAGGCAATCTTGATCAGGATGCGCTCCTTCTCGATGCCGCGCTCCTTATAGGCGGCGATGATGGCGCGCGCCTTGTCAAGCGTCGCCTGCGTATCGAAGGAGAGGTCGGCATCGACCTCGGTCGAGACGCGACCGGGCACGATCTTCGTCAGTTCAGTTCCGAAGGTGACGGCGAGCCGGTCGCAGACCGCCTGCACGACCTTGTCGCCGCTGCCGGCCTTCTTGCCCCAGGCGATCGCCTCCTCGACGAGCGGCGCATAGGCCGGCGTCTCGGCCGCCTTGAACAGCAGCGTCGGATTGGTGGTGCAATCCACTGGCTTCAGGCGCCTGACCGCTTCGATGTCGCCGGTATCGGCAACCACCGTGGTCATCTTGCGGAGCTGTTCGAGCTTGGAGGCGGTCATGGCTGTCCTGTCGCGGATCGTATAGGTGGATAGGATCGAACGTGGGGCGTCGGGCCGGCAGGGTCAAGCCGACCGAAACAGGGCAGCCCTGCGCGGCGATGCCTCACCTGCGCCCGCCGATGACATGACAATCGATGATGCAGGCCTCATGGAACTGTCATATGGGCAGATTACGGCCAGCGCGGGCCCGTTCGGGGCATCCGTTCAGGAGTTTCACATGCACTACTTGGCGTCGACCGCAATCATCACCGCCGCCCTCGCCCTGGGCGCACTGCCGGCCATCGCGGCCGAAGGCAAGCTCGTCCTCTATACGAGCCAGCCCAACACCGACGCGCAGCAGACGATCGATGCGTTCAAGGCGAAATATCCCAAGGTCGAGATCAGCTTCGTGCGCGACGGCACGCCGCGCGTCATGGCCAAGCTCCGGGCCGAGATCGAGGCCGGGGCACCCCAGGCCGACCTGCTGCTGATCGCCGATGCCGTGACGATGGAAGGCCTGAAGAAGGACGGCCGCCTGCTGGCGCACGACAAGGCGGACGTTGCCGCGTATCCCGCCGGCACCCATGACCCGGCCAAGTTCTGGTTCGCGACCAAGCTGATCACCACCGGCATCGTCTACAACACCAAGGCCACGCTCAAGCCGACGAGTTGGCTGGACCTGACCAAGCCGGAAGCCAAGAACCTCGTCGCCATGCCGAGCCCGCTGAATTCCGGCGCCGCGATGATCCACACCATCACGCTGACGAGCAACCTGCCGACCGGCTGGAGCTTCTACGAGGCCCTGCAGAAGAACGGCGCGCTCGCCGCCGGCGCGAATGGCGACATCCTGCGCCAGGTCGCGACCGGCGAGAAGCTCTACGGCATGATCGTCGACTTCATGCCGATCCGCGAGAAGGCCAAGGGCGCGCCGGTCGAGTTCGTCTTCCCCAGCGAAGGCGTCTCCGCCGTGAGCGAACCGGTCGCGATCCTGAAAACCAGCAAGAACCCGGAAGCCGCCAAGGCCTTCGTCGATTTCCTGCTGTCGAAGGAGGGGCAGGCGCTGGCGCTGAAGCAAGGCTATGTCGCGGCCCATCCGGACGTCGCCCTGCCCGCCGGCTATCCCGGCCGCGACGCAATCAAGCTGATGCCGTTCGACGCGGCCAAGGCGCTGGCCGACGAAGCCGCGGCACGTAAGCGCTTCAGCGCGATCTTCGAGTGACGCTGGCCGCCCATAGCGGTTGGAAGGACCTCGGAACCCGCCCTCACCGGCGGGGCCTGAGCCTGCCGTCCGGCTACGGCCTGCCGGTGCTGGTCGCGGCATGCGCGCTGCTCTTCGGAGCCCTGCCCATGCTGCGGCTCGCCGGTGCCGCTTTCGCCCCCGGCGGAGAGTTCGCGCCCGAGGCGGCACTGGCGGAGATCGGCAGCCGTGCCGCGGTCAATGCGACGCTGCATTCGCTGGAGACCGCCTTTCTCTCGGCGCTCGGCGCCCTGCTGATCGGCGGCACCGCCGCGATCCTGCTCGCCGTCACCGATGTGCGCGGCAAGCGGCCGATCGCCTTTTGCCTCGTCTTCTCGATGATGATCGCGCCGCAGGTCGCGGCGCTCGCTTTCCTCAGCCTGTTCGCGCCGCATTCGCCGATCCTGGCGCTGTTCGGCCTGTCGCCCGCACCGGGCACGCCGAACCCGTTGCTCGGGCGCGGCGGCATCGCGCTGGTGATGGCGCTGCATCACGCGCCCCTGGTCGCGATCACGTTATGGACCGGGCTGCGGAGCGTGCCGCATTCGCTGATCGAGGCAGCCGAGATGGAGGGAGCAGGCCCCGCCACCATCGTCGCGCGCATCCTGCTGCCGGTGCTGCGGCCGCAGATCGCGGCAGCAGCGCTCCTCGCCTTCGTCGCGGGGATCGGCAATTTCGGCATTCCGGCGCTGCTCGGCCTGCCGGTGAATTATCTGACGCTGCCCACGCTGATCTACCGGCGCCTGTCCAGCTTCGGGCCTGCCGGCCTGCCGGACGCGGCGGCGCTCTCGGTCCTGGTCGCCCTCGTTGCAGGCGTCGGCATCCTCGCCGGCCTCCTGGCGACGCGCCGCGCCGGCGCCAAGGTCGAGATCGAGCGCCCGTTGCAGCCGTTCTGGCGGCTCGGCCGGGCGCGGCCGTTCGTCGCTAGCGGGCTGTGCCTGCTGCTCGTGCTCAAGCTCGGCCTGCCCTTCCTCGCCCTGCTCGGCGAGGCACTGACGCCGGCCCTTGGTGTAGCCTTGAGCTGGCAGAGCCTGACCTTCGACAAATTCACCGAAGTGCTGCTGCGGCAGGACGTTACGGTGCGCGCCTTCCGAAATTCCCTGCTGTTCGCAGGCAGCGCCGCGGTGATCCTCGCTTTGCTCTCGATCGGCTTCGCTTATGCGCTGGAGCGGCGCATGGGCCGGGCCAGGCGCGCGGTCGAGGTGGTGATCGAGCTGCCCTATGCGCTGCCCGGCGTGGTCCTCGCCATCGCCTGCATCCTGATGTTCCTGAAACCGCTCCCGGTGCTCGGTGTCAGCATCTATGCGACGCCCTTCATCATTCTCTTCGCCTATCTCGCGCGATTCATGCCGCTGGCGCTCAAGGCGCCGCTGGCTGCCATGGCGCAGATCGAGGCGCATCACGAGGAAGCGGCCAGGCTCGACGGCGTCACGCTCTGGCAGATGCTGCGCTTCATCGTGGCGCCGATCCTCGCCCCTGCCGCCACGGTCAGCGCGCTGATGGTCTTCCTCGTCGCCTTCAACGAACTGACCGTCTCCGCCCTGCTCTGGTCCTCGGGCACCGAGACGCTCGGCGTCGTGCTGTTCTCGCTGAAGGAAGCGGGGCTGGCCGGGGAGGCCGCGGCGGTCGCGATCAGCGCGTCGGCGGTAATCCTGCTGGCGATGCTGACGCTGGACCTGCTGGCCAAGCGTCTGCCACAGGACGTGCTGCCCTGGCGCATCTGACACATGCCTCGCCAGGAGCGGCAGAGGGGCGGGACAGCGCCTGACAAGGTGGCGTTAACGACCTGACGATAGAGCAGGAGCATGCGCGGCGATGGCCTACGCCGCCAGCGCCTTCGGCCCCTGGTGCCGATGCGCCCTGCAGGACGAAGATATGACGCAGCGTACCGCGGAACGACAGCCGCTTTTCCACCCGCAGGACAGGCGCAGGGTTCTCGTCGTCGAGGATTCGAAGACTTTCTCGATCGCGCTGCGCCAGATGATCGAGGCCGAGACTGGCCTGAAAGTGACGAGCTGCGGCTGCCTGAAGGACCTCAGCCACGCCATCCTGCAGGATCAGGAAGGTTATGCGATCGCCGTCGTCGACCTCAACCTGCCGGACGCGCCCGATGGCGAGGCGCTCGACTGGACGGTGAGCCATGGCATTCCCACCATCGTCTTCACCGGCACGTTCGATCTCGCGACGCGGGCCCGCATCATGGAGCGCGAGGTCTTCGACTATGTGCTGAAGGATTCCGAGTTCGCGCTCGGCAACCTCGTCAGCTCGGTCAAGCGGGCGCTGACCAATCGCGAGACCCGCATCCTCGTCGTCGATGACATGACCACCACCCGCAGGCTGCTCGGCCAGATGCTGACGAGCCAGCAATACACCGTCGTCGAGGTCGGCTCCGGCGCCGATGCGCTCACGATGCTGGAGCAGGATCAGGCCATCAGGCTCGTCGTTGCCGACTACAACATGCCTGACATGGACGGCTTCGAGCTAGCCCGCCGCATCCGCCGCCGCTACCCGGCCGAGCAGGTGCGCGTCATCGGCATCTCCTCTTCGACAGACCGGACCACCTCGGCGGCGTTCCTGAAGGCGGGTGCACATGACTTCATCGCGCGCCCCTTCGTGCTCGAGGAACTGCAGTGCCGCATCGCCTCGAATGCCGAGACGCTGCTGCGGATGCGCCAGCTCCACGACCTTGCCTGGCACGACTACCTGACGGGGCTGTTCAACCGGCGCTACTTCTTCGAGAAGGGGCCCAAGCTCGTCGCCGAAGCCCAGCGGGCGGGCCAGCCGACCTGCGTCGCCATTCTCGACATCGATCACTTCAAACTGCTGAACGACGAGCACGGCCACAATGCCGGCGATGACGCGCTGCGCATCTTCGCAGGCCATCTGAGCGATTCGCTCGACGCGCGGCCGCATCTCCTCGCCCGGCTCGGCGGGGAAGAATTCGCGCTGCTTCTGCCGGGCATGCGTGAAGCCGACGCAGCCGCGATCATCGAAGAGCTGCGAGCCGGCGTGGCCGGACGACAGATCTTCGTCGGCAAGCTGGCCCTGCGCCTGACGGTCTCGATCGGCCTGGCCGAGGTGGCGGCGACCGACAGCCTCGACCTGACGATGCGCAAGGCCGACAGGGCGCTCTACACCGCCAAGCAGGCGGGGCGGAACCGCGTTCAGGCCTAGGGTCCGCACTCGTTACGGCCACGCCCTAGGCCGCGACTGAAGCCGGCGCCTCGCCCATCAGCAGGGCGCGGCTCGCTTTGACCTCGCGCACGACGAAATCGACGGTCGCGCGCACGCGGGCAACGTCCTTCAGGTCAGCATGGACGAGAAGCCAGAAGGAGCGCGTGATCGAAACCGCCTCTGGCAGCACCGGCACCAGCCGCGGCTCGCTCGCGGCCATGAAATGGTGGATCACACCGATGCCGGCACCGCCCACGACGGCATTCATCTGCGCCAGGACGCTCGAACTTTGCACCTGCGCGCGCAGGCCCCTGGCGACCTCGTCGAGATAGTCGAGCTCCGGTGCGAAGATCAGATCGTCGATGTAGCCGACGATACGATGTGCGAAGAGGTCCTCCGCCTGCGCGACCGGCGGCATCGAATTCAGATAGCCTTGGGCGGCGTATAGGCCGAGGCGATAGTCGCAGAGCTTGCGCGCCACCACCTTGCCCTCCTTGGGCGGCGCGAGCGTGATCGCGACATCCGCCTCACGCTTCGACAGCGAGAGCAGCCGCGGCATGGCGATGAGCTGGAGTTCGAGGCCGGGATAGGCGCCGGCGAGCCCGGCAAGGCGCGGGGCGAGGAAGCTCGTGCCGAAACCATCGGGCGCGCCGATCCTGACCGTGCCGGCGAGCGCCATATCGGCACCGCCGATATCGCTCTGGATCGCCAGCGCCTCGGTTTCCATGCTCTCCGCCTTGGCCAGCAGCCGCTCGCCATGGGCCGTCAGCGTATAGCCCTGCGGCCGCCGCTCGAACAGCTTCGCCTTGAGCGCCTCCTCGAGCGCGGTGACGCGGCGGGAGACGGTGGCATGGTCGGCGCCGAGCCGGCGGGCGGCGGCCGTCAGGCGCCCCGAGCGCGCGACCGCGAGGAAGAACCGCAGATCATCCCAGTCGAACCGCTCCACCGCGCTCCTCCGTATTTGCTTTTCCGCACAGCACAAGCCCAGTCTCGCTATAGCCGTGCGAAAACAGGAATGGTAGGGGAGAGTACGGTTTCGAGACACCACCATTCGTAGGGAGGACGCGATGCGTCAGGTTGGGCATTTCATCGGCGGCAAGCATGTCGCGGGAACCTCAGGCCGCACGGCCGACATCTATCAGCCGATGGATGGTTCGGTGATCGGCAAGGTCGCGCTGGCGAGCACGTCGGAACTCGACCAGGCCGTGCAGAACGCCGCCGAGGCGCAGCCGAAATGGGCCGCTGTCAACCCGCAGCGCCGCGCCCGCGTGCTGATGAAATTCCTCGACCTGATCGCGCAGAACAATGACGAGCTTGCCGATCTGCTCGCCCGCGAGCACGGCAAGACGATTCCCGACGCCAAGGGCGACATCCAGCGCGGCGTCGAGGTCGTCGAGTTCTGCCTCGGCATTCCCAACCTGATGAAGGGCGAGTTTACCGACGGCGCCGGCCCCGGCATCGACATCTACTCGCTGCGCCAGCCGCTCGGTGTCGTCGCCGGCATCACGCCGTTCAACTTCCCGGCGATGATCCCGCTCTGGAAGCTCGGCCCCGCGATCGCCTGCGGCAACGCCTTCATCCTCAAGCCCTCCGAGCGCGACCCGGGCGTGCCGATGCGCCTCGCCGAGCTCTTCATCGAGGCCGGTGGCCCTCCCGGCATCCTCAACGTCGTCAACGGCGACAAGGAATCGGTCGATGCCATCCTCGACCATCCCGAGATCAAGGCGGTCGGTTTCGTCGGCTCCACGCCCATCGCCGAGTACATCTACACCCGTGGCTGCGCCAATGGTAAGCGCGTGCAGTGCTTCGGCGGCGCCAAGAACCACATGATCATCATGCCCGACGCCGACATGGACCAGGCGGTCGATGCGCTGATCGGCGCCGGCTACGGCTCGGCCGGCGAGCGCTGCATGGCGATCTCGGTCGCGGTCCCGGTCGGCAAGGCGACCGCCGACGAGCTGGTGAAGCGCCTGATCCCACGTGTCGAGAGCCTCAAGATCGGCCCCTCGACCGACGCCTCGGCCGATTACGGCCCGGTCGTCACCAAAGCGGCGATGGAGAAGATCAAGGCTTACGTCGACATCGGCATCGAGGAAGGCGCGACGCTCGCCGTCGACGGGCGCGACTTCAAGATGCAGGGCTACGAGAACGGCTTCTATGTCGGCGGCTGCCTGTTCGACAACGTCACCAAGGACATGCGGATCTACAAGGAAGAGATCTTCGGCCCCGTCCTCTCCGTGCTGCGCGCCGAGAGCTATGACGAGGCGCTGAAGCTCACCAACGACCATGAATACGGCAACGGCACCGCGATCTTCACTCGCGACGGCGACGCGGCGCGCGACTTCGCCTCGAAGGTCCAGGTCGGCATGGTCGGAATCAACCTGCCGATCCCGGTGCCGCTTGCCTACTACACCTTCGGTGGCTGGAAGCGCTCCGTCTTCGGCGACCTGAACCAGCACGGGCCGGACTCGATCCGCTTCTACACCAAGACCAAGACGGTGACGGCGCGCTGGCCGAGCGGCATCAAGGACGGCGCGAGCTTCGTCATCCCGACGATGGGTTGAGAGGCTGCGCCGCAGAGCACCGCTGCTCCGCGCGTCCCTTCAGCCTCACGCACAATAGCCCCGGCGCCCAGCGCCGGGGCTACACCTTGCCGGTGCGGCAGCCCTGAGTTCTCATGGGCGTAACGCGACACGCCCGGCATGCCAGGTCACAGCGGTCGATGCCGAACCATCAGGAGCGCCAGCCTTGAACGCCTTCGCTCTCACCGAAGACCAGATCGCGATCCGCGACATGGCGCAGGACTTCGCTGCCGAGACGTTGGCGCCCCATGCCCTGCGCTGGGATGAGGAGAAGCACTTCCCCATCGAGGAGATGCGCGCTGCCGCCGCGCTCGGCATGGGCGGCATCTATATCCGGGAGGATGTCGGCGGCTCGGGGCTATCGCGGCTCGACGCAGCGCTGATCTTCGAGGCGCTCTCGACCGGTTGCCCCACGGTCGCAGCCTATATCTCGATCCACAACATGTGCGCCTGGATGATCGACCGCTATGGTTCGGATGATCAGCGTCAGCGCTTCCTGCCGCAGCTCTGCACGATGGAGCATCTCGCCAGCTACTGCCTGACCGAGCCCGGCGCCGGCTCCGACGCCGCCGGGCTTAAGACCAGGGCCGTTCTCGACGGCGACCATTATATCCTCGACGGGCAGAAGCAGTTCATTTCCGGCGCCGGCGTTGCCGACATCTATGTGGTGATGGTTCGCACCGGCGAGGCCGGACCATCCGGCATCTCGACCATCGTGGTCGAGAAGGATACGCCCGGCCTCTCCTTCGGCGCCAACGAGAAGAAGATGGGCTGGAACGCCCAGCCGACGCGCGCCGTGATCTTCGAGAACTGCCGCGTGCCCGCCGCCAACCGGCTCGGCGACGAGGGCGTCGGCTTCAAGATCGCCATGGCCGGGCTCGATGGCGGGCGGCTCAACATCGGTGCCTGCTCGATCGGCGGAGCGCAGGGCGCGCTCGACAAGGCACTCGCCTATGCGAAGGAGCGCAAGGCCTTCGGCTCACGGATCGCGGATTTCCAGGCATTGCAGTTCACGCTCGCCGACATGGCGACGGAGCTGGAGGCGGCGCGCACCCTGCTCTGGCGCGCGGCCGCATCCCTCGACGCCAAGGCGCCGGACGCAACGACGCTCTGCGCGATGGCCAAGCGGATCGCGACCGACACAGGCTTCGAGGTCGCCAACCAGGCCCTGCAGATTCATGGCGGCTACGGCTACCTCGCCGATTACGGCATCGAGAAGATCGTTCGCGACCTGCGCGTCCACCAGATCCTGGAAGGCACCAACGAGGTGATGCGGATGATCGTCGCCCGAGGGCTCGTTGGCCGGGCGAAGGGGAACTGAGCCTATGCGGCGAGCGGCCTCACGCGCCTCTCGATCTCTCGGCCGGACGCCAGCCGGGCGATGCGCAGGTCATGGTCGCTCTGCAGTTTCAGCCACATTTCCGGCGAGGTTCCGAAGAACTGTGCGAGGCGCAGCGCAGTGTCGGCCGTGATCGTCCGCTCGCCCTTGACGATGCCGGCAATGCGGCTGACGGGAGCGTCGATATCGCGCGCCAGCCGGTTCTGGCTGACGCCGAGCGGCTTCATGAATTCCTCGAGCAGGATTTCACCCGGCGGAATCGGCTCTAGGGCAAGGTCACCGGCGTGCCGGCTCGGCTCCGGATCAGTGATAGTCGACGATTTCGACATCATGCGCCTCCCCGTTTTCCCGGTTGAAACAGATCCGCCACTGGTCGTTGACCCGGATCGAATATTGTCCTGCCCTGTCGCCACGCAGCGCTTCCAACCTGTTACCCGGAGGAATGCGCAGATCGTCGAGCCTGGCGGCGGCGTGCAGCAACAGGAGCTTGCGTCGGATCACGCGCTCGATCGCCGCGAAGAGCCTGAGCGGCCTGTCATTGAACAGCAACTCGGCATCGCGTTGCGCGAATGATCGGATCATCGACGGAAAAGCTATTCCGCAAGAGATATTCCGTCAAGAAGAATGGAAGGAGACGCAGCATGACCACCATCGCCTTCATCGGCCTCGGCAATATGGGCGGCCCGATGGCCGGCAACCTCGTCAAGGCGGGGCATGAGGTCCGCGCCTTCGATCTCGTCGAGGCGTCGCGTCAGGCAGCAGCCGAGCTCGGCGTCAGCATCGCCGCTTCGGGGCAAGAGGCCGTGGCCGAGGCCGACATCGTCGTCACCATGCTGCCGGCGGGCAAGCATGTGCTGTCCGTCTGGGCCGACATCCTGCCGGAGGTGAAGAAGGGTGCCCTGCTGATCGATTCCTCGACCATCGATGTCGACAGCGCGCGCAAGGCGCATGCGATGGCGGACGAGCATGGCTGCCTCTCGCTCGATGCGCCGGTCTCGGGCGGCGTCGGCGGGGCGACCGCCGGCACGCTGACCTTCATGGTCGGCGGCTCGGACGACGCCTTCGCGATCGGCGCGCCGGTCCTCGAGGCGATGGGGCGGCGCATCGTGCATTGCGGCGCGGCCGGTAATGGCCAGGCGGCCAAGATCTGCAACAACATGATCCTCGGCATCTCGATGATCGGGGTCTCGGAAGCCTTCGTGCTGGCCGAGAAGCTCGGCCTCTCGCACCAGGCGCTGTTCGACGTCGCCTCGACCTCTTCGGGGCAATGCTGGTCGCTGACGACCTATTGCCCCGTGCCGGGACCGGTTCCAACCTCCCCCGCCAACAACGACTACAAGCCCGGATTCGCCTCGGCGCTGATGCTGAAGGACCTCAAGCTTTCGCAGGAGGCGGCCCAAGCGGCCGGCGCCTCGACGCCGCTCGGCGCGGCCGCGACGCAGCTCTACGGGCTGCACAATGCCTGGGGTGAAGGCGGCGCCGACTTCTCGGCCATCGTGCATCTGCTGCGCGGCCGCGATGCCACATGAAAGCCGCCGGCCCGGAAGCGTGCTTGCGTGAGATGATGGCGCGGGGTTAGGACGGTTGACATGAACGACGCCTCCCGCCCCCGCGAACGCTCGGCCCTGACCGGGTTCGCCGTCAACAAGCTCGACCGGCGCGAGGACCTGCGCAACAAGCACGACGCGGTAGGCGCGCTTCGCAACCGGTCCGACACGCGGATCGCGGTCGTCGCAGGCGATACGCCGATCCTGAAGCGCATCGACGGCGAGGCTCTGTCGGTCTGGTTCAGCCATGGCGAGACGGAGTCCCTCGGCGAAGGGCTGGAAGAGGCATTCCTCGGCCTCGCGCCCGACGGAGCGCCGCGCTTCGGCCGGTTGCTGGATCGGTCGCTCGTCGAGCCGTTGCGGGAGCGGCCCGAACTCTTCGTCACCGATCTGCGTTCGGTCGCGCTGAAGCGCCTCGTGCCGGAGGACGAACTCGGCCCGCTCGGCCAGGGCAAGGCGCTGCTCGACTGGCATGCCCGGCACCGTTTCTGCGCTCAGTGCGGCGGCCCGACCAGCCTCGGCGCCTCGGGCTGGAAGCGAGAATGCAGCGCCTGCGGCGCCCAGCACTTCCCGCGTACGGACCCGGTCGTGATCATGCTGGTTACGCGGGGCGACAGCTGCCTGCTCGCACGGCAGGCCCGCTTCGCGCCGGGGATGTATTCCTGCATCGCCGGCTTCGTCGAGCCGGGCGAGACCTTCGAGGATGCCGTACGCCGCGAGAGCTGGGAAGAGGCCGGCCTGCGCGTCGGGACCGTCCGCTACATCGCGTCGCAACCCTGGCCGTTCCCATCTTCGCTGATGATCGGCTGCATCGCCCAGGCCCTCAACGACGACATCGTGCTCGACATGACCGAGCTCGAGGCCGGGCGCTGGTTCTCGCGGGAGGAAGCCCTCCAGATGCTGGAAGGCGCGCATACGGAAGGGTTCACAAGCCCGCAGCACCTCGCCATCGCGAACACCCTACTGAGGGCGTGGGCGGTCGACGGGGAAGAGCCGTAAGCGGCGAGGCAGGCCGCTACGCGCCGGCCTCGGGGAAGCTGTCGCGGAAGGGGTTGGCCGGGTAGACGCCGAGGATCTTCACCTCCTTCGAGAAGAAGGCGAGTTCGTCGAGCGCGCGGCGCAGCGCCGGGTCGTCCGGATGTCCCTCGACATCGGCGTAGAACATGGTCGCCGAGAAGGCCCCGTCGACCATGTAGCTTTCGAGCTTGGTCATGTTGATGCCGTTCGTGGCGAAGCCGCCCATCGCCTTGTAGAGCGCCGCCGGCAGGTTGCGGACCTGGAAGATCAGCGTCGTCAGCGTCTTACTGCCCTGGCGGGCGAATTCGGGGTATTTCGAGAGCACGACGAAGCGGGTGGTGTTGTGCTTCTCGTCCTCGATGTCCTCCATCAGGATCTCGAGGCCGTAGACTTCCGCGGCGATGCGCGGCGCGATCGCGGCGCGGGTGAGATCCGCGGCTTCCGCCACCTGCCTGGCGGAGCCAGCCGTGTCCGCCGCGACCTCGGCCTTGAGACCGAGCTTGCGGATGATCTTTCGGCATTGGCCGAGCGCATGGATATGGCTCTGCACGGTCTTGAGCGTCGCCAGTGTCGCGCCCTTCACTGCCATCAGATGGAAGCGGATCGGCAGGAAGTGCTCGCCGATGATGTGCAGGCCCGAACGCGGCAGCAGGTGATGGATGTCGGCGACGCGCCCGGCGATCGAGTTCTCGATCGGGATCATGCCATAGCGTGCCGTGCCGTCGGACACCGCGGCCAGCGCGTCCTCGAAGGTCGCGCAGGGCAGGAGTTCGCAATCCGGGAAGACCTGGAGGGCGGCCTGCGAGGAGAAGGCCCCGGGCTCGCCCTGATAGGACACGATGACGGACATGGTCAGGCTCCGGCGCGGGCTTCGAGGATCGCGCGGGCGCGATCGAGGTCATGGGGCGTGTCGACGCCGAGCGGCACGTCGTCGACGACGATGATGTCGATGCGCATGCCGTCCTCGACGGCGCGCAGTTGCTCCAGCCGCTCGCGCTTCTCCAAGGGCGACGGCGGCAGCGCGACGAAACGGTCGAGCGCCCGGCGGCGATAGGCGTAGAGTCCGATATGGTGATAGAGCGGCCCCTCGCCGCTCGGAGCCGTGGCGCGGGTGAAATAGAGCGCGCGCATGCGGCCAGCGCCGATCTCGCTGGCAATCGCCTTGACGACGCTCGGCTCCGTGCTCTCCTCCTCGCGCGTGATGACCGCAGCCAGCGTCACGATATCGACCGCCGGATCCGATAGCGGGCCGACCGAGGCCGCGATGACGCGCGGATCGATCGTCGGCAGATCGCCCTGGACGTTGACGATGACGTCGTGCCTGCCCGCCGGATCGAGGATGTCGGCGGCTTCCTTGATGCGGTCCGAGCCGGAGGGGTGATCGTCGCGGGTCATCACCGCGACGCCGCCGGCGGCCTCCACGGCAGCGGCGATCTCGGCGGAATCGGTCGCGACCGCCACCGGGCCGATCCCCGCTTCGACGGCCCGCCGCCAGACATGGACGATCATCGCCTCGCCGCCGATATCCGCGAGAGGTTTGCCCGGCAGGCGCGTTGCGGTCATGCGCGCGGGGATAAGGATCAGCGGGTCAGGCATGGCGGCGAGAGGGACTCGGTGGCAGCGGCGCGCGGGCGCGACGGGAAGCGGCAAATAGTCTCAAAGCGGAGCGTGCTTATACGAGTTGCAATGAAGCGCGCAAAGCGGTTAAGCAACGCTCCTGTGTCGGCGCTGCGAGGCCCCGGCCAATGCGCTGTATTGCCTCCCGCGCCCTGCGCCGGTGGCCGAGGGTTCGGATACGATGAATATCGAAGCCAACAAGATCGCCGGTGCGGCACTCTCAACGCTTCTGGTGGTCATGAGCCTCAACATGGTCGCCGGCATCGTGTTCGCGCCGAAGAAGCCGGCCGTGCCGGGCTTCGACCTGCCGAGCGCCGAGCCCGCTGCCGGAGCCAGCGCGGCCGCTGCTCCCGTCGCCGACGAGCCGATCGCGGTCCGCCTCGCCAAGGCCGATCCGGCCAAGGGCGAGAAGGCCGTCGGCGCATGCAAGGCCTGCCACACCTTCGAGAAGGGTGGCGCCAACAAGATCGGCCCGCATCTCTTCGACGTCTATGGCCGCGCCGAGGGTGCCGTCGCAGGCTTCAACTATTCGGCGGCGATGAAAGGCCGCAACGACAAGAACTGGGACGCCGAGGCGCTCGACAGCTTCCTGAAGAATCCGAAGGCCTATGTCCCCGGCACCATTATGGCCTATGCCGGCATGAGCCGCCCCGACACCCGCGCCGACGTCGTCGCCTATCTCAACACGCTGGCCGACGCGCCGAAGCCGCTGCCGACGCCCTGAGCGGCATTCCTGATCAGCGCTGATGAATTCGTGAAGCCGGGCCAGTTGCCCGGCTTTTCGTTTTGCGGCGTTTTTCTTGCACCGGCCATGCTGTTGCCGCCACGATGGCGTCGTGTGTCATGGTTGCGCCCGCTCCCCGGGCGCGCGACACCAATCCAGGGGCGATTCGTGCGCCCGTCGATGAGGAGAAGCGCCAAGATGACGACCCGCATCACCCGCCGCCGCGTTCTCGAAGCCGGCATGCTCGCCGCGGCGGGAGCGGCGCTGCCGGGCGGCTTGAGCGGGCGTGCCTTCGCGCAGGAGGCGGAGCTGCACGGCCTCTCGACCTTCGGCGAGCTCGGCCTGCCGCCGGACTTTCCGCATTTCCCCTATGTGAACCCCAAGGCGCCGAAGGGCGGCACGCTGACGATCCAGATTAAGCGCGGCAGTGGGAACCAGAGCTTCGACACCTTCAACACGCTCAACACCTTCGTGCTGCAGGGCGACGGCGCGGCCGGCATGGATGCCTGCTTCGACAGCCTGATGTCCGGATCGGGCGACGAGCCCGGCACGCTCTACGGCCTGCTGGCGAAGAGCGTTTCGGTGTCGGCCGACAAGCTGACCTATCGCTTCCGGCTGCGGCCCGAAGCGCGCTTCCATGACGGCACGCGCGTCACCGCAGCCGACGTCGCCTTCTCGATGAACATCCTGAAGAGCAAGGGCCACCCCTCCTTTCGCCTGATGCTCAACGAACTGGCCTCGGCCACGGCCGAAAGCGAGGATGTCTTCATCGCGCAACTCTCGCCCAAGCGCAGCCGCGACCTGCACCTCATCGTCGCCGGCATGCCGGTCTTCTCGGAGAAATTCTGGTCGAACCGCAACTTCGAGGCCTCGACGCTGGAGCCGCCGCTCGGCTCGGGCGCCTACAAGGTCGGCCGCTTCGAGCAGGGCCGCTTCATCGAGTTCGAACGCGTCGCGGATTACTGGGGCAAGGACCTGCCCGTGAATATCGGCGTCAACAATTTCGACCGCGTGCGCTGGGAGTATTTCCGCGACCGGCAGGTGGCGTTCGAGGCCTTCAAGAGCGGCGTCATCACCTTCCAGGAGGAATTCACCTCGCGCATCTGGGCGACCGGCTACGATTTTCCGGCAATCCACGAGGGCAAGGTCAAGAAGGAAGCCTTGCCGAAGACCGACCCTGTCGGCTCGCAGGGCTGGATCTTCAACCTGCGCCGCGAGAAATTCGCCGATCCGCGAATTCGCGAGGCTCTCGGGCTCTGCTTCGATTTCGAGTGGACGCGCAAGACCATCATGTTCGGCTCCTATGAGCGCATGACCTCCTATTTCGAGAATTCGGATTCGAAGGCCGTCGGCAAGCCGTCCACTGAAGAGCTTGCGCTGCTCGAGCCGTTCCGCGGCAAGGTCCCGGACGAGGTCTTCGGCGAGCCCTGGCTGCCGCCGGTCTCGGATGGCTCGGGCAGCGACCGCGCCTTGCTGCGCCGCGCCGACGAAATGCTGCGCGCGGCCGGCTGCAAGCGCGAGGGCAACGTCCTGAAGCTGCCGAACGGCCAGCCCTTCGAGATCGAGTTCCTCGACTCCCAAGGGGCGCTCCAGCCGCACACCCAGCCCTTCCAAGCCAATCTGAAGCGGCTCGGCATCAACGCCACCTCGCGCCTGGTCGACCCGGCGCAGTATCAGCGGCGAACGCAGGAGTTCGACTTCGACGTGATCAGCATGGCGCTCAGCGGCAGCGCGATCCCAAGCGACACGCTCAGGGTCGTCTACGGCTCGCAGGCCGCCAAGACGCCGGGCTCGCGCAATCTCGGCGGCGTTTCAAGCCCGGCGATCGACGCGATGATCGAGGCAATCGGTCAGGCCGACAGCTATGCCGAAGTCGTCGTCGCCGCGAAATGCCTCGACCGGCTGCTGCGGGCCGGGCGCTACTGGATCCCGATGTGGTGGAATGACGAGGAATGGCTCGCCTATTGGGACATGTTCGACCGGCCGCAGACCAAGCCGAAATACGGCTCCGGCGCGCCGGGCATCTGGTGGTACAACGCCGAGAAGGCGAAGCGGATCGGGAAGGCTTAAGGCGGCATGCTGAGCTACATCGCCCGCCGCCTCGCGCTGATGGTGCCGACTTTGTTCGGCATCCTGCTGATTTCCTTCGTGATTGTGCAGTTCGCACCGGGCGGGCCGGTCGAGCGCGTGATCTCGCAGCTCCAGAACCCCAATAGCGGCGGCGTGTCCGACCGCGTCGGCGGCGGGGGCGGCGATGCCGGGGCCCAGTCCGGCGATTCCTCCTATCGCGGCGCGCAGGGGCTGGACCCCGCCTTCATCAAGGAGCTCGAGCAGCAGTTCGGGTTCGACAAGCCGGCGCATGAGCGCTTCCTGAAGATGCTCGGCGACTATGTCCGCTTCGATTTCGGCCGCAGCTATTTCCGCGACGCGCCGGTGCTGCAGCTCATCAAGGAAAAGCTGCCGGTGTCGATCTCGCTGGGCCTGTGGATGACGCTGCTCTCTTATGCCGTCTCGATCCCGCTCGGCATTCGCAAGGCGGTGAAGGACGGCTCCCGCTTCGATACCTGGACGAGCGCGGTCGTCATCGTCGGCTACGCCATTCCCGGCTTCCTGTTCGCAATCCTGCTGATCGTGCTTTTCGCCGGCGGGTCCTTCTGGCAGATCTTCCCCTTGCGAGGGCTGCATTCCGACAACTTCTCGCAACTCAGCTTCTTCGGGAAGATCGTCGACTATCTCTGGCACATCGCCTTGCCGGTCACCGCGATGGCGCTCGGTGCATTCGCAACCTCGACGCTCCTGACAAAGAACTCCTTCCTCGACGAAATCCGGAAGCAATATGTCCTGACCGCCCGGATGAAGGGGCTGTCCGAACGCGGCGTGCTCTATGGGCATGTCTTCCGCAATGCGATGCTGATCGTGATCGCCGGGTTTCCCGGGGCCTTCGTCGGTGCGCTCTTCGCCGGGTCGCTGCTGATCGAGACGATCTTCTCGCTCGACGGGCTGGGCCTCTTGTCCTTCGAGGCGATCGTCAATCGCGACTATCCGGTCGTCTTCGCCAATCTCTACATCTTCTCGCTGATCGGCCTCCTCGTGCATCTCATCACCGACCTGACCTACACCTGGGTCGACCCCCGCATCGATTTCGAGACGCGGGAAACCTGAGATGAGCGACACGTTGCTGGAAGCTCCGCCGCCTGCCGCCACGCACGCGGCTCTCCCACCCGCGCCGGACCGCGCGGGCTGGCTCAAGCTCTCGCCGATCAACCGGCGCAGGCTGAACAGCTTCAAGGCGAACAAGCGCGGCTGGTGGTCGCTCTGGATATTCCTCGTGCTGTTCGTGCTCTCGCTCTTTGCGGAGTTCCTCGCCAACGACCGGCCGCTGGTCGTGCGCTACAAGGACGAGTGGCTGTTCCCGGTCGCCGTGAACTATCCCGAAGAAAAATTCGGCGGCTTCCTCGCCACCACCGATTACCGCGACCCCGTCATCGCCAAGGAGATCGGCGAGAACGGCTTCGCGATCTGGCCGCCGATACGCTACAGCTACCGCACACATAATCTCGACCTGCCGGTGCCGGCGCCGGCGCCGCCGACCTGGATGCTCAAGGACGAGCAGTGCAAGACAATCGCCGAGCGGACCGGCGGAACGGGCTGCCGCGACCTCGAATGGAACTGGCTCGGCACCGATGACCAGGGCCGCGACGTCGTCGCGCGGCTGATCTACGGCTTCCGCATCTCGATCCTGTTCGGGCTGATCCTGTGCGGCTTCTCCTCGGTGATCGGAATCACAGCAGGCGCTATACAGGGCTATTTCGGCGGCTGGACCGATCTGATCTTCCAACGCATCATCGAGATCTGGACCTCGATCCCCGCGCTCTATCTGCTGATCATCGTCGCGGCGATCATCACGCCGAGCTTCTTCGTGCTGCTGGGAATTCTGCTGCTGTTCTCCTGGGTCGCGCTCGTCGGCGTGGTACGCGCGGAGTTCCTGCGGGCGCGCAACTTCGAATATGTCCGCGCCGCGCGCGCGCTCGGGCTCTCGAACCGCGCCATCATGGTCAAGCACCTGCTGCCGAATGCGATGGTCGCGACGCTGACCTTCCTGCCATTCATCCTGAACGGCTCGATCACGACGCTGACCTCGCTCGACTTCCTCGGCTTTGGCCTGCCTCCGGGGTCGCCCTCGCTCGGCGAATTGCTGGCGCAGGGCAAGTCGAACCTGCAGGCGCCCTGGCTCGGTCTCTCCGGCTTCATGGTGATCGCGCTGATGCTGTCGCTGCTGATCTTCATCGGCGAGGCGGTCCGGGACGCATTCGACCCGCGGAAGACGTTCGCATGAGCGCACCCCTCCTCTCCGTCCAGGACCTCTCTGTCGCCTTCCGCCAGGGCGGGAGCGAGACGCTCGCCGTCGACCGCGTTTCCTTCGACCTCGCCAAGGGCGAGACGCTCGCCATCGTCGGCGAGTCGGGCTCGGGCAAGTCGGTCTCGGCGCTGTCGATCCTCAAGCTGCTGAACTATCCCGCAGCCCACCACCCCTCCGGCAGGGTCGTCTTCAACGGCCAGGACCTGCTCGGAGCGGATGAGGACGCGATGCGCAAGGTGCGCGGCAACGACATCACCATGGTGTTCCAGGAACCGATGACCTCGCTCAACCCGCTGCACATGATCCAGCGGCAGATCGGCGAGATTTTGGAGCTACACAAGGGGCTGCGTGGCGACGCAGCCAGGGCGCGAACGCTCGAGCTGCTTGAGCTCGTCGGCATCCGCGATGCGGCGAGCCGGCTCGAGGCTTATCCGCACCAGCTTTCCGGCGGGCAACGCCAGCGCGTGATGATCGCGATGGCGCTCGCCAACGAGCCGGAACTGCTGATCGCGGACGAGCCGACCACGGCGCTCGACGTGACGGTGCAGGCGCAGATCCTGAAGCTGCTCAAGGAGCTGCAGAGCCGGCTCGGCATGGCGATGCTGTTCATCACCCACGACCTCGGCATCGTGCGGCGCATCGCCGACCGGGTCTGCGTCATGCTGAAGGGCAAGATCGTCGAGCAGGGGCCGGTGGCCGAGATATTCGGCAACCCGCAGCACGAATACACCCAGCGGCTGCTGGCAGCGGAGCCGAAGGGCCGCCCGGCGGCGGTGCCGGCTGATGCCGCGACGCTCGTCGATGCCGGGCCGATCAAGGTCTGGTTCCCGATCAAGACCGGCTTCCTGCGCCGGACGACCGGCCATGTGAAGGCGGTCGACGGCATCTCGATCAAGGTGCGAGAGGGCGAGACGCTCGGCGTCGTCGGCGAATCCGGCTCGGGCAAGACCACGCTCGGCCTGGCGATCCTGCGGCTGATCTCCTCGGAAGGTCCGATCCTCTTCCTGGGTGACCGTATCGACGGGCTGTCGAGCAAGCAGGTGCGGCCGAAGCGCAAGGATCTGCAGGTGGTCTTCCAGGATCCGTATGGCTCGCTCTCGCCGCGCATGTCGGTGGCCGACATCGTGGCGGAAGGGCTGACCGTGCAGCAGAACGAGTTGTCCTATGAGCGCCAGCGCGAGATCGTGGCGCAGGCCCTCAGCGATGTCGGGCTCGACCCCTCCGCCATGGACCGGTATCCGCATGAATTCTCCGGCGGCCAGCGCCAACGCATTGCGATCGCCCGCGCCATGGCGCTCGATCCGCGCTTCGTCGTTCTCGACGAGCCGACCTCGGCACTCGACATGTCGGTTCAGGTCCAGATCGTCGAGCTGCTGCGCGGCCTGCAGGCCAAGCGCCGGCTCGGCTATCTCTTCATCAGCCACGATCTCAAGGTCGTGCGGGCCATGGCTCATCGCGTCCTGGTGATGCAGAACGGCAAGGTCGTCGAGGAAGGACCGGCGGAGGCGATCTTCTCGGAGCCGCGCGAGCCCTATACGCAGGCGCTGCTCGCCGCCGCGCTCAACCTCGAACCGGCTGCAGCGACCGCGGTGAGAGACTGAAGCATGGCGCGCGCGATCCTGATCGTGCTCGATTCCGTCGGCTGCGGCGGAGCCGAGGACGCGCATCTCTATGGCGACGAAGGCGCCGATACGCTCGGCCATATCGCGCAGGGCTGTGCGGACGGCCGCGGCGACCGCGAAGGGTTGCGCAACGGCACCCTCGCCCTGCCTAACCTTATCCGCCTCGGCCTCGCCCATGCCTATGAAGTCTCGACGGGGCAGCCGCTCGTCGGGGCCGCGAAGCCGGCCATGACGGGTGGGCGGTATGGCTACGGCGTCGAGCGCAGCCAGGGTAAGGACACCCCGTCCGGGCATTGGGAGATCGCGGGCTGTCCGGTCGCGTTCGAATGGGGCTATTTCACTGCGCTGGACAACTCCTTCCCGCCCGATCTCGTAGCCGCGATCATCCGCGAGGGCGACATTCCCGGCATCCTCGGCAACAAGCATGCCTCGGGGACCGCGATCATCGAGGAGTTGGCCGAGGAGCATATCCGGACGGGCAAGCCGATCTGTTACACTTCCGTCGACTCCGTGCTGCAGATCGCGGCGCATGAGGAGCATTTCGGACTGGACCGGCTCTATGCGCTCTGCCGCGAGGTGCGGCGCCTGGTCGATCCGCTGCGGATCGGGCGCGTCATCGCCAGGCCTTTCGTCGGCTCCGCCGAGACAGGTTACAGCCGTACGGGAAACCGCAAGGATTTCGCGATTCCGCCAGCGGGCGAGACGATTCTCGACAGGCTGGCGGCGGTAGGGCGGGCGATCGTCACCGTCGGCAAGATCGGTGACATCTTCGCCCATCGCGCCACGGGCGAGGAGATCAAGCCCTATGGCAATGCGGCCATGTTCGAGGCGGCACTGACCGCGCTGGACCAGTTGCCGGATGGCGGCTTCTGTTTCGTCAATCTCGTCGATTTCGACACCGAATACGGCCATCGCCGCGACGTTCCGGGCTATGCGGCGGCACTCGAGGCCTTCGACGCGATGCTGCCGCGGCTGGAAGCCAGGCTGCGGCCGGGCGATCTCGCCGTGATCACCGCCGACCACGGCAACGACCCGACCTGGCCCGGCACGGACCATACCCGCGAGCATGTGCCCATCCTCGCCTTCGGCCCGGGCATCGCAGCGGAACCGCTCGGCCGGCGCGAGAGCTTCGCGGACATTGCGGCTTCGCTCGCGCAATGGCTCGGGATCGGCCCGGTCGGGCCCGGGCGAGCCTGGTAAGAGGCTCAGGCCGCGGCAACGTCCCCGCAGAAGCTCGCCACCTCTTCGCGGATGCTGCGCGCCTGTGTCGCCAGGGCCTGCGCGGCCTCCTGCACCTGCTGGGCCGCCCCATGGGCGCCCTCGGTCATCGCCTCGAAGCTGTCGACAACATCCGCGCCGCGTCTGGCACCTTCGTACGAAATCCTGACCTGATGGGCGATCTCGGAGGTCGCCTGCCCCTGCTGCCCGACCGAAACCGAGATCGCATCAGCGACGCGCTCGACATTGCCGATCGCCAGGACGATGTCGCGAATGGCCGTCAGCGAGCGCTGGGAGGCCTCCTGCATGGCGCCGATCTGGGCTGAAACATCGTCGGTGGCCTTCGCCGTCTGCGCCGACAACGTCTTGACCTCGCTGGCGACGACGGCGAAGCCGCGCCCCATCTCGCCGGCGCGCGCCGCCTCGATCGTCGCATTCAGGGCCAGCAGGCTGGTCTGCGCCGCGATGCCGCGGATCAGCTCCACCACGGTGCCGACATTGCTGCTGTTGCGCACCAGGTTTTCGATTTCCTGGCTGGCCTTGCGCGCCAGCTCCGCGGCTGCGGTGGACCCCTCAACGGAATGCGAGACATTGCGACCGATCTCGCCGATCGAAGCCGCCAGCTCGTCGCTCGCCGCCGAGAGATGCTCGATCCCTCTCATGGTCTTGTCCGCCACATCCGAGACCAGCACCGTCTTGCGCCGGGCTCGATCCGAGGTGCCGGTCAGGGCCACGGCCTCCTCCTGCATCAGGCCGGCCGCCCGGTCCAGCACCGCCATCTCCCGCTCCATCCTGGCGCGGAAGCCCTCGACGATCTCGCGCAGCTTCTCCGCGCGCCGGCTCGTTTCGTCGCTCAGGCTCTTCTCGCGCTCGGCGGTCTGGCGCTCGCGCGCGGCGATCTCGTGCGCGACCGCAAGGTTGCGCTCGTTCATCAGGAATATGCGCTCCATGATGACCGCGACAGTCGCGAGGAAGACGGTCTCCACCGCCACCACGACGGCATGCAGCATCACCCGCCACAGATCACCGCCCTGATAGAAAACCGCCGAAGGCAGCGCATATTGCAGGACGAGATGGTGCATCGCCGTCAAAGCCGCGGCCATGACGATGGGCCGCCAGTCGCAGAAGCCGGCGAGCACCGCCAGCACAGCGAAATAATACATGTGCATGTCCGGCTGCCAGGGGTGGCCGGCCATGCTGAATACCAGGATCGAGACCTGGGCGATCAGCACCATCGCGATGAAGAGCTGGGTGACGATCGCCGCGCCGCAGCGGCTGTAGAGCAGCAATGCTCCAGCGGCGAGCAGGAAGGCCAGGCTCGCGGGTAGGAAGACCTCCTCCCCGCGGAGCCAGAAGGATAGGGCCACCAGCGGCACATGCAGGAAGCCGAGCCCCAGCAGGACCCAGGCAACGCGCTGCCGGACGACATCGAGATTCCAGTTTTCGAGGCTCCGCGTCATGAAGCGGCCCGCCCGGACACCGCCGCATCGAGGCAACCGGCCAGTCCGGCCAGGGCGAGCACCATGATGGCCCCACCCGGCCGCTCAGGCGCCATCGAATCCGCCGGAGCCACGACGACGATCGAGGCGGTGCGGCCGGGGCGCAGCACGCGATGCCCGGCGGAAAGGCTGCGGGCGATCGCCTCTTCGCCCGAGACCCATGGCGGAAAGACGATGGCGAGCGGCGCGGGCTGTGCAAGCGAGGCGCCGGGCAAGGCGAGCAATGGCACGATGATGCTGGCGAGACACGCCAGCGCCAGCGCGGCACGCTCGCGGCCAGACAACGTCGCACCCCGCGACGAGCGCATCATAGTCGTTGATTCCATGGATTGCCTGCGTGCCCGAGGATCGCCCACCGGCTGTCCTCCATCAGACAATTCAATTGGATCGGTTCCGGTTAAGGGTTCCTTATGGCGGAAGCAGAATCAGTATAGCGGTGTCGTCACGTTGCCACGCCGCAACGTGATCTGGCAGCGAGCGGTCAGGCCGCCAGCCTGGTCTTGATCCGCCGCATCAGCCCGTCACGGACCTCCCGATAGGCCTCCATCATCTGCTCGCGCGAGCCTTGGACGACCGTGGGATCGACGGTGGGCCAGTATTCGACCTCGGCGGCGATGGTACGCGTCAGCTCTAGCGCCTTGTGGTGAGCTTCCGGCGACAGCGTGATGATCAGGTCGAAATTCAACCCCTCCCACTCCGCCAGATCCTCGATCGACTTGGGTTTGTGCCGATGGGCGTCGATGCCGATCTCGTCCAGCGCCGCAAGCGCGAAGGGATCGAGCACGCCGCGCCGCGCCCCGGCCGACTGGACATAGACCGATTTGCCGAAGAAATGCTTGGCCATCGCCTCGGCCATCGGCGAGCGCACGGCGTTATGCGCGCAGATGAACAGGACGCTCTGGACCCTGCGCGCGGGAGCCGGCTCCAAGCGCTCAGCCCTTCCAGTGCAGTGCGTAGATCAGGGTGAAGAACCGCCTGGCCGTGTCGAAGTCGATCTCGACCTTGCTGGCGAGGCGATCGACGAGGATGCCGGCCGCCTCGTCGTGCAGGCCGCGGCGGCCCATGTCGATCGCCTCGATCTGCGAGGGCGTCGCGGTGCGGATCGCGGCATAGTAGCTCTCGCACACCATCGCATAATCCTTGACGATCCGGCGGAACGGCGTGAGCGACAGATGGTGGGTGACCACAGGAGACCCGTCCGCCTCCCTGATTTCGAAGGCCAGCCGCCGCTCGACCATGGCGAGATGGGCGAGATAGGGCCCGCCGTCATGCCCCGGCACGGCAAAGCGGTTGCGCTCGATCAGGTCATAGATCGCGACCGCCCGCTCATGCTCCTGGTCGGGCGTGCCGCCGCCGAGCGAGGACGGGTCGAGCGTGACGCCGACCAGGCAATGCTTCGTGGGCGGATCGGGTTGGTCCATGGCGTCTCCGCTCCCGGCCGCGGCGGGAACCCTGCGTTCAGAGATTGAGCCTGATCGTCACGGAACGGCCATGCGCCTGCAAGCCCTCGGCTTCCGCAAGCTGCGTCACGGCCGGCGCCAGGGCCCGCAGGGCGTCAGGTCCGCATTTCAGCAGCGATGTCCGCTTCATGAAGTCGAGCACGCCCAGCCCCGAGGAGAAGCGGGCGGAACGGGCCGTCGGCAGCACATGGTTGGGACCGCCGACATAGTCGCCGATCGCCTCCGGCGTATGCCCGCCCAGGAAGATCGCGCCGGCGTTGCGGATCAGCCCGGAGAGACGCTCGGGGTCTGCCGTCATGATCTCGAGATGCTCCGGCGCCAGCCGGTCGACCAGCGGTACCGCGGCCTCCAGATCCGCGACCAGCAGGATCGCGCCGAACTCCTCCCAGCTCTTCGCGGCAATCCCGACGCGCGGCAGGGATTGCAGCTGCGCCCGCAGCGCCTTCTCGACCTCGGCTGCGAGCCCGGCATCGTCCGTCATCAGGATCGACTGGGCCGAAACGTCATGCTCGGCCTGGGCCAGGAGATCGGCGGCGATCCAGTCGGGATTCGCGCTGGAATCGGCGATGATCAGTACCTCGGAGGGGCCGGCGATCATGTCGATGCCGACCTGGCCGAAGACGCGGCGCTTGGCGGCGGCGACATAGGCGTTGCCGGGCCCGACGATCTTGGCGACCGGGGCGATGCTCGCCGTGCCATAGGCCAGCGCCGCGACGGCCTGCGCGCCGCCGATGCGATAGATCTCGTCGACGCCCGCAAGGCGGGCGGCGGCCAGCACGAGCGGGTTGGTTTCGCCACGCGGCGTCGGGGCGACCATCACGATGCGCGGCACACCGGCGACCTTGGCCGGCACGGCGTTCATCAGCACCGAGGACGGGTAGCTCGCCGTACCGCCGGGCACATAGAGGCCGACGGCCTCGACGGCGCTCCAGCGCCAGCCGCTTTCGACGCCGGCTGTGTCCATGAACCAGGCGTCCTGCGGCTTCTGGCGGCTGTGATAGGCCTCGATCCGGTCGCGCGCGATCTCGAGCGCGGCGAGTTGGGCCGGCGGGCAGGCCGCGACGGCCGCATCGACCTCGTCCTGCGAGACGCGCAGCGTCTGCGACGTCAGGGCCAGATGGTCGAAGCGTCCGGTATAGTCGATGACGGCTTCATCGCCGTTCTCGCGCACCGCTGCGATGATGTCGGCGACGACGCGATCGACCTCCTCGGAAACCTCGCGCTTGGCCGATAGCAGGTCACGGAACTCGCGCTCGAAGGCGGCGCTTCTGTCATCGAGCCTGATCGGCATCGCTATCCCCGGAATTTTGGTCGCAGAACCGGCTCAGGCGCCGTCGGGATGGCCCGGCGTCGCCAGCGCCTCCCAGACAGGGCCGAGGTCCTTCATCTGGGCCTCTATGCACTCGACTTCGAGCCGGATCGCGGCGCCGTCCGAGAAATGCAGGGTCACGTCCCCGGCCGGCGTGTCCCGCTCGGCAAAGCCGATCGCCAGCAGGTTCAGCACCTGATCGGGCGCCGCCTTGTCGATCTTCGTGCTGCGCACGGACAGGACGCGGTCGAAATGCAGGGCCGACAAGCGACGACGACGATGGCCTTGCGGCACGCCCTCCCAGTCGAAACGGCGCGCGGCAAGCGCAAAGCGTTTTTCCGCCGGCAGCCAGACGATATCCGCCACCTTCAGGACGGCATCCTGAAGGTGGGTTGAAACGATCGCCAGGTCATCGGCGTCGAGCGCGATGAGCTTCAGCGGGTCTGCGGCATCGTCCGACATGAACGTGTTCTGGCGGTGCCTTCCGCGGACGTCAACCGGAGATGCGCTCGACCTGCGCACCGCAACGCGTCAGCTTCGCCTCCAGCGCCTCGAAACCGCGGTCGAGATGGTAGACACGGTTGATCATGGTCTCGCCTTCGGCGGCGAGCCCGCCGATGACGAGCGAGACCGAGGCACGCAGATCCGTCGCCATCACGGGAGCGCCCGTCAGCTTGGCGACGCCTTCGACATGGGCGGCATCGCCGTCGAGCCTGATCTTCGCGCCGAGGCGCGCCAGCTCCTGGACATGCATGAAGCGGTTCTCGAAGATGGTCTCGCGGATACGCGAGGTGCCCTTCGCCTTGGTCATGAGCGCCATGAACTGCGCCTGCAGATCGGTCGGGAAGCCGGGGAACGGATCGGTGTCGACATCGACGGCTTCCAGCGGCTGGCCGTTGCGGCGCACGCGGATCCCCTCATTCGTCTCGGTGACCTCGGCGCCCGCCTTGACCAGCACGTCGAGCGCTGCCTGCAGCAGATCGGCCCGCGCGCCTTCCAGCAGCACATCGCCGCCGCTCATGGCGACCGCCATGGCATAGGTTCCGGTCTCGATGCGGTCCGGCAGGACGGCATGATGCGCGCCGCCGAGCCGCGAGACGCCGGTGACGACGATCCGGCTCGTGCCGGCGCCCTCGATCTTCGCGCCCATCTTGACGAGGCAGGCGGCGAGGTCGGCGACCTCCGGCTCGCGCGCTGCATTGTCGATCACCGTCGTGCCCTGCGCCAGCACCGCGCCCATCAGCGCCGTATGGGTGCCGCCGACCGTGACTTTCGGGAAGACGATCTCAGCTCCCTTCAGCCCCTTGGGGGCGCGGGCGAGCGCATAGCCGTTCTCGATCTCGATCTCGGCGCCGAGCTTCTCCAGCGCCATCAGGAGCAGGTCGACCGGGCGCGTACCGATGGCGCAGCCGCCGGGCAGCGAGACCTTGGCCTCGCCCATGCGCGCCAAAATGGGCGCGATCACCCAGAAGCTCGCCCGCATCGTCGAGACCAGTTCATAAGGCGCGCAGGTATCGACGATCTGGCGGGCGGTCAGCGCGATCGTCTGCCCGGTCTCGGCCGACTGGCCGATGCGCTTTCCGGCAATCGAGCGGTCGACGCCGTGGTTCGACAGGATGCGCGAGAGGGCGCTGACATCGGACAGGCGTGGCACATTGGCGAGCGTCAGCGTCTCGTCCGTGAGCAAGCTCGCGATCATCAGCGGCAGGGCGGCGTTCTTGGCGCCGGAAATCGGAATCGCGCCATTGAGGCGCTGGCCGCCGGTGATGCGGATCTTGTCCATCGTCAGGTCCTGCTAAGCCTGCCGGCTGGAGGCCGGCGGCGCTGGGGAATCTCGGTCAGGACCGTTTCGAGTCGGCCTGGGCTTGTGGTGCCGGCTCCTGCGCGGGCGCCTCTTCCGCACGTCGAGCCCGGGCCTGGGCCTTGCGGCGCTTCAGGTTCTCCCGGAGGGCGGCGGCGAGGCGCGCCTTCTTCTCGTCGTCTGCGTTTGTCTGGCGGCTCACGGCATCAACTCGGTACCGGCTTTCAACGCTCGGATCGCGGCGAATTCGCGGCGCATGGTTAGCCGCATGCGCGGTGCCGGACAAGCGCAGCCCGCCATCAACGCACCGATTCCGACGTTTTTGTCCCGGGATGCAACAGGAAGCCCCTCCCCCTCGCGTTCTCATGTCGCCGCACCTGCCAGGATGCGGTTTTTGCCCCCCTGTCCGGGGGCTCTGGAGCGACGCTTGTCGGGCATGCGGCTTGCTCTGCGGCGCGGGGCGCTCCGCCGTTGTTCGCGCCCGGCACAGCTTCCAGCCCAGAACATCACGTTAGGAAATAAAGATGAATGTAATTAACCATTTCTGCCAGATTTCGTTTACAGTTCATTAACTTCGATTACCGTGAGGCCAACGTCCTCGATGCGTGGCTAAGGCGGGATCAACGGCATGTTTCAGTCTTTCGGTTCCATTATGGATCTCGCCCCCGCCGCCGTTCGCGAGAGCTGCGAGGTCACCGAGGCGATCCGGCACAAGGCCGGCTTCCTGCCCGAGACGCGGCTCAGCTACGAGCCGGAGATCAAGACGCTCTGGGTGACGATCCAGCCCGAGCTGAAACCGGTCTTCACGCTCCAGCTGCTCGACAGCCTCGTGAAGATCCAGAATGCGATCCTCGCGCTCTGGGGAGCCCCCGACCAGTATCAGCGCGCCCCGGTTCGCTTCCTCGCCTTCCGGGGGACGGGGCCGTTCTTCACGCTCGGCGGCGATCTCGATTTCTATCTCGACTGCCTGGCCAAGAACGACCGTGCGGCGCTCGCAGAGTATGCGCGGCTCTCGACCGAGGGGGCGGTGATGAATGCGAGCGGGCTGAAGGGGCTCGTGGTGACGCTGTCCACCATCCACGCCAAGGCGATCGGCGGCGGCATCGACGCGCCGCGTTCATGCAACGTCATGATCGCCGAGGAGCAGGCCTCCTTCGTCTACCCGGAAATCAAGTTCAACCATTTCCCGATCACCGCGGTCGCGATCCTGTCGCGCCGGATGGGTCCGCGCGCTGCCGAGCAGATGCTTCTCTCCGGCGAGGAGATGAGCGCCCAGGAATTCCTGGAGGCCGGCGGGCTGGAGGCCGTCGTGCCGACGGGCACCGGCGAAGCCTGGATCCGCAAATATGCCAGCGACTCGCTGCCGATGCATGCCGCCAAGACCGCGCTGTTCTCGGCCTTCAACAACCGGGCGGGCGATCTGAAGGCGGAGCTTGCGGATCTCGGCCAGCTCTGGACGGATTGCATGCTGCGGCTCAGCCCGAGCGCGATCTCGAAGCTGCAGCGGATTGCGCAGACGCAGGACCGCATGCTCGCGCGGGTCTACCAGCAGGCCGCCTCGACCGCCCTGACGCCCGGCAGCTGAGCCCGCAAGGGCAGGCAGAGCGCCCCCACACCAAACATTTACCTCTAAGCCCCTACATCCTGCGAGCGGCGGGGATCGCGGGCGCGGCCAGCGCGCGTCCCTGCGACCGCAAGGGCAGAGTGGATGGCGGGCGCGCTGAAGCGACTATGGAACGCCAGATTGCGCGAGCCGGGAGAAGGTTTCGACCTGCCCGGCTACGCGCTGCTGGTCAATTCGCTATTCTCCTCGCCGGCCTCGATCATCCCGGGCGGCGTCGCCGGCATCCTGACGCCTTTCCTGTGCTGGGTGTCGACCGGCCTCGACCTGTTCCTGAACCTGACATTCCTGGTGTCGGCGGTCGTCGCCCTGCGCCTGGTTCATTTCGTCGCCTATCGCCGGGCCGACCACTCCAAGGACGGCTATTGGGAAACACGGCGCTGGGACCGCGACTATTTCCTGGGCGCTACGGCCTTCAGCGCCGTGCTCGGCTACAGCTGCTATGCCGCGCTGGCGCATACGGACGATCCGGCCGCCCATATCACCTCGGTGTCCTCGACGATCGCGATGGCCTCCGGCTATGTGGCGCGAAACGCTGGCCGGCCGAAATTCGTCGCAGTCCAGCTGCTGACCTTCTGCGTGCCGATGGCGATCGGCCTGATCCAGGCCCATAACCCGTATTATCAGTACATCGGCTACTTCACCTTTCTCTACGTGGCGGCCAACATCGCCATCACGAACTCGCTGCACCGCAATCTCGTCGCCCTGAGCGACGCGACCAAGCAGTCGAAAGCACTGGCCTCGGCCCTGCATTCGCAGAACCTCACGCTCGACGCCGCGCTCAACACGATGATCCATGGGCTGGCGATGTTCGACCGCGACCTGAAGCTCGCGGTCAGCAATGCGCCGCACCGGGCCCTCTACGGGCTGCCCGAGACGCTCGCGCTGCCCGGCACCCCGATCACCGCGATCGGCCGCTTTCTGGTCGAACGCCAGGTCGTCGCGGCCGGACAGCTGCGCGACCTCAGGGAGGCGCTCGTCGAGATCCAGCGCACCCAGCAGACGACGAACCGCGAAATCCAGACCCGCGGCGGCAGGGTTCTCGTCGTGACCTTCGCTCCGGCGGCGGAGGGCGGCGTGCTGATGTCGACCGAGGATGCCACCGAGCGGAAGGCGACCGAGGCGCGCATCGAGCAGATGGCACGCTTCGACGAGTTGACCGGCCTCGCCAACCGCTTCGAGTACAACGGCAACATCGCGGAAGCTTTCGGCCGGCTGGAGCGCACCGGCGACCCCTTCGCCCTGCTCTATCTCGATCTCGATGGCTTCAAGCAGGTCAACGACAGCCTCGGCCACGACATCGGCGACCGCGTCCTGATGGAGACCGCCAGTCGCCTGCAGAGCGCGATCCGCGGCAGCGATGTCCTCGCCCGCTTCGGCGGCGACGAGTTCCTGCTGATCCTGCCGGCGGCGAACCACGCCGTGGTCACGGTCATCGCCCAGCGCATGATCGACGCCATGACCAAGGCCTTCACGATCGACAACAAGACGGTCTACGTCACGGCCAGCATCGGCATCGCGATGGCCCCCTTCGACGGCGCAACCCCGGCCGACCTGCTGCGCCACGCTGATACCGCGCTCTACAAGGCCAAGGCCGCCGGCCGCAACACGCTGATGTTCTTCAACCCGGCCATGGCCGAGGAGATGCTGGAGCGGCACGAGATCGAGGTCGATCTGCGCCAGGCCTGCGAGGATGGCCTGCTCGAGCTCTACTATCAGCCGATCATCGACCTGCGGACGGGCGAAACCGTTTCGCGCGAGGCGCTGATGCGCTGGCGCCATCCGACGCGGGGCATGGTGCCGGCCGGATTGTTCATTCCGGTGGCGGAACAGTCGGGGCTGATCGCGACGATGGGCGATTGGGCGATCCGGCAGGCCTGCAAGGACGCCGCCTCCTGGGAAGACAACATCGGCGTCTCGGTCAACATCTCGCCGCTGCAGTTCCGCGAACCGCGCCGCCTCGTCCAGGCGGTGAAGGATGCCCTGATTTCGTCCGATCTCAGCTCGCGCCGGCTGACTCTGGAGGTGACGGAATCACTGCTCATCGAGGACAACAAGACGACGCTCGCAGCAATGGACGAGCTGCGGACGATCGGCATTACCTTCGCACTGGACGATTTCGGAACCGGCTACTCGTCGCTGGCCTATCTCTCGACCTATCCGTTCGCCCAGGTGAAGATCGACCAGAGCTTCACCCGGACCGTCCATTCGAGCGAGGCCTCGAAGGCGATCATCGAGGCGGTCTGCCAGCTTGCGCGCCGCCTTTCGATGAATGTCGTCGTGGAAGGTATCGAGACCGAGCAGCAGCGCGTCGCCGTGCAGCTGCTCGGGGCGCAGCGCGCGCAGGGCTATCTCTTCGGCAGGCCGGAGCCGGTGCCGAATGTCCACCCGCCCAAGGGCCGCAACGTCGCCTGAGCGCAGCGCGGCGAAGCGACGCCAGGCGCCGAGGCGAGGAAATTTCCGGCGCGCCGAGCGCTTCCCACCCTGATTGCAGCCGATCCGCGCTTGATTCTGCTCACCCGGCAACGCATCTGCAGCATTCAGATACGTCAGGAGCCTGGGAGCCAGCATGACTTCGCCCGCCAGCCCACCAATCCCAGACCGCCGAGGCCGGCCTGGCGTTCCTTCGCGGATACGAAGGATGGAGGGGGCGGCGTGAGCGATAGCGCGGCGTCGGCTGCCAAGCCCGCTGTCCTGACGCCGGATCTCTGCGTCATCGGCGCCGGTACGGCGGGGCTCTCTATTGCGACGGCAGCGGCCGCCTTCGGGGTACCCGTGGTGCTGGTCGAGCGCGACCGGATTGGCGGCGATGTCGGCGGAACGGCGACCACGGCACTGGTCGCGGCCGGCGCAGCCGCGCAAGCCATCCGCGATTCGGGCCGTTTCGGCGTCGCCGCCGGCGAGCTGGCGATCGACTACGCGCGGGTCCACGACCATGTCCAACGGGTACTCGCGGCGGCTGTGCCGAATGCCTCGTCCGAACGGATGACCGCGCTGGGCGCGATCGTGCTCCGCGGCGAGGGCCGCTTCATCAGCCGCAGCACGCTTGCGGTGGGCGAGCAGAGGATCAAGGCTCGCCGTTTCGTCATCGCCACGGGGGCAAACACCGCAGCACCCGCCATCCCGGGACTCGGCGAGGTGCCCTGCCTCACCGCCGCGACGCTGGCCGGGCTGACGCGCCGGCCGGAGCGCCTTCTCGTGCTCGGCGGCAGCGCGGCCGGGGCTGCGCTCGCGCAGGCGATGCGGCGGCTCGGCAGCGAGGTCACGCTGATCGACGAGGCTCGCCTGCTGAGCGGGGAAGACCCCGAAGCGGTTTCGATCCTGCGCCGGGCTCTGCTGCGCGAAGGCATCGCCCTGCATGAGCAGGTAGAGCTCGTGCAGGCGCAAGCCGTCAGGAGTGGCGTGCGACTCACCTTCGCCAGCGCGGAAGCTGGCGCCGAGCAGACCGTCGAAGGCACGCATCTCCTGGTCGCCGCCGACCCCCGGCCGGCGATCGAGGCTCTCGACCTCGAACTCGCGGGCATCGCCCATGGCCCGGACGGCGTGAAGGTGGACCGGAGGCTGCGCAGCACGAACCGGCGCGTCTACGCCATCGGCGGCGCTGCCGGCGCTCCTGGTGGTGGGCAGGTCGGCGAGGAGCATGCCAGACTCGTGCTGCGCAATGCGCTCTTCCGGCTGCCGGGCCGGTTCGAGCCGGCGGCGGTGCCGCATGTCACGCTGACCCGGCCGGAGCTCGCCCGCATCGGCCTTTCCGAGGACGAGGCGCGTAGCCGTGCCGGCGCGATCCGCGTGCTACGCTGGCCCTATGCCGAGAGCGAACGCGCGCAAGCGGAGCGGGTGACCGACGGCTTCGTCAAGCTGGTGACGAACGCCAAGGGCCGCGTGCTGGGTGTCAGCATCGTCGGCGCCGGAGCGGGCGAGTTGATCGCGACCTGGAGCCTCGCACTCAGGGCGGGCATGACCGCGTCGGAGATGGCACAGCTCGTCATGCCGCATCCGACCTTGCCGGAGATTTCGAAACGGGCCGCGACCTCCTTCCTCGTTCCCATGGCGACGAAGCCCGGTCTGCGCCGGCTCATCGGCTTCCTGCGCCGTTTCGGGTAGGATCGGCGCGATGGATTCACATTTGTCCAACAGGAATCAGCTCTCCGTCAGCCTGCCGCGCGGCCTGACCCGGCTCGGGCTGTCGGCGAAGCTGCTCGTCCTGACGGTGCTCTTCGTCATGCTGGCGGAAGTGCTGATCTATCTGCCCTCGGTCGCCAATTTCCGGCGCAACTGGCTGAACGACCGGCTTGCGGCGGCGCAGATCGCCGTGCTCGTCCTCGAAGGCGCGCCCGAGGAAGGCCTGCCCGAGGGCAGCGAGAACCGCCTGCTGATGGGCGTCGGCGCGCGGGCCATCGCGGCGCGCGTCGGCGGCGCACGCCGTCTCCTCAGCCTGGATTCGATGCCGCCGGCCGCCGTCGCCCGCACCGTCGACCTGCGCAGCCTCAGCTGGCTCGGCTCGATCCGCGAAACGCTGGAGACGCTGGTGTTGCCGCCAGCGGAGTTACCGATCCGTGTCATCGGCGAGGCGGTCGGCGGGGCCGATTTCGTCGAGTTGATCATCGACGAGGCGCCGCTGCGGCGCGCCCTGCTGAAATTTGCCGGCACCCTCCTGCTGCTTTCGCTGCTGATCTCGGGCTTGAGCGCGGTCGCCGTCTATGTCGCCCTCAACTGGATGATCGTCGGGCCGATCCGCCAGCTTGCCGCCAATGTGATGGAATTCGAGATCGACCCAGAGAACCCGCATCGCATCATCGAGCCGACGCGGCGGGCCGACGAGATCGGCGAGGCGCAACGCGCGCTCGCCCGCATGCAGATGACGCTCGCCGGCGAACTGCGGACCAAGAAACATCTCGCCGAGCTCGGGCTCGCGGTCAGCAAGATCAACCACGATCTGCGCAACATGCTGGCGGCGGCGCAGCTGATGTCGGATCAGCTCACCGAGACGCGCGACGCCAAGATCAGGCGGTTCGCGCCCCGGCTGATCGCCACGCTCGGCCGCGCCATCGATTTCTGCCAGGCGACGCTGGCCTATGGCCGGGCTGCGGAAGCGACCCCCGTCCTCAAGGATGTGGCCTTGCGCCAGCTCGTGACCGAACAGGCCGAGATGCTCGGGCTCTCCGACAACAAGCAGCTGGTCTTCCGCAACGAGGCTCCGTCCGAGCTGATCGTGCCCTGCGACCCTGACCAGATGGCGCGCGTCCTGCTCAACCTGATGCGCAATTCGGTGCAGGCGCTGACCCAGGCCGGCACGGCGGAAGACGGGCAGCCGACGCTGACCGTCAGGGCGGAGAACGGCAGCGGCTCCGTCATCCTGCGCATCGCCGATAACGGCCCCGGCGTGCCCGAGCGCGCGCGGGCAAACCTGTTCCAGGCCTTCCGCGGCTCGGTCACGCCCGGCGGAACGGGGCTTGGCCTCGCCGTCGCCGCGGAGCTGGTACGCCTTCATGGCGGCGCGATCGCACTCGAGCCGTCGGAGATCGGCGCCGTGTTCAGGGTGACGCTGCCGTCACGGCGGCAGGCCGCTGCCTGAGATCGACGCGACCTACTGGCTCGCCCAGATCACGCGGGCCATGAATGCGATCTCGGAGAGGTTCAGCAGCCGATCGGCATGATCCGGATTGAGCGAGGCGAGCTCGATCGTCTTGGCGGTCTGGCGCTTGAGCTGCTTGGCCAGAACCTCGCCCTCGACGGTCTTGACCACGACCCGGTCGCCACGTCGGACGGTTGCCGTCGGCGAGACGATGATGGTGTCGCCGTCACGATAGAGCGGCAGCATCGAATCGCCGGATATCTCGAGCGCATAGGCCTTCTCGTCGGTGCCCCCCGGAAAGGCGACTTCCTCCCAGCCGGTGCCGACGGGGAAGCCGCCATCGTCGAAGAAGCCGCCCGACCCCGCCTGGGCGAAGCCGATCAGCGGGATGGTGCGGACCGGCGCCACGCCGCGCCGCATCACCACGCTCATGAACTCGTCGAGGGAAGCGCCGGTCGCGGCGAGGATCTTGGCGATCGATTCGGTCGAGGGCCAGCGTTCGCGCCCGTCCGGGCCGATGCGCTTGGAGCGGTTGAAGGTGGTCGCGTCGAGCCCCGCCTTGCGCGCCAGGCCCGAGGCAGTGAAGCCGTAGCGCTCGGCAAGCGCGTCGATCGCGCTCCAGATCTGGTCGTGGGAGAGCACCGCGAAGCCCTTGCAGGAGAGGTCGCCGATCGGGCGGGGATCGAAATAGGAAATATCCCCTATCCGATAAGACTTCAATCTGATTTGCATGGGCCGGCGGATTAAAATTGCCCAAGCCGCCCGGCAGCCGCTATGCCGTCCGCCAGCTTTATCCGGCGAGGTCACGCGTGCCGCTCATCTACAAGATCTGTCCCGACGCGCTCTGGCGCGAGGCCGAGGCCGCCGGTCGTTTTTCCGGCGCGCCGATCGACCTCGCCGACGGCTACATCCATTTCTCGACGGGCGCGCAGCTGCGCGATACCGCCGCGAAGCACTTCGCCGGCCAGCGCGGGCTGCTGCTGATCGCGGTCGACGATGCCCGGCTCGGTGCGGCCCTACGCTACGAGCCCTCGCGTGGGGGCGCCCTGTTCCCGCATCTCTACGCTCCGCTCGATCCGAGGATCGTGCGCTGGGTGGCGCCGCTGCAAGACGGCCCGGACGGGTTGCACATCATTCCGGAGGACGTCGCGTGATCGGTTCCCTGTTCAGCCTCGCCCGTCCCCTGATCCATCGCATGGACGCCGAAGCCGCGCATCGGCTGACGGTCGCGGCGCTCGCAGCCGCCCCGTCGCTGCGCCCGGCTGCCGACGACCCGGTCCTCGCGACCCAGGCCTTCGGCCTGTCCTTCGCCAATCCGGTCGGCCTCGCAGCCGGCTTCGACAAGCATGCCGAGGCCGTCGACGGCGCGCTCGGGCTCGGCTTCGGCTTCGTCGAGGTCGGCGGCGTGACGCCCCTGCCCCAGCCCGGCAACCCGAAGCCACGCGTGTTCCGCCTCATCGAGGATGAGGCCGTGATCAACCGCTACGGGCTGAACAGCGAGGGCATGGAGGCGGTGGCGCAGCGGCTCGCGGCAAGGCGCGCGCGCGGCGGCATCGTCGGCGTCAATCTCGGCGCCAACAAGGATTCAACCGATCGCACCGCCGATTACGCCGTGCTGACGCGGCGGCTCGCGCCGCTCGCCGATTTCCTGACGATCAACGTCTCCTCGCCAAATACGCCCGGCCTGCGCGACCTGCAGGCCGAATCGGCGCTCGACGACTTGATCGCGCGGTCACTCGCCGCGCGCGACGAGGCCGCCGCCGGCGGCCGGCTCACCCCGATGCTGCTCAAGATCGCCCCCGACCTGACGCTACCTGAGCTCGACGGCATGGTCGCGGTCGCCCGCAAGCGCGGCATCGACGGCATGGTCGTGTCCAACACGACGGTGGCGCGGCCGGAAAGCCTGCGCAGCGTGGAGAAGACCCAGACGGGCGGGCTCTCGGGCCGCCCCCTGTTCCAGCCGTCGACGCGCCTGTTGGCCGAGACCTTCCTGCGGGTCGAGCGCCAGTTCCCGCTGATCGGCGTCGGCGGCATCGATTCGGCCGCCACCGCTTTCGCCAAGATCCGGGCCGGCGCCGATCTCGTGCAGTTCTATTCGGCGATGGTCTTCCAGGGGCCAGGGCTGGTGAAGACGGTCAAGGCCGGGCTCGCAACCGAGGCGCGCAAGGCAGGCCTGTCGAAGCTCAGCGCGCTGGTCGGGCGCGACGCGCAGGCGATCGCGCGCGGCGAGCGCCTCTGAGGCGGATCGATCCGCCGCTCGCCCGGAGAGCGCTCAGCGCCGCGCCGCGAAGAGCCGCGCCAGCAGCCAGAGCGGCACCACGATCAACGCGCCGGCGATGACCCATTGCCCGACCTCGCGCACCGCGCCGAAGCCGAGATCACCGAGCGAACGCACGAAGCGCGCCACGACCTCGTAGAGCCCGCGCGGCGACAGGCCGAGAAAGGCCATGGCGGCGCCGACCAGAAGCGAGATGAAGAGCAGCCGCACGAGCACGGAGAGCGGAGAGCCGCCGAGGAAGCGATCGATGTTGCCGTTGGCCATGGCTGACTTATTCCCAATACGCGTAGACCTGATTCCCGGTCGGAGCCCCCGGCCGCTTGACCGGGGCTGACGCCGTCGAAATCAAGAGGTCGTTGAGGCGCCGGCCGTGGCCCAGGCGGTGCCGGCGATCTTGGCGGCAGCGATCACGGCCTGGGTGCGGCTGTCAACGTCGAGCTTGGTCAGGATGGCCGAGACATGAGCCTTCACCGTCGCCTCGGAGACGCCGAGCTCATAGGCGATCTGCTTGTTCAGGAGCCCTTCGGACAGCATCATCAGCACGCGCACCTGCTGCGGCGTCAGCGTCGAGAGATTGCGGACCATGGTCGCGGTCTCGGCATCCACGGGCGCATTGAGATCGATGCCCGGCGGGGTCCAGACGCCGCCCTCGAGCACCGCCCGGATCGCCTCGCCCATCTGCTCGACATCCGCCGTCTTCGGCAGGAAGCCGAGCGCGCCGAACTCGATGCAGCGCCGGATCACGGACGGATCGTCATTGCCGGAAACGACGATGACCGGGATCTCGGGGTGGTCCGCGCGCAGGAAGAGCAGGCCCGAAAAGCCCTGGACACCCGGCATCGTCAGGTCGAGAAGCACGAGATCGGCGTCGCCGCCACCGTCGAGCGCCTCGGTGAGCGCCTCGAGCGAGCCGACTTCGCTGACATCGGCACCTTCGATCGCCGTGGACACGGCCTGCCGCAGCGCGCCCCGGAAGAGCGGGTGATCATCCGCGATCACGATGCGTGTCGAAGGCTGCCGCTTCATATCAAACCGATCTCCTTGCCCAGCCGCTATCCTGCCCCAGATCGGCGCCCGACCTCAAGCTTGCCACCGCCGGCTAAAGCATCGCGCGGGAGGGCGAAATCCGCATTTGGGATGACGCCGCGCCGTTCTCAGCCCGAAGCCGGCAGGAGGTTCTCCAACGCCTCGATCCGGTCAGCCTCGCGCGGCGGCTTGTCCCAGCGGATGCGGCTTATCCGGGGGAAGCGCATGGCAAGGCCGGATTTGTGCCGCGTCGAGCGCTGCAGCCCCTCGAAGGCGACCTCGAAGACGAGGCCGGTTTCCGCCTCGTGCCTCACCTCCCGCACCGGGCCGAAGCGGTTCAGCGTGTGCTTGCGGACATAGCGGTCGAGCTCGACCAGTTCCTCGTCTGTAAAGCCGAAATAGGCCTTTCCGACCGGCACGAGCTCATCGGCGCCCTCCTCGCCGGTCCGCCACACGCCGAAGGTGAAGTCCGAATAGAAGGACGAGCGCTTGCCGTGGCCGCGCTGGGCATACATCAGCACGCAATCGACGAGCCGCGCCTCGCGCTTCCACTTCCACCAATGCCCTTTCGGACGACCCGGCAGATAAGGCGATTCGAGGCGCTTGATCATGCAGCCCTCGACCGCTTCCGCGTCGCTGCCGGCGCCCGCGGCGGCCGGATCGGCCCGGGCTGCCGCAAGCTCGTCCCAATTCGCGAAGGCGATCGGCGGCGAGAGATCGACGATCGGGCTCGCGAGTTTCGCGACGAAGCCCTCGAGGCGCAGGCGACGCTCCGACAGCGGCAGGTCGCGCAGATCCTCCTCGCCGTCGATCAGCAGGTCGTAGGCGCGGATATGGGCCGGGTATTCGACCAGCATCTTCGCCGTCACGCTCTTGCGGTTGAGGCGCTGCTGGAGGGTGTTGAAGCTCTGCACCGTCTCGTCGCGGCGCACGAGAAGCTCGCCGTCGAGGGCGCCGTCCAGCGTCAGCGCCTCGACCACGTCGGGGAAGGAGGCGGCGATGTCCTCGCCGGTGCGGGAAAACAGCCGGGTGACGCGGGTGCCGTCGGGGCGTGTTCCGCTGACGGCCTGGACGCGGATGCCGTCCCATTTCCACTCGGCCTGGAACGCGGCCGGCTCCATCCGCGCGAAATCGCCCTCCTCGACGGGGTGCGAGAGCATGACCGGCCGAAACGGCGCGGGGTCGGTGGCTTCGGGCCGCGGCCCGCGCCCTTCAAGCCAGGCGAAGAGCGCGACATAGGGCGGCTCCAGCCCGTGCCAGACATGCTCGACCTCGTCGGCCGAGACGCCGCCGAGGCTCGCCGCCGCGGTCTTGGCGAGGCGGGCCGAGACGCCGATCCTGAGCGAGCCGGTGATCAGCTTGAGCAGGGCCCAGCGCCCGGTCTCGTCGAGCGCATCGAGCCATGACGAGACGAGACGCGGCAGGTCGGTCTTGCCGGCATTGCGCAGCCCGTCGACCACGTCGGGCAGATGCGGCACCTGGTTGGCGCCGTGCCGTGCCGGCCACATCAGCGCGACGGTTTCCGAGAGATCGCCGACATAGTCGTAGGAAAGCGCGAACAGCACCGGATCGGTGCGCTCGGCGATCAAAGCGCGGATCAGGCCGGGCTTGGCATTGGGGAAGGCGAGCCCGCCCGTCATCGCCGCAAGCGCCAGCCCGCGGTCGGGATCGGGCGTCGTGCGCAGATAATCGGCGATCAGGGCGAGCTTGGCGTTGCGGCGCGGCTCATAGGCCAGCCGATCGAGCAGCCAGGCGAAGCGGTTCATGCCGTGGCCCTCCGGACACACTCCCGAAGATCGGGCGTATCGCAGCGCATCGTTCAGCGACCGTTCATGCGGAAAACCTTACCGGCAAAGTCATACACGGGGGGACCCTCGCCGATGCGTGCCGCAATTCGGTTGCTTGCCTTGCCTGTCATCGCCGCTGCGCTTTCGGTCGGGGCCGCCCAGGCAGCGGGCTTCTCCTGCCGCGAGACGCCGATCATCCGCTCGAACGCGACGCTGGCCTCGCTGTCCACCAAGGTCGCGCAAGGCCAGCAGCTGTCGATTCTGGCGATCGGCTCCTCCTCGACCGAGGGCGTCGGTGCCAGCGCCAAGGACAAGACCTACCCCGCCCGCCTGCAGGCCCTGCTCGGCAGGAGCTGGCCGAAATCGCAGATCGAGATCGTCAATGCCGGCATCGGCGGTGAAACCGCGCCGCAGACGCTGCTGCGGCTGAAGACAGCGCTCGCCCAACGTTCCTTCGACCTGGTGATCTGGCAGGTCGGCACCAACGATGCCGTCAGGGGCGGCGATCTCGACGCCTTCAAGGCGATGGTCGCGGACGGAATCGCGACCGTGCGCGAAGCCGGTCCGGCCCTGGCCATCCTCGACCCGCAGTTCTTCCCGACGGTGCGTGAGCCGCAGCGCTACGGCACCTATGTCGAGACGATCGGCGAGATCGCGCGGCGGGAGGCGGTGCCGGTCTTCGGCCGCTATGCCGCGATGCGCGAATGGCATCAGTTCGACGCCGAGGCCTTCAAGGCCGCGCTCTCGACCGACGGCTTCCATATGAGCGATGCCGGCTATGACTGCCTCGCCCGCGACATGGCCAACGCCATGGCCGGCATGGCCTCGCCGGCCCGCCCGGTGGTCGCCGCATCGCGCTGATCCAGAACTAGACGGCCGCATCGGCGGCCTCCTCGACAGGCTCGGCCTCGCCCTCGTCGCCATAGCCGACGAGATGGAGCGGCTTGGCCTTGAGTCCGGCCGTGCCGCACCAGTGCACCAGCGCCTCGGCCTCGCCATGCGTGACCCAGATCTCGCCGGCGCCCGTCTCGCGGATGGTCGCCTGGAGATCGTCCCAATCGGCATGATCCGAGATCACCAGCGGCAGCTCGACGCCCTTCTGCCGCGCCCGCGCCCTGATCCGCATCCAGCCCGAGGCGAAGGCCGTGACGGGGTCGGGGAACCGGCGCGCCCAGAGGTCCTGGGCGGCGCTGGGCGGACAGATCACGATCTCGCCGCCAAGCGCCTTGCGATCCGTGCGCGCGACCGGCCTGATCTCACCGAGCGCGATGCCTTCCTTCTCGTAGAAGCCGGTGATCTTCTCGACCGCGCCGTGGATGTAGAGCGGCTGCTCGTAACCGGCCTCGCGGATCAGCGCCATGACGCGCTGCGCCTTGCCGAGCGAATAGGCGCCGACGATATGGCTGCGTTCCGGAAAGAGCCTGACCGATTCCAGCAGCTTGGCGACCTCGCCAGCGGCCGGCGGATGGCGGAACACCGGCAGGCCGAAGGTCGCCTCGGTGATGAAGATATCGCAGGCCACCGGCTCGAAGCCGGCGCAGGTCGGGTCGCGCTCGCGCTTGTAGTCGCCCGAGGCGACAATGCGCAGGCCGCGGCTCTCCACGACGATCTGGGCCGAACCAAGCACATGGCCGGCCGGCACGAAGCGGAAATCGACCTCGCCGATGCGGATCGTCTCGCCGGGTACCGCCACCTGCTGCGCCTCGGTGAAGCCCTCGCCATAGCGCAGCGCCATGATCGCGAGGGTTTCGCGCGTCGCCAGAACGGAGCCGTGGCCGGAGCGGGCATGGTCGGAATGGCCGTGGGTGATCAGCGCGCGGGCCACCGGCCTGACGGGGTCGATATAGATGTCGGCCGGCGGGCAATAGAGCCCGGCCGGCATCGGCACCAGAAGTTCGGAGGGGCGCCAGCGGGCGCTTTGTCTGGCCAGCGTCATAGTCCTCGGTTATGCCCACGAGCATGATCGAAAAGGGCTCTCCCTCGCATTTCGCCAGCTCCGGCGACCCGACGCTCGACCGCCGCTATGTCTGGGCCGAAGCCGCCCTGAAGGATGGAGACGCCCAGGCCTGCATCGAGATCCTCGACCAGACGCTGACCGAGGCCTACGGCTTCACCGCCGCCTGGCATCTCTACGGGCTGGCGCAGGAAGCGCTCGGCCACAACGAGGAGGCCGCCACGGCCTGGCGGCAATGCCTCGACCTCGACCCGAATGACCATTTCGGAGCCAGGCTCGATCTGGCGCGCATCGGCGCGCTGCCGGCAGAGCAGGCGACTTCCGAGAACTTCTCCGGCGCCCTGTTCGACGCCTATGCCGACCGCTTCGACAGCCATCTGACGCAAACCCTGCACTACAGTGCCCCTGCCTTGCTGAAGGCGGCGCTGGTCCGCTGTTGCAGCAACGCGGGCCGGCCGTTCCGGTTCGATATCGTCTACGATCTCGGCTGCGGTACCGGGCTGATGGGCGAAGCGATCCACGAGCAGAGCGGCTTCATCGCCGGCTGCGATCTCTCGCCACGCATGATCGAGCGAGCGCGGACCAAGTTGGCCCCGGACGGCACGCCGCTCTACGACAAGCTTGCTGTCGCCGGATTGACCGGCTTCCTCACCAGCCGGCCAGACGCGTCCGCCGATCTCGTCGTCGCGGCCGACGTCTTCGTCTATCTCGGCGAGCTTGCGCCCTGCTTCGCCCAGAGTGCGCGCGTGCTGGAGCCCGGCGGCCTGTTCGCCTTCACGGTGCAGAGCCATGAGGGCGAGGGCGTCGTCGTCGGTCAGGATCGGCGGTTCGCGCATGCGGAGGGTTGGCTACGGGAGAGGCTGGTGGAAGCCGGGCTGACCCCGATACTCGTCGAGCCCGCCAGCACGCGTCAGGATCGCGGCGCTCCGGTGCCGGGGCTGCTGGTCGTCGCGGAGCGGCGCTGACGGCAGCCTCTCAGCCGCGCCGGGCCTTCTCGATCGCGGCGACGTCGATCTTGCCCATCTCCATCATCGCGGTGAAGGCGCGCTTCGCCTCCTCGCCGCCCGCAGCCATCGCCTCGGTCAGCACACGCGGCGTGATCTGCCAGGACAGGCCCCATCGGTCCTTGCACCAGCCGCAGGCGCTTTCCGTCCCGCCATTGCCGACGATCGCGTTCCAGTAGCGGTCGGTTTCCTCCTGGTCGTCGGTCGCGATCTGGAAGGAGAAGGCCTCGTCGGGCTTGAAGACAGGCCCGCCATTGAGGCCGATGCAGGGGATGCCCGCGACCGTGAACTCCACCGTCAGCACATCGCCGGCCTTACCGGAGGGATAGTCGGTCGGCGCCCGATGGACGGCGCCCATGGCGCTGTCCGGAAAGGTCTCGACATAGAAGCGGGCGGCGGCCTCGGCATCCTTGTCGTACCAGAGGCAGATCGTGTTCTTGGCAATCGCCATGACGGGATCCTTCTTCTGCTGGAGCAGGTTCGGCCCGTCGAATTGTTGAATTCGACGGGCCATCGGGATGGTGCACACCTCAAGGAATGCGACAAGCGGCAGCACGTTCCGCAGCACATCTTGCCGAGAGCTGGCGGCAGGGTCAGCCTCCCGACGCGCTGCATTCCCCTTTCGTTCCCCCATCTCCCGCCCTATCTTCGGCCGGCATGGCCGCCCCCTCCCCGCTCCCGCCCGCTTTCGACGCCTGGTTTTCAAGCCGCGGCTGGAGCGTGCGGCCGCACCAGCTCGCCTTGCTGAAGGAGGCGCGTGCCGGCCGTTCGACGCTGCTCGTCGCACCGACCGGCGCCGGCAAGACGCTCGCCGGCTTCCTGCCCTCGCTGGTGGAGCTTGCCGAGCGTGGTCGCGGAGATGAAGGCGGCCTGCACACGCTCTATATCTCGCCGCTGAAAGCGCTTGCGGTCGACATCGCCCGCAACCTCGAGGCGCCGGTGCGCGAGATGGCGCTGCCGATCAGCATCGAGACCCGCACCGGCGACACCTCCGCCGCCAAGCGCGCGCGCCAGATCCAGCGCCCGCCGGACATCCTGCTGACGACGCCGGAGCAGCTGGCGCTGCTGGTCTCGCATCGCGACGCCGCGCCGTTCTTCGCCTCGCTCCGCCGCATCGTGCTGGACGAACTGCACGCGCTCGTCACATCCAAGCGCGGCGACCTGCTCGCGCTCGATCTCGCCCGGCTGAAGACGCTGGCGCCGCAGGTCTCCGCCGTCGGCCTCTCCGCCACCGTGCGCGAGCCCGCCGACCTGCAGCTCTATCTCGGCGGCGCCACGACCCCGGCAGGCCTCGTCACCGTGGCGGGCGGCGCGAAGCCGCGCATCGGAATCCTGGACACCGCGCGAAAACTGCCGATCGCCGGCCATACGACCCTGCATGCGATGGCCGAGGTCTATGAGGCGATCCGCAGCCACAAGCTGACCCTCGTCTTCGTCAACACCCGCATGCAGGCGGAATTCGCCTTCCAGGCCCTGTGGAACCTCAACGACGACAACCTGCCGATCGCGCTGCATCACGGCTCGCTCGATGCCCAGCAGCGCCGCAAGGTCGAGGCCGCGATGGCGGAGGGACGGCTCAAGGCGGTGGTCTGCACCGCGACGCTCGATCTCGGCATCGACTGGGGCGATGTCGATCTCGTCGTCAATCTCGGCGCGCCCAAGGGCGCAAGCCGGCTGATCCAGCGCATCGGCCGCTCGAACCACCGCATGGACGAGCCCTCGGAGGCGCTGCTCGTCCCCTCCAACCGCTTCGAGCTGCTGGAATGCCGCGCCGCGCTGGAAGCGGTGCACGAGGCCGCGCAGGACACCCCGCCACCCCGCCTGGGAGCGCTCGACGTCCTCGCCCAGCATGTCCTCGGCGTCGCCTGCTCGGACGGCTTCGAGGCCGATGCTCTCTACGAGGAAGTCCGCACCGCCTCGCCCTACGCCGAGCTCGCCCGCGAGGATTTCGACGCGGTCGTGAATTTCGTCGCGACCGGCGGCTATGCGCTGAAGAGCTATGAGCGCTTCGCCAAGCTCCGGCAGGACAAGGCCGGTCTCTGGCGCGCCAGCCATGCCCGCGTGATCCAGCAATACCGCATGAATGTCGGCACCATCGTCGAGGCTGCGATGCTGAAGGTCAGGCTCGGCCGGGCGCGTGCCGGCAAGGCGGGACAGCCGGGTATAATCACCCGGGGCGGACGCATCCTCGGCGAGATCGAGGAGTATTTCGCCGAGACCATGGTCGCCGGAGACACCTTCATCTTCGCCGGCGAGGTGCTGCGCTTCGAAGGGATCGTCGAGAACGAGGCGGTCTGCTCGCGCGCCGCCGCCGGCACCGACCCGAAGATCCCCTCCTATGACGGCGGCAAGTTCCCGCTCTCGACCTTCCTCGCCGCCCGCGTGCGCGCCATGCTGGCCTCGCCCGACCTCTGGCACACCCTGCCCGAGGAGGTTTCCTCCTGGCTGCACGCACAGAAGCTGAAATCGCGCCTGCCCAAACCCGGCGAACTGCTGGTCGAAACCTTCCCGCGCGGCGGGCGCTTCTTCCTCGTCGCCTACCCTTTCGAGGGCCGCCTCGCTCATCAGACGCTCGGCATGTTGCTCACGCGCCGGCTGGAGCGAGCGCGGATGCGTCCGCTCGGCTTCGTCTGCAACGATTACGGCATGGCCTGCTGGGCGCTCGGCGACATAACCGCCGCGATCGCGCGCGGCGCGCTCGATCTCGACGAATTGTTCGCGCAGGACATGCTGGGCGACGATCTCGAGGCATGGATGGCGGAATCGGCGCTGATGAAGCGCACTTTCCGCTCCTGCGCGATCATCGGTGGGCTGATCGAGCGGCGCTTTCCGGGCCAGGAGAAGAGCGGCCGGCAGGTGACGATCTCGACCGATCTGGTCTACGACGTGCTGCGCCGGCACGAGCCGGACCACATCCTGCTCAAGGCGGCACGGGCCGATGCGGCGACGGGCCTGCTCGACATTCGCCGGCTCGGTGAGATGCTGACACGGATCAGCGGGCGAATCGTGCATCAGCCGCTCGACCATGTCTCGCCGCTCGGCGTCTCGGTGATGCTCGAGATCGGGCGCGAGGCGGTCTATGGCGAGGCGGCGGACGAGATCCTGGCGGAGGCGGAAGCGATGCTGACGGAAGAGGCGATGGCGTGAACGTAGCGGCGACCGTGGCCGTATCGCGAATCGCGCCGGCCTTCATGCTGGGGCGGCTCGCGGCCCTGCCCGACATCTCCGGCGCGCTGTGGCTGCCGGACGAGCGCACGCTCGTCGTCGCCGACCTGCACCTGGAGAAGGGTTCGGCCTATGCCGCGCGCGGAGTCTTCCTGCCGCCCTATGATTCCGCCGCGACGCTGGCCACGCTTGCAGCCGCGATCGCACGCCACGCCCCCGCCCGCATCATCGCGCTCGGCGACAGTTTTCATGACGGCGGGGCGGAAACCCGCATCAATGCCGCCGATCTCGCCGCGCTGCGTCGGCTGCAGGCCGGCCGCGACTGGCTCTGGGTAACGGGCAACCACGATCCGCAGATCAGCGGGACCATGGGCGGGGACACAGCGGCCACGATCATGCTGTCCGGTGTCACGCTGCGGCACGAGCCGGATGCCGCCGAGAAGGGCTTCGAGATCGCCGGCCATCTCCACCCCGCCGCCAAGGTGAGGATGCGCGGGCGGGCGCTGCGCCGGCGCAGCTTCGCGATCTCCGGGCGGCGCTGCGTCATGCCGGCGATGGGCGCCTATGCGGGCGGGCTCAACCTGCGCGACGCGGCCTTCCGCCCCCTGCTGGGCGTAGGCTTCAGCGCCCATATGCTCGGCGATGCCCGGCTTTTCCGCATCGATCCACGCCTTCTCCTGCCCGATTGAGCCGGCCCAAGCCCGCCAACACGCGGCCGACAGGCCTGCCGCCAGGCGACCGACGGCGCCCCGCGCACATCACTGTCGATATCACTGTCATAACCGCGACGAGACGGGTTGCTTCTGCGCAGGGCTTGTGGCATCAGGACGCCGCTTCGGAACGACGCCCGCGCTGACCTCGCCTATGGCGACCGCCAGACACCATGGCCGATCGATCCTGCTGCGGTAGCTCAGTGGTAGAGCACTCCATTGGTAATGGAGAGGTCGAGAGTTCAATCCTCTCTCGCAGCACCAGCACCCAACGTTGACAACGTTGAACTTTCTGATTTCTTTGAGGTTTTCCGGCCCCCGGTGGTACATGGGGGTGGTACCTTTGAGCCTCAAAATGCCTGAGCCTTGGCCCCATCCGAAAACCGGCACCTTCTACTGCCGGATCATCGTTCCAGCCGACCTTGCCGCTAAAGCGAGAGGCGAACGGATCAGCGTTCCGGTGTCGGGGAAGCTGCACCCGATCAAGATCGGCACCCACGCGAAGGTTAGCCTTGGCACGAAAGACCGGCCCGAAGCCAAGCGGCGCTTCGTCGAGGCCCACGACGCCATCGAGAAATTTTGGCTCACCTTGAGGAATGGCCCTAGAACCTTGTCGTCCATGGAGCGACAGGCTCTTGCCGGGGAGGTTCATCGGGAAATCAATGCCCGTCATGAGCATGAGCCGGGCAAGCCGGAGCAGTGGCAGGATTTCGCCGGGGCAATGGACGTAGCACTCGAGCTGGACCACGACCGTGAGGCCCGCATCAAACTGCTGGACATGTTGGTCGGGGACTTCGTTGACGAGGCGCTTTCAAAGCGCGGGTGGCGGATCACCGACGAAAGCCACGATGAACTGCTAGAGGATATCGGTCTCGCCGTCCGCGACGCATTCAAGCACGTTGAGGCGATGGCGCACCGCGACTATTCGATGCGCCGCTACCCCCGTCTGGACGCGCCTGAGGTGGCCCCTGCTAAGCCTCAAGATCCGATCACGTTCAAGTCGATCATTGACGATGAGCATGCCGCACGCACCCGTGGAACGGGCGGCAAGATCGTGAGAGAGAAGACGTTTACGAAATTCCGGCGCGAGGCGGCGAGTTTCACCAACCATCGTGGCAATGAGGACGCTCTCGACGTCACCCACGATGAAATTTCGAGCTGGGTGCACGATCTTCAAGACCAAGGCGATTGCCCGCGACGCGTTGCAACGCGTCGAGGAGGCAGGTGACATGCCGGCGCTAGTGAACGTCCGGTCGTCGCTTGAGGAAGCCCTAGGCGTCCGGTTTGAAGCCGAGAAGGGGGATCACTTCTTTCGTTCCACCCTTGTGCAAACGCTGTTCTATGGCGTGTTCTCCGCATGGGTGCTTTGGGCCCGCGAGGTGCCACGGTCTTCGCCTAGGTTTGATTGGCGGGCAGCGGTTTGGCACCTGACCGTGCCCTTCATCCGCACACTTTTCCAGCAGATGGCGAGCCCGATGCACTTGCAGCCCCTTCGACTTGTCGAAGTGCTGGATTGGACCGCTGCTACTTTGAACCGGGTCGACACCGGGGAATTCTTCAAGCGCTTCAACGACGCCGATGCGGTGCAGTTTTTCTATGAGCCTTTCCTCGAAGCGTTCGACCCCGAACTGAGGAAGGAACTTGGAGTCTGGTACACGCCGAACGAAGTAGTGAAGTACATGGTCGCGCGGGTCGATATGGCACTGCGCGAGGATTTGGGCATTGATGACGGTCTGGCGTCCGATCGAGTGTACGTGCTGGACCCATGCTGCGGCACAGGCGCGTTCCTTGCGGCCGTGCTCAAGCGGATCAGCACCACGTTGGACGGTAAGGCGCTGGGCGGGTTGAAGGGGCAGAAGGTCAAGCAAGCAGCGCTAAATCGCGTTTTTGGCTTCGAGATCATGCCCGCGCCTTTTGTCGTGGCGCATCTTCAGGTTGGCCTCACTCTTCGCGAGATGGGCGTCTCGCTTGATGCCGGTACCGAACGCGCGGGGGTGTTTCTCACCAACGCGCTGACGGGGTGGGAGCCGCATGTCTCGAAGCCGCTGCCCTTCCCCGAACTGGAACAAGAGCGCGCAGCCGCCGATAAAGTGAAGCAGGATTCGCCGATTCTCGTGATCATCGGGAACCCACCGTACAACGGGTTCGCGGGCGTCACCGAAGGCCCCGAAGAGCGCGCGCTGACCAACGCCTACAAAAATCCCAAGAAGGTGCGCAGACCCGAGGGACAAGGGCTCAATGACCCGTATGTTCGCTTCTTCCGCATGGCCGAGCGGCGTATCGTCCAGAAGCTGACGGTAGAGAAAAAGGACCTCTTGTCGGACGATATGCGCTTTCACTATGGGGATGCCGGCGAAGGCGTCGTCTGCCTCATTACAAATTCAGAATGGTTGGACGGTCTCTCGCATCCTGCAATGCGTGAGCGGTACCTCGAAGCATTCGACATCGTGCGTATCGATAATCTGAACGGAGACAGTCGGAAGACTGGCAAGAAAACGCCCGACGGCGCACCCGATCCATCCATCTTTTCCACTGAGCATAATCGCGAAGGGATCCGAAAAGGCACCGCGATTTCGACGCTGGTTCGGAAACAAGATCATCAATCTATCAACAGCATAGAGTATAGAGACCTTTGGGGCACTAAAAAACGTAAAGAATTATTAGATAGCTCTGAAGTAAAATCAGCTCTTCTCTATCAGAAAATTACACCGATATTGGAATTAGGACTACCCTTCATTGCGGCATCTGCAGGTATGGGTTATTTTGATTGGACATCCCTACCCGACCTCTTCCCGACTTCCTTTCCCGGCGTGAAGACCAGCCGCGACGAATTTCTTGTCGATATCGACGAAAATGCACTAGCCCGTCGCATCGCCGACTATTTCAACCCGAAGATAAGCAATGACGATGTTCAGAAGCGTTACCCTCAGGTAATGGCCAGCTCGGATCGGTTCGATCCCATTGCGACGCGCGCGAGATTGCAACAGCGCGGCGTGGAGCCGGGGCACATCAGGCGTTATGTCTACCGTCCTTTCGATGTGCGCTGGCTTTATTGGGAGCCGGAAACCAAGCTGCTCGATGAAAAGCGTGCAGAGTATTTGCCCCACGTTTCGGAAGGAAATCTTGCGTTATCAACTCAGCAAAAGCCGCGTAGCGATTGGCAATCCTCTCAGATTACGGGGCCGATCGCATGTCTCGACCTAATTGACCGGGGCTCGACCAATTTCCCGTTGTTCGTTAAGGATGCGCAATCTGGTAGCCTGACGCCCAATACCCCACGTGGAGTCCATAAGTTCCTCAAGGATCGAGGACAGCAACCGCAGGCAGCGTTTTACGCTGCGATAGCCCTGTTGCATTCCCCAGCTTATCGAGCGGACAACGAGGGCGCATTGCGCATGGACTGGCCTCGCGTGCCAATCCCTGGCATGGCGGAAACGCTCAAGCTATCGGCTGATCTCGGCGAGACATTGGCGACGCTTCTCAACCCCGAGACGCCAGCGCCCGGCGTTTCGATAGGGACGTTGCGGATCGGCTTACGTGTGCTTGGCGTCGCGACGAAGCGAGGCGATGCAGCGATTGAAGCCGCTGACCTCGCGCTAACGGCCGGCTGGGGCTCGGTCCAAAATGCCGGCGGGGGCTCAATCGTCATGCCCGGTCGCGGCCTAACCCTCCTGCGGGACTACACGCCCGAGGAACGCGCCGCGCTCGAAGCAGAAGCCATGCAGCAGGGGATGCCCTTCGATACCCTGCTCGGGCTTATCGGGGGCAAGACCTATGACGTGCTTCTCAACACTGACGTTTATTGGGCCAATGTCCCCGAGAAGGTTTGGGACTATACGCTTGGCGGCTATCAGGTCATCAAGAAATGGCTGAGCTACCGCGAGCAATCCGTTCTTGGCCGCCCGCTCAAGCTTGACGAAGCGCTTTACGTTTCCGAGACGGTGCGCCGAATTGCGGCGATTCTCACGATGGGTCCGGCGTTGGACGCTAGCTATCTCGCCTGCGCTGCCGATGCTCAGACATACGAGGCGTTGGACCTTTCGCGCGATGCCGCGCGCGAACGCAGGACCGCCAAGACTAAGAAGCGAGGCATCTCCCAGAAACTGACGCCCGCGATGATAGCCAACCGGGAAGAGGCAAGGAAGGCCGCCCGCGACGCAAAGGCGAAGCGGAAGAAGCGCGAGATGCCGGAGAGCGCATGAGCGATGTGTTGGCTGCCATCGGTGATGCGGATGCGATCCTGACCATCAGGATTGATACAAATGACCCCGTTGAGCTTCGTGATTTCATCGAAAGCCTACAAACCTTCGAAGAACAGTTTCGGCGGCACTATGAGCGCACGCATGCTGAAACGGACGATGAAGAAGCGAAGCTGATCGTCAAGACAGTCCGCTCTGGCTCCATTATCGTCGATGTTGTCGCGGTCCTTGCCCCCATCGTTTCCGACATGGAGCGGGTCAAGACGATCGTCGACTTTGTCGATATGGTTCGAGCCAAGATTAGTCCTTGGCTCGCGCCGGGCGGACGCAACCCAGACGCTTCATTGAAAGACCTGCAAGGTTTCTATCGGGCGGTCACCGCCATTGCCAAGGATCCATCCGGATCGTTGGAGATGAAGGCACGCTATGTACGCCGCGACGGCTCCGGTGAAGAGGTGCGAAGCGAATTTGCAGTGAGCACGCATCAGGCACGGATTGTTCGAGACAATATCGCAGCTGAGCAAATCGAGCGCCAAGCCCCCTCCCAAAGCGAATACAAGCAAGTTGTGATGTCACTACATCAGGCTAGTCTAGACGCGGCTCGCGCCGGACGGGCGGCGGGTGAGAAAGGTATCATTGGGACCATCAGCGAGCGACCGCTCAAGCTGGTCTATGCATCCGAATTGGCAGGCCAGCGCATCAAATCCGAACTACGCGAGGACGATAATCCGCTGAAGAAGGCGTTTGTCGTCGATGTGAACGTCGAGACTGTCCGGGGAAGCCCACACGCCTATCGCATTACGAACGTCTACAGCGTCGATCCTGTCGATTGACCAAAAAGCTGGTATTGCCACTGATACCTGCAAGAGGTACATAGGATCGAAATTTCGGGCTGAAAAACCCTTTATAATCAGATGGAAAGGCTGAGATTGAGGGATTTCAATCCTCTCTCGCAGCACCAGCCCCAAGCGCTGAAATCATAGCGTTATCCGGCGCCATAAGGCGCTTTTGCGAAATGGCGTAGCCTTGAAAGGGGTTCGAGCGCATATTTCCTGATGCTGGGTGGCATCTCACAAGGGAGGGAGCCGTGAAACCAGTCACCAGGTGTTTGTTTGTTGTTGCCGGAATATTCGCTGGAGGAGCAGCATCCGCGCAGGACTTCAAAACACAAGCGGCGGCGGCCGCGGCCCAGCGGGACGCAGCCTTCAATGCCAGTGACGCCACCAAACTCTCGAAAGCCTACACCCGCGACGCCGTGATCCTGCCCGCCGGCGGCCAGCCGGTCACCGGCCAGGAGGGAGCCGCGCAACTGTTCGGGGGCTTCATCAAGGGAGGCGTCAAGGACCACAGGATCACGGTCCAGGGCGGCAATGGAGAGGGCAACGAGGGCTATGCCTATGGGCGCTGGCAAGCCGATGCCGGCGGAAAGAAGCTGGCCGGCCATTGGGTCAATGTCCTCAAGCGGGAGGACGGCCAGTGGCGCACAGCCCTCCACACCTGGAACCTCGATCAGTAGCACTGCCCCCGAGTGCGGCGATTTACGACAAGGCCCGCCGGTGCAGGCCGGCGGGTCATCGACGCATTACCCTCGGGCGGCTCGGATTTCCGGAAACGGCTGCCAGTGTAGCGACGGATTGGCGCAAAACGGGCTGTTCCAGCTGCCGCGCAGAATGAAGTCCGTCTTGCTGAATGAGATCAGACACATTTTCTTCTCCCATTGGCCGTTTGCGTCGCGCCTCTGGGCGCGAACACAAACCAGGCGCTCGGAGCTGTTGGGATCCTGGACCGTCCACGAGATTTCGGCATCGTGAATGGAGCTGGGATCATTTCACACATCCGACGCGCCGGACACGATCCGGGCTTTCCAGCCGGGCGGCACCGGACTTTGCCCCGTGATTGGTGTCGCTGCCGTCAGGGAGACACATCCGGTAAGCGCTGAAGCCAACCCAAGCAACATGATCGACTGACGCACCATCACGGACCGCCCGATTCGGACGAAAAAGCCTGAATTCTCTGCCATTTGCCGGCGAACGGGCCGATCACTCTAGCGGCTGATTGCGGGGCACAGCGCAGCCCAGATATTTCCGTAGGACCTTGCATAATCGACGAGATGGACGCCATCGAACAGCTCCGTCCCCTCAGGAAACGGATCGACAAAGCGGCACCCTTGCTTGCGGCATGTGTTTTCCAGGACGGTCGAGAAGCGCAACGCTGTCTCACGCGAAAAGCCGCTGGCGCGCTTGGGATCGAGCGGCGGGACAGGTGTTACGATGACGTTTTCGGTCTGCTCCGCCGCCCTTTTCAGGAGCGCCTCGACCGTGCGCTGGTAGGTTGCAACCGCCTCGTCCGGATCGCCGATACGGCGGATTTGCGCATCATTCGTGCCGATCGTCAGGATCATTGCACGCGGCGGGCGCGGCAGGGTCAGGGTCGCGAAAAAGCGAGAATAGGACTGGGCCGTCGCCCCCGCGAGACCCGCGTTCACAACGGGGAGATTGCACCCCATCGGCGTGAACCAGCTTTCGGCATGGGAGTCTCCCATCAAAAGAATGTAGTCACCGGGAAGCTGCCGCAGATGGGCGCCAACGATTTGCGAGCGGGCCTCATGATAAGAGCTGGCGCTCGATTTCGCGGACCCGTTCACCCTGCTGAAGCCAGCGCCGGCAGCGGCGGCAAGCAGCAATGCCGACACAATCAGTAAAGAGCGCTTCATCGAACGTTACCGAACGGAATCGCCGAGGATGTCTCGCTTCCACCTGGCGCGCCCATGCTCGATGCTCGGCAATAGGCAACAAAACCAATGACCGGCAGCAGCACGACCAGTGCAGCTGCAGTCAAGCCAATAACCGTCATGCCAGGAGCCCCCGCCCCAGATTTGCGCGCCTGTATTCAGTTTTTGTCGGCGCAACCGGAGCTTATAGGCTTGAGCTACGTCAGGTTCAATTCCATTTGCGCCGAAATGCCGCCGCACTGAAGGCAGGGCAGCCGGATATAAGCTGCTGAGAAGACCGGCGTGGAGCGCCGATGCGGGGAACATGCGTCCGCGCCAGCGCTGATCGAACCTGGCTTATCGGAGGCGGCAGGCCCGCTATTTGCCCTCGACGAGCTGGCAGACATCGATTCTTGAGGATTCGGCCGCTTGCGCAGCGGCACAGGCATCCGCTGGAACACGAAGCGCGCCGAACTTGATCTGGAACGCCCGAGCGTATTTGTCTTCGGAGAAGCAGACCCGGATCGCACCATCATTGCGAGGCACCGACACAACCCGATAGGGAATTTCCCACTGGCGAAGCCAGACCTCCATCGCACCGAGCCTCGACAAGGATTCTTCGCCCTCGACCAGGACCAGCACATGGTACGACCATGGCCGCGCGCGCGCACCCGACATCCATCCGTCCCCCCCGGGGCACGAAACCTAACCCTTGGTTAGCCGTCACACAAGCGGGAGCTTCGCCCTTCAAGCGACCTATTCAGGGATGCGTGGCGATGTGTCCTACACGCACCATGATGGGACGCTCCGAGGGCTTTGCCCGCTCCAATATCCTCCGACAGATCCGGCGGTTCAGCGTCGTTCGGGTGCGCTCCTCAACGCGCCGGCTCGCGATCTCGGCTCATGGCAGCCGCGATCGCCTGGTCGAGTTCGTTCTGCCAGAACGGTTTGGCCAACCGCTTCACCGTGGCGGGCAGGCCCGCTGGCAGCTGGGCATAGCCGGTCGCAAGGATGATCGGCAGAGCGGGCCGGCGGTTGATCAGCTCGCCGACGAGTTCGGCGCCGGTCATGCCCGGCATTGCATGATCGGTGATGACCAGATCCACGCTGGCGTCGAAGATCGCGAGTGCCTCCTTGCCGGATTGGGCCTCGATGACCTGATGCCCCAGATCCTCCAGCAGGGCGACCGTGTTCATCAGCACCAGACCGTCGTCGTCCACGGCGAGGATCTTGAGCGTTCGTGCCGTCGCCTCCGGCGCGGCGGCAGCAGCTTCGGGGTGGCCTGCCCTCGGCTCGCTCGCCGGCAGCCAGAGATGCGCCGCGGTGCCCTGGCCCGGGCTGCTTTCGAGCTGTAGCCGGCCACCATGCTGCTCGGCCGTTCCGAGCACCATGGAAAGCCCCAGCCCCGTGCCCTTGCCTACACCTTTGGTGGTGAAGAAGGGCTCGACGGCCTTGGCCAGCGTATCGGTGGCCATGCCTGCGCCGGTATCGATCACCGACAGGTACAGATAATCGCCGGCCGCGAGACCGTCCGGTCCTTCCGCCGGAACCGTCCGCTCCTCGGCCCGGATCGTGATGGTGCCCCCGGCCGGCATGGCGTCGCGTGCATTGACGACCAGGTTGAGGATCGCGAGCTCGAGCTGGTTGAGGTCGACGAATGCCGGCAGGAGGCCGTCGGGAATGGCGATGTCGAGCTGGATCTCCGGCCCGAGCGAGCGATCCAGCAACGGCCGCATCCCGGAGACCGCCTCCAGCAGCTCCACCGGACGCGGCTGGATTTCCTGCTTGCGCGCGAAGGAGAGCATTCTCTGGGTCAGGGTGACCCCGCGCGTCGCTCCCTCCAGCGCATTGTCGATCAGGCGCTGCTGGCGGTCATCCGTCACCTGCTTCCTCAGCAGTTGCAGGCTCCCGATCACCGCGGTCAGCAGATTGTTGAAATCATGGGCGACGCCGCCGGTGAGCTGGCCGAGCGACTCGAGCTTCTGCGACTGGTAGAGCGCCTCGCTCGCAGCGGCGAGCGCCCGTTCGGCCTCCTTGCTCGCCGTCATGTCGCGGGTAATCTTCGCAAAACCGATGATCGTGCCGCCATCGTCGCGGATCGGATCGATGACCACGGCGGCCCAGAAGCGCTTTCCGCCCTTGGCCACCCGCCACCCTTCAGTCACGAAGCTGCCGGCAGAGCGGGCGATGTCCAGGGCCCGCGCCGGCAGGCCGCCCTCCCTGTCCTCTTCGGTGTAGAATATCGAGAAGTGCCGGCCGACGATTTCCTCGGGGAGATAGCCCTTGATCCTCTCTGCGCCGGCATTCCAGTTTGAGACGATCCCCTGCTCGTCAAGCATGAAGATGGCGTAGTCGGTGACGCCTTGCACCAGCAGCCGGAACGATTGCTCGCTGCGGCGCAGCGCATCCTCCCGCTGCTTGCGCTCGGTCAGGTCGCGCGTGATCTTGGCATAGCCCAGGAGATTACCCGTCACCGGATGCAGGACCGGGTCGATGATGACATGCGCCCAGAAGCGGGTGCCATCCTTGCGGACCCGCCAGCCCTCGCTTTCGAAACGGCCTTGGGTACGGGCCTTCTGGAGGGCGTGCGCAGGCAGGCCGACGGCCTGGTCCTCGGGGGTGTAGAAATCGGAGAAGGGGCGCCCGATGATCTCCTGGTCGTCATACCCCTTGAAGCGCCGTGCCCCGGCGTTCCAGCTTGCGACACGGCCGTCAGTATCGATCATGTAGATCGCGTAATCCGTCACCGCCTCGACGAGCAGGCGATAGCGTTCGTTGACATCCAGCTCTTCCACCGCCGTGTTCCCCAGCCCCGGTCTTTCGGGCCAGCGCATCAACGCTGGAGAGGCGCCCGGGTTCCTTGCCGCCACAACGAATTGCGATCTCGCGGAGAACCGCCTCGGCGATAACGCGGGCACCTCGCAGAGCCAAGCGATGTCTATCTCGGACGGGGCGGATCGTCGTAATCTGAGGGGATTCGAGGCCGCACCGGCGCGAGCCCGGCTTGAGGAGAAGCGCTGCATGACGACGATCGATCTCAACGCGGACCTCGCCGAGGGGTTCGGCGCCTATCGCTGCGGCGACGACGACGCGATGCTCTCGATCGTGACCTCCGCGAACATCGCCTGCGGCCTGCATGCGGGCGACCCTGAGATCATGGCCCATGCCTTCACGGTCGCGCGCGAACGCGGCGTGGCGGTCGGCGCGCATCCGGGCTTTCCGGACCTCTGGGGCTTCGGCCGCAGGCGGATTCCGTTCTCGGCCGGCGAGATCGAACGCCTCGTCGCCTACCAGATCGGCGCGGCGGCGGCGCTGGCCGCCTATTCCGGCCACCGCATCACCTATGTCAAACCGCATGGCGCGCTGGGCAACATCTCCTGCGAAGAGCGCCCCGTGGCGGACGCGATCGCGCGCGCCATCAAGGCTGTCGACCCCGGCCTGTCCTTTCTCGCGACCGCACTCACCGCCCAGGTCGCCGCCGGCGAGGCCGCCGGCCTGCGGGTGCATCAGGAGGTCTTCGCGGATCGCGGCTATACCGAGGAAGGCCTTCTCGTCGCGCGCAGCCTTCCGGGCGCCATGATCAGCGATCCGCAGGAGGCGGCGGACCGCGTCGTCGCCATGGTGTCGGAGGGTGCGATCATTACCCTCTCGGGACGGCGCCTGCCGACGCCGATCCGCTCGATCTGCGTCCATGGCGATTCGAGCCACGCCGTTGCCACCGCCCGCCGGGTCCGTTCCGCGCTGGAAGAGGCGGGCGTCAAGGTCGCCTCCTTCGGATGAACGGCGCGCCGGCCACGCCTCCGCTCTTCCTCGACGCCGGCGAGGCGGCGCTGGTGGTCGAGTTCGGCCGCACGGTCGATGCGGATATCAGCGACCGGGTGCTCGCCCTCGATGCCGCGCTGGCGGCGGCCGCGCCGGAGGGCTTGCGCGAGCTGGTCCCGACCTATCGCTCGCTGATGATCCACTACGATCCGCTGCAGCTCGACCGCGCAAAGCTCATCGCGCTGGTCGAGCAGCACCTGCACGCGCCGGTGGCCCGCAAGACCGCCGCCGCGCTCTGGACGGTGCCCTGCTGCTACGAGCTACCGCATGGCGAAGACCTCGCCGAGATGGCCGGGCTGCTCGGACTCCCGGCGGCGGAGGCGGCGCGGCTGCATGCCGCGGCGCGCTACCGCGTCTACATGTACGGCTTCTCGCCGGGCTTCACCTATCTCGGCGGCCTGCCCGAGGCGCTGGCGATCTCGCGCCGGACCAAGCCGCGCCCGCCGCATGACAGCAAGGCGATCCTGGTCGGCGGAGGCTTGAGCGCGATCGCGAGCTTTCCCATGCCGACCGGCTGGTATGTCGTCGGCCGCACGCCCGAGCGTCTCTATGCGCCCGATCGCGCCAGCGCCTTTCTGTTCGAGCCCGGCGACAGCCTGCGTTTCGAGCCGATCGATACGGCGACCTTCGCGGCGCTTGAGGCGCGGGCGGAGAGCGGCGAGATCGTCGCCCGCAGGCAGACGCCATGACGGCGATGCTGCGCATTGTTTCTGCCGGCCCCGGTTCGACCGTCCAGGATGGCGGGCGCCACGGCTATCTGCGCTACGGCGTGACCGGCGCCGGGCCGATGGACCCTTTTGCCCATGCGCTGGCAAACCGGGCGCTTGGCAATGCTCCCGGCAGCGCCGCCATCGAGGTCTCGCTGGCCGGCATGGAGGTTTCGGCCGAGGACGGCCCTGTCACCGTCTCGATCGCCGGCGGGGCCTTCCAGGTGACGCTGGACGGGCAGGCCATGCCGTCGGCGGCGGTCATGCGACTGGAACCGGGCGGGAAACTGAAGCTGCGGGCCGGGGCCGCCGGCATGTGGAGCTATCTCGCCATCGCCGGCGGATTCGAGCTGCCGCAGGTGCTGGGCTCCAGCGCGACGCATACACGCACCGGGATGGGCGGCCTCGACGGGCGCATGCTGCAGCCCGGCGACCGGCTTGCGATCGGTGCGGCGGCCGGGGAGATCGCAACCGGGCGCATCGTCGCGCCGCTGCTGGAGCGGCCGGCCGAGACGATCCGTGTCCTGCTCGGCCCGCAGGACGACTACTTCTCGGCGGACCAGATCGCGGTCTTCCTGGCCGGACCCTGGACGATCTCGCCGCGCGGTGACCGCATGGCCTGCTTCCTGGAAGGGCCTCGGCTCAGCCACCAGCTCGGCTTCAACATCCCGTCCGACGGCGTCGCGATGGGCGCGATCCAGGTTCCGGGCGAAGGACTACCGATCGTGCTGATGGCCGACCGCCAATCGACCGGCGGCTATCCCAAGATCGCGACGGTGATCGGTGCCGATCTCGGACGGCTGGCCCAGGCACGACCGGGGACGCGCCTCGCCTTCAGGGCCGTCTCCCATGCCGAGGCGGTCCAGGCGCGGGCAGCCGAGCAGGGCTTCCTCTCCCGTGAGATCACGATCGAGCCGCTGATACGCAACCGGTTCAGCTCCGAGTTCCTGTTCGGGCTGAACCTGGTCGATGGCTGGGTGGACGCGCGGGCGCGGGAATGACGGGCCTCAGCCCGCCTCCTCGACGAAGGTGGCGACGAAGCGGACGAGCTCGCTCTGGCGGGCGGTTCCGGTCTTGGCGAAGAGGCGCTGGAGATGCGTGCGCGCCGTGGTGCGGGCGATGCCGAGCTTCTTGGCGGCGACCACCGTATCAAGCCCCTTGACAATCAGGCCGAGCATGCGCGCCTCGGTCGGTGTCAGCCCGCAGGCATCCGCAACCTGCTCGACATTGCGATCAAGCGAGCGCTGCGGATCGTCGACCGTCAGCACGAACAGGTCCATGCCGGCGCCGCCGAGATGGACGATATCGATCACGATCTGGCGGCCGCAGCGCATCGACAGCGGCAGGCGCATCTCCTCCGGCGCGGCGCCGGCGCAGCGGCGCTTGAGCCAGGTCTGGAGGCGGGCCCCGAAGAGCTTGTCGGCGCAGACGAAGCGGCCTCCCGCTCCGAGGCCCTCCCGCGCCAGGGCCGCAGCGCCCTGATTGCTGAAATGCACCCGCAGGTCGGCGTCGATAATGAAAAGCGGCTTGGCGCCGCGCCCCGCATCCTCGGCTTCGGGCTGGGAATGGCGCGGCGGGAGGGGGACATAGCCCGTCGCGGGGGAGAGGGAGAAGATCATGGACATACGCAGATGTTCCCCGAGCTCGATTGTCTTCGCGGTATCCTGGCAGCCGTTTCCGGGTATGACAGGCGGAAGAGTTCCGTCCCCCTTTCGTCGCGTCAGGGTGGCCGGAGGTTCAACGAGCGGGGCTGTTCTCTCGCGTAACGGTAACCCAGCGCCGGATGAGGTCCGTTAGAAACCTGCCCTCATCCTGGACAAGCGGCGAAGCCGCGCACCTCCGGGATCGGTCACAGGGCAGGCCATGACCGATCCTGGGACGCCCTCAGGTCGCCCAGGATGACGGCGTGCTTCCACGAAGAATCATCAAGCTTCAGGCGACGAGGCTGCGCCGCGCGCGCTGCCAGGCCGCGGGGGTCTCGCCGACGACCTTGCGGAACACGCGCGTGAAATGGGCCTGGTCGGAGAAGCCGGTCTCGACGGCGATCTGGGTCAGCGAATGCTCGCCCGCGGCCAGCATGTCCTGCCCTCGCCTGATCCGCGCCTGCAGCTGGAACTGATGCGGCGGCAGGCCGGTCGCCGCTTTGAAGGCGTGGCTGAAGTGGGATTGGGAGATGTCCACCAGCGCAGCGAGATCCTGAAGCCGGATGTTGGTGCCGCAATGGGCAGAGATGTAATCCGTCACGCGACGCAACTGCCCTGGTGTCAGCGACGAACGCTTGCGCGGCTGGGCGCGACGGACCTGGAAGAGCTCGATCAGCAGCGCCAGCGCGAGGCTGTCGCCATAGAGATCATGCCGGGCATCGGAGGCGGCGCATTCGGCGGCGATCATGTGCGCCAGCGCCATGATGCGCTCGTTCTCGAACATGATACGGGGCTGCGCCAGCAGGGCGACGTCGAGGCGCTCCGAGAGACGCTCGGCGATCAGCTCCGGGTTGAAATGCAGGTCCAGATGCCTGATCCGCAGGCTCTCATTCGTCTGCCCCCAGACCGGGACCTCTGCCGGCAGATAGCTGATCGAGCCCGGCCGTGACGGGCTCGCTTTGCCCCGCAGCCGGTCGAGCCGCGTCTCGAATTCGCCCCCGACCCTATCCAGGACGATGAAGAGACGCGGATCCGCCGAGACATATTCCCCGCGCGCGTCCCGGTCGCACTGAGCGCACCAGAGATCGGCGACGATCCCGTTGAACACGCGGCATTTCAGCGGATCGAGGACCGACACGCCTTCTCGCACAGACTTCATCCGCGGCTGGAACGACATTGACATTTCCCGACCTGGCGCCGGCGAGCGGCCAAAATACAACTATGCCACATGAATTAGCGGGTCGACACCCAGGAATATTCAATACACAACAGAAACGATCAATCCGCCCGATGGATTAGCTGTTACGGAGAAACAGCTTCGAGCGCAGCTTGTTTTGAACCATTCTAAATCAGAATAGATCAACATTGCCGCCTTTATTTGGGACGGAATCTAAAAATGAACTACCTTAGATCAAAGAAAATCAGATCTATTCTTGCATCAGCCGTTTCGCTCGCCGCCCTGACGTGCGGCCCTGCCGCCTTCGCGCAGGCTCCCGCGGCGCCGGGCGGGACCGTCCAGCTCGATGCGGTCGTCGTCGAAGGCCAGGCCGAGACGGCGACTGGACCGGTGAACGGCTATGTTCCCCAGCGCACGGCCACCGGCTCGAAGACGAACACGCCGATTACCGCGATCCCGCAATCGGTCTCCGTGATCGGCCGGCAGGAGATCGAGGACCGCAACGCGCAGAAGGTCGACGAGGTGCTGCGCTATACCTCTGGCGTGACGGCCCAGCCCTTCGGGCCGGACCCGGACACCGACTGGATCTTCATTCGCGGCTTCCAGGCGACGCAGAGCGGCGTCTTCCTCGACGGGCTGTCGAACTACGCCTTCGGCTTCGGCGGCTTCCAGATCGACCCGTTCCAGCTTGAGCGCGTCGAGGTGCTGAAGGGCCCCTCCTCGGTGCTCTATGGCGGCGGCAACCCCGGCGGCATCGTCAACCTCGTCAGCAAGCGGCCAAACGGCAAGAATTTCGGGCTGGTCGAAGCCGGAATCACCCAGTTCGGCAACGCCTATACCAATGTCGACATCGGCGTCAGCGACAAGCAAGGCGTCTGGAGCACGCGCCTCACCGGGCGCCTCAGCGGCGGCGACCAGTACACCGACGTGTCCCGCGATTTTCGCGGCTTCATCCTGCCGCAGATCGCCTACCAGCCGACCGGGGCGACCCGTTTCACCGCCTATGGCTATTATCAGGCGCTCGACCAGATTCATGCCGGCGGCGGCTTCCTGCCCTATGTCGGCACGGTCGTCGACGCGCCCTTCGGCAAGATCCGCCGCAAGGCCTTTCTCGGCGAGCCAGACATCGACAGCCAGAAGCGCACCCAGACGATGCTGGGCTACGAGTTCCAGCACCAGTTCGACAATGGCTGGAGCTTCAGCCAGAACGCCCGCTACGGCCGGATGAGGGGCTCGCAGCTCGGCCCCTACGGCTTCGGCTATGCCGGGCCGGACGCTCCCTTCGGCGACCGGTTCCAGCCGCTGGCCCCTGACTACCAGCTTTACCGCATCGGCTTCCAGGAGCGCACCGCGGTCAACACCTTCCTGATCGACAACCGGCTCGAGCGAAGCTTCCGGACCGGAGCACTCGGCCATTCGCTGCTGCTCGGCGCCGACTACAAGTACTTCAACATCGACCACACCCAGGCCTCGGGCGGCGCCACGCCGATCAGCGTCACCAACCCGGTCTTCAGCGCGCCGCAGGGCCCGGCCTCGGTCTATCTCGACCAGGACCTGAGCCACAATCAGATGGGGCTCTACCTGCAGGACCAGATCCGCTTCGGCGATGGCTGGCTGGTCACGCTCAACGGCCGCTACGACTATGTGAAGAAGAAGTCCGTCAGCGCGCCGGGGCTGCTGTTCTCGCCAAGCTACAGCAAGAACGAAGCCGCCTTCTCGGGCCGCGCCGGCCTGGCCTATGAGTTCGCCAATGGGCTGACGCCCTATGTCAGCGCCGCGACCTTCTTCAACCCGGTCTTCGACGCCGTCCCCAATCTTGCGGGCGGCCCGGCGACGCCGTTCAAGCCGGAGGAAGGCTATCAGTACGAGGCCGGCCTGAAGTACAAGCCGGCCTTCATGGATGCGCTGTTCACGGCGTCGGTGTTCCACCTCGTCAAGCAGAACGTGGTCAACCCGGCTCCGACGGTGCTCAACCCCTTCGGCCAGCAGCAGCTCGGCGAAGTCACCTCGACCGGCGTCGAATTCGAGGCGAAGGCCAACCTCACCGAGAACCTCAAGGTGCTGGCGAGCTTCACCGCCTTCGACCTGGAGACGACGAAGGACACGCGGCCCGCCTATGTCGGCAAGACGCCGCAGATCGTGCCCGAAGTCACCGCGTCGGGCTGGCTCGACTACACCTTCACGGAGGGGCCGCTGAAGGGCGTCGGGCTTGGAGCCGGCGTGCGCTATGTCGGAAGCTCCTGGGTCGACAACGAGAACACGCTGAAGGTCCCCGCCGTCACGCTGGTCGATGCCGCCATCCGCTACAAGATCGGCGACTGGGGCGTCGCGGTGAACGTCTCGAACCTGTTCGACAAGACCTACGTCAAGAGCTGCCAGGGCTATTCGAGCTGCGGCTATGGCGATGCCCGCACCGTGACGCTGTCGGCCAACTACAAATGGTAGCAGGCCGGCCTGTCCGGCCCTATGTCGAGGCCGTGGCGCGAGCCACGGCCTTTTCGTCTCACGAAGCGCGGCTCCGCATGACCAACCGCATCCCCTGCATCCACGAGTCGCGGCCATGACGCAGCCGGCGGCCCCGACGCGGCGCACCTTGCTCGCCCTTGCGGCTGCCGCTGCCGCGGCTAGCCCGGCGAGCGGCGCGGCAGGTTCCGGCGTGGGCGGAACGCGCGTGGCGACGGTGGACTGGGCCGTGCTGGAAACGCTGCTGGCCCTCGGCATCACGCCGGTGGCCGCGACCGAGCTGCTGCAGTTCCGCGAGGTCGCGGTCGAGCCTGCCGTGCCGGCCTCCGTGGCGGATCTGGGCCTGCGCGGCACCGTCAATTTCGAGATGCTGCAGCTGGTGCGGCCGGAGCTGATCTTCATCTCCAATTTCTATGCTTCCTCGGCGGAGCGACTGGGGCTGATCGCGCCGGTCGAGAGCTTCACGATCTATGCACAAGGCGTCGCCCCCTTCTCTGCCGCCGAGGCGATGACGCTGGCGATCGGCCGCCGGCTCGGCGCGGAGGCGGCGGCGCAGCGCTTCGTCGCGGAGACGAAAGCCGAATTCGCCGGGCTGCGCGGCCGGATCGCTGCCCTCGGAGGCCGCCCCGTCATCCCGATCAATCTCGGCGATGCCCGCCATTTTCGCGTCTTCGGCGCCGACAGCATGTTCGGGGAAGTGCTGGCGCGCCTCGGCGTCGCCAATGCCTGGACGCAAGCCACAAGCTATTCCGCCATGGCGCCGGTCGGCCTCGAGGCGCTGGCCCGAATCCCGGAAGCCTGGATCGTCGTGATCCCGCCCGTGCCGGAAGATGCCACGCGCATCCTCGGCCGCAGCGCGTTCTGGAATGCGCTGCCAAATGTCGTGGCTGGACGCGTTCTCACGCTTGAGCCGGTCAACCCCTTCGGTGCCCTGCCTGCGGCACGCCGCTTCGCGCGGCTGCTCGTCGCCGCCATCGAGCGTTACGCAGGTGCAGCCCGTGGCTAGCAGCCGGCTTCCGCTCGCCATGCTGCGCTGGCTGCTGCCAGTCGCCATCGCGCTCCTGCTCGGCGCCGCGGTCATCCTCGGCCGTGCCGCGCTCCCCGGCGATCCCGCGGTCACCGCCGCACTCGAACGGATCCTGCTCTGGCACAGCCTGATGCCACGCTTCGCCACGGCGTTGATCTGCGGCGCGGCGCTCGGCCTCTCGGGCGTGCTGTTCCAGCAGGTCCTGCGCAACCCGATCGCTGATGCCTCCACGCTCGGCATTGCGTCCGGAGCCCAGCTCGCGCTGACGGTCGCGACCGTCCACGCGCCGGCGCTGATCGCCCTGTCGCGCGAGTTGACCGCACTTGCCGGCGGCCTCGCCACTGTGGCGATCGTGCTGGCGCTGTCCTGGCGGCAGAAACTCGATCCGGTCACGGTCGTGCTGTCCGGCATGGTGATCTCGCTCATCGCCGCCGCCCTCAGCGCGACCGTCATCCTGGCCAAGGGCGAGTATGTGCTGTCGCTCTTCATCTGGGGCGCCGGCTCGCTCAACCAGCAGAGCTGGGACGCGCCGCTGATGCTGGCGCCGCGCCTCCTGCTGGGCGCCATCGCCGCGGCGCTGCTGCTGCGCCCGCTCACCTTGCTCACGCTCGACGACGACAATGCGCGCAGCCTCGGCCTTGCCCTCCCAGCCATGCGCCTGCTCGTCCTGCTCGTCGCCGTCTGGCTGGCGGCTTCGGTCACGGCCGAGGTCGGCATCATCGGTTTCGTCGGGCTCGCTGCCCCGGTGATCGCCCGGGCAGCGGGAGCACGCCGCCTGCGCGACCTCCTCATCGCTGCCCCCTTCGCGGGTGCGATCCTACTCTCGGTGACCGATAGTGCGGTGCAACTGCTCGGCTCGGCGACGGCCGACCTTGCACCGACCGGCGCCGCCACAGCGCTGCTCGGTGGCCCGCTGCTGCTCTGGATGGCCCGGCAGCTGCGCCACACCATCCCGCCGCGGACGATCGGCGGCCGGCATACGATAGCCAGGCTCGGCCATCCCTGGGTCGCCGTCCTGGCGGGGGGCGTTCTGCTGGCGTTGTTCTGCGCCATCGCGCTGATACTCGGCCCCGGCCCGGACGGCTGGAGCATAGCGACCGGGCCGCTGCTTGCCGATCTGATGCCCTTCCGCGCGCCGCGCATCGTCGTCGCGGCAACCGCGGGCGCGATGCTCGCCGCGGCCGGCACGCTGATGCAACGGCTGACCGGAAACCCTTTGGCCGGACCGGAAGTGCTCGGCGTCAGCGCCGGTGCCGGTCTCGGGCTCGCGCTGATGCTGCTGTTCGCGCCCGTCGTGGGGCCGGTTCAAATGCTGCTCGGCGCGGCTTCGGGCTCGCTAGCCGTGGCGCTGATCATGCTGGGCGTCGCCGCTCGCCCCGGCTACGGCCCGACGCGCCTTCTGCTCGCCGGCATCGCCATGGGTGCGCTGTGCATGGCGGTCGTCTCGACCATGCTGGCGCAGGGCGACATGCGCTCCTATGCGCTGCTGCTCTGGCTCTCCGGTTCGACCAACCGGGCCGGCCCGATCGAGGCCTGGACAGGGCTTGCCGCCTGTCTCTTCCTGGTCCTGCCGCTGTTCCTGTTTTCGCGCTGGCTCGACGTGTTGCCGCTCGGCGCGACCGTCAGCCGCGCGGTCGGCCTGCCGCAGACGACGAGCCGGCTCGCACCCGCCGGCTTCGCGGCTCTGTTGACGGGCACGGCTTCGCTGATGATCGGCCCGCTCAGCCTGATCGGGCTCGTCGGCCCACACCTGGCCCGGCTGTCGGGCTTCGCCCATGGCCGGCACCAGCTCGCCGCGGCGATCGTGTTCGGTGCTGCGCTGATGGTCCTCGCGGACTGGCTGTCGCGGGCCGTCGTCTTTCCCTATCAGGTCCCGGTCGGGCTTTTCGCAGCCCTGATCGGCGGCCCCTACCTGATCTGGCTTTTGAGCCGAGGAGCGGAACGCAATGGCTGAACCGGACATGCTCGTCGCGTCGACCCGCATCCCCCTCAGCGACCCGGCCACCATGCTGGAGAAGCTCTGCAGCCATTTCGCCGAACATGGCACCGTGACGCGGGACGGCGGGATCGGGCGGCTGGAAAGCCCCTTCGGGACGGTCGAGCTCGAGGCCGCCGCTGGGGCGCTGCATGTAAGCACCCGGTCCCCGAACCTGAGCTATCTCTTCGTGGTGAAATCCTCCGTCGCGGAGCATGTGGTCGAGTTTTCGCCCGACGGGGTGCCCGTCTTCGCCTGGAGCGGCGATGGCAGTAGCGTCTCCGAGATCCCGTTCTTTCACCGCGCCACGGTGCGCTCGAGCCGGCGGATCACGCCGCGGATGCAGCGCGTTACCCTGGCGGTCGAGGATGCCGGCAAGCTGGAGGATGGTGGGCTGCATGTCAGGGTTCTGATTCCGCCCAAGCGTCGCGTCCCGGTCTGGCCCTCGATCGCCGGCGATGGCCGCGTCATCTGGCCGAAGGGCGAGGACGAGCTGACCGGCCGGGTCTATACGATCCGCAGTATCGACAAGGCGCGCAGCACGGTCGACATCGACGTCGTGCTGCATGACGACAGCGCCGGCTCGGTCTGGGCGCTGTCGGCGCAACCGGGCGACCCGGTAGGGCTGACCGGCCCCGGCGGCGGCGAGATCGTGCTGGCCGACTGGTACCTGCTCTGCGGCGACGAGACGGCGTTGCCGGTCATCGCACGCATCGCGGAGAGCCTGCCGTCACAGGCACGCGCGACACTGCTGATCGAGGTCGCGGATGACGGGGAGGAGCAGCCGATCAGCTCCGCGGCCGCGATCGATCTCTCCTGGCTGCACCGCAACGGCGCAGAGGCCGGCACCACCGACCTGCTGGAGCGGGCGGTGCGCGCGGTCGAGTGGCCGGAGGGTGTCGTGACCTATGCCCTGATCGGCTGCGAGCAGGTCCAAGCGCGCGCCTTGCGGGCCTATCTCCGCAAGGACCGCGCCTTGCCGAAGGAGCGCCATATCGCGGCAGCCTATTGGCGCCGGGGAGGCGAACCGCCCTTGCAAGAGCGCGACTGACGCGCACAACGATGCAGGACTTTATCAGCCCGGCCCCGGAACACTGACTGGACCCGTTGCCACGATGACAACAGCGCTCAACACCGCTCCCGAGGAGGACGACCGAGGCCCCGTGGCGGGCGGCGGCGCACCGCTCTTCGCCCTCGAAGGCGCGAGCTTTGCCGTCGCCGGGCGCCAGCTCCTCGAGCCGCTGACGCTCGACCTGCCCGGCCGCCAGGTCATCGGGCTCATCGGCCATAACGGCTCGGGCAAGTCCACGCTGCTGAAGCTGCTGGCGCGGCAGGAGCCCGTCTCCGACGGCGCCGTGCGCTTCGAGGGCAGGCTCCTGAACGACTGGAACGACCGTGCCTTCGCCCGCAAGGTCGCCTATCTGCCGCAGCAGACGCCGCCGGCGACGGGCATGCTGGTGAAGGAGTTGGTGGCGCTCGGCCGCTATCCCTGGCACGGCGCGCTTGGCCGCTTCGGGCAGCGCGATCGCGAGAAGGTCAGCGAGGCGATGGCACTTACCGATACCGAGCGCTTCGGCGAACGGCTGGTCGATACGCTCTCCGGCGGCGAGCGCCAGCGGGTCTGGCTGGCAATGCTGGTCGCGCAGGACGCGGAATACCTGCTGCTGGACGAGCCGATCTCGGCGCTCGACATCTCCCACCAGATCGAGGTTCTGTCGCTGGTGCGGCGCCTCGCGAGGGAGCGCCAGCTCGGCGTCGTCGTCGTGCTGCACGACGTCAACATGGCTGCGGCCTATTGCGACGAAATCATCGCGCTGCATTCGGGGCGCCTGATCGCACGCGGCACACCTGCCGACATCATGACGACCGACCGGCTCGAGGCGATCTACGGCGTGCGGATGGCCGTGACGAGTCATCCCGACACGGGCCGCCCCCTCGCTTTCGCCCGCTGATCTGCGCGCGGCCGGCGCGGCCTATTGGAAGCCGGCCGCCTGCAGCTCGAAGAGCTCGGCGTAGCGGCCGCGCAGCGCCATCAGCTCGCCATGGCTGCCGCTTTCGAGGATCGCGCCGTTCTCCAGCACCAGGATACGGTCGGCCATGCGCACGGTCGCGAAGCGGTGGGAGATCAGCAACGTCGTGGTGCTCTCGCTGAGATGCCGGAAGCGCTCGAAGATCTCGGCCTCGGCGCGCGCGTCGAGCGCAGCGGTCGGTTCGTCCAGGATCAGTACCTGCGCATCGCGGAAATAGGCGCGCGCGATGGCGAGCCGCTGCCACTGGCCTCCCGAAAGATCGAGCCCCTGCATGAACGAGAGGCCGAGCATCTGGTCATAGCCGCCGGGAAGGCCCGTGATCACCAGATCGGCCTGGCTCTTCTGCGCCGCCGCGACGATGCCCGGCCGGTCGGCGAGATGGCCGATGCGGCCGACCCCGATATTCTCCGCCGCCGTCAGGTTGTAGCGCACGAAGTCCTGGAAGATCGCGCCGACATTCTCGCGCAGCTCACCGAGTTCGATCTCGCGCAGATCGACGCCGTCCACCAGGATGCGGCCCTCGTCGGGCTCGTAGAGACGCGTCAGCAGCTTGACGATCGTGGTCTTCCCGGCACCGTTCTCACCCACCAGCGCCAGCGTCTGCCCCGCCGGCAGCGAGAAGCTGAGATGGCGCAGCGCCCAGTCGTCCTTGCCCGGATAGCGGAAGCCGACATTGTCGAAGACGACGCCCTGACGCAGCGGCGCTGGAAACGGCTTCGGGTGCTGCGGGGCGACGACTGCCGAGCGCATGCCGATGAAGGCATAGAAATCATTCAGATACTGGGCCTGCGAGCCGATCTGCGCCATGCCGACGACAAGGCCTTCCAGAAGGCCGTTGAGCCGCAGCAGCGAGCCGGCGAGGAAGGTCAGGTCGCCGATGCTGAGCTCGCCGGTGAGGGTTCGCCAGACGATGACCGCATAGGCGCCGTAATAGGCGAGCGACCCGATGGCGCCAACCACGCTGCCCCACAAGGCCCTGCGGACCGCGATGCTGCGGTTGGAACTCATGATGCGATCGGCGGCCTCGGCCATCCGCGCGGTGATATGGGCACCGAGACCGAAGAGCTTGACCTCCTTGGCATTCAGCGCGGCGATGCCGAGCTGTTGCAGATAACCCATCCGCCGCCGCTCCGGCGTCAGCACGATCGCGGCCTCATATTGCAGCGCGTTGAAGCGGGCCTCGACGACGAAGACGGGCACCAGCGCGAGACCGACCAGCAGGATGAGCGCCGGCACGAAAAACACCAGCCCAGCAAGCAGCGCGACCAGGGTGATCGCACTCTGGATCTGGTTGAGAAGGATCGAGACAAGCGTGCCGCCGATCATCGTCGCCGCATTGGCGCGCTGCAGCTTGTCCTGGGCCGCGCTGCTCTCGATGTCCCTGAGATCCAGCGCCGCCGCCTGCCTGACCAGGGCGAAAGCCTGCGTATGCCCGTGACGCTCCGCCAGCAGCCCCTCCGCCATCGTGCCGAAACGCGTCAGCGCATTGCCGCCCGCGACGAGCAGGAACTCGACCAGGATCCAGCCGGCAAGCGTGGTGACCCGACCGCTCTCGATCCATTCCGCCAATGAGGGCCCCGGCGCTGCCCCCTGCCCCTGGCGCAGAATTTCGTCGATGATCAGCTTGGCGACGAAAAGCATCGCCGGCGCCTGGAGCGCCCTGAGCAGGCGCGATGCCGCGATCGCGCCGGCCAGTCCCGGCGAGGTGCGCCAGAGCGAGCGCAGCAGCCGCGGCAGATTGGCCAGCGGCAAGAGGCGCTTTCGCAGCGCTTCGCCCAGGCGCGTGAGGAGCGGAATGCGGATCATGCGGGTTCTCGGCTCGACGGGCAGGAAAGCGAATGGTCGGAGCGTCGCGGGGGCGAAGCGCGACGCGGCATGCTCTATAGCGCTGTTGCGGGAACCGGCGCCCTCTCTCCGGCAGGTATTTCGGGCGTGATCGCCAAGTCGATCCGCGTGATCTCGCCGACCCCGTGTGGCGCGCGATGGGCGATCAGCACCAGCGCGGCCATGGGCAGCGCCCGCCGCAGTTCGGCAAGAAGCTGCTCCTCCGCCGCAGGATCGAGCGCACTCGTGGCCTCGTCGAGCACCGCCCAGGCAGGCCGGTGGAGGTGATGCCGTGCGAGCGCCAGGCGCTGGCGCTCGCCGCCGGAGAGGCCGTCGCGGATGCGCGGCCATTCGGCTTCGTCTTCCGTCCAGATATGCGCCATGCCGACGGCCTCGAGCGCGCGGCGGTAGTCGCCCTCGGCAAAGGCCTCCGGCAGCTCGGGATAAGCCAGCGCGGCAGCGAGGCTCCCCAGCGGAAAATAGACGTGCTGCGACGAGAAGGAGGCCGATGACGGACGCTCGATTTCGCCCTCGCCATGCCGCCAGAGCCCGGCCAGCGCCTTGACCAGCGTGCTCTTGCCATGGCCGGATGGCGCGGCGATCCAGTAGGTCCCGCCCGGCTTGAGCTCCAGCTCGGGCAAAGGCGCCAGCGCCCGGCCATCCGGGGTGGACAAGGCAAGCCGGCTGGCGCGGATGCGCTCGCCCGGCGCGATGTCAGGGCCGGCGCCCGGCGTCGCCTCGCCTGCCGCTTCGGCTGCGGCGAGGAAATGGCTGAGCCGGCTCGCCGTAGCCGCCAGTTGCGCTAGGTCCTTGTAGGAGAAGATGAACCAGGACAGCGTGGTGACCACGTTCTGGAAGGCGGAACGCAGCTGCATCAGCCCGCCGAAGGTCACGCGGCCGGCGAGATAGGCGGGCAGCGCCAGAAAGATCGGGATCGTCAGCACGGTCTGGAAATAGGGCCGCGAGAAGAAGCCCAGGATCAGTTCGCGATTGGCGAGCTGGTGCCAGTTCGCCGTGAGAGCCGCGAAGCGCCCCGAGAGCTGTCCGCGCTCGGCGGCCTCGCCGCCCGCCAATGCGATGGGCTCGACATTCTGGCGCAGGCGCGCCAGGGCGAAGCGGAAATCGGCCTCGCGCCGCTGCTGCTCGAAATCGAGCTTCTTCAGCGGCGCGCCGAGCCCGTGGGTGATCACGGTCGCGATCGCGACATAGATCGGCGCCGCCCAGACCATGTAGCGCGGGATCTCGATGTCGAAGCCGGCAAAGGTAAAGGCAAGTGCGAAGGTCGCGAGCGACCAGAGGATCGCGACATAGGTCACCAGCCCGACGATCCGCGTGATCAGATCGAGCGCTTCGTCGGTGAGCTTGTCGACGAAGATGCGGCAGTCCTCCGCGATGCGCTGGTCGGGATTGTCGAGGCCGGATTCGGAGCGGTCGCGCAGATGCCAGTAAGCCTTGCCCGAGAGCCAGCGCTCCAGCGCGGCCTCGGTCAGCGAGTGGCGCCAGCGGATCTGCAGCATCTTCCGGAGATAGGCGGAAGCGAGGTGGATGACGACCGAGATCGCCGTCAGGCCGAAATAGACCTTCACCTGCTGGATCACGCCCGGCACGTCGAGCTTCTGGATGGCGTTGTAGAAATCCGCGTTCCAGGTGATCAGCAGGACGCTGATGCGCACGCTGGCCAGGCCGAGGGCGGCGATCGCCGCGAACTGGACCAGGCCCAGCCGGCCTCCCGGCCCGCTGATGCAGAGCCTCGTCAAGCGAACGATATGTCTGAGGACTGCCATCATGATCTTGCTGTCGCGGCGCCTATGATCAGGCGGGTCTGGGCCGCTCGCGACGCGGCGAAGGCGGATCGGGCGTATCGAGGCGGAAGATCGCGTCGGCTATCCCGTCGATGCCCGCGGCGTCATGGCCGGTGCGGTCGGTCGGCAGCAGCACGGCGATGTCCTCGATGCCGAGGTACCGCAGCTGATAGGGCGTGCCGTGGCCGTATTCGAGATGGCCGCGGCCGATGATGCCGACGACGAGCGGATCCCCCTCCGCCACCGCGAGATGGTCGGCGATGCGGCAGGCGAAGGAGCGGTCCCAGCATTGCTGGGCCTGGACGAAACGGTCCGAAGCCAGCGCCGGCCGCTCCGGCGTCGTCGCGAAGCCGCCGGTGATCGCGGCGAGATAGCGCCGATAGGCATCGGTCGCCGGCGCGGCCGGCGTCACCCCGTCGCGCTCCTCGACGGGAATGACGTCCCAGCCGAGCTTGCCGACCTGCGTCACCAGCGGGCGGTGGCAGTTCAGGGCGAGCATCTTGACGCGCTGCTGCCGGCAGAAATGGAACAGCGGCAGGTAGAGCTCCGGATCGAAGCCCCAGACCTGTGCCCAGTCCGAGCGCTCGATGAAAGTCGCGGTGTCCATCTCGCCCGCGACCCAGGCGTCGAGGACCGGCTGGACGCGGCGCGGAAACATCTCGAAGCCCACCGCCATCTGCGGGCGCAGCAGATGCAGGCAGGTCGTAACGTGCAGCTGCCAGCGATGGATCTCGGCGACGTCATGGGTCTCGCCCAGCAGGACGACGCGCTTGCGCGCCGTCGCCTGCATCAGCTCGCCCTGGGAGAGGAGCTTCCCGCTCTGCGGGCAGAGCCAGCTCGCCCGCGGGTGGGCGAGCGCCGCGGCGCCGGGCATGGCCTCAGCCACGGGAGGCATGGACCTTCGGCACCGCGGCGAAGGCGGCAGCCTTGCCGCGCAGCACGAGGCCCGTCGGCTTGCCGTCGGGATCGAGCGCCTCCAGCCGGACATCGTCGCCATCGCCGCTGCTGAGCCAGCCGCCGAGCGCGGCGCCCTTCAGATGCAGGTGGAAATCGCCCTGCATCACGTTGACGAAGCCCATCATCGGCTTCGGCTCGGGCAAGGCCCCGGCCCAGTGCTGGAACAGGCCGGGCTTGCTGAAGTCGATGGCGATCGGCTGCCCGCTCGCCAGGATCGCGGCAAAGGTCGCGGCGCCGATATCATCCTCCGCGAGTTCCGGCGTGGCATCGCCGGAGGGAGCCTCCCGCAGCGCCGGCTCCAGAGCCTCGCCTGCGCCGAGGGCGGCCAGCGCGTTGTCGAAAGGCTCGAGCCCTTCGAGGCCGATCAGGCTGAACAGCGTCTCGCCGGATGCGTCCTGGCATTCGAGCTTGGGCAGCACCTTGTCGCGCATCTTGCCCGAGCGGTCGGCAATGAGGCTCGTCACCACCGAGAGGTCGATCACGCTGTCGTGGAACTCGCCAGCGAGCCTCGCCTCGTTGCCTGCGACGGTGACGGAACCGACCGCGCCCATCCGCTCATGGATGGCGCCGCCGGCGCGGGCGCTCAGCATCACGCGGCCCATCGCCGGCAGATGCTGGAGAATCTCGGCAGGGCTCTGTCTCAGCCGTTCGCGCGGATGGGTAGTCTCGGTCATCATGGTCTCCCAAAAAGGTTGCGACGCTCCGGGTCTCGAACGGAGCGTCGCCGAGCGGCCCTGCCCTTTCGGGTCCGGCCGTCGAAAGGTGAGCGGTCGTCGGATCAGAACTCGACCGAAGCCGCGAGCTTGAAGGTGCGGCCCGGCGCGGTCTGCAGTTCGAGCGGATTGGTCGCCGCCACCGCAGCGGAGGCCGGGACCTTGTCGAAGTTGTAGACGTTCGCGAAATAGCGCTTGTCGAAGATGTTCTGTACGCCGCCGCGAACGGTGATGTACGAAGTCGGCTTCCAGTTCAGGAAGGCGTCGAACACCGAGTAACCTCCCGGCTTGAAGGTCGTCGGGGCGGCGGCACGGGTGACGGCCGATCCGAAGGTGCCGATGACCTCCGCCTCCAGCCCGTATTCCGGCATCAGATACTTCAGGCCGGCGACGGCGGTCAGCGGGCTGATGGAGTTGTAGGGCGTCGTCAGGGCGCCCGCTTCCGCCCGCTGCGTGCCGTACTGGTAGCTGACCGCGACATTGCCGATCCAGCGCTCGTGGAACTTCCACTCGGCCGAAGCCTCGATGCCGGAAATCTTGACGCTCGCGAGATTGCGGTAGGTCAGGTCGGTCGTGCCGGGGATCGTGACGAAGTTCTGGATGAAGTCCTTGTAGTCGGCATGGAAGACGCCGACCGAGAACCAGCCATTGGCGAAGCGCCCGCGGACGCCGGCCTCATAGGAATTGACGGTCTCGGGTTTCAGATCGGGGTTCGGGATCAGGTTCTGGGTGCCGAAGGGCAGCGAGGTGTAGAGCTGCTGCGCGGTCGGCATCTTGAAGCCCTGGGCGTAGCGGGCATAGAGCGAATAGGTATCGTCGAGCTTGAAGATGGTTCCGACCTGCGGAATCAGCTTGTGCGACTCGATCTCGCGCGGCTCCTTGCCCGGCACGATGACATAGCCCGGCCCGATGCTCGGATCGATCTTGTAGTTGGCGTAGCGAAGGCCCGGCGTCACCGTCCAGCGGCCGCCCAGCAGCTCGATCTCGTCCTGAAGGAAGAAGTCGTAACGGGTGGTGGTCGCGTTGGCGAAGTTGAAGCCGCCGGCGATCGTCGTGGTGGTCACGCCGGTCGTCATGTTCCGGACGTCGTCGCGACGCTTGTAGTCGGTGCTGGTGATGTCGCCCTGGAAGCCGTAGGTCAGCTTGTGCATGGTCGGGCCGAGCGCGAAGCTCGATTTGGCCTGGATGTCGAGCTGCGAAAACTTCTCGGAATAATCGAGCAGGCCGCGCGTGAAGCGTTGCTGGCCATTCGCAAGCGTCTGAATCCGGCTGTTGGTGACTTCGCGTTCCTGGGGCGAGAAGGATGCCTGCCAGCGGATCGAGTCGAGGAAGCTGGCTCCGACATCCCATTGATGCTCAAGGGCGATGCGCTGGCGCGACTTCACCTCGTCGCGGATGTAGGGGCCGTTGCGGGTGCCCAGGCTGACGACATTGTAGTCCCAGAGCTGGTTGACCTTCGAAGAATTGTCGAAATATTCGCCGGTCAGCTTGAAGATGTGGTCTGTCGTCGGCTTGAAGACCAGCTTGCCGAAGCCGTTCCAGACGGTGCTGTCGAGCGGGTTCAGCGTGTCGCAGCCGATATAGCGCAGGCTCGGCACCGGGCAGCCCCAGCGGCCGCCATCGGCGCGGGCCGTGCTGAGCTTGGCCTCATGCGCCGTCGTCTGGCTCAGCCCGACGATGGCCTCCAGTGTCGGCGTCAGCCTGAACGCCGCGGTGCCGGTCTTGGTGAAGGCGCGGTTGAAGCTATCATAGCTGGCGTCGAGCTTGACCGCATAAGGCTTGTCCTTGCCCTTGAGCAGGTCTTCCGGGTCGAGCGTGCGGAAGGCGACGATGCCGCCGAGCGCGTCCGCGCCCCAGAGCACCGAGCCCGGGCCGCGCACGATCTCGACGCTCTTCAGGAACGGCATATCGACGAAATTGCGGTTGCCGTCGGTGATGCGCTCGATCACGCGCGATCCGTCGACCTGCATCTGGACGCGGTTGCCGCCGACGCCGCGGATGTTGAAGCCTTCATAGTTGCCGAAGGGATCCGTGCCGCTGGTGAGGCGGTTGACACTGACGCCGGGCTGGTAGCGCACCAGGTCCTGGATGTCGCGCGTCATGCGCTCTTCGAGTTCGGTGCGGGGGATGACCGTGACGGTGCCCGGAACGTCCAGAACCTGCTTCTCGCCGCGCGTCGCCGTCACGGTGATCGGGTCGAGGGAGATCGGCGCGACGGGCGTGCCAGTAGCCGCGGCATCCCTGACGGTTTGGGCATAGGCCACCGCGGCAGGCGACACAGAAAGAAGCAGCGTTGCCAATATGTATAGATTGTAATTGTTCTTCATAGCAGCCATCCAGCCCAAGATGCGGCTGCTTACTATGCGTATTTAAGATTCTGCAAACACAATTATCGTGACTTTCAAAGTAATTTATTATGCTATTTCAAATTTACATGCCATTTACTATCGATCTAATGTGAAACCATTCAATTGAAGCGTAGATCTTTCGACTTAGAACAATTAGAATATTTACTGAAAGCGTCTTCTCGCACTGATCGACGGTACCGGTAGACGGCCGCAAATAGCCATCTACCGCGGCACAGCGGGCAAGAGGCAACGGCGTTCGACCAACCTGCGGGCGCGCGTCGTCAGATCATCTCTGAGGTTGACCCGCCCGCTATCCGCGCCGCCAGGAGGACGATGCCGTTCGGAAATCGGCGCGCATGCTCACGCGCCGCCGCGTGCCGCCTTCAGGATATCGTCGACGAGACGTTGCGAGGCGAGCGCCTCCTCGCCGGTGACGACCGGGTCGCGCCCCGCCTCGACAGCATCGAGGAAGTCGGCAATCACGGCGCGGTGGGCGTCATGGGGGAAATCCATGATGTTGGCACCGCTGCCCGTCGCCCCTTCCGCCTCGATGATCTCCTCGCGGCCGTCGAGAAAGGCCAGGCGGAGCCGGCCGCCGATGAGGGCAGCGAAGCCTTTCGTGCCGGTGATCTCGATGCGCTCCGGATGGCCGGGATAGGCCGCGGTGGTCGCGACCAGCGTCGCCGGCGCACCATCTCGCGTCTCCAGCAGGGCAGAGACGTAGTCCTCCGTCTCCATCCTGTGCAGCGCCGTGGTGCGGGCCTGCGCCGCGACGACCCTCGAGACGCCGACCAGCGAGCGGAACAGATCGAGCGAATGGATGGCCTGGGTCAGCAGGACGCCGCCGCCATCGCGCGCCAGCGTGCCGCGCCCCGGCTCGTCATAATAGCTTTGCGGGCGCCACCACGGCACGGCGAGGAACGCCGCCTCGATGGTGCCGAGTTCACCGCCGTCGAGCGCGGCTTTCAAGCGCAGGCTTGCGGGGCGGAAGCGGTGCTGCAGCACGACGCCGAAGATTTTCCCGGTGCGCCGCGCCGTATCGACCAGACGCTGACCGCGCTCGCTGGTGAGTTCCAGCGGCTTCTCGACCAGAACATGCTTGCCGGCTTCGAGGCAGCGGGCGGAAATCTCGAGATGCGCGCTCGGAGGCGTCAGCACGATCATGGCATCGACGGCGGGATCGGCGAGAACGGCGTCGAGATCGGTCGTTGTCGGAAACGGAAACTGCCGGGCATAGGACTGCGCGCGCTCCGCCGAACGGCTCACGGCGAAGCGAACCTCTGCGCGATCCGAAAGATCGAGCAGGCTTTTCGAATGCGGCAGGGAAGCGGGGCCGAGCCCGATCACGGCAATGCCGAGCTTGCGTGTCATGGTCGGGTGTCCTCAGGAATGGGCGGCGGGCGACTCGCCGGCAGCCAGGCCGCCTTCGCCTGCGCTTCGAGCGCGAGACGGCAGACGGTGAAGGTATGGCGCTGCAAAGCCGCCGTTTCGGTGCGTGCGCCAACATCGGCGATCAGGTTGCGGAAATAGGTCAGCGGCTCGCGCGAGGCGTCGAGATGGCGCGTGCCCGTCTTGTCGACCAGAAAGACATGGTCCGTGCCCGGCCGGCCGGCGATATCGACATATTTGCGCAGCTCGATCGTACCCTCGGTGCCCAGGATCGTCAGGCGGCCATCGCCCCAGGTCGGGAGCCCGTCGGCCGTGAACCAGTCGACGCGGATATAGCCCCCTGCCCTGTCGCTGCGCAGCAGGATCTCGCCGAAATCCTGAAACTCGGGCAGGTCGGCCGCGCCGAAATGCCCGATGCCGGACGAAACGATATCCGCGCCTTCCGAACCGGTGAAATGCAGGAACTGGTCGATCTGGTGCGAGGCGATATCGGTCAGGATACCGCCATAGCAGGCTGCATCGAAGAACCAGCCCGGCCGGATCGCGCGGTTGAACCGATGCGGCCCGAGCCCGATCGTCTGGACCACGCGGCCGATCGCGCCATCCGCGATCAGCTTCCCCGCGACGATCGTCGCAGGCACGACGAAACGCTCGGAAAAGCAGACCGAGAAGATGCGCCCGGTCTCCGCCACCGCCGCCTCCGCCGCGGCGAGCTGGTCGAGGCTCGTCACGCCCGGCTTGTCGACCATGACGTCCTTGCCGGCACGCATCGCCCTGATCGCTAGCGCGGCGCGCTCGCTCGGGACGCCCGCACAGACGATCAGCTCGATCGAGGGATCGTCGAGCAGCCGCTGCGCTTCCGCGGGTCGCAAATCCGGGAAGCGCTCCCGGAAGCCGGCGAGGACGCGCGCATCGCTCGTCGCCGGGTCGAAGCCGGCGCAATCAGCGCCGGCCTCCAGCAGGCCTTCGACCATGTGATAGATATGGCGATGGTCGAGGCCGATGGCAGCGAACCGCATGGGCCAGTCCCTACTTCGGCGTATGGCCGACGCCGATCTCCTGGTCCCAGCGCCGGAAGGCGGCAACGAGGCGCTCCGGCGTCAGCGGCGGCCGGGTCGGCAGGGATTTGATCAACTCGTCATATTTCGGGCGGCCATATTCTGCGAGCACGTCGCGGCTCTCCTGCGGCGCCATGTCGAGGGTCACGCCCTTCACCGCCGGGCCCGGGTAGAAATAGCCCTTGTCATAGGTGGCGGCCTGCGCCTCGGGCTTGAGCATGTAGGACATCAGCGCCAGCACCGCCTTGACCTTGTCGGCCGGCACACCCTTGGGGATGCACATGAACTGCGTGTCCGGGATCCAGTGCGTATTGGCGAGGACGAAGACCTCGGCCTCCTTCGGAACGATGCCGAGCGCGCGCGGGTTGATGTCCCAGCCGCAGGTCGAGACGATGACGTCGCGCGTGCCTTCGCCGAGCTCCTTCATCGTCGGCGTCGTGCCGCCCGGATAATAATCGATGCCGGTGCCGAGCTCCTTGAGATAGGCCCAGCTCTTGTCCCAGCCCTTCATCGGGTCGCTCGGGTCGGCATCCCCGAGGATGTAGGGCAGCCCCTGCAGCCAGGTCCAGCCGGGGCCGGAATTGACGGGACGCGCATAGGTGAAGCGGTTCTTGTTCTGCTTCACATAGGCGAGGAATTCCTCGGCCGTCTTCGGCACGGTCTTGAGCCTGGCGGGAATGTACTCGAACAGCGGGCCCGACGGCGAATAGACCACCGCGACGCCTTCGTTCTGGCCGAAGTTGCGCTGCATCATCAGCGCCTGCTCGTGATAGACATCCTCGGCCTTGGGCAGGCTGGCGGTGTGCGACTTCCAGACATCGATCCACAGCCCCTGCTGGATGCCGTCCGACATCGCTCCGGGCCCGGTCAGGACGAGGTCGATATCGACCCGGTTGGCCTCCTGCTGCGCCTTGAGCTTGGCCGGCAGCTCCGGCGAAGGCGCCCGCGAAAAATTCAGCCGCGAGATGATCTTCGGATTGTCCTTGGCGAAGCGTTCGATCGCGGCCTGCGTCAGCTGGAGATTGCCGGCGACGTCGATGATGTTGAGCGCAACCGGGGCGGAGGGCGCACCCTGCGCATAAGCCCGGCTCGCGGCGAGGGCCGTCAGGCCGGCTGCGCCGGCAACCATGGTGCGGCGTGTCAGATTGGTCATGTCGTCTCCCTGGGTTGAGGCCTCTTCAAGCATGCGATCTGCACACAGCGGGCCTTTGACTGGCATACTAGTGCACCACTGCGGCGCGCGCCAGTCCATCGGACGCGGGCCGTGCGACATTCCGCCAAGCGGCCCGTCGATCTCGGTCCACGTCGCTTGCATCCAGGGTGAGAATCAGCCGCTCAGGCCATCCCGCGGGGCGGCGACCGACAGCCCGAGGACCTTGTGCCTTTCGATCAGTTCGGCGACGTAGCCGGTCTCGATGGCCAGCCTCACGAAGCGTTGCAGATAGTCGATGGCCGCGCCGGCGGCTTTCGGCACGCCAAGCGCCTGCTGCACCGCCATGAAGCGACCGGGCAGCAGGCGCGTACCGGGAAGGTTTTCGACATCCTCGATCAGTTTCGGCCTCAGACCAGCGAGGGCGTCGAGATTTTGCGCCGTGAAGAGCGCGGTGGCTGCGTCGAAGCCGTCCGCGGTCAGGAGCTCGGCCTGGCCGATGTTGCGTTCGAGCCAGAGGCCATAGGCGGTGCGCGCGGCGACGGCGATGCGCCGGCCGGGCTGGTCGACCTGCGATGCCTCCTGCAGCGGCGAGTTGGCCGGCACGAGATAGGTCGCCTCGATCTCGCTGTAGGGAGCGGTGAAATCGATCGCGGCGGCGCGCTGGGGCTCCGCGCCCAGCAGCGCGACATCCCATTCGTCGCGCTCCGCCGCATCGGCGACGAGCCCGGGCGACGCGTAGGCGACGGGCACGAGCGGCAGGTCGAGGCTGTGTGCCAGTGCGGCGGCCATGTCCGGCGAGACGCCGGCAGGACCGCCATCGGCTCCGCGGCTCGAAACCAGCAGGAAATTCGAGAGATTGATCCCGGCCCGCAGCGCGCCATGCCGGGACAGGGCGTTGCGCAGATCGGGCGGCGCGGTGCCGAGGCGGGCTTTGATCGTCGACAGGCGGTCCATGGGCTTCTCCTGATGTCAACAAAGGCGTGGTTGACGGCACGCCTCTCGGGCTAGATCGCCGTGCGTCCCACCGGACGCGACGTGTCGGTCTATCTCTTTGTTTCAGCATCGTATTTCATCGGAAACCGGATTCCACTTCCCGGTCCGATGCTCTAACGTGAATCCGGCAAGAGTCGGAATCGACCGGCGAGACAGGCTTCCGGCGAGATCCGAGGTGCCGCGCTCGCCACGAGTTCGGCCTCGTTCGATCAAGGAACGGAAACACGACATGCCTTCTCACGTCGACTGGAACGCCGAGCAATATCTGCGCTTCGAGGACGAGCGGACACGACCGTCGATCGATTTGATCCAGCGGGTGCGGCTGGCCGACGCGCGGCGCTGCATCGACCTCGGATGCGGTCCAGGCAACAGCACGGAACTTGTCGCGGCGCGTTTCCCTGGCGCGGCCGTCGAGGGCCTCGATTCCTCGCCGGACATGATCGAGAAGGCGCGAAAGCGGCTGCCGGAATTGTCCTTCGTTCTCGCCGACCTCGAAAGCTGGGAGGCGCAGGCGCGCTACGACCTGATCTTCGCCAATGCCGTGCTGCAATGGATCCCCGATCATGAACGTCTCTTCGCCCGCCTGACGCGCGGGCTGACGCCGGGCGGCGTGCTCGCCGTGCAGATGCCGAACAACCTTTCGGAGCCGTCGCATCTGGCGATGTCCGAGGTCGCGGCGGAGGGGCCGTGGGCGCAGCAGCTGGCACGCGCGGGCGAGGCGAAGGCCCCGATCGGGAGCTTCTCGGATTATCGCCGCTGGCTGGCGGCGGCAGGGTGCGAGGTCGATCTCTGGCAGACGACCTATGTCCATGCGCTGAAGGACCATGATGCGATCATCGAATGGTTCAAGAGCACGGGGCTGAAGCCCTATATCGATCCGCTGCCGGCCGAGCAGCGCGCGGCCTTCCTGGAGCGTTATCGCGAGCGGATCGCGCGGGCCTATCCGGTCGAGGCCGACGGCAAGGTGCTGCTGCGCTTTCCGCGGCTGCTGATCCTGGCGACGCGGCGCGGCTGACGGCATCGCCATTCGGCTCACACGAAGCCGGCAAGGCCCGCGAGTGCGGCACATCCGAGCGCTATCAACGGGCTGTTGCGCCATTTCAGCAGGCTCACCACCGTGAGTGCCGTGATGGCGAGGCTGCCCCAGTGATCGACCGTGACCTTGGAGAGGAGCAGGCCGCTAGACAGGATCAGGCCGATGGTGACCGGGGCCATGCCGCGCTCGCAGACGCGATACCAGTCGCGGCCGTTGACGCTGCGCCAAATCCGCGAGGCGCCATAGGTAATGAGGAAGGACGGGGTTGCGACGGCAATCGTCGCCACCAGGGCGCCGAGGCCGCCGGCGACGCGCCAGCCGATCAGCGTCACCACGATCACATTCGGTCCCGGCGCCGCCTGCGCCAGGGCGAAGAGGGTCACGAAATCCTGCGCCGCCATCCATTGATGGCGTTCGACGACCGCCGCATGCATCTCCGGCACCACCGCGATGATGCCGCCGATCGACATCAGCGACAGCGCCGCGAACTGCCAGGCGAGGTCGAAGAGGACGGGCCGCTCGCTCACCGCGACCTCGCCGACCAGGCGAGCGCGAGGCTCGCGGGCAGGATGGTCGCCAGGAGCAGGAGCAGCGGCACGCGCAGCCAGACCATGGCGAGGATCGTCACCGCGATGACGGGCAGCGCCCGCGCGTCGCCGCGATAGCGCCAGGCCATCCTCAGCCCCATGCCGAGAATGAGCCCGGCCGCGCAGGCGGCGGCGCCCCGGAACATGCCTTGCACGGCCGGCAGGTGCCCGAAAGCCTGGTACAGACCGCCGAGCCCGAGCACGATCAGGCAGGGCGCGAGCAAAAGCCCGGCGAAGGCCGAGATCGCGCCGGCCAAGCCACCGAAGCGCGCGCCGATATAGACGGCGATGTTCATGACATTGCCGCCCGGCAGGATCTGGCAGAGCGAGAGCGCATTCACGAACTCGTCCTCGTCGAGCCAGCCCTTGCGCTCCACGATCATCCAGCGCACCCAGGGCAGCACGCCGCCGAAACCCATGATCGAGATACCCGAGAAGGCGAGGAAGAGATCGAGATTGCCCACCCGCCGTTTCGGGATGGGGGAGGCCCCGGTCTCCGCGCTCATGCCGCCCGGGCCTCTTCGCGCGAGCCGGCAAGCAGCGCCATGAGATGCGTCACCCCATCGCGATCGAGCGTCTCGAACGCGTCGCAGAGCGAGACGACCCGCGTGGCCGGCCCCGCGCCGATGGCCGACGTCAGGCAGTCAGCGGCCTTGGCCCGGATGCGCTCGGGCGCAACCGGCCTGCCCCAGATGCCCGGCGGACCGTCGCATTCCCCGCGAATGTCGCCCCCGGCATGGGTGACGTCGATGCCGAGCGTCATCGCGTCGAAACGGCCCTGGCGCGTCGGGTCGGGCGCGATCGTGATGCGCTTCAGAAGCGCGACGATGTCGGGAGCGAAACGCCGCTCGTCGGTGAAGCTCGCGACCGTGACGGCACCGTCGAGCAGGGCCAGCGCGGCGGTATACTGGAAGCTGAACTTGCCGGCGAGCCCGGTCGCCGGGGCGTGCCGGTCGACATAGTCCATCGGCGGACAATGGATGACCACGCGCTCGATCGACGCGCCGAGCGGCAGTTGCGCGCGTGCCGCCAGCGCGGCGGTGATGACGAAATGGGTGCCGTACTGGCTCGGATAGAGCTTGTAGGCCGGTCCGGGCCGCACGATCTGCAGCGCGTCGTGACGCCGCGTCAGTGCGGCGGGATCGAAGCGGTCGCCGAAGAAGGCGCGGCCATAGCCGCGGGGATGGCCGAGCGCGTCGGCATCGGCGGTGAAGCCGCGAGCGGCGAGCATGGCGCTCTCGAGGCCGGATGCCGCGGACTGGCCGCAGTGCAGAGCCTTCGTCATGCTGCCGATATTGGCCTGGAGCCCGCCCGCACGCGATGCCGCGATCCCGACGGCGTGCGTCAACGCCTCCGGCTCCAGCCCGAGCAGAAATCCGCAGGCCGCAGCGCTGCCGATCGGCCCGACGGCGCCCGGCGGGTGGAAGACGAGTTCGCCCGGCTCGAACTGGCCGGAGGCGAGCCGCAGCCGCTCCTGCGCCTCGATGCCGATGGCGAGCGCGCTCAGGATGCGCTCCCCCAGCGGGCGGTCGGAAGAGGCCGCCCCGGTTTCGGCCAGCGCCATCAGGGCCGGCAGCGTCGTCGACAGCGAATGATTGGCCGGATTCCACATCGGCTCGAAATCGAGCACATGCATGGCGGCACCGTTGATCCTGGCCGCGTCGGCGGGTGAAACACGCTTCTCGCGCCCGATCAGCGCGGCTGAAGCCGCCCTTTGTGCTTCGGGCGCCACCTCCGCCAGGATGGTCGGCCCTTTCTCGCCTGCTCCGAGGGCGGCGACCGCCAGCCCGTCCAGGACGAGGCTTCTCGCGGCCTGCCTTGCGGTGTCGTCGAGGCCGGCCTCGGCCAGGCCGAGCAGGGTCGTGGTGAAAGCGGCGGTCAGGCTCATTCGGCGGCCAGCCTCGCCGGCTCGGCCGCCTGTCGCGGCTGATAATAGACATGCCCGTCGAACAGGCGCCGCGCGGTGCGGTAGACCGCGCCGTGAACCGCCCGGGCCCGTGCCGGATCGTCGGCATGCGCGACCTCGGCATCGACGACCGTGGTGCCTGAGGGATGGGCAACGGTGATCGGGCCGCCATCCTGCCGCGCCAGTTCATGGGGCAGCGAACCCGCGACGCGCACGGCGATCGCGAGGCAGGTCGCACCCGTGATCGGCACGGCTCGATGCGGCTGGCCGATCGAGATCATCCGGATGGCGATCGACATCTCGTCGGCTTTGATGATCCGGCCCGAGAGCGTCGGCATCTCCGCCGGAGCGGCGATCATCGCAACCTTCGGCACGCTTGGAATCTTCGCCGCGGTCGCCTCGTCCGGGGCAATCCCCATCGCCACGGAGGCTGCACAGCGGATAGCTTCCATCCGCTGCAGGAACGCGCCGTCCCGCTCCAGTTCGTCGGGCAGTTCGCGCCCGCTCTTGGCCAGCACCGAGGCTCTGACGAAGACGCAAGGATTAGCGGCGTCGACCATCGAGACCTCGATTTCGCCGAGGCCCACCACCGTCAGCCGGTCGCGCGCCTGGCCGGTCGGCAGAAGCCGGCCCGTCTTGGTTCCGCCGGGATCGACGAATTCGAGCCTCACCGGCGCGCCGGTACCGGCGACCCCGTCGATGCCGAGCTCGCCCTGCGTCGCGGGCTCTCCATCGGACATCGGGAAGCGCGCGACGATCACCTTGCCGGTATTGGTGTTGTGGACGCGGACAGCCGCCTCACCGTCCGCCGGGACGGATGCAAGCCCTTCCATCACGGCAAACGGGCCCATCGCCGAGGACATGTTGCCGCAATTGCCGCTGTAGTCGACGACGGCCTCCTTCACCGCGACCTGCGCAAATGTGTAGTCGATATCGGCATCGGAGCGGCTGGAGGGCCCAACGATGCAGACCTTCGAGACCGACGAGACCCCGCCACCCATGCCGTCGAGCTGGCGGCCATTGCCGTCCGGCGATCCCATCACCGCCAGGAAGATCGCGTCCCAGTCCGCAGGGTCGGATGGCAGGTCGCTGCGGTTGAAGACGACCGCTTTCGAGGTTCCGCCACGCATGAAACTGGCTCTCAAGCGGGATTGAGGCATCAGATCTCTCCTTCGAATGCCGCTGTATACAATTACGTACAAGAATGCTATCGGCTTGTCGATGCGTTCGATAAGCCAGCGAATTCCGGCCTTCGATGCGGCGCTCTCCGCAGCGCACGAAGCGGTTGCGCCGTGCCTCGAAATTCTGCCGGATATCATCGCTCGGCCCTTCTCGATCCGCGAGCGCGCAGTTACCGATCTTCCGGTGCGGAACACCGGGTGCCGCAACGCGCGCGGGAGATCGCCATGAACGACGAGACTGCACTGCTCGACCGGGACCGGTTCGCATCCGCCGCCGACTATGCCTATGCCATGCTGCGCCGGGAGATCGTCGAAGGCAGGTTCTCGCCGGGGCGAAGGATGCGCGAGATCGAGCTCGCGCAACTGCTCGGGATCAGCCGGACGCCGACGCGCCAGGCCCTGTCCCGGCTTGAGATCGAGGGCCTGCTCGACCTGAGGCCCCGCATGGGCCTCGTCGTGTCGGTCCTGGATGAGGATGCGGTCGAGGAACTCTACGAGATGCGCGCGGCCGTCGAGGGCACCGCAGCGGCCATGGCCGCGCGCCATGCCAGCCCGCGCGACATCGCGCTGCTGACCCGCCTTCTCGAACAGGAAGCGGCGCTGACGCCGGAGCCCAATGCGCTTTATCGGCATAATCGCGAATTGCACGAGGCCATCCATACGGCGGCGCATAATCGCTATCTCGGCAAGAGCCTGAATGCACTGCACGATGCGATCGCCCTGCTCGGCCCGACGACGCTCGCGGCGAGCGGGCGGCCCGCGATCGCCCATGCCGAACACGCCGCGATCATCCAGGCGATCGTCGAGCGTGACGATGCGAGGGCCGAACGGCTGGCCCAGGCCCATATCCTCGGCGCATTGGAGGTTCGCCGCGGTATCCTCGAACGAGAGCGCAAGCGCGACCGCGGCGGGGATAGCGAGGGCGGATGAGGACGGCTTCAGGCGCCCTTGTAACGCGCCTCGAGCGCGTCGAAAGCCGGCTTCCCGACGATGCGCTGCCGCTCGGAGAAGCTTGCGAGCCGGTCTTCGGCATTCGCCAGCGAGCCGACGTCACGGAGAGAGCCGAGCACCTCTTGCGCGGCGAGAACCATCGCCTGCAGGGCGGCATTGGCATAGAGCGCGATCGAGAAGCCCATCTCGGCCAGATCTTCGCGCGGCAGCATCGGTGTCTTGCCGCCCATGACGACATTGACCAGCTGCGGAGCCGGCAGCTGTCCGATCCGCCGGAGTTCATCGGCGCTTTCCGGCGCCTCGACGAAGATCACATCGGCCCCGGCCTCGGTCATCGCATGGGCCCGTTCCAGCGCGCGATCGAACCCCTCGACCGCGCGCGCATCGGTGCGGGCGATGATCAGGGTATCTTCGTCGCGGCGCGCATCGAGGGCGGCGTGGATCTTCGAGAGCATCTCGGGCAGCGGCACCACGCCCTTTCCGGAGAAATGGCCGCATTTCTTGGGAAAGATCTGGTCTTCGATCTGAAGCGCGGCAGCGCCGGCGCGTTCGAGCAGATGGACCGTGCGATAGACGTTGAGCGCGTTGCCGAAGCCGGTGTCGATATCGACCACCAGGGAAATGCTGGTGACGTCGCTGATCCTGGCCGCCGCTTCCGCCAGCTCCGTCACCGACAGGAGCCCGAGATCGGGCATGCCCAGCTGCATGTTCGTGAAGCCAGCGCCCGTGAGATAGACGGCTTCGTAGCCGAGGTCCTCGGCGATCCGGGCGGTCAGCGCATTGGCGGCACCGGGCAGCAGGAAGGCGTCTCGCCGCGCTATCCGCTGGCGGAGCTTCCGCCGCAGGCTCGCGGGCGGCGATTGATCGATGGTTTTGAGCATCAAGCACTTCTCCGATGCGCGACCGGAACAGGCCGCCTCGAACGGCAACAGCTATTCCCTGATCCTGATTAAAGTCAACTGTTGACAGTTTACACAAGAGCGGGTGACACTTGCCGCACAGCGTCCGTCAGAGACGCGCGGTTAACCGGGAGAAAACGTCATGGCCGAAAACGGAATTTCTGGTGGCAAGCCGACGCGTCGCGCGGTGATTGCAGGCGCCGCGGCGCTCGCGGCGGCGGGCCCTGTCCGCGCGCAGCAAGCCAAGCTTGATCTCGATGCTGCCAAGAAGGAAGGCAAGGTCGTCATCTACAACAACTGGCAGCCCAACGGCATCGAGCCGCTGCTCCAGCGCTTCCGCGAGGCGAATCCGGGCATCCAGACCGAGCAGATCCGCCTTGGCAGCAATCCGCTGATCGAACGCTTCCAGACCGAGTTCTCGGCCGGGCGCAATCTGTGCGACGTGCTTGTGACCTTCCCTGACGAGCGGATCGGCGAGGGCATGAAGAAGGGCTGGATGGCAAAGTGGACGCCGCCCGAGATCGCCAACTTCGCGCCCGAATACAACGAAGAGGACATGCTCTTCACCATCCAGCATGCGCGCGAATGCATCATCTGGAACAAGGCGCAGGTGCGCCCGGCCGATGCGCCCAAGGAATGGGCGGACCTGTTCGATCCGAAGTGGAAGGGCCGCGTCGGAATGAACCCGCCCTGGCGCTCGGTCTCGATCCAGCAGATCTGCGCCTTCTGGGAGGATATCGGCATCAAGGACGCGGCGGACAAGCTCAAGGCCAATGAAGTCCGCTTCTTCGAGGGCTCCGGCGGCATTATCCAGGCTGTGGTCCGTGGCGACGTCCGTGTCGCGGAATTGACCGACCTGCCGCTGAACCCGTTGCTCGACGACGGCGCCCCGATCGGTTTCGTCTATCCGAAATCGGGCACGACGCTTTCGGCCAACAAGGCCTTCGTCGCCGCCAAGGCGCCGAACCCCAACGCCGCCAAGGTCTTCCTGAACTGGCTCATGACCGAGCAGGGCCAGGTCCATCTCCAGACCTATTGCGGCCTGTCCGTCACGCGCAAGGGCGCGCCGCCGCTGAGCAAGCTGCCGGCCACGGCGGAACTCAGCAATGTGGTCGATGGGGAGAAGATCCTGACGCCCGAACGGCAGACCGCCATCGTCGATAAATGGCGTTCGACCTTCGGCATCCGCTGACGCAGCGAAAGGGCGCGGCGCCTCTGCGCCGCGCGGATCTCACGTAACGGGGGGGAACGCGGGGCGCGGAAGCGTCACCGCGGCGCGTCCAGGGAACCCGACATGTCAGAACAAGCAATTGCCGCCGGTCCTCCCGCGGTCTCCCGGGCCCGTAGCCGCGCAGGAGCGGGCGGCGCTGTCCTGACCGGCGTCTACTGGGCGACGTTCCTGATCGTGGTCGCGATGGTGGCGATCCCCGTCGTCGCGCTGGTCTATGGCAGTTTCCGCACCAGCGCCCCGGGGCTTCCCGGCGAGTGGACGCTGCAGAACTATGCGGGGCTCGCCTCCAGCGGCGTGCTCTCCTCGATGACCACGACGCTGATCATCGGGCTCTTCACCTCCGTGATCTCGATCGTCGTGGGCACGACGATCGCCCTGATCGTCCACCGCACCGACTTCCGCTACGGCAACATCGTCGTCGCGCTGATCGGCCTGAGCTTCTACTTCCCGTCCTTCATCCTGGCGATGGCCTGGATCATCGTCGGTGCGCCCGGCGGGATCTACAACACGATCATCGACGACGTCCTCGGGATGTCGTGGCTCAGGGCGGACATCTACACATCGGCCGGCATCGTCTTCGTGATGTCGCTGCACCAGGTCCCGTTCGTCTATCTCACCATGCGCGGGCCGATCTCGGGCATGGATCCGATCTATGAGGAGGCCGCGAACACCGCGGGCGCCAAGCCTCACCAGGTGCTGCTGCGCGTCACGCTGCCGCTGCTTGGCTATTCGCTGATCTCGAGCTTCATCCTCACCTTCGTGATGACGATCGAGCAGTTCGCGATTCCGGCCCTGCTCGGCATACCCGGGCAGGTCACGATGCTGGCGACGCAGCTCTACCTGCTCGTGCGCTTCACCCCGACCGACTACGGGCTCGCGGCGGCGATCGGCGTCGCGCTCAGCCTGATCACGGGCGCGGCGATCTGGGCGCAGCGGCGGATAACCACGGCGGGGCGCCTGACCACCGTGACGGGCAAGGCGGGGCGGCTGAAGCTCATTCCCCTCGGGCGCTGGCGCTGGGCGGCGAACCTGCTCTGCTTCGGCTTCATCTTCCTCGGCCTGGTCATGCCGATGGTGATCCTGATCTACACCTCGCTGCTGAAGTGGTTCACCGTGAACCCGCTGGAGGGGATGTATACGCTGCGCAACTACATCTTCATCTGGGAAAGCGCCTCCACGGTCCGCAGCTTCACCAATACCCTGATCGTTTCCGGCGTCGGCGCGGCGGTGGGCGTCACCCTAGGCCTTCTCTGCTGCTACTTCACCTTGCGGCTTCAGCCACGCGGCTATCGCGCGCTCGATTTCGTCGTCAGCCTGCCGTTCGGCGTTCCCGGCGTGGTCCTCGGCCTGGGTCTGCTCTGGGCCTATGCCTATCTGCCCTTGCCGCTCTACGGCACGCTGACGCTGATGATCATCGCCTTCGTCACGCGCTTCCTGCCCTACGCCACCGAGACGATCGGCGGCCAGATGGTCCAGATCGACAAGAGCCTCGAGGAAGCGGCATGGGTCAACGGCGCGACGCGCGCGCAAGGCATCTGGCGCATCCTGCTGCCCCTGGTGACACCCTCGGTGCAGGGCGCCTACTTCCTGCTGTTCATGGCGTTCTTCCGCGAGATCTCCTCGGCGATCCTGATCTACTCGGTCCACACGGCCGTGATCTCGATCTCGATCTGGTCCTTCTTCGAGCAGGCAAACTGGGGGCTGGCGAGTGCGCTCGCCGTCGTCGCGACGCTCATCATATTCATCGCAATGGCTCTGATCATGCGGCTGGTGCCGACCGCGCGGCGCGGCTGAGGAGGTTCAATCGTGAGCATCAACGTCCAGAACCTGGTCAAGCGCTATGGCAGCCTGACCGTCGTCCATGGCATCTCCTTCGATGTCGGCAAGGGCGAGTTCATCTCGCTTCTCGGCCCCTCCGGCTGCGGCAAGACCACGACGCTTCGCTGCCTCGCGGGGCTGGAGGACGCCGATGGAGGCGTCATCCAGATCGACGGCCGCATCGTCTCGGCGCCCGAGCAGGATGCGCTCGTGCCGGCCCATCAGCGGCAGATCGGCATGGTCTTCCAATCCTATGCGATCTGGCCGCACATGACCGTCGCAGGCAATGTCGGCTTCCCGTTGTCGATCAGGGGAGTGCCGGCGGCTGATGTGGCAAAGCAGGTCGACGAGGCACTCGAGATCGTCGGCATGCGCCATCTGCGCGAGCGTCATCCCTCGCAGCTCTCGGGCGGGCAGCAGCAGCGCGTGGCGCTCGCACGGGCCATCGTCGGGCGGCCGCGCGTGCTGCTCTTCGACGAGCCGCTGTCCAATCTCGACGCCAAGCTGCGCGAGGGCACCCGCATCGAGATCAAGCGCCTGCAGCGGGAGCTGGACGTGGCGACCGTCTATGTCACCCACGACCAGGAAGAGGCGCTCTCGATGTCCGATCGCGTCGTCGTCATGGAGCATGGCCGCATCACCCAGGCCGGAACGCCGAAGGAGCTCTATCGTCGCCCCGCCAACCGGTTCGTCGCGGATTTCGTCGGGCGCGCCAGTTTCATCGATGTCGAGCGCGGCAAGGGCAACGGCTGGTCGACGCCCAGCGGCATCGCCTTGCAGCTCGACGATACCGGCGCCCCCGAAGCCGCGCGCTATCAGGCCATGCTGCGGCCGGAAAGCGTGGAGATCATGCCGGGCGCCAACGGGCGCAGCGAGGACGGCATCAATGTGCTCGAGGGCCGCGTTCTCGAAAGCCATTATCTCGGTGCCTATACGGAATACCTCGTCGATGCCTCGGGCACCCGCGTGAAGGTGCATTCGCGCTCGGATTTCGACATCGGCGACACGGTGACGCTGCGCTTCCCGCAGGAGTTTTGCCGCCTCGTCGCGCTGGCGGACGAAGCCCGGGCATGAACACGGCCGAGATGCCTGCGCCTGCCATCGCCGCGGCCGATCTGCAGGATTTCGTGGCGGCGCTGTTCGCCAAGGCGGGCGTGCCCGATGCCGACGCCGCTACCGTGGCCGACTGCCTCGTCCAAGCGGATCTGCGCGGCGTCGTTTCGCATGGCGTCGGCCGCGTGCCGATCTATCTCCATCGCATCGCAATCGGCCTCGTCGATCCGCACGCACCGCTCGCCGTGACCGAACTCGCCCCGGTCGCGGCCCTCGTCGACGGCGCCAACGGGCTCGGCTTCGTCACCGCCAGCAGGGCCATGGCGGAGGCGATGGCTCGCGCCGGCCGCTGCGGCATGGGCCTGGCCTATGTCCGCCGCGGCACGCATTTCGGCATGGCGGCGAGCTATCTGCTCCAGGCCATCGCCGGCGGCTATGCCGCCTTCGTCTTCACCAACGCCTCCCCCGCCATGCCGATCTGGGGCGGGCGAACGCCCTTCCTGGGAACGAGCCCGTTCGCCTTCGGCGCTCCGGGCGGCATCGACGGGCCGCCGCTCGTGCTCGACATGGCGACCTCGGTCGTGGCGCGCGGCAAGATTCGGCGCGCCGCGGCGTCCGGCGGCACGATTCCGGCGGGCTGGGCGCTCGACCGCGACGGCAATCCGACCACCGACGCGAAAGCCGCCTATGATGGCATCATCCTGCCGCTCGGCGGCCCCAAGGGCTCCGGCCTGTCGTTGATGATGGAGGTGCTGGGCGGCGTGATGTCCGGCGCGGCCTTCGGCGGCGAGGTCGGCAACCAGTACGCCGATGAGGACCGGCCGCAGGATGTCGGCCATCTCTTCATCGCCCTGCGGCCTGACCTCGCGGTCTCGGCCGCCGACTACCGCGCGCGGATGGACGCGCTCGCCTCCCGCGCCAAGGCATGCCCGCCGGTCGAGCCGGGAGCGGAGATCCTGTTTCCCGGCGAGCCCGAGGCTCGCCTTGCCGCGCGCCGGCAGCGCGAGGGCATCCCGCTCTCAGCCGAAGATCGCGCCGGTCTCGCGCAGGCCGCCGCGAAGTTCGGCCTGACGCTGCCCGCCTTTCTTGCCTGAGCCCTCGGCAGCCGCATTTCCGCACGCAGACGACAAAGGATCGCGATCGATGCGCCTGGCCATCCTCGACGACTACCAGAACGCCGCGCTGCGCATGGCGGACTGGAGCAGCGCACAGCAGATCGAAGTCGTGCCCTTCACCGATCACGCCCATGACCCGCGCCAGCTCGTCGCGCGGCTGCGTGACTTCGATGCGGTGATGCGGATCCGCGAGCGCACGGAATTCCCCCGCGCAGTGCTGGAGGCGCTGCCGCGGCTGAAACTGATGCTGGCGACGGGCATGCGCATCTCGCGCTCCGTCGACCTCCCGGCGACGCGCGAGCTCGGCATCACCGTCTGCTCGACCGAAGTGCATCATCACACCACCGTCGAACTGACCTGGGGGCTGATCCTGGGGCTGATGCGCCGCATCCATGCCGAGGCCGCCTCCTTCCGCGCGGGCGGCTGGCAGGTCGGCTTCGGCCGTGGGCTTTCGGGCAAGACCCTCGGCGTGCTCGGCCTGGGCAGCATGGGCGTGCCGGTCTCGCAGATCGGCAAGCTCTTCGGCATGAACGTCACCGCCTGGAGCCCCAACCTGACGCCCGAGCGGACGGCACCCCACGGCGTGACCTGCGTATCCAAGGAGGAGCTCTTCGCCAACTCCGATGTCCTGACGATCCATATCCCACTGGCCGACAGCACCGTCGGGATCGTGAGCGCCGCGGACATCGCGCGGATGAAGCGCGACGCTTATCTCGTCAACACCTCGCGGCCGGCGCTGGTCGATCAGAAGGCCCTGACCGCTGCTCTGTTCGAGCGGCGCATAGGCGGCGCCGGGCTCGACGTCTACGATGTCGAGCCGCTGCCGGTCGACCATCCCTACCGCTCGCTGCCGAACGTGCTGGCGACGCCGCATATCGGCTTCGTCACGGAGGAAAACCATCGGATCTTCTACGAGCAGTCTCTCGAGAACGCGAAGGCCTGGCTGGCCGGCGCGCCCATCCGCGTGGTCAACGGCGACCAGGCCTCGGAGCTGATCAAGTGACGTCATCGCCCCCGCTCAGGCTGCAGGAGATCGCCCGGGTGATCCGCAGCAAGAATGCCGGTCCCTGCCTGCTGACTTTCGACGTGATGCTCCCCGATGCCACGGCATTCGAAGCGGTTTCCGCCCGTCTGGCGGCACTGCGCGAGAAGGTCGCGCGAGCCTATGGCCGCAGCGAGAACGAGGTCGCCGTTATCGCCTACCGGCCCGCGCTGGCGGTGAAGATCACGCTCCCGCGCGACGTCGTCTCCGGCGATATCGGCGACCGCGACGTCTACGGCGCGCAGCAGCACGCGCCGCTGCTGGAGATCGAACTGTGACCGCGATCGGCCGGCTCCTCGACGACTTCGCCCGCCAGCGCCGCCCTCTGCGCTCGCTCGGTGCATCGGGCCAGCTCGGCTACGGCATCCCGACCCCGGCACTAGAGGCTGGGCTTACCCGGTCGCCCGACATGATCGGGGTCGACATGGGCTCGATCGACATCGGCCCGAACTATCTTGGCGGCGGCAAGCTCGCACCGACCCGCAGCGGCGCCAGGCGCGATCTGAGGAAAGTGCTGAATGCCGCAAGGCGCCTCGACATCCCGCTGATCGTCGGCTCGGCGGGATCCGCCGGCGCGAAGCCGCATCTCGACGCTACGCTGGAGATCATCCGCGAGATCGCCGCCGAGGACGGACTGCGCTTCCGGATGGGCGTCGTCGCGTCCGACATGCCGCGCGATGTGCTGAAGGCCGGGATCGCCGCCGGCAAGGTGCGCCCCATGGACACAATGCCGCCGCTCACGGAGGCGGAGGTCGACGCGTCCAGCCATCTCGTCGCGCAGCTCGGGCTCGAGGCATTCAGGCGCGCGCTGGAGGCCGATGTCGACGTTGTCGTGCTCGGCCGCGCCTGCGACACTGGCATCTTCGCGAGCATCCCGGCGATGCTGGGCTTTCCGCCGGGCATCGCAATGCACATGGCCAAGATCGTCGAATGCGCCTCGCTGTGCTGCATGCCCGGCGGTCGCGACACGATCCTCGGCGTTCTCGATGACGATGGCTTCGAACTGGAGAGCATGGCACTGAGCCGCGCAGCGACACCCGCCTCCGTCGCCGCACACAGCCTCTACGAGCAGGCCGATCCCTTCGAAATCCGCGAGCCCGATGGCTGGGCCGATCTGCGCGACGTCACCTATCGCGCCCTCGACGCGCGACGCACCCGTGTCGAGGGCGCGGTATTCCGGCCCGCGGAGCGCCGGACGCTGAAGCTCGAGGGAGCGGCCTTCGTCGGCCACCGTGCTCTGCTGCTGGCCGGCGCGGCCGATCCGCGCTTCATCGCTGGTCACCGCGAGATCTTCGCCCAGGTAACGAATGTAGTTCGGGATCTGGTCTGCGAGGACCAGCCGGAGGACTACCGGCTGGGCTTCCGCCTCTACGGGGTGGACGGCGTCAGGAACTGGGCGGAGGCGGCAGCGAGCCTGCCGCGCGAGGCTTTCGTCATGGGCGAATGCATCGCGCCGACGGCCGAGCGGGCCGAGGAGGTGATCCGCACGACGAAGCAATATCTCCTGCACCATGGCTATGAGGGCCGGCTCTCCACGGCGGGCAATCTCGCCTTTCCGTTCACGCCGCCCGAGCTCTCGGCCGGTGCGGCCTATCGCTTCAACGTCTTCCATCTTATCGAGATGGACGATCCTGCGGCGCTGTTTCCGGTCGAGGTGGAGGTCTTCCGATGATCCGTGTCGCTGTGCTGGACGACTACCAGAATGTCGCGCGTCGCTATGTCGACTGGTCGAGCCTCGGCGACGACGTCACGGTCGACGTCTTCGGCGAACCCCTCGGTTCCGAGGAGGCAGCGGCACGCCTGGCGGACTACGACGTGCTGTGCCTGATGCGCGAGCGCCTGCCCCTGCCCCGCAGCCTGATCGAGAAGCTGCCGCGGCTGAAGCTCGTCGTGGTCACCGGCGGACGGGTGCGGGTCATCGATTTCGACGCCGCGGTCGCGCAGGGGATCACGGTCTGTCACACCAGTGCCGGCGAGTCCGAACATGCGACACCGGAGCTGGCCTGGGCGTTGATACTGGCGGCGGCGCGCCATCTGCCGGACGAATTCCAGCGCATGCGGGAGGGCAGCTGGCAGCAGACCATCGGGACGACGCTCGGCGGCAAGACGCTCGGCCTGATCGGCCTCGGCAAGCTCGGCAGCCGCATGGCGCCGATCGGCCGCGCCTTTGGCATGCGGGTCGTCGCCTGGAGCCCCAACCTGACGCAGGAGAAGGCGGCCCCCCATGGCGCGGAGGCCGTGTCGAAGACGTCGCTATTCGAGACCTCGGATGCGATATCGATCCATATCCCCGGCGGGGCCGCGAGCAAGGATCTCGTCGGTGCAGCCGAGATCGACGCGATGAAGCCCGGCGCGATCCTCGTCAACACCTCGCGCGGGCCGATCGTCAACGAGGCCGCCCTGCTGGCCGCGTTGAAGGAGGGGCGCATTCGCGCAGGGCTCGACGTCTACGACATCGAACCCCTGCCGAAAGATCATCCGCTGCGCACCGCGCCGAATGTCGTGCTGAGCCCGCATCTGGGCTTCGTCACCGAAGGCGCATACCGCGCATTCTACCAGGACACGGTCGACGCGATCCAGGCCTGGCGGATGGGCAAGCCCATCCGCGTCCTCGCCGCGCCGGGCGCCTGATCGCCAGCGTCAGCGATCGAACCGAAGCGCCGTCGCAAGCGCAGCGACCGAGTGGTTCTCGATATCCAGCACGATGTCGCGGATGGCTGCAGCCTTGCGCTCGTCGATGGCGAGCGAGGCGGAAGCCATGAACTTCGCCGCGACCGCGTCGGTGTCGAGCGCGCGTTCGCCGGCTCCGCTGTTCACCCGGACATGACGGAAGAGCTCGCGGCCGTCCTTGAGCACGAGGCGGACGCCACCGGAGAAAAACTCCGGGAAGGCGGATGCGGGATCGACCGAGCACTTCACCCGTGTCGCGAGCTCGCGGACCTCCGGATCACGCAAAGCCTCGTCCCGCAACTCGGGCAGGTTGAACCGTTGCTTGATCAGGCAGGTCGCGACGACGAACTGGGCGCTGAACTTCGCCTCGTAATCGGTCGTCGGACGTTCCTTGGCATGGGCCGGCTCGGCGACGATCGGCATCGTGTCGCGTGGCAGGAAGGCTTCGACCGAGGCGATCTCGGTCCAGTCCACCAGTCCCCCGAGCTCGATCGCCGCATCGGCGCAGCCATGGATGAAGTGGCAGACGGGATAGGGTTTCAGGGCGGTGTCGGCGAAGTGCCAGCGGCAGCCGAGTTCGGACACCATCACCTCGAGATCGACGTTGTCGGCCTTGTGCTGGAGATGCGTGTCGAACAGGCCGAACCGGCCTTCATAAGGTCGGCTCGGCCCCTTGAAGTCGGCTTTGGCGAGATAGGCGGCGGTGATACCCGCGACCGCTGCCCAGCCAGGATGAAAGCGCTTCGTCCAGGCGCCCTCCTCCAGGAACACCTGCACGCCCGCGGCCGTGCTCGCCGCAATGCCCTGCACTTCGACGATCTGGCGCGCGTCCAGCCCGAGCAGCTTGGCCGCGATCACCGCAGAGGAAAAATGCGCGACGATCCCGGTGGCGTGGAAACCGACATGGTGGAAGCCGCCGCGGACAGCCGCTCCGACCCGCACGGCGGTTTCCATTCCGGCGAAATAGGCGGTCAGGAAGCTGCGGCCGTCGATCTGCAGCGCCTCGCCAAGCGACAGGGCGCAAGGCAGGCAGGCGGCCGTCGGATGAACGATGCTGGTCAGGTGCGTATCGTCGAAATCGAGGCCGTGAATCAGGATGCCGTTCGCCAGCGCGGCGTCGCGCACCGGCAGGCGCTCACTGCGGCCGAGCACGCTGCAGCTGCCGCCGGGGCCAGCCATGGCGGTGATGCCGGCGAGCGCCCGGCCGGCATAGGGAAAGGCGTTCGACGCGAGACCGACGCCGAGAGCGTCAAGAATCGAGAGCTTGCCGCGATGTCGCGCCGCGGCAGGCACATCCTCGAACGACAGACTCGCTGCCATCTCGGCGAGGGCAAGCGCCGGCTTGAGCGTGGTGTCGCCGAGCGCGAATTGCGCTGTCGCGTGCATGATGCCTCCCATGATACGGCCACTTCTGTGGCTTCCGTCGTAACTGTGGAACCGCTATTGTAGGACTGTCAACAGTTGACTCGCCGAAGCCGAGCGGTCGCTTCGGCTGACGATGGAGAGCTTATGTCTGCGCCGTCGAAGGAATTGCTGACGAGCCCCGTCAGGGCGAAATCGCTGGTCGACGCGGTGACCGAGCGGCTGGAAGCTGCGATCGTCAGCGGCGAGCTTGCGCCCGGCAGCCGCCTCAGCGAACAGCGCCTCGCCGTCTCCTTCGGGGTCAGCAGGGGGCCGCTGCGCGAGGCGATCCGCCGCCTCGAGGGCCGCCAGTTGCTGAGGCGCACGACCAATATCGGCGTTCACGTCACGGAGCTGTCCCGCGACGATCTCGCGGAGCTCATGATCGTGCGCGAGGCGCTGGAAGGCATGGCCTGCCGCCTCGCGGCGCAGGCCATAACGGATGCTCAGCTCGCCGAGCTCGAAGCGCTTCTCGCCCAGCATGGCGAGGCTCGCGACGTTCAGGCGGGGACGGGCTACTACCAGAGAACACCCGATTTCGACTTCCATTTCAGGATCGTCAGCGCCAGCGGCAATGCGCGGCTGATCCAGATGCTGTGCAACGACATGTACGATCTGCTGCGGATCTATCGCTACCGGTCCAGCACGCTCGGCGGCCGCGCCCGCGACGCCTATGACGAGCACCACGCCATCCTCGATGCGTTGAAGCGGCGGGACCCGGCCATGGCCGAGGCGGCGATGCGCAGCCATATCCAACGCTCGCGCGAGCATATGCTCCAGCGACTGGATGGCGCGCCAGGCTGAGCGGCGCGCAGAAGGGGCAACCCGTCTTTCCGACGAATTCCGGCTGCGCGGCATGAGGCGAGCCCTCGGCGAGATTTGACTTGCGTTCCTTTGTATACAGTCGTACCCATAAGAATGCATCCAACAAAGCCAAGCGCGCCCAAGAAGGCGCCGTGGATGTTCGCGCCCAAGGAGCACCCTATGCAGGACAATTTCGACGTCATCGTTGTCGGCGCCGGCAACGCCGCGCTCGCCGCCTCCGTTTCCGCCAAGGAAAACGGCGCGGAGCGCGTTCTGGTGCTCGAAAAGGCACCGCGCGAGATGCGGGGCGGCAATACCCATTGGAGCGGCGGCGTGCTGCGCTTCGCCTTCGACGATCCGCGCGAGCTCGGCCCGCTGGTCCCTGACGCCGAGGAGCAGTTCGAGAACTTCTACGAGGGCATCCAGCCCTATACGCGCGGCGACTATCACGGCGACCTGATGCGGGTGACCAGCGGCCGGACCGACCCGGAGCTGTCGCGCGTCCTCGTCGACAATTCCAAGGATACGGTCTTCTGGATGAACAAGACCGGCGGCATCAAGATGGAGCCGGCCGTAACATTGTCGGCCGTCCGCAAGGGCAACATGATGGTCTGGGCGCGCGGCCTGGTCGTGCGGGCGGCCCATGAGGGCGTCGGCCTGTCGCGCAGCTGGTTCCAGACCGCCGAGGAGATGGGCATCGACATCCGGTACGGCCATGCCGTCACCGAGTTGCTGACGGACGAGAAGGGGCGCGTCAGCGGCGTCAAGGTTCGCAGCGATGACGGGGTCTCGACCTATGGGGCGAAATCCGTGGTGCTGGGTTGCGGCGGCTTCGAGGCCAATGTGCAGATGCGCACCCAGCATATCGGGCCGCTGGTCGGCGGCGCGAAGGTGCGCGGCACGCCGCACAACCAGGGTGACGGCCTGCGCATGGCGATGCAGATCGGCGCCATGCCCTGGGGGCAGTGGAGCGGCTGCCACGCCACCCCGATCAGCGCCGACTGGGGCGATTTCGCGCCACGCGAGATGACGGACCGCAGCAACCGGCTGAGCTACGTCTACAGCCTCATGCTGAACCGCAAGGGCCTGCGCTTCGTCGACGAGGGCGAGGACGGCGCGCTCTTCACCTATGCCAAGTTCGGGCGCGCGATCCTCGCGGAACCCGGCGCCAAGGCCTGGCAGATCTTCGACCAGAAGGTCGTGCACCTGCTGGAACCGCGCTACCAGACCAGCCAGCCGATCACCTCCGACACCATCGAGGGGCTGATCGACCAGCTCGATATCGAGGACAAGGCGCAGGCTTTGCGCACGATCACCGAATACAACGCCGCCGCCAACGATGCCGACGACCGCTACGACCCGACCCGGAAGGACGGAGTCTCGACCACGGGGCTAGCGCTGCCCAAGACGAACTGGGCCGTGAAGCTCGATAAGCCGCCCTATGTCGCCTACAGCGCCACCGGCGGCATCACCTTCACCTTCGGCGGTCTCAAGGTGAACAAGGACGCGCAGGTCATCGGCACCGATTGGCGCGCGATCAACGGGCTGTTCTGCTGCGGCGAAATGGTCGGCGGGCTGTTCTACGACAACTATCCGGCGGGAACCGGCCTCGTCTCGGGCGCGACCTTCGGGCGCATCGCCGGCCGCAATGCGGCAACGATGTGAGCCTCGCCATGTCGAAGAACGCGGATACAGACACGATTCTGGCCCGGCTGGGCGCCCGCATTGCCGGCTTCGACGCCGGGCAGGTCAGCGCGAAGGCGCTGAAGCAGGCGAGAACCTGCATCCTCGACACGATCGGGGTCACGCTCGCCGGCGCTGGCGAGCCCTGCACCCGCATCCTCGCTGAGACGCCGGGTGTCGCCGAGGCTCCAGGCAAGGCCTTGCTGATGGGAACGGCGCAGCGCACGAGCATGCTCGATGCGGCGCTGATCAACGGCACGGCCTCGCATGCGCTCGATTTCGACGATTTCAGCGGGCATCTCGGCGGCCATCAGTCGGTGCCACTCGTGCCGCTGCTCTTCGCACTCGCCGACGAGCGCGGCAGCACGGGCAAGGCGCTGATTGCGGCCTATGCCGTCGGCGTCGAGACGGAGATCCGCCTCGCCCGGGCGGTCAATTTCCACCATTACGACAAGGGCTGGCATCCGACGGCGACGCTCGGCGTGTTCGGCGCCGCCGCCGCGGCAGCGCATTTCATCGGGCTCGACGCCAGGCGCACCGCGACGGCGCTGGCGATCGCGGCATCGTCGGCCAGCGGGCTGAAGGCCAATTTCGGCACGATGACGAAGCCGCTTCATATCGGCCAATGCGGTCGCAGCGGCCTGCTGGCGGCGCTTCTGGCCGAGCGCGGCTTCGATGCAGCACTCGATGCGATGGAGCACAAGCAGGGCTTTCTCGACGTCTTCAACGGCCAGGGCACCTACGACGTCGACAAGCTCTTCGAGAACTGGGCCGACCCGCTGGAGATCGCCGACGACACCATCGGGCTGAAGCAGTATCCCTGCTGCGGCAGCACGCATTCCGCCATCTTCATGATGCAGCAGCTGCGCCGCGAGCATGGCCTGCGGCCCGACGATGTCGCGGCGATCACGCTCCTGCCGCATGGCCGGAGGCTTCGGCACACCGATAATCCGCGCCCGCAGACCGCGTTGGAGGCGAAGTTCAGCGTCCAGTATGTCTGCGCGCGCGCGCTCAAGGACGGCACGGTGCGGCTGAAGGATTTCGAGGGCGAGGCCCATTTCGACCCGGTGATCCAGCATCTTCTGGATGTGACGCAGGCGAGCGCCCATCCCGAGATGCGCGACGACGCGCCCGAACAATGGGGCTCCGAGGTGATCGTCGATCTGAAGGACGGCCGCCGCGTCAGCCGCCGGATCGAGAATCTCGTCGGCCGCGGCGGCGCCTATCCGATGTCCTCGCAGGAACTGTGGGACAAGTTCTCCGACTGCGCGGAACGGGCTCTGCCGCGCGAGCAGGTGGCGCCGCTCTTCGAACGTCTGGAGACGCTCGACAGCGTCTCGGAGATGAGTCAACTCTCCCGGCTCATGGAGGTCAGCCCCCAGCACAGCCGGCCGCCGGCCCGCATCGTCCTGGCGGCGGCCGGGACCGAGGAGGCGCCTGAAACCACCTGGGTGCCCTGATGATAGGCGAGGCTGGCCGATCCGCATGACGATGGCTGCCGGGGTGCAGGAGAGGCCGAACGTCCTGGTCGTCGGCGGCGGCAACGCGGCGCTGTGCGCGGCCATTGCCGCGCGTCGGGAGGGCGCGCGGGTGCTCGTGCTGGAAGCCGCCGACGCATTCTGGCGGGGCGGCAACACGCGCCACACCCGCAACATGCGCTGCGCCCATGACGCCGCGACCGAAAGCCTGTCGGGCCCCTATGGCGAGGAGGAGTTCTTCGACGATCTCCTGCGCGTCACCAAGGGCAAGACCGACGAGGCGCTGGCGCGCTTCATGATCCGGGAATCGAAGTCGATGCTCGGCTGGATCGAGGAGCAGGGCGTGCGCTGGCAGCCCTCGCTCGGCGGCACGCTTTCGCTCGGCCGCACCAACTCCTTCTTTCTCGGCGGCGGCCGCGCCATGCTGAACGCGCTGTATCGCACGGCGGAAGATCTCGGTGTCGTCATCCGCTACAGGGCCGAGGTCACCGGTCTCGACATCGAGGATGGCCGGTTCCGGGCTGCGTTCATCGGTACGGAGCGCGTGCCGGCGCAGGCTCTTGTCGCGGCGGCCGGCGGGTTCGAATCCAACATCGAATGGCTGAAGCGCCATTGGGGCGAGGCGGCCGAGAACTTCCTGATCCGCGGCACGCGCAACAACATGGGCACGATCCTGAAGCTGCTGCTCGAGAACGGCGTGCAGGAGGTCGGCGATCCCACGCAGTGCCATGCGGTCGCGATCGATGCCCGCGCCCCGAAATACGATGGCGGCATCATCACCAGGCTGGACTGCGTCGTCTTCGGCATCGTCGTCAACCAAGAGGCGAAGCGCTTCTACGACGAGGGCGAGGACATCTGGCCCAAGCGCTATGCGATCTGGGGGCGGCTCGTCGCCGCCCAGCCCGACCAGATCGCCTACATCCTCTTCGATGCGTCTTCGCTGGAGCTTTTCATGCCGTCGCTCTATCCGCCGATCAGCGCGCCGACGATGGGCGAACTGGCCGCCCGGCTCGGGCTCGATCCGGGCGCGCTCGACAAAACCGTTTCGGCGTTCAACGCCGCCTGCCGGCCGGGCCGCTTCGACGACAGCATCCTCGACGATTGCCGGACCGAGGGGCTGGATCCACCCAAATCGCATTGGGCGCGGCCGATCGCGACGGCGCCGTTCTACGCCTATCCGGTCCGACCCGGCATCACCTTCACCTATCTCGGCGTGCGGGTGAACGATGAGGCGCGGATGCTGATGGCGGATGGACGCGGCGCGGCCAACATGTTCGCGGCCGGCGAGATCATGGCCGGCAATGTGCTGGGCGAAGGCTATGCCGCAGGCATCGGCATGACGATCGGAGCCGTCTTCGGGCGCGTCGCCGGCTGCCAGGCGGCGAAGAGCGCACGGGCGGAAAGCCGGCTTCACGAGAGCGCCTCGTGATGACGGAGCTCGCCTGGCTGCGGGACACGGCTGGCTCGGGGCCGGCCGGAACGGCGGGATCCCTGCAGGACCACGCGACGCCGGCCCTCGCCGAGGCTGACAGGCTGATGACGGTCTGCAATTCCTGCCGCTATTGCGAGGGGCTTTGCGCGGTCTTCCCGGCCATGGAGATGCGCCGGTCCTTCTCGGACGGGGATCTCAACTACCTCGCCAATCTCTGCCACAACTGCGGCGCCTGCTACTACGATTGCCAGTTCTCGCCGCCGCACGAATTCGCGGTGCATGTCCCGGCGACGCTCGCCGAGGTGCGCACGCAATCCTATGCGCATTATGCCTGGCCGCGCGCCTTCGCCGGCGTCTTCGAGCGCAACGGCCTGTTCATCGCCGTCGCCTTGGCCGCAGCCGTCACCGCGTTCATCGCCGGCTTCGTCGCCTGGACGGAGCCGGCCGTTCTGTTCGGGGTCCATACCGGCCCGGGCGCCTTTTACAGGCTGATGCCGCACAACACGATGGTCGCGATCTTCGGGCTCGCCTTTCTCTATGCGAATGTCGCGATCGCCATGGGCGCCCGCGCATTCTGGCGCGATATCGGCGCGCCCGGTGCAATCCCCGGCGACCGTCGCTCGCTCTGGCAGGCGGTGAAGGACGCAGGAAGCCTGCGCTATCTCGACGGAGGGCGCGCCGGCTGCATGAATGCAGGCGAGCGGCCAGACGACCGCCGCCGGGTCTACCATCACCTGACCTTCTACGGCTTCATGCTGTGCTTCGGTTCGACGTCGACGGCGACGCTCTATCACTACCTCCTGGGCATGCAGGCGCCCTACCCCTGGTATGACCTGCCGGTGCTGCTCGGCACTCTCGGCGGCATCGGGCTCGTGATCGGCCCGATTGGCCTCATCGCAGAGAAATGGCGTCGCGATCCACAGCTTCGCGAAGGTACGCCCTACGGCATGGACGCCGCCTTCCTGCTGATGCTGCTGCTGACGAGCGTGACCGGCCTCGCGCTGCTGTTTCTCCGCGCCACGCCCGCCATGGGCCTGTTGCTGGCGCTCCATCTCGGCGTCGTCTTCGCTCTCTTCGTGACGATGCCCTATGGCAGGTTCGTCCATGGCATCTACCGGTTCCTGGCGCTCGTCCGGGCCGCGCAGGAGCGCCCGCGCGTCGGCCACTGAGATTTCAAGGCGCTGGCCTGCCCTCCTCGATGGCGCGCGGCCGAACCATCGAGCACATCTATCGAGCACATCTTCGGCATCGCCTGCATCATCACAGCCGATTCCCTTTCTGGAACGCCGATGATCCTGCCCGGCCGCGCCAGGCCGGCGTGCCACCGGGATCGCGGTGATGAACCTACCAGCGACCAAACATCATATTCGGCCCGATGATGTCGGCCTTTGACCTTGCATCGTCGTGTCCCGAACGCCGCATGCCGCTTTTCGGGCCGATGCCATAATGAACTCTGCACGCGTCGCTTCGCCCGGCGACGGCAGGCAGTCTGCACCATTGCCAGACATTGAGAGCTTGCCGGGAAGCTGTCCTTCGCTACCGACGCGCGATGTCCGATGCAGCCTGCCGTGCGCGTCGGAAACGCCCCTGAGCGGTACCGACGGGTTGCGATCGGCCGGAGGTTGTCGTCAAGTCGGGCCAGCAGTGACCACTGCGGTCATTGTGAGCAGACTAAAAAACACCGGAGGACGCGCTCATGTCGATGAAGCCGCTGGGTCTCGGCACAGCCCTGCTTTGCTCGCTATCGCTATCGGCACTGGCGCAAACGGCGCCACCGCGGGACGAGTTCTTCTGGCTCGGCGAGATGAACAAGGCCACCCTCGTCATCAACAGCGACGAGGGCCTGCTCGACAAGGCGCTCGCGCCGAAGATCGCCGCCGGCGTCGCAAAAGTCATCGCCGAGGGCGGCAAGCCCGGAGCGAAGCGTCCCTCGACCGTGATCTCCTTCGAGCCGCTTCTGATCGAGGCCGCCGGTGTCGAGGTCACGCTTCTGCATGCAGGACGATCGAGCCAGGACATGCATGCGACCTACCGCGCCGCGATGCTGCGCGACGGACTGTTGCGCCTGGCCGATCAGCTGGAGAAGACTTCAGCCGCGCTGGTCTCGCTCGCCCGCACCCATGCCGGCACCGTCGTGCCGAACTATACCAATGGCGTCGCCGCCCAGCCCAACAGCTACGGGCATTATCTGCTCGGCCATGTCGCGGGGCTCGATCGCGACGCCCAGCGCATCCGCGAAGCCTATGCGCGCATCGACCGGTCGCCGATGGGCACCACCGTGCTCAACGGGACGAGTTGGCCGCTGAACCGCCAGCGCATGGCGGCTTTCCTCGGCTTCCCCGCGCTGGTCGACAATGCCTACGATGCCTCGCAGATCGCCTCCGCCGACCTGCCGGTCGAGATCGCAGGCATCGTCACGGGCACCGCGCTGCATGTTGGAGCCTTCGTCGAGGATGTGATGACGCAATATGCGCAATCACGCCCCTGGATCCTTTTGCAGGAGGGCGGCAGCAACACCTATGTCTCGAGCGCCATGCCGCAGAAGCGCAATCCCGGCCTGCTGAACGGCACGCGCGAGGCCGCATCGGGCGTGTTGGCTCAGGCGCTGGGGCCGGTCTTCAAGGCGCATAATCTCGGCCCGGGAATGCCGGACGCCAAGGACGTCAAGGCCAATGCCGCGTTGATCGACAGCGCCGTCGCCTCGCTGCGCGATCTCGAGCGTATCGTGAAGGCGTTGGTGATCAGTCCTGATCGCGCGCTCGAAGAGCTCAACAGCGACTGGACCGCGTCGCAGGAACTCGCCGACTTGCTGATGCGCAAATACAAGCTGCCCTTCCGCGTCGGCCATCATTTCGCATCCGAAGTCGTCGACCACGCCAAGGCCCATGACATCAAGCCGACGGCTTTCCCCTATGCCGAGGCGGTCCGGATCTTTGCGAGCACCGTCAAGGAGATGAAGGTCGAGGCCGGCGTCCTGCCGATGTCGGAGACCGAGTTCCGCGAGACCCTCGATCCCGTCGCCATCGTCAAGAACCGCGCTACCGTCGGCGGCCCGCAACCAGCCGAAATGGAGCGGATGCTGAAGGCGGCCGAAGCCTCCCTGGCCGCGCAGCGCGACTGGATCAAGGACAGGCGCGCGCATATCGAGGCGGCACTGAAGCGTCTCGACAGCGATTTCGATGCCATCGTGAAGAGCGCGAACTGACGACCGAGAATGGCCACGCGCCGTGATCGAAAGTCCGTTCTGAACTGAAAATCGCCTCCGGGTTCGACGCGAGCGGCCGTTTTCCGGGACATCCCAATGTCCGGAGCTGGCGCGCTGCCGGCGCAAAAAGCACGAAAAAGGGCGCCAGTTCGGCGCCCTTCCTCGTTGTCGTCTGGACCTGTTTTCCGCTCAGACGAAGCGGAAGTCGTCCTGGGCGAGGCTGGCGAGCTGGATGCCCTTCAGCGTCAGCGTGGTGTCGGCATCGACGGTGAACACCGTGTCGTTGCCGACCTGCGCAGCCGCTTCCATCGCCGCCGCGAAATCGGCGAAGACGTCCGTGTCGAACTCGAGGACGTCCGAACTCGAGCCCGTCGTCCTGAAGTCGGTGACCGTGTCCTTGCCGAAGCCGGCCGCGNCCGCTTCCATCGCCGCCGCGAAATCGGCGAAGACGTCCGTGTCGAACTCGAGGACGTCCGAACTCGAGCCCGTCGTCCTGAAGTCGGTGACCGTGTCCTTGCCGAAGCCGGCCGCGAAGAAGAAGACGTCGTGGCCGGACCCGCCGGTCAGGATGTCGTCGCCGGCGCCGCCCTCGATACGGTCGGCACCCGAGCCGCCGTCGATCACGTCGTTGCCTTCGCCGCCCAGCACGAGGTCGTCGCCGGAGCCCGCGTCGATGACATCGTCGCCGTCGCCGGCATCGATCACGTCATTGCCGGAGCCGGCCTTGATCGTGTCGTTGCCGATGCCGCCGTAGATGGCGTCATCGCCCGAGCCGCCGCGTCATCGCCCGAGCCGCCGTCGAGCGTGTCGTCGCCCGCGCCGCCCCAGAGCGTGTCGTCGCCGGCGCCGCCCTTCAGCGTGTCGTTGCCGAGGCCGCCGTCGATGACGTCATCGCCATTGCCGCCGGTGACGACGTCGTCGCCCGCACCRAAGAGCAGCTTCTCGATATTGCTGAAGCTGTTGGTGCCGATGCCCTCGCCKGAGACCTTGCCGGCCGCGAAGTCGACGCTGATCGCCCCCGTCGCGCCCGAGAGGTCRAGCGTGTCGAAGCCTTCGCCGCCGTCGATCACGTCGTTGCCCGGACCCGCGACGATGATGTCGTCGCCGCCGCCGGCCCGGATCACGTCGTCGCCGGCGCCGCCGACCAGGCGGTTGTCGCCGTCATGAGATGAGCTCGTCGTCGCCGGCCTCGTCGCCCGAGGCCGTGCCGGCCGACAGGTCGACGGTGACGCCGGCCGTGTCGTCGGAATAATCGGCCGTRTCSACGCCGTCGCCGCCATCGAGCAGGTCGTCGCCGACGCCRCCCTTGAGCACGTCGTCGCCCGCGCCGCCGAACAGCTCGTCGTCACCGGCACCGCCGACCAGCACATCATTGCCGGCCCCGCCTTCGATGATGTCGTCGCCGGCGTCGCCATAGACGACATCGTTACCGTCGCCGGCGCTGATCTCATCATCACCCGCCATGCCGTAGATCAGGTCGTCGCCGTCGGTCCCGGCGATCTCATCGTCGCCCTCGGTCCCGTAGCCGACGGTCACGCCGTTGATCTTCGAGAGAGCCTCGCGGGCGGTGTTGGTCGCATCGACGAAGACGCCATCGACGCCAAGGTCGACCAGCCGCTGGATCTGTGCCTCGGTGCCGAGAACCGTCCAGGTGACGACCTTCAGCCCGGCGGCGTGCGCGGCTTCGATACCGGCCGCGGTCAGGGCGGCCTGGTTCGGCGCGATGATGTCGGCGTAGGTCGCGGTGTCCGCGATCGTGGCCGCGCTCATGTTGTAGCCGAGGAAGGCGAGCGGCAGGTCGACGCCGTACTGCGGCATGATGGTCTCATGCAGCATCTTGAGGTTCGATGACTGGAAGCTCTGGATCACGACAAGGTTCGGGTCGGTGAAGTCATGCGCGATCAGGTCGCGGATGACGGCTTCGCTGGTCGCGTAGTTGGCGCTCTTGGTCTCCGGGATCACGCCGATCTGGCGGCCGGTCTCGATCGACATCTGCTTGGCGATCTCGATCACCTCACCGAAGGTCATGAGCGCGGGCTCGATCGCCTTGGCCTCGGCATAGGTCAGGTTGGCGTAGTTGTGGTTGTCGTGGCTGGCGACGAGCACGCCGTCCTTGGTCAGGAACAGGTCCGGCTCAATGAAGTCCGCCCCATAGTTCACGGCCCAGACATAGGCGTCGCGGGAATGATCGGGATAGGGATTGGTGCCGCGATGCGCGTAGATGGTGAGGTTCGTCACGGATTTGTCTCCATTAGGCATTTAAGCGCGGCCTCGCCGCTGGGCGGCGAATGAAAACCGCTCCGACCGGGTGCAGACGATCGGGCCCTGGGACCGGATCCGTCTCCAATTCAAGAACATCGAACGCGTGGTCTGATCGGCTTGCTTCGCAAGCTGATCGGTGCGCACTCCAGGGCCCTGACCGATCGGTACGTCGTTCCTCGCCCTCGCGCATGACGCCGGGTTAACGGTTTCGTAACAGTGCTGAATTTTCCGACTGAAAGGAAAAGGGGCGCCTTTCGGGCGCCCCTTCCTTTGTCGGCTACGAGCCGTCCGCTCAGACGAAGCGGAAGTCGTCCTGGGCGAGCCTTGCGAGCTGGATGCCCTTCAGCGTCAGCGTGGTGTCGGCATCGACGGTGAACACCGTGTCGTTGCCGACCTGCGCGGCCGCATCCATCGCGGCCTCGAAATCGGCGAAGACGTCCGTGTCGAACTCCAGCACGTCCGCGCTCGAKCCCGTCGTCCTGAAGTCGGTGATCGTGTCGCGGCCGAAGCCCGGYGCGAAGACGAAGGCGTCGTGGCCCGAACCGCCGGTCAGGATGTCGTCGCCGGCGCCGCCCTCGATGCGGTCGGCACCCGAGCCGCCGTCGATCACGTCNGCGAAGACGAAGGCGTCGTGGCCCGAACCGCCGGTCAGGATGTCGTCGCCGGCGCCGCCCTCGATGCGGTCGGCACCCGAGCCGCCGTCGATCACGTCGTTGCCCGCGCCGCCGAGCACGATGTCGTCGCCCGAGCCCGCGTCGATGACATCGTCGCCGTCACCGCCCTCGATCCGATCGTCGCCGGAGCCGGCCTTGATCGTGTCGTTGCCGATGCCGCCGAAGATTTCGTCATCGCCCGAGCCGCCGTCGAGCGTGTCGTCGCCCGCGCCGCCCCAGAGCGTGTCGTCGCCGGCGCCGCCCTTCAGCGTGTCGTTGCCGAGGCCGCCGTCGATGACGTCATCGCCATTGCCGCCGGTGACGACGTCGTCGCCCGCACCGAAGAGCAGCTTCTCGATATTGCTGAAGCTGTTGGTGCCGATG
>NZ_LMJT01000002.1 GCF_001429395.1 Allobosea sp. Root381
TACAAGCCGCCAGCACCGCCCGCCGTGCTCTGGCCGGCTGCACAAACCCAACCCACTTCGCGGGCCATCTCAACCGTGGCCGCCAAGCCCACCATGCATTAGATTAAAACCGGGCCACCTGATGGGGGCAGGCCAAACGCAGCCTCGAGCATTTCCGACGGATCGAGGGTCTTGTGAAAGCTCTCGACGACGTCTCAACGCCTCAGGATCGCGACCGCGTTTAGGGCGAAGTTATTCGGGGCGTCGGGTTCCCATACAGGTTTCTCGCCGGCGCGCCTCAGATCGTTAAGCAGGCTGACTCGGATCCACATCAGGACGCCGCAATGTCCGCTTTCTCGCGATCAGCCAATGTCAGGAAGTGGCGCGGTTGTTCGCGGCAGCAGAGTGATCAACCACCGCCACGCCGCGACGGCCCTGTCGGAGGTACTCTCTGCAATTTGGTTGTGGAACGGCTGAATTTGATCGGCGAACCGATTCCACGATAGCCGCCCCTCTCGATGATCATCTCACGATGCGCACTATGAGGATGAGCTAATGCCTGCGCGACGCTGAGCACTGGCGAGCATGGCACGCTATGACGGATTAGCTTTTCGGCAATGGTGACTGCGTCATCTTTTCTGAATGCGTCTTCCAAGATCTCCCTCAGCGCCTCGCGGTTTGAAACGCGGCTGCGATTGCAAACGAAGCGTTTATCCTCGGCAAGACCATTGAGGCCCAGGATCTCACATAGCCCTCTGAACTGGCGGTCGTTTCCGACGGCCAGGAAAATCTGGCCATTACCTGTGTCGAAGCTGTCATAGGGTGCGATGTTGGGGTGGGCGCTGCCGGTCCGCTGGGGCTCGAGCCCCGAGAACAGAAAGTTCGCCCCCTGCGGATGGAGCAGGGATAAAGCACAGTCGTACAGCGCGATATCAACGAACTGTCCGCGCCCGCTGGACCGTCTTTCCTGCAAGGCCAACATGATCCCGAGCGCCGCGTTCAGGCCGGTCGTGAGGTCGACCACCGGAATGCCGATCCTTACCGGCTCGCCACCTGCCGCGCCATTGAGGCTCATGAGTCCTGAAATGGCCTGGATCGCCGCGTCATAGCCGGGCAGGCCGCCGAGCGGCCCATCGGCGCCAAAGCCGGATATCGAGCACTGCACGAGGCTTGGAAACCGCTCCGAAAGTTGCTGGCGTCCGAAGCCCCAATTCGCCAGAGTGCCCGGCTTGAAGTTGTCGATCAGGACGTCGGCCTCGACGAGGAGTTCGGAGAGCTGGGCGCGGCCCCCCTCGCTCGCAAGATCGAGCACCATGCCCCGCTTGTTGCGATTGACGCCCTCGAAATAGGCGCTGCTCTCACCCCCGACGAAAGGCGGGCCCCAGTTGCGCGTCTCGTCCCCCTGCGGCGGCTCGATCTTAAGAACGTCGGCGCCATGGTCGGCGAGGATCTGCGTGCAATAAGGGCCCGCAAGAACACGGGTAAGATCAATCACGCGCAATCCGGCGAGGGCGCCCGCAGCCTCCAGTTGAGATGTGACATCGGCTCCGAAGCGCGCATCCATCAGTATGACCTCGGCAGATCCAGAACTTTCTCCGCGATGAAGTTCTTGATCATCTGCGGGCTCACCGGCGCGAGGCGGGGGATCAGGCACTCACGTAGATAGCGCTCGACGTGATACTCTGCCGCATAGCCCATGCCGCCGTGCGTGAGGATGGCGGTCTCGCAGGCGCCGAAGGCCGCTTCGGCTGCGAGATATTTCGCCGAATTGGCCTCGGCGCCGCAGTCCCGGCCGGCGTCATAGAGCTCGGCGGCACGGCCGACCATCAGATTGGCCGCCTCCAGCTGCATCCAGTTGGTCGCCAGCGGATGCTGTATGGCCTGATTCTGGCCGATCGGCCTGTCGAAGACGATACGCTCGCGGGCATAGCGCGTCGCCCGGCGCAGCGCGGCCCTGCCGAGCCCCACCGCCTCGGCCGCGATCAGGATGCGCTCGGGGTTGAAGCCGTGCAGGATCTGGCGAAAGCCGTCGCCCTCGACTCCGATCAGGTCGGCGGCAGGCACCGCCCAGTTCTCGAAGATCAGCATGTTCGAGTCGACCGCATGCCGGCCCATTTTCTCGATTTCCCGGATCTCGACCTGGCTGCGGTCGAGATCGGTGTAGAACAGGCTCAGCCCGTCCGTCGGGCGTCGGACCGCCTCAAGCGGGGTCGAGCGCGCCAGCAGCAGGACCTTGTCAGCGACCTGCGCCGTCGAGATCCAGATCTTCTGGCCGCTCAACAGGTAATGATCGCCCTCGCGGCGCGCGCGAGTCCGCAGCTTCGTGGTGTTGAGCCCGGCATCGGGCTCCGTCACGGCGAAACATGCCTTCTGCTCGCCCCGGATCAGCGGCGGCAGCATGCGCTGCTTCTGGGCCTGGCTGCCGAACACGACCACAGGCTGCAGGCCGAAGATGTTCATGTGCACCGAGGATGCACCGCTCATCCCTGCGCCGCTTTCGGCGATCGTGCGCATCATTGTCGCGGCCGCGGCCATTCCCTGGCCGGCTCCGCCGAACTCGACAGGCATCGCGATGCCGAGCCAGCCGCCATCGGCGATCGCACGGTGGAACTCCTCGGGAAACCGTCCCTCGCGATCGCAGCTCAGCCAGTAATCGTCGCCGAAGCGCGCGCAGATCTGCGCGATCGCCGCGGCGATCTCCTCATGCGCGAGCTTTTCCTGCATGTCCGCACCCGGCTCAAGCGTGGAGGCCGGGGCGATCATTCCGCCGCCTGCCTGCCGCTACGATCCCAGCGCGCCTCGAATTCCCAGACGTCCGGAAAGCCCATCAGCTTGTGCATCTCGGCGGTCGGGAACATCGGCACGGGCATGTCGGTCTGGATGCCGTGCCGTTGCAGATGGCCATAGGCCGACTGCAGGGCCCCGGCGGCCGCCTTGTGTGCCATGCCGGCATAGATCGCGATGCTGTAGCCCATTCGCTTGAGCTCGGCTGCGGCGATGTCCGGCGTGCGCCCGTCATAGACGCAGTTGAGCAGGAGATGCGCGCCGCAGCCGCCCAGCTCGGCGGGAATGCGCGCGATCTCGGCCAGCGTCTCCGGCGCTTCGATGAAGATGATGTCTGCGCCGGCCTTGGCATAGGCGACTCCGCGCCTCAGGGCTTCGTCGAGACCGAGGCTCGTGCGGGCGTCGGTACGGGCGACGATGATGGTATCGTCCTTCTGCCGCGCCTCCAGCGCCACCTCAATCTTCAGCACCATCTCCTCGATCGGGATCACGCTGCGGCCCAGCGTGTGCCCGCACTTCTTGGGCATGGTCTGGTCCTCGATCTGGATGCCGGCTGCTCCGGCCGCCTCGTAGCCCCGCACGGTCCGCCGCACGTTCAGGAGCCCACCATAGCCGGTATCGGCATCCGCGATGAGCGGGGTCTGTGTCTCGCCGCCGAGCCTGGCGACGCGCTCGACCATCTCGCTATAGGTGGCCAGGCCCGCATCGGCGATGCCGAGGGAGGAGGCGACGACGCCATAGCCCGTCATGTAGAGCGAGCTGAAGCCCATGGCGTCGGCTATCCGTGCCGAGATCATGTCGTAGACACCGGGCGCGATCACGAGCTCGTCGCCGTTCAGGGCCGCGCGCAGCCTGCCGGCCTTGCTTTGATCCTTGCTCATTGCCGTCTCCTTTCGTCTTGAGGTTCCGGATCGCTGGGCGATCGGCGCAAAGCTCCGCCGGCGGCCTTGTACGGCCACCGTCATCGCCGGCTGCGAGCCCGTCAGGTCACGTGGCGCAGTCGTTTCTCGATCGCGAGCAGAATTCCGGCGAGCACGAGAACGAACACCGTGATCAGGAGGACGATCGCACTCACGAGCTGGATGTCGTTGCGGTGAATCGCGCCGATCAGCAGGAAGCCGAGCCCCCGCTGCGAGGCGAACAGCTCGCCGATCAACGTGCCGAGAAAGGCCAGGGCGATGCCGATCCTGACCCCGGTGAAGATCTGCGGCAGCGCCGCCGGGAGCAGTACGTGACGCGCGGTCTGCCAGCGCGACAACCGCATGGCGCGCGCGCTGCGCAAGAGGATCGGGCTCGTGCCGTGGACCGCGTTCATCGAGAAGATCAGGATCGGGAATATCCCGTGCAAGGCGCCGAAGGCGATCTTGGCGGAGATGCCGAGCCCGAAAATCAGCAGCGCGATCGGGTACAGCGTCACCTTCGGCAGCGAATAAAGCGACATGATGATCGGCTCCATCACCTCGCGCGCCATCGGCCGGGCACCCAGCACGAGGCCGAAGCCGATACCGAGGACGATCGCGATGATCGCGGCCAGGACGAAGGCCTTCAGCGACTCCGTCGCATGCGGCAATACGGTCTCGTCTTGCAGAAGGTCGAACGCGATCGCCACGGCCCGTGCCGGCGCCACGACGGCGCTGGTGCCGAGCCACAGATGCATGAGCTGCCAGGATATCAGCACGATCACGCAGAGCAGGAGGAACGGGCCCTGGCGCTGGATCAGCGTCATCGCACACCTCCCCCGGGCAGGCGGCGCTCGTAGAAGCGGAAGCAGGAATTGATCAGCGCCGCGATCACGCAGGTCAGCAGGATCAGACCGTACATCCGCGTGGTATCGTAATTGTCGTAGGCATAGGCAATCTCGTAGCCGAGGCCGGCCGTCGACAGGATGAACTCGCCCGCGACCACGCCGATGAACGAGTAGACGAAGGCCAGCTTCAGCCCCGTCATCAGGTGCGGCAGCGCGGCCGGCAGCGTGATCAGCCTGATCCGCGCCAGGGCGCCGAGCTGCGCGATGCGGGCCACCTTGTCGAAGACGCGCCGTTCCTTGTCGAGCCCGTCGATCGTCGCCGCGATCATGCTGACGATGGCGAGCTTGACGCCCAGCGCGACCAGCGCCGGCCGGCCGAAACCCAACAGGACGATGAACAGCGGATAGAAGGCGAAGCTCGGGATCGCATACCATGCCGCGAGGATCGGCGCCGTGGCACGGCGCAATACGTCGTAGCGATGGATCAGGAGGCCTAGCACCGTGCCCAGGGTCACCGAAATCGCATAGGCCCCCAGGATGGTGAGCACCGTCATCGACAGGCTCGCATAGATCTCGCCATCCGCCATGATCCCTGCCAGCGACAACGCCATCTCGCTCGGCGCGATCATCGTGCGGGCATTGATCCAGCCGGCGCGGCAGGCGATCTCGAGCCCCAGCACGAAGCCGGCGACGACGGCGAAACGGATCCAGGCGACGCTGCCCCTCATTTCGTCATCCCGAGGGCGATGCGGGATTCCTCGCGGAGGAGGCTCCAGAGGCGCGCCGTGAGCTGGCCGAACTCGCCGCGCTCGGCCAGGCGGGAATCGCGCTCGCGCGGCCATCCCGTCTCGATCGTGTCGATGATCCGGCCCGGCCGGGCCGACATCACGCCGATGCGGTCCGAGAGCAGGTTTGCCTCGTCGAGCGCATGGGTGATGAAGAACACGGTTGCGCCCGTCTCGCGCCAGAGACGCAGCAATTCATCGCCCATCAGCAGGCGCGTCTGCTGGTCGAGCGCGCCGAAGGGCTCGTCCATCAGGATGAAGCGCGGCTGCATCACCAGGGTCCGGCCGATGCAGACGCGCTGGCGCATGCCGCCCGACAGTTGCGCGGGATAGGCCTTCTCGAAACCGCGAAGCCCCATGAAGCCGATCGCGTAGTCGACACGACGCTGGATCTCGGCCGGGTCGGTGCCGGTGCGGCGCAGGGTAAAGGCGATGTTGTCGCTCACGGTCAGCCAGGGAAACGAGGCGTCCTCCTGGAAGACGACGCCGATCCCGGGTGGAACGGTTCCGCTTATGTCCTGCCCCTCGAACCGGGCCCGGCCCTGGCTCGGCGCCGACAGCCCCGCCAGCAGGTCGAGCAGGGTCGACTTGCCGCAACCGGAGGGGCCGACCACGCTGAAGAATTCCCCCTTGCGAAGCGAGATGTCGAGGCCGTCGAGCGCCGTGACCGGACCTTGCCCGCCACTGCCCGGAAAGGTCTTGCTGACCCCCAGGAGCTCGGCATGCACGCTCGCAGCCACGACCTTCGGACGCAGGGCCGCCACGCTCGTCATGAGCCGGTCTTCAGGTCGGCCGGCAGGAAGCGCCGATCGATCATCTCGTCGAGATTGACGGGACGCTCGATCTGCCCGGCCTTGACCATGTCGTCGATGACCGTCTCCATCGCCTGCCGGTCGAAGGCGCCCTCGCTCCACCAGCGCTCGGAGACCAGGCTGACATTCTTGATCATGCTTTCGACAATGTCGGGATCAAGCCGCATGTCCTTGGAGGACAGCTTGGCGGTTTCGGCGAGGTTCTCGTAGATGAACTTCACCCCGCGGCGCCGCGCCTCGATGATGCGCCGGATCTCGTCGCCCTTCTTTTCGATGTTCTCGACGGTGGCGATGCCGACCGTCTGCATCGGTGGCGGCACGTCGCGGTCGACCCAGCGGATCGGCTGGAGCTTCATCCCGTTCCGCAGCGACATCGTGTAGGCGGGCTCGGTGGCCAGCGCGATATCGGCCTTCTTGTTGACGAGTGCCGTGATGCCCGGCGCGATGTCGCCTGCCGCCAACATCTTGACGTCTGACAACGGCACCTTGTGCAGGTTCAGGAAGGAGATGACCTGCGCCTCGGAGGAGGAGCGAGGCCGCGAAAACGCGATGGTCTTTCCCTTCAGATCGGCGGGCGTCTCGATCTTGTCGCCCTCCCGGATGACCCAGAAGCCGTTGCGGCCGATCGTGCCGGCGTTGACGATCTTGATCGGGAAGCCTTCCTTGATCGCGGAGATCGCGGCGGTCAGCGCAACCTCGCCATAGACCGTCCCGCCCGCCATCAGGTTGCGCACGCTGGTACCGCCGCCCTTCGAGGTCAGGATACCCTTGACGTCGATGCCCGCTTCCTTGAACCAGCCCTTCTCCAGCGCCACGGAATAGGGAATGCCGTACATGCCGGCACCGTAATGGGTGACGACGATCTCGGTCGCCGTAGCAGCCGCAGGAGCCAGCGTCACGGCGCCGGCCACGGCCATCCCTCGCGCCGATCGCGCGATCATCTTCAAGAAGCGCATTCGTTTCCTCCTCGGGTCGTTCCCTCGGTCTCCGGTCTGGTGCCGGATGATCCGGCCTTCATGCGAGGCCGGCTCTTGCGGAAACTATGGCGGGGCGACGCCCTGCTCCGCCAGCGCTCGCCTGCCACTACCAGCTATACATGCTGAACATAGGAGAGGCGCTGGATCAGGCCCTGCGCCGCGTCGCTCCGCCATAGGCGCGGCCCCGCAGGGCGCCGGCAGCGACATGGCCGCAGACGGCCTCGCGGACGAGATCGATCAGGATCCTCGTGGCGGCGCTGATGGGGCGGTTCAGCGCCGTCGCCATGACGAGCTTGGCCTTCATATGCGGAGAGGAAAGCTGGATCGCGCTCAACCTGCCCTCGGCCACCTCGCGATGCACCGCCCCGAAAGGCAGGATCGTATCCGCTTCTCCCCGCTCGGCCAGCTGCTTCAGCGCCGTGACCGAATCGATCTCGAGATATGTCGGTTGCGGAATGCCCTCCGCCTGCACGGCCAGGTCGACCACCCGTCGCAGGCCGTGCCCCGCCCCGACCAGCGCCAGGCGCGAGAAGTCCAGCCCCTTCGTCGCCAGAGTCGATCTCGGGGCAGGCACGCCGGCGGCACGTACGAGGAACAGGTCCTCGAGCAGAAGCGGCGTCACGTTCGTGGTGCCGCCGCGCCGCGCGTCGTACAGGATCGCGAGATCGACCTCCCCGGCCTCGATCCACTCGGCCAGCCGGCCGCTGAAGCCTTCGAGCACGCGCAACGACGCCGCCGGGCAGGCCTGGCGGAATGTCGAGACCAGCGGCGCGACGATGGTGGCGCCGATCGACGGCGGAATTGCGAAGGTGACGACGCCGCCCGGCGCATTCGCGTGCTCGGAGATGTCGAGGCGAACATCGTCGAGCTGAGCCAGCACGGGAACGACGGTCTCGTAGAAGCGCTTTCCCGCGTCGGTCAGAGCGATGCCCCGGCCGTGGCGATAGAAGAGCTGCGCCTTCAAACTCTGCTCGAGCCCCTGAATCTGCCGGCTCACCGTCGGCTGTGCCAGGCCCAGCCGCAACGACGCTCGCGAAAAGCTGCCGGCATCCGCGATCGCCACGAAAGTGCGTAACTCCTGAAGGTCCATCGGTTCGGCGTTTCTCCCGCCTGCAGCAAACCATGCGGGCGGGGGCCGGTCCATAGCGAGCGGTAATAGCTGGTGTGTTCCGAGGCGGCGATGCGCCGGCCCGGGGCATGCCCGATAGTGGCCGGAAAGGCGAAGCAGGCCCGCAGAGGCCGCGCATGAGGAAACGCCCGGGAGAACTGCCGATGGGCATGACGATCATCGAGAAGATACTTGCCCGCGCCAGCGGCGCTAAAGAAATCCGCGCGGGCGACCTGGCCGTGGTGAATGTCGATACGGCCGTGATCCTGGACACCAATTTCTACTGGACGGTGCGACGAGACATCAAACGGCTGCACGATCCAGAGAAGGTCGTGATCATCTACGACCACATGGTGCCGGCGCCGGACCAGACCGCGGCGGAGGCGCACAAATACGGGCGCGAATTCGCCAAGCGGTTCGGCATCAGACGTTTCCACGACATCGGGGCGCGGCAGGGCATCAGCCATGCGGTCGTGGCGGACAATGCCTACGCGCTGCCCGGCAGCGTACTGGTCTGTTCGGATTCGCACACCTGCGCGGCGGGCGCGTTCAATGCCGCGGCGCGCGGCATCGGCGCCCCCGACATGGTCTATGTGCTGACGACCGGCCAAACCTGGTTCCAGGTCGGCGAGACGATCCGCTACGATCTCGTCGGCGAATTGCAGCCCGGTATCTCGGCCAAGGACATCTTCCTTCATCTCGCCGGCATCTATGGCGATCACGCCAATCAGAACATCGAATTCGGCGGTCCGGCGCTGGCGGGTCTGAGCCTGAACGCCAGGCGCACCCTCGCCACGATGGGGGCGGAACTGTCCGCGGAGTTCGTCACCTTCGAGGCGGACGCCCGCCTGACCGAATATGTCTCCGCACGCAATCCGGCCGCGTTCGAAGCCCAAGCGCCCGACGCCGACGCGGTCTATGGCGCCAGGCACAGTATTGACCTTTCCCGGATCGAGCCGCTCGTCGCGCTGCCGGACACGGTCGTCAAGAATTCCGTCGCGCTCGACGCGGTGGCAGGCCAGTCGATCCACCAGGCCTTCATCGGCTCCTGCGCCAACGGCACGCTCGACGATCTCGCTGAGGCGGCCCGGGTCGTCGCGGGCCAGCAGGTGGCCCCGGGCGTGCGTTTTATCGTGACGCCGGGATCGCAGGCCATCTACAACGACGCCCTGCGCGCGGGTTACGTGCAGACGCTGATGGATGCGGGCGCCATCGTCACCACAGCGACCTGCGGTGCGTGCTTCGGCGGCCATATGGGCGTACTTGCGCCGGGCGAGATCTGCATCACGGCGAGCACTCGCAACTTCAAGGGACGGATGGGCGACCCTACGTCGCGCATCTTCATGGCGTCGCCGGCGACAGTTGCCGCCTCCGCCGTCGCCGGCACGATCGTGGCCGCAGGCCGCCAGCATGAGGGGAGCGCGACATGAGCATCGCCGGGAACGTCTGGAAGTTCGACGACAACGTCAACACCGACCTGATGGTGCCGGGGTTTGTGCTCTATGCGACCGAGGCAGAACAGGCTCGCGCCGTCTTCTCGGCCAATCGTCCAGGCTGGGTCGACGAAGTGCAGTCCGGAGATGTCATCGTCGGCGGTCACAATTTCGGCATGGGCTCGAGCCGCCCGGCCGCGCGCTCGCTGAAGAATTGCGGCGTCTCGGTCCTGCTGGCCGAGACGATCAACGGGCTGTTTTTTCGCAATGCGGTCAATTTCGGGTTCCTGGCGATCGAGTGCCTCGGCGTCCACGACGCCTTCGAAGAGGGCGACCGCGCGGAAGTCGACCTCGACAGCTGGACCGTGCGAAATCCGCGATCGGGCCTGGAGCTCAAGGCCAAGCCGATCCCCCCGGCATTGCTTTCCCTGATGCTCGAAGGCGGCATATACCCGCATCTCGAGAAACGGGGCCTGATTGGAGGGCGAGCTAGCGATCCTGCGGCCCGCCAGTGAGTAAAGCTAGACCACCCAGAAGCGAGCGCAACCATTCCTCGAAAGGTTTTTTGCTCGCCTAGCCAAGCGAGCGGGGGAAAGCATTCGCGGCGTTCAGCCCCGAAAGAGGCCGCACTTGCGCGTCCGCGTCCGGGCAACTCGCTAATGTCTGGTTGGGGCGCACTGGAACATCGCGGTGTCCTTCAAATCATCGCCCCGATGTGCGGCTGCACACCACAGATTCCGCGCCAGCACGTTAGGCAAGACTGTCGACTGTCGTCGGTCTCGAGAACGCTGATCTCTCCCGGGTTCGCCACGTGCGGGCGCCCCAGAAGCGTCCCTATACGGGAGGCTGTCGTCCGCCGTCGGACGCTGTGCGTCACTGCCGTGAGGTTCGCCATTTAAGACGCCACCCGATTCCCTCCAACCTCCCGCAGAAACGCCGTAATGCGGCTCGATAGTAAGCCTGCTTATAATAAGGAGACTTGGGTTGGTCACGCGCTCGCTCCGCCGCGAATTGATCTTCCAGCTCGTCGAGACGGCGCGCCTCATGCGCGGCCATGTCGACCAGCGCGCCCGCCAGCGCGGGACCACGCGCGCGCAATGGGGCGTGCTTTCGCGGCTGCGCCGCAACGAAGGCATGAGACAGGCGGAACTCGCCGACATCCTCGACATCCAGCCGATCTCGGTGACGCGCATGGTCGACAGGCTGGAGCAGCAGAACCTGGTCGAACGCCGGCCCGACCCCGCCGACCGCCGGGCCTATCGCCTCTATCTCACGAGCGAGGGGCTCACGCTCGTCGACGAGCTCGACCCGTTGCGGCAGGACATCGCCGATAACCTGCTTGCCATCGTCGACGACGCCACGATCACGACGATGCTGACCGCGCTGGCCAGCATCCGCGAGCAGGCTCGGCCTACCGCCTCGGAAACGGCTCCCGCCATCGAAACAACCGCGTGACGAGGACGCCCATGAAGCCCGTGCACCTCCTGATCATGACCTGCCTGGCCGCGGCGGCCGCTGGCGGCATCTGGTTCGGCAGATCGCATGGGGCGGTCGAGCCCGCGACGCTTCGTCAGGCACGCGGCTCCGAGGGTGTTCCGGTGGCGGTGGTCACCGCGGCGGCCGAGGCGGCCGACATGCCGGTCGTGAAGCGGGCGATCGGCTTCGTCGAAACGCCGGCAAGCGTGGTGATCCGCTCGCGCATCGACAGCCAGATCGTCGAGCAGCACGTCACGGACGGGCAGTTCGTCAAAAAGGGCGACCTGCTCTTCACGCTCGACGACAACGACATCAAGGCCCAGATCTCCAAGGACGAGGCGGCGCTCGCGCGCGACGAGGCTCTCCACACGCGCAGCCAGAGCGACCTGTCGCGCTACCAGCAGCTTCTCGCCCGCAATGCGGGCACGCAGGCGCAACTCGACCAGGCCACCGCCGACGAGCGCTCGAGCGCGGCCACGATCCAGTCCGACAGGGCCACGCTCGAGGCCGACCGGCTGAAGCTCGGCTATACGCGCATCCTGGCGCCGATCGATGGCCGCGCCGGGGCCGTTCAGGTCACGCCCGGAAACCTCGTCGCCGCCAATGCGTCGGGCACGGCGCTCGTGACATTGACGCAGATGAAGCCGCTGCGCGTCGCCTTCACCTTGCCGGAGCGGGAACTACCGGTCCTGCAGGCGGCGCTCGATCGCGGCGCTCCGGTCCCCGTGCTGGCGCGCATACCCGATTCCGGCAGCAAGCCCGCCCAGGGCGCCCTGAACTTCGTCGATTCCAGCGTCGACACGACATCCGGCACGATCACCGCCAAGGCCGCCTTCGCGAATGACGACCTTTCGCTCTGGCCCGGGCAATATGTCGATGTCGAGGTCGATGTCGACGTGCTGCGGAATGTCACGCTGGTCGCCACCGTCGCGGTACAGCCCGGCCAAAAGGGCCCTTACGTCTATCTCGCCAAGGGCGACGGCACCGTTTCGCTGCGGCCGGTCAAGATCGCGCTGGCCGATGGCGGCCGCACCGCGCTGAGCGAGGGCGTCAAGCCCGGCGAACGCGTCGTCGTCGATGGGCAGTTGCTGCTGAAGGACGGCGCGAAGTTCCGCGAGCGCGATCCGCAAACGCCTGCTGCCAGGCCCGGCACGGCAGCCATCGCCGAAAGAAGCGCGCCATGAACGTCTCGGCATTCTGCATCCGCCATCCCGTCGCGACGATCCTGATGTCGGTCGCGCTCGTCCTCGCGGGGGCCTTCGCCTATCGCGTCCTGCCGGTCGCGGCGTTGCCGCGCGCGGAATTCCCGGTGGTGAACGTGTCGGCGCAGCTGCCCGGCGCCTCGCCGGACACGATGGCGACATCCGTCGCCACGCCGCTGATCAAGCAGTTCGCGACGATCGCGGGCATCGACAGCATCTCGACGACGAACTCGCTGGGTGCGACCTCGATCGCGATCCAGTTCGTGCTCAACCGCAACATCGACGCCGCCGCGGCCGATGTGCAGGCGGCGATCACGCGGGCACAACGCCAGCTCCCGCAGGAGATGACCACGCCGCCGAGCTATCGGAAGGTCAATCCGGCCGATGCGCCGATCATCCTGATGGCGCTGAAGAGCGACGTCATCCCGCTCTCGCAGCTCGACGCCTTCGCCCAGCAGGTGATCTCGCCGGCGCTGTCGACTGTCGACGGCGTGGCGCAGGTGCTGATCTTCGGCAGCCAGAAATATGCGGTGCGCGTCCAGATCGACCCCGTCGCGCTCGCCTCGCGCGGCATCGGCGTCGACGAGTTGCAGCTTGCGATCACGGCGAGTAACGCCAATACGCCGGTCGGCACGCTGCAGAACAATGCGCAGCAGCTAACGATCCAGGCGCGCACGCAGCTCGCCGACGCCAGCCAGTTCGCGAATGTCATCATCGCCACCCGCAACGGCAAGCCGGTGCGGCTGGGCGACGTCGCCAAGGTGATCGACTCTGTCGAGAACACGCAGACATCGAGCGCCTATGACGGCACGCCCGCGATCGTGCTCGCGGTCCAACGCCAGCCCGACGCCAACACAGTCGAGGTGGTCGACCGCGTCAAGGCGATGCTCCCCGCCTTCGCCGGACAGATGCCGGCCGCCGCCTCGATCTCGTTGCTGAACGACCGCTCGACCTCGATCCGCGCCGCCGTCGAGGACGTGCAGTTCACGCTGGCGCTGACCGTCGCGCTCGTCGTGATGGTGATCTTCGTCTTCCTGCGCCGGGTGGCCGCGACCTTCATCCCCGCGATCGCCGTGCCGATCTCGATCGTCGCGACGCTGGCCGCGATGTATCTCTTCGGCTTCGCCATCGACAACATCTCTCTGCTGGGCCTGACGCTGTCGGTGGGGCTCGTCGTCGACGACGCCATCGTGATGCTCGAGAACATCGTGCGCCACATGGAAGAAGACGGGCTATCGGCCTTCGACGCGGCCCTGAAGGGCTCCTCGGAGATCGGCTTCACCATCGTCTCGATCTCGCTCTCGCTCGTCGCCGTGTTCATCCCGGTCCTGCTGATGGGCGGCGTGATCGGCCGCATCTTCAACGAGTTCGCCGTGGTGGTGACGGTGTCGATCCTGGCCTCCGCCTTCGTCTCGCTGACATTGACGCCGATGCTGTGCGCGCGCGTGCTCTCGGGCTATGGCGAGCATCACCGGGAGAACGCCGTCGGACGCGCGCTGGAGCGCGGCTTCTCGGCGCTGGTCGCGGGCTACGACCGGGCGCTCGGACTGTGCCTGCGGGCCAAGCCGCTGATGCTGCTGTGCTTCTTCGCCACCATGGCGGGATCGGTCTGGCTGCTGCAAACCGCGCCGAAGGGCTTCTTCCCGCAGGAGGATATCGGCCAGCTCCAGGTTTCGACGGAGGCACGCCAGGACATCTCCTTCACCGCGATGAAGGAGCTTCAATCGCAGGTCGCCGAGATCTTCCGCAAGTCGCCCTATGTCGCCCATGTCGTGCAGAGCGTCGGCGGCAGCGGGCCGGCTTCCGCCGCGCTCAATTCGGGCCGTCTCTTCGTCGAGCTCAAGCCGAAGAAGGAGCGCCCACCCCTGCAGAAGGTGCTGGCCGATCTGCGCCGCGAACTGACCCAGGTCGCCGGGATCACGGCCTTCATGACGCCGGTGCAGAACCTCAATATCGGCGCACGCTCGTCCAAGAGCCAGTACCAGCTCGTCGTGCAGGGGCTGGACCAGGGGCTGATGAACCAATGGGCCGTGAAGCTCGCCGACGCCATGGGCCAGGACCGCGCTCATTTCATCGACGTCACCACCGATCTGCAGAACAACGCCTCCGAGGCGACGCTGGTGATCGACCGCGACAAGGCGAACCAGCTTCGGGTCGGTGCCGATATCCTGCGCTCGACGCTCTATTCCGGCTTCGGCGTGCGCCAGGTCTCGACGATCTATACGGCCGGCGACAGCTACGAGGTCATCGTCGAGTTCGATCCGCGCCATGGCTGGTCGCCGGACAGGCTCGACGAGATCCGCGTCCGCGCCGGCAACGGCCAATTGGTGCCGCTCGGCGCCTTCGCCAGCGTCAAGCGCACCGTGGGCCAGCTCACCGTCAACCAGCTCGGCCAGATCCCTGCCGTGACGATCTCCTACAATTTGCCGGCCGGCGTCGCGCTCGGCGACAGCGTCACCCGCATCGACGCGATCAAGGGCTCGCTCGGCTTCCCGGCCGCACTCTCGACCACGCTCGCCGGCACGGCCAAGACCTTCCAGGATTCGCTCGCCAACCAGGGCTGGCTGATCGCCGGCGCAATCCTCACGATCTATATCGTCCTCGGCATTCTCTACGAGAGTTTCATCCATCCGCTGACGATCCTGACCGGGCTGCCCTCGGCCGCTATCGGGGCTCTCGGCGCGCTCAGGCTCTTCGATCTCGACCTTTCGGTCATCGCGATGATCGGGCTCCTGATGCTGATCGGCATCGTCAAGAAGAACGCCATAATGATGATCGATGTCGCCCTCGTCCTGCAGCGCGATGGTGCCCCGGCGCAGGAGGCGATCCACCGCGCCTGCATCCTGCGGTTCCGGCCAATCCTGATGACGACGCTGGCGGCGCTCATGGGCACGTTGCCGATCGCGCTCGGCGCGGGCGCGAGCGCCGAATTGCGCCAGCCGCTCGGCATCGCGGTCGTCGGCGGGCTGCTGATCAGCCAGGTGCTGACGCTCTACATCACGCCCGTGTTGTTCCTTTACCTGGACAAGCTGGGCGATACCGTCTCGCGGCTCTCCGGCCGGGGAGCAGCGCCTGGCGCCGCCGCCTCAACGCCGGCGGAATGATCCGCCAATTCGGCAGCCGGCAGCCGGCGAGACTTCGGATCGCACCTAGGCTGCGCTTCAGCTCGGCCAAGCAGCCGCTGCTGACCGATTTGGGCAGATGATGCCGCCGAGCGGCCTCACTCCAGAGAGCCTGCTTCCGCGATTGCAATGAATGTCTGGACGCCGTCGAGCTTCAACATCGTTCGACTTTCCCGGAAATGAGTTTCGCTTGCACGACGCTAATCCGAACGGAAATCGCATGCTACGTCGCGTCATGCCGACGGGTTGACAGCGACGGTCGCAGCGACCGCCCTGCCGGCAGGCGGGAGATGTCCCATGTTGAAAGCTGCATTCGCGCTCGTCGCGTTTGCCGTCGCCGCTCCCGCGGCTGCCCAGGTCCCAGCCTTCCCGAACGCGTTCAAGGTGCAGGAGATCGCCACCAACGGTGCGACCATCCATGTCCGTGTCGGCGGTCAGGGGCCGGCGGTTGTGCTCCTTCATGGCTACGGGGAGACCGGCGACATGTGGGCGCCGATGGCGGCTACTTAATCCGAAGGCGATTTTTGTCGACGTCTTCAAGTTTCGACCTCGCGCCTATGGTCATGCACGATATCCGATTATGGGACGGGACTCCCATGACGGGTCGGAAGCTGCCGCTAGTCGGCGATGCCGTCTCGGCCCTCGATAGCCATGAGTGTCGCCGTCAGAAGGGCAATCAGCCGCTCGCTTCCACCCTTGATTGCAAAGACTTCGGCCTGAGCGAGCGTCAGCGTGCGCCCTGCCTTCACGACCTTGCCGCGGGCGACAATGCGGTCACCAATTCCGGGGGCAAGCAGGTTGATCTTGAATTCTGTGGTCAGCACCCCGCGGCCCAAGGGCATCATGCTGAGCGCTGCGTAACCAGCCGCGCTGTCCGCAATCGCACTGACTGCCCCGGCATGAACGAAGCCGTGTTGCTGCGACACCTCCGGCCTGGGCAAGAGTTCGATCACCACATGCCCCGGCTCCACGCTGGTCACGGCTGCGCCGAGCGTCTTCATGAGCCCTTGCTTTGCGAAGCTGGCCCGAACTCGCTGATCAGCCCGCGCCGGCTCGACATCCATTTCAGCACCTCCGCGATCCAGCGTGGCAGGTAAAGGTGATGGCAGCAACGGGTCGCGAGCTGCCATCCCGAACCCGAGCCGGAACGTCCGCTTCCGGGCATCGAACCAATGTCCGGAAGTGGCGCAACTGAGCCTAGGATCGGAAGTTTGGAAACGCTATTTTCGCCCGAACATGTGTAAGAGTTCCCATGCAAACAACTCAAGCCGAGCACAGGGAGTCCGTAGATCAGCGGGCCATGGATCTCTAAAATCGATCATGCTGCAGCCCGGAAGCGAGAACGCGATGGTTAGTCATAGGCAGCCTACTCCTTCAGCGCCTTGACGGCGCGCCAGTCGACCTCGAGCCCGAATCCCGGCGTCTCGGTCAGGCAAAACTGTCGGTCGCGATAGGTCGCACCGCCCTAGAAGGTGCGACGGTCGATCAAGTGCAGCGCGTCGCGGCCGACAGATGGGCGGCGAATGCCACGTCGCCTGCCTGCTCCGTCCAAGCGTCTACAGTCCGTAATCGACAAGCAACCGCGGCAGCCAGAGCACGGTCGCGGGGAACAGCGAAATGATCACAAGCACGATGAAGCCGGCCCCGAGGAAGGGACCCAGTTCCCGGCTCTCCTCCTCCAGCGTGACGCCGGCGAAGTTGGCGCAGATGTAGAGCAGGATGCCGACTGGCGGGGTGATCAGCCCGAGGCAGAGATTGAACACCATCACCAGTCCGAAATGGACCAGGTCGATGCCGACGGCCTGCACCACCGGCACCAGCACCGGGATCAGGATGAACATCGCCGGCAGCGGCTCCATGAAGATGCCGATGATCAGCAGGAACACGTTGATCATCATCAGGATGATCGTCGGATCGGAGGAGACCGAGCCGATCCAGCTCGCGATCGCGCGCGGAGTGCCGGACACGGCCAGCAGCCAGCCGAAGCCCGACGACAGCGCGATGATGAACATCACCAGCGCGGTGTCGAGTGCGGTCTGGATCAGGATCGGCCAGATCGTCTTCAGACTGAGTTCCTTGTAGACGAAGAAGCCGATGAAGGCTGCGTAGAGCACCGCGACGGTCGCGCTTTCGGTGACCGTGACGACGCCGCCGGTGACGCCGATCAGGATGATGACCGGCATCATCAGGGCCCAGCTGGCCGGCATGATCAGCCGGGGAATCTCGCGGATTGGAACGGCTTGCGAGACCGGGTAGTTTCGCCTCACCGAGATCCAGTAGGCTGCGATCATCAGCGAAAGCGCCAGCAGGATGCCCGGCACGATCCCGCCCAGGAACAGCGCGATGATCGAGACCCCCTTGCCAGCCGACAGCCCGTAGATGACGAGCGGGATCGAGGGCGGGATGATCGGCCCGTTGACGCAGGCGGAGGCCATCAGAGCGGCGGCAAAGCCGCTGCCATAGCCCTGCTTCTTCATGGCCGGGATCAGGACCTTGCCGATCGCAGAGGCGTCGGCTGCAGCCGAGCCCGAGAGGCCGGAGAAGATCATCGCCGCCGTTACCGAGGTCAGTGCGAGACCGCCGCGGAACCGGCCGACCATGGCATTGGCAAGACTGATGATCTGGTTGGTGATACCGCCGCCATTCATCAGGTTTCCGGCCAGGATGAAGAACGGGATGGCGAGCAGCGCGTAGGAATCGGCGCCGACGAGCGTGCGTTGCGCCAGGATCGACATCGGCAGCGAGCCATGGGCCATGATCGCGGCGATGGTGGCCAGCCCCATCGCGAACGCGATCGGGACGGAGAGCGCCAGCAGCAGGAAGAAGCTGCCGATCAGAATCGTGCTCATCGTCAGAATTCCCCCGCGAAGCCTTCAGGCTGCCTCTTCGAGGGATCGACGATCTTCTCGACGAAATAGAGCATCATCATCGCGCAGGAGACCGGCGCGGAGAAATAGAACCAGGCCGGCGTGATATCGAGCGCGCCATAGGTGTTGGGCAACACGTCGATGGAGAGCTTCACGCTGTAGATGAACAGCACGATGACGAAGGTCAGGTTGGCGATCTCGATCACCCAGAACATGATCTGTTGGGCGCGCCCCTTGAGCATGCCGATGAACATGTCGACGCCGATATGCAGTTTCTGGCGATAGAGGACGGCGGCGCCGATGAAGGTGATCCAGATGAACAGGATGTTGGAGACCTGCTCGATCCAGGAGATCGGGGCGTTGACGACGTAGCGCCACCAAACCGCCGCCAGGGTGATCAGTACGATCGCGGCGACGCAGAGGCCGAGCACGAATTTGGCGATTTCGGTAACAGTGTTCGATAGGCTGCCGATGACCGCCTTCATGCAAAGCTCCGCTGTCTGTCCGGGGATTCTCGGAGACGCCCGCGCGCCGCCACGGCCGGAGCCGAAACGGCGCGCGGGCGCGGCAACGCTGAGCGCGTCAGGCGATCTGGCCGATGCGGTCGGCCCATTTCTTGCCGGCCGGGAACTCGGTGGTGAGGCTCTTCACGGTTGCGGTAAAGGCGGCCTTGTCCACCTCGGAGATCACGATCTTCTTCGCCTTGATCAGCTCGAGGATGCGGACGTCGTCGGCGATCACCTTCGGCCGCATCTCGGCCTCCATGTCGCGCGCCGCCTGGTCGACCGCCTGGCGGAGTTCCGGCGTCAGCTTCTGATAGGCCTGGTCGCCCATCAGGATGCAGTTGTCCTGCATCATGTGCTCGGTCAGCGAGAGATGGGTGTTGGCGTCGAAGATGCCTGAATTGTAGGTCAGCCCCATTGGGTTCTCTTGGCCGTCGATGACGCTCGACTTCAGGGCCTGGAAGACCTCCGGGAAGGGCAGCGGTGTCGGCGAGGCGCCGAAGAGCTCGAAGGTTCGGCGCCACAGGGCCGTCTCCGGCACGCGGATCTTGAGCCCCTTCATGTCGGCAGGGATCTTCACCACCCGGTTGCAGGAGAGCATGCGCGGCATGCGTGGGATTGCGCCGAGAGGGCGCAGATTCGCGGCCTTGGCGATGTCCTCCTGATATTCGGCCCGCATCGTGTCCCAGACGCGATCCTTATGGGCGACGTCCTTGAACAGATAGGGATGGGTCCAGACCTCGGCCGGACGATACCAGCCGGCGACGACGCCCTGTCCGGGCGTCGCGATCTGGATCGCGCCCTGCAGCACGGCCTCGACATGCTCGCGCTCGCCGCCGAGCGCGCCGCCATGATGGCTCGTGACCTCGATCTGGCCCTTGCTGAGTTCACCGAGGCGCTTGCCGTAGAAGTCGAGGCTGATGCCGATGAAATCCTGCTGCGAGGCGGCATTGGCCCCGATCCAGCTGATCTTCTGCGCCCTGACTATGCTCGGCATGGCAACGAGCGCCGCACCGGCCGCAAACCCGCCGAGCGCTGCGCGGCGGGTTGGAAAGCTTCGTCCCTTGGTGGTCATGATAGTCTCCTCCTCGGTTATGAACGGCCCGTTTTCGGACTCGGTATGCGCTGCCGGCGCGGCTGAGCGTGCCGGCAGAGTCGTCGTCACGCCGCCTGGGTGTTGGGGCGCGCGAAGGCTGCCTCCATCTCGCGCCGGACCTTCACGGCGGTGTTGGCGGGGTCGTAGGCGACATCGCTCCATTTCAGGCGCTGGCCCTCGGCGATGTCGGTCTTCAGCTTGACGTTATGGGCGAGGCCGAGCGGCAGGTAGCCTTCGTCGAGCGAGGCTGAGGCCGGGGTCTGCTTGCCCCAGACGCAGAAGCCGCCTTCGCCGTCGAGCATCTCGCCGGCTTTCAGCGGTCGCTTCGCGGTGGCGACGACGTCGGAGTTGAACGTCACCGGCGCGCCCGTCGGCTCCTTGCGCAGGGCGGCAGAGGCCACCGAGATGCCGAGCTCGAGGCCGATCATGTGGATCGGCCGGTAGAGGCAGGCGTACTTGCCCGATTTGTCCGGCAGCATGCTGTACTCCCGGAAGCACTCTTCGCTATAGGCGCTGTCGCTCTCGAACACGACATAGGTGCCCATCACCAGCGAATGCGGCACGTCCGTGCCGTTGCGATAGACGGAAGAGGTGACCTCGGTGACGCCCGCCCGTTCGAGCACGCCGCCATCGGCCTTGGGCTTGCAGATCTCTGCATGCTCAAAGCGCGTCGCCGGCGGGAAGGACAGGCCCTCCGCCTGCGCGTGAAGGCCTGTCGCATTGCAGACCGCCGTCATCTCGATGCCCGACTTCGTGCCGTCGACGAAGGAGTTGAACATCTTGGGATTGATCGAGTTGCGGTCCTTGATCTTCATGTATTTGTCGAGGATGTCCCAGACCGTATCGGGCGTCGACTGGTGGTAGGTCGGGTGATAGCGCGTGCCCTTGCCGGCGCAGACGACCTTGAAGCCGGCCGCGCGGGCCCAGTCGACATGGTCGGCGATCAGTGCGGGCTGGTCGCCCCAGGCCAGTGAATAGACCACGCCGGCGGCTTTGGCCTTGCGCGCCAGGATCGGCCCGGCGACGGCATCCGCCTCTACATTGACCATGATGATATGCTTGCCGTGCTCGATCGCCTTCAGCGCGAAACGGATGCCGGCGCCGGGATCGCCCGTCGCTTCAATCACAACCTCGACTCCGGGATGGGTGATCAGGCTGTCAGCATTGTCCGTGATCATCGTCGCGCCGTTCTTGAGCGCGCCGTCGATCGTCGTGGCCGCGTACTGCTCTTCCGGCCAGCAGGCTAGCTTGAGCTGGGATCGGGCCCTGTTGGTGTTGAGGTCGGCGACGCCGACGATATGCATGCCGTCGGTGGAGCGGGCCTGCGAGAGGAACATCGTACCGAACTTTCCGGCGCCGATGATGGCGACCGTGACGGGCTTGCCGGCCACCTTCCGTTCAAGGAGCATGCGATGCAGGTTCATGTCTTCTCAGCCTTCCGCCTTGGGCCGATCGGAGATCGGGCCAGCCTCATCGAGCGAGGAAATCGACGAACGGAAAGGCGAGCGCAGCGCCGGATCTGCGCTAGCGGCGAGCGAACAGGGGGCCCGGCGCCCTCCCGCCGACCTTAGTTCCCCGCTATGCGGGCAACGTCTCCTCCCGAGCATCAGCAGCTTCTTTTGATGAGCTGCATTCCTCATTCATCAGTGCTAGCATGGCAAAATGCCGTTCCAAAAACGAATAAGGATGCCGTTATCGATGAGCCTCATTTGTCGATGATCGGTGACCTTCCGCCCTTGCAATGGCTTTCGACCTTCCGGGCCGTGATGGAGGCCGGCAGCTTTGCCGGCGCGGCCAAGCTGTTGAACCTCACCCCCTCGGCGATAAGTCACCAGATGCGTGCGCTCGAAGGCATGCTCGGTCGCCGGCTGTTCCTGCGCGTCAAGCGGAGCGTCGTGCCAACTGAGGAAGCCCTGACCTACAGCGCCTCGATCGGCGAGAGCTTTGCCCGCCTCGTGACCGCCACCAGCCGCGTCGCATCGGGAGCCGGCGTGCGCCGCCTGCCGATCCACGCCTCACCCAGCTTCGCGACATTGTGGCTGGTGCCTCGGCTCGGACAGTTCATGCGCGAGCACCCGGCGATCGAGATCGCGCTCTACGCCAGCCACGAGCCTGCGCGGCTCGGCGAGGACGGCATCCTCGTCGACATCCAGTATGCGCGGCCGGTGCCGGAGTCCTGCGAGGCGGTGCCGCTGGCCGAAGAGTTGATCACGCCGTTGGCGAGCGCGGACTTCATCGCCGAGCACCGGCTGTCGACCCCGGCCGACATCACCCGCGTGCCGCTGATCCATTCGCTGCGCTGCGTGGTGCCCTGGGACCAGTGGTCGGCCAGGCACGCGCCGCTGGTGCCGCTCAATCCGCGCGGCCTGCAGTTCGATCGCGCCCATCTCGCACTCGCTGTCGCGGCAGACGGTCTCGGCCTCGCGCTTGAGTCAACCTTGCAGGCGCACGATCATCTGCGGCGCGGCACGCTTGTTATGCCGTTTGGGCCGCTGGGGATTTCCGCGATCGCACATCGCCTGCTCTATCGCCGGGAGGATCGCACCAATCCAGACATCGTCGCTTTCGTCGACTGGATCACCCGCATGCTGGCGCACGAACACCTACGGACCAGCGCGAACGTCCTGTGACGGCGCAGGATCAGCTTGCGAAAATTGCACGCGGACTGGTCGAGACGCTGTCCTCGTAGGGCTGGAAAGCGGCCGATCAACGACTTCCCTCAAGCGATATCGCTCCCACTCGCCGCGCATTCAAGCTGTCAAACGGCACGCAATGTTGAGCGCGCGATCCTCGATCGGTCGAGGTCCCGTTGGTCGATGCTGGCGCTCGCTTCAATCGCGCTTCTGGCGCTGGCTCTGAACCTCTGGATACTTGCAGGCGTCCCGGCCGACGGGCAGCACGGCACTGGCGCGATCGCGGCCCGGCGGGGGCCGACCTGCCCGGAATGGGGACCGGTGACGATGTCTGCCACGCCGGGGCTGACGACAACGGCGCATGTGGCGCTGATCCGGGCAGGCGAGAGACACCATTTTTCGTAATGAACAGTCTACATCACGATGTCGTATAAGGTTCGAATCCTCTCGCCCCGACCATTCATCATCTGAAATCAGAATCCTGGCGGCGTCCTTCGGCGACGCGCCTTCGCGTCCTGAATGGAATCGCGCCTCCCCTCACCTGCGCGACCTCTTGGATTGTCCGGCGCAGCAACCTACGCTGCCCTCAGAAGCACTGCTTCCGCCAGTCATGGAGCCCGTGATGACCGAGGTCACTGCCGAGCCCTTCGCCGTCGATACTGCTCTGTCGCATCCAGAGGAGATCCGGTCGGAATTCGATCTGCGCGTGGGCAAGCACATCACCCTGCAAGGGAAGCTGCGGATCACGCCGGCCGGACTTGTCTGCAGCGGGCTCGCGGTCGCGACGATGACCTTTGCGCTGGGTTACGTCGCCCGCTCGATCCCGCGCCGGCGCTGGTAACCTTCGCGGTCAGCAGCCTCGCTGCGGCATCAACAAAAAAGGCCCGGCGCCTCCTGGAAACGCCGGGCCCATCGCCTACGAGAGCCGTTAGCTGGGGGAGCATGCCGGCTCGACCGCCGGCGATTACCAGCGCTGGCGGCCGTACCAGGTATCGACGTCGGACTTCACCTGGTCCTTCGCGATGCCGTAGCGCTCCTGAATCTTGCCTTCGAGCTGATCGCGCTTGCCGGCGATCACGTCGAGATCGTCGTCAGTGAGCTTTCCCCACTGCTCCTTGATGTTGCCCTTGAGCTGCTTCCAGTTTCCTTCAACGCGGTTCCAATCCATTCGGACGCTCCTTCGTTCGAGATCGGTGAACTGAAGGAACGCGCGAAAGGCGGTTTGGTTCACGGCGAAGGCGTCCGCTAGGCCGGCCCCTTGCTCTCCAGCGCCTCGCGCCGCCTGAGGAGATCGTCCAGTTGCGACTGCAGCTGATCGAGCCGCGCCGCCAGGGCCTCCTCGGCGCCGGCGCCGGCGGCAGCCGCCGCCTGCTCCGTCAGATCGGCGATGTTCCGGCGCGCCAGTGCGATCCGCTCGTCGAGATTGTCATGGGCGTCGGACATCGGCTTCTCCCTTGGTGTTGCCGCCATCGCGCGGGCTCGCCCGAATCTGCCAGAGACGCCGCAGGATACGGGCTTGTTCCGGCCTGCGCTCCGGGCGCCGGCATCAGGATGGACCTTTCGAGAGCGCCTGCAAGCCAAGATTGTCCACAGCGTCAGTGGGGAAGCCGGCTTGCGCCGCCCGAAGACGCGACGCAACCTTAGGGCAAGCTGTTGCCGGGGTGGTCGTGATGCGAGTTGCTGCGCGTTCGTTCGATATCCGGAGTTCCGGCCACCGGGCCGTGCTCGTGCGGGCCCTGGCAGTGCTGGCGATCGCAATGGCGATCATCCTGCCGCTGATCGACTGAGCCGCCGTTTTTCCGGCAACCCGCAGACGAACGATGCGTCTCGTATCCGCCCGCATTCGCGCGTAAGCTGTAGCCATTAGCGTGTGACAGAAGGAATGCAGCGATGGCAGCAGACGGTCGAGGAACACGCGCCTGGCACGATGTGAACACCGTCCAGGAAGCCCCACGCGAAAAGCAGAAGTCGACCGGCCGAATCGCCGCCGAGGAGGCCGCCAACCGCAAGAAGATCGAGGCCCTGAAAGCGCTCCGCCTGGCGAAGCAGGCGGCCGAACCGCCGCCGCCTCCGCCGGCCGCGAAGGGTTCGAAGCGCAAGGCCGCCGCGGCGCCCTGAAGCGCCGCGACGGCGGCTCGCCTTATGTCACGCCTGGTCCAGCCAGGCCTTGAGCAGGCCGATATCGGGCTGCGACAGGCCGTGGCCGGCCGGCAGCACCCGGTGATCGACGCTGGCACCGTTGCCGGACAGGGTCTGCGCCAGCCGCTCCGCATCGTCGGCCCGGACGATCGGGTCCATCGCGCCGGACAGGATCAGCACGCGCTTGCCCGCCAGATCGGCCTGCGGCGGCGTCCTGAAGGGTGACATCGCCCGCAGCAGAGCCGCGCCGGCAAGCGCCTCGGGGCGCAGCAAGAGCAGGCTCGCGGCGATGTTCGCCCCGTTCGAGAAGCCGACCGCGACCGGCGCGGCGAGGCCATGGCGTTCTCGTACCGAGGCGACGAAATCCGCCAGCTCATGCGTGCGGCGGCGCAGATCGTCCTCGTCGAAGACCCCCTCCGACAGCCGCCGGAAAAAGCGCGGCATCGCGCCCTCCAGCACCTTGCCGCGCGGCGAGAGCAGGCTGGCTCCGGCTGCGACCATCCGGCCGAGGCCGAGCAGATCGCGCTCGTCGCCGCCCGTGCCGTGCAACATGAGCAGCGGCGGCCGGGCAGTGTCGATGCCGGGCTCATAGACATGGACGAAGTCGGTGGTCGCAGCGGCGTCCATCGCAGTTCTCCTTTCATTTGGATAGCCGCCCGGCGGGCTCAGAAAACCCGCAGGGCGGCGTCAGGTCAGATCAGGCGAGCGCGGGCAGCACCGCTTCGATGCGCGCGCGCTCCCTCTCGAGGCCGGGCGGGAGCTTCAGCGCCTGGCCGAGGCTTTCCGCAGGCTCGTCGAGGGCAAAGCCCGGAACGTCGGTCGCAATCTCGAAGAGAACGTGGCCGGGCTCGCGGAAGTAGACGGAGCGGAAATAGTTCCGGTCCCTCTGCTCCGTGGTGCGGATGCCGTGGTTCTCCGCGAGTCTGCGCACCATCTCCTCCTGCGCCGCGTCATCGGCGGCGCGGAAGGCGATGTGGTGGACAGAGCCCGCCCCCTGGCGCGCCGGCAGGAAGCCGCCGGCGATGCGCAGGTCGACGACATTGCCCAGCGGCGCCCCTTCCGCCCGGTAGCGGATGAGCGTGTCCTCGCGACCGATCTCGCGGAAGCCGAAGACGTCGCTCAGGATCGCACCCGTGGGAGCCGCGTCGGCGACCAGCAGGCTGACGCCATGGAAGCCGCGGATCGCATGCTCCACCGGCACTTCCGTGCCGGTCCAGGCGGGTTCGGCCTCGATGCCGGGCACGCCGACGATCGACAGGCGCATGCCGTCCGGATCGCGGAAGGCCAGCACCGTCTCTCCGAAGCGCTTCACCGGCACGTCATGCGGCACAGCCTGCTCGACGAAGCGATGAGCCCAGTAGCCGATCGCCCCCGCCGGAACACGGAACACGGTCTCCTGCGTTTCGCCGACGCCGAGCCGGCCAGGAGCAGCATGCTCCCAGGGGAAGAAGGTCAGGATCGTGCCCGGCGCACCCGCGGCATCGCCATAGTAGAAGTGGTAGGTGCCGGGATCGTCGAAATTCACGGTCTTCTTGACCATCCGCAGGCCGAGGACGCGGCCGTAGAAGTCGAGATTGCGACGCGCCGGACCGGCGATCGCGGTGACATGGTGGATGCCGTTGATCTGCATGACTGCATTCCTTCCGTCGCTTCGAGGCCGTTCGAGAACGCCTCGTTGGCCAGGAAGATCGGCCCGGGGCGGCCAAAGCGCCAGAGGCATATCATTGCATGAGCGCAATGTAATTTTTGATGTATCGCCATTTGCATTGCGATCGGGAGAGAGCGATCTCTTGCGACGAGACCGAACCGGTCCCGTCACGGAGACTGCCATCATGATCGACAATCGCCTCGCCCCTTATGGAGCCCTCGCCCTTCGGGTTGCGCTTGGGTCGATGTTCATCGCCCACGCCTATCTCAAGCTGGTGATCTTCACCCCTGCGGGTTTCGCCGGCTTCCTCGGCCAAATCGGCCTGCCGGCCTTCCTCGCCTGGCCTATCATCCTGGCCGAACTGATCGGCGGCCTCGCGATACTGACCGGCTTCTACGGCCGCTACGTCTCGCTGCTGCTCCTGCCGGTGCTGCTCGGCGCGCTCGCCGTCCATGCTCCGAACGGCTGGTTGTTCAATGCCCCCAATGGCGGCTGGGAATATCCCGCCTTCCTGGCACTGGCCGCCCTCGCCCACGGCCTGATCGGTGACGGCGCGCTGGCGCTGAAGCCCGCCCGCCTGCCGGCGCTGCGTGCCCCCGTCACCGCCTGAGCGATGCGCCCGCGCCTTCCCGCTTCCGCTCCGTCATCAGGGCCTGCAGGCCTTGATGACGGCGCTGCCATGCCCGACACTGCCGGCATGACCGCATCGATGAAGACTCTCGCCTGGGACGATTTCCGGCTGATCAAGGCGATTGCCGACCGGCGAGCCCTGCCGGCGGCGGCGAGTTCGCTCGGGCTCAATCACTCGACCGTGTTCCGCCGCCTCGGCCAGATCGAGGAGGCGCTCGGCGTCAAGCTGTTCGAGCGGCATCGCAGCGGCTATGTGGCGACGCCGGCCGGCGACGAGATGGCGCAACTCGCCGAGCGGGTCGACGGCGACATCACCGCCTTCGCCCGCAGGCTCGCCGGGCAGGAGATCAAGCCGGCGGGCGAGTTGCGCGTCACCACCAACGACACGCTGCTGGTCGACCTGCTGACGCCGGTCTTCGCTGCCTTCCTGGTGCAGTGCCCCGACATCCGCCTCGACATCCTGCTCAGCAACCAGTCGCTCAACCTGTCGCGGCGCGACGCGGATGTTGCGATCCGGGCGACCGACAACCCGCCCGAGACGCTGGTCGGCCGCCGTCCCGCCCGCATCGCCTGGGCGCTCTACGGCCGCGGCGCCGATTTCGCCGATGGCGGCGAAGTGGCGATGGAAAGCCTGTGGCAGCGAAACTGGGTCTCGCTCGGCGAACAGTTCGGCGCCCTCAAGGCCGTGCGCTACCTCCACCAGCATGTCGCGCCCGAGCGCATCGTCTACAAGGTCAACACCGTGCTCGGCCTGGCCGAGGCGGTCGAGGCCGGCATCGGCGTCGGCTTCCTGCCCTGCTTCATCGCGGACACCAGGCCGGGCCTGACCCGCCTGGCACAACCCGATCCGGGCTTTGCGGCCGATCTCTGGTTGCTGACGCATCCGGATCTGCGTCATTCCCCTCGCGTGCGGCTTTTCCTTGACTTCATGGCCGGCGAACTCGCCCGGATGAAGCCGCTGATCGAAGGCGCGCTGGCGATCTCGCCGCGCGTGACAACCGCCTCCGCGCCAGACGAAGTCCTCACATCATGACCGGCGACTGGAGTTTCCTCCCTTGGCTGTTGCTGGTCGCGATCCCGCCCGGCTTGGCGTTGGCCGGCTACTGGGCGCGCGGACGTGCTCGCGACACCCCGCCAAAGGTCCCACCGGGCGACCCCGGCAATCCGACCTGAACGAAAAATCACCCGCGACGGAGAGCCGTCGCGGGTGATTCAGGAATCGGGGGACGATGCGGGTTACGCCGCCTTGCGGTTGATGCCGTCTTCGGCAAGCTTGGATAGCTTGTCGTCCGCCGCGTATTCCTCGTCGAGATTCTGCTTCAGCAGGCTGGCGCAGTCCTCGCGCCCGAGCTGCTTCGCCCAGGCCGCGAGCGTGCCGTAGCGGGTGATCTCGTAGTGCTCCACCGCCTGGGCGGCGGCGATGATCGCGGCATCGAGCACCTGCTTGTCGTCGACCTCGCCCGCGACATCGTCGGCTTCCTTCAGGATGCCGTCGATGGCCGGGCAGTTGACGGCCTTCACCTCGGCGCCGTGCTGCTTGAAGACCTGCTCGAGGCGCTTGATATGGCCTTCGGTCTCCTTGCGATGCGCTTCGAGCCCCTGCTTGAGCTTGGCGTCGGTCGCCTTGTCGATCATCTTCGGCAGCGATTTGTGAATCTGCTTCTCGGCGTAATAGACGTCCTGCAGCTGATGGACGAAAAGATCGTCCATCGTCTTGATGTCCTTGGAAAAAAGACCCATGTCGCGCTCCTGTCGGTGATCGCTGGAAAGAACGAACCGGCATGCCCGCAGGCGATGCGCTTCCCCTTCCCGTCGAACGTCGGCCACCGCGATGGGTTCCGCTGTCCGGCATATCTTTCCGGCCGGTGGGAGGCTCAAGACGGCTCGCTGCGAGGGCGATGCCGTGTCGCGGTTCCATCCGGCGCCCGCCTGCTCTAGGCTTGCCGCATGGAGATGCTCGTACCCCTCATGATCGGCCTGACACTGATCTGGCTGATCGGCCGCGGCACGCCTTGGAACGCCAAGCTGCTTACCCTCGCCGTCACGCTCGCAGTGATCGTCCTGATCGTCCTGCTGGAACGTGGCGGCTACTGGCCCGAGGCCTTCCGGCGCGGCTGACGGCATCGCCTCAGGCGACCAACTTCAACCCGACGATGCCGGCGACAATCAGGGCGATGCAGGCGAGCCGCAGCGCGCCCGCAGGCTCACCCAGCAGGACGATGCCCAGCGCCGCGGTCCCGATCGTGCCGATTCCGGTCCAGATCGCATAGGCGGTCCCCACCGGCAGGCTCTTGAGAGCGAGGCCGAGCAGGCCGAGGCTGACCACCATGCTGGCCAGCGTCAGGACGGTCGGCACCAGGCGGGTGAAGCCGTGGGTGTATTTCAGGCCGATGGCCCAGCCGACCTCGAACAGTCCGGCGATGAAGAGATAAAGCCAGGCCATGGCGACGCTCCTCGGCAACAGGGCGCGAACGAGCGCGCCTGACGGAAGGCAGTCCCGAGGTCGTCCCCGGCGCACAAGCGATGTTGTCGCCTTACAATGGCATCAACACAATCGGCCGGCCTCCCCCGGAAGTTGTACACAGCCGGATCCGGTCTCGATCTTGCCCGCGCATCTGCTACCGACCTAGCTATGCCGCTGGGGAACGTCTGGGGCTAACATGCTGAAAATTCGAATTCTTGTAGTGGCCGCCACGGCGGCCGCTCTGGGCGGCTGCGCGACCGTCACCCGCGGCACGACCAGCCAGGTGACGATTACGAGCGAGCCGGCGGGAGCCGAGGCCCGCTCGTCACTGGGACATGCCTGCACCGCGACACCCTGCACGTGGGAGGTCAGCCGCAAATCGGAGTTTGTCGTGAACTTTTCGAAGGACGGCTACACCGAGACGCAGGTTCCGGTTTCGACGCGCGTCGCCGGAGCGGGCGCGGCCGGCTTCGCCGGCAACGTGCTGATCGGCGGTCTTGTCGGCATGGGCGTCGATGCCGCGACCGGCTCGACGCTGGAGCATTATCCGAATCCGGTGCTTGCCAGCCTGCAACCGCTCAAGAAAGCCGCTGCCGATCATCGTAGGCAACGGCCGCTGGTTCGCCGAGCGCCCGCCGACCGTCCGAGAGCCGAGCCGGGCGTGCCGCAGAGCTGACGACAGCTCAGGCGGGCTCGGCCGGTGGCTGGAGAGCTCTGTCGAGGATGCGCTTGCATTCGCCGAGCTCGGCCAGCACGGCGGTCAGGAGCGTCATGTCGTCGAGCCCCGGCGGCACCGGCGCCCGCGACGGGCCGTCCTGCCGTGGCATCCCATCGGCCCCGGAACGGGCGACCTCCGGCGGCGGGCCGATCGGCGCGCCGCGGCCGATCGCCTGGACATGGCGCGCGCCCTGCTCCTTGAGGATGCGCTGGAGCCCCTTGATCGTGTAGCCCTCGCCGTAGAGCAGCCGGCGGATGCCCTTCAGCAGCGCGACGTCGTCAGGGCGGTAATAGCGTCTGCCGCCGCCGCGCTTGAGCGGCTTTATCTGGGAGAAGCGCGTTTCCCAGAAACGCAGGACATGTTGAGGAATATCGAGGTCTTCGGCGACCTCGCTGATGGTGCGGAAGGCATCTGCGCTCTTGGTGTCCATCTCGGCCTCTTCATCGCCGTTGTGGAACTCCAGGCTCACTCGTCCTCGCCCTCACTCAACTGCCCGTTGATGCGGGCCTTCAGCACGTTCGAGGGCTTGAAGACCATGACACGACGGGGCTCGATCGGGACCTCGACTCCCGTCTTGGGATTACGCCCGATTCGCTCGCCCTTGTCGCGTACGACGAACGAGCCGAACGACGAAAGCTTGACGTTCTCGCCGCGGGCGACCGCATCGCAGATCTCGTCGAGCACGGATTCGACAAGCTTCGACGACTCGGTCCGCGACAGGCCGATCTTCTGATACACGGCCTCGCACAGATCGGCCCGCGTAACGGTTTGCCCCGACATTCATATCCTCCAAGGCGTTAGTCGGCGGTGGGCGTGCCACCTGCTCTTCGCCATTACGGACGGCGGACGCTAGGCGTACCCGCGGTCCCGGTCAATCCTCGAACGGCCAGAATGAGGCCCACCCGAGAGAAATCGGACGAAAAATGGCGATAATTCGTCTAAATTCGACGGGTTTCTCGCCTAACGGCTCACCAGCGGATCAAGGCGGAGCCCCAGGTGAAGCCGCCGCCCATCGCCTCGATCAGCACGAGCTGGCCGCGCTTGATGCGGCCGTCCGCATGCGCCTCGGCAAGGGCCAGCGGAATCGAGGCCGCCGAGGTGTTGCCGTGCCGGTCGACCGTAACCACGACGCGCTCATGGCCGATGCCGAGTTTGTCTGCAGTGGCGTCGATGATGCGGCGATTGGCCTGGTGCGGCACGAACCAGTCGATGTCGTCCCCGCTCAGCCCGGTTTCCTCGAAGGTGTGACGCACCGTCTCGGCGAGCTTGACGACGGCGTGCCGGAAGACCTCCTTGCCCTCCATGCGGAGGAAGCCGACCGTCTTGGTCGAGCCCGGCCCGCCATCGACATAGAGCTTGTCGGTGTAACGGCCATCCGAGCGGATATGGGTGGCGAGCACGCCGCGGTCCGCAAGCGTGCCATCGCCGGGCGCCGCCTTCATCACCACCGCGCCAGCCCCGTCGCCGAAGAGCACGCAGGTGGTGCGGTCCTCCCAGTCGAGGATGCGGGAGAAGGTCTCGGCGCCGATCACGATCGCGGCCTTGGCAGCGCCGCTGGCCAGGAACTTGTCGGCCGTGGCCAGCGCGAAGACGAAGCCGGAGCAGACCGCCTGCAGGTCGAAGGCGGCGCCGCCCTCGATGCCGAGAGCAGCCTGGATCTGCGTTGCGGTGGCGGGAAAGGTGTGGTCCGGCGTTGCGGTCGCCACGATGATGAGGTCGATCTCGTCGGCCTCCATGCCGGCATCGGCAAGCGCGGCCCGTGCCGCCTTCAGCCCGATCACCGAGGTCGTCTCGTGATCGGCCGCGACATGGCGCTGACGGATGCCGGTGCGCTGCACGATCCACTCGTCGCTGGTGTCGATACGCTCGGCCAGCTCGGCATTGGTGACGATGCGAGCGGGAAGATAGGAGCCGCAGCCCACGATGTGAGAACGCATTTTGGACAAGGACGCGTTTCCCTATTGGATGGCGGCCGACGGGGCGGCCGCTTCCTGCTGCGCCGCGGCTTCTTTCTGGGCCGAGGCTTCCTGCCGGGCAGAAGCGGCGACCATCTCGCGTACCTTCGCCATCAGGTTCTCGCGCGCCATCTCATAGCCAAGCTCCGTGGCGCTCGCGAAGCCGACTGCATCCGTGCCGCCATGGCTCTTGATGACGATCCCCTCGAGGCCGAGAAACACGCCGCCATTGACCTTGCGCGGATCCATCTTGTCCTTCAGCGCCGCAAAGGCGCCGCGCGCGAACAGATAACCAATCTTGGCCATCAGCGAGCGGCTCATTGCAGCCTTTAGATAGGAACTGATCTGGCGAGCGGTACCCTCTGCCGTCTTCAGCGCGATGTTTCCGGTGAAGCCCTCGGTGACGACGACGTCGACCGTGCCCTTGCCGAGGTCGTCACCCTCGACGAAGCCGTGATAGCTCAGATGCGGCACGTTGCCTTCGCGCAGGATGCGCCCGGCCTCCTTCACCGCCTCGACGCCCTTGATCTCCTCGACGCCGACATTCAGCAGGCCGACCGTCGGGCGGTCGAGGTCGAAGACGACGCGGGCCATGGCCGCACCCATTACCGCCAGATCGACGAGATGGCGGGCATCCGCACCGATCGTCGCGCCGACATCGAGGACGATGCTCTCCCCGCGCACGGTCGGCCAGAGGCAGGCGATGGCGGGGCGGTCGACCTCCGGCATCGACTTCAGGCAGAATTTCGACATCGCCATCAGCGCGCCGGTATTGCCGGCCGAGACGGTCACGTCCGCCTCCCCGGTCTTGGTCGCGTCGATGGCGCGCCACATCGAGGATTTGTAGCGGCCATAGCGCAGCGCCTGGCTGGGCTTGTCGTCCATCTTCACCGAGACCTCGGTGTGGTGGAAGGTCGTCACCGCCTTGAGCTTCGGGTGCTGGTCGAGCAGTGGCAGGACCTGCCCCTGATCTCCGAAGATCACGAAGCGGGCATCGGGCCGGCGCTCCAGCGTCAGCGCAGCACCTGGGATGACGATGGCGGGGCCGTGGTCCCCGCCCATCGCATCGAGCGCGATTGTAACCGGTCGTGTCATGGAGTGATGGTTGATCCCAGGAGCGGCCGACCTTCAATCCGGGGCGGCTCGATGCGGGCGGGACAATAGCGACTTGGACGCTCGCTGCAAGCCGCGGCGACGCCGTGACGGAGCGTCACTCGCTGCGCTTCAGCCGCGCCAGCGCCGCGAAAGGCGACTCGGGCGGCTCTTCCGGCGCCGGCTCGGCGAAGGCCACGCCGGGCTTGCGCGGATAGGGGTCGAGCGCGAGGGCGAGGAACTCCAGCGTCACCGCGCCGAGATCGATCACGCCATCGACGATCGGCTCGGGGGGGTCTTCCTCGTTGAGCCTGACCTCGATGTCGATCTCGCCGGCATCCTCGCCCGCCTTGCGCCGCGGCGCGTCCGGCTCTTCCGGCGCAAAATCGAGCTTCAACGGCGCGACCAGGGAAACCGGAAACGGCTCGAGCGTGACGACGCAGAGCTGGTGCAGCGCAGCCTTGATCTCGCCTTCGAGCTTGACCCGCTCGCCGCTGCGCGAAAGCGTGTAGCGGGCATCGAGCGACTCGACGGATGGCAGGTCCAGCATCCCGGCGATGCCCTCGCGCTCCGAAGCTTCCGCCTGCACGGAGATGACGGTGCCGCGCAGCTTGATCGCGTCGACCTTGACGGGCCGCTGCAGCGGCAGCGGCGATGCGGATTCAGGCGCCATGGTTCGCCTCCGTCTGGGTGAGGGCCGGGAACAGGGCGGCGCCGGACAGGATGGCGTCGAGATCGAACTCAGCAAGCTTGTCCTGCGCCCGGCGGGCGAAACCGGCGAGCAGGATGGCCCCTTCGCCGGACTGCGGATCCGGGCTGGCGTTGCGGCGCAGGGCCTCGACCAGTTCCTCCGGCTGCTGCGCCAGCAGCGCCGCCTCGTAGGCCTGCAGGCGGCCGTAGAACATCTGGCCGATCTTCTTCATGCGCTTGGGCACGGCGATGTCGCTGACGCCGCCATTGCGGAAGCCGAGCTCGAGATAGGCGAAGCAGGCATCGACGAGCTCCTGCGCCAGATCGGCTGCCGGCGCCGGCAGCTTGCGCAGGCGCCGCAGCACGAGGAAGACATGCAGCGTCAGTGATTCGAAGCGGCCTTCGAAACTGTCGGGCACCCCGCCTTGGAGATAGAGCGCAGGCTGGCGCGAGGCCTCCGCGATCTGCGCGAACAGCGCATCGACCGGAGCCCGCCTTTCCTGGCGCTTGCCGAAAAAACCGAACATTATCTAAGCATCTCCGGCCGGCGGTTCCGGGAACGTCCGTGCCTTGCCAAAGCCATCCTCGGGCGTTACGCCAACCTCCACCTGTTTGACAAGCGGCTTGGGGTTTGCCCCATTGCCGCAGTGCCACTGGATGCCCTCCCCATGATCTCCCTTTCCCGCCGCACCGCCCTCTTCGGCGCTCTCGCGACGTCGAGCCTCGCCCTTGCCGGCTGCGGCCCCACTGCCGGCGGCTTCAAGCTCTCCACGTCGAGCGGCCTCAACGAAGAGGTCCAGCGCGGCTTCATCGCCGACGATGCGCTGATCAGCCAGATCAAGGTCGGTATGGACGTGCAGCAGGTGCTGCAGATCCTCGGCACGCCCTCGACCACCTCGACCGTCGGCAACCGCACCTTCTATTACATCAGCCAGACGGTGCGCCGGCGCTTCCAGTTCCAGGAGCTGACCGTCGTCGACCAGAAGGTGCTGGTCATCTATTTCAACAAGGGCTTCAAGGTCGAGCGCATCGCCCATTACGGGCTGCAGGACGGCGTGATCTTCGACTTCATCAGCCGCACCACCGCAACCGGCGGCGAGGAGCAGAGCTTCGTGCGCAACCTCTTCCGCGGCGTAACGCGGTTCAACCCGCTCGGCAGCTGAGCGGAAGACCTTACGAGAAAAGCCCCGCTTGGCGGGGCTTTTCTGTTTGAGACGGGCGCGTGGCTACCGTATCCCCGATGCCGGGCAAGTCACCTCAGCGGCGGCGAAGGACCATCCCGGCGTGATGCAGGATGTCGTCCTTGAAATCGCCGTCCGCCGTGAAGCCGGTATCGTCCCAATACTCGATATGCGTGCCTTTGACCCGGTATCGGCCCTCATAGGCCCGCTCGCGCGTGCCGCGGGCTTCGACATAGCGGCCATTGGATAGGAGCTCATGTCGGATGTATCCGTCGGCCGTGACCCATAACCCAACATAGGGGTGGTCGGCTTTGGGTTGGTCGGCTTGCGCATCCGGCCGTGCCGGGGCCGCCAGGAGCACGGCCGTCGCCAGTGCCAGGAAGGCATGCTTCATGGTTCGAGTCCTTGCTTGAGGTCGGATTGCCGCCGGCACGAGGCCAGCAGGGCATCGAAGCGCACCGCGCCGAACGAGCGCGGCCGCATTCAGGGGCGGCGGGGCTCGTTGTTGTCGACGACCCGCTGATAGGCCGCGAGATCGAGAAAGGCTTCGGCCTCGACCACGGCCCCGTCGTTCATCCGGAAGATCCAGACGAACTGATTACTGTAGGGCGCTCCGGACGTCGTCGTGGCGGTGGCGTCGAAGCGGATGACGATCCGATCGCCGCCGGACCAGATATGATGGACGGTCGGAGTGAGCGGCGTGGCCAGGCGACTGACGAGAGGAACCGACGCGCGCTCGACGAAGTCCTTGAGGCCGCGATAGGTGCCCGCGACCGGACCGGAGCCGTGGATGGTCCAGACCAGATCGGGCGACAGCAGATCGGCGAAGACGTTTCCGCCCGAGCGCCACTTGTCGAAGGCCTCGCGGACGATCGTCTCGTTGCGCGTTTCAAGGGGCGTCCGGCCGTCGCTGGCACTGCCGTGGCCGGGCAGGAGCATTGCGCCCAGCAACATCAGGACGGGCAAGGTGGCCGTGCGGGTCGGGCGACGGCCTGAGGCGGTGATCGAGCTCATGTGACAATCCTCTCATTGAAGGGCGAGACGGTTCGGCTCGCATTCGTTGGGGTTCGGTCGAGGTGGAAGCGTTCGTCAGTGTTGCGATGCCGTGGGCCGGATGGTGATCTCGCTGGTGTCCACCTGTGGCGGGGCCTCGATCAGGTGCCGGACGGCCCGGGCGATATCCGCAGGCTGGATGGAGACGGATCGATAGTCCTCCATCACAGCCATCGTCGGCTCGTCGGTGATGGTGGAAGCCAGTTCGCTTTCGACCACGCCCGGATTGACGCAGGTGACGCGGATATGCGTGCTTTCCTGCCGCAGCCCGTCCGAGATCGCGCGGACCGCGAATTTGGTCGCGCAGTAGACGGCGGCAGTGGGCACGACCGACAGCGCGCCGATCGAGCCGATGTTGATGATCTGGCCCGAGCGCTGCTCGTTCATGATCGGCAACACGGCGCCGATGCCCCAGAGCACGCCCTTGATGTTGACGTCGACCATGTGCTCCCACTCGTCGAGCTTGCCGGCGGCAAGCGGCGAGAGCGGCATCACGCCCGCGTTGTTGACGAGTACGTCGATCCGCCCCCAGGCATCGACCGCAGCCTGCGCGAAGCCCGCCATCGCCTTCCTGTCGGTGACGTCGAGCCGGTATGTCAGCGCCGTCCCGCCGGCATTGCTGATCTCGGCGGCGATCGCCTCGATGCGGTCCGTCCGGCGCGCGCCGAGCAAGACCCTGGCGCCGGCCGCACCGAGCTCGCGGGCGATGCCCGCACCGATACCGCTGGAGGCGCCGGTGATGAGGATGACCTTGTCCATGCTGTTCTCCCTGTTGCAGGGCTCAATATGGACGCGGGTCATTGTCGCGGGTATCCAGCAATCACTGGACTGAATGGTAAGAGACACTAAACAATGAAGGTCGATCTCAACCTGCTGACGCTGTTCCTGGCGGTGGCCGAAGAGCGCAATTTCCGCGCGGCCGCCGATCGCCTGGATGTCACCCGTTCCGCCGTGAGCCAGGGGATCAGACGGCTCGAAGACAGCTTCGGCACGGCGCTGCTGCTGCGCACGACGCGCTCGGTGCGCCTGACCGAGGCCGGCGAGCGGCTGCGGCAGGCCCTTGCCCAGCCGCTATCGGATATCGGCACCGCGCTCGATCATGTCGGCGCAGAGCGCTCACCCCATGGCCTCCTCCGCATCGCGGTGACGTCGATCGCCGAGCGTTTTCTGTCGGGGCCGCTGATTGCCGCCTTCGCGGCGGCCTATCCTGAGGTGACGATCGACGTCACGGTCACCGACGAGGAGTTCGACATCGTCGCAGCCGGCTTCGATGCCGGAGTGCGCCTCGGAGAGGTGATCGAGCAGGACATGATCGCGATCCCGCTCACTGGCGATCAGCGGGAGGCGGTCGTGGCTGCCCCCTCCTATCTGGCCACGCATGGGGCGCCGCAGCATCCGCGCGACCTGATTCATCACCGCTGCATCAGCTGGCGGCGCGCTCCCAACGTCGCGCCGCATCGCTGGGAATTCGAGGAGAACGGGGTTCCGTTCGACGTCGCCGTCCAGGCTCGGATCACCACGAACGATCTTCGGCTGATGCTGCGAGCGGCGCTCTGCGGGGCCGGCATCACCTTCGCGACAGAGGAAACCTTCCGGCCGTATCTCGATAGCGGCGAACTGGTCTCGCTGTTGCCCGAGTTCCTGCCGCCCTTCGCCGGCTTCTATCTGTACTTTCCTCAGCGCCGCAACATGGCCCCGAAGATGCGCGCTCTGGTCGACCACATCCGCCAGTGGCGGTAGTGGCAGCCGGCCGGGCCCCGCAAAGCGAAAAACCCGCGGATGTGGCGGCGCCTCAAGACGCTCCGTCAGGCCGGCCCTGCCGGCGCAGCGGCAGGGTCATCGCCAGCACGCCGACAACGACCAGGACGAGCCCGGCCCAGGCCGTCGGAGCCAGCGCCTCGCCCAGGAATACCATGCCGATCAGCACCCCGGCCGGCACGCGCAGATAGGCGACCGATGTCGTCGCGACCGAACCCAACCTTGCGATCAGGCGGAAATAAATCACGAAGGCCAGCGCCGTGGACAGCGTCGAGAGCGCGATCAGCGCCTGTATCGATCCGACCGAGGGCGCGAGCGCCCAGGGCCGGTCCAGCGCGAGGCTGAGCGGCAGCAGGACGAGCGCACCACAGACGAGCGAGCCAGCGGCCGGCATGATCGGGTCGAGCCCTTTGAAGCTCCGGCCGAACAGGGCTGCGCCCGCATAGCAGATGCTCGCCGCGACCAGCGCGAGCTGCGCCGCCAGCAGCTCACCGACACCCGAGATCGCCTGCATGCCGACGATCAGGACGGTGCCGGCGAGGCCGGCGGCGACCCCCGCCAGTCGAAGGCGCGGGAGGCGCTCAGTGCTGGCGGACAGGCAGGTCAGCAGGACGACGAAGATCGGGCTGGTCGAGCTCAGGATGGTCGCAAGCCCGGCCTCGACGCTACGCTCGGCCCAGGCGATCAGCGTGAAGGGCACGACGCTGTTCAGGCAAGCCTGGACGAGGAAGAGCCGCCATGTGGCGAGATCGCGCGGCAGCCGCAGGCCGCGCCAACGGATCACGACGAGCAGGATCGCACCGGCAAGCAGCGTCCGAGCCGCGATCAGGGTCAGCGGCGGGATGGTTTCGACAGCGATCCGGATGAAGCTGTAGGAGCCGCCCCAGAGCAGGGCGAGCAGCAGCAGGAGGGCGAGTTCGGTCGCGCGGTTCGATGCCGCGACCGGCGGCGCGGCGACGTGAGTGGTCATGGGGTCGCTCCTTGTTCGGAGGGACCATGCCCGCCGACACGCCGGAGGGCTTGCTCGAACGCTACGGGCGATGCGGTAGCTTCGGCCCGCTCCAGCGAGCCCGGTCCGCACTGCACGGCCCGATTCAAGAACCAGCCGCAAATGGTTGCTACGCAAGCAAAACCCCGCGGATCGCTCCGCGGGGTCGGATCGGCGTCTGATGCCGATCAATGCGTCTCAGGAATGCGCCAGGATCGCCAGCAGCAGCAGCGCGATGATGTTGGTGATCTTGATCGCAGGGTTCACGGCGGGGCCCGCCGTGTCCTTGTAGGGGTCGCCGACGGTGTCGCCCGTCACCGAGGCCTTGTGCGCTTCCGAGCCCTTCATATGGCGCACGCCGTCCTTGTCGACGAAACCATCCTCGAAGCTCTTCTTGGCGTTGTCCCAGGCGCCACCGCCCGAGGTCATCGAGATCGCGACGAAGATGCCGGTGACGATCACGCCCATCAGCATCGCGCCGACGGCCGCAAAAGCCTGGTTCTTCCCGGCGATGGCGTTGATCGCGAAGAAGGTCACGATCGGCGCCAGCACGGGCAGGAGCGACGGCACGATCATTTCCTTGATCGCAGCCTTGGTCAGCAGGTCGACGGCGCGGGCGTAGTCGGGCCGGTCGGTGCCTGCCATGATGCCCGGCTTCTCGCGGAACTGCCGGCGCACCTCCTCGACCACGGAGCCCGCCGCACGGCCCACCGCCGTCATGGCCATGCCACCGAAGAGGAAAGGTATCAGGCCGCCGAGCAGCAGGCCGACGACGACGAAGGGGTTGGACAGCGAGAAATCAACCGTGACGCCCTTGAAGTACTGGAACGTGGTCGAGCCCGCCTTGTTGGCCTCGGCGATGAAGAAGTTCAAATCCGAGGTATAGGCCGCGAAGAGCACCAGCGCGCCGAGGCCGGCCGAGCCGATCGCATAGCCCTTGGTGATCGCCTTGGTGGTGTTGCCGACGGCGTCGAGCGCGTCCGTCGAATGGCGCACCTCCTTGGGCAGGCCCGCCATTTCGGCAATGCCGCCGGCATTGTCGGTGACCGGGCCGAAGGCATCGAGCGCCACGACCACGCCGGCCAGCGCCAGCATGGCGGTGGTGGCGATGGCGATGCCGAACAGGCCGGCGAAGCCGTAGGAGACGATGATGCCGGCGATGATGACGATGGTCGGCAACGCGGTCGATTCCAAGGATACCGCGAGGCCCTGGATGACGTTGGTGCCGTGCCCGGTGACAGAGGCCTGGGCGATCGAGACCACCGGGCGCTTGCCGGTGCCGGTATAGTATTCGGTGATGACGACGATCAGCAGCGTGACCGCGAGGCCGACCAGCGCGCAGGCGAAGAGCCCGCCCGAGGTGAAGGTCACCCCCTGCCCCGTGGTGAAGGAGGCCGAGAAGCCGCCGAACATCAGGTGGTTCACCGCCGCGATCGCGCCGACGGAGAGCACGCCGGCGGCGATGAAGCCCTTGTAGAGCGCCCCCATGATCGACTGGTTGGCACCGAGCTTCACGAAGAAGGTGCCGATGATCGAGGTGACGATGCAGGCCGCGCCGATCGCCATCGGATAGAGCATCATCGTGCCGAGCGCGGGCTGCCCGGCGAAGAAGATCGCCGCCAGCACCATGGTCGCGACCAGCGTCACCGCATAGGTCTCGAACAGGTCGGCCGCCATGCCGGCGCAGTCGCCGACATTGTCGCCGACATTGTCGGCGATGGTCGCCGGATTGCGCGGGTCGTCCTCGGGGATTCCGGCCTCGACCTTGCCGACGAGGTCGGCGCCGACATCGGCGCCCTTGGTGAAGATGCCGCCGCCGAGACGGGCGAAGATCGAGATCAGCGAGGCGCCAAAGCCGAGCGCGACCAGCGAATCGATGACGACGCGGTCGGACGGGCTGAAGCCGAGCATCGAGGTCAGGATGCCGTAGTAGACGGCGACGCCGAGCAGAGCGAGGCCGGCGACCAGCATGCCGGTGACCGCGCCGGCTTTGAAGGCCACGTCGAGGCCGTCACCGAGCGACTGCATCGCGGCCTGCGCCGTGCGGACATTGGCGCGCACCGAGACGTTCATGCCGATGAAGCCTGCCATGCCCGAGAGCACGGCGCCGATCAGGAAGCCGATCGCGACCCAGCTGCCGAGCAGCCAGAAGAGCGCGACGAAAAGCGCGACGCCGACCATCGAGATGGTGACGTATTGCCGCTTGAGATAGGCCTGCGCGCCCTCCGCGACGGCTGCAGAGATTTCCTGCATGCGCTGGTTGCCGGCGTCGCGCTTCATGACGTCGGCATAAGCCCAGACGCCATAGGCGATGGATAATGCGCTTAAGACGATAATGATAAGCAGAGCTGACATTCGATTTCCTGACCTTGAGCTTCCGACCGATCGGGAGCGCTGTCGCTCCTCATTTGCCGTTTTGGACGTCAGGCACAGGAAAAGCGGGCCAAGAGACTCAAGGCCCGCTTCGCGTCGCCAGTGTCAGGCGAATTTGTGGCAAGTTTCGCGAGGAAGCGCAAACGAGACGTTACGCAGCTGACGCAAGGTCGGGGCGCCTTCCGGTGCAGGTCGCCGCCCCTACAACGCCACGTCGCGGTTGACGTTCTTGTAGAGCAGGTAGCAGGCGTCGTCGAAGCCGGTGGGATAGAACTGCTGCGGGCAGTAGCCGCCCATCCAGATGAAGTCCTGCGCCCAGATCTCGTGCCAGTCCCGGCCGAGGAAATAGAGCCCCTGCCCTTCGAGCATGTAGAGCCCGTGCTCCATCACATGGGTCTCGACATCGGGGAAGCTGGCGCCGGGCTTGAACCACATCAGGTTCATCTCGAAATCGAAGCGCAGGTCGCCGTAGGGCAGCAGGAACTGGAAGCCGCGCCCCTCCATCCCGGTGTGGTTGGTCACCGGCACCTTGTCCTGATGCGAGAGGATCGGCTCGGGCACGCTGAAGCCCGGTGCGGGCTCGTAGCGCTTGCGCAGGGCGAGCACACGCACCTTGTCGGGGCTGTCGTTGCGCAGCGTGAAGGAGGTCCCCGGCGGGATGTAGGCGAAGCTGCCCTTCGCGAAGGCCGTGGTAGGCTGACCGTCGAGCGCGAAGGCCGCCTCGCCGGAGAGGGCGTAGTAAAAATGCTGGATGCCCTCCTCGGCGAAGGGCGCGCGCGTGCCGCCGCCGGGCTCGATCTCCAGCACGTATTGCGCGAAGCGCGCACCGAGCACCGGCGCGGCGAGGATGCGCACGATCGTTTTCTCGAAATGCGGCAGGCGGCTGACGAGGACGCCTTCCGGCGGCATGAAGGCATAGTTGCGCGCCACGACGCCACGGTTGTGGCCGATCGCACCGACGGCGGGGCGGCCTGGCACCTGGGGAAGCTGATGGGGGCGCATTGCGGGTCTCCGTCGTCTTGGCTCGAAAGTCTTGGCTCGAATCGGCCAGCGCTCAGGCTGCCACGGCGCGCCGGCCAAGTCCCTGCCAGGCGACCAGCGCCATGGCCACCACGACCGGCGGGAAGACGAGCCAGTTGACGCTGTCCCAGCCGCCGGCATGGAGCAGGCCGCCCGAGGAGAAAGAGGCGATGGCAACCGAGCCGAAGACGAGGAAATCGTTGGCGGCCTGGACCTTCACGCGCTCCTCCGGCCGGTAGCAGTCGGTGACGAGGGCGGTCGCGCCGATGAAGCCGAAGTTCCAGCCAATGCCGAGCAGGATCAGCGCGACCCAGAAATGCGTGACGCTCAGCCCTGAAAGCCCGACGATCGCGGCAATTGCCGTCAGCAGCAGGCCGGCGATGGTGACCTGGGCCTTGCCGAAGCGAGCGATGAGGCGGCCGGTGTAGAAGCTCGGCGCGAACATGGCGAGCACATGCCATTGGATGCCGAGCGCCGCGTCGCCCACCGAATGGCCGCAGCCGATCATGGCGAGCGGGGCTGCGGTCATCAGGAAGCTCATCAGCCCGTAGGTAACGAGCCCGGCCGTGACAGAAGCGATGAAGCGCGGCTGGCGCATGATCTCGGACAAAGGCCGCCCGCCCGATTGCGGCACCGGCGCGACCGGCGGGGCCCGCAGCTGCAGGATCACCAGCATCGCGATCAGCGCGAAGCAGCCCTGGGCGAGGAAGCTCGCGGCGAAGGGTGCGTCCGGCGTGAGGTCGCGCGTCCAGTACACCGCCTGCGGGCCGATGACGCCCGCCGCGATGCCGCCCATCATCACCCAGGCGATGGCGCGGGGCCGGAAGCTGTCGGTCGCGGTGTCGGCGGCGGCGAAGCGATAGCTCTGCACGAAGGCGCCATAGAGCCCGCACATGAAGGTGCCGAGGCAGAACAGCCAGAACAGCCGCGCACTCGTGCCGGCAGCGGCGATGCTGGCCGCGGCCGCGCCGATCAGCGCGCCGAGCAGATAGGCGTTGCGGCGCCCGAGCCGCCGCATCAGCATGGCCGCGGGGATGACGCCGAAGGCAATCCCGAGCTGCATCAGGCTGACGGGGACCGTCGCGAACGCCTTGTCCGCGACCAACTGCGCCCCGACGATGCCGCCCAGCGAGATGACGATCGGCGGGCTCGAGCCGCCCAGCGCCTGGGCGCAGGCGAGGACGACTGAATTGCGCTTGGCGAGAGTATCGCCATCCGCGACCGGAACATGCTGGTTCATGCGTCTGCCGCCCTTAACGGGACGGCGCTTCGACGGCCGCCCTCAAAAGTGAGCGAAGGAGCCCTGCGCGAAGCTGCGCGCCCTGCCCTGTTCGCGATACCGTGCCACGCTGGCCTCAGGCGTCACGCGACCGATCGGGGTCAGCGCGATTCCGGCGGCCTGCGCCGCTGCGGCCAGAGCAGGATATTCTCCCTCGGAGGCCGCGCAGAGAATTTCGTAATCGTCCCCTCCGGTCCAGGCCAGTTCCGCCAATGCGGGATCGGCCATGATCGCAGCGCGCGCCGCCGGCGACAGCGGCACCGCGTCCAGATCGATCTCCGCCCCGGCACCTGAGGCTTTCAACAGCTTGGCGAGGTCGCCGACGAGCCCGTCCGACACGTCCATCGCGGCCGAAGCGTGATTTTGCAGCGCATCAGCAAGGGCGAGACGCGGCTGTGGATGGAGATAGCGGTCCGCCAGGAAGGCGCGCTCCGGCTCGCCCAGCCGCGACACCCAGGCGGGTGCGGCCGAGCCATGCACCTTCAGGCCAAGCGCGCCGTCGCCGATCGTGCCGGAGACGAGCACGAGATCGCCGGGCTTCGCGCCCGAGCGCAGCACCATGCGGCCGGCTGGCACGCTGCCGAAGGCGGTGATCGAGAGCGTCAGCGGGCCGGAGGTCGAAACCGTGTCGCCGCCGATCAGCGGGCAGTGGTGCTCGCCGGCGACGGCGGCGAGGCCCGCGGCAAAGGCCTGGAGCCAATCCTCGGTCCAGTTCCTGGGCAGGGCGAGCGAGAGCACGAAGCCGTCCGGCCGGGCGCCCTTGGCCGCAAGGTCGGAGAGGTTTACGGCGAGCGCCTTGCGCGCAATCGAGGCCGGCAGGTCGTCCGGAAAGAAATGGCCGCCGGCTACGAGCGCGTCGGCGGTGACGACGAGCTCATAGCCGCGCGCCGGCCTGAGCAGCCCGGCATCGTCAAGCAGGCCGAGCGCGCCGCTGCCGGCGATCGGCGCGAAATGGCGGGCGATCAGCTCGAATTCGCCGGGGCGTTCCTTACCTTGCGCGGTCATCTTCGCCCTCCTTCGTCATTGCGAGCGCAGCGAAGCAATCCAGGAGACGTAGAGCTCTGCCGCCCCTGGATTGCTTCGCTGCTCTCGCAATGACGCGCAATCACGCCGCCGGGGCGTCGAACTCGTCCGAGCGGAAGTCGCGGGCGAGCTTGTCGAGCACGGCGTTGACCATGCCGATCTCCTCGCCCTCGTAGAAAGCGCGTGCCACGGCGACATATTCCGAGATCACGGCACGGGCCGGCACGTCCTTGCGGAAGGCGAGCTCATAGGCGCCGGCGCGGAAGATGGCGCGAACTACCGCCTCGATCCGCTTCAGCGGCCAGCCCTCGGCCAGAAGCTGGTCGACCGAGCGGTCGACCAGGCGCTGTTCGCGCACGACGCCGCCAAGCAGGTCGCGGAAGAAGGTGATCTCGGCCTTGGGCAGCTCGATGTCCTCGACCTCCCGGCCGATCCAGAACGCTTCGAACTCGGCCATGGCCTCGACCACGCCGCGCCCGCCGATCTCCATCTCGTAGAGCGCCTGCACGACGGAGAGCCGTGCGCCCCGCCGCATTTCGGCCCGGCTCATTTCGATTGCTCCCCGAGGGAACGCTTGTAGCGCAGCACGGCGAGCGCTGCTTCCGCGGCGCCGCCGCCCTTGTCCATCTCCGACCGGTTGGCGCGAGCCCAGGCCTGCGCCTCGCTCTCGACGGTGAGGATGCCGTTGCCGAGCGGCAGCGCGAAGGCGACGGACAGGTCCATCAGCGCACGCGAACTCTCCCCGGCAACGATGTCGTAATGGCCGGTCTCGCCGCGGATGACGGTGCCGAGCGCGATCACTGCCTCATAGGGATCGACCGCCTCGTCGGCGGCGCGCATGCCGATGACGATGGCCGAGGGGATCTCCAGCGCGCCGGGCACGGTGACGACGTCGACGCGGCATTCCGCCTTGTCGAGCACGGCGAGCGCGCCTTCCAGCAGCTCGTCGGCGAGCTTGTCGTAGAAGCGCGCCTCGACGACGAGCACGCGCGCGCCGTCCAGCGGGACGGCAGGAGTTGCGGCCTGATCGGCCGAGGTCTGCCGGGGTCCGGCCATGGTTCTTGTCCTCTCGAATGCAGGGTGTGCCGGGCCCGCAGACCCGAAACACCAACAGCCCTCATCCTGCGGAGCCATTTCGTCAGAAATGGCGTCTCCAAGGAGGGTCCAGTTCGCTCTGGAGCATCCTTCGACACGCCGCGTTCCGCGGCTCCTCAGGATAGGGCTGAGTTGAGACCGGCTCTTAGCCCTGCCCGCGCGCCTCCGCAAGCCGCGCGGCATAGCGCGCCATCAGATCGACCTCGACATGGACCGGATCGCCCTCGCCCCGCGCCCCCCAGGTGGTGACGCTGAAGGAATGCGGGATCAGCAGCACAGTGAAGACGTCGTCCTCCACGGTGTTGACGGTCAGCGAGGTGCCGTCGAGGCAGATCGAGCCCTTGGCGGCGATGAAGCGTGGCAGGCCTTGCGGCGCGCGGATGTGGAAGCGGGCCGTGGCGCCCCAGGGCTCGTCCGGATCGGGCGCGATCGGCTCGATCTTGAGGATGCGGCCGACGCCGTCGACATGGCCCGTGACCAAATGGCCGCCGAGCTCGTCGCCGACCTTGAGCGAGCGCTCGAGATTGATCGCGGTGCCCGGCTCCCAATCGCCGACCATCGTCTTGGACAGGGTCTCGGCCGCGGCCTCGACCTGGAAGATGCAGCCCGGCTCGCCATCCGCGCGGGGCTTCAGCGCCGTCACCGTCAGGCAGACGCCGGCGCAGGCGATCGAGGCGCCGATCTCGATGCCGGCGGCGTCATAGGGGCAGGCGATGGCGAGCCGCTTCAGGCTCGGCCCCTTGCGCTCGGCTTCGACGACCGTGCCGATGGCGGTGACGATTCCGGTGAACATCAGCCTGTCTTCCTCACGAAATAATCGAAACGGTCGTGGCCGATCAGGCCGGTCTCCGCAAGCCGATACAGATCGGGATCGGCCAGCAGCGCCGCAAGTGGCGGGCGCAGGGCGACTATACCGGGCTCGCCGAGCGACTTCGGCGAGGTCGAGACGATGACCTCGTCGAGCAACCCGGCGAGGCCGAGCTTCTCGGCGACGCCCGGCCCGCCCTCAGAGAAAACGCGGGTGATGCCGCGGGTCCCCAGCAGCCGCAGCGCCTCGCCCAGATCGAGATGGCCATCGCCATCGGCGGACACGCGCATCACCTCGACGCCTGCCGCGACCAGCGCCAGCTCGCGCTCGACCGACGCCCCCTCGACCGCGATCACCCAGACCGGCACTTCGGCCGCAGTCTTTACCAGCTGCGAGCCGAGCGGCAGGCGCAGCTGCGAATCCAGCACGACGCGTATCGGCGAGCGACCCGCCATGCCGGGCAGGCGCACGGTCAGCATCGGGTCGTCCGAGAGCACGCTGCCGATGCCGAGCATGATGGCGTCGTGATGGGCGCGCTGGAGATGGACCCAGCGTCCAGCCTCCGGGCAGGAGACATTGATGCGCGTCCCGCCGGGCCCGCCGGCATAGCCGTCGGCAGTACGCGCGATCTTGAAGGTCACCATCGGCCGCCCCTGCGTGACGTTCAGGACATAGCCGCAATGGGCGCGCTGCGCCTGGTCCTCGAGTACGCCGGTCGCGACCTCGAGCCCGGCCGTCCGCAGCAGCGCGAAGCCGAGGCCGCGGAAGCGCGGGTTCGGATCGGCCATCGCCGCGACCACGCGCCGGACGCCCGAGAGAATGGTGCGCTCGACGCAGGGCATCGCGGCGCGGATCGTCCGGTGCGAGCAGGGTTCGAGCGTGACGTAGAGCGTGCCGCCGGCCGCGGCGTTCGGCCCGGCCTTGTCGAAGGCGTTGGCCTCGCCATGCGGCCGCCCGCCGGGCTGGGTGTGCCCGCGCGACACGATCACGGGCCCGTCCGGGCTGTCCTGCGTCACCACGGCGCCGACGCATGGGTTCGGCCAGGTCGTGCCCTGCCCGCGCGCCCCGAAATCGAGCGCCTGCTGCATGAAGGCCAGGTCGATCGCGGCCTGGCGTCGGTCGGGCTCAGTCATCGTTGCGGGGCGGCGCCGCCGGCGCCCTGGCTTCGGGATCGGCTTCGTCGGAGCCGAGCTGGCCGAGCAGATCCTCGAAGTCCTTGGCCTCGCGGAAATTCCGGTAGACCGAGGCGAAGCGGACATAGGCGACGTCGTCGAGCGACTTCAGCCCCTCCATGACGAGCTCGCCGATGGCGGAGCTCGCGACCTCGGCCTCACCCGAACTTTCGAGCTGGCGCACGATGCCGTTGACCAGCCGCTCGATGCGCTCGGGGACGACGGAGCGCTTGCGCAGCGCATGCTCGATCGAGGTCTGCAGCTTGTCGCGGTCGAAGGGCGCGCGCCGGCCCGAGCGCTTCACCACCGTCAGATCGCGCAGCTGGACGCGCTCGAAAGTGGTGAAGCGGCCGCCGCAATCCGGGCAGACCCGCCGCCGGCGGATCGAGGCATGGTCGTCGGTGGGACGGGAGTCCTTCACCTGCGTATCGAGGGAGCCGCAATAGGGACAGCGCATGGCGGGCTTTCAGCGTTCGACGGCGGGGGCCGCAGCTTCCTCGCTGAGGGCGGCGGCAAGGTTGGCGCTCGACCAGGACGGCCAGCCGGTGCCGGCGAAGTCGCGATCATGCGACCAGATGTCGGCATCGTAGGTCCAGGCGAGCGCGAGAACGTGAGCATCCTTTTCGCTGCCGTTTCGGGAGGCAGGCGCCAAACGAAGCGAGCGCTGAGCTGCCTCGATCTTCGGTACATATACGTGACGTTCGACCACCTCGATCGCCTGAAAGGATCGGATCAGGCGCACCGCGGCTCTTTCCTCGCCCGGCAAGACTCGATCGACAACGGCAGCGGCCTCGATCACCATATCGCGCGAGCAAATCAGGCTGCGGCTCATCGCGACGTCGGAAAGGCGGAAGGCATCGCTCCGGCCGAATACCGCCCCAAGCACGATGTTCGTATCGACGATCAGAATCGGCGTCGGAGACCGAGGACTCAAGCGTCCCCACCCGCGAAATATCGGTCGATCTTCGCCCGCATTTCCGGCGACAACGAATCGTAGTCGCGACGGGCCTCGTCTTCGATCTCTGTCAGCGCCGCAACATCCGGCCTCCTGACCGGAACGAGCAGGCCGATCGTCGCCGAACCGCTCTTGATCGGAACGGGATGCGGGAGGGCCTGGATGGCCCCCGCCGACAGCTTCTGAAGCTCACGCATGGTTACGCTCTGCCGGCTCATAGAAACCTCCTGCCGACATGTATGTAATCCCGTAGGGCGCTCTTCGCAAGCTCGTCGGATCGCACCCTCAATAGATCGGGAAGCGCGCCGTCAGCTCTTGCGCCTTGGCCTTCACCGCCTGCTCGACGGCAGCGTTGCCCTCTTCGCCATTGGCAGCGAGACCGTCCAGCACCTCGGCGATCAGCTCGCCGACCTTCTGGAACTCGGCGATGCCGAAGCCGCGCGAGGTCGCCGCCGGCGTGCCGAGGCGGATGCCGGAGGTGACCATCGGCTTCTCGGGATCGAAGGGGATGCCGTTCTTGTTGCAGGTGATGTGGGCGCGGCCGAGGGCTGCTTCCGCGGCCTTGCCGGTGATCTTCTTCGAGCGCAGGTCGACCAGCATCAGGTGGTTGTCGGTGCCGCCGGTGACGAGGTCGAAGCCCTTCGACTTCAGCGTCTCGGCCAGGGCCTTGGCGTTGGCGACGACGGCATGGGCATAGGCCTTGAACTCGGGCTGCAGCGCCTCCTGGAAGGACACCGCCTTGGCCGCGATGACATGCATCAGCGGGCCGCCCTGGATGCCCGGGAAGATCGCCGAGTTGATCTTCTTGGCCAGCGCCTCGTCATTGGTCAGGATCATGCCGCCGCGCGGGCCGCGCAGGGTCTTGTGCGTGGTCGTGCTGGCGACATGGGCGTGCGGGAACGGCGAGGGATGCGAGCCGCCCGCGACCAGGCCGGCGAAATGGGCCATGTCGACGAAGAGATAGGCGCCGACCTCGTCGGCGATCGCGCGGAAGCGGGCGAAATCCCAGTGGCGGGCATAGGCCGAGCCGCCGGCGACGATGACTTTGGGCTTATGCTCGCGCGCAAGGCGCTCGAGCGCGTCGTAGTCGATGACCTGGTCGACGACGCAGACGCCGTAGGAGACGACGTTGAACCACTTGCCGGACTGGTTGACCGGCGCGCCATGGGTCAGGTGCCCGCCGGCGGCGAGGTCGAGGCCCATGAAGGTGTCGCCGGGCTGCATCAGCGCCATGAACACGGCCTGGTTGGCCTGGCTGCCGGAGTTCGGCTGGACATTGGCGAAGCTGCAGCCGAACAGGCGGGTGGCGCGCTCGATGGCGAGCTTCTCGGCGATGTCGACGAACTGGCAGCCGCCATAGTAGCGCCGGCCCGGATAGCCTTCGGCATATTTGTTGGTCATCACCGAGCCCTGAGCTTCCAGCACGGCGCGGGAGACGATGTTCTCGGAGGCGATCAGCTCGATCTCGTCGCGCTGGCGACCCAGCTCGAGCTCGATGGCGCGGGCGATCTCCGGATCGGAATCGGCCAGCGAGGCACCGAAGAAGGAGTTCGAGAGGTGCTTGTCCAGCGCGGCTTCGGTCATGTCCGGCTCCTGAAGTTCAAAGGCCGGTCGGCGCCCGGCTCGGTCGCGGCGTCCCTATCACGCGGCCGGGGAGCAGTCCAAGCGATAGATGGCGGATCGTCGCGCGGCAAAAGGTTGCCGCGATTTCCGCTCAGGGCCGCATAGCGCCGTTCAACGTGGCGGATCCGCAACACTCAATAAACTGTCCCGGCCGGTACCTCGACACGCCATGCCGTTACGATAGGTTGGCCTTTCGCGACTGCACAGTCTGGCAGACTCGCCCCTCTAGAGGCCACTGTCCATGACGACTGCGAAATTTAAGAAAATAATCACTTGCGTATTCTACCCTTTTTCCTGCTTTTTACTTGTAAACACACCGGCAAAAGCGAACCTTTGCTCGACCTCCCAGATAAATTCCCATATTTTTTGCGGCCCCCTTCCCGGAGGAGCGCAAGCAACGCAAGGCTTTACAATACCCGAATTTCCTCGCTCTGTTTTAGTAGACATAGGAAAATCGACCACTGACACGCCGGCTCACTTCGGGGCGCCATTAAATATAATCGGCGGTCACGGCATCAGCGTAATGGGAAGACACACGACAGAACAGAGCACCTTCACAGGCAGTGGAGGAATTATCGTTTCTGCGAACGTTCCGCAAAATTGGGCCGGATCGATCAACATATCGAACATAAACGCAAGAATGTTTAATCTTACCGGAGATGGCATATCCGTCGATACGAATACAAGTAGCAACACGCATATTAGCACAACAAATCTCGGAACCATATCGGGCCACGCCTCAGGAATTACGTATAGAAACACAAATTCTACCGATCCCGGCCTCGTCAACATAACCGTCGGCGGAGATATCAATATCAGCGGCCTGACCGGCAATGCGGTCAGTGTGAATGCGCAATATGGGACGTCCACGAATAAGGTCACATTCAATGCCAACGCCGTCGGCGGCGTGCATTTCTTCTCGACAACTGCGACGTCGGTTGCCGCTATCCATATAGCTGGCGGTAAATCGCTGACGCGCGACGCCGCATCGACTCTGCCCGTCGTTTGGATCGAGGATCAGGCTCGAGCGACTCTCGCGAACTTCGGCACGGTGCGCGCCACCAACGCGCAGAACGCGCTGTCGTTTTCGCGGGCGTTTCCCGGCTTATCGAAGGTCACGATCGACAACAATATCGGCGCAACGATCGCGGCTGCCGCCGGGGGCTACGCTTTCGCGACCAGCGCCGGCATCGAATTGACCCTCAACAACAAAGCCGGCGCCCGGCTGCTTGGAGCGGGCTCCACGGCCGCGGGCTCGACGGCCGTCCTCAACAATGCAGGCGTGTGGGCTCCCAACCGCGACAGTTCGTTCAACGGAGCGGTCGTCCTGAACAATAGCGGCGTCTTCGACAACTATCTTCACGACACCAAACTCTCGGAGATATCGAACACTGGTTTGGTCATAATCGGCGCCGGAGGCTCGGTGGGCGCTGGCGGCGCCTACCAGCAGAATTCAGGAGCGATCATCGTCGACGGAACGCTGCGCATGCGGGCGACGATCGCCAGTGGCCAAGTCATCGGGTCGGGAACCATCGCCGGCCATCTGGCGATGCAAGGCGGAACGCTTTCCCCCGGCATGCTCGAAGGCGCCGGGACGATGACCGTGAACGGATCGCTCGTCATCGGCTCCGGCGCAACCTATCAGGTCGACGTCGAGGGCGCCGCGGCCGACCGCGTGAACGTCGCCGGCTCGGCGTCGCTCGGCGGCAAGCTGCAACTCATCCCCCTCGGCGGACCTTACACCTTCAACACGCCCTACACTCTGCTCAGCGCGAACAGCGTTGCCGGCACATTCGGAACGGTCGAGACGGTCGGGAGCTTCGGCGCAGCCGTCGAGTCCAAGATCAGCTACAGCAGGGATAAAGTCGAACTGACATTGAAGCCAACCTCGCTCACGGATGCCATCACGGCAGCTGGCACTGGCGACCAGCCGTATGTAAACCAACCGGCCCCCAGCAACGTCACATCGATCTCGCGCGCGATCGACCTCGCCATCCGCAACGGTGGCAACGCATCTGCCTTGTTCTCCGCTTTCGCGCAGCGCACCCCGGCACAAATCATCCAGGCGCTCGGCCAGCTGACGGGCGAGACGCACGCCGGCGCGCCCGCCGCCGCGGCGCAAACGGCCTCTGGCTTCATGCAGACGACGCTTGACCCGAACCTCGCCGGCCGCTCGAACGGCCCCGTCGACACCTCGGCTTCCGGACCGGAGATCGGGTTCGCCGCCTATGCCTCCTCGACCGGAAGCGGCGATTTGCCGACGCGCAAGGGGCCGAGCTTCTCCGCCTATCCGGAGCCCGCACGCAACTACGGTGTATGGGCAGCGGCGACCGGCAGCAAGACGCGTATCGATGGCGATCGCCTGACCGGCACCCGCAGCAATAGCGGCTCGAGCGGCCTGCTCGCCGTCGGCATCGACCTGAAACTGCTGCCGGACACCATCGTCGGAGTGGCCGTCGGCGCCGGCGAGGTGCGTTCGACCCAAAGCGATGGTCTTTCCAGCACGCGCGCCGACATTCTGCAGGCGGCGCTGTACGGGATGACGCGATTCGGCGCCTTCTCCTTCGGCGCGACGCTGGGCTACGCCTCGCTCGACACATTCACCACGCGTTCGATCCCGGTGCTCGGCCAAAGTGTCACTGGCGAGTATCGTGCGGAGGTCTGGGGCGGCCGGATCGAGGCCGGCTATGACGCTCTGCGGATGGCCGGCTGGACGGTGACGCCTTTCATGGCCGGTCAGTTTCAGTCCGTGCGCCAGCCGGGCTTTACCGAGCGCGACGCCGTCACGCAGCTGGCGGCCGGCGTCACCGTCTCGGGCCGCGACAGCCTGACCTCGCGAGGCGAGTTCGGCGCCAAGGTCCAGGCCGAGTTCGCGCTCGGCGGGCTGCGTTCAACCGCTTTCCTGCGCGCAGCCTGGGCACATTATTTCAAGCAGGACAATGTAATGTCGGCCTCGTTGACAGCACTGCCCGGGGCAGCCTTCGCCGTTCGCGGCGCTCAACCCGACCGCAATGCCGCGCTCGTTTCGACGGGATTGGACATCAAGCTTTCGCCGGCCATGACGGCCGGCGCACGCTTCGATGGCGAATTCTCCTCCAATGTCCGCAGCTATGCTGGGACAGCCAATCTGCGCTGGGCTTTCTGAGCTGAGCTGACGCGCGATCACGACGGCACAGAAGCCCCTGGCACACAGCAGCCGTCGACCTTCGGTCCGGCTAGCCTGTCGTCCAGGCGCCGAACTGAAATCGCAAAGGGCCGGCGGTCACCCGCCGGCCCTTCCCCATACAATCCGCGCGAAGCGGCTCAGATGTCCTGCTCGCCCTGCAGCGAGGCGACGGGCGCCGGGCCGAGGCCATCCTTGTTGTAGATGTCGTCGCGGAACTGCACGCCGCCATCCGGCGTCGCCCAGGCCGTGACATAGACCCAGTAGCAGGGCACCGGGTTGGCGATGCGGGCATTGATCCGCTCGCCGGACTGAATCGTCTCGTCGATCTTGGCGCGATCCCAGCCGGGCGTCTCCTTGAGCAGCCAGGCGACATAGTCGCGGACGTTCTGGATGCGCATGCAACCCGAGGAGACGAAGCGGAAATCGTCGCCGAAGATGCCCTTGGCCGGGGTGTCGTGCATGTAGACGCCGTGCGGGCTCGGGATGTTGATGCGCACGAAGCCGAGCGAGTTGAACTCGCCGCCCGGATCCTGGCGGAAGGTGTAGCGGGTCGCCTCGTCGGAGTTCCAGTTGACGCGCTCGGGCGCGATCTCCCCCTGCGGGCCGATGATGCGGATCTTGTTCTCGGTGAGGTAGGTCGGCTCCTTGCGCATCTTCGGGATCAGGTCCTTGCGGATGATCGATGCGGGCACCGTCCAGGTCGGGTTGAAGTTGACCTCGGGGATCCTGGTCTGCAGCAGCGGCGACTGGCGGTCGATCTTGCCGACGCCGGCGGCATGGCGGGTCGCGACCTGCCCGTTCTCCACCGTCTCGACCATCGCGGCCGGGATGTTGGCGACGACATAGCGATTGCCGAGATTGCCCGCCCAGGTGCGCAGCCGCACCACATTGGTCTCGAGCTGGCGGATGCGCCGATCGACCGGCACGTTCAGCGCCGCGATGGTGGAGCGGTTGATCGCGCCCGTGGTCGAGAGCCCGACGCGGGCCTGGAAATTGCGGACGCCCGCCTCGACATAGGAGTCATAGACATTGCTGTTGCCGGCATTGGCGGGCAGGTCGCCGGTGATGATCAGGCGCTGGCGGAGCGCGACGACGCCGGGGCCGCGCGAGCCGACGCCCATCTTCTCGGCGATCTGGACGGTGGGCCAGCCGCCGCGGGTCGCGAGGTCGCGATAGGCTGCGATCGCCTGTTCGGTCGCCTGCAGCGATTCGGCAGAGAGCATCGGGGTATGGGACCGGGCGACCGCGTTGCGTGCTCCGGAATCATAGCTTTGGCGCCACTCCGCCTGCTGGGCGAAAGCCGGCACGGCCGTGGTCGCTGCGGCGCCCGAAAGCAGCCCCAGAACGGTTTCTCGGCGGGTCAGGCTCGTCGTCGACATCGCAATCCTCTTCAAACTCGTCCGTCTCGCACGCCCACGCAGAAACGCCGCATGGACGCCCTCTCCCGCCTCGCACGGGAAAAGCTCGCGTCCAGGCGACGCTGCCGTAGCACGGTTAACGTCGCGTGATGAGAGCGGCGAATTTAGGGCGCTCCGCGCCCGGCGCGCATCGGCAAGAGGAATGCCGGTGGTTGTGGCCGAAATGCACAAGGCTCCCGGCAGTCGACCGGGAGCCTTGGGACTATGCTGCGCATCCGCCGACGGCGGATTGGCCGTGTTTATCAGAGCTTGTAACGGATCTGGTCGGTCCAGAAGCGTTCCAGGCGCAGCAGGGCATTGTTCATCCGCTCGAAGTCGTCGGCCGCGATTCCGCCGATCTGCTCGACGGTGCGGACGTGCTTGTCATAGACGCCCTTCACGAGATTGTGCACTTCCGCGCCCTTCTCGGTCAGGCTGATGCGCACCGAACGGCGGTCAATCCGCGAGCGGGCGTGGTGGAGATAGCCGAGCTCGACCAGCTTCTTGACGTTGTAGGAAACGTTCGAGCCGAGATAGTAGCCGCGCGTCCGCAGTTCGCTGGCGCTGAGCTCGGCATCGCCGATGTTGTAGAGCAGCAGGGCCTGGACACTGTTGACGTCGTCGCGGCCGCGCCGCTCGAACTCGTCCTTGATGACGTCTAGCAGACGGCGATGCAGCCGCTCCACGAGAGTGAGGGACTCGAGGTAGAGAGGCTTCACCTTCAGGTCGGCCTCTTCAGACCTTTCGACAACCGAAGTCTTGACGCTCGCTTGCATTGTATATCCCGCCTGTTGGATATCGGTCAGGATTGTTCTCCCGATCCGCTTCTGAGAAACACCATAGGCGGCACGGATGAAAACGAGTTTAAATATCAGGATGAATCGGAGATTTACCCCTTTGGGTGAATCCAAAATGAAGCCAGAAACGCTTAAGCTAAAGCGTTTGTTACCATGACTCGCCGCAATCGAACGGCTTGGCTGGTCAGGAGCTTTCGTTCTCGGCTGCCCATGTCGCCAGGAAATAGGCCAGGATCGCCCCGATGCAACTGCCGACGAACCAGGGCGTCATCGGCAGCAGGCCCGGAAAGAAGAAGCCGAGCAGCAGGTGGCTGATCGCAGCCAGGAGCCAGAGCACGCCGCCCCAGGTCGAGGTCAGCCAGAGCCCGACGGCGGCGACGAGGTCGATCACCGCGAAATAGACCACGATCGCCTGGAAGCTCAGGAGGCGTGCCTCGAAGGGCGGCTGGCTCAGCCCGCCGATCCCGAAGATCACAGCCCACGCGAGCAGGCCCTTGGCTAGCCAGAGCACCGACAGGATGCGCAGCAGCCAGACCAGCGTGGTACGCCAGCGCGTCGAGGCCGGCTCGCCGCTTGCCCCGTCATCGACCCGCGCCCCGCGCAGGACGTCGCCCTCGCCGATCAGACCCAAGCTCAGGCCTCCAGCGCCAGTTCGCCAGCGCCGAGCGGCGCGAAATAGGCAGCGATCGCGGCCGGATCGAGCGCATCGATCGAGGCCGGGCGCCATTGCGGCGCCTGGTCCTTGTCGACGACGACGGCGCGCACGCCCTCGTAGAAGTCATGGCCCTCGATGACCCGCGAGACGATGCGGAACTCGGTGCGCATGGCCTCGGCAAAATCCATTCTTGCGCCGCGCTTCATCTGCTCGAAGGCGATCGCGACGCTCGTCGGCGATTTCGTGGCGAGCGTCCGGCGGACCTTGTCCGCGAAGCCGCTGCCGGCCGAAGCGGCCGCATCGAGGCGCGCGAGCAGTTCGGGCAGGCTGCCGGCGCCGAAGCATTCCGCGATCGTCGCGCGTGCCGCGGAAAGCTTGGGCGCGCCGGGATCATGGCTGAAGCCGGCCAGAATCTCGTCCAACGCCTCGCGCCGCGTCAGCGCATCGGCGAGCTCCGGCATCCGGGCGCTCGGCACGGCATGGGTAGCGAGGCCGATCGAGAGCGCATCGGCGGTGCCGACGCGGTCCCCCGTGAGGGCAAGATAGGTCCCGGCTGCATCGGGCAGGCGCGGCAGCGCATAGGTCGCGCCGACATCCGGGAAGAAGCCGATCGAGACTTCCGGCATGGCGAAGAGGAAGCGGTCACCAGCGATTCGGTAACCGCCATGCAGCGAGATGCCGACGCCGCCGCCCATGACGATGCCGTCGATCAGCGCGACATAGGGCTTGGGGTAATTCCTGATGCGGGCGTTGAGGACGTATTCCTCGCGCCAGAAGGCGAGCATCTCGTCATGGCGGCCGGCCTTGCCGAGATCGTGCAGGGCGCGGATGTCGCCGCCGGCGCAGAAGGCTTTCTCGCTGGTGCTCATCACGACGACGCGCTCGACGCGGGGATCATGCTCCCAGGCGTCCAGCGCGCGGGCGAGTTCGCGCACCATGCCGAGGCTCAGAGCGTTCAGCGCCTTCGGACGGTCGAGCAGCACGACGCCCGCCGCCCCGCGCAGCTCGCAAATGATCTCGGCGTCTTGCGACATGCAGTCTTTCGTCCCGATCGATCCGATGCGGCCGGTTCTGGGCTGCGGCGGCAGCGCTTGTCAACGCGCGGCCCCGCACGGCGCGGGTCGGCATTGCGACCATGCGCCCTATATTGGAACCGTTCCGATGTGGTAAGAGAGCCGGCAATAAGATGCAGCGGGCGCAGCGCATGGGCGCCTCCCGCAGGCATGGCGTATTTCGCTTGGGGCTAGAAATCCTATGGAATCTCGGGTCGTGCGGCCATTCCCCACCCCGCTGGCGCGCCAGGGCGATGCGCCTGCCACGTCGCTGGGGCTGACCCGGCGCATGCGCCGCAACCGCAAGGCGGACTGGTCGCGCCGCCTGGTGCGCGAGACGCACCTCTCCACTGACGACCTGATCTGGCCGCTCTTCCTGATGGATTCGAGCGAGGCGCGCACGCCCGTCGCCTGGATGCCCGGCGTCGACAGGCTCAACATCGACGAGGCGGTGCGCCAGAGCGTCCACGCCGCCTCGCTCGGCATTCCGGCGATCGCGCCCTTCCCCTTCGTCGAGAAGTCGCTGCGCGACGCGACCGGCTCCGAGGCGCTGAACGCGCGCAACCTGATGTGCCGCGCAGTGCGGGCGATCAAGGCCGAGGTGCCGCAGATCGGCATCATCTGCGACGCAGCGCTCGACCCCTACACCTCCCACGGCCATGACGGCGTGCTCGACGGCGAGCGCGTCCTGAACGACGCCAGCGTCGCGATCCTGGTGCAGCAGGCGCTCTCGCTCGCCGATGCCGGCGCCGACGTGATCGCTCCCTCCGACATGATGGACGGGCGCATCGGCGCGATCCGCGTGGCGCTCGACGCCTCGGGCCATGAGGACGTACAGATCATGGCCTATGCGGCCAAATACGCCTCGGCCTTCTACGGACCGTTCCGCGACGCGATCGGGACCAATGCCACGCTCGTCGGCGACAAGCGCACTTACCAGATGGACCCGGCCAATACGGACGAGGCCATCGCCGAGGTCGCGCTCGATCTCGACGAGGGCGCCGACATGGTGATGATCAAGCCCGGCCTACCCTATCTCGACGTGGTGGCGCGGGTGAAGGACCATTTCCGCGTCCCGACCTTCGCCTATCAGGTGTCGGGCGAGTACGCGATGATCATGGCGGCGGCCGGCAATGGCTGGCTCGACGGCGACAAGGCGATGATGGAAAGCCTGATCGCCTTCAAGCGCGCCGGGGCCGACGGCGTATTGACCTATTTCGCGCCTAAGGTGGCGGAGAAACTGAAGGCCGGCGCGTAAGTAAGCCAAGAGTGTCATCCCGCACGCGCTGCGGCACGTGAGTGCTGCGGCGCAGATGCGGGATCGGTTTCAGGATAAGGCGCGTTCTGGTCACGCCATCCCGTGTCTGCGGCGCACCGCTTCGCGCTGCACCGCGCACGGGATGACACTGCGGCACCAGGAACATCTACGGTATCGACATGACGACGGATGAAAGCCAGGGCTTCCTGGCCATGCTGAAGACCCACTTGCGGACAGCGATGCGCGACCGAAAGACCGCCGAGGTGACGACTCTGCGCGGGCTGATCTCCGCGGTCGACAATGCGCAGGCCGTTCCCGTCGGCGACAAGCACGACACATATGTCTTCCATGCCTTTGGCGACAGTGCCGTCGAGGTTCCGCGCCGGGCGCTGAGCCGTGACGATCTGCGTGTGCTCGTCGAAGCAGAAATCCGGAATCGCAACGAGGCGGCGGAGGACTATCGGCGCCTGGGCCGGGACGACAAGGCTCAGGAGCTAACGGACGAAGCCCAGATTCTGAGCCGCCATCTCGACGCACAGAGTTCGAGCTAACCGATCCGCATGGAGCTGCGGCGCATCGCTTCGCGCTGTACCGCGCACGGGATGACACCGTGGACCGGGCCACGCTACCGTCGCGCGGCATGCGCCCTCTCCTCCTGTCGATTCTGCTAGGCCTCGTGCTCGCCTCCTGCGGCGAGCGCTTCGATACGGACCAGCAACGCCTTTGCCGGCAGGCGATTCCGGCCGTCAACGCGCCGGGCAGCACGATCGCGATCGAACGCATCGGCGAGGGCCCGCGCCCTGCCATGCTGCGCATCGTCTATGTCGCCGGCAGCGAGGGCGGTCCGGCCCGGCGGCGCACGATCGACTGCCTCTTCGCCGGTGAAGGCCAGGGCATGCAGCGCGGCGCGCTGATCGGCATCGCCAATGACGGCCAGCCGATGAGCGATGCCAGCTTCTACCTGCTGCGGCGCTTCTATCTCGAGGATCGGGCCGAGCCGCCGCCCGATCCCGGCGCGCTGAGCACCGGCTCGGTGCCGCAGCTGCCGCACGGGCTGGCCTATGGGCTGCAGCAGGGCCTGAGCGCCCTGCCCTCGGCGGCGATCTACGCCCTGCTCGCCTGCGCCTATGCCCTGATATACGGGCTCACCGGCCGCATCATCCTGAGCTTCGGGGAGTTCGCCGCGCTGGGCGCGCTCTCCGCCGTCATCGGCGCGGCGCTCCTCGTCTCCTTCTCCGCCTCGACGCCGGCGACTGGTCTGGTTTGCGCTTTTGCCGTCGCGATCCTGGTCTGCGCGCTGCACGGTTTCGCGATGGGCCGCTTCGTGCTGCGCCCGCTCGCGCGTGCGCCGGGCCAGCAGGTGCTGATCGCGACGATCGGGCTCGCCATCGCACTGTCGGAGTACCTGCGGTTGTCGCAGGGGCCGGAACTGCGCTGGCTGCCGCCCGTCCTCAACGAGCCCTGGGCCGTGGCGCGTGCGGGGGACTTCATCGTGGCCGTCACGCCGCTGGCGCTCGCGGTCGCCGCGGCCGGCTTCGCCGCCACGACGGGCCTCCTGCTGCTGATCGGGCGCAGCGCCTATGGCAGGGCCTGGCGGGCCGTCGCGGACGATGCCCGCACCGCCGCGCTCTTCGGCATCGATGCCCGCGCCGTGCATGACAAGGCGCTGATCCTGGCCTGCGCCGCCAGCGGCATGGCGGGAGTGATCGTCACGGCCGTCTATGGCGGCATGGGCTTCGCCGGCGGCTTCGCGCTGGGGCTGAAGGCACTGGTCGGCGCGATCCTCGGCGGCATCGGCTCGCCGGCAGGCGCCGCGCTCGGCGGGCTTTGCATCGCGCTGTTCGAAGTGCTGTGGTCGTCGCTGATGCCGCTGGACCAGCGCGACATCGCCGTCTACGCCCTGCTTGCCCTGGTGCTGATCCTGCGGCCCGGCGGCTTCTTCGGCGACGGGACACTGGCACCGCGACATGTCTGACAGAGCACGAACGGAAAGCCTGGCCATGAGCGAGCCCTTCGCGATCACGCCCGAGGACATCGACGAGGCCGCGCGGCGGATCGACGGGCATGTGCTGCGCACGCCACTCGTTCCGGCGCCGCGCCTCTCCGAACTCACCGGCGCGACGGTCGTGGTGAAGCACGAGAACATGCAGGCGACCGCCTCCTTCAAGGAGCGGGGGGCGGTCAACAAGCTGCTGACGTTGGACGAGGACGAGCGCGAGCGTGGCGTCATCGCGATGTCGGCCGGCAACCACGCCCAGGCCGTCGCCTATCACGCTAGGCGCTTCGGTATCCCTGCGACCATCGTGATGCCGGAAACGACGCCGCTGGTGAAGGTCGAGAACACGCGCGCCCATGGCGCCCGCGTCGTCCTGCATGGCGAGACGCTCTACGAATCGGCGCAGAAGGCGCGAGAACTCGCGGATGCGGAGCAGCTCGTGCTGGTCCACCCCTATGACGATCCGGCGATCATGGCCGGCCAGGGCACGATCGCGCGCGAGATGCTGGAGGACGCGCCCGATCTCGACGTGCTGCTCGTGCCGCTGGGCGGCGGCGGGCTGATGGCCGGCAATGCGGTGGCGGCGAAGGCGCTGAAGCCGGGCATCGAGCTGATCGGCGTCGAGGCCGAACTCTACCCCTCCTTCTTCAACGCCATCAACGCCGACGATCTCCCCGTCGGCGGGCCGACCGTGGCCGAGGGCATCGCCGTCAAGACGGTCGGCGTGCAGACGCTGCCGATCGTCTCGAGCCTGGTCTCCGACATCGTGCTGGTCGGCGAGGACCTGATCGAGCGCGCCGTCAACGCCTATGCCTGCCTGCAGCACACACTGGCGGAGGGCGCTGGCGCCGCCGGCCTCGCCGCGATGCTGAAGGAGCCCGGGCGCTATGCCGGGCGCAAGGTCGGGCTGGTGCTCTGCGGCGGCAACATCGACACGCGCCTGCTCGCCGCGATCATGGTGCGCGAGCTCGAGCGGGAGGACCGTATCGTCGCCTTCCGCCTGACCTCGAGCGACCGGCCGGGGCTGCTCGGCAAGGTCGCGAGCCTGCTCGGCGAACAGGGCGCCAACATCCTCGAGGTCAGCCATGGCCGGCTCTTCCTCGACGTTCCGGCCAAGGGCGTGACGCTCGACGTCACGGTCGAGACCCGTGGCAGCGCCCATTCCGCCGCGATCGAGGCCGCGCTGCGCGAAAACGGCTTCGCCCCGCATCGCGTCTTGCCGCGTGGCCTTGCGGAACCGGGGCGCTGACCTGACATAAACGGACGGCGCATTCCGCGCCCGGAGACCAGACTGACAGATGACCGATACGCGCTCCAACCGGCCTCCCATCGTCGCAATGGGTGACCGCCCCATCCAGGACGTCAGCGGCGTGCTGGGCTCGCGGATCTTCGCCTGGATCGGCGACATCATCGTGCTCGCCATCCTCGGCACGCTGGTCTGGTTCGCGCTCGCCCTGCTCGGCATCATCACCTTCGGCGCGACCTGGCTGCTGATCCCGATCGCGACGGTCGCGACCGCGCTCGGCTATGCGGCGATCACGATAGGCGGGCCGCGCCAGGCGACCTGGGGCATGCGCATGGCCGGCCTCAGGGTCGAGACCGTGAATGGCGGCCGCCCCGACGGCCTGGCGGCGGCCGTGCATGCGCTGCTGTTCTACGTCGCCGCCGGCACGGTCGGCCTCTGGCTGCTCGACATCCTCTGCGGCATCGTCCGCAGCGACCGTCGCCTCGGCCACGACATCCTCACCGGGCTCGTGGTGGTGCGCGCCTGAAGGCGGCCGCCTCGGCCATTGCCTTCTTCCCTTGGCGATTTCCGGCTCGCCAAGGGCCGCGCGCCGCGCCGCGCCAGTTGCCTAGCAGATCGCTTTCTGGCTTTCTCTTCGCGAGCGATGCGAGACGGACGAAGGCCATGGCAGCCGAGCCGGATCAACCCGAGAGGATCGACTCGACATTCCGCAGCGGGTCGCTGACGGCGGTCGGCATCATTCTCGGCTTCTCGCTGACCTTCCTCAGTCGCTGGGCCGCCAATCCGAATGAATGGAGCCGCATCGACATCGTCCCGCTGGCCCTGCTGGGCACCGGCATCGGCATACAGCTCAAGGCGTTCTCCAACCTCATGAGCCGGCATTCGTTGCTCGCAAGCCATTACGACCGCACGCGACGGCTCTTCATGATCGGCCTCGTCGTGCTGACGCTCGGCATCGCGGCGGCGCTTGTGAACGATGTCCTCGGCCTCAGCCGGCAGAACATGTTCGGCTGAACTCCGTCGCGCCTATGCCTCTTTCGACCCGGCGCAAGCCGGCGCTCGGTGCTTGTTGCCAGAACGGCGAATGATACACTGTCCCGCCAAGCCCTGTCCGGAGCGAGCCTGACGTGACGCGCCCGTTGCGGGATGCCCCGCAATTCTATCTGACGTCCCCGACCGCGTGCCCCTACCTGCCCGGGCGCGAGGAACGCAAGGTCTTCACCCATCTCGTCGGCGCCAGAGCGCGCGACCTGAACGACGTACTCAGCCAGGGCGGCTTCCGGCGCTCGCAGAGCATCGCCTATCGGCCGGCCTGCGAGACCTGCCGGGCCTGCATCTCGGTCCGCGTCGTCGTCGACGATTTCCGGCCGTCGCGCGGCTTCAGGAAGGTGCTGTCGCACAACAGCGACCTGATCGGCGAGACGCTGCCGCCGCGGCCGCGATCCGAGCACTATTCGCTGTTCCGCTCCTATCTCGACGAACGCCACCCCGATGGCGGCATGGCGACGATGTCGGCGCTGGATTTCGCGATGATGATCGAGGACAGCCATGTCGAGACCTCGCTGATCGAGTACCGCCGGCGCGGGCCCGACAGCGCCTTCACCGGCCGCGGCCAGGGCGACCTCTTCGCCATGGCGCTGACCGACACGCTCAGTGACGGTCTTTCGATGGTCTATTCGGTGTTCGATCCGGCGCTGGAGGCGCGCTCGCTCGGCACCTTCATGGTGCTCGACCATATCGAGCGGGCGCGGAAGCTGCGCCTGCCTTACGTCTATCTCGGCTACTGGGTCGAGGGCTCGCCCAAGATGGCCTACAAGGAGCGCTTCCTGCCGCAGGAGCGCCTGCTCTCCCACGGCTGGGAGCGCGTCGGCTAGACCGCACACGGCGATCAATCGAGCCCGAATCCCCGCGCCGTCATTCGGGGCGCAACCCCGGATCCGGCCTCTGGCCGGCCCAAGGACGGGCTCCGTGGAGACCCGGAACCAATCGGAGGCCATTGAGCTCTATGATGGATTCCGGACCGGTGCGCCGGCGCGGCTTGTCCGGAATGAGGACGAGGGTGATGGCAGGCAATCGGGGAGACTTGAGAAGCGCTCGATCCATTTGCGGCCAGTTCCCCGGGATCAGGGCGGGCGCTTTCAAACGGACTCCAAGCGACTGTTAACGCTGCCGGACCGGCGACCTCCGGTCCGTAACCGGCAACAGGTTTTGTTCATACCAATCCGTGAGAATGATTGCATGGCGGCAATGCCGTCCACATTGATCACGGCTTCGCGCAAGCCCGGCCAATGACGAGAGAGGCTTGAGAGGGGCGTCATGCTGCACTCATTGTTCAAACTCGCCGCGGAAACGTCCTCGGACGCAAGGCGGCGGCTGCTCCATGCCGTCACGGATCTGTTCTTCTACGATCCGGAGCCCACCGGTATGTCGAAGCATCATTACGGCGAGATCGCGCTGCGTGCGCTCCCACATCTCGATGCCGAGGCGCGCCAGGGTTATGCCGACGAGGTCGCGGCCGAGCCGAACCTGCCGCGCAGCGTCGCCAACGCGCTGGCCGGCGACGCCGAGAGCACGGTCGCGCGCCTGGTGTTGCGGCTGTCGCCCGTCCTCACCGATCGCGACCTCGCCGCGATCGCGCTGAACCAGTCGCAGGACCATCTCTCCGCCATCGCCGAACGCGTCCGGATTTCGGAGAGCGTCACCGACATCCTGGTCGAGCGCGGCGACAACGGCGTGCTCAAGACCGTCGGCGGCAACGAGGGCGCCGAGTTCTCCGAGGAGGGCTTCGACCTCCTGCTGCAGCGCGGCCGCAAGGACACCGCGATTCCGCGGACCGTCGCCATCCGTTCCGATCTCAGCGAGGGCCGCGCCGAGCGCGTCATGCGCATGCTGGCCGAACTCGGTGCGGATGACGACCTCGAATTGCGGCCGGCCAACGAGGCGGCCTCCATCGCGCGGCTGGCCCGCAAGCAGCGGCTCGAGGTGAACCGCCTTGCAAAGGACATCAAGGAGAAGACCCGGGCGATCGACGACGTCCTGATCATGCTCGCCGAAGAGGATCGCGCCTACCATCTCGCCCAGATCATCGCGAAGGCCTCGAATATCGGCACCGAGCAGGCGCTGCGGGCGCTGCTGCGGCGCGATGTCAGCGGCATCGCCCTGGCCTGCCGCGCGCTGGACGTCGGCTTCCCGGCCTTCGCCGCGATCCTCGGCCTGCGCGCACGGCGCCTGATGTTCGCCGACAAGGATATCGAGGAGAATCTGCGCCACTATGCGCAGATCGACATGACGGCGGCCGAGCGCGGCATGCGCTTCATCCGCATGAAGGCCAAGGTCGCCTGAAGCGGGCGGCTGCGCCCAGACACCACAACGCCATGCGCCTGACGATCGGTTTCGGAGAGCATCCGCACCATCAAGGCCCGGGCAAGCCCCATCCCCTACCGCTGTGCCCAACCGCCTGGAACGCCTGATGTTCAGCTCTTTGACCCGGATGCCTGCGGATATGTCGTCGGATTCGCGCCGGCAGCTTCTCAACGCCGTCACCGACCTGTTCCTGCTCGACGAAGCGCCGAGCGATGCGTCGCAGGCGCATTACGGCGATATCGCGCTGCGTTCCCTGCCCAATCTCGAGGCAGCCGACCGCAAGGACTATGCCGACCGGGTCGCGACCACGCCGGCGCTGCCGCGCGAAGTCGCCGTCAGCCTGGCCTCGGACGCCGACTCCGATGTCGCACGGCTCGTTCTTAAGCTCTCGCCGGTGCTCACCGACACCGATCTCGCAGCCATCGCGGTCAGCCAGTCGCAACGCCATCTCGCGGCCATCGCGGAGCGCGCGCGGCTGTCCGAGATCGTCACGGATATTCTGGTCGAGCGCGGCGATCGCGAGGTCCTGCACACTGTCAGCGCCAATGACGGCGCCACCCTGTCCGAAAAGGGCTTCGACCGGCTGATCGAGCGGGGCGGAAACGACAGTGGCATCGGCCTCGCGCTCTCGGCACGCGCCGATCTGACACCGGCCCGGGCGGAGCGCGTGATGCGCATCGTCGAGCAGCTCAGCGACGAGGGCGGGCTCTGGTCCAAGGCCGGCAGCGAGGCCGTGACGCTGGCCCGGCAGGCGCGCCATCAGCGGCTGGAGGTCAAGCTGCTCCTGGCGGAGCTCGCCGCCGGGACACGGGAGCTGGACGAGATCGTCACGATGCTTGCCGAAGAGGACCGCGCCTTCCATCTGGCGCAGGTCATCGCGCAGGCGGCCGATCTCGGCACGGACCAGGCGCTGCGGGTGCTGATGCAGCGCGACGCCAGCGGCATCGCCGTGGCCTGCCGGGCGCTCGGCATCGGCAGCGCTGCCTTCGAGGCCGTGCTGACGCTGCGCGCCAGGCGCATGCTCTTCGCCAAGGAGGCCACCAAGGACGATCTGCGCAACTACGCGGCGCTCGACCCGGCCATGGCAGAGCGCACGATGCGCTTCCTTAAGGTCAAGTCCAGGCTCGCCTGAGGACCCGACCCGCCACAAATCCGCGACATTCGCTCGCCCTGATGCTAGGCTGGCGGCGACGGCGGCACGTGCTTGATCGGCACGCGCCCGCGATGAGGATGGCTATCGACGTGAGATTCCCGCTTCTTTCCGGTGCTCTCTGCGCGGCTACTCTGTATGCCGGCGACGCGCGCGCCCAGGCCTTCCTGCCCTTCACCGGCTTCGGGACACTGCCTTCCTTCGCCTGGGCCGAGCCGACGCTTTCGCCCGGCGGGGTCAAGTGGGAAGGCTCCTATGCCCGGATCTCCACGGGCTTCCAGGTATCCAGCTCCAGGAACATGCGTACCAGCGCCGGCCCGACCTTCGGGCTGGAGGCCGGGACGATGCGCCAGGAGGGCAACTTCGTCTATGGCGTCGTCGGCGCGCTCGAATATGCGCCCGGCATGGGCGGCTACGGCACGCCGGGCTTCGGTCAGATGGCCTATACGCGCGACTTCGCCGGCGCCTTCCAGATCAAGGCCGGCGTGCTCGTGACGCCGGACGTGCTGGTCTATGGCAAGGTCGGCATGGTCGCGGCCAACGAAACCTGGCGCTTCGGTGCCTCGCCCTGGTCGCGCCCGTTCTCGCGCAGCGACATCCGTGTCCGCCCAGAAGCGCGGGCGGGCGTCGAATGGGCGGTGACCAACAATCTGACGCTCGGGATGGAAGTCGGCTTCGCCGGCGAGCCGATCCGCTGAGAGCCTGATTCAAGCGGCTGCGGAACTGATTCCGCAACCGCGTATAAACTTCTGATAAACCAAGATATTTCCTGGAAGAGCTCCGCGCCCTACCCGCCGAACCTGTTGTTCTTCGGGAAGCCCTTGGGCGGCAGGCGGCCGGCTTCGCCGCGATGGCCGAGCCACTCCATCAGTTCGCCCTGGGCGACCGTCCAGGTGCGGCCGGAGGTATCGAGCCAGGTCAGGCCGTCGGCGAGCTTGAAGGTCTTGGCGTCGGAGACGCTGCCGTCCTTGTAGCGCTGCAGGCGCACGCCCTTGCCGCGGCCCATCTCGGCCACTTCCGAGATCGGGAAGCAATTGAGCTTGCGGTTCTGGCCGATGATCGCGACGTGGTCGCCCTCGGCCGGCGCCGCCAGCAAGGCCTCGACCGGGGCCGTCACGTTCAGCACCTGGCGGCCCTTGCGGGTGTTGGCGACAACATCGTCGCTCGGTGCGACGAAGCCGCGCCCGTCGCTCGTCACCATCAGCAGCTTGCTGCCGGGCTTGTAGGCGAAGGCCGAGACGATCTCGGAGGTCTCCTCCAGCTCGATCATCAGCCGGATCGGATCGCCGAAGCCGCGGCCGCCCGGGAGCTTCGAAGCCTCCAGCGTGAAGACCTTGCCGTTCGAGGCCAGCACCAGGACCTTGGCGGTGGTCTCGGTGAAGAACGCCGTCTTCAGCGAGTCGTCGCCCTTGAAGGTCAGCGAGGACTGGTCCTGGACATGGCCCTTGAGCGCCCTGATCCAGCCCTTCTTCGAAATGACCACCGTGACCGGCTCGCGCTCGACCATCGCCTGCGTCAGGTCGATATCGGTGGTGTCGGGCATGTCGGCGAAGCCGGTGCGACGCTTGCCGATCGCGGTATCGGGGCCGAAGAGCTTCTTCACCTCGCGGATGTCGTGCTGGATCAGCTTCCACTGCACCGGTTCGGACGCCAGCAGTTCCTCGATCTGGCCCTTTTCCGTGGTCAGCTCGTCGAGCTCGGTCTTGAGCTGCATCTCCTCGAGCTTGCGCAGCGCGCGCAGGCGGGTGTCGAGGATGGCGTTGGCCTGGATCTCGCTCAGCTCGAAGACGCGCATCAGCTCGATCTTCGGCTCGTCCTCCTCGCGGATGATCTTGATGACGCGATCGAGGTAGAGATAGACGATCAGCAGGCCGCGCAGGATCTCGAGCCGCTTCTCGATCTGGCCGAGCCGGAAGCGCGAGCGGCGCAGAAGCACCTCGCGGCGATGATCGAGCCAGGCGCGAAGCGCCTCGTTCAGGCCGAGCACGCGCGGCACGAGGCCGCCGGTCAGCACGTTCATGTTCATCGAGATGCGCGATTCCAGCTCGGTCAGCCGGAACAGCGACTCCATCATCAGCGCCGGGTCGACGTTGCGGGCGCGCGGCTCGATGACGATGCGGATGTCCTCGGCCGACTCGTCGCGGATGTCGGCGACCAGCGGCAACTTCTTCTCGTTGAGGAGTTCGGCGATCTTCTCGATCAGCCGCCCCTTCTGGACCATGTAGGGGATTTCGGTGACGACGACCTGCCAGGTGCCGCGCCCGAGATCCTCCGCGGCCCAGCGCGCGCGGGTGCGGAAGGCGCCGCGGCCGGTGCGGTAGGTCTCGGCCATCGAGGCCCGGCTCTCGACGATAATGCCGCCGGTCGGGAAATCCGGGCCCTGGACGAAGGTCATCAGCTGCTCGGAGGGCGTCTCCGGGTGCTGGATCAGGTAGAGCGCCGCGTCGCAGAGTTCGGCCGCGTTGTGCGGGGGGATCGAGGTCGCCATGCCGACCGCGATGCCCTGCGAGCCGTTGGCGAGCAGGTTCGGGAAGGCGGCCGGGAGCACGATCGGCTCCTCGTCCTCGCCATTATAGGTCTCGCGGAAATCGACCGCGTCCTCGTCGATGCCGTCGAGCAAGAGGCGCGCGACCTCGGTCATGCGCGCTTCGGTGTAGCGGTAGGCGGCCGCGTTATCGCCGTCGATATTGCCGAAATTGCCCTGCCCGTCGACGAGCGGATAGCGTTGGGCGAAATCCTGCGCGAGCCGCACCAGCGCGTCGTAGACCGACTGGTCGCCATGCGGGTGGAACTTGCCGATGACGTCGCCGACGATGCGGGCGCATTTCTTGTGAACCTGGCCCGGATCGAGCCTGAGCAGCCGCATCGCATGGAGGATGCGGCGGTGGACGGGCTTCAGCCCGTCGCGCGCATCCGGCAGGGCGCGATGCATGATGGTGGACAGCGCATAGGCGAGGTAGCGCTCCTCGAGCGCCGACTTCAGGTCGATGCGCTCGGATTCGTCCTCCGGCGGCGGATCGACCGGCTTTCCCATGGCTCGCTCACCTCTGCTGCGATTGCTGCCGCGCCTCTATCGCACGCCGCGAATCGCCGGGCTAGACCAACGCCCGTAATGTACCGATCTATCCCCTTGTTTGGGCATCGGATTCGCCTGAAAACTGCATACCACTTTCCGGCTCCGTGCACCGGAAGATGGCGGGCGAGGTTCAGGCGCGCGATCGCCCGGCGCGCGGTCGGGAGGGAGAGCGGCATGACGGGCCATGACCACAGCACCGATCACGGCGTCTGCGCCCTGACCGGAAAGCCCCTGCCCCGGCGCGAGCTGGTGCACCTCGATGCTCTGCGCCCGGCGCTGGCGGACGCGATCCGGCAGGACCATCCCGAGCTTCCGCCGCACGCCCTCGTCGCGCTCGACCAGATCGCCCAGTACCGCCTGCGCTATGTCAACGCGCTGCTCCAGAGCGAGCGCGGCGAGCTCGGCGCGCTCGACCGCGAGGTGGCGGAGAGCCTCGCCCGCTCGGAGCTGATCACCAGCAACACCGACGACGAGATGGACCGGGAGCGAACCTTCGGACAGCGGCTCGCCGACCATGTTGCGACCTTCGGCGGCAGCTGGGCCTTCCTGATCTCCTTCGGCCTGATCATCGTCGTCTGGATGACGATCAACCAGATCGGCGCTACCGGCTTCGACCCCTACCCCTTCATCCTGCTGAACCTCGCCCTCTCCTGCCTCGCCGCCGTCCAGGCGCCGGTGATCATGATGAGCCAGCAGCGGCAGGAGGCGAAGGACCGAGCCCGCTCCCGCAACGACTATCAGGTGAACCTCAAGGCGGAGCTCGAGATCCGGCACCTGCACGAGAAGATGGACCACCTCGTCAACCGGCAATGGCAGCGGCTGGCCGAAATCCAGGAGGTTCAGATCGAGCTGTTGCAGGAGCTGCGCAGCGCTCAGGCCTCTTCCGACGGCGTCGCGCGGGCCGCCAACTCGACCAGCCGGGCCCGCTCCGAGGGTTCGGACAGTCCGCGCGGCTCGAAGACGTGACGGCGCAGGAAATGGCCGGTCAGCGCGAAGCCGGCGAGGAGATCGGCCGCGGTCGGCCGGCGCGCGCCCTGCCCCTCGCTCAGGAAGGGCGGCAGCGCCAATAGCCGGTCGCGCCAGGGCTCGGCCGCCTTACGGCCCACCGCCTTGCCGGATTTCGGCGAGACATGGGTCAGTTCGTCGGGCGAGCCGGTGACCGCGCAGCGGGTGAGATCGAGCCCGAAGCCGAGCTCGCCCAGCATCGCGACCTCGAAGCGTATCACCAGTGCCGGCGCCAGCGCAGGCTCGTCGATATGCTCGATCAGCACGGCAAACGCCTCATGCAGGCCGGGATGCGGGTCGCGCTCCGGCAGCAGCCGCAGCAGGGCCGAAACGGTTGCCAAGCCGTAGAGCGCGAAGGGCGAGGCGATCAGCCGCGCGGCATGGGAGGCGAGCAGTTCGATGCGAAACGCGCCCAGATGCTCTTCCAACCGGGCGTTCCAGTGCACGGCGACCAGATTCCCCGGCTGCAGCACCGGCTGGCTCCGCAACGAGCGACCACCGCGAACGAGACCGAGGTGGCGCCCATGCGCGCGCGTCATCACCTCCAGCACCACGGCGCTCTCGCCCTGAGGCCGGGCGCCGATAACAAAACCCTCGTCGCGCCATTCCATCGCTCGGGCTTATCGCGTCGCAGGGCGCGGTTCCAGCGCCACGCCGCTTCGGGCTAAGGTAACCGCATGCCTGTGCCTGCCTTCGTCAGAATCACCATCGCCGCCGCGTCGCTCACGCTGGCCGCATGCTCGGAGGCCGGCACCCAGAACATCCAGTCCGACCTGACGATCTTCGTCGGCGGCGACATGCTGGCGAAGGGCGGCGTGGTCTTCATCCACCCGCTTCCGGTTTCCGAGGAACGCTGGCGGGAGATCAGGGAGGCTGAGAACCGGACTTTGCAGCCGCCTGAAGGACTGGCGCCGATCGCTGATGACGGCAAGCGGCTGACCACCACGATCACCGGCCAGGCCGTCCACGTCCAGTTTCTCTATCCCCGGGGCGAGCGCCGCTACATGTTCCGGTTCCGCCCGGTGCCCGAGGCGGGCGACGCCGCGGCGGTCGGCACCCGTCTCCTCACCGTCGGCGGCATCGATTCCGCTACTGGCCTGGGACCGGCGATGGCGTTCGGGTTCGTCGGCCTGCACGACGTCGGCGACCAGACGATCCAGGTGGCGCGGGGCGACACCGACCACTTCATCGCGCGAGCCCTCGTCGGCGCGGTCGGGGGATATGGCCAGCCGCTGGAGAAGCCAAGCTGCGAGATGGGCAGCGCCGTGGCGGTCTGCGGCTATGACGAAGCGCAATGGGCGCGCATCGCGCAGCGCTGGGAGGAAGAGCACCGCAAGGGCGAGTGGGAGCGACGACGCTTCAAGGCGCTCGATGCCTGCTATCGCGGCGCCGAGCGACAGGGCCGCACCGGCGGACATTGCCATCTGCAGGGCTCCGACGGCGAGGAACCGATCGTCTACGAGTATCGCGACAAGGCCGGCTGAGCGGCCTACCCCACCACCCGCTCCACCCGGCTTATCACCCGCTTCTCGCGCAATTCGCTGATGATCGCGCTGAGATGCTTCAGGTCCCAGACCGTCAGGTCGATGGTCATGTTGGTGAAGTCGGGATTGGGGCGGTGCATCGCGACCGCGTCGATGTTGCCGTCATGCTCGGCGATCGTCGTGGTGATCTGGGCCAGCGAGCCGGGCTCGTTGATCGAGTGGAGCGAAATGCGCGCCGGGAAGCGCTGCGGCGTCCTGACATCGAGGTCCCAGCGCACGTCGAGCCAGCGCTCCGGCTCGTTGTCGAAGGCGGCGAGCGCGGAGGACTGGATCGGATAGATCGTCACGCCCTCGCCCGGCGTCAGGATGCCGACGATACGGTCCCCCGGCACCGCGCCGCCATTGGGGGCAAAGCGCACCGGCAGGTCGCCGCCGAGGCCGCGGATCGGGATCGCGTCGGTACCCGGATCCTCGCCCGGCAGCTTGAACTTGAGGTTCTCGCCCTGGCGCAGCTCGAACCAGCCCTTGCCTTCGCCAGCCGGGGCGGGACCGGATCTCTGCTCCTGCGCAGCGCGCTTCTCGGGTTCGAGATCGGGATAGACCGCCTTGACGACGTCGCCCGAATACATCTCGCCGCGGCCGACCGCAGCCAGCACGTCGTCGACGGTGGTACGGGCCAGCCGCTTCAGCGCCGCCTTCAGCTTCTCGTCCGAGAAGGGGCGCTCGGCGCGGCTGAAGGCGCGCTCGAGGATCTGGCGACCAAGCCCGGAATATTGGCGGCGGACGGCGGCGCGCGTCGCACGCCGGATCGCGGCGCGGGCCTTGCCGGTGACGACGAGCGATTCCCAGGCGGCCGGCGGCGTCTGCCCCTCGGCGCGGGTGATCTCGACCTCGTCGCCATTGGTGAGTTCGGTCAGCAGCGGCGCGATTCGGCCGTTGATCTTGGCGCCGACGGCGCTGTTGCCGACATTGGTGTGGATCGCATAGGCGAAGTCGATCGGCGTCGCGCCGCGCGGCAGGGCGATGAGCCGGCCCTTCGGCGTGAAGCAGAAGACCTGATCGTGGAAGAGTTCGAGCTTGGTGTGCTCGAGGAATTCCTCCGGGCTGTCGCCTTCGGCCAGCAGGTCGACGGTGCGGCGCAGCCACTGATAGGCCCGGCTTTCATCAGCGTATTGCGCAAGCTCGGTGGTGCGGCCGTCCTTGTAATGGGCGTGGGCGGCGATGCCGAATTCGGCAATGCGGTCCATGGTGTCGGTGCGGATCTGCAGCTCGACGCGGCTGTGGCCCGGCCCGACCACGGTCGTATGGATCGAGCGGTAGTCGTTCTGCTTCGGCGTCGAGATGTAGTCCTTGTAGCGGCCGGGAACCATCGGCCAGGTCATGTGGACGATGCCGAGCACGCGGTAGCAATCCTCCGGCGTGTCGAGGATGACGCGGAAGCCGAAGATGTCGGAGAGCTGCTCGAACGAGATGGATTTGCGCTCCATCTTCTTCCAGATCGAATAAGGCCGCTTGCGGCGACCGAAGACCTCGGCATGGATGCCGCTCGCGGCGAGCTTGTCCTTCAAATCCTTTTCGATCGCGCCAATGACGGAGCCTTCGCGCTCGGTGACCTCTTCCAGCCGTTTGGTGACGGTGGCGTGCGCCTCAGGCTTGATGTGGCGGAAGGCGAGTTCTTCCAGTTCCTCGCGCAGTTCCTGCATGCCCATGCGGCCGGCGAGCGGCGCATAGATCTCCGCCGTCTCCTCGGCGATGCGCAGGCGCTTCTCGGGCGCCATGAAATGCAGCGTGCGCATGTTGTGCAGGCGGTCGGCCAGCTTCACCAGCAGCACGCGGACATCGTCGACGATGGCGAGCAGGAGCTTGCGGAAGTTTTCGCCCTGCGCCGCCTTCTTGGAGACGAGGTCGAGCTTCTTGATCTTGGTGAGACCGTCGACCAGGCGCCGGATATCCGGCCCGAACAGGTTCTCGATCTCCTCGAGCGTCGCCTCGGTGTCCTCGACGGTATCGTGCAGGACGGCTGCCACGATCGTGGCGTCGTCGAGCTTGAGGTCGGTCAGGAGGGCCGCGACTTCGAGCGGATGGGCGAAGAACAGGTCGCCGGAGGCGCGCTTCTGCGTGCCATGGGCGCGCATGGCATAGACATAGGCCCGGTTGAGCAGGTCCTCGTCGGTATTCGGATTATAGCTGCGAACCCGGTCGACGAGTTCGTATTGCCGCATCATACCCATGCGGGCCCCTGTCACGCCTTAGATCACGTCGCATTCGGACGGCTTTCGTCCGAATGCGGAAAACATGATCGATTCTAAGAGTTTAAAGCATTGCTTCTGCGAAAAACCGGTTCCCACTTTTTCGCGCAATGCTCTTGGTTAAATCGAAAGCCCGCCGCATCGCCCTGCGAAAGGCCGAAAACCGCCCTTTCGCGCAACGCTCCATCCCGAGCGCTTTCAATATTGGCGCGGCACGAAGCGGCAGCAAGGCGAATTTACGCGGAGCGGGCATGAAAAAGCCCGGCTGTGCCGGGCTTTAACAGAACTGGTGAAGAGAGCGTGGAGGCTCAGTCCTCGTCGTCGGCGCTCTCGGTCGGCGGCACGAGGCCGTCGAGGCCGCGCAGCAGATCCTCTTCGCTCATGCGGTCGAACTGGACCTCCGAATCGGGGGTCGAAGCGCTCTGGCCGGGGGCAGCGAGCAGCGGCACGGTCTCGGCCTCCGGCTCGTCGACCTCGACATGCTTCTGCAGCGAGTGGATCAGGTCTTCCTTGAGATCCTCGGGCTTGAGCTTCTCGTCGGCGATCTCGCGCAGCGCGACGACGGGGTTCTTGTCGTTGTCGCGGGCGACGAGGATGGACGAGCCCGACTGGATCATCCGCGCGCGATGGCTGGCAAGCAGAACCAGCTCAAAGCGGTTGTCGACCTTGTCGATGCAGTCCTCAACGGTGACGCGAGCCATGGGGCGGCTCCTTCTGATCTCGGCGATGCAGGGAAGATGTTGAATGCGGGCCATACAGCGAATGCGGGCGTGATGCAAGAATTAGCGTGCAGCTTCGGAGGCGCTGCGAATGGAGTCGATGACCCCGAATCGTCATCGCGGCCGTAGCGAAGTGGAGAGCCGGAATCCATTCCGGAACGGTCGGGCATGGATCCCGGGCCTCCCTTCGGTCGCCCGGGATGACCCGCGTCAGGAAACCACCCGCCTTTACCTTGGCTTCAAAAGCTCTTCGTCGTCGCCTATCACGTCACCCGCGCATGCGGCGGACCATGTCTTCGAGGCCGGGCTCGCGGCGCCCTTCGACGCCGACCGCGACGTCCATCGCCGGCAGCTCGTGCGGGGCGAGCTCGGCGAAGCGCATGCGCATCGTCGTCGCGACGCCCTGGCCGAACGCGATCGCCTCGCGATTGCCGACCGAGGACAGGAATTTCAGCGTGCTGGCCGAGGCGTCGGAGATCGCCGCCCGGATGATCTGCTGGTCGACGTCGTTGGCGAGCCGCATGGCGAAGATCGTCGAGCATTGCGACAGGATCGTCGGGTCGAGCTCGCCCGGGCGCTGCGTCACCACGCCGAGATAGGCGCCGTATTTGCGGCCCTCCTTGGCGATGCGGGCGATGGCCTGGCGGGTCGGCAGGAAGCCGAGCGTCCGGTCGGCCGGCACGTAGCGATGCGCCTCCTCGCAGAGCAGCAGGATCTCGTAGGTGCCCTGACTCGACATGGCGAGATCGAAGGCGAGCCGCGCCAATACGGAAGCGACCGCATCGACCACCTCCGACGGCAGCCCGCCGAGCTGGAAGACCGTGATCGGCCGGCCGTGATGCGGGATGCGGAAGATCTGCGCCAGCACCGGCGTCATCGTCTCCATCATGTTGGCGCGGGCGAACATGAACTGGTAGCGCGGATCGTCGTGCAGCGTCTCGATGCGCACCTTGAGCGAACGCAGCGCGGCGCGGGGCCAGCGCAGCTCGTGCAGGCCGACCAGCTCGTCGATGATGGCGAGCACGTCCTTGATCCGGTAGGGCGTCGGCATGTCGGTGGCGCCGCCGCTTTCCGCCCGGCGGCCGATGCTCATGTCGAGCGGGCGCTTCAGCAGGCTGGAGCCGAGTTCGCGCATCGGGTTCTGCTGACCGCCGGCGCGGTAACGCTCGCGAGCGGCCGCGACGACCTCGCGCAGGATGTCGCCCTCCTCCTCGAAGGCCGCCCGCCCACGGAAGACGACCTCGGCGAACTCCTCCAGCCGGAACATCCAGAACGGCAGGTCGAGCCCTTCCGAATCGATCGACAAGGCGCGGTCGGGAAAGGCCGAGGCATATTCGTTATGCGGATCGAGGATCAGCACACGCAGCCGCGGGCGGGCGACGATGGCCCGGCGCAGCAGCAGCGAGACCGCGCTCGACTTGCCGACGCCGGTGGTGCCGAGCAGGGCGAAATGGCGCGCCAGCATGTCGTCGATGCAGATCGTCGCCGGAATGGCGGCATCCTGCGACAGGGTGCCGATGGCGACGCCCTTGCGGTCGCCGAGGTCATGCACGAGGGCGAGATCACCCGCCCGGATGCGGTGTGCGATGGTGCCGATCGGCGGATAGGTCGAGATGCCGCTCTGGAAATGGCTGCGCCCGCCCTCGCCCTCGGTCACCTCGCCGAGCAGCTCGACATCGATATGGATGACGTTGTCGGCTGCCTCGTTCCAGATCCGATCGGCGGCGTTGATCTCGTAGACCAGCCCGACGATGCGGGTGCGGCCGAGATTGATCGAGATCATCCGGCCGACGGTCCAGGAGTCGGGGCCGAGCCGGCCGGCGCCGGCGACCGCGCTCGCGATCGTCGCGCGCGACCCGTCGCAGGCGATGACCCGCCCCAGCGAGCGTTCCGGATCCTGGCTGCGGTCGCGCCGCTCGGGCACCGCCTCGCCCGCCGCCGTCCCTGCGTTCACAGCAAGCTGCACCACTGCGCCCCGCTTCTCGTTTCTGGCTTCGCGGCAAGAAGACTAGGGCGGAGCCGGTTACGATTGCCTTATGCGCGCGGCCATCACGAATCGTGACCTCGCCCATGACAATCCGTGCCTTGAGCCGATGCGGGATTTTCGTCTATCCACGGGATGGGTTCGGGGAGAATTGATCCATGGCTGGCCGGCTGCGACTGGGTGTGAACATCGACCATGTCGCGACGGTGCGGAACGCCCGCGGCGGCTCCCTGCCCTGCCCGGTGCGGGCCGCCCATCTCGCCATCGCGGCCGGTGCCGACGGCATCACGGCACATCTGCGCGAAGACCGCCGCCATATCCGCGACGGCGACGTGGAGCGCCTCGCGACCGAACTGACGAAGCCGCTGAATTTCGAGATGGCCTCGACCGAGGAGATGCTGATGCTGGCCGAGCGGCTGAAGCCGCATGCGGCCTGCCTCGTGCCCGAGAAGCGCGAGGAGCGCACCACCGAGGGCGGACTCGACGTGGTCGGCCAGGAAGCGGCGCTGGCGCCGGTGATCGCGCGGCTCGCAACGGCTGGCTGCCGGGTCTCGTTGTTCATCGAGGCCGACGCCGCGCCGATCCGGATGGCGGCGAAGCTTGGCGCGCCGGTAGTGGAACTGCACACCGGCACGTGGTGCGAGGCCTTCCTCGCCGGGGAGCATGACAAGGCGCAGGCCGAGTTCAGGCGTCTCGCCGAGGGCGCAGCGCTTGGCGTCTCGCTGGGGCTCGAGGTCCATGCCGGCCACGGGCTCGACTACGACACCGCCCGATTGCTCGCGGCCGTACCGGAATTCGTCGAGTTCAATATCGGCCATTTCCTGGTCGGCGAGGCGATCTTCATCGGCCTCGACGCGACCATCGCGCGAATGCGGCAGGCGATGGACGAGGGCCGCGCGGGCGCTTAGATCAGAGGCATGATCCTCGGCATCGGCTCCGACCTCTGCGACATCGACCGCATCGCGAACTCGCTGGAGCGGTTCGGCGAGCGCTTCACCCACCGCGTCTTCACCGAAGGCGAACGCATCAAATCCGACCGACGCGCGACGCGGGCGGCTTCCTATGCGCGGCGTTTCGCGGCGAAGGAGGCCTGCTCCAAGGCGCTCGGCACGGGGCTTCGCGCCGGCGTGTTCTGGCGCGACATGGAGGTGGTCAACCTGCCGAGCGGCCGCCCGACCATGCGGCTGACGGGCGGCGCGGCCGAGCGGCTGAAGGAAATGACGCCGCCGGGCTTCGAGGCCGTGGTGCATGTCTCGATGACCGACGACCCGCCGATGGCGCAGGCCTTCGTCGTGATCGAGGCGCGGGCGGTCTCCTGATCGGTGGAGACCTTGTGCCCGGCAGGTTGGCCGGAAATTCCCTCAGCCCTCATCCTGAGGAGCAGCGGAGGCTGCGTCTCGAAGGATGGGTCCAGGAGGCTCCGGAGACGGCTGGAGCATCCTTCGAGACAGCCCCCTTCGGGCTTCCTCAGGATGAGGGCTCAAGACGAGTTGAAAGCTGCATAAAGGGGCATATGGCATGGCGCATTCCCTCCCACCTCAGGAAGCCGCGATCCGCGCCGGCTTTTTGAGCCAGGCCTCGTCCTGCCGCCTGCTCGGCTCGCCCTTCACGGCGCTGTTCTGCGAGACGATGTCTGAACGCCTCGACCGTGGTTCCGCCTTCGGCCGGCGCGTGCTGGACTGGTCCGGCGATCAGCGCGCCGATGCGCTGCCCCTGCGCTGCGCCGGAGCCTTCAACGCGCTGGCGCGGTCCGGGCGCGTCCCGGCGCTGACGGCCGTCTATCCGCCCGTCGAGCCCTCGGCTGACGCACTCTGGAGCGGCGTGCTGGCCGCGCTCGCCGCCGATGACGCCTTCCTGACCGCCTATCTCGACAGCGCGCCGCAGACCAACGAGGTCAAGCGTTGCTCGGCGCTGCTCGGCGGCGCGCTAATGGTCGCGCGCGAAACCGGACTGGCGCTCGACCTTCTCGAGATCGGAGCCAGCGCCGGACTCAATCTCGGCTTCGACGGCTACGCCTATGAGCTCGGGGGCAGCGTCTGGGGCGCTCCGAACGCCCCGGTCACAATTCGCAGCGCGTGGCGCGGCCCGCTGCCGCCGCTCGATGCGCCGCTATCGATCGCGGCGCGCCGGGCCTGCGACCTCAACCCGCTCGACCCCGGCAACCCCGAGCATCGCGGGCGCGTGATGTCCTATATCTGGCCGGACCAAAGCGACCGCATCGCCACGACGGAAGCGGCCTTCGACGCATCAGCCGCGAAACCCTGGCGGGTGGAGCAGGCCGATGCCGCGGACTGGGTCGAGGCCCGGCTCAGCCAGCAGCAGCCGAAGGGCAGCGCGCGGCTGCTGATGCACACGATCATGTGGCAATACCTGCCGCAGCCGGTCCAGCGTCGCATCAGCGAGGCCATGGCACAGGCCGGCGCGGCGGCCACGCGCGAGGCACCGCTCGCCTGGCTCCGAATGGAGGCGGACGGCCAGTCCGGCAGCGCCGCCCTCACCCTGACGCTCTGGCCGGATGGCGGCGAGCGCGAAGTCGCGCGCGCCGATTTTCACGGCCGCTGGGTCGAATGGCGCTGACGCCCAGACGTCTCACTCGGCCGGTGCGGTCCCGACGATGGAGCCGCGCGGCTCCTCGCTGAGCCAGCGATAGACGATGCCGCCGAGCGCGCCGCCGATCACGGGCGCGATCCAGAACAGCCAGAGCTGGTTCAGTGCCCAGCCGCCGACGAAGAGCGCCGGCCCCGTGCTGCGCGCCGGATTGACCGAGGTGTTGGTCACCGGAATGCTGACGAGGTGGATCAGGCAGAGACCCAGCCCGATCGCCAGCGGAGCGAAGCCGGCCGGCGCCTTGCCGTGGGTCGCGCCCATGATGATGAAGAGGAACATCATCGTCATCACGACTTCGGTAAGGAAGCCGGCGAAGAGGCTGTACTTGCCGGGCGAGTGATCGCCATAGCCGTTCGAGGCGAAGCCCTTGGCAAGGTCGAAGCCGGGCGCGCCACTGGCGATGAGATAGAGCACGCCGGCCGCTACGACCGCACCGATGACCTGCGCCACGATGTAGGGCAGGATCTGCGAGGACGGAAAACGTCCACCCGCCGCCAGGCCGACGGTCACGGCCGGGTTGAGATGGCAGCCCGAGATATGGCCGATGGCATAGGCCATCGTCACGACCGTGAGACCGAAGGCGAGCGAGACGCCGAGCAGGCCGATTCCGACATCCGGGAAACCGGCTGCAATGACCGCGCTGCCGCAGCCCGCGAAGGTCAGCCAGAAGGTGCCGACCGCCTCCGCTACGTATTTCTTGCCATTCATGATCGTCCCCCTGGTTACCAAGGGTCAATCGTGCGCCTCGACCGGGGCGTGGTCAATTGCCGCAACTTGCCGGTGATCCGGCCGCTACGCGTCCGGGGGCGCAGGGGCGCTCGCACCACGTTGTATGCCCGGCAACATTCCGCTAGACCGCGCGCTGGACCATTGTCCCAGGAGCGCCCGCGTGGCCAACGACGTCGAGACCAACAACAAGGCCAGCAAGGACGAGGGGGGGATCGTCGAGACGATCAAGGTCGTCGTCCAGGCGCTGCTGATCGCGCTGGTGATCCGCACCCTGCTGTTCCAGCCCTTCAATATCCCCTCGGGCTCGCTGATCCCGACGCTGCTGATCGGCGACTACCTCTTCGTCTCGAAGTACACCTACGGCTATTCGAAGCACTCGATCCCGTTCAGCCCGCCGCTGTTCTCCGGCCGCGTCTGGGCGGCCGAGCCGAAGCGCGGCGATATCGCCGTGTTCAAGCTGCCGACCGACAACTCGACCGACTACATCAAGCGCGTCATTGGCCTGCCGGGCGAGCGCATCCAGATGATCGACGGCGTCCTGCACATCAACAACCAGCCGGTGAAGCGCGAGCGCATCGCCGATTTCGTCACCACCGACAGCTGGGGCCGCAGCGCCCCCGCCATCCGCTACCGCGAGACGCTGCCCAACGGCACCTCGCACGAGATCATCGAGCGCGAGGGCGACACCGGCAGCTTCGACAACACCCCGGTCTTCACCGTGCCGGCCGGCCATTTCTTCATGATGGGCGACAACCGCGACAACTCGCTGGATTCGCGCGACCGCAGCGTCGGCTTCGTGCCGTTCGAGAATTTCGTCGGCCGGGCCGAGATCATCTTCTTCTCGATCGAGGACGGCGCCTCGGCCTGGAAGATCTGGGAATGGCCCTGGACGGTTCGCTGGAACCGTCTTTTCAGCGCGATCAAGTGAGCAAGATCTGCAAGTGAGCAAGATCCGCAAGTGAGCAAGGCTGGCGACAACGGGCGCAAGGCGCCGGAGACCTCCCGCCTGCAAGCGACGCTGGGGCATGTCTTCACCGACCAGAGCCTGCTCGCGACCGCCCTCACCCATATGAGCGCCGAGGGGTCGCGGCTGCAGAGCTACCAGCGGCTGGAATTCCTCGGCGACCGCGTGCTGGGCCTGAGCGTCGCCGACATGCTGTTCGAGCGCTATCCCCAGGCCGAGGAAGGCGACCTCTCGCGGCGCCTGGCCGATCTCGTGCGCAAGGAGACCTGCGCGGAGGTGGCGATCGCCTGGAATCTCGGCTCCTTCATGCGGCTCGGCGAAGGCGAGATCCTCGGCGGCGCGCGCAAGAACAAGGCGATCCTGGCCGATGCCTGCGAGGCGATCATCGGTGCAGTGTTCATCGACGGCGGCTATCCGGCCGCCCGCGCCCTGATCGAGCGCGCCTTCGGCGAGCGCATGCTGAAGCCGGTCCGGCCGCTGCGCGACGCCAAGACAGCCCTGCAGGAATGGGCCCAGGGCCAGGGCTACCAGACACCGACCTATAGCGAGCGCGGCCGCTCGGGACCGGACCATGCGCCGGTCTTCCGGGTCGCCGCACGCATCAACGGCCTCGCCGACGCCGAGGCGCAGGGCACCTCGAAGCGGCTGGCCGAACAGGCCGCGGCCGAAGCCTTCCTGCGGCGCGAAGGCCTGTGGAGCGAAACGATGGAGGGCGACCATGGCTGAGGCCGAGAAGGGCGCGGATGCGCTCGCGCCCACGCGCTGCGGCTTCGTCGCGCTGATCGGCGCGCCCAATGCCGGCAAGTCGACGCTGCTCAACCAGCTCGTCGGCGCCAAGGTGTCGATCGTCTCGCGCAAGGTCCAGACCACGCGCACCCAGGTGCGCGGCATCGCGCTGTCGGGCGCGGCGCAGGTGATCTTCGTCGACACGCCCGGCATCTTCGCGCCGAAGCGCCGGCTCGACCGCGCCATGGTGACGAGCGCCTGGGGCGGCGCCACAGATGCCGACCTGATCGGCGTGCTGATCGATGTCGAGCGCTTCGACAACGAGGAGAACGCCCGCCTGCTCGAGAAGCTCTCCGAGCTGAAGCAGCCGAAGTTCCTGATCCTCAACAAGATCGACACGGTCGCGAAGGAGAAGCTGCTCGATATCACCACCAAGGTGAACGCGCAGGGGAATTTCGAGCAGACCTTCATGATCGCGGCGCTGACCGGCTACGGCGTCAAGGACATCATGACCTGGCTGGAAACCCGCCTGCCACTGGGTCCCTGGCTCTACCCGGAAGACCAGATCTCGGACGCGCCGCTGCGCTTCCTGGCAGCCGAAATCACGCGCGAAAAAATCTTCGAGCGGCTCCATGACGAGCTGCCCTATCGCTCGACCGTCGAGACCGAGAGCTGGCAGCAGCGGCCGGACGGTTCGGTCCGGATCGAGCAGACGATCTATGTGGAGCGCGAAGGCCAGCGCAAGATCGTGCTCGGCGAAGGCGGGCAGACGATCAAGGCGATCGGGCAGAAGGCCCGTGTCGAGATCGCGGACGCCGCCGAGGCGAAGGTGCACCTCTTCCTTTTCGTGAAGGTGCGCGAGAACTGGAGCGACGATCCGGAGCGCTATCGCGAGATGGGGCTGGAGTTCCCCAAGGGCTGAAGCGCGCGACCGGGAGGTTCGAGACGATGCGGACCGAGAAAGACAAGATGCTGGCCGGCGAGCTCTATCGCGCCGACAGCCCGGAGCTCATCGCCGATAATCGCCGCATCGGCATCTGGATGGAACGCTACAACGCGACGACCGCTGCGCCGGAGCAGCGGCTGCCGCTGATGCGCGAGATCTTCCGCCAGGTCGGTCGGGACGTGAACATCCGCCCGCCCTTCCATTGCGACTACGGCTACAACATCAGCCTCGGCGACGGCGTCTTCCTGAATTTCAACTGCGTCATCCTCGATGTGGTGCAGGTGACGATCGGCGACTTCACGCAGATCGGCCCGGGTGTCCAGATCCTGACCGCCGACCATCCGCGCGACCCGGCCGAGCGGGCGCAGATGCTGGAGTTCGGGCGGCCCGTCACGATCGGCCGCAATGTCTGGATCGGCGGCGGAGCGATGATCCTGCCGGGCGTCACCATCGGGGACGATGCGATCATCGGTGCCGGCAGCGTGGTCACGCGCGATGTCCCGGCCGGAAGGACCGCCGTCGGAAACCCGGCCCGCCTGCGCGGCTGACCGCCGGACGGCTCGCGCCTGTTGAGCAATCCGCCTTGCCGTCCCCAAGGCCTTGCCAGAGCCGCCGATTGGCAGCAAACACGCCCGCGGTTCCGTGACAATTGCGAGGCGCGCCCATGACAGACAACGAGGTCCTTTCCGAATTCCGCGATGCTGGCGCGCTGCTCGAAGGGCATTTCATCCTGTCCTCGGGCCGGCGCAGCGCCGTCTTCCTGCAGAAGATGTTCGTCTTCCAGGACCCGGTGCGGACGGAGCGGCTGTGCAAGGCCCTCGCCGCCAAGATCGAAGCCCGCTTCGGCAAGATCGACTATGTCGTCTCGCCGGCGGTCGGCGGCATCGTGCCGGGCTACGAGACGGCCCGCCATCTCGGCGCCAAGGCGGTCTTCGTCGAGCGCGAGGGCGGCAGCTTCAAGCTGCGCCGCGGCTTCACGCTGCCCGCCGGCGCGCGCTGCGTCATCGTCGAGGACATCATCACGACGGGGCTTTCGCTGCGCGAATGCCGTGATTCCGTGAAGGCTGAGCCCGGCACCATCCTCGGCGCGGCCTGCCTGATCGATCGTTCCGCCGGCCGGGCCGAACTCGGCATGGAGCTCGTCAGCCTGATGCAGTACGACGTGCCGGATTATGCGGCCGACGACCTGCCACCCGAGCTCGCAGCCATTCCCGCGATCAAGCCGGGAAGCCGCGGCCTGAGCGCCTGACGGCCGAGACGGCCCCGCGTCATTCCGGAGCTTCGCGTCGGCGACGAGCCCGGAATGACGGCACCGTAGAGCGAGCGGGCCTCCGCTCGCGAAGAATTGTGAGCGCAAAGCCGGATCCGGCCATGCTTCGCCCGCGTTATCTGATCATTCTATCGATTCAAGGCGTTTTATTTTCGGAGTATTTGCCATGGCGGCCGACCCGCGCATCGCGCTTTTCATTGACGGCGCCAATCTTTATGCGACCTCCAAGCAGCTCGGCTTCGACATGGACTACCGCCGGCTGCTGCGCGAGTTCCAGGGGCACGGCAACCTGATCCGGGCCTTCTATTTCACCACTTTGGTCGAGAGCGAGGAATACTCCTCGATCCGCCCGCTGGTCGACTGGCTCGACTACAACGGCTACCGCGTCATCACCAAGGCCGCGAAGGAATTCACCGACGCGACCGGACGCCGGCGGGTGAAGGGCAACATGGACATCGAGCTCGCGATCGAGATGCTCGAGCTCGCCCCCCATCTCGACCAGATCTACCTGTTCTCCGGCGATGGCGATTTCCGGCCGCTGGTCGAGGCCGTGCAACGCAAGGGCGTCAAGGTCTGCGTCGTCTCGACGATCTCGACCAACCCGCCGATGGTCTCCGACGAACTGCGCCGCCAATGCGACGAGTTCGTCGATCTCGCCCAGCTGATGCAGAAGATCGGGCGCGACCCCGCCGAGCGGCAGGCCCGCGGCCCGGGAGCTCCGGGGACGCCGGGCAATCCCGCACTGGAACGGCGCTACGGCATCCGCCAGGGCGACGAGACGGTCGAAGGCTGAGGCAGCCGATCAGGCCGGGACATAGGTCAGCCTGACGACGCCCTCGCCGACAGGATCGCTCGCGACATGGCGGAGCGGCGGCCGCGGGCCGGCGAAGAAGGGCGTTCCGCGCCCGAGAACGACGGGGTGGAAGTACAGCCGGTACTCGTCGATCAGGCCGAGCTCGGCCAGAGATTGCGCCAGCCGCGGCCCTGCGATGGCGATTTCCCCCTCGAGTTCTGCCCTCAATCCACGCACCACGCCCTCGACATCATCCGCGACGAGCGTGGCGTTGTGGCCGACCGCGTCCAGCGAGCGCGAGACGACCCATTTCGGCTGGCGGCGCCATGCCAGCGCGAACTCGCGCCGCTCGGCATCCCAGGCGGGATCGTCCTCGTCCCAGTAGCGCATGAGCTCATAGATGTGCCGGCCGTAGATGCTGCCGGCGAGGCCGCGCACATGCTCGATCCAGTGTCGAAAGAGCGCGGGGCCCGGCGCAAACTCCATATGATCGACATAACCGTCGAGCGACAGATTCATTCCGAAGACGAGCTTTGCCAAACCGCCGAGCCTCCATCCCTGCCACTCGCCTCAGATTAGACTCTGCAATGGCTGCACGGAAGCGAGGGCAGGCAGGGTCGCCAATGACGTTCCTTCCGCACCGAAAGCCCCGTCCGGCCTGAGGCCGCGGGGTTTTCCGGCCTTGAGCGTATCCGAGGGGATGCGCGGGGCGAGATGGCGTCGCAGTCGACGGCTGCGTGCCGATGTCGATGTCGATGTCTGTGTCGAAGCAGCGTCAAAGGCCGCCGCCCCGCCCCGCACGCAGGTCTTTGATGCCGCCAGATCGCCTTCTGGTTATCCGCGCCCCGGGTCGCGCAGCCTGACTCACCTGCGCGATGGCGATCTGCGCCTCCGCCATCCTCGCGCCCGCAACGGCCGAGGACGACGAAACCCGCAAACCCCGCCCGGCCGCACGATGCCTCGCGACAGCCCCCTTGGTCGGGCGGAGCGAGGGGAGAATAGGCAGGGGTTAGGAGGGCGGGGATAAGTTTTCGACGGAACCGCGACGCCTCTTCCCTTCTCCCGGATGGGAGAAGGTGGCGCGGAGCGCCGGATGAGGGCCTGCCGTTGCGATAGAGGGCTCAACGGCTCCGTCGCGCTTCGATCGCCGGCGGCGGTCCCTCACCCCTGCCCCTCTCCCATCCGGGAGAGGGGTTTCCCGCGCCTTTTGCCCAAAACGCTGCGCGCTCCCACCTTTTCCCGCGGGAGCAGTAGGGAAAAGCTGTCGCGCCTCAGGCTCCGCCCGACTTCATGATGCGGGCCTTGTCGCGGTTCCAGTCGCGGTTCTTCTCAGTCTCGCGCTTGTCGTGGAGCTTCTTGCCGCGTCCGAGGCCGAGCTCGACCTTGGCCCGGCCCTTCTCGTTGAAGTAGACCTTCAGCGGGATCACCGTGTAGCCGTCGCGCTGGATCGCCCCCATCAGCTTGTTGATCTGGCGGCGATGCAGCAGCAGCTTCCGCGGACGCTTGACGTTGTGATTGAAGCGATTGGCCTCGAGATATTCCGGGATATGCGCGTTGAACAGGAAGAGTTCGTCGCCCATCGGGCCGGCATAGCTCTCCCCGATCGTCGCCTTGCCGCCGCGCAGAGACTTGATCTCGGTGCCCTGCAGCGCGATGCCGGCCTCGAGCGTCTCGGTGATCTCGTAATTGTAGCGCGCCTTGCGGTTGTCGGCGGCGAGCTTGTAGCGGTCGGGATCGGGCTTTTTCATGGTTTCCGGCTGCGCCGGGGCGCAATGGTCAGTGAGGCGCGACCTGAGGTCCCGATTCCGGATCGGTTCTCAAGCCGCTGATTGAATTTCGCTTTTCGGCGAATCCCGGCGCCCTTTCGGCCGCCGGGTCCCGCCTGCGCCTTTACTATCTAGGCATTCAGCAGGCCGGCGAAAACCATCGCCTCGCGAATGACCTTGCCGGTGGCGGGGGTGACCGGCAGCAGCGGCAGGCGCACCTCCTCCTCGATGCGGCCAAGCAGGCCGAGGCCATGCTTGGCGCCGGCGAGGCCGGGCTCCTTGAACACCGCGTCGTGCAGGGGCACGAGCCGGTCCTGGACCTTCAGCGCACCCGCATAGTCACCCTTCTGCACCGCCGTCATCAGCTCCGCGCAAAGCTGCGGAGCGACATTAGCGACGACCGAGATGCAGCCATGGCCGCCCGCCGCCATATAGGCCAGCGCGGTCATGTCCTCGCCCGAAAGCTGGATAAAATCCGGCCCCATGGCGTGGCGCTGCTGCGAGACGCGGGCGAGATTGGCGGTCGCGTCCTTGACCCCGGCGATGTTCTTCAGCTCGTAGAGCCGCGCCATGGTCTCGACCGACATGTCGACGACCGAACGCGGTGGGATGTTGTAGATGATGATGGGCAAGCCGACCGCATCGTTCACCGCCTTGAAGTGCTGGTACATGCCCTCCTGGGTCGGCTTGTTGTAATAGGGCGTCACCACCAGCAGGGCGTCGGCACCTGCCTTCTCGGCATGGATCGCGAGATCGATCGCCTCATTGGTGCTGTTCGAGCCGGCGCCGGCGATGACCGGCACCCTGCCCTTCGCCTGCGCGACGACGATCTCGACCACGCGCTTGTGCTCGTCATGGGAGAGCGTCGGGCTCTCGCCGGTGGTGCCGACCGGAACCAGGCCCTTCGAGCCGCTCTCGATCTGCCAGTCGACCAGGGCGCGCAGCGCGTCCTCGTCGATTTTGCCAGCTTTGAACGGCGTCACCAGAGCGGGGAGCGAACCGGAGAAGGCTGGATGCTTGGTCATGAGAGTGCGGTCCTGACGCGAAAAGGCCATTTTCGGGGTGTCACACATAAACCGTCCCCATCCGCAGGCAAAGCCGGCAGCCGATTTAAATGCATCGGCTCGTAGTTAAGCCTTCTTAAACCGGCCTTGGCGAGCATCGCAGGCTGACATCAGACCGTGGAGACCAACGCCATGGCCATGCCCGCAGCCTGCCTCCGGCTGATCCGTCTCGCCGTGCCGCTGCTGCTCGCCGCCCTGCCCGCGCGCTCGGCCGAGGAAGTCCTGGGCCCCGTGCAGCAGGCCAGCGTCGCAACGCCGACCGTCGCGCCCAGTGCGGCCAAGACCACCCCTGAAACGCCCGCCCCTGAGACGCCCACGCCCGAGGCGCCGGCCCCCGAGGGGCCTGCTCCCGCGACGCTTGCTCCCGAGACGCTTGCTCCCGAGACGCCTGCCTCTGCAACCACGGCGCCAGAGATCACCGCGTCGATAACCTCCCCTCCTCCCGCTCCTCCCGCCCCCATCAATCCGCTGGAAGATGCCGTCCGGCTCGAGCGCATCAAGGCGGCGATCGGCGCCTATCGGCGCGGCGCGCTCGCGGAGGGGGACGCGATCGCGGCGGAAAGCGACGATCCTGCCGCCAAGGCGCTGCTGGAATGGGCCGCGCTGCGCACCGGGGCCGGCCCGATCCCGTTCGCGCGGTTAGAGGCCTTCCTGCGCAACCATCCCGACTATCCGGCGACGGGAATCGTCCGGCGCCGCGCCGAGGCGCGACTGATCGCCGAGAAGAAGGCACCGGCCGCGGTCCGCGCCTTTTTCCAGAGCGAGGCCCCGGTCACCCCGGCCGGGCGGATTGCGCTCGCGCTCGCTCTCAAGGCGGGCGGTAAGGCGCAGGAGGCCGCAACCCTGATCCGCCAGAGCTGGCGGCAGGACAATTTCAGCCCGGCGCTCGAGAAGCTCGCCCTCGACGCTTTCGGCGATGCCCTGACGCGTACCGACCATCGCCTGCGTACCGAGCGCCTGATCTTCGCCGAAAGCGCGACAGCGGCGCTGCGTAACGCCGCCCGCGTCTCGGCCGATTACGTCGTGCTCGCCAAGGCCCGGCTCGCCAGCGCCAAGTCGCGCCAGCCAATCGCGGCCAAGCTGATCACCGCCGTGCCGGTCTCGCTGCGTAGCGACCACTCCTATTCCTTCCTGCTGGCGCAGCAGGCCAGGCGCGCCGGCAATCCGGAGGAAGCCGCCAAGACGCTGGCCGACGTGCCGCGCGACCCCGGATTGCTCGGCGACGGCGACGAATGGTGGACCGAGCGGCGGGTGATCGTCCGCCAGCTCCTCGACGACGGCGATGCCGCCACCGCCTATCAGGTCGCCGCCGGCCATGGCGCCGAGGACGCGGCGGCGCGCATCGACGCCGAATGGCATGCCGGCTTCATCGCGCTGCGCTTCCGCGACCAGCCCGGCCTCGCACTGGAGCATTTCCGCGAGGCCGCCAGCATCGCCGAGACGCCGATCTCGGTCACGCGCGGCGCCTATTGGGAGGGCCGCGCCTGGGAGGCCATCGGCCGGGCCGACAAGGCCAGGGCAGCCTTCGAGCGGGCGGCCGAGCACCCGATCGCCTATTACGGCCAGCTGGCGCGGGCGCGGCTCGGCCTGCCGGACCTGCCGCTGCGGCGGGCGGAACCGGCCTCGCTGATGCATCTGCCGGGCTATCAGGGCGTGCACGCGCTCTACCGGATCGGCGAGCGCGAGCTCGGGGCGCAGCTGCTGCTCGACCTCAGCCAGCGCCTGGAGAGCACCGAGGCGCTTGAGGCGCTCGCCGCCATCGGCCAGCGCGAGGACGATACGCGCACCCTTCTGGCGCTCGGCAAGATGTCCCTGCAGCGCGGTTTCCCGCTCGACATGGCGGCCTTCCCGACCAGCGGCGTGCCGGACTTCCCCGTGCTGGGAGACCCGATGGAGCGCGCCATCGTCCACGCCATCGCCCGGCAGGAGAGCGCCTTCAACCCGACCGCTGTCTCGCATGCCGGGGCGCGCGGGCTGATGCAGATGATGCCTGCGACCGCCCGCGAGACGGCGCGGCGCGCCAACCTGCCCTTCGACTGGCCGCGGCTGGGGCAGGATGCGCTCTATTCCGCCCAGATGGGCGCAGCCCATCTCAACGACCTGCTGAAGGACTGGCGCGGCTCCTACATCCTGACCTTCGCCGCCTACAATGCCGGCTCCGGCAACGTGAAGAAGTGGATCGACGCCTATGGTGATCCGCGCAAGCCCGAGGTCGACGCGGTCGACTGGATCGAGCGCATCCCCTTCTACGAGACGCGCAACTATGTGCAGCGGGTGATGGAGAACCTGCAGGTCTACCGTCACCGGCTGAACCAACGCACCGCCTATCTGATCGACCACGACTTGAAGCGCGGCGGCCGGCAGGATTAGATCGTTCCGAACTCGCCCGCCTCGCGGAGCCTTCGTCCTCGGCGAGCCGGCCGGAGGCTCGCTCAGCCCTCATCCTGAGGAGCCATTCCGCTGGAATGGCGTCTCGAAAGATGCTCCAGGACGCTCAGGTGACATCTGGAGCATCCTTCGAGACGCCGCCTTCGGCGGCTCCCCAGGATGAGGGCTCGAATTTCATGCCGGTCTCTCGAGGGCTATGGATTTGACGACGCATTCGGACACCGGCTTCAGCCCGCTCTTCATCAGCGCCCGCGACGGGTTGAAGCTGCATGCGCGCGATTACGGCCCCCTCGCCGCCACGGCGCTGCCGGTGGTCTGCTTGCCGGGCTTCGCCCGCACGGCGGCCGATTTCCATGAACTCGCGCTCGCGCTCGCCAAAGACGAGGCGAAGCCCCGGCGCGTGCTCGCCGTCGATTATCGCGGGCGCGGCCTCTCCGAATACGACCGCGACTGGAAGAACTACGACATCCGGATCGAGCTCGACGACCTGATGCAGCTGCTGGTCGCCGCCGGCATCGAGGGCGCGGTCTTCGTCGGCACCTCGCGCGGCGGGCTTTTGACCATGGCGATGGGCGCGGCGCGGCCGGGCGTCATCAAGGGCGTGGTGATGAACGATATCGGCCCGGTGATCGATGCCCGCGGGCTTCTGCGGATCAGAGGCTATGTCGGCAAGCTGCCGATGCCGCGCAGCTTCACGGAAGGCGCCGAGATCCTGAAGCGCCTCTCCGACCAGCAGTTCCCGCAATTCGGCGACGCCGAATGGGAGATGATGGCGCGCCGCACCTGGACCGACCGCGACGGCCGCATGCGCTCAGACTACGACCCGAACCTGATGAAGGTACTGGAGGAGCTCGACCTGGAAGTGCCGCTGCCGGTGCTGTGGAGCTATTTCGACGGGCTGAACGGCGTGCCGGTGCTGGCGATCCGCGGCGCCAATTCCGACCTGATGGCCGAGAAGACGCTGGTCGAAATGGGCCAGCGGCACCCGGATTGCGAAACCTTCGTCGCGCCCGGACAGGGCCATGCGCCCCTGCTCGGGACGAAGGACATGGTGCGCCGGATCGGCCGACTCGTCGCGCGGGCCGAGCGGCGCGCCGCCTGAGCCGCCTCAGGCGGCAGGCTTGTCGATGGCGGCCTCGGCCGGCTTCGGCACTTCTGCGTCGCCGCTGCCGGCCGCCAGCTGCTTCGACTGCCCGACCCAATCCTCGCGCTCGATCCGGCCCGGGAAGGCCAGATAGCTGCCGACCCATTCGACGTTGCGGGGCGTCCAGGCCGCGATCTGCTCGAAATGCCAGATGCCGAGCGCGTGCAGCTTGGCCTCGTTCTGCTCTGCGACGCCCTTGATCAGCTTGAGATCGTCGGGCTTCCCGGCGCGTGCGGCGGCGAGGCCGGCGGGACGCTCCCCGGGGATCGTGACCTCACCCTCCACCGGCGGCAGCGCCGCGGCGGGAACAGCGGCCGGGACCGCCTCGGCAGGAGCTGCGGCGACAGCGGCTTCACCGGCGCTCCGCGTGCCGCGCAGCAGGGCGGCCGCCACGCAGCCTGCGACATAGACAGCCGAAAACAGCAGCGCCGTTTCGATCCAGGTCGCCGGTGCGCCGTTGACGATCTGCAGCCACGTCAGGCCGGCGCCCAGCGCCCAGAGCGCCGCGAGCCAGCCGGCGCCCCCTCCGAACAGGCGCAGCTTGCCGCCGTCATGGCCGATCCAGCCCATGACGAGGCCGAGCACGAAGGCGGCGGCGAGGAACCAGACGAACTGGCTTGCGAGATAAAGCATGTCCGTCCCCCCTTACTTCGCGACCGTGAACTGAACGCGCCGATTCGTCGCCTTGGCCTCGGTGGAGCCGTGCGGCACCAGCGGCCGCTCGACGCCGAAACCGCGCGTCGCGAGCTGCGCCGGGGCGATGCCGCGCCGGATGAGCTCGTCGCGAACCCGAAGGGCGCGGCGCGCCGACAGGTCTAGATTGTCGAAGCCGGCACGTTCGCCGTCGCTGTTGGCGTGGCCCTCGATGGTGATGGCCGAGCCCGGGCACTGCTTCAGGATCGCCGCGGCTTGCGCGATCACGCGCTCTGTCGGCGGGTCGAGCGCCATGACCGAGGTTCCCTGCGCGAAGAGCACCGAATTGCTCTTCGTCAACGCATCGAGATCGTTCTGACAGGTCGACGGCGGCTCGAGCATGCAGCCGGTCTGGCGGAGCGCGATCGCGGTATCCGTGCGAACTCCCGCCGGGAGGCCGGTGGCAGCGCTGGTCTCGACCTCGCTCTTTATGAGGTCGCGGCAGGTGAGCCCGCGCAGGGTTACGAGATCATCCGCGAGATTTGCCGTGCCCATGTCGAGCCGCAGCAGATTCGTCACCGCGACTTTTGCAGCGGCGTCGAAGCCTTCGGGCGCGCCGGGCACGATCTGCGTCGTATCGGCGAGCCTGCCCTTGAGCGGCGAGGCCTCTACCAAGGCGTGCAGCGCCTCGCGCACCTGCAGATCCGGCAGATAGCCGGACAGGCTCAGCCCGGTCCGGTCGGCGGACAGCGACAGGACATAGGGACGCACCGCAATCGACGCGGCGCCGCCCTGGCCGATGCTCAGCCCGGCCGGCAGGGGCTGGCGGCGCAGCGCGGCATCCAGTTCCTGCCAGGCCGCGACGTTGGCGACGTCACCCGACAAGCCGAGCACGGCCCCCGCAAGCGAGACCGAACCCTGCTTCAGCTTGTCGAGCAGCTCGAGCGCAAAGCCGGTCGCCGCTGCGTAATCGGGCTCCGCCCGCAGATTCGGCTCCAGAGCAAGCTGGTCAGAGACTGTGCCGGAAAACAGGCTGCGCGCCTGCGCGACGAGTGCGTCGCGGGCAGCCTGGTCCCGAACCATGCCTTTCAGCGCCACCGCGCCTTCGGCCCGCGTCGCGCTCCAGGCCAGCGCCACAAGCGCAGCCGGTTGCTGCGCCTGCGCGGGAGGCGCAGGAGGCGCAGGAGGAGCGCTCGGCTGAGCGACGGCGCCGGGAGCCGGCGGCTTGGCCGGAAGGTCGGAGGGCAGGAAAATCGGAGCCGGTATCTCCGGCAGCGGCGGCATCAGGCTCTCGATCGGCGGCTGCGGCGGGCAGGCGATGGTGGCCTGCGCGACCGAATCCGGCCCGTCGCCCTGGGCGATCTGCAGGCGCAGCGCCTGGCAGGCGGTAAAGGTCTCCGGCCCGTCGCCCGAGAGAGCATAGACATCGCCCGACAGTTCCGCCTTGCCCCGGCGCAGCCGGGCGAGATCCCCGACCGCCCGGGTGACCTTGGCGAGGAACGCCGCGGGCTCGCCTGCCGCCGGCTTCATCTGGTCGTCGATGCCGATGGGGCCCGGAAAGGCGCGGCGCAGCAGCGTCAGGATCTGCTGGTGCACCGCATCGGACGGATAGAAGCCTGTCAGGCGCAGCGAATCCGCGGCCAGCTTTTCGGCGCCCCAGCGATAGGGAGAGACGACGGGCGGCTCGAGCGCGCAGGCGACGGGTTGGAAGCCGTCGCGGGCGAGCGAGGCCGTCGCGGTCTGCAACGCGAGGAAATGCTCCGGGCTCCCGGCCCTGCCCTCGATGCAGAAACGCATATCGTCGAGCGCGATCTTGCCGGACGAAAGCTTCGGCAACTCGGCCAGCACCGCCCGCGTCATGGCGTCGAACCCCGCGGGCGCGCCGAAAGCCAGTCTCTGGCTGTCCTCGATCTTAACACCGGGCAGCGCGGCAGTGGCCGCGGCTACATTGGCCCGCCCCGTCGCATCGTCGGGCACGAAGCCGCCAAGCGTGACGACATTGCCTTCGCGGCTGGCCGACCAGCTATAGGGCTTCTGCGCGACGACCTGGGAGAGGCCGCCGAGCGCCCGGCGGACGCCGAATTCGGCGCGCAGCCGCGCCACCGCCCGCGTAGCGCCGTCGGCCGACAGCGCCTCGCCGCTGATGGCGACGTCGCGGCCCTCGACCTGGGCGACGATCGGGCGTGCGCCGGGCGCCTCGCCGGCGACCGCTGCCGCCGCCTCGACCGCTCTCCGGCCGACATCCAGCTCGATCGCCGGGCCAAGAAACAGGTTTCCGGCACCCCAGAGCAGGGCCAGCGGCACCAGTCCCCAAAGCCAACGTCCCGGCTGCGTCATCCCATTCCCCCGAAGCCCTGTCCGGCTCGCTCCCATACGGAAGAAAGCCGCCTCGCCCGGAACCAGAAGCTACACGGTTTCAGGCTCTTGAAGAACGCCGCTCATCTCCGGGCTCATCTCGCGTCCCACCGTTAGCCGTGGAATCGCGATCCGTGCCCCAAATATGACGGCCTGCTTTAGAAGGCGTGTCGCGACGCGGCTGTCAACCGTCCCGAAAACCAGCGGGCCAGCTGCGGTTCGCGGCAGATCGGCGCGCTTCGAAGCGGCGCCTCCCCGCTGCACGCGATCCTCGGCAAGTTGACGATGCAAGGCGGTTCGCGGGGTCGAGACCACGGCTGCGGCCTGCGATCCGCCGCTGGTCCCAAACAAGAAAAGCCCCGGGTTTCCCCGGGGCTTCCGACTAGGATCGCTTGAGACGATCAGAAGTCGCGCTGGATGCGCAGACGGCCGGTGAAGGCGTCGTCCGACTTGCGGGTGCGGACGGTGGGCGCACCAAGAGCAACGTCCTTCAGATCCGCCACGCGAGCGCCGAACTCGACGCGCTGGTAGAGAACCTCGACGCCGATGTCCAGGCCGGAAACCGGCGACCAGACGACGTTCGCGCCGACGGTGAGCTCCTTCGGGTCGAGCGAGCCGAGAACGCCCAGGATGTTCGTCCGGGGGGTGTCGAGCTCGGAGTACGAACCGTACACGTCGGTGCGGATCGTGGGGGTCCAGAAGTGACGGAGGCCCGCAACGATGCTGAAGCCCGAAATCGACTTCGCATTGCCGAGGTTGTCGAACGCGTAGTTCGCGAGGAGCGTGGAGCCCCCGACGCGGCCGACGCCGACGCTGTTGCCCCAACCGAGATACTCGATCGCGCCATCGGCGTAAGCAGCCTGCAACCAGATATGGTCGCCAGCGGCGAGCATCGGCAGGTTGATCTTCGCGCCAGCCTGGATGGCCCAGCCGGTCTCTTCACGCTTCACGCCCGTGCCGGGATTGAAGGTGCTGCGGTTGCCGAAGGCACCCGACAGCTGAGCAGAGCCCCAACCCTGATCGACGCGCAGCGAAGCGACGAGATCCGGATAGGTGCTGCCGGCGTTGGTGCCGATGAGGGTCTGCGCCTGGGCCGTGGTCTTCGGATCTTCGATCGAGATCGTCGCGCTGAAGCCGCTGCCGAAGGTCGCGGTGTAGGCCAACAGGTGCGGCGAACGATCCGAGGTGCGGACCGTGTGGAAGCCGAGGTCGTTGGCGTAGAAGTCGAAGAACGACTGCGCGCGACCAGCGGTGATCGGGCCGAACTGGACGAAGGCCTTGTCGAGGTTGACCGTCGGGTCGCCCAGAGCGGCGCCCGGGGTGATCGCGACGCGACGACCGTTGTTGTGCGCGCCGACCGTGTTGGTCACGTCGTAGCGGATGAAGGTGCGCAGCGTGCCATAGGCAGTCGCGGTGCGGGCATCGAGGTTCAGACGACCGCGAACGCGGGTGCCGTAACCGTCCTGACCACGCGACCAACGCTCGCCGATCTCGTACTCAGCGCGCAGACGGCCGCCGATGCGGAGGCAGGTGTCGGTGCCGGGGATGTAGAAGAAGCCGGCGCCATAGGCCGAGCAAACGCGAACGTATTCGACCGGAGCGGCCTTCCGCGAGGGAAGGTCGGCGGCCTGAGCCCCGGCGACCGCGGCGATGCCGGCGGCGGAACCGAGGAGGAGGCTCTTAACGAGCTTCATTGGTAACCTCCAAAAGAGTTTCGAGACCCTCGGGCTTCGGCCTGTCCTTGTTGGTGATCGGCCCCAGGAGACCCTACCACCGAACCTGCCTATTCCCGGCCTTTCGCCCGCGTCCCCGAACCATTCAGAGGCGAAGGCGAAAAACAGCGACCGGGAACGTCCCGACGCAGGACAACCATACGAGCGCCGCAGTGCCGATCAACCTCGATCACGCCACCGCGAGGTTCCGAAGGGCGCTTTGGACCCCGGTGTTGCAGGCAGGTCACGCTTTGACCGCCGAAATTTACGAGCGGTTAACCGCACCCCGCCGGCCGGGCCTGTTTCGAGGCTTTCCAAAACCGGATTCTTCACAGGCAGGGCCTGTGAGCCCGCCTGTGGAAAGCGAATCTGATTCTCTCCGGGGGCGGCCCGCTCAGTATTCCCACTCGGCACCGATGCCGACCGAGGCGCTGCCGTCCGCGCCGGTGTCCGCCTGCAGCTTGAGCCGGCGCGTCACGTCGATTCCGACTGAAACGCCGCTATCCTCGGGTTTTGCGCCCGCCTTGAAGCCGACGGAGACGTTGTCGCCGATATAGCGCGACACCCCGACGGTGGGCCCGCCCGCGCCCATCTGGATGTCGAGATTGTCGACCCCGAGGGATTTGCGCAGGCGCTCGAACGAATCGTCGCCGCCGCCGCCGGCGAACTGCGCCGCGGCTTGAGCCAGTTGCAGCGCCTGGAAGGGCGACAGCGAACCGGAGGCCCGCGCGAACAGCAGGCGCGAGAGCACCTCGTCCTGCGGCAGCTCCGGCGTCGAGGCGAAGACGAATCGCGGCGCGTCGGCCGGCCCGCTGACGATGACGCGGGCGGTGACGTCGGAGGCGCGGGTTTCGGCGACGAAGTCGAGCTCCGGCATGGTGCCGCCGGTGAAGGTCAGGCGGCCGCGGCTGAAGTCGAGGCGCTGGCTCAGCACGCTGAGACGGCCGCGCCGCAACTCGAAGCCGCCGTCGAGGGCGGGCGCCGCCAGCGTGCCGCCGACGCGAATCTCGCCGCCGAGCTCGGCATCGATGCCGCGGCCACGGATGAAGACGCGGCTCGGCGCGGAGACGGTGAGCGCGAGCGCGGCGTCGAAGGCGGGAGCGGGCCGGCCGCCCCGCGTCGCCTGCTGGCGCGCCGCTCGCTTCTGCTCGGCGAGGCGGGCGGCGGCGGTGCCTGTCGCCCTGACATGCTTGATGCCCTCGACCGGCCGCAGCGAGGCCGGCAACCGGTCCGGCACAGCTACGTCGAGCGAGAGCACGTCGATGCGCCCGCCGATCCGGGGACGCCGTGCCAGCGGGCCGCCGATCTCCATGTTGAGATTGGCGACCGCCGTGACGATGCCGCTGGAAACGAGCTGCGCGCGGTTGCCCTGGATGCGGATCTGCCCGGGGAAGCCGTCGGCAGGGTCGAGCTCCAGCCGGCCGCTCGCCGAAAGCGTCCCACCATTGGGCGTGCGGGCAGATGCGCGCTCGATCGTGAGGTTCTCGCCATTGGCGGCGATGCGCGCCTCGATGGCCGTCAGCCGCACGCCCTGCAATGCGTCGGTGAAGCTGCCATTGGCAAGCGTGGCCGAACCGCTGAGGCGCGGCGCCGCGGCGGTGCCGGTCGCACGCAGGTCGAGCGCGACCGTGCCGGTGAGCCTGCGCCCCTGCGGCGCCAGCATCGGATTGGCCAGCACGGCGTCGAGACGGCCCTGCGCGGCGAGTTCGAGCACGCCGGCGGCGTTCAGCGGAGCAGTGCCGCGAACGGTCAGGCTGGCGTTGCGGCCGGCATTCACAGTGGCGTCGACGCTGGTCTCGTCACCCTTCAGCTCGCCCTTGGCGGCGATCTCGACCGGCGGCAGGCCGGCCTGGCGGGTCTCAGGTGTCGCCAGCCGGGCGATGCGGAGGCTCCACGGGCCGGTCGGCGCGGCGGCCGTGCCGCCGATCGTCGCCTCGGCGTTCAGCGTGCCGGCGAGGTCGAGCTTCGGGGCGAGGATGCGGACGGCGGAGAGGGGTATGTCGCGGGCGGCGAGGTCAAGGTCGAGCGCCTCGCCCGCCTTGCCGTCCAGCGTCAGGCGGCCGTTCTCGATCGCCAGCGCCAGCCCGGCGATCTCGATGCCGCCGGCGGGAAAGCTGAAGGTCGCGGGATTGGCGAGCGCGATGCGGCGGCCGTCGCGGCGGGCATCGAAGGAGGCGAGTTCCAGCCTGAGCGGCTCGCCCGGCACAAGGCGCCCTGCCCCGCTTAGTGCGAAGCCGCGCGCGGCCGCGCTCAACGTGAAGGCGCTGGCATCCGGCGCGCCCTTCGAGTCGAAGCGCAGCGCGGTAAAGGTTTCGCCCGCCAGCACGGCACGGTCGATGGCGATCGCCGCATCGAGCAGCGGGCGGCCGTAGATGTCGGAAGCGGCTGCCGTCGCATCGAGCCTGTCGATGGCGACGGACGGCCCCGCGAGCTTGGCCCCCTTCGCCTTCAGCTCCAGATTCTGCCGGCCCTCGACCACGGCGAGCGCGATGTCGGCATCGAGCTGGCCGCCGATCTTGGTGAGCGCCAGGGCCGAGAGATCGTCCAGATTGCGCGCCGCGAGGGTGATGCGGCCGGCGGCGCGGCTCGCCGGATCGAGGGTCAGCGCGCCGTTGAGACGAACCGAGCCGATGGCGATGTCGAGCGCCGAGAGGTTCCAGCCATCGCCGGGCATACGCGCCAGCGCGACCGTGCCGGTGGCGGGCTTGGCGTCGATCTCGCCGTTCAGCGTCAGGCGGGTATCGAGCGCGCCCTGAAGGTCGCGGATCACCGCGTCGATGGCGAGACGCGGGATCGGACGGGCTAGCGCCGTGGCATTGGCGATGGCGATGCGCGCCGTCGCATCGAGCTTGTCGCGCGGGCCGGTGATCTGCGCGGTGACGTCGCCCTTGCCGGAGAGTCGCGGATCGGCTCGTCGCAGATCGGGCATGGCCAAAGCGAGGCGCAGATCCGAGGCCTGCACGCCGATGCCGCCATCGGCGGTGAAGGCGGCGTGCTCGCCGGCCAGGCGCAGCCCCGCCACGGTCAGGTCACCGGCGAGCGAGCGGACCTGGCCGGCCAGGGTGAGCCTGCCGGCGAGCAGGCGGTCGAGCGTCGCGTCGCCGGTCGAGAGCCGCTCGCCCCTGCCGCTCAGCGTCGCTCCGTAGTCATTCAGGCGCGGCGTGGCGTCGATGTCGGCGCCGAGCTCGGCTCGGCCGGCGAGCGAACGCCCTGCGAGCCCGCTCAGCCGGGCGAGATCGGGCAGCACCGCCTCGAGCCGGCCGAGCACGCGCGGGTTGCCGGCCTTGCCCTTGTAGTCGAGCTCGACGCCCGACATGGCGAGGCGCAGCGTCTCGAAATCGGCCGTGCCGTCATCCTGGGCGGTGCCGCGCAGCGTGAAGGTGACGCGCTCGCCGATGGCGCGGGCGAGCGCGCGGTCGGCCAAGACGATGCCCGCCGCCTCGCCATCCGCCGTCAGCGCGATGCGGGTTCCGGGCTCGCCGATCGTGCCGGTCGGCGTGGCGTTGAAGGTCGTGGCGAGCCGCGCGAAGCTGCCGGCGGGCAGTTTCGCGTCCTCGGCCTCCAGCTTGGCGACAACGGTCGGACCGGCCACCGGCCCCTTGATCGTGGCGTCAAAGGCGAGCTTGGCGATCTCGGTTCCCGAGGCGACGGTGCGGCCCTCGGCATTGGGGCGCGCGGCGGCCGTGACGCGCAGATCGAGCGTCTTGTCGGCATTGTAGCGGCCGAGCACGTCGAGCCGGGCGAGCGCCGAGACCAGGGCGAGGTTGCGGATGTCGATACCGCCGCCATCGGCGAAGCCGACCGAGCCGTCGAGCCGCGTCGAGCCGGCGAAGACCGGGGCGACGGGAGCGGGCATCAGCCCCTCGATGCGGGCGTCGAGACCGAGCACGAGTTGGCGCTCGGCGCCGGCGCGATCGAGCCGCGCCTCGCCCCTCGCTCCGATCGTCGGGCCCGCGGTGAAGTTGAGGCTCGAACCGAAGGAATCGAGCGGCCCGTCGCCGCCGAGGGAGAGCTGCACGGGCGGCTCGCCGGGAAGGCCGGCGACCTTCGCGATCAGCCCGCCCTGCGGTTCGTCGAGCTTGATCCCCAACCGCAATCGCGTGGTGTCGGGGACGAAGCTCACATTCACGTCGAACTCGCCGCCAGCATCGAGCCGCCGGGCCTGGAGCTTGAGGTCGAGGCCTTCATTGGGCGGTCCGAGCGTCGCCGAACCGGTCGCAGCCAGCCGCGCCGCGACGCCGAGGACCGACTCGCCGAGCACCAGTTCATTGAGCTGGAAGGCGCGGACGATCACCTTCAACGGCAGTTCCGGCAGGATCGGCGCATCGCTCGGCGGGGCGGCGCCGGCGGGCTGTGGCGCCTGCTTGCGCAGCAGTTCCAGCTTGCCGATCTCGAGCCGGTCGATGTCGAGGCGCCGCAGCAGCAGCGCGCTGCGCGTCCAGATCAGGCGGGCGCGGTCGAGCCGCAGCCAGGGGCCGTCGCGATCCGACAGCACGATGTCGCGGATCTCGACATCGGAGGAAAGCGCTCCGTTGACCTGCCCGATCGAGACCTGGCTGGTGTCGCTCGACAGTGCCTTCGAGATCAGGTCGGCGACGACGCCGCGATCGGTCTGGGCGTTCTGGGCGAAGCCGCCGAAATGGGCCGAGGCCAGGAAGCCGACCGTGAGCAGCAGCGCGAAAAGCGCGAGGCGGCGGGCGAAGATGGGGCGGCGTGCCACTCCCACGTCGTGATCCCGGACAGGCCGCGCCGGCGGCACCGATCCGGGAGCCATCGTAAGGCTCCGCGCCCTGGGATGGATTCCGGATCTCCGCTTGGCTGCGCCCGCAATCCATCCCAGGGCGCGTTGGGCCAGCTGCGTCACGATCCTGCGCATCAGAAAGCCTGCCCGATGCTGACATAGAGGGCGACCGGCTTGTCGCCCTTGCGGGGATTGAGCGGGGCGGCGATGTCGACCCTGATCGGGCCGATGCCGGTATAGTAGCGAAAGCCGAGGCCAGCGGCCATCTGCAGCTTCTGCTTGAAGTCCGGGATGCTACTCTCGAAGGCGGTGCCGGCATCGAAGAATGGCACGATGCCGATGGTGTCGGTGATCTTGATGCGCGCCTCGACCGAGGCCTCGAACAGGCTGCGTCCGCCGACCAGCTGGTTGTCCGGCCCGAGCGGCGAGAGCGTGCGATAGGCATAGCCGCGCACCGAGCCGCCGCCGCCGGCATAGAAGCGCCGCGTTGCCGGGATCTCGTCGAGGCTCGCGCCCGAGATCGAGCCGAGGCCGATGCGCCCGGCCAGCACGTAGCGGGCATCCTCGTCCAGCGCGTAATAGGCGGAAAAGGCCCCCTTGGCCTGGAAGATGCCGACTGTCGAGCCGAGGAAGGTCGGGTACGGCGTGACCGACCCCGTGACGCGGAAGCCGCGCGTCGGATCGAGCAGGCTGTCGGTCGAATCGTATTTCAGCGAGAGCGGGATGCCGATGAGGGTGTAGTCGACCTGTCCGAGCACGTCGCTGGTCTGACCGCGCTCGTATTCAATGCCCGCCTGGACCGAGAAGGTGTCGCTGAAGCGGCGCTGGATCGCCGTTGTGACGTTGGCGTAGCGGGCCGTGTAGCCGCCATAGCGGTTGGTGCCGACGCGCTGGCGCGTCGCCACGCCGTCGAGCAGCCAGTCATAGCGGCTGCCCCAGAGTGCCGGCTTCAGGAAGCTGAACGAGAAGCGCCCGCCTAGATCCGAGCGCTGGAAATCGTCGATCTTCGAGATCTTGGTGCCGTCGATGCGCGGGGCGAGGAAGATGTCGCCTTCGAGCCGCAGACGCTCGGCCCCGCCGAACAGGTTGCGATGCTCCCAATAGGTCTTCACCGCCGGGCCGTCGATGGTCGAGTAGCGGGCCGAGAAGCCGATCAGGCGCTTGGGGCGCTCGGTGACGTCGACGAAGATCGGCAGGTTGCCGTAGCCGTCCAGCTTGTCGTCTTCGCGGATGCGGACCGAACCGACGGCGGGGATCGTGGCGATGGAACGGCGCGTATCCGAGAGAGCCTTGGGCGAATAGGGATCGCCGGGCTCGAGATAGATGAAGGAGCGCACCACCGCCGGCGGAATCTCGTCGGTCTTGCCGATGGTGACGTCGCCGAAGCCGGCGAGCGGGCCGGGATCGACCACATACGTCACGTCCATGATGCGCGTGGCGTGGTCGACGACCGGATTCAGCGCCACCACCTTGGCCAGCGGGCGCGACTGGGCACGGAGATTATCGACCAGCGCCGCCCGCGCCGCCCTGAGTGCCGACGAGGTCGCGGGGTCGCCGGTCTTTAGCCGCGTGACCTTCTCCGGATCGGCGATGGCCCCCGCCTCGCCGCCGGTCTCGCGCACGGCGACGTCGCGAAGCTTGAAGACCGGGCCGGGCTGGACACGGACGGTAATCGGCACCGCATCGCGATTGCGATGCGCCTCCGCCGCACGGACCAGCGCGGCGCCGGGCTCCTGCCCGACCTTGAGAGAGACACCATCGACGGCGATCGCGATATCGGCATTGAAATAGCCCTGCGACCAGAGCGCATCGACCAGTGGATCGAGGTCGGCCGCCATGCGCCGCGCCAGCGTCTCGCCGTCGGGCGGGGCGTCCTGGCGCAGGCGGTAGAGCAGCGAGGCATCCTGAAGGGTGCGGGTCAGCGCCTTGGCGTTCTCGGCGTCGCCGAGATCGAAGTCGAGCCGATAGGGCAGCGCTGTGGCGCTCACGGCCGGCGGCTCGTCCTTCTTGGTGAACAGGCCGAAGACGTCCAGCGACGACAAATCAAAGGCCTGCGCCGGCACGGACTGGACGCCGAGGAACACGGCGAAAGCACAGCCGCTTCCGCCCGCAACAGCGCGGGCTACCCTCCGCCACGACCGCATCCGCCCTCCAGACAACGCCACAAGCACAAGGCGATTAAGGTCAAACTGTGTTCAGAGCATGATCGGCGGCAGTATCGAAAATCTTGGGCTGTTCGACAAGGCCGCCGGCCAAATCCTATCGCAGCGTCAGCGTTACTGCTCCAAGCGGGTTCAATTTGGCTACGATCTCGCCCTTGCCCGGCGAGAGCACCCCGCCGCAGAGGCTGCCCGTCGTGACGATCTGCCCGGCGCGCAGGCCGCCCATCAGCTCGTCCTTGCGGTTGGCCCAAGCGAGGAAGGGCGTCATCGGATCGCCATTTCCATGCACCGCCGGCTGGTCGTAGATCGTGACGCCGTTCAGCGAGATGAAGCAGGACAAGCCGGTGAGGTCGTCGAGGACCTTCATGTCGAGCTCCTGCCCGAGATAGTAGCCGCCATGGCCGAGCGCGTCGGCCAGCCAGAGTGCGAAAGGCGCGCCAAGCCAGTTGGCGAGGCGGCTCTCGACGATCTCGATGCCGAGATAGGCCTTGTCGCAATGGCCAAGCAGCTCGGCGCGCGAATAGGGTTGGCCGGGCCGCATGGGCACGTCCTTCGCGAGCCTGAGCGCGATCTCGATCTCGACGCGCAGCTCGGCGCCGATCGCGCCGTCATAGACATCGCCCGGCGCCAGCCAGGGGCCGGGCATCAGCCCGGCGACGGGCACCCCGCCCTCGGCGATCGCAACCTTCCAGCCGGCCTCGGCCTGGCCGAGGCGCTTCGCGATCTGCGCCTGCACGTCGAGGCCTTCCAGGAAGGAGGCGGGGACCGGCTGGGCCGTCATTTCGATGAGGGACTTGTCGCGGCGGGCGGCGACCAGCGAATCGCGCAAGGTCTCGTTCGTGGTCGGCATGCGTCTCGTCCCTGTCTCGTATCCGGCCGGATGGCCGCAGCATTCCTGCGTCAACAGCCTGCACGAGTGGCCGCCGCGACGCCACCCTGCTAAACGGACGGGCCGGATTGAACAAGGCGCGGCCGCGCGCGGCGAAAGCCTCTCCGCTTGTCCCGCGTGGCGGCGAGCGTCATGAAGGCGGCCGACAGGCAGCGCCCCTTCAGGAGACCGGGACCATGGCCCATTCCGCCAACGACCAGCGCATCGACTATGTCGAATTCGTCGTGGCCGATCTCGACCGGTCGAGCGCCTTCTATGCCGCCGCCTTCGGCTGGACGATGACGGATTACGGCCCGACCTACCGCGCCTTCACCGATGGGCGCCTGGAAGGCGGCTTCACCACCGAGGGCGAGAAGCGGCCGGGCGGGCCGCTGGTCATCCTCTATGCCGACGACCTCGTCGCGACGCAGGCGCGGATCGAGGCTGCCGGCGGGCGCATCGTCAGGCCGGTCTTCGACTTCCCCGGCGGCCGGCGCTTCCACTTCGCCGATCCGGACGGCTACGAGCTTGCGGTCTGGTCGAAGGGGTGAGGCACCCGCGGAAATCCCCGACAATCCCGCGGCACGCAGAGTCTTAGCCGTTATCGGTACTGGACTCCGCCGCGGAAAGTCGCAAAAGGCGGACGCAGCGGCATGGCGGGACGGCGATAGCCGCCCTCGCGGCCGATCGCGACCGGAGAACGACCCGCGGCAGCCGGGCGGACAAGAACACCGATCAGGACCCTGGAGGAGACGAAGATGAAGTCGAAACTCGCCATCGCCGCCATGCTGGCGGCCGGCCTCGCCCTGCCCGCTTCGGCGCAGGACAAGATCAAGCTCGTCGACGTGATCGAGCTTTCGGGCGCGGGCGCCACCGCCGGAACCAATTTCAAGAACGGCGCCGACCTCGCCGTCGCCGACATCAACGCCAAGGGCGGCATCCTCGGCAAGCAGGTCGAGATCGTCCATTACGACAGCCAGACCAATCCGGGTAACACCCGCGCCGCCGTGCAGCGCGGCATCGACGAGGGCGCCTACGCCATTCTCGGGCCAGTGTTTTCCGGGCCGATCGCCGCCTCGATGCAGATCTCGCAGCGCGCCGAGACCGCGCAGATCGTCGCCGGCGAGGCCGCCGGCTTCACCAAGCAGGGCAACCCCTACATCTTCCGCACCTCGCTCAGCCAGGCGGCGGCGATGCCGAAGATCGCGAAGTACCTGAAGGACACCGTCAAGGCCGGCTCGGTCGCGGTCGTCTGGGTCAACAACGATTTCGGCAAGGGCGGCCGCGACGCGATCCTGCCCGAGCTCGAGAAGGCCGGCATCAAGGTCGCGGTCGATGTCGCCACCGAACAGGGCCAGGCCGACTTCGCCGCCGACGCGATCAAGGTCAAGAATTCCAACGCCGACGCCGTCTTCGTCTATCTGAACGAGGAGGAGAGCGCCCGCTTCCTGCGCGCCGCCAAGCAGCAAGGCATCACCAAGCCCATGATCGGCGAGACCACTCTGCTCGGCGCCAAGGTGCTGGAGCTGGCGGGCGATGCCGCCAACGGCGTACGCGGCCATGTCGGCCTCTCGACCGATGCGCCAATTCCGGCCCTGCAGGAATTCGGCAAGCGCTATCGCGAGAAATACGGCTTCGCCTCGGACCATAACGGCATCAAAGGCTACATGGCCGTCCATATGGTGAAATGGGCGACCGAGAAGCAGAAGAAGATCGACCGCAAGGGCCTGGCCGACACGCTGCGCGGCGCCACCATCAAGGCGAGCGAGGAGCCCGGCATCCTGATGGACACGGTGATCGAGCAGAACGGCGACCTCGACCGCGAGAGCTTCCTCGCCGAGGTGATCGACGGCAAGCAGGTGATCAACACCACCCTGCCGCGCATCAAACCGTAAGGACGCGCGGAGCCGTCATTGCGAGCGCAGCGAAGCGATCCAGGGGCGGCAGCGCTCTACCTCCTCCTGGATTGCTTCGTCGCTGCGCTCCTCGCAATGACGGCAGCGCGCCGATCAACGCCAAGATGGTTGGGTCTGGCCCGGCCATTACGCGCCCACCGAGCACGATCGCCATGGCCGAATTCACCGCCTATCTCATCGCCGGCATCGCCACGGGGGCGATCTATGCGCTCGCCGCGATCGGCTTCACGCTGGTCTGGCAGACCTCGCAGACGATCAACTTCGCCCAGGGCGAGTTCGTCATGCTGCCGGCGGTGCTGGTGCTGCTGGCGGTGAAGCTGTTCGGCGCGCCGCTCTGGCTCGGCGCGCTGATCGGGATTTTCGCCTTCATCCTGATATTCGGGGCGGGCTTCAAGCTCGTCGTGGTCGATCCGATGATCAGGCATGGCGTGCTGCCGCTCGCCATCGCCACCATGGCGCTGTCGATCATCATGAAGGAAGGCGCCAAGGACGGCTTTTCGGCCGAGGCCCAGAACTTCCCCTCCTTCGTGCCGACATCGACGATCGAGGTCTTCGGCGCCGCGATCTCGCTGCAGCATCTGACGATCATCGCCTGCGCCTTCGCCGTGATCGGGGCGCTGCAATGGTTCGTCGGCGGAACCCGGCTCGGCCGCCAGATGCAGGCGACGGCACAGAACCCGACGGTCGCGCGCATCCTCGGCATACCCGTAGAGCGCATGGTCTTGCTGACCTTCGTGATCAATGCGGCGCTCGCCGTGGTCGCCTCGGTGCTGATCTCGCCGATCTATCTGGCGAAGTTCTCGAATGGCGAGGTGATCGGGCTGTTCGCCTTCATCGCGGCGATCGTCGGCGGCTTCAACCAGGTCCGCGGCGCGCTGGTCGGCGGGCTCGTCGTCGGCGTGATCGACTCGCTGGCGGCGGCCTACATCTCCAGCTCCTACCGGCTGGCCGTGCCGCTGGTGCTGCTGGTCGTGATCATCCTGCTCAAGCCGGAAGGGCTGATGGGCCGCAAGGAGGAGCGCCGGGTATGAGCGCACCTGCGACCACCAACGACCTGTCGCGGCCGCGCGGCCGCGCCCTCCCCGGCCTGATCGACGGAACCCTCGTCACGCTGCTGCTCGGCGCCGCAATCCTGTGGTTTGCCCCCGTCGGCATGGGGCGCTACGGCACCTATGTGCTCTCGCTCTGGCTGGTGATGAGCATCGCCGTGATGGGGCTCAACCTGACGCTGGGCTATGCCGGGCTGAAGTCGCTGGCGCAGGCCGCCTTCATGGGCCTCGGCGCCTATACGACCGCGCTGCTGACGACCAAGCTCGGCGTCTCCTGGTATGCCGCCTTCGCGCTGTCGGGCCTGCTGACTTTCGCGGTGGGGATCGTGCTCGGCTTCCCGGCGCTCAGGGTCAAGGCGCATTACCTCGCCTTCGTCACGCTCGCCTTCTCGACGCTGATCTGGCTGATCCTGCGAAACGAGCAGTGGCTCACCGGCGGCGTCTTCGGCATCTCCAACATCAACCGGCCGGACTTCTTCGGCATCAAGCTGTTCGGCGCGCTGGAATTCCATCGCTTCGTCGTGGCGGTGACGCTGATCCTCGCCGTCGCGCAATGGTGGCTGATCCGTAGTCCCTGGGGCCGGGCCTTCACGGCGCTGCGCGAGAACCCGATCCGCGCCGCGAGCCTGGGCATCGATACGCGTGCGTATACGCTGCTCGCCTTCGCCATCGGCTCGGCCTATGCGGGGTTTGCGGGGGCGCTCTATGCGCCGCTCGTCGAGTTCATCGACCCCTCGCCCTTCTCGCTGTCGCAGAGCTTCTTCCTGCTGCTGATGGTGGTCGCGGGCGGGGCCGGCTATCTGCTCGGCCCCTTCGTCGGCGCGCTGCTTGGCGTCGTGCTGCCGGAATGGCTGCGCTTCGCCGGTTCGCTCTACCTGATCATCTTCGCCAGCATCGTGCTGCTGCTGCTGATCGCCTGCCCGCAGGGGGTGAGCGGCCTGCTGGAGCGCGGCTGGACGAAGCTGACCGGCCGTCGCGGAGGCACGCGATGAGCCAGGTTCTCGAAGTCAGCAATCTCCACAAGGCCTTCGGCGGCATCAAGGCGGTCGACGGCGTCTCCTTCTCGGTGAAGGAAGGCGAGATCCTCGGGATCATCGGGCCGAATGGCTGCGGCAAGTCGACCCTGTTCAACTGCATCCTCGGCCAGTTGGAGCCGACCGAGGGCGCGGTGAAGCTCGACGGGCGCGACATCACCAATATGCGTCCCTCGGCGCTGAACCGGCTCGGAGTCAGCCGCACCTTCCAGCTGCTGCAGGTCTTCCCCGAGCTCTCGGTCCGCGAGAACCTGATCCTCGCCGGCCAGGAGCATCAGGGTTCGATGCTGTCGCGGCTGTTCGGCGCACGCGACGCCGGGCTGACGGACAAGGCCGAGCAGATGATCGGCTTCTTCAAGCTCGGCCATCTGGCGGATGCCAAGGCCGGCGGGCTCTCCTATGGCCAGCAGAAGCTGCTCGACGCGGCCATGGCCTTCATGGCGGGCCCGCGCCTCGTCCTGCTCGACGAGCCGGCCGGCGGCGTCAACCTGACCATGCTGGGCGACCTGAAGGAGCGCCTGCGCGCGATCAACGCCGAACAGGGCGCGACCTTCGTCGTGATCGAGCACAACATGGATTTCGTGATGAGCCTGTGTTCGCGGGTGATCGTGCTGGCCGAGGGCAAGGTTCTGGCGGAAGGCACGCCGGCCGAGGTCAGGGCCAACCCGGCCGTGATCGAGGCCTATCTGGGGCATTGAGGGGCATGCGATGACCACTCCCATCCTCGAACTCGACGGCGTGGTCGGCGGCTATGGCGCCATGACCATCCTGAACGGCACGACCTTCAAGGTGCCGCGCGGCGCCATCACCACGGTGATCGGCCCCAACGGCGCCGGCAAGTCGACCGTGTTCAAGGCGATCTTCGGCTTGCTCAAGGTGCGTGAGGGCCAGATCAGGCTCGAAGGCGCCGACATCACCAACCGGAGCCAGCGCAAGCTGCTGGAGGCCGGAATCTGCTACGTGCCGCAGGGCCGCAACATCTTCCCCGAGCTCTCGGTGCGCCACAATATCGAGCTGGGAGCCGTCGCGGCGGGCTCGCACATCACCGACATGCCGAAGCGCATCGAGGCGGCGCTCGACCGCTTCCCGGCCCTGCGCGCCAAGGCCAACGCCCAGGCCTCCACCCTGTCGGGCGGGCAGCAGAAGCAGCTCGAGATCGTGCGCGGGCTCTTGCTCGACCCCAAGCTCGTACTGATCGACGAGCCCTCGATCGGGCTCTCGCCGATGCTGGTGCAGGAGACCTTCGCGATCCTGATGGAGCTGCGCGCCAGGGGCGTGACCATCCTGATGATCGAGCAGAACGCTCGCTCGGCCCTGGAGATTTCCGACGAAGGGCTCGTGCTCGAACTGGGGCAGACCCGGATGCAGGGGCCGGCGGCCGAGATCCTGGCCGATCCGCGCGTCGCCCAGCTCTTCCTCGGCGGCGCGATGACGGAGGCGGCGTGACGGTTTGGCCCGCCCGTCATGCTCGGCCTCGTGCCAAGCATCGACGTCTTGAACACGACGCTCGACCAGCGAAGGCGTGGATGGTCGGGCCAAGCCCGGCCATGACGGACAGCCGGCGGCAGCAATCAGTGAGGACTACCCGATGACCGCTCCCCTCAAGATCGCCCTCGTCGGCGCCGGCCTGATCGGCCGCGTGCATCTGGAGCGGCTCGATGCCTCGCAGGATTGCGACTGCGCCGCGATCTGCGACCCGACGGATGCCGCAAAGGCGCTCGCCGCCGAGCGCGACCTGCCCTGGTTCGCCTCGATCGGCGAGATGCTGGCGGCAATGAAGCCGGACGGCGCGATCATCGCTACGCCAAACGCACTGCATGTGCCGGGAGCGATCCAATGCCTCGAAGCCGGCATCCCGGTGCTGATCGAGAAACCACTGGCCGAGAGCGTCGCGGCGGCGCAGCGCCTGGTCGAGGCGCAGGCGCGCACCGGGATCCCCGTGCTCGGCGGCCATCACCGCCGCCACAACCCGATCGTCAAGGCGGCGCGGAAGGTCGTGCAGGAGGGCCGGCTGGGGCGCCTCGTCGCCGTCAACTCGCTGTTCCTGATCCGCAAGCCGGACGACTATTTCGACGTCGCCTGGCGGCGCGAGGCCGGCGGGGGGCCGGTGCTGATCAACCTGATCCACGACATCGACAATCTCCGCTTCATCTGCGGCGAGATCGAGAGCGTGCAGGCGATGACCTCGAACGCGACACGCGGCTTCGCCGTCGAGGACACCGCCGCGCTGATCTTCCGCTTCGCCAATGGCGCGCTCGGCACGGCCACCGTCTCGGACACGACGCCGACACCCTGGAGCTGGGAGCTCTCCTCCGGCGAGAACAAGGCCTATCCGCAGCGCGACGGCCATTGCTACCTGATCGCCGGCAGCGAGGGCTCGCTCTCCCTGCCCGCGCTCGAACGCTGGCATTACGAGGGCCGGCAAGGCTGGTGGGAGCCGCTGCTGCGGGAGAGCCTCGCCATCGAACCGCTCGAACCGCTGGCCGAGCAGATCCGCCATTTCTGCGCCGTGATCCGCGGCACGGAGGCCCCGATCACCGATGCGGCGGACGCGGCGCGCACGCTCGCGGTGGTCGAGGCGGTGGGCGAAGCGGCACGGCTGGGCCGGCCGGTTGGCGTTACGACCGGCTGATCAGCTCGACCGCCCGCGGCGGATCTAGGGTGCGCGCTGGGGCGGCTTCTGCTCGGTCGCGCAGGCCTGCGCCGCCTTGTGCGCCTTGACGATACGCTCCTCGAAGGCCCTCAACAGGTCCTTGTCGAGCTTGCCGCCCATCTGCACGAGAATGTCGAAGGCGGCTTCGGGCGCCATCGGGGCCTTGTAGCTGCGCCGCTCGATCAGGGCGGCATAGATGTCGCAGATCGTGATGATCCGCACGATGTCGGGGATCTCGGCGCCGCTCAGCCCGTCGGGATAGCCCGTGCCGTCGAGATATTCGTGGTGGGAGCGGACGGCGGTGAGCACCACCGGCGCGAACCCGCCCTGGGCCAGAAGCATGGCGTGGCCGATCTCGGGATGGGTCCGCACCATCGCCTGTTCGGCCTCGTCGAGCGGGCCGGGCTTGTGCAGCACCTCCAGGGGAATCCGGGCCTTGCCGATATCGTGCAGCACCGCGGCGCGCGTCACCAGCTCGCGGTCCGCCGCCGAGAAGCCGAGCCTGTGCGCGAAGCTCGCGGCGAGGCCTGCGACCAGCATGCAGTGCTGGTAGGTGAGATCGTCGTAGTTCCAGACGATCTGGAGCAGATCACCGAGATTGCCCGCCCCGGCCACCTCGTCGATCGACCGGACCGAGGCATCGACCGCTCCCCGCGTGACGGGCTTCCCCGCCGATGCAGCGCCCAGCATGTCAGCGAGAGACGCGGCCGCGACCGTAAGCTGGCTGCGGGTGAAGGCGGCCGCATCGCTGGCGGCCTCGCCACCCTCGCCTTCCTGCAGCAGCCGGGTGATCGTCTTCGCGAGCAGCGACGGCGGGACGTCGGCCGGCAAGACCTCGGTCGCGCCGACGGCCTGGGCCTGGATGGCGGAGCGCAGGGTGGTGTCCCGCAGCAGGCAGAGAAAGGGCGTGCCGCGCGGCCGGTGGCGGGCGAGAGCCGCCCGAATGGTTTCGACCGCCTGCCCGTTCCCGATGTCGGCGTCGCTCACGACGATCCTGGGCCTTGTTGCGCTTCCGTCTCCGCTCCCCTGCCCGCCAAGCCGGACGACGGCGCAGGGACCCAACAGCGTCAGGCCCCGCGCAATGTCCCGGCTTTGGTCCGAGCGATCGGTGATAAGAAGCATTCCAACACGTGTCCGCGGCACGCCATCATCGCATGAAGGCGCCATGGGGCACAGCAATTATGAATGAAATACCTATCGCGGCGCAGCAAAGCGACCAAATGGAACTATTCGGCAGCGATCACGGAGCGATCTCGACTACGACGTTGACGCTGGTGCCGTAGTTGTTCTCGCCGCGCTCGACCGGCACATAGCTGTCGGCAGCGGCCGCCCGCATCACCTTACCGAGCGGCATCGGGCCAGAGCGCGTCGGCCGCTCCTCGATGGCGAGGATGCGCCCGAGCTTGACACCCGCAGCCTCGGCCAGCGTGCGCGCCCGCTCCAGCGCGTCGGCCACGGCACGCTTGCGCGCCTCGGCAAGGCCAGGCTTGAGATCGTCGTTGACGAAGGTGATGTCGCCGCCCTGGTTGACGCCGAGGCTCACCGTCTTGTCGAGGATGGCGCCGACGGTGGAGAGATCCCGGATGCGCACCGTCAGGGAATTGCTGGCCGCGTAGCCGCTGATCTTCGGCGCCTGGGGCTTCGCCTGCGGGCCGGGCTGGGTATAGCGCGGCTGAATGTTCAGGCCCGAGGTCTGCAGGTCGCGCTCGGCAATGCCGGCTTCCTTAAGTGCCGCCAGCACCTGCTTCATCGCAGCGCTGCCGACGCTCACCGCCTCGCGCGCCGTCTCGGCCTCGCGCAGCACCGAGAGATTGAGGATCGCCATGTCCGGGGCGAGGCTGACCTCACCCTCCCCGGTGACGCTGATGCGCGGCGTCGGCTCGGCCCGGCCCTGCTGCGCCATGGCGGGGACCGACAGCGCCGCAGCGGCGCAGATGAGCGCCGATCCGAGGAACATGGGGGTTAGGCTTTTCGACATCGAACGATCCTGTTGCTCTCGGCCTTTAGAGGCGAAGCGAGACAAGCAGGGCCATCATGTCGAAATTATTGCCGGGCGACGGCCTCTAGCCTCGCCCGGCCCTGCGGTGAAGCGCCGCGCCATCGCGTCATTCCTCGACCAGCCGCCTCGCGATGACCTGCGCCTGGATCTCGGCTGCCCCCTCGAAGATGTTCAGGATGCGGGCGTCGCAGAGCACGCGGCTGATGGCATATTCCAGCGCAAAGCCATTGCCGCCATGGATTTGCAGGGCGTTGTCGGCGGCGGCCCAGGCGACGCGGGCGCCGAGCAGCTTGGCCATGCCAGCCTCGAGATCGCAGCGGCGCCCGGCATCCTTTTCGCGCGCAGCGAAATAGGTGAGCTGGCGGGCGATCAGGATCTCGGCCGCCATCATCGCGAGCTTGTCGGCGACGCGCGGGAAGGCGATCAGCTTCTTGCCGAACTGGACGCGCTCCTTGGCGTAGCGCAGGCCGAGGTCGAAGGCCGATTGCGCGACGCCGACGGCGCGCGCCGCAGTCTGGATGCGGGCCGCCTCGAAGGTTTGCATCAGCTGCTTGAAGCCCTGCCCCTCGACGCCGCCGAGCAGGTTTTCGGCCTTGACCGCGAAGCTGTCGAAAGCGAGCTCGTATTCCTTCATGCCGCGATAGCCGAGCACCTCGATCTCGCCGCCGGTAAGGCCCTCGACCGGAAAGGGATCGGCATCGGTTCCGCGCGGCTTCTCGGCGATCAGCATCGAGAGCCCGCGATAGCCGGCGGCGTCCGGGTCGGTGCGAACCAGGAGCGTCATGATGTCGGCGCGGACGGGATGGGTGATCCAGGTCTTGTTGCCGGAAACCTTCCAGACAGCGGCATCCCCCTCGCCTTCCCTGACGGCGCGGGTGCGCAGGCTGGCGAGGTCCGAGCCGGTGTTGGGCTCGGTGAAGACCGCGGTGGGCAGGATCTCGCCCGAGGCGATCTTCGGCAGCCATTTCGCCTGCTGCTCCGGCGTGCCGCCGCAGAGGATCAGCTCGGCCGCGATCTCGGAGCGCGTGCCGAGCGAGCCGACGCCGATATAGCCGCGCGACAGCTCCTCCGAGACGACGCACATCGAGACCTTGGACAGGCCCATGCCGCCGAACTCCTCGGGGATGGTCAGGCCGAAGACGCCGAGTTCGGCCATCTTCTCGACCACCGCGATCGGGATGTAGTCGTTCTTCAGGTGCCACTCATGCGCGTGGGGAGCGACCTCGGCCGCGCAGAAGCGGCGCATCTCGGAGCGGATCGCTTCAAGGGTCTCGTCGAGACCGGGATCACCGACGCCGGCGGCGCCGTCATCCTGGCTGAACAGCGAAACCAGGCGGGCGCGGTTCTCCGGCGTGTTGCCATCCGCGATCAGCGCATCAGCGGCCGGCGTCCGCGCCGCGGCGATGGCCTTCGCCGGCAGGCCGAGCGCCGCCAGCCGGACGATTTCGCCCTGGCTCATCGGAATGCCGCCGAGAATCTGCGCGGCATATTCGCCTGCGCCGATCCTGATCGCGTAATCCTCGACCGCACCGTAACGGTCCTCCGCCGCGAGGCGCTCGCCATAGGCCTTGAGCTCGCGCAGCGCCATGACATAGGTCGCGAGCCAGGACAGGCCGTGGGCGGCGTGCTGCTCGGCCTCAAGCAGCGCAGCCGAAATCCTGCCGTCGGCCGTAACCTTGGCGCGGACCGCAGCGATCGCCTCCTGCAGCAGAGTCTCGAAGCCGGGCAGCGCCGCCGCGATCAGATCAATGGCATTGGCGGGGGCATGCGAGGCGGCGGCGTTGGCGCTCATGAAAATCTCTCCCTTGCTGCGACGCAGCATAGGCTGAAGGGCGGAGAGACGAAAACCCGGCTTTCGACGGAGTTCGCGCGCTACTTCCGGCTGGCCAGAGCGACGCCGGCGACGGTCAGCGCCATGCCGGCGATCTGGATCGGCGACAGGGTCTCGCCGAAGAGGAACCAGGCCTCGAGCGCCACCAGCGCCGGCACGAGATAGAGGAAGGTCGCGATGCGCGAGACCTCGCCCCGGCGCAGCATCAGCAGATAAAGCCCGATGCCGCCCAGCGAGAGCGCCAGCACCGACCAGGCCAGCACGAGTGCCATGGTCAGGTTCCACTCGATGCGCATCGGCTCGAGCATGAAGGCGAGCGGGACCGTGAACAGGAAGGCGGCGAGGTACTGGACGGTGGTGACGGTCCGCAGGTCGCCCGAGACGATGCGGGCCTTCTGGTAGAAGGAACCGGCGGTGACGGCGAACATGCCGACGACATTGATCGCTACCGGCAGCAGGATGCCCCAGAGCGCCACGGGGTCGACACCGACCAGCTTGGGTTCGAGCACCAGCCCGATGCCGAGGAAACCACAGAGGATGCCGGCCCAGCGGATCGGCGAGATGCGCTCGCCGACGAGGGCCGGCGCCAGCATGGCGGTGAGGATCGGCTGCAAGCCCGCGATCAGCCCGGAGATGCCGGCCGGCAGGCCGTGACGCACTGCCCACCAGACACCGCAGAGATAGATGCCGTGGAGCAGGATGCCGGCGACGATGCAGTCGAGCCAGGCGCGTGGCGTCGCCGGCCAGGGCGCCTTCACGGCAACGGAGAACGCGGCGAGCAGCAGGCCCGCGCTTGCGAAGCGGACGCTGAGGAATGTCAGCGGATCCGCGTACTGTGCCGAATAGCCCGCGACGATCCAGCCCGACGACCAGAGGAAGGTGAAGATCAGCGGGATGGCGCGCAGGAACAGGGGTGAGGACAGCATGGAAACGGCTTTCGGGGCCAGATTGCTTAGGCCCGAGGGAGCCGGATGTCGCCCCACGCCGACGCCGCGGCGTCATGCTTGCGCCGGGTCAAACGCTCGCAATTCAGTCGCGGTCGGGCGCTCCGGGCGGGAAGAAGCCGCGATAGGGCCTCGCCTCCTCGACCGCCCGCGCGAAGGACGGGCGCGCGAGCAGCCGCGCCCGGTAGGCGCGCGTATTCGGGAAGGCGGTGTCGATCTCGTGGACCCAGTCGGCGTAGAACAGGGCCGGCGCCGCCGCACAATCCGCCAGGCCGAATTCGTCACCGCAGGACCATTCGCGCGCGCCGAGCCGGCCGTCCAGCCACTCATAGGCCGAATCCAGCATGGCGCGGGCTTCGGCGACGCCATGTGGGTCGCGATTCTCCGGCTCGCGGATATGGTCGAAGACGATCTTCTGCATCGGCGTCATGACGTAGTTGTCGAAGAAGCGGTCCATCATCCTGACCGCGAGCGCCGCCCTCGCATCCGCCGGAAGCATCCGCGTCGAGCCGGGATGCGCCAGCGCCAGATGCTCGATGATGACGCTCGATTCCAGCACGGTCTCGGCCCCGTCGACCAGCACCGGGAAGCGCTTCAGCGGCCACAGCGCGGCAAGCTCCTCGCCGGCCTGCGGATCGTCGAAGTCGAGCAGGCGATAGCTGAAGGGCGTGTCGTTCTCGTAGAGAGCGACCAGCACCTTCTGGCAGTAGGAGGAGAAGGGGTGCGCATAGAGCTGGAGCGACATCGCGACCTCGGAACGGAGATTCACTTTACCGATCGTTTAAGTGTTATCTCTCGGCAACGCAAGCCGAGCGGTGCTGTCCGCGTCACGCATCCCCGTCGTGAGGCGCCGTCACTGCGAGGAGCGTGAGCGACGCAGCAATCCAGAGCGGCAGTGCTCTACGGCCCCCTGGATCCCTTCGTCGCTTCGTTCCTCGCAATGACGAAACTATCGCGCCAGCGCCTCCGCCACGTCCTCATAGGTCCGCAAGCCCGTGCGCGGGGCATAGACCAGCACGGCCATGTTGCCGGGCGCGTGCTCGTTCTTCCACATCTTGTGGTGGGCGAGCGGGATCTTGTCCCAGGGGAAGACCTCGGACATGCAGGGGTCGATGCGGCGGTCGAGCACGAACTGGTTGGCGGCGCTCGCCTGCTTGAGATGGGCGAAATGCGAGCCCTGGACGCGCTTCTGGCGCATCCAGACATAGCGGGCGTCGAAGGTGATGTTGAAGCCCGAGGTGCCGGCACAGAACACCACCATGCCGCCGCGCTTTGCGACGAGGCAGGAGACCGGGAAGGTGCTCTCGCCCGGATGCTCGAAGACGATGTCGACATCCTTCTTGCCGGTGACGTCCCAGATCGCCTTGCCGAACTTCCGGGCCTCCTTCACCCAGGCGTCGTATTCGGGCGAGTTGACCTTGGGCATCTGGCCCCAGCAGTCGAAGTCCTTGCGGTTGACCACGCCCTTGGCGCCCAGCCCCAGGACATAGTCGCGCTTGGTCTCGTCCGAGATCACGCCGATGGCGTTGGCGCCCGAGGCCGCGCAGAGCTGCACGCCGAAGACGCCGAGGCCGCCGGAGGCACCCCAGACGAGAACGTTGTCGCCAGGCTTGATGGTGTGCGGAGCATGACCGAACAGCATGCGGTAGGCCGTCGCCAGGGTCAGCGTGTAGCAGGCGGCCTCCTCCCAGGCGAGGTGCCGGGGCTTCTGCATCAGCTGGCGCGACTGGACCCGACAGAACTGCGCGAAGGAGCCGTCCGGCGTCTCATATCCCCAGATGCGCTGCGAGGGGGAGAACATCGGATCGCCGCCGTTGCACTCCTCGTCGTCGCCGTCATCCTGGTTGCAATGGACGATGACCTCGTCGCCGACCTTCCAGCGCTTCACCTTGGAGCCGACCGCCCAGACGATGCCGGCACAGTCGGAGCCTGCTATGTGGAGCGCGCCCTTGTGCACGTCGAAGGGCGAGATCGGCTGGCCGAGCCCGGCCCAGATACCGTTGTAGTTGACGCCGCCGGCCATCACGAGGAGCAGCACCTCTTCCTCGCCGATCGCCCAGGTCGGCACGACCTCGATCTGGAAGCTCTCCTGCGGCGGCCCGTGGCGCTCCCGGCGGATCGTCCAGGCATACATGCTGGCGGGGACATGGCCGAGCGGCGGCAATTCGCCGAGTTCGTAGAGATCCTTGAGCGGTGTCGCGGAGGCATGCGGCTTCGACATGTCGTCTCTCCCTGCTTGGTCCGCGGTTGGAGACAGGCGCGAGCGTCCCGGCGGACTTGCCCTCAGTGGCGGACTTGCCCTCGATCATGCATCTTATGCTGCGCTGCGCCATCCATCCATCGAACTATGCCGCAGCGCAAAATGCGCTCACATCCTCCAGCAGCCGAATGTGCCCGGCACCGGCGCGGCGCAGCACAAGCTTAACCGAAGCCTGCTAGACCTGCGCCGGACAATTCCGGGGACTTCCATGCGCGCTCTGCTTTTGATGCTCGGACTGCCGGATATGTCGACGCCGCAGCTGGTGATCTTCCTCGCCATCGTGGCGGTGGGCGTGCTGCTGTTCGGCTGGATTTCCGACATGCTGCTGCGCGACGGGGCCTTCGGTATCATCCTCAACGGCCTGATGATCCTGGCCGGCGCGATCGGCGGGGCCCTACTTTGGCGCAAGCTCGGCTATACGATCGGCCATAATCCCGCGCTCATCGCCTCCTTCGTCGCCCTGGGCGCGGGCCTGGCGACGCTCGTCGCGCTCAGTGCGCTGCGGCGCTGGCTCTGAGCGGCCGGCAAGCGGAGCACTTGCCGCAAGCGGCTCTCAGGCCGGGCGATGTGCCGCCAGCATGTAGTTCACATCCATGTCGCGAGCCGCGCTCCAGCGCCCGGTCAGCGGGTTGTAGACCACGCCCGTCTGCGCCCCGAGCGCGAAACCGTTGGCCGCGATCGCATCGCCCAGTTCGTCAGGCGTGACGAACCTCTCCCAGTCATGGGTGCCCCTCGGTAGCCAGCGCAGGACGTATTCGGCGCCGACGATGGCGAGCGCATAGGATTTCAGCGTGCGGTTAAGGGTGGCCATTACCAGCAGCCCGCCGGGCTTCACCGCGGCGCAGCAGGCGGCAACAAAGGCCTCGACATCCGCGACGTGCTCGACCACCTCCATCGCCAGCACGATGTCGAAGCGCCTGCCCCCGGCGACGACCGCCTCGATCGTCTCTTCGCGGTAGTCGATCGCCAGCCCGCCGGCCTCGGCATGGGTGCGGGCGACCGCGATGTTGGTCGGTGCGGGGTCGAGGCCGGTGACCTCGGCGCCGAGCCGGGAGAGTGGCTCGGACAGCACGCCGCCGCCGCAGCCGATATCGACCAGGCTGAGGCCTTCGAGGGATCGCATCGTCTTCGGATCGCGCCCGAAATGCGCGCAGGCCTCGTCGCGGACGAAGGCGAGCCGCACGGGATTGAACTTGTGCAGGACGGCCATGGGTCCCTTCGGGTCCCACCAGTCGCGCGCGATCGCATCGAAGCGGGCGACCTCGGCCGGGTCGATCGTCGAGCCTGTGCGCTGGGTCGCAGCCGCCATGAACCGGTCCTTCGTTTACGCGGCGCCGCATTGACACCGCGCCTGCCGCCCGTCATCTACACCCGCCCTTGCGCCAGCGCGAGGGCGACCTTTCGACCCGGCCATGCGGCCGGCGACACACTATCGAGAGCCCGAACACCGCCATGGCCCGTCTGGTGATGAAATTCGGCGGCACTTCCGTCGCCACTGTCGAGCGCATCAAGAACGCGGCGCGGCACGTCAAACGCGAGTTCGAGGCCGGCCACGAGGTCGCGATCGTGGTCTCGGCCATGTCGGGCAAGACCAACGAGCTCGTCGCCTGGTGCAAGGAGGCGTCGCCGTTCCACGACCCGGCGGAGTACGACGTCGTCGTCGCCTCGGGCGAGCAGGTCACCTCCGGCCTGATGGCGCTGGTGCTGCAGGAGATGGGGCTTCCCGCCCGCTCCTGGCAGGGCTGGCAGATCCCGCTCTACGGCTCGGACGCGCATGGCGCGGCCCGGATCGAGAGCGTCGACGGCGCCGGCATCCTCGCCGGCTTCGACCGCAATCGCGAGATCGCCGTCTGCTCCGGCTTCCAGGGCGTCAACCCGCGCACGCACCGCATCGTCACGCTCGGCCGCGGCGGCTCGGACACCAGCGCGGTCGCGCTCGCGGCCGGGCTGAAGGCCGATCGCTGCGACATCTACACCGATGTCGACGGCGTCTACACCACCGATCCGCGCATCGTGCCGAAGGCAAGGCGCATGGACAAGGTCTCCTTCGAGGAAATGCTCGAAATGGCCTCGCTCGGCTCAAAGGTGCTGCAGGTGCGCTCGGTCGAGATCGCCATGACGCAGCGCGTGCCGACCTATGTGCGCTCCTCCTTCGACGACCCCGAAAACCCCAATCCAGGCACCCTCATCTGCGACGAGGACGACATCGTGGAACAGCAGATCGTCACCGGCATCGCGTTCTCGCGCGACGAAGCCCAGATCACGCTCCGGCGCGTGGCCGACAAGCCCGGCGTCGCGGCGGCGATCTTCGGACCGCTCGCCGACGCCAATATCAATGTCGACATGATCATCCAGGTCGTCTCCGACGACCAGGCGACCACCGACATCACCTTCACCGTGCCGACGGCCGATTACGAGCGCGCCAGGACCCTGCTGGAGGGGCTGCAGGAAACGATCCATTACCAGGCGCTTCAGGGCGCGACGGACGTGGTCAAGATCTCGGCCATCGGCATCGGCATGCGCAGCCATGCCGGCGTCGCGGCGCGTGCCTTCCGGGCGCTCTCGGAGAAGGGCATCAACATCCGCGCGATCACGACCTCCGAGATCAAGTTCTCGGTGCTGATCGACGCTGCCTATACCGAGCTCGCGGTGCGCACCCTGCACTCGCTCTACGGGCTCGACGCCGCCTAGAGACCCCACACCCTCCTCGCATTCCGCGAGGAGGGTGTGTTTCTGCGGGCCGCCTGAGCCGAAAGGCCTATGGCGCGCGGCAGCATCGGCTGGCAGACGGGCGGATAGCTTCCTGCCAGACTGCCAATCATGCGCATCGCCGTCCTGACGGATCTCCATGCCAACCGCGAGGCGACGGAAGCCGTCCTCGCTGCCGTCGAGCGCCTCGCGCCCGACCGGATCGTCCTGCTCGGCGATCTCGTCGGCTATGGGCCCGACCCCGCCTTCGCCGTCGAGGCCGCAGAGCGGCTGGTCGCGGACGGCGCGATCTGCCTGCTCGGCAACCATGACGAAGCGGCGATCCATGGGCCGTCGGGCATGACGCCGCACGCCCATGACGCGATCCTGTGGACGCGCGAGCAGCTTTCGCCGGCGCATCTGGCCTTTCTCGCAAAGCTGCCGCTCTCGGCCGAGCTGCCCGGCATGCTCCTCGTCCACGCCAGCGCGCGCTCCCCGGCGCAATGGCCCTATGTCACCAGCGAGAAGGCGGCTGCCGAATGCCTGGCCGCCGCCGCCGCGCCGCTCGTGCTCTGCGGCCACACGCATGTGCCGGTGATCTATTACGCGCTGCCGGGACGCATGCCTGTCAGCTTCACGCCGCTGGAGCATGTCGCCGCGCCGCTCTCGGCGATCCGCCGTCATGTCGTGGTGGTCGGTGCTGTCGGCCAGCCACGCGACGGCAATCCGGCCGCCTGCTTCGCCCTGCTCGACACCGACCGGGCGGAAATCAGCATGATCCGCGTGCCCTACGACATGCAGGAAACCGCGCGAAAGATCCGGGAATACGGGCTGCCTGACTGGCTCGCCTTACGCCTGCAGATCGGCCGCTAGAACGAAGGGGAGCGCCCATGGAGAGGCCGCAGACCGGCAGCGTGATCGACGGCTTCACCCTGGTCGAGCGCCTGGCCTCGGGCGCGATGTCGACGCTCTGGCGCACGACCCATCCGGAGCATCCTGGCGAGTTGGTCATGAAGGTGCCGATCCTCGATCCCGGCGCCGATGTCTCGATGATCGTCGGCTTCGAGACAGAGGTGATGATCCACAAGCGCCTCTCCGGCCCGCATGTGCCGCGCTTCGTCGCCGCGGGCGACCTCGCGCGGGTTCCCTATATCGCGATGGGGTTCGTCGCCGGCACGAGCCTCGCCAAGACGATCATCGCGCAGGCACCGCTGCCTGTTGCGGAGGTCGTGCGGATCGGCATCGCCCTCGCCGTCGCGCTCATCGACCTTCACCGCCAGAAGGTCGTTCATCTCGACCTGAAGCCGCAGAACGTGATGATGACGCCGGCTGGCGCGGTCCTGATCGATTTCGGCCTGTCGCGGCACGCGGAACTGCCCGACCTGCTCGGCGAGGAAAGCTCCGCGCCGATCGGAACCGCCGCCTACATCGCGCCCGAACAGGTGCTGGGCGAGCGCAACGACCCGGCCAGCGACATCTTCGCGCTCGGCTGCATCCTCTACCAGATGGTGACCGGCGAGGAGCCGTTCGGGCGCCCGGCGACGCTGCCCGGAATGAAGCGGCGCCTCTACCATGCGCCGAGCCCGCCCCGCAGCGTGCGGCCCGACACGCCGGCCTGGCTGGAGGAGATCATCCTGCGCTGCCTCGAGGTCGACCGCAGCCGCCGCTATGCGGACGCCGCCAAGGTCGCCTTCGACCTGCGCCACCCCGACCAGGTCGTGGTGGCGCGGCATCGCCGAAGCGCGGCGCCGCCCAGCCTCGCCCACCGCCTGCTGACCCTGTTCCAGAAGCGCGACGAGGCCGAGATCCTCGGGCCGTCGGCCAACAGGCGGCGCCAGGCCGGCCCCTCGATCATCCTCGCGGCCGTCGACCTCTCGGGCGAGCACGACCGGCTGGCTGAGGCGATCCTGGCCGAGACGAAGCGGCTTCTCGACGCGCGCGAGGATTCCTGGCTGGCCTGCCTGACCGTGCTGCGCACAGAAATCCTCCGCGAGACCCGCAGCGTCGACGAGCAGGGGCGCTCGGTCTACATCAACCGGCTCGTGGCGCTGAAGGACTGGGCGCGGCCGCTGCATCTGCCCGAGGACCGGGTCAGCTATCACGTCATCGAGGCAGTCAGCGCCGCCGATGCGATCCTGAACTACACCGAGCACAATGACATCGACCATATCGTGCTGGGCGCCCGCTCCTCCTCCGCCGTGCGCCGCCATCTCGGGAGCATATCGAGCAAGGTCGTGGCGGAGGCGCGTTGCTCGGTCTCGGTGGTCAGGATCAAGGGAAGCGCCACAACATGAATCGTCATTCATGGCGTTGACCGCCACCGCGCCGCTGGGGATGATGCCGCCCATGTCAGCCGGCCCAGCCTCCTCCCTGGAATTCGACCCCGCCCGCATCGACGCCTTCCTGCGCGGCGCCCTGCCCGGCAGGGCTTTGGGCGCGATGACGCTGGAGCGGATCAGCGGCGGACAGTCGAACCCGACCTTCTTCCTGTCCTATCCTGAAGCCCAAACCCGGCTGGTGCTGCGCAAGAAGCCGCCGGGGCCGCTGCTGCCTTCGGCCCATGCGGTCGACCGCGAATATCGTATCCTGAAGGCGCTGGCCGGCTCCACCGTGCCGGTTCCGCCGGTCGTGCTGTTCCATGAGAGCGACGATGTCGTCGGTACGCCGTTCTACCTGATGGAGCGGCTGGAAGGCCGCGTCTTCCACGACACCGCCCTGCCCGGCGTCACGCCGCCCGAGCGCCGGCAGATGTATTTCGCCATGGCTGAGACGCTGGCCGCGCTGCACAGCTTCGACTGGCAGACGGCCGGGCTCGCCGATTTCGGCAAGCCCGGCAACTACTATGCCCGCCAGATTGCCCGCTGGGGCCGGCAATGGCGCGAGACCAGGACGCAGGATATCCCGGCGGTGGACCGCGCCTTCGAATGGCTCGCGGCGCATCTGGACGACAGCCCGGAAACCACCATCGTCCATGGCGATTTCCGCATCGGCAACCTGATGTATGCGCCCGACGCGCCGCGCATCGTCGCGGTGCTCGACTGGGAACTCTCGACGCTCGGCCACCCGCTCTCGGACGCCGCCTTCTCCTGCCTGCCCTGGCATTCGACGGCACAGATGTATGCGGGCATCGTCGGACTCGACCGCGAGGGCCTCGGCATCCCGACGCAGGCCGAATATCTCGAGCGCTATTGCACCGCCGCCGGGCGCGAGGGTCCGGGCCGCTTCCATCTCGCCTTCTCGCTGCTGCGTTTCGCCGTCATCCTCGACGGCATCGCGGCGCGGGCGAAGGCAGGCAATGCCGCGGCCGAGAACGCTGTCGCCGTCGGCGAGATGGCGGAAAGTTTCGCGCTGCGTGCGCAGGCGGTCATCGACGGCCGCGACTGAGGGAAAGCACCATGGATTTCGCCTATTCCGACAAGGTCGAAGAGCTGCGCTCGCGGCTGCAGGGTTTCATGGACGCCCATGTCCAGCCGGCCGATGCGCAATATCGGGAGGAGGTCGAGGCCGGACGCTATCCGATGGCGCTGATCGACGGGCTGAAGGCGAAGGCGAAGGCCGAGGGTCTCTGGAACCTGTTCCTGCCGGCGTTGAAAGCCGACGAGCCGGGCACGCGGCTTGCCAACCTCGAATATGCGCCCCTCGCGGAGATCATGGGCCGGTTCTACTGGTCGTCCGAGGTGTTCAACTGCAACGCCCCCGACACCGGGAACATGGAAATCCTGCACATGTTCGCGACGCCGGAGCAGCGCGAGCGCTGGCTGGTGCCGCTGTTGAACGGCGAGATTCGCTCCTGCGTCGGCATCACCGAGCCCGGCGTCGCCTCCTCCGACCCGACCAACCTGCAGACCACGATCACCCGCGACGGCGACGACTACGTCATCAACGGCCGCAAATGGTGGACGACCGGGGCGCTGCATCCCAACGTGAAGTTCTGCATCGTGATGGGGCTCTCGGACACCCGCCCCGACGCCGATCCGCACAAGCGCCATTCGATGGTCCTCGTGCCGATGGACGCACCGGGCGTGAGCATCCTGCGCAACCTGCCGCTGCTGAACCACCATTCGCCCGAGGGGCATACCGAGACCGATTTCGACAATGTTCGCGTGCCCGCCGGCAACATGCTCGGCGAGGAAGGGGCGGGCTTCGCTCTGGCGCAGGCGCGGCTCGGGCCGGGGCGCATCCATCACTGCATGCGCACGATCGGGCAGTGCGAGGTGGCGCTGGAGCTGATGGTGGAGCGGGCGCTGGAGCGCAAGGCCTTCGGCCGCAACCTCGCCGAGTTCGCCAATGTGCAGGACTGGATCGCGGAAGCGCGCATGGAAATCGACCAGGCGCGGCTGCTCTGCCTGCGCGCCGCCTGGATGATGGACCGCCACGGCAACAAGGCCGCCCGGGTCGAGGTCTCGTCGATCAAGGTGGTGGCGACGCGGCTGCAGACGAAGCTCGCCGATCGGGCGATCCAGGTCTTCGGCGCGGCCGGCCTGACCAACGACACGCCGCTGGCCTTCATCTATTCCTGGGGCCGGGCACTGCGCTTCATCGACGGCCCGGACGAGGTGCACCTGCGCACAGTGGCCCGTGCCGAGATCAAGAAGCGCCAGCAGAGCGGGCGCTCGACCTTCGCCGAGCAGGGCGTGGTGCGGCCCTACCAGAAGCAATAGCGCCAACGCGATCGTGAGCATGACCGGGCGCATGGCAGAAGCCCGCCCGCAGGGCTGGACTTGAGGCCGGCCACAGGGATGATCGCCGCCTCGCTTTTCACACGGATATTTCGATGAGCCAGCTCTTCAGCCCCTACAAGCTCGGCGACCTCGCGCTCGCCAACCGCATCATCATCGCGCCGATGTGCCAGTATTCGGCCGATGAGGGCCGCACCACCGATTGGCACACCATCCATCTCGGCAACCTCTCGCATTCCGGAGCAGCCCTGCTGATCATCGAGGCGACGGCGGTCGAGCCAGCGGGCCGGATCAGCCCGCGCGATGTCGGGCTCTGGTCGGACGAGACGGAAGCGGCGCTGGCGAAGACGCTGGCGGCCGTGCATGCGCATTCCGACATGCCGCTCGGCATCCAGCTCGCCCATGCGGGGCGGAAGGCCTCGGTGGCGCCACCCTGGCTCGGCGGCCACCAGCTCGGGCTGAACGAAGGCGGCTGGGAGACGCTCGCGCCATCCGCCGTGCCCTTCGACGGCCATCCGCGCAGCCCGAAGGCGCTGACGCAGGACGATCTCGCCCGGCTCTGCGAGAGCTTCGCGGCCGCGGCCAAGCGCTCGGTGCGGCTCGGCTTCGCCGCGATCGAACTGCACGCCGCCCATGGCTATCTGATGCACCAGTTCCTGTCGCCGCTCTCGAACCGCCGCGAGGACGACTATGGCGGCTCGCTGGAGAACCGGATGCGCTTCCCGCTTGCCGTATTCGATGCGGTGAAGGCCGCGGTGCCGGCGGGCTACCCTGTCGGCGTGCGCGTCTCGGCCACGGATTGGGTGCCGGGCGGCTGGGACATCGCGCAGACGCTCGCCTTCGCGCGCGAGCTCAAGGCGCGCGGCGTCGATTTCATGCATGTCTCAAGCGGCGGCAACTCGGCCGCCCAGCAGATCCCGCTCGGCCCGAACTACCAGGTGCCGCTGGCCCGCGCCGTCCGGCAGGAGACGGGCCTGCCGACCATCGCTGTCGGGCTGATCACCGAGGCGGACCAGGCGGAGGCGATCGTCGGCACCGGCGACGCCGATCTCGTCGGCATCGCGCGCGGCGTGCTCTACGACCCGCGCTGGCCCTGGCATGCGGCCGCCCATCTCGGCGCCAGCGTCAAGGTGCCGAACCAGTACCTGCGCTCGCAGCCGCGCCAGTACAAGAACCTGTTCGCCTGAGATATCGATCACTGGCTCAGCCCTCATCCTTCGAGACGCTGCTGCGCAGCTCCTCAGGATGAGGGCTCGGGTTACGTGGCGGCCGGGCTGGCACTTCGCCTACACCGACAAGAGACGGACCATCATGACCGCCTATTCCGACCTGTCCGCCCATTTCGCCCGCGCCTCCGCGCTCGGCAACGCCATCGGCATCCTGCAATGGGACAACGACGTGATGATGCCGAAGGGCGCGGCTTCGTCGCGGGCCGAGAGTATGGCGTTGCTGCGAGTGATGCATCACGGCCTGATCACCGATCCGCGCATCGGCGACTGGCTGGCGGAGGCCGACGGCGATGACTCGCTCGGCGAAGGGCCTTGGGAGCGCGCCAATCTGCGCGAAATCCGGCGGCTCTGGACGGTCGAGACCGCGCTGCCGGCGGACCTCGTCGAGGCTTCGAGCAAGGCTATCTCGGCCTGCGAGATGCGCTGGCGGCAGGCGCGTGCGGATGCCGATTTCGCCGGGCTCCTGCCCTATCTCGCCGAGGTGCTGACGATCCAGCGCGAGATCGGCCGGGCGAAGGGCGAGAAGCTCGGGCTTTCCCCCTATGACGCGCTGCTCAACGACTACGAGCCGGGCGGGCGGGCAGAGCGGATCGACGCGCTGTTCGACGACCTCGCCGCCTTCCTGCCGGGCTTCACGCAGGAGGTGCTGGCGGTGCAGGCTAAGCGGCCGCAGATCGCCGATCCGCAAGGCCCCTTCGCGATCGAGAAGCAGCGCGCGTTGGGCCTCAGGATGATGGCGGCGCTCGGCTATGATTTCGAGCGCGGGCGCCTCGACGTCTCGACGCATCCCTTCTGCGGCGGTGCCGACAACGATGTCCGCATCACCACCCGCTATGACGAGGGCGACTTCGCCAAGGCGCTGATGGGTGTGCTGCACGAGACCGGGCACGCGCTCTACGAGCAGGGCCGGCCGCAGGGCTTCCTGAACCAGCCGGTCGGCGCTGCCCGCGGCATGAGCCTGCATGAGAGCCAGTCGCTGCTGGTCGAGATGCAGTCCTGCCGCAGCGCCGAGTTCCTCGCCTTCGCCGCGCCGCTGATGCGCGAGACCTTCGGCGGCTCGGGCCCGGCCTGGGAGGCCGATGCGCTGTGGCGGCGCTATACGCGGGTCGAGCCCGGCTTCATCCGCGTCGATGCCGACGAGGTCACCTATCCGGCCCATGTCATCCTGCGCTACCGGCTGGAACAGGCGCTGATCGCCGACGCGATGCCGCTGGCGGAGCTGCCCAGCGCCTGGAACGAGGGCATGAAGTCCCTGCTCGGCGTCTCCGTCCCGGACGACAGGCTGGGCTGCCTGCAGGACATCCACTGGCCGAGCGGCGGCTGGGGCTATTTCCCGACCTATACGCTCGGCGCCATGACGGCGGCGCAGATCTTCGACGCCGCCTGCAAGGCCGAGCCCGACATCCTGCCGGCGATCGGCCGCGGCGATTTCAGCGCCCTGCTCGGCTGGCTGCGCGCCAACATTCACAGCCAGGGCTCGCTGCTGGAGACGGACGAATTGCTGACGCAGGCGACGGGGCGGCCGCTCGACGCCGGCGTGTTCAAGGCGCATCTGCGCCGGCGCTATGCCGGGGAGGCCTGAAGCTCCCGCCGCCGCTTCCCGATTCTTCCCAGAGGGTTGCTCCCGCTCGGTTGAAGCGATGCACGAATCCCGAAACGAAAACGGCCGCCCCTCCAAGGGCGGCCGTCTCCGTTTCAGATGACCAAGCGACTCAGCGCTCGATCGTCTTGTTCCAGCGGCTGTTCCATTCGGGGCGCTTGGCGTTGATCGCGTCCCAGTCGAGCATCACGGCGGTCTTCATATAGGTGTTGAACTGGTCGAGCCTCGCCTGGGTCTCGGGCGTCTGGGCCTTGGCGGTCGGGTTCGAGGGCAGGCCGTTGCCGAACGTCATCGCCTTCTGCTGGGCGTCTGCCGAGAGTAGGTAGGCGGCGAGCTTCTGCGACAGTTCCGGCTCGGAGTTGTTGGCGATCACGCATTCCGCCACCGACAGCACGACCGAGCCTTCCTTGGGCTGAGCGTACTCGACCGGGATGCCCTTCGACTTGAGCGTCGCGACCTGTGTCGGCGTCAGCGGGAAGATCGCAGCCTCGCCGGTCTGGACCATCTCCGAGATCTTGGCCGAGTTCGGAATGAACTCGATGACGTTCTTGCCGATGGTGTCGCGGAACTTGGTGAAGCCCGGCTCGACATTGGCCTCATCGCCACCCTGGATGCGGTTGAACATCAGGAAGGCGTGCAGGCCGAAGGACGAGGCCGCGGCCGACTGGAAGACGACAAGGTTCTTGAACTTGGGATCGGCCAGATCCATCCAGGAGGTCGGCGCCGCCCAGCCCTTCTCGTCGAACATCTTCTTGTTATAGGCGAGCCCGGTCATGCCCATATCGATACCGGCCGCCATTCCGTCCTTCAGACGGGAGTTGGGGGGAAGCTGGGCCAGTTCCGGGCCGTCTTTCAGCTTATCGCAGAGGCCGGCACCAATGGCGCGGAACATAACGCCGTCATCGAGGAACATGACGTGCATCTGCGGCCTGTCCTTGGCCGCCGTCGCCTTGGCGAGGATGTCCGAGGAGGTGCCGGGTACGACGACGATCTTGACGTCGTTGGCCTTCTCGAAATCCGGGAAGACGCCCTGCGTATAGGTGCGCTCGAAGTTGCCGCCGTTCATGCCGACATAGAGCGTCTTGGTCTGGGCAATTGCGGCGCTGCCGGCGACGAGCGCGAGCGTGGCGGCGGCGGCGCCGAGAGCGATGCGACGGTTGATCATGAGAGGTTTCCCCTGTGTTGCGGCTCTGAAGGGCGGGCCGCACCCGAGCCGTCGGCTGTGCGGTCGCTGGTTGAGGAAGGTTTCGCGAAGCGCGCGATCGATAAGGCCTCGATCGGCGTCGGGGTGGCCCCGTCGCGGACGAGCTCGGCCAGGACCTCGCCGACGCCTGGCGCGATCTGGAAGCCGGCCCCGGTGAAGCCGAAGGCGTGGAACAGGCCGGGCGTCGTGCCGCTCGGGCCGATCACCGGGTTGCCGTCCGGCATCGCGGCTTCGGTTCCGGTCCAGAAGCGGATGGCCTGGGCATGGCGCATGGCCGGGAAGAGCCCGGCCGCCCTGTTCATGATGGCGAGCGCACCATCGCCGGTCGGCCGCGAGAAATCGGCGTCGGGCAGCGGCAAGCCGCGCTCGCCGCCGACCACGCAATTGCCGCGCTCGACCTGCCGGGCATAGATGCCGCGGCCCTCCATGCCGGTGTTGACGGTCATGATCGGGGCGAGCGGTTCGGTCACCACCATGGACGGGTAGATGCGGCTGACCGGAACCGGCTCGCCGAAGCTCTCCGCGAAGGGGCCGGCCCAGGCGCCGGCGCTGTTGACCAACGCCGCGGCGCGGATGGCGGTGCCCTCGCCGGCCTCGATCGCAAAGCCTGTGCCGTTGCGCGTGGCGCCGGTCACGGCCGTGTTTTCCAGCACATGCGCACCGGCCCGGCGCGCCGCGCTGGCGAAGCCGGCCGAGACGAGGCGCGGATTGGCATGGCCGTCCCCAGCGCAGAGCGAGGCGCCGGTGATGTCGCCCTCGATCCAGGGAAAGCGCTCGCGCAGGTCGTTGTGGCCGATCAGCTCGAGGCCGAGGTCCAGATCGGCGACATCAGCTGCATAGGCTTCGAGGGCCGCCATCTCGGCCTCGCCGCGGGCGAGCTTGAGATGGCCCGAGCGGATGAATTCGCCGTCGATGCCGATCAGCGCGGCAAGGCGCGGCCAGACCGCATGGGCCCGCTGCGACAGCGGCAACTGCTTTCGCGGGCGGCCCTGCCGACGCACGCCGCCATAGTTCACGCCGCTCGCCTGCGCCCCGCAAAAACCCTTGTCGAGCAGGGCTACGCTCAAGCCCATCCCGCGCAGCGCCAGCGCCGCCGACGAACCGACGAGGCCGCCGCCGATGATCGCCACATCGACATCGAGGCGCTGGCTCATGCGGCGGTCTCCCGGTCGCGCACTGCCGGCTGCAGCACCAGCGGGACGGGCTTGAGCGGCGCCTGGGAACGCAACCTGCCGACGCTTCCGATGCCTTGCCCGGTTTCTGCAGCCAGCAGCTCGGCCGCGGCGCCGCCGCAGATCCGGCCCTGACAGCGCCCCATGCCGACGCGGCTCACCGCCTTCAGCCGGTTGAGTTCGACGATGCCGTAACGCCCCATGGCCTCGCGGGCCTCGCCCGCGCTGATTTCCTCGCAGCGGCAGAGCAGCGTGTCGTCGGCGATGCCGCCCGCCCAATGCGCCGGGAAGGGGAAGGCCGCCTCCAGCACGTCGCGGAACCGGTCGATCCGGGCGAGCTCGCGCTCCAGCCGGGCGGCACGCTCCGGCGAGACCGGCAGGCCGCGATCCTCGCAAAGCGCCAGCGCGGCGCGTTCGCCGGCCCGCTCCGCGGCATCGGCCCCGGCGATGCCCGCGCCGTCGCCGGCGAGATAGACGCCGGCCACGCTGGAGCGGCCCGCTGCGTCGCGCTGCGGCAGCCAGGCGCGGTCGCGCTCGTCGAAGCGGAAGGTGCAGCCGGCGAGGTCGGACGCCTGCGTCTCCGAGCGCAAGGTGAGGCCGTAGCCGACGCCGTCGCAGGCGATGCGGTGCTCGCGGCCGCCGGAGCGCCAGGCGACGCCGGAAACCTCGCGCGTGCCCTCGATCCTGACGCCCCCGACGCCTGAATGCAGCGCGACGCCGCGCAGCTTCAGCTCGGCGACGAAGCGCATGCCGCGCAGCACGATGGCCGGGAACAGCGGCAGGCCGCGCAGCATGGCGAACTTGGCCGAGAAGGGTGCGGCATCGAGTACGGCCGCGACCTCGACGCCCGCCTTCATGTACTGCCAGGCGACGAGATAGAGCAGCGGCCCGGTGCCGGCGAAGACGACGCGGGAGCCGATGGCGCAGCCCTGCGCCTTGAGCGCGACCTGCGAGCCGCCGAGCGTGAAGACACCTGGAAGCGTCCAGCCCGGGACCGGCAGGATGCGGTCCGTCGCGCCCGTGGCCAGGATCAGCCCGTCATAGGCGACGCGGCGGTTCTCGCCTGCGACCGCGATGTCGGCATCACCGTCGCGCAGGTTCCAGAGCAGAGCCTGCGGCCAGTAGTCGATATGGCCAGCCAAGGCGTGGAAGGCGCCGTGCAGCGCTTGCGCCTTGCCGGCCTCGGAGCCGTAGAGCGACTTGGCACTGCGGCCGTCGGGCACCGGGCGCTGGCGGTAGATCTGGCCGCCGCAGGCCGGCGCCTCGTCGACCACCAGCGGCCGCAGGCCCACTGCTACGAGCGCCTGCGCCGCGCGGATTCCGGCCGGCCCGGCGCCGACGATGAGTGGCTGTGCGCGGCCGGTCACGAGGCGATCCCCGAACCGGTGACGACGCTCATTCCCGCGGCAAGCGGCGTGGTGCAGGCGCGCAGGCGCTCGCCGCCGGCGAGCGTCACCCAGCAATCCTGGCAGGCACCCATCTGGCAGAATCCGGCGCGTGGCTGGCCGGAGAACTCGCTGAGGCGGACGGCCCCGGCATGGCTGAGGATCGCGGTCAGGAGCGTGTCGCCCGCTCGGCCTTCGCAGGCCCTGCCATCGAGGGTGAACGCGATGGCAGCGTGATCCTTGCGGACGATGCGATGGAGCAGCGGCATGGCTTTCAGCCCTACTTCTGTCCGACGAGGATCTTGTCGAGGCCGAAGGCGCGGTCGAGGATCAGCATCGCGGCAGCCGTCAGGGCGATCATCAGCGCGGAGACCGCGGCCATCATCGGATCGATCGATTCCGTCGCGTACATGTACATCCGCACGGGCAGCGTGACGGTCGCGGGCGAGGTCACGAAGATCGACATCGTCAGCTCGTCGAACGAGGTGATGAAGGCGAGCAGCCAGCCGCCGGTGATGCCCGGCAGGATCATCGGCGCGGTGATGCGGCGGAACACGGTCAGGTGCGAGGCGCCCAGCGTCATCGCGGCCTGCTCGGCGCTGCGGTCGAGCCCTGTGAAGGACGCCATCACCAGCCGCAGCACATAGGGCGTGACGATGATGACATGGGTCGCGACCAGCCAGGCGAAGGAACCGGTGCCGCCGATCAGCGCGAACAGGCGCAGGAAGGCCACGCCGAGCACCAGATGCGGAATGATCAGGGGCGACAGGAACAGCGCATTCAGCGCGCCGCGACCGGGAAAGTCATAGCGGTCGATGGCGAGCGCCGCGGGCACCGCGATGACGATCGCGATCGTCGCCGACAGCGTCGCCAGCCACAGGCTGTTGACGAAGGAGGCGACGAAGTCGGGATGCTGGAAGATCGCGTGGAACCAGCGCAGCGAGAAGCTGGTGGTCGGGATCCTCAGCGTGTTCTCGGGCGTGAAGGCGACGAGGCAGATCACCACAAGCGGCGCCAGCACGAAGGCGACGACGAGGCCGTGGAAGATGAGCGCGATGGGGCCGTTCTTGTGCATGGCGCTCACCCCAGGGTCCGGCGGGCGCGGGCCTCGACCATGCGGTTATAGGCCAGCATGATGGCGAGGTTGGCGACGAGCACGATGATGGCGATGGCAGCGCCGAGCGGCCAGTTCAGCTCGTGCATGTATTCGTCATAGACGAGCGTCGCCGCCATCTTGAGGCGGCGGCCGCCGAGCAGGCCCGGAATGGCGAAGGCGCTGGCCGAGAGCCCGAAGACCAGCAGGCTGCCGGAGAGCATGCCGAGCGAGACCTGCGGCATCACCACGCGGCGCAGTGCCGTGAAGCGCGAGGCGCCCAGCGTCCAGGCCGCGGCCTCCACCATCGGGTCGAGCTTCTGCAGCGCGGTCCAGACCGGGATGACCATGAAGGGCAGCATGACGTGGACAAGCGCGATCACGATCGCCGTCTCGGTGTAGAGCAGCCTGACCGACCCGAAGCCGAGCGCCTGCAGCGTCTGGTTCACCAGCCCGGTCGAGCCCAGCAGCATGCTCCAGCCGAAGGCGCGCACCACCACGGAGACGAGCAGCGGGCCGATGATCACCAGCAGGAAGACCGACCGCCAGGGATCGCGCATCCGCGACAGGATATAGGCCTCTGGCAGACCGATCAGCGCGCAGATCAGCGTGGTCAGCGCTGCGATGCGGAGCGTGCGCCAGAAGATGCCGAGATAATAGCTGTCCGAGAAGACCGCCGTGTAGTGCGCCAGCGTGAACTCGTTCTTGATGCCGGTGCTGTGGTCGTAGGCGTGGAACGACAGGATGACCGTCAGGACGAGCGGCAGGACCACCAGGCCGAGGAACATCAGCGCGCCGGGGCCGACGAGCAGCCAGGGCGCGGGATTGGCGCGGCGGGCGGGCGATGCTGCCGGACCGGCGCCGGCGAGGCTCGGGCTCGCGGCGCTCACGCGGCGGCTCCCGCGAGCTTCGCGACCTTGAGGCTGGCGGGCGTCCAGGAGAGCGCGACCTGCGCCCCCTCGGCCGGGGGTTCGTCACCCTGGTTGGGAACCGAGACCGAGACGATGCCGGCCGAGGTCTCGACATTGAACAGCCAGTAGCTGCCGAGGAAGAAGCGCGCCTGGATGCGCCCGTCGAGGAAGCCCTCCCCGGCGGCCCCGAGCAGGATCTTCTCGGGGCGCAGCGACAGCGCCACCGCAGTGTCCTGCGCGAGTTCGGCCGGTTCACTCGGTAGCGCAAGCCCCGCAACCTCGGCCCTGCCGTTGCGCCAGATGCCCTCGATCCGGTTCATCTTGCCGACGAAGGACGAGATGAAGGCCGTCGCCGGCCGCTCGTAGAGCCGGTAGGGCGCGTCGATCTGCGTCATCGCGCCCTGCTCCATCACCACGACGCGGTCGCTGATCGAAAGCGCCTCGGCCTGATCATGCGTGACCATGATCGTCGTCGTGCCGACGCTGCGCTGGATGCGGCGGAGCTCGAACTGCATCTCCTCGCGCAGCTTGGCGTCAAGGTTCGACAGAGGCTCGTCGAGAAGCAGCACCGGCGGCTCGATCACCAGGGCACGGGCGATGGCGACACGCTGGCGTTGGCCGCCCGAGAGCTGGCGCGGATAGCGATCGGCGAAGGCGCCGAGATGGACGAGCTCCAGCATCGCGGCGACGCGGCGGTCGCGCTCGGCCTTGCCGATCTTGCGCATCTCCAGCCCGAAGGCGGCGTTCTCCGCCACCGTCATATGCGGGAACAGGGCGTAGCTCTGAAAGACGATGCCGAGGCCGCGCTTGTTCGGCGGTTCATGGGTGATGTCGCGCCCGTCCAGGGTGATGCGCCCGCCCGTCGGCTCGACGAGGCCCGCGATCATCTGCAGCGTCGTGGTCTTGCCGCAGCCGGAAGGACCGAGCAGCGAGACGAACTCGCCCTGGGCGACGCTGAGGTCGACATCGCGCACGGCGGCGAGATTGCCATAGATCTTGCTCAGCGACTGCAGCGTCAGAAAGCCCATCAGCACCTCGAACAGGGGCCATCCGGGCATGAGCGAGCCGGAGGCCGGGAATGTTTAAGCGCCATCAAGAGACTCGGGGGCCATAAATCCGTCAACAATCGATTTCATATCGACGAATTTATATCGCCTTAATTCATATATATGGAATTTTTATTCGATTCAGACGGGCGCTAATTTCATGAAATCATTCGAATCAACCGAACCGGCATCCAGCCTGCAGCGCGCGCTACGTCTCTTGCGCGTGGTCGCGACCGGCGATGCGGCGGGCATGCGGCTGAAGGATATCGCCGCCGCCGCCGGCTGCGGCCAGCCGAGCGCGCATCGCATCCTGCGCGACCTGATGGCAGAGGGCTTCGTCGAGCAGGTCGCGGGTGGAAAGCGCTACCGGCCGGCGCTCGATTTCTTCGTTATGGCGGCCCGCGCCGGCCAGGCCGGAGGCTTGCGCGAACTGGCGCGGCCGGCGCTGCTGCGGCTCTCGGCGACACTCAGCGACACCGTCTTCCTGCTGGTGCGAAACGGCTATGACGCGGTCTGTCTCGACCGGGTCGAGGGCCCCTTCCCGATCCGCTCCTTCACCGGCGACATCGGCGGCAAGGTGCCGCTCGGCATCGGCCAGGGCAGCCTCGCCATCCTGGCGCATCTGCCCGAAGCCGAGCGCGACGCGGTGATCCGCTTCAACATGCCCCGCCTGCTCGACCGCGGCTTCTTCGACGAGGCGGCTCTGCGCTGCGCGATCGCCGTCGCGCGCGAGCAGGGCTGGGTCAACCTCAACACAGGGCTGATTCCCGGCATGGCCGGCGCGGCGGTGCCGGTCTGCGATGCGGACGGGCGCGCGGTGGCGGCGCTGAGCATCGGCACGCTGGCGGAACGGCTGCGCGAGGACCGGCTGCCCAACGTCATCGCGATCCTGCGCACGGAGGCGCAGGCACTGGGCGCCATGCTCAACCCCTTCGACGTCGCTCTGCGCTATCCCTCGCGCAGCCTCAGCGCGGTGACCGGCTAAGCAGCTTTCCCATCGGCGCCCGTCGCCTTATCGTCAAAACACAACCTTAGAGCGCATCGCCATGCCAATGCCCCTCATCAGAATTGCGCTCGCCATGCTGCTCGGGCTGCCGCTGCTGGCCGGCCCCGCCGATGCAGCCGACCCGCCCGCGCTCGCACCGCTGGGCGGAATCCTGAGTTCGGGCCAGGGCTTCACCTTTGCGAGCAAGCAAAACAAGACGCGTCGCTCGTTGAGCGGCATCGCCTGCCCCTCCCTCCCCAAGGCGCCCGGCTTCTGCCTCGCCGTGTTCGACGAGGGTGGCGAGGCCCGTTATCTGACGCTCGGCAAGGAGGGCTTGCGCCCCGACGCCGAGCGCGTGGGGGTGCTGCCCGGCACGGTCGAGCTCGACGGCGAGGGCGCAGCGACCGATGGCCGCTTCTACTATGTCGTGGGATCGCACAGCGCGAAGCGCGGCGATTGCGCGAGCAATCCCGGCAGCCGCCACCTGATCCGCTTCCCCATCGACCCCGCCACCGGCCGCGGCAAGCTGGCCGAGCTCGTCGACACGGGCGCGCTCTGGACTCTGATGGCGGGCATCCCCGGCCTCAAAAAGCATGTCGGCGAGGCGATGTGTCTCGGCAGCGAGCCGCCCGAGGACGCGCCTCATCTCCCCGGCCGGCGCGGCGTCAATATCGAGGGGCTGGCGGTGAAGGACGGCAGGCTGTTCGTCGGCTTTCGCGGACCGGCGAAGGACGGACAGGCCAGGATCCTGTCCGTCGATGCGGATGCACTGTTCGCGGGGGGCGACCCGCGTGCCAGGCTGTTCAGCGTCGCGGTCGGCGCCGGCCGGGCGGTGCGCGACCTCGTCGCCGCCAGCGACGGCATCCTGGTTCTGGCCGGGCCCGACGACGACAAGAGCAACGAGAAGCGCGGCTTCACCGTGCTGCGCTGGAACGCCAAGGACGGCAGCGACAACGTCAGGCCGCTGGCGAGCCTCGATCTCCGCGGCGTCAAGCTGCGCGGCTGCGACGAGGAGATCAAGCCGGAGGCGATCACGCTGCTGGCGGACAGGCCGGGCGAGCCTTACGACGCCGTGATTCTGTCGGACGGGCTCTGCGACGGTGGGCCGCTGCGCTTCGCGATCCCACGCTGACCGCCACGAGCCGGGCCGCCATGCCGCGATGCGCTTGCGCCGGCGGGTGAAGCATGGTCTCGAAGGGCGAGTTTTCGATCCCGAGGCAGACCATCATGACCGACACCGCCCCCAAGCCCGGCCCGCGCATCGCGATCACCTATTGCTCGATGTGCCAGTGGATGCTGCGTGCCACCTGGCTCGGCCAGGAGCTGCTCTCGACCTTCGGGCAGGACATCGGCGAGATCGCGCTGATCCCGCGCACCGGCGGCATCTTCCAAATCCATTACGACGGCGAGCTGATCTGGGACCGCAAGGAGGATGGCGGCTTCCCGGACTCCAAGGTGCTGAAGCAGCGCGTGCGCGACCGGCTCGACCCCGAGCGCAGCCTCGGCCATGTCGACGGGCATGTCGCGAAGGAAAGTGCCTGAACCGGAACGTCATGCTCGGGCTTGACCCGAGCATCTCCTGCAAGAGTTTCTCGGGTCTGCGCTTCGCCCGAGAATGGCGCGCTATGCCGCCCCGACCTTCCGTGTCGCCGCGATCCAGGCCTTCAGCCGCGCTTCCGGATCGGCATTCAGGGTGATGTCGGTCACCGCCGCGACGATGTCGGCGCCGGCCGCGAAGACGCCCGGCGCGCGCTCCAGCGAGATGCCCCCGATACCGACCAGCGGAATCGTGCCGAGGCGGCGCTTCCACGCCGTGACACGCTCCAGCCCCTGCGGGCCCCATTTCATCGCCTTGAGAATGGTCGGATAGACCGGGCCGAGCGCGACATAGTCGGGCTTCGTCTCAAGCGCGCGCTCCAGCTCCGCCTCGTCATGGCTGCTGACGCCGAGCCTGAGGCCCGCATTGCGGATGGCGCCGAGATCGGCGTCGTCGAGATCCTCCTGGCCGAGATGGACGAAGTCGCAGCCCTCGGAGATGGCGAGCCGCCAGTAGTCGTTGACGACGAGCACGCAGCCGGCTTCCGCACAGAGCGCCCTGGAACGGGCGATTTCGCGCGCGGTCTCGCTCTCGCTCTTCTCCTTGACGCGGAGCTGCACCAGCTTGACGCCGAGCGGCAGCATGCGCACGAGCCAGTCGGCGCTGTCGAAGATCGGGTAGAACGGATCGAGCTTCATCGGGTCCTCGTCCTTCACGACAGGAACGCCTTGCCCATGACGGGCGTGGAGGGAGCGGCCATGTCGCGTGCTTCGATCGGCTGCGCCTGCCAGGCCTCGCAGCCGGCTTCGATCGCCTTGGCGAAGGCTTGCGCCATCAGCGCCGGATTGCCGGCCTTGGCGACCGCCGTGTTGAGCAGGATCGCGTCATAGCCCAGCTCCATCGCCTGCGCCGCATGGGAGGGCAGGCCGATGCCGGCATCGACGACCAGCGGGATATCGGGGAAATGCTGGCGCATCGTGCGCAGGCCGTAGACGTTGTTCAGCCCCCTGCCCGAGCCGATCGGCGCGCCCCAGGGCATCAGCACCTCGCAGCCGGCATCGAGCAGGCGCCCGCCGACGACGATGTCCTCGGTGGTGTAGGGGAAGACCTGGAAGCCGTCATCCGAGAGGATGCGTGCCGCCTCGATCAGCCCGACGACGTCGGGCTGGAGCGTGTCGTCCTCGCCGATGACCTCGAGCTTGATCCAGTCGGTGCCGAAGACTTCGCGCGCCATGTGGGCGGTGGTGACGGCTTCCTTGACCGTATGGCAGCCGGCGGTGTTGGGCAGGACGCGTACGCCGAGCTCGCGGATCAGGGCCCAGAAGGCCTGGCCGGCCCCGCCCTCGCCCGCTTTGTCCTGGCCCGCCTCGCGGCGCAGCGAGGCGGTGACGACCTCGACGCCGGAGCGCTTGACCGCATCGGCCAGAATGGCGGGCGAAGGGTAGCGCGCCGTGCCGAGGAAGAGCCGGTTCTTCGGCTCGAAACCATAGAATGCCCTCATCTCAACCTCCCTGCATCGGAGCGAGAATCTCGACGCGGTCGCCCTCGGCCAATTGGCAGGCCTCCCGCCGGCGCGCGGCGACGAAATCGCCATTGACGGCGGTCGCCACGATCTTGCCGTCATAGCCGAGTTCGGCCAGCGCGTCGGCCAGGGTCGCGGCGGCGACCTCCTGCGGTTCGCCGTTAAGCAGCAGCGTCATGCAACATCTCCGGAATGCAGGCCGGCACGAGCACGGCATCCGCCGCCATCCGCGCCATGGCGGGACTGAGCAGGAAACCGTGGCGATAGAGCCCGTTGACAAGGATGACCCGGCCCCGGCGCGTCAGCCGCGGCAGATTGTCGGGAAAGGCAGGGCGGGCATCGACGCCGATCTCCACGACCTCGGCCTCGCCGAAGGCCGGATGCAGCGCATAGGCGGCGCCCAGGAGTTCCAGCATCGAGCGGGCCGAGATGCGGCTGCGGTCGCCGCTCTCGATCATTGTCGCGCCGACCATGAAGAGGCCGTCCGCCCGCGGCACGACATAGAGGGGAATGCGCGGATGCAGCAGCCGCACGGGTCGAGAAAGCGCGATGTCGTGGCTCCGCAGCAGCAACATCTCGCCCTTGACGCCGCGCAGATCGGGAAGCGCATCGCGGGCGGCGAGGCCGCGGCAGTCGAGCACGGCGTCGCCGGCGAGATCGTCGGCCGCGGCCTCGCTGCCGAAATGGATGCGCCCGCCCAAGGCCAGGACCTTCTCCGCCAACCGGCTGAGCGCGGCCCTTGGATCGAGATGCGCCTCGTCCTCGAAGAAGAGGCCCTTGGCGAAGCGCCCGGCAAGGTCAGGCTCGAGCGCGGCGATGCCCTCGCCGTCAAGCTCGGAGAATCGGGTGGTGCGGCTGCCGAAGCTGCGGAGCTCGCTGCGGTCGCGGCTCGGCGCCAGCACGAGCGTGCCCTTGCGGACGACACCGGCGACATGGCGTTCCCACCAGCCGGCTGCCTCCTGGCCGAGGCGGATGACGGGCTCCTCGGCGCTCTCGCCCTCGCACCAGGGCGCCAGCATGCCGCCCGCATGCCAGGAGCAGGCCCGCTCGCCCGCAAAGGCGCCGCGCTCATGGATCTCGACCGTAGCGCCGCGACCGAGCAGCTCGACCGCGCAAGCCAAGCCGACAACGCCCGCGCCGACGATGCCGACATGGAGCGGCCTGTTGCGAGACGGATCGATGGACGAATGCGCCATGCCATTCCCATTCGTCGGGGAAGGCGACGGCCATGGCATGACGGCTAGCGACGAAACCAGGACCGTTCCCTTCGCCGGCATTATCCGGATCAGGTTCGATGGGTTGGTGCATCAGCACCTCTCAGCCTCGCGGCACCCCAACGGATCGGGTTAAATCTAGGCGCGGGAGCGAGAGGGCGCAAGCCGCGCCGTTCTCAGGCCGGCCCCAGCCGGCCCCAAGCTTGCACAATCACAAAGATCGTCGGCGGCCTAACCGGGGGCCGACCCCGCATAGTCTCGCCAGGCCGGCAGGTCGTATTGCGGCAGGCTTTCGGCCTGCATGACGGCGCGGGCAATGGCGTGGGCCATGACCTGGGCCGCGACGGTCCCGATCACCGTCACATCGGCCGCGTGATGCGTCGACTTGCCCGTCGACAGCGCGAAGATGGTATCGCCGTCATACATGGTGTGCACGGGGTTGATCGCGCGTGCGAAGCCGTCATGGGCGAGCTGCGCGATCTTGCGCAACTGCGCCTTGTTGAAGGGCGCATTGGTGGCGATCACGCCAATCGTGGTGTTCGCTCCGGCCGGCGACGTCAGGCCATGCCCGCCCATCAACGCGGCGACGGTATCGCGGAAGCCTGATCCCCCTTCCGCCCGCGCTCCGGCCAGGATGCTGCTGCTGCGCGGATCATAGACGTCGCCGACGGCATTGACCGCGACGACGGCGCCGACGACGATATCGGTGCCCGGCAATGTCCAACTCGCCGTTCCGAGCCCGCCCTTCATCGCGAAGGCGGGGCCGAAGAACTTGCCCACCGAGGCTCCGGCTCCGGCCCCGACATTGCCCTCGGACGAGGGCTCGCGCGTCGCCTTCAGGCAGGCCTGGTATCCGGCCTCGGCGTCCGGCCTGATCGAGAAATCGCCAACGCCGAGGTCCATCAGGACCGCGGCAGGCACGATCGGCACGACGCCCGCCCCGATCGGAAATCCAGTCCCGCGCTCTTCCAGATAGCGCACCACGCCCGTCGCCGCCGCCAGGCCATAGGCGCTGCCGCCAGAGAGCAGCACGGCATGGACCTGCTCGATGTAGTTGCTCGGGTCGAGGAGATCGGTCTCGCGCGTGCCGGGCGCGGCGCCGCGCACATCGACGCCGGCGACCGCCCCCTTCCCGCAGAGGATGACCGAGCAGCCGGTCGGGCGCGACGACAGCGTGTGATGGCCGAGGCTGATGCCTGGAACATCGACGATGCAGCCGCCCAGCAGCTCGCTTCCGGTCCCGACGCTCATGCCCTCATCCCCCGTGGCCACCGCAAGCATAGATCGTCACGCGGCAATCCATCTCCTCGTTTCGGATCGGATCACCAGCGCCCGCTGATACCGAGTGAAAAGCGGTGAGAGGTCGCCCTGTCACGCAGATCGCCATCATAGGACGCCGCCAGCTCGAAGCCCGGCGCAATCCGGCGTCGTCCCAGGCATAAGTCTCGCTCTCGGACGTCTAACCGGGTGCGCTGCCCATGCCCTGCGGAACGGTGGCGATGATCCCCACTCCGGGCGCGGCAAGGCACCAGGCGGCGGCTAGCCCGCATTTATTGCTGAACGAGGCCAGCTTGTTGTGGATGTCCACCGCGACGACGGCGAGCGTGTAGGGCTGGAGATCCGAGAAATCGACCTGGCGGAGGTCGACCATGCTGTGGCCGTCTATGACACCATACATCCCGCTATCCGCGTTTGACGGGCGCATGGCAGGGAAGAAGGAGCCACCCATCGGGTGCTCGGCGATGATCGGCTGGTCGTCGCGCGCGTTCCCGGCCGCGAAGACCATGACCATGTCGGCGGCCGCGGCGCGGCGGCCAGCCACGACATCTCGCTGCAACTCGGCGTTGTCATAGTTGAACTGCGTGAGGAGCACGTAGTCGGGGTTGGGGCTGCCGTCATCGAGGAAGCGCTCCGGATGTCCCGGCCCGAAGCTGCCGTTCATGACCCTGGCGCCGTTGGCCGCCGCATATTCGATCGCCGCAGCGGAGTCGCCGCCCGCGTCCACGATGGCGCGCAGGGCCATGATCTGCGCGTTGAAGGCCACGCCATGCATGCCCACCATATCGCGATTTGCGGCGATGGTGCCCGCGACATGGGTACCGTGGCTATCGCTGTCCGAAACGTCCGTGGGAGGCAGCCCGTCGAGGCCGAAGTTTCGCGACAGAGGCGAGACCCGCCCGGCGAATTCCGGAAGCCGCGTGTCGAGGCCGCTGTCGACGACGGCGACCAGGACGCCCTTTCCGGTAAAGCCGAGCGCATAGGCCTCGGCGGCGTTGATCTGCGCGAGACCGTGGTTGAGGAGATACTCGGAGGTCACGAAGCTGCTCGCCGTCGCGCTCGCCTGGACGGACGAAGGCAGGGACCTCACGGCGCTTCCGCCGAACGGCGCTTTCAGCCAATCCGGGAGCTCATAGGCGCCTGCAGCAGCGGGAAGGCCGATCGCGGCAATACCTGTCGCAACGCCTGCGAGAAGCTGGCGTCGCAGGGTTCTTTTCAGGGTCGTCACAGGCTTTCCTCGTTAGGCGTATCGCGAGCCCGCAAACTAGCGGCGCCCGGTGTCTCGAAGCTGATCGATCGGTTGAATTTCAGGCGTCGCGGCTGCACTGCCGTGTCGAATCGCGCAAGCCCAGAAAAGCTTACGGGCCGCAGTGTTTCCGCGACAGAAACCAGCCGGAACGCTTTGGCGTGATTTGGAACGAGTTGAAACGGAAACCGTCGCCAAACGATCACGGGCGCAGAATATCAGACAGATTTGCGCGCCGTCTTTTCGAGACGCCCTGAAGCGACCACGTTTCCAATACCGGGCGCCAGAGCAACCGAGCGTCGAATTCAGGCAAACTTACCCAAGAGCCTCGCTCGAAACGCGAACCTCATTCTGAAAGGCTCCAAACAGGCTCCGAGGGAATTTCGGATCGGTCTCTCTGGCAAGCTAGGATACAAGGGGAACGCTCAGCCGCACAGTCGTGCCGCTTCCTTCCGTGCTTTCGATCGTGACCCGCCCGTTATGGGCTGCGACGATGCGCTGAACCAGGGATAGGCCGAGCCCGGAACCGTCGATGCTGTCGGCATTCGATCCGCGAACGGCTCGTTCCAGGACGCGATGAATTTCGGCGGCAGGAATTCCGATGCCGTAATCGGTCACGGCAAACTCCGCTTCCCCGTTCGCTGCGCCGCAGGACAGGATGATGCGTGGCCGATCTCCGGAGCTGGAGAACTTAACGGCGTTTTCCAGCAGGTTGATGATCGCAATCCCGAACATCGGCATATCCGCCATCAGATGGGCCCTCTCCGCCTTGGGCTCCATTTCGGTGATGATGTCGGCGGGAAACAGGTCCCGCGCGCGCAGGGCAGCGGATGAAACGATGTCGCTCAGGAGCGCGCGCCCCAGTTGCGGCGCGAAAGCAGGCCCCTGAAGGCGGCTGCGGCTGAGATTGAGCTCGAGGGTTTCGACCAGCCGGATGATGCCGCGCCGAACCCGGTCGAGCCTCTGCCGGTTGTCGAGATCGCTCTGCGGCAGGCTGAGGCCAATGCTGTCGACATTGGACCGGATCGCGGCCAGCGGCGTGCGATACTGGTGCGATATCACCTCCAGGAACTGCACCTGCTCGGCCTGCGATTCCAGCTCGGCCTTGAGCGCGTCCTCGGCGACGCGCTTCGCATCGGCCAACTCCACCGTCCGCTCGCGCACCATGGCATTGGCGCGCTGCTCGGCGGCCTGCGCGGCAACGAGAGCCTGTTCGCGCATCGAGCTGTTCATCGCCTCCGCAGCGCGCAGGCGGACGGCAAGCGACGCCGTCAGCAGCAGGGTCTGGATGAGACAGCTGACCGTGTAGCTATGGGCCAGCCAGTTGGGCAGCAGCCAATAGCCGGCCCGCTGCGTCACTGTCGCCACCAACCCGACCCAGACGATGAAATAGGCGATGGCGCGCAGCACGGTGCCGGCATCGTCCCGGCGCATTTCCCACAGGCCGAAGAGCATCGCCAGCGTGGCGAGGACGAGGATGAGGATGCTGCCATAGGGCGCGAAAGCGAGATTGGCGTCGAACAGGACGAAGACGATGCCGACGACACCGAGCACCGAAGCGCCAACGAAGATGCGATGCAGCCAGGGGCTTCGCCTCGGCATTTCCAGGATGCTGCTGGCAGCCAGCGGCGCGGCGACGAGGCCGAGCCAGACCGCCCCTCCGGTGAAAAGATCGTTGCCGTTGCCGCCATCCGGGAAGAACAGGAGCCGCGAGAGGCCCAGATTACCGATGTAGACCATCATGGCCGCGAAGGTCGCAAAGGCCAGGAGCGGATAGGACGCCTTGCGGTCGAAATGATAGAAAACCAGCTGGATCAACATCATCACCGCCATTCCGCCGAACCACAGGGCGGAGGCGAAGCTGATGAGGGTCACCCGATAGGTATGGCGAGCCGCAGAGTAGAGGGACGCCGAGATGTTCAGCGAGGAATTGACGCTTGCAATGCGCACATAGACCACGGCCTCCCGATCTGCGCGCAAATTGAGAGGCACCACATTGTCCAGCCCGGACACCTCGTCCGGCGGGAACGGGCGGTGGTCGCCCATGGCGTAATGCGTGAAATCCGCAAGCTCGGGCTCTTCGACGGCGTCCGCCACATAGACATCGATGAAGTCCACGAAATTCGGACTCAGCGACAGCAGCGCCTGCCCGTTACCCGCATTCGGTATTCGAATGAGCAGCCAGGCCGCATCGTGAACATAGCCCAGGTTGACTCCGCTGCCCCGCAGCGGCCTGAAGCGCTCGCCGGTGGCCAGAACGTCCTTCAGTGCCAGATTGCGAGAGGGGTCGATCAGCACCGAGACGCGGCCGTCCAGCGGCACTTCGTCCGCCAGGCCGTTTGCGGCCAGCCCGCGCTCGTGCTGGCCGCTGTCGCGAGCCAGGCCCGGCGGCACGGAACCGACCAGCAGGACGAGCGAAGCGACCAGACCGATGGCAATCAGCCGCCACCAGCGGTTCAGAAATTCAGCCAAGTCGTTCCCTCGGGCTTCATAGACCGGTCATAGCGGTATAAACGTCATATCGCTTCGAGCGCTGCGTCGTGCTTACCCGAGTCGCAACAAAAGCCGCTATGCCACGAGAGATCGATTTGCTTTCCGAGGGCTTGGACCGCCCAATCCGCGTTCTCCTTGTCGAGGATGACAACGACTTGCGTGCCGGGCTGGCGGATTACCTGCGACTGAGCGGCTTAATAGTCGCGGAGGCCTCGTCGGGAATCGCGTTCTACAAGGCGCTTCGGACCGATCGCTTCGATGTGGCGATCCTCGATGTCAATCTGCCCGACACGAGCGGCTTCGAGCTCGCCCGGGACGCGGCCGAAGAAGGCAATATGGGCGTCGTTCTACTCACCGCCCGCGCAGGGCGAGACGATCGCGTCAGGGGCTACAGCGTCGGTGCCGACCTCTACCTGACGAAGCCGGTCGACGGGGAGGAACTCCTCCTTGCCGTCCGCAATCTCACCAGGCGCGCCCGCACGCTGGGCCCAGCGCCCTCCCCGGCCAATCCCCAGACGCCATCCCTGCCCTCCGATTCCGCCTGGAAGCTGGATGCGATGCGACAGGCGCTCCTGCCGCCACACGGCACGCGGCTGGCTCTTTCCGGACGGGAGATGCTGCTCGTCGAGGCCTTGGCGCGCGCTGAAGGAACGACGGTATCGCGACAGAAACTCGCTTCCGAGCTGGGCTATGCCGACGCGAGCAGCGAGAGCCGCAGCCTCGACGCCGTGGTCCGGCGGCTGCGGCAGAAAGCCCAGGATGCCGGCGTCGAGCTTCCGCTCAAGGCCGTGCACGCCATCGGATTCCGGTTCGCCGCGCAGCTGAAACTGCTCTGACGACAACTCTGGACCGGAAGGCGCCGCCTGGTGCGTGCCTGCCTATCGCTGCCGCAGTTCGCTGGCGCGCTGGAGATGGCTTCGCATGAGATCCGAGGCCCGCACCGCGTCACCCTTCTCGACCGCGTCCAGCATTTCCAGATGCTCGCGGCAATTCACCTCGACGCGCTCGAAACCGAAGACCCAGTCGTAGTTCGAGAGCCGCCGGGACTGATTCAGGCGCCGGACCGCGGACAGGATGAAGCGATTGCCGGAGGCTGCCGCGATGCCCTCGTGAAAGGCCGCGTTCATCTCGAAGAAGCCGATCGCCGAGCCTTGCCGCCAAGGGCGCGAGAGGGTGTCGCGATGGTCCCGGCGCATGGTTTCGATCCAGTGCCCGGCGAGCGCGAAGCCGGGCTCGAGGAAGCTCATCGGTTCGATCAGAAGGCGAAAGCGATAGCGCTCGTCATGCGCGCCCGGATCGCGCGGCGGCGCGACGAACCGCCAGCCATAGCCGGGCTTGCGCTCGACCATCTCGAATTCCGCGAGCCGGCGCAGAAGCTGCTGGGCCTGCGGCCGCGACAATGCGTATCGCCGCATCACCTCCTGCTCGGAGAACTCGTCGGCCAGCACACCGGTTTCGCGGTCATGCGCAAGGCGCACCATGGCGGCCTCGACCGCGTCGTCCTCGCCCGCGGAATCCGGTGCCCGACGGCTCGGCTCGATCAGCTCGATGCCGCGATTGGGGTGCCGCCGCACGGCACCGAGTGCCGCAAGACGATCGAAGGCGCCCCTGACCGGCGTGCGCGAGACGTTCAGCCGCCGCGCCGTGTCACTCTCGTTGAGCCAGGCGCCCGCAGCCAACGCGTCCTCGCGGATCAGGGCCATGATCCGGTCGGCAAGATCCTGCTGAAGCTTCGTCGTCATGAAGGTGCTTGATTGTTTTTCGTCACGATGAAATACATTAGAAATTGTCCCGAGCCAATCTGCGGATCTGCGCGACCATGATCGAACCCGTTCCCTTCGTCGACGTCTCCGGCAGCGCCTATGAGCGCGGCCGCCAGCATGGCGCCGCGGTGCCGTCGCGCGTCAAGCGCTCGATCGAGCTCTATGGCGGCCAGCTCGGCGAGCTCGGCTATGATGCCGCGGCGAAGTCGGCGCTGATCGGCGAATTCGCCAAGGAGATCGAGGCCTTCGGCGCGCACTACATCGAGGAGATGCGCGGCATCGCCGATGGCGCGGGCGTCGCGCTCGAAGACATCGTGATGATCAATGCCCGCACCGAGGTGATCGCCAAGGCGCGGCTCGTCAAGAACAAGCCGATCGAGCTCGAAGAGGCGGAGCTCGACGACGGCTGCACCGGCGCGGTGATCCTGCCGGAGCGCAGCGCCACCGGCGCGGTGATCCACGGCCAGAACTGGGACTGGAAGGCCGAATGCGCCGAGACGGCGATCGTACTGCGGGTGCGCCGCGAGGACGGGCCGGACATCCTGACCTTCGTCGAGGCGGGCGGGCTCGCCCGTAGCGGCATGAACGCCGCCGGCATCTGCATCACCGCCAACTATCTCGAATCCGACCGCGACTTCACCCAGATCGGCGTGCCGCTGGCGCTGATCCGCCGCAAGGTGCTGGAGCAGGAGCATTTCGCCTACGCGATCAAGGCGGTCGCCGCCACGCCGAAATCCTGCTCCAACAACATGATGATCTCGACGGTGCAGGGCTTCGCGATCGATTTCGAATGCGCGCCCGACGAAGCCTTCCCGATCTACCCGGCGGAAGGGCTGATCGTCCACGCCAACCATTGGGTCGGCCAGGCGGCGCTCTCGAAGGTGAGCGAGGGCGGCGCGGCCCGCGTTCCGGATTCCTTCTACCGCGACTGGCGGGTCAAGAAGCTGCTCGACGAAGCCGGCGGCAAGCTCGCCGTCGAGGACCTCAAGAACGCCTTCTTCGACGATTTCCTGACGCCGCATTCGGTCTGCCGCCCGCCCCGGCCGAACGACACCGGCAACCTTTCCGCCACCGTCGCGATGGTGATCATGCAGCCCGAGCTCGGCGTGATGGAAGTCTGCCCGCTCCCGGCCCTGAACCGGAACTTCACCCGATACAGCCTGAGCGAGGAGCCGCGCAGCCTGGCGCAAGCCGCCGAATAGCGCGCTGGACCTCGACAGCACCGGTCACGAAAAAGAGGGGAAGATGCCGATGTTGCGACAGACGATGAAGAAGGGCCTGCTTTCGCTGGCCGCGCTTTCGCTGGGAGCAGGCGCGAGCTGGGCGCAGGCGCCCTCGACGCTGCGGGTCCAGCTGCGGGCGGACATCCGGTCGATCGATCCGGGCGTCAACCGCGACCACAATACCGACGGGGTGGCGCTCCATATCGTCGAGGGGCTCGTCGCCTATGGCGAGGACGCGCAGCCCAAGCCGCTGCTGGCCGAAAAGGTCGAGCGCTCGGCCGACGGGAAGAGCTACACCTTCCGGCTGCGCAAGGGCGTCAAGTTCCACAACGGTGCCGAGATGACGTCCGCCGACGTCGTCTGGAGCTGGAACCGCTACATGGCGCCGAAGACCGACTGGCGCTGCCTTTCGGAATTCGACGGCCGCGGCATCGTCAAGGTGGAGAGCGTCACGGCACCCGATCCGCACACCGTCGTCTTCGCCCTCGACAAGCCGAGCGCGCTGTTCCTCTCCTCGCTCGCGCGCACCGACTGCGCGATGGCCGGCGTGATGCACAAGGATTCGCTCAAGGCCGATGGCAGCTTCGACAAGCCGATCGGAACGGGGCCGTTCAAGTTCGTCGAATGGCGACGCGGCGAGGTGGTTCGTCTGGAGAAGTTCGCTGATTATGCGGCGCTTTCCGGCAAGGTCGACGGCATGGCGGGCAGCAAGCGCCCGCTGGTCGACGAGCTGCACTTCATGGTCATCCCCGACATGGCGACGGCAAAGGCCGCGCTGCTCAGCGGCGACGTCGATGTCGTGCCGGATGTCGACAATGCCGACGTCGCCGAGCTCAAGAAGACCGAAAAGGTGAAGCTGTCCGTCAGCTCGCATATGGGGCTGGTCGGCCTGATCATGCAGACGCGTGATCCCGTTCTGTCGAACGTCAAGCTGCGCCTCGCCATCGCGTCCGCGATCGACAAGGCCGAGCTGGTCTCCGCCGTGACGGACGGGATCGGCAAGCCCAACGGCTCCATCATACCGACGCTCTCCTCCTATCACGGCAAGGTCCAGGACGAGGATGTCCGCTTCGATCTCGCTGCCGCCAAGAAGCTGATCGCCGAGGCCGGCTACAAGGGCGAGAAGATCGTGATGCTCGCCAACAAGCGCTACCCGCAGAGCTTCAACGCGGCCGTGGTGGCGCAGCAGATGCTGCAGGCTGCCGGGCTGAACGTCGACATCGAAGTGCTGGAATGGGCGACACAGCTCGACCGCTACAGCAAGGGTAACTACCAGATCCAGGCCTTCCCCTATTCGGGCCGGATGGACCCCGCCCTCTCCTACGAGTCGATGACCGGCCCGAAGGACAAGCAGCCGCGCAAGCTCTGGGACAATCCGGAGGTGCAGGCGCTGCTGGAGAAGTCGATGGTGGTCGCGGAAACCGCCGAGCGCCAGGCGATTTTCGACGAGCTGCATCGCCGCTTCCTCGCCGAGATGCCGATGATCATGCTCTATAACGGCATCGCCGGCGGCGCGACGGGCGACAAGGTCGACGGCTACACCTCCTCGCTGACCTCCCTGCCCCAGCTCTGGGAAGTCTCGGTCAAGCGCTGAGCGACGGCAGCTGACCGGTCTCGTCCACCATGTCCTTGTCGATGTGGTGGCGGATCAGCTCGGCAAGACGCGGCGCATCCCTGCGCCGCAAGGCCTCGATCATCGCATGGTGGTCGCGGTCGCTGGCGAGCAGGGCCTGGTGGGAGGCCCAGACGGTGACCTGCGAGCCGCGCGAGCGGTCCCGCAGCGCCCAGATCGTCTCCTCCAGCACCGGATTGCCGCAGTGGGCGTAGATCAGGTGGTGGAAGGCGCCGTTGATCTCGCTCTGCTCGATTCGGGTACCGGAGACGACCGCCTCGCCGAATTCGCGGGCCAGCACCGCCAGCCGCTCGATGGCCTCTTCCGTGATATGGGCCACGACGCCCGTCATGGCGCCGGTCTCCAGGATGATCCGGGTGTCGCGGATGGCGAAATAGGTCGCCAGGTCGATCTCGGCGACGCGGTAACCGCGATTGGGCACATGCTCGATCGTCTTGCGCACCGCGAGCTCTTCCAGCGCGGCGCGAACGTCGAAGCGCGTCGCCTGGAACTTCTCCTCGAGATCGATCTGCCGCAGCCATTCGCCGGGTCGGTACATGCGCAGGCGGATCGCCTGGGCGATCTCGTTGGCCAAAGCGCGCCGACTGACGACGCGCCGGGATTTGCGGCTCTGTTCCATGCGGCCTCTTAGCCTGTCCCGCGCCGATCGTCACAAGACTGTTGCAGGGCCCGACACGATGTGCGACTTAATTGGCGCCAATTATTGCACAGATCAAGAGGTACCGCATGTCCTCCCCCCAGGCTCAGCCCGCAGAGGCCCAGCAGGACAGCGCCGCCATTGCCCGCGCGCTCTATGATCTCGGCCCGACGCCGGTGATGTCCTGCAAGGCCGATCCGCGCTTCAGCTACTGCCTTTACGTGCCCAAGACCCTCGGCAAGGGCGGGCCGGCGCCGGATCTCGTCGTCGCCATGCACGGCACCGGCCGCGGCTTCACCGAGTATCGCAACGCCTTCGCCGAGTTCGCGCGCTGGAACAATTGCATCATCCTGGCGCCGCTCTTCCCGATCGGCGTGCTCGGCGACGACAATCGCGACGGCTTCAAATACATGCGCGAGGGCACGATCCGTTACGACGAGATCCTGCTCGCCATGGTCTCCGAGGTCGGCGCCCGCTACGCGCTGAGCTTCGAGCAGTTCGGGTTGTTCGGCTATTCCGGCGGCGGGCATTTCGCCCATCGCTTCCTGCTGCTGCAGCCCGAGAGGCTCTGGGCCGCCGCGATCGGCGCGCCGGGCTCGGTGACGCTGCTCGACCCCAGCCGCGACTGGTGGGTCGGCACCCGCAACATGAAGGAGCTCTTCGGCAAGGAGCCCGACATCGAGGCGATGCGCCGCGTGCCCGTGCAGATGATCGTCGGCGCCGCCGATCTCGAGACCTGGGAGATCACCCACAAGCCGGGCGGGCGCAACTGGATGCCGGACGCCAACCATGCCGGCCGCACGAGGCCCGAGCGCCTGGATACGCTGCGCAAATCCTTCGAGGAAGCCGGCGTCTCGGTGCGCTTCGATCTCGTCCCGAACATGGCCCATGACGGGGTGCGCGCCGTGCCGCGCGTCGAGGACTTCTTCGCCGAGGTGCTCGCCAAGCGCCGCGGCAAGGCCGCCCAGGCGGCCTGAAGCTTCAATTCAACGACAATAACCAAGGGGAATTGCCATGAACCGTCTTCTCGCCGGCGTCTGTTTGCTCCCGCTCCTGGCCGTTCCGGCCCTGGCCCAGTCGCTGACCGTCGCCGTGCAGGCCGACGTCCGCAGCATCAATCCGGGCGTCAACCGCGACGACGGCACGGATGATTTCGCCCTGCAGATGGTCGAGGGCCTCGTCGGCTATGACGAGGGCGGCACGCCGCAGCCCCTGCTCGCCGAGAAGGTCGACGTCTCGGCCGACGGCAAGACCTACACCTTCGCGCTCCGCCAGGGCGTCAAGTTCCATAACGGCGCGGAGCTCACCTCCGCCGACGTGCTCTGGAATTGGCAGCGCTACATGGACCCGAAGACGGATTGGCGCTGCACCTCCGAGTTCGATGGCCGCTCCGGCCTCAAGGTCGAGGAGGTGACGGCGCCGGATGCGCGCACCGTGGTCATGAAGATCGACAAGCCGAACGCGCTCTTCCTCGACACCATGGCCCGCACCGACTGCGCCATGACCGCGATCATCCACAAGGATTCGGTCAAGGAAGACGGCAGCTTCGACAAGCCGGTCGGCACCGGGCCATACAAGTTCGGCGAGTGGAAGCGCGGCGAGTTCTTCACCATGACCGCCTTCGAGGGCTACGCCTCGCCGAAGACGGACGGCAAGGTCGACGGCTATGTCGGCTCGAAGCGGCCGCAGCTGAAGGAGGTGAAGTTCCTCGTCGTCAAGGATCCGGCGACGATCACCGCGGGCCTGACCTCGGGCGCCATCGACCTGAGCGAGATCCTGCCCAGCGACGTGCAGGAGATGCGCAAGCAGCCGAAGCTCGACGTCGTCACCGCGCCGACGGCCGTCCGCCATGTCCTGCTGATCCAGACCCGCGACGCGGTGATGGGCAATCTCAAGCTGCGCCAGGCGATCGCCGCCGCGCTCGACATGGACGAGGTGGTCGCCGCCGCTTCCGACGGTCTCGGCCAGACCAACACCTCGCCGATCTATTCGCGCTCGGCCTATTTCGGCGCGGTCGAGAAGGTGGGGCACAAATACGACCCGGCGCGCGCCAAGAAGCTGCTGGCCGAGGCCGGCTACAAGGGCGAGAAGATCTCGATCCTCGCCAACAAGCGCCCGCGCGTGCCGAGCTTCCCGGCCGCCGTCGTGGTGCAGGCCATGCTGCAGGCCGCCGGAGTCAATGCCGAGATCGAGGTGATCGACTGGGCGACCCAGCTCGACCGCTACAATCGCGGCAACTACCAGATGCAGTCCTTCTCCTTCTCGGCCCGCTTCGACCCCGCGATCGCCTTCGAGCAGTTCGCCGGCGACAAGACCAAGCAGCCGCGCAAGGTCTGGGACAACCCCGAGGCGCTGACCAAGATCGACCGCCTCATGACGATCTCGGACCGTGCCGAGCGCCAGAAGCTCGTCGACGAGCTGCACAAGCAGGTTATCGACGAAGTGCCGCTGATCTTCATGTTCAACGGCGTCGACGCCATCGCGCACAGCAAGCGGGTCAAGGGTTTCCAACCCTGGCAGTCCAAGCTGCGCATGTGGGAAGTAACCGCCAACTGACGGCGGCTGGCCGCTGCAGCATGTCCGCCATTTAGTAGAAGCGCGGACATGCTGCAGCTCCCTCTTCTGACGCATTTTCTTCACGCGAACCGGTACCCACTTCGCTCGAAAATGCTCTAGCGAGACCGATCATGCTGCGTTTCACGCTGACGCGGATAGGGATGGCGATACCGACGCTGCTGATTGTCGCGGTGTCTGTGTTCGTCCTGATCCGCCTGATACCGGGCGACCCGGC
>NZ_LMJT01000003.1:0-26409 GCF_001429395.1 Allobosea sp. Root381
GATCGGCACCCCGCCGGTCTCGCCAACGGCTCCGGCCAGGTCGGGCGCAACTACATGTTCCATAACAGCCAGGCCGTGCTGGCTCTGTCGCTGACCCCGAACGACACGATGTTCCAGAAGACGCTGGCACTGAACGATTTTTATCTCGGCGCGCCGGATTTCCCATTCCCGATGGGCAATATCCAGATGATCGGCAAGACGGTCGGCGGCATGTACCGCGCCGAGAAGCCGATTCTGACCGCCCCTGGTCCAGCGCGACATCTACATGCAGAGCGACATCCCGCTTGCCGGCTGATCGAGCGGTCAGACGGAAGGCCAGATCACGCGTCTCAAGCTCGTCAAGGGCCAGATGCACGACCGTAGGAAATCGATCTCCTCCAGGCACGTCTGATCAGTGCGCAATGACCGAAAACGTCAGAAAGAGGGCGTCAGAGCCAGCCTGCAACGCGAAAAGGGGCTGCACTTCAATGCGGCTTGGCATTTCAGGGGCAGCCCACCATTCACGCTGAGGAAAGAAGTCTTACACACGCATGCACAAGGTAATGCTGCACGTTCGCGACCTCTCTGCGCTCGTGTCAAAACTGCATCGACGCTCCGACGATCGGCCCGTGCTGTGTCACCTTCCACTGGAAGCTGCCATCACGATAGTCCTGGTGCAGGATGCGGTAGCCCGCCTTCAGCGTCGTCGGCACGCCGAGCAGGGTGGTGCGGTAGCCGAAGGCTGCCTGGCCGTTCAGGCTCACCCGTGAACCGACACCGAAGCCGCCGACATCGGCCTCCAGGGCAAAGTTCCACCGATCGGTGAGATCGTAGGACAGGCGCGCCCCGACGAACGGATCGAGCCAGCTCTCCTTGTTGGAGAGCCCAAAGCTACCCACTCTCACTTTGGTCTCCAAGTCGGTCCAGCGCAAGCCGGCGGTCGGCTCTATGGCAAAGACGCGCGGCGTGCCGAATACGGTGTTCCCGCCGAGCGCGGTCTCGTAGATGCGATAATAGACGCCACCCGAGATGAGGTAGTTCTTCGTCCCTACGCCGAGCGTCAGCCTGGAGATGTGCTTGTCGCTGGCGATTTTGCTGTATTCGCCGTTGATATACGCCCCGAATTTGCCGATCCGGAGGTCAGCGGCGCCCATGACGCCGAACTGCAGTTCCTTCATCGTCTGGCTGAAGGGGACGTCGACACGTGCTCGGGTCCCCCTCAGGGCCGTGTCGCCCTTCAGCGAGGAGGCCCACATGTACGGCGTGATGGTCAGCGACCAGTCGCGCAGCGCGGCCGGCGGCATGGGGCTCGTTTCAACCGCCGGCGGCAGGTCAGCCGCGTGGGTGTCGACTGCCGGGAGGATCGAGGTGGCCGTTCCAATGACGGCGGCGGTCGCAAGAGACCGCAGTATTGATGGCGTAGTCGAAGTCATGATCAAGGCCCAGTGCTGGTGGGTTCAACGGTAGAAATGGGAGCTCACGACCGCTCCCTGCAGTTCCCCGAGAAACGCCGAGGAACGCTGGGGAGCGGTCAACTGACCTATCAGGGCTTTGGGAACGCCAGCGCCGGAGGCGTCATCGCTGGCGTCAGCGGGGCGCTGACGAGACCGTTCGCGTCGAGATCGAAGCTCTTGAGGTCTATGCCGCGCAGGACGGGGTCGCTGTAGGATTTCACATAGTAGACCTTGCTCGCGATGTCTGCGACGGTCGACCACTGGGTATATTCCAAGGGCTCGCTGCCCTGGTTCTTGTCGCGAACCCAGCCTTTCGGGATGTCGAAATTGTTGATGATATGCTCGGCCAGGCGGACGCTTTCAGGCCCTGACGGCTTCTTCTCGATCGACAGTGTGTATCCTAGCGCGCGCAAGAAACGCGAAGGTGGCGTCGGGTCGCCGGGGATTCCGAGCATGCCGGACCCTTGACCGAGCGGCGCGAATGTTTCCGACCCGATCTTCAGCGGTGTCGCGTTGACTGGAGAGAGCTTCAGGTAGTTGCGCAGATTGGTCATGTGCCAGTCGAAGCTCGGCGAGTTGGTCATGACCCCGAGCGGATTGTCATAGACCTTAAGCTTGCCATCAACGGGCTCGATGACCAGCGAATCACCCGTGGCATCGTGCAGGGTGTAGTGCACGGGCGGGACGATCCCCATTTTCTCCTCAACGACATTGACGACGGAGATGTCGGTGAGCGCTGCCTTCACCTCGGCCACCGTTGCGAAGCTAGTCAGTGCCCAGGTCAGGACCTCCCAGGGAGCCAGCGACTTGGCGGGGTCGGACTTGGCTGGATCGGCATAGCCGGCAAAACCGGGGAAATAGAGGATGCCGCCGACGAGACCCTTCTCGTTCATGCCGTCGACAAGCGCGGCTGCGCCCATCGCGTTCATGCCAACGGCTGCGTATTGCCCGGTCCAGCTCATGCCGGGTTTTCCGCCGGTGCCAGTTGCGGTCAGCTTGTAATTGCGCGGGATGACGAGTGCGCTAGACTCCATGTCGAATCCGAATTCCATCGTGCGCGCGTAGACCGCGCTGTTGTCGGTGGTACGAATTAGGAAACTTGTACAGGCTTGAGCAGATTGCGATGCTATAGTTACTGAAGCGACTGTTGATGCTATAATATTACGGATTGTTCTCTGAAGAGACTTATTTGAAATTCTCTTTGAATTGTTCATTTTATATTATCCTCCAAGAATACGATAGATATCTTACAGACAGAGACCTGCTTCAGAACCGATAGGAGAGGCTCGCGGTTGCGCCGTGCTTCGTGATCTCCTTGCCGAACTCGCCGTCATACTGAAAGCGCATGTCGAGTGCTCCGTCTTGATAGAGCTGGACCCCCGCGGTGACGCGCCCGGCGGCTCGCTCGATCAGAGCCTGCAGGGCGAAGCCTTCGCTCGTAAGCGCGCTGTTGAAGTTGCCGTAGCCACGCCAGTTCGTATTGGAGCGCAGGCTTATGCCGGCAGAGAGGAAGCTGCGCAGGACCCGGCCGCCAGAAAGCTCGTCACGCCGGCCGATCTCCAGCGCGGGCGTCAGGATGGCGGCGGAGTAGGCACTGCCGGAGATCGTCAGGCCGAGCCCGCCGGGCTCGTGCTCGGTGAAGGCGCTGCTGCGGGCGTGAACCAGGTCCAGGTTGAGATAAGGCCTCAGATAGAGGTTGTCCGCCTGCAGCGTGTAGGCCGCCCGGGCCCGAATGCCGGCGGTATAGAAAGCACTGTCGGCGCCTGCCAGCCCCATGTAGCCCGGCGCTGCGATCCGACGCTTGAGGTCGTAGTCGCCATAGCTGCCGAACACCGCGCCGGTCAGCAACAGCGGGCCGGATTGATATTTCAGCGTCACGGCGCCCTGCACGCTCGAGCCCGTGCCGGACACGCCGTCGCGGCCGCTGAACGCGTCGGCCTGATAAGCCAGCGAGGCGCCCAGCAGCAGGCCGGGGCGAAGCTCCCCCTGTCCACCGGCCTGCCAGGCGGCCGAATCCATGCTGGCCCTGCCGCGATCGGCATCGCCCCTGAGCCAGGCGCGCTGGCCGCGGGTCGTGACGTAGACGCAGGAGCCCTCGGTCAGGAAGCCCTGGCTGGGATCGCCGCCGAACATCGGGCAGCTCATCGAGGCATCGGCGATGCGCGAGGCATCCGCGGCGGAACGCGCGAACAGCGTCATCATGCTGCGCGGCGAGAGCTGGGCAAGGGAGCGGCTGAACTGCCCGCGATCCGAGCCAGCGCTGGCATCGAGCCCTGCGAAAAGCGGGCCGAGCCCGGCATTGCTCGTGGCGAACACATGTTCCAGAGCGCTGAGCACCGCGCTGTGGTGCTGGGTCAGGCCGAAGCGGGCTCTGTTGAAATGCGTGCCCGTGATGGCGACGTCGTACTGGCCTGGATTTTCCCGCAGAGTGTAGGAGAACAGCGGGCTATCGGGAACCTTGAGCGAGCCCGAGACCCTGCCTTTCACGGTCAGGGCGGGCAGGAAGATGTTGGGCATCGCGCTGACGAGGTTCGGCCGGATGGCACCATCGAGTACCGCGTTGCCGGTCACGACATAGGTGCCGCTGCGCAGGTTGCTGTAGTCGAGATGCGGCGCGATGTGCCCGCTGGCCGTCTGCACGAGATGGCCAGCGATGTAGGAAGCCTCGCCTGGCGTCGCAGCCAGCGTCCCGTCATTGGTGAACAACCCAACGACGTCCGACGATGAGGTCGGTACCGGCTGCTTCCCGCTGTAGGTTCCGTTATTCAGGATAGCGGACCCTGTCACCACGCCATGGTTCGCAACGTTGACGACAGCGTCGGCAATCCCCTTGATCGCCACGCCGGAGGCCGCCTGCACCGCGCCGCCTTTGGCGATGGTCACGCTATTGGTGGTGAGGGTGCCGCCAGAGACGACAATGCCTGCGCCCTGGAGGCCGCCGCCACCGGTGATGTTGCCGCCGCGGTCGACTGCGATCACCACGGGGCTGGCGCCATCACCCGTACTCTGGGCGAAGACGCCAATACTGTTGCGGCCAGTGGTGGTGATGTCGTTCTGGACGGTGACACTGACGGCGCCGCCCCTGCCGGAGTCAAAGCCGGTGTAGCCCGCAAACACCTCGCCCTCATTGGCCACGAACCCGCCGCCGCTACCAACGCTCTGGGCAAAAATGCCGAAGGCGCCGGCGCCCGTGGTTTTGATGCCGGCGGCGGTGACGACGGTGACTTCGCCGCCGATGCCGCCGGACTGCGGCGTCTTGCCATGCCAGACCGAGGTCAGGACAGGCGTCCGGTCATCGGCGTAGTTGGCGATGTAACCGCCGCCCGCGCCGACGCTCTGGGCTACAATGCCGTGGGCGCCCACGCCCTCCGTGGAAATGGAGCCCTGCGGGTTCGACAACTGGATATTGACGGAGCCGCCATGGCCGGTTTGCCCCGTCGAACCCAGTTCGGTCACATTCAGAGTTCCACCTGGAACCAGAGATGCGAAGCCGCCGCCTCCGCCAATGCTCTGGGCGAATACGCCCACGGCGCCAGAGCCGGTCGTGATGATCGTCGGCGCGCTGGTTTTGTCGAGGTTGAGACTAACGTTACCGCCATTGGCCTGGCCGACTTGGCCGCCGCCGCCAACCGAAATGAAACCGGCGCCCATCACGATATCTACGGTATTTTGGGAGGCGTTCTTCGCTGTCGACGAGACCCCGGCGCCAAACACGCCGCCACCGCCGCCAACCGACTGAAGCATGATGGCGTGCGCCGAAGCCCCGTGTGTCGTGATCGACGGGCTGCCTGCCGTGCTGTTGGAAACCGTGACGTTTCCACCCTCGATGAAGCTCGACCCTGCGCCATGGCCCACGTCGACATTGGCGCCGGCCGCAGCGCCCAAGAAGGCCGATGTATATGGGTCCGAGGTTCCATCACTGCCGATGCCCCCGCCGCCGCCAATACTTTGGGCCAGAACGCCGAACGACTGGAAGCCGCTGTTTGACGAAGCTCCGGTCGCGACCGTCGGGATGCCGGTCACGATAGACCCGCCATTCAGATAGGCGTTGACCGTCCCGCCAGAACCCCAGTTGCCGCCCTGCTGCATCGTAGCGCCGCTGGCCTGATAGCCCAAGTGCATGTTGGTGGTAGCGACATACTGGTTCAGATATCGGGTAAGGGCTGGATTGTCCTGGTAGCCGACGATAGCGAAGCCAGCCCGGCCGCCGCCGCCGCCGATGCTCTGGGCCATGATGCCGGCCGAATAGTCGCCGAGGGTGGTGATTTTCCCGGTATTGGTGACCGTTGCAGTGCCGCCGTTTCCTGACGATCCACCTGCAGCCCCGATGCTGACACTCGTGGCCGCGTTCAGTGAGATGAGCGGCAAGGCCGGCAAGGGGGCGCCTACAAGCGCATTCGCTGTTTCACTCTGTGAGCCGCTGGCGGACAGTGGAGCCGCCGCCGAGCCGACATTGCCACCCCCGCCGCCGATCGACTGGACCACGATTGCGGGCGCATCGACGCCAGTCGTGCTGATGGTACCGTAGTTGGTCGCGCTGGCATCACCGCCGGCGCCGCCGGCGCCGCCCTGGGCGCCAAGGGTCATCGACGTATTATAAGCGTTCACGCTCAGGGGAACGTTCAGTCTGTTGACGAACGTCTCGGCCCAGGCCTCGAGTCCGGTGAAGTTGAGACTGCCGCCCGAGCCGACGCCGCCGCCGCCGCCGATCGACTGGACAACCAGGCCTTCTGCCCCCTGACCCGTCGTGCTGATCGAATTATTGCCGTAGACGGTTGCGCTTGCCGCGCCGCCGCCACCACCCGAGCCGCCTGTCGCCCCGACAGTCTTGCTGTGGGTCAGACTGGTGTTCACAGCCCAGTTTTTGACAAGAGCATTGCCGGTTCCGGAGTTGCCGCCGCCGCCGCCAATCGACTGGACCAGTGCGCCGGCGGCTTCTTCGCCCGACGTCGCAATGGAAGCGGCAGCCCCTGTGCCAGCGCTGTCACCGACAGCAATGCTGGCGGAGCCGCCCGCCCCGCCGGAACCGCCCACGCCGCCCGCGCTTGTCGTAATGTCGATGGCATTGTCGGCGGGCGCGTACTGGGTCGTGATGTGCGTCGGCACGCCATAGCCAATCGTCGCGGCGAGCGTCGAGCTGTCACCGCCCTTGCCGCCGCCGCCGCCAATCGACTGGACGATTGCGCCAAGGCTACCGTCGCCGGCGGTCGAAATGGTCGAGCCATTGACGATCGTCACCGTCGCCGCCCCGCCATCGCCACCCGCGCCGCCTGATCCACCCGTGCCGAAAGCGCCGCTGAACGTCACATTCGGGATCGGTGCGTTGCCGGTGGGAAGCGCAACCGCAAAAGAGGCGGCCGCGCCGGCGCCGCCATTGCCGCCGCCCCCGCCGATCGACTGCGCCACCACGCCAAAGGCATCTGTTGCAGGCATCCCGGTCGATGTCAGCCCACCGCCAGTGACGATGCTGGTGTTGGTGACGGTCACCGTCGATGCGCCGCCGTTGCCGCCGCCGCCGCCGGCGCCGCCGACGCTGACGGAGACGGACGCCAGTGCGCCAGCGGACACGGCATAGGCGCCGCCGCCGCTGCCGCCGCCGCCGCCGATCGACTGGGTCAGCAGACCGATAGACGCCGTGCCTGTCGCTTGCAGGGAAAGGTTCGTCGCCGCGATGGTCGCCTGTCCGCCGGCGCCGCCATTGCCGGCGCTGCCGCCAACCGCAGTGGCGACATTCGCGCCTCCGGCCGTGGCGACGCCGCCCATGCCACCGCCGCCGCCAATCGACTGCACCACGACGCCATGAGCGAGCTGGTTTGCGGTGGTGATTCGGCCGCCAAGGCTAACCTCAGCCCAGCCGCCGTTGCCGCCATTCACGCCTGTACCGCCATCGACACCGATCATGCCGCCTGCGTCGCCGCCCATGCCGCCACCGCCGCCAAGCGACTGGACAATCATGCCCTGGGAGTTGGCTCCAGCAGTCTTAACCGAGCCAGAGCTGTTGATGACGATCGTGCCGCCATCCGCGCTCGTCGCAGCCGAACCGCCGTCCGAATAGAACAGGCCCGCAGCGCTTCCGCCGATACCGCCGGCGCCTGACAGGGATTGCGCCAGGATGCCAGGCGCATAGTCGCCGCCGGTGGTGATGGCGCCGGTATGGGTGACCCAAATGGGGCCGGCCTGACCGCCCGCTCCGGCAACGCCGCCAGTGCCACCAACCGAGGACTGTGCAGATCCGCCCGCGCCGCCTCCGCCGGTCAGTGTCTGGGCGAACACACCCATGGCGCCTGTGCCGGTTGTATTGATCTTACCAACCATGCTCAGTGAGATGGCGCTTGTGCTGGTTGTGCCTGTGGCGCCGCCGTCGCCGCCATTTCCGCCGGGCCCTGTCGCGAAGGGGCCAGCGGCGCTGGTTCCGTCACCGCCATTGCCGCTGATACTACGCGCGACAACGCCGACAGCGTTCGTACCCGCAGTGGAAATCGTCGTGCCGCCGCCCATGTACACGGTGACCTCACCAGCATCGCCGCCATGGCGACCGTCGGCTTGAGGGCCGGCCACCTCGGCGTAGTTTGTGCCGTTGCTCCCCGAGCTTCCGGCGATGGAACTCGCCAGCACGCCAAAGGCGTTCGCTCCCGAAGTGGAGATGAGGCCGGACGCATGCGTAAAATCGACATTCACGGTCCCTGAAGACCCGCCATAACCGCCTGCAAAGCCAACGCCGTTCCCTTGGGATCCGGCAAAGCCGCCGCTGGCGCCGGCCGACATGGCCGGAACGCCGATCGCGTTGTCACCCGTCACCGTGATGTTGACAGGACCGCTAGCCGTGACGGCGATATTGCCGCCGGCGCCGCCGTTGCCGCCGCCGACGCCGTCATCGCCAATTTGAGGCGCGCCATTGCCTCCGGCGCCGCCGGTGCTGCTGGCGAACACGCCCGGGGCATTGCTTGTGGATATATTGACGCCGGTAGAACTCCCTGTGAGGCCGACCGCTACCCCCGATGGCGAACCGCCATCGCCTCCGGTAATTTGCACTCCGTCGCCGCCTGTTTCACTTCCCCCGGCGGTGGAAGAAAGGGTCTGATCGGTATAGTTGTAGACAACGGGATCACTCGCAGACACCGATACGGAGGCGGACTGGGCCAGCGCCAACGGCGACACGGGCCGGGGATAATAATAGGGTGAAATGCCCGGTTCGGTCGAGAAATTATAATAATAAAGACCGCTCAACGTCGCGCTATTCAGAAGATTTTGGGGCGCCTGGGAGCTTTGGGCAAAAGAAATGCTCGCGCCGAGTCCCGGAAATACAGTAAAAACAAACGATATAATCAGGGGCCTTGAAATGAAATGCACCGGAAACGCTCCATTTATGTGGGCGCGCCTCATTGCGCCTGAAAATTTAAAAACTAACTTTGGGACAGAGCCGCGCCTGTTCGGCGCCTGCGATCCTGAGCGAAGCGCCGTTCAAGGCGCGGCCGTGATCACTCGCCAGAGCCAGTCAGTGGGAAATTCCGCGAAGGCCTGGAAGCCCATTGCTGTTCGTCGGTTTGCGAAACAGCGAAGGAACTCATCGGAGCGTAGCTCGACGTGAGTGGAATGATATTCGGCGTGGCACTCAGGGTGTCGGTCGCGTTCAACATTATAGTTTGAGCGGATGCGACACCACCTCCAAAATCAGGTTGAACAACGGCGATGCTCGATGCGATTGGAGATTTGGCGACATCGGTCATGCGTGGTTCCCATTTCAACGATCTGTCCGGAAGCGCAGCTGAATTGTGCAGGGGCGATCGATAGCCATCGCCTCCCGCACCAGCCGCCGCCCATCCGCCACGGCGATTTCAGAAACGCGCCGTGCCACCGACGTGGGGAAAGGTGTCCACGTACCGGAACTAATCCAACGAGAAACTAGGGCGCCAAATTTGCACTCGCTTAACCCTTGAGGGTTAGGCGTGCCTGCTCCGGGACGACGTTGTGCAACGGGGAGCTGATCGCGTGGCGAGCGCCTGTGAAACGACCGATGAGCTGATCGACTTCATCTACGCAATTCTACTCGGTGAAGCGTCGTGGCAGCAATTTCTGAACACGCTGGCGGCAGGCATACCGAATGGGAAAGTCGTGATGGTCTTGCATGGCATAACTAATCCCGTGGAAGGCTATGTCCCGATTAACGCAGGTTTTGATGACGATGCCATCGAAGCATACAATGCTCACTACGTCGGTTTAAACGTATGGCAGCCGCCCTTGGCGAGACAAAAAACCGGCATAGGTGTTATCGATAACGAGCTGTTTCCGGCCGAGGAACTAATCAAGAGCGAGTTTTTCAACGACTACCTGATACCGAACGAAATACAGGCGATGGCTTGCGCTAAGATCGGTGGCGATAAACGCTATTCATTTTCAATTGCCACTTTGAGCGCTCGGGCCGATATCGAGCTCAAAAAAAACATGGCCGACCGACTTACCGGCCTCGGCCCGCATCTGAAGCGCGCGCTCGATTACCATAGGAGAGGGCCTTACGACCGCGCTGCGACTGAACTAGGATCCGCCTTGTTCAACGCCATCGACATCGGCTTTATCGTGGTCGGCGATGGCGCGCGCGTCAAAACCATCTCGGCTGCCGGCCAGGCCATGTTGGCCGAAAATTCGCCCGTCCGTATTTCTCCCATGGGCCGATTTGGTTTCCGGGATGCGCAACAGCAGGCCGTTCTGAACGGGATGCTGGAAAGAAGATACGCAGGGCCAAAGGCCATCAGCCTTTTCTCGCACGGAACGAAGCTGACATTGATCCGAGTGGAGAAAGATAGCGTCTCGCTTTACTTCGAAGGCCCAACCGTCATCGTGCTGATGGAACGGCTAGGCGGTGGCGCGACCGCGTTCGATCCGCAGCTCGTTTCCCTCGTATATGGCCTGACCAAAGCGGAAACGCGCGCCGTCTCCGGGATCGCGGCCGGGAAGTCCGTTGACGAGATTTCGCAAGAAGCATCCCTCTCGCGGGAGACGATCCGTGCCCAGATGAAGAGCCTTTACGCGAAAACCGGTGCGTCCAGCGAGGCCGACATATTGAGGTTATTGAGGTTCCGTCCTGCGCCCTGAAAACATGCAAGGCTGGCACCGTGAGGCTTGGTGTGATGCTGCCCCGATTTGCCGCCCGTTTTGCCGTACGATGTGTGCCCTGCCCTGGTTTCTCATCCGGGCAGCCGTCAGCCGATGTAGCTGCTGAGATCGCCCCCGATGCTGGGCCGGCCTGCTGGCCGCTTCCACGGGCAAATCGGTCACGGCGGGCTGCTTGCCGGTAGCCGATTGTGCTCTCTCGCCAAGCCCCCACTCGCCTGGCCAGCGCGCAGACACATGAGCAGTGGGCGTTGAGCCATTTCACCCGGAACTTGCCGTTGAATGACTCGATGCAGGCGTTATCGGCACGTTTTAGTCGGTGTCGCTGTTCCTCGTAGCTGTCGAAGCCGCGAACGTCGGCCGGGCCTCGGGGCAACCGGGAGCACCCACGTGCGAGCAGGCCATCCCGCAGACACGAACCGCGAGTTCGAAGGTCGTTATCTGGCCGCCCCTGCGACTAGGCGTTCAGTCCCGGCATTTGATGATTGACTCGAGCGTGAATCGTTCCGGTTGCGGCCTCGGAACGCGTCGGCGCCCTGACAATACTGGTTGAGGAGGGCGCGATGGCGTCCGGGCCTGTCGTTCCGGCGATCTGCCGAGCTGCATTGGCATTCGCTGACGGCAATTATGTAGATTGTGTTCAGATCCTCGAGCCTATGGCGGGCGAGGTCGCGCGGATCGGCGGTAGCGGTGCGCAGCGCGAGGTCATCGAGGACACCCTGTTGGTCGCTTTGATGCGCAGTGGCGAGGCCACGAAGGCGGGAGCCTTGCTCGACGCAAGGCTGCATCGCCGCCCTTCTCCGCGGGACACTCTTTGGAAGACTCAGATCGCAGCATGGCGACGATGACAGCTACCGCCAAAAAACGGGGAACTAAGGACGGTTCGCCGTGACGTCGGGCTGCAGTGAGACGCGTTTCACTATCCCCATGCCAGTCCGACCTGACAGCAGGCCATAGAAAAGGCCCCCAGATTTCTCCGGAGGCCTCATGGTCAGCGAGCGCTAAAGTCAGATGATCGGCGGCGTCATGCGGCCGGAGGCGGTTGCCTGACGATCGTAGGGATCAGCGTTTGCATCGAACCGCGACCAGCCCTCCTGACGGTACTGAGCCGTCCGCGCATTGCGATCGATCAGTGTCGCACCATCCAAGATGGCTTCCACGGTGGCCTCGTGCTCCGGCTCGGTCCGGACAGAGACGACTGAACCGCCACGGCGAACGGTCTCGGCGTAGTAATTCGCCTCTTCCTCGTCGTGGCCTTCCTTCACGAAAGAGCCGACTAGGCCACCGGCGGCGGCACCAGCGACCGCGCCAGCCGCTGTAGCGGCAAGCCAGCCGGCAGCAACGACCGGGCCGACGCCTGGAATGGCGAGCATGCCCAAGCCAGCGAGCAAGCCGGCGGCGCCACCGACGCCAGCGCCGATGCCAGCGCCTTCGGCGGCGTTGGTCTCGTCGGTGTCGTCGTTACGGCCGACGACGCTGATAGCGCTGCTGGAAACGCCTGCCTCTTCGAGCTGCTCCACGACGGAGCTGGCGGTTTCGTAGTTGTTATAAGAACGGGTGATGGTGCGGGTCATGCTTGTCTCCAAAGGTCGGCGTGCGAGGGGTATCGATCAGTTGCGGGTGATGTTGCCGCGGTAATCGACGGAGACGTTGACCTTAGCGCCGACGTTGGTCGCCACACCCTTCCAGACGCCATTGTCGTCCTTCTTCAGGCCGGTGACGTTGGTGTAGCCGTTAGCTTCAAGGCGGCTCTTGGCTTGACCCTCGGTGAAGCTATTGGCGCCGGGAAGCGGCGCGTTCTTGTCGGCGTCTGCATTCGGGGCGGGCGTGGGAGCCGTCGTCGACGTTTGAGCCATGGCCCCGAACGATGTCGCGGACGCGATCAGAGTGGCGACCAGCAGCTTCTTCATGTGATGTCTCCGGAGAGGTTGCGGACTATGCCGCGACGCACAATCAAACGGCGTCCAGCCCGCTAAAGTTCCATTTCAAATCACGACCGCGTGAGTGGAACAGCGATGCCCCGAGCCCGTTATCCGGGCATTCCTTTCCATCGGGAGACGCGCCATGGCCACCACCAAAGCCCTCGACGACCTGTTCCACGACATGCTGAAGGACGTCTATTACGCCGAGAAGCAGATCCTGAAGGCCCTGCCGAAGATGGCGAAGGCGGCCAAGTCACCCGAGCTGAAGAAGGCCTTCGAGACCCACAAGGCGGAAACCGAGGGGCACGTCGAGCGCCTCAGCGACGTCTTCGATGCGATTGGCAAGGCACCCCGCGGCAAGACCTGCGACGCCATCCTTGGCATCCTGGAGGAAGGCAAGGCGGTCATGGAGGACTACGCCGACAGTCCTGCCCTGGACGCCGGCCTGGTCGCCTCCGCGCAGGCGGTCGAGCACTATGAGATGACCCGTTACGGTACCCTGAAGTCATGGGCGAAGCAGCTGGGCCATAAGGAGGCCGTGACGTTGCTTGACGCCACGCTCGCCGAGGAGACCAAGACGGACGAGCTGCTGACCAAGATAAGTGGGTCGACGAACTCCGCAGCCGTCGCTAAGGCCGCCTGATCACGCGGCATCAGGAAGGCCCGTCGAGCGCAGCTCGACGGGCCTTTTTGTATCGGAGCCAGGATCGCAATGACCAAGACAACCATCCTGCGCCGCTGGGTATCCCGTATCCGGACCGAGGACCGGGCCGCCTACACCGACTACGTTAAGCGCACCGGCGTCAGCGATTACGCCGCCATCACCGGCAACCTGGGTTTCCAGATGCTGCTGCGGGATCTCGGCGATGGCACCACCGAGGTCATCACGCTGTCATGGTGGACGTCGATCGAGGCGATCAAAGCGTTCGCCGGCAAGGACCACAGGAAGGCTCGCTACTATCCCGAGGACGACCGGTACCTGCTGGAGAAGCCGGACTTGGTTGAGCATTCCGACGTTATTATCGAGGGATGACGCCATCGCCGCGGGCCTGCGCGGCCTGTGTCAGCGCAAGAGATTCGCGGCTCGTTCGATTCCCAGCGACCATCCCGGTCGGCCGCAGTTCGCCTTGTTCAGCTAACCTAAAGCTTGCAATGACAAAGGCTTTGTCGGTCGTTGAGGACGACAGCCATCCGCCCCGCAAAAGCGCGGGATTTAGCGTCTCGCTATCGGGCGAGCTTCCCGAGAAAACAACGAACGGGATGCCCTTGATCAAAACGGCGCCGTGCGACCTCGTCATAGGGACCATCGAGCAGGTTCAACGTAACGAAGCCGCTAGTGTACCACTCTCAACAGGGGCTGCGAGCTGGCTGGACATAAGGTTTCGGCGCACTGATCAGCGACTGGGGCGACCTTGGTCCCTATCTATGTGCTAACAGACAGATGCACTGTCTTTGTCTGGAGGGTGACGCGATTGCTCTTCCGACTATTCCACGGCGGCGGGCTGAGGCGTCGCCGTGGATCTTTCGACGCCATGTGACAGTGGACGCTGGTGCGCAAAGGCCGCCCCAGCTTCGGCCGCTTAGATGAAGCGCGGTCGACCGGTAACAAGACGTTCACTGCGTGGTCTGGACCCGAACAACTCTAACGGGTTCGCTCGCCCGGCAGCCAAAGGTCGACGCGGGCGGAGCCTCAGAACTTGACCGCCAATACGCCCTTAAAGGTGTGGTCTTGTACATTTTCGGCGAGTTGGCCGGTATAGGACACGCCCAGTGTCGCAGTCCTCGAGATCGCGAGATCCAGGCCGGCCTCGACAAGCGCGGCGTTCTTCTCGATCGGGATGCCGGCGACGCTGAATCGGCTGCTGCCTGAGAACGCGAGTGTTGCTGCCGGGTCGACATCCCCGAAGGCATGGCGCCAGGCGAGCGCGCCGCGCAGGGTCAGGTCCATGCTCCGGACAGCGACGTTCGTCGACGCACGCAGGCCCAGCGTCAAGTAGCCGATGCTGGTATCGTCGCCGCGGGCGGTGAGCGCCGCGGTGCCGACGGTCTCTCGGAAGCCGTCGGTCTGCAGGTTGACATAAGCCAGGCCGGCGAAGGGCTCGAACGCCGCCCGGCCGAGATCGATGCGGTAGCCGAGTTCGCCGAAGACCTGCGCCGTGCCTGCGCTGTAATCGGCGCGCGGGTTGTCTCCGAAGCCGGCGAAAGCCACCGTGCGACGGGTTTCAACGTCGTGCCAAGTGTAGCTGGCACCGGTGCGCACACCGAATGCGCCCCATTGCCCACCGCCATAGACACCGAGATGGTAGTTATCGCTCTCGCCCGAGGAGAGACGACCACTCGCCTTGAACGCGCTGTGGCTGTAGCCGGCGAGCAGGCCGACGCGGATGCTGTCGAACAGCGCCATGTCGGCGCCGACCATGAGCCCGCCGGTCGAGCTCGTCAGCCTGCCGGTATTGACGTCGCCATCCGTCCGGCCCCAGGAGCCATGGCCCTGGCCCCAGACCGCGAAGCGATCCGAGCCGGGGCGCGGCATCGGGCCGGTCGCCGAAGGGGCGAGATCGGCGGAGAAGCCATAGCTCAGAGTCGCCATCGGCGCGGCGCCGACCGAGCCGAAAGCCGAGCGCAGCCGGTCGACCGCGGCCGAGCGCACCGCACCGCTCTCCTCGGCCAACACCGTCTTAGCCGAGGCATGGACCTCGCCCGAGAGCAGGTCGAACGCCGCGCGGGCCGAGGCCGCGTCCAGCATCAGCAGGCTGTTGTAGAGCGCCAGCGTCCCGCCGGCCTGCGGCAGCGAGTTCAGCGCCAGCGCGGTGGAGAACTGGGTCGGCGTCTGCGCCACCGTCTGGAACACGGCCGGCGGCGGCGTGCCGGGCCCGGGCACGCCCCCGGGCGGCGTGCCCGGATCGCCGCCAGGGGGCGTGCCCGGATCGCTCTCCTTGACCTGGATGACGAGGTCGACCTGGTTCGGCTGTTGGTCGACGGTGAGAGCGAGGAAGGCCGAGCGCGAGTCGACGCCGGCCACGGAGCCGGTGACGCCTCCGGCCGCGGTGATGATCGTGTAGCGCTGGCCGTCGATATAGCTCGTCTGCGGGTCGAGCGCGGTGACGCCGACCCGGCTGCCGGTCACCGTGGCCGAGCCCGTGACCGCGATCCGGTCGGAGGCGCCGCTCCCGGCGATCTCGACCTCGTAGGTCGAACCCGGCGCCAGCAGGAGGTTGCCGCTGACGCTGAGCGTGCCGATCGAGTTGCCCGGCGCGATGATGGCGCCGGACTGGACCATCGTGGCGCCGACCGTGCCGGTCCCGCCGAGCGTCGCGCCGTTCAGTACGGTCACGGCGGAATTCGCGAGCGAGGCGTCGACCGAGAGCGTGCCGCCCTCGACTGAGGTCGCGCCGGTGAAGGCGGAGGAATCGCCGGTCAGGCTCAGCTGGCCCGAGCCGGTCTTGCGGATACTGCCCGATCCCGACAACAGGCCGGCATAGGTCGCGGCGGTCACCTGGTCGAAGGTCAGCGACGCCCCGGCCGCGATCGCCGTATTGCCGCCGAAACGCTCGGCCGCGGCGACCAGCCCGCCGGCTGAAATCGTCCAGTCGACCGCCGAAGGACCGGCCAGTGTCACCGTGCCCGGTCCGGTCTTTGTCGCCGTGCCGTCGCCGGAGATCGTGCCGCCATATGTCCCGTCGAAGGCCTGATCGAACGTAACGCTGCGGCTGCCCGCGCCGCCGGCGAAGCGCACGTTTCCGGCGAGGCTGTTGGTGTCGGCCTTCAGCGCTCCGGTCACGACCGACCAGTCCTGACTGCCGGTCCCTGTCAGCGTCCAGGTGCTTGCGCCGGTCTTCTCGTAGGTGTCGAAGCCGCGATACTGCTGCATCGCGCCGATCTGCGACGCGTCGAACGTGCCGTCGGTCGCCCCGCCGAGAACCAGCGTGTTGGCGGCGCCGCCCGACACCACGACATTGCCATTGATGGTCGAGCCGGAGAGCAATTCCAGGCGGTTGCCGCTGCCGAACAACGAAATGGCGTTGGAGCGTACCGCGCTCCTGCTGTCCACGCCGCCATTGATCGTTCCGGAGTTGACGACGGAAATATTGCCGCTCGCCGCACCGACGATGGCCACCCCGCCCACGCCGATCGGATTGTCTCCGGCGGGGGTGGCGCCACCCACACCGCCTTCGATCGTGCCCGCATTGGTCAGGCTTGCCGCCTGCCCGTCCAGGAATTGCACGCCCGCGCCGCCGTGGCCCGCCGGGAAGAACGTGCCCGCTTGCCTCAGGCTGCCGCCCTGCCCGCCGGAGATCGTGCCCGTCGCGGCATTTTCGACGCTGCCGCCCCAGGCGACCAGGCCTATGCCGCCCCGGCCGCCCCCGGTAACGCCATAGCCTCCCGTGCCGCCCGCGATCGTCGCCTGGTTGGCGATCGTCCCGAGATTGCTGAGGGCGGCCGCGCCGCCATCGCCACCGGAGTTGGCCAACAGGGCAACGCCGCCGCCATTCCCGCCCCGGATGGCGCCGGTCTGATTGACCAACGCGCCACCGTTGTAGAGAAAAAGCCCCGCGCCGCCGGCACCGCCCGTCGAGCCCGCATTGCCGCCAACTCCGCCGGCAATGGTGCTGCCGGTGACCGTCACCACGCCTCCGTCGAGCAGGACCAGCCCCGCGCCTCCGCCGCCGCCGCTTCCGGCTATGCCGCCACCTGCAACGCCGCCGCCACCGGCACCGCCGGTCACATCGAAGGCGCCGGTCGTCACATTGACGGCCGTGCCCGTCAGCACCAACCCGCCGCTGCCACCGCCGCCGCCACCGCCCCCGCCAAGCCCGCCAGAGCCGTCGCCGCCGATCGATCCGAGATAGGCGGTGCCCAGCGAAAGGAAGCCGATCGTGGAGTCGACATTGCCACCGCCGCCAGCGCCGCCAGCGCCGCCGAACAAGCTGTTACTGCCGCCACCGCCGCCGCCGCCTCCACCCGCCGCAAGATCGTTCGGGGTTCCAGCCAGCCCACCTGTGCCGCCTCTTGTGGCGTGGCCCCCGGCAGCACCATTCAGAGCCGATCCCCCTGGCGCCAGTGCTCCGGAACCGCCCACGCCGCCTAGTCCACGGCCAGCGCCCTCTCCGCTACCCCCGCGGCCACCGCCGCCGCCGGCGATTCCGCCCGATGTTCCACCACCGCTTTGCGTTATTTGCTGGGCTTGTGCCATCGGCGCGGCGGCCATGCCGAGCGCGAGCACAAGTGCTGCAACCGAAACCGAACCGCGCGCCGGCACGAGGCAAGATGACCTGAGGGAGCGTGTTTCGCACGACGTAGGCATAGGCAAACCTCGATAGCTCGGCCCATCGCTTCGCGCGACGATCCAAATGCACACCTGTCGGGATCCGATGCTCCGCGCCGCAGAGCCCTGAATCCCGACAGCTGCAATCAATCCGCCAATATAGCCCCGCTCAATTCGCCGACTATGCGGTTTCGGCATGAACGGCCGGGGCGGTCCAGGCTACCTAGCCGATTGTCCTTCGCAGCGTAGCCAATGGGCGCTCGCCGAAGCGCAGGTGATACGCCCGGGCGAAACGCCCGAGTTCCCAGAAGCCGTACTGCATCGCGATACCGGTCACCTGGGTCGTGGCGGGGTCGGACGCCAGCAGCCTGTGGTGGACCTGATCGAGGCGCCGCTCGCGGGCATATTGGAAAGCGCTCTGCCCAAGAAACTCCTGGCAGGCGAGGTTGAGCGTCCTTTCGGCCACGCCGACCGCGGCGCACAGGTCGGGGACCGACAGCGTATCCTCCGGACGCTCCCGCAGCACCGTCTCGAAGCGCGCGACGATCTGGCGATGGCGACCTAGCGCGGCGCGGTCCCGCCGCGCCAGCCCCTGCGTGAGGCACGCGAGTAGCGCCTCCAGGAGCGTACCGGCAAACGCCCGAGCCGGCTCCGGAGCCTCGAGCATCCAGGGTGTGGTCCGCGCCAAGCGTGACAGGTCGGACATCAGCGAGACGAGCCGCGTCAGCGCGGCCTCGGGCACGTGGAACATCCGGTCGTCATCCAGCGGCACGTCGCTGCCGATCCCCGTCACCTGCGGAGCGGAGGTAGCGAGCACATCGAAAGGCACCATAAGAATGCCGAACGCCCAGGGCTGTCCTGGTGGAGAGCGCGTGACGGTACGGTCGTTGGGCCGGCAGTGGAAGATGTGGGAGCCTCCCAGCAGATGCCCCGAGATATGGCGCGACAGGTAGGGCTCGGTGGGGAACATGAAGATGTGCGCATTGGGGATGCCCGCGCTCTGGGGAATCCCCCGACTGAACTTGCCGGCTCCAGCGTTGATCGCGCCAAGCGCCGCGCGAGCCAGCATGCCATTGAAGCTCGGGAGTTTGCGTCCCCGGGGATGTGGTCCCGTCGCGCCGGGGTCGATGCCGTTGATCGCAGTTGCCATGGCTTCGGGATCGGAAAACGTCCCGAAATAGGCGCGCGGCGCAATAGCGCCCGTCATATCGGCCATGCTGAAGCCTTCTCCGCCACCACCAAAGTGGGCCTCTGGCGACATCCGTGCCAGAGATCTCGCGCTGCGTCAGCCCACCTGATGCTGTATTGCTTGCCGGGGCGGCCGCAGGCCCAACCCCGTCGCTTGCGCGTCGAGGCGGGCTCGCGCCAGAAGCAGAAGTTGACTGCGCCGGTGGGCTCAACGGGTGAACGCAACACGCTACTTTTCCTTCGGAGATGGAGCGTGGGTGATGAAGCAGCCGCGGCGAATCTATTATTCGGCGGCCCACGGGCTGAGATTTGGGATCGTTGGAAGGCCGGCGAGTCGATGAGTTCGATCGGACGGCGTTTCGATCGAGAGTCCTCCTCGGTGTTTTCGGTTCTTTCTCCGACCGGCGGCATCCGGCCTCCAGACCGGACGCGGGCGTCGCGCGCCCTCAGTCTGAGCGAGCGGGAGGAAATCTCCCGAGGGCTCAGCATCCGCTGCTCGCTGCGAGGGATCGCTCGGCTGCTGGGGCGATCGCCATCAACGATCAGTCGCGAGGTTCTGCGCAATGGCGGGCCGGAACGGTATCGCGCGACAGGCTCCGATCAGGCGGCCTGGGACCGGGCGTTGCGTCCAAAACGCTGCAAGCTGGCTTGCCGACCTGCCCTGGCCCGGACAGTATCGGGCAAGCTGCGGCGGAACTGGTCGCCCGAGCAGGTCGCCGGTTGGCTCAAGCGCGCTTGGCCCGGGGAGCCGCACAATCAGGTGTCGCACGAAACCATCTATCGCAGCCTGTTCACCCAGGCGCGAGGCGTGCTGAAGAAGGAGCTTCTGAACCACATCAGGGCCCGACGAACGATCCGGCGCTCAAGGCACGCCACCCTGAAACGGAACGGCCTCGGCCAGATCAAGGATGCGGTCTCCATCAGTGAACGGCCCGCATCCGTCGAGGATCGCGCCGTGCCGGGCCATTGGGAAGGCGACCTGATCGGCGGGGTCCCGGAACAGCTACGTCGCCACGCTGGTCGCGCGTCACTCGCGCTACGTGATGCTTGTCAAGATCGCCAACAAGGACACCGAGAGCGTCGTCTCCGCCCTGATCAAACAGTCCCGGAAACTGCCCGGCGAACTCTATCAGTCCCTGACCTGGGATCGGGGCGAGGAACTCGCCGATCACAAGCGCCTGGCTCTCGCCTCGAACGTCGAGGTTTACTTCTGCGATCCCAGGTCACCCTGGCAACGCGGCTCCAACGAAAACACCAATCGGCTGCTGCGCAGTATCTGCCTCACGGAACCGACCTATCCCTGCAATGTCAAGCCAAGCTCAGCGCCATCGCCCGACAGCTCAACGAACGGCCAAGAAAAACCTTGCTCTTTCGAACCGCAGCGGAGACGTTCGCCGAGTGTGTTGCATCGATCAGTTGAGACCACCTCCGTTTCAAGACGATCGATGCTGAAACAGGGACGAACCCATCAGCAAAGTTTTCAACGGCAGCTGAGCCACCCGCCGCAGCGCCGGATGTGCCTAAGACTGCGGTCGAGCCTCCAGTGAGGAGCAAAGGCCTCACACGAAAGTCACCACTACAGTCGAAGAGGCCGGCAGCAGCAGGATTGTTTCGCGACGAGATCGGCTGATCTGTAGATGATTGCGGCCGGATTCGTTCTACGAATCCGGCCCTCTTCACGATGCCGGACGGATTTCTTCGGTCCACACTCTGAAGCCCGTAAGCGTATTTGGTCCGAAGGTTGTGGCTATGGCGACATCAGCCGCGTCGCGGCCGCGCGCGATCAACACCCGACCAATGCGCGGCACGTTATTTCGCGGATCGAACATTTGCCATCCGCCGTCGAGATAGGCCTCGAATGACGCAGCGAAATCACCCGGCGGCCACGGTGTCGGCGTGCCGACGTCACCGAGATAGCAGGTGCAATACCGGGCAGGGATGTTCAGCGCCCGGCAGAAGGCGATGGCCAAATGGGCATAGTCGCGGCAGACCCCGCGCCCCTCGCGGTAGGCCTCTGTAGCTGTGCGGGTCACGCTCGCATCATTGTAGTCAAAGGCGATGCGCTGATGCACAAAATCGCAGATCGCCTGGACGCGCGGCCCGCCTGGCAGCGAATCTCCGAAGAGCTTCCAGGCCAGCTCAAGCAAGCGGTCGCTATCGCAGAACCGGCTTGCTAGCAGGAACACAATGCATTCTTCGGGCAGCTCTTCGACCGGTATCTGTCCGACGCTGCGATCGAATGCTTCAGGTTGGCCGCTGTCAGAAATCACGGCGTCAGCGGAGATGCGCATTACCCCCTGCGGCGCCAACAGCCTGCTGCACCAGTTGCCGAAGCTGTCACGATAGGCGTTGATCGGCACCGATGGCTCGATCCGCATGTAGTCGGGTGTTTCGAGGTCCGAAAACCGGCTGAAGTGCACGTTCAGCATCAGAATTAAAGGAGTGGCTTGCGGAAAGTCGTAGTCGAGCTCGTAGCCGATCCGGAGTTTCACGCGATTCTTTCTGCACGGCCAGCCGCGCTTATGGGATGACGGGCCTGTGGGCCCGATTTGCACTATGCGCTCAATCTCGCGAATGTGTCATCGGCCCGACGAGGCTCTCGAACTCGTCGCTAGGCGGTACGGTAACGGTTAAGTGTCGTGAACCTTTCGATCAGGCGGCCTGCGTTGCTCAGCAAGCGGTGATACTGACTTTGTCCAGAACAGCCTCTCCGCTTTTGATACCGGCTGGAACGCCCAAAGTTCATTGCGATGCAACCCCAACTCGGTTCCTCGCAACAATCCGGACATTGCCAGCCAGTTTCACAACGTTTCAGCACTTGCTCAACCACGCTCCAGAGGGTTTGCCAATGCGGATGCTACTGCCGCCGCGGCTTCATCGGCGGCTATCTCGTCGTCGGCAATTTCCTGTGCACCTTTCGCCCTGAAGTCGAGCGAGGCCCGATAGACCTCGGTCCCGTACTCGTCCTCAACTTTAGCAGAGAAAGCCGCGTGCGACCCATTGGGCAACTTCTCCCTAACGACATCAGCCAAGCTGAGCTGGGCGTCATCGGTTACAGCTTTTTCGCTCTCAAACTCGACATCGTTCTCGCTGACATCACCATCGACCACGGTGGTGACTTTGAAGGTGCGCATCGGCAGCTCCTGGGCCTACCGCTTCAACCCCACGTGATGAAGGTAGTTCCGACGAGAAGGCCCCGCTAGCCGATGCGCAATCAGGCCAACTGGAATTGCTGGTATCGCGGACATGCCGGATGCCGCGCGGCTGGAAAGCACGACAGTTTCACGATACCCTAACTCGCTTGCTGCTCAATAGCAGGCTTCAAACCTTCTTGGATCGATATAATCGTGATGTGCGCGAGAACACGCCGCATTCTGCAAAAATTGGCGCCACTTTTGGTAGGCCTAAATACTTCTCTTGTATTTATTTGAAATTGCGCGCCCGATGTATCTGGCGCTGCCTTTTCTGCGCTTTTCAAGCGGAAAGGGCATTGCAATGGACCGCACAAGACGAAGTGGACATAATCCGATCACTGAGATGCTGAACCGGATCTCGGCGGGGCAGCCAATCGACCGCTCCAAAACGACGTACAAGAACGCGCCATCTCAGATCGACGATTCTTCGACGTTGGCCGCGAAGCACAAAAAGCGTGCTCCCGTTCAACCGGAGCCTAAAAACTGAGGTCCGCGATCTTCTGACTTGCGTAACAAGCTGCATTCTGAGCTTGGGCTTTGGACGGCACACTAGCGACTTGAGCGCACGACACGGATTGTCTGGCTGGGAACGATCGCAACCCGGTGACGCTGGTTTGCCTGCCTCTTTGTTAATCGCCCCTCTGGAAATCAACGGGTCGACCAACGAAAGCTCATCTGATGGCGTCGTGGTTTACAGCGTGGCTCAACAAAAGGCCTGCCGAAAGCAGCGATAGCGCAGGTCCTTCCGCTCCCAACCACTGGTTTAGCGGAGAAGCCGCTGCGCAACTCGTAGAGAAGATGGTCTCGGAGGAAATCGAAAACATTGCTGCCGCGTGTGATGATGTCGGCTATTATTCTGAAATCCGAGCTGAAGCGTTCGCGTCGTTTCAGCGAATTACAATGGCCCTCCGCGCTATCGATAAGAATAGGCTCGCCGCAGAGAGGCAGGATCTTCCGCTTTCAATGTAGCGCCGACAGCTAGCGATGCGTGTCCACGCGTTGAGAGCGACGGTCTGATGGGTAGGCGCCGAACATCGGCGAAAGGCCCGGACTGAACGCGGGGATCGAAATTACCGCAGCGCCAAAATCCAAGGCAGCGAGCCTGCAAGCCGCTGTGCAATATTCGGAGGCCTCACCCTCCGATCAACACAGCGGCTCGCTCTTAGCGCATAAATTGGAACGAAGGCCGCCCTGATTTGCCGATCAGTGAGACGGCCGATATGGCGCGCAGCCAGCCACCGAACAGCTCCTGGGTCAGTGGCAGCGTCTGCTTTCTACTAGTGCATGCGGGGCCACCGCCTATCGATCTCTGCGACCGAAGCCGGCTGTTGCCGGCTTCGGCTAAGGTTCACAAACATCGGGCGTTGTCGCGACGAAATGCGCCATTTGCTGACATTGGCTGCCTGCCCGAAACCGGACGTCATAGCGCCAGCTCACTTTCCTTGATGTTGGCGATCGGGCCGAGGATCACCGGATCGAAGTCGTTGAGCGGTCGTCCTTCGGTGAGCCGGTTTGGCAGGTCTGGTGAGGCGAGCGCGCCGCGGCCCAGCGTGACGATATCGGTCCCCGCGGCAGCGAGTTCGCTCGCGCGCTCGGCATCGTGCAGGCTGCCATTGGCAAGGATCACCGCCTTGGGCGCATGCTTTTTGGCGAGCGCCGCCAGGGTCGGGCCGGTTTCGCCGAAGGCCGGCTTCCAGGCCTCGAACTCGGTGACGTGGATGAAGTCTGCGCCGGCATCGGCCAGGCTCCCGAAGACGATCTCGGCATCGGCCTCGCCGCCCTTCCACTTGTGGTGGAAGTCGTTGACCTTGCCCTGGGAAATGCGGACGCCGAGCGCGGTGGTCGCTCCGATCTTGGCGCGCACTTCGCGGAACACCGCCAGCGTCACCTCGAGCCTCGCCCGCACGTCGCCGCCCCAGCGGTCCTCGCGTGCGTTGGTGTAGTCGGTCAGGAACTGGTCGAGCAGATAGCCGTTTGCGCCGTGGATCTCGATGGCGTCGAAGCCGGCGATCTCCCGGGCACGCTCCGCGGCGGTGCCGAAGCCGGCGATGGCCTCGGCGATCTGCTCGTCGCTGATCGCCGCTGGCACGGCATAGGCATCCTTGCCGTAGTAGAAGGTCATCTGCCTGCCCTTGGGCTGGATCGTCGAGGGGCCCACTGTTCCATCCCGGAAACGGTTGCCCTGGCTGATGGCGCCGGCATGCATGATCTGGGCGACGGCGAGCGCGCCATGAGCCTTGATCGCCGAGACGACCTGCTTCCAAGCGCGGGCCTGCGCATCGTCGGCGATGCCGGGCTGGTGGATGTAGCCCTGGGAAAAGGCCTGGTCGGTGTAGATGCCCTCGGTGATCACCGTACCGAAGCCACCGCGCGCGAAGCGCTCGTAGTAGCGGGCCATGACCTCGGTGGCTCGGCCGTCCTCGGTTGCATTGACGCGGGTCATCGGGGCGACGCCGAAGCGATTCTTGGCAACGGCTCCGTTTATATCGAACGATGTGAAGAGATGGTTTGTCATGATGAGCTCCGGGGCGTGTGCCGTCCGGCGCCTGGCGCGGTCTTTCGGCAACACGGCTATTGGTGTTGCGCTGAAAATAGCGATGCCAGCTTGGAACTGTAGCTGCGCTGGTCGGGAAGCAGTTTATCGCCTATCGTTAGAATATGGATCTCGACGACATTGCGCTATTTCGAGCGATCGCGGCGGCCGGCAGCCTGTCGGCGGCGGGCCGGCTCACCGGGTTGGCGCCAATGGCGGTCAGCCGCCGCCTCGCCGTGCTTGAGAGCCAGGTCGGGGTCAGGCTGTTCCACCGCACGACGCGGGCGCTGGCACTTACTGCAGAGGGCGAGGCCTTCCTGCCCTACGCGGCCGAGCTCATCGAGACGCAGAACGAGGCCATGGCCTTGCTTTCGATCGAGGGGGGCCTGCGCGGCACGCTGCGAGTCACGGCGCCCAATGTGATCGGCCATTCGATCGTGGCGCCTGCGGCCGCGCGGCTGATGCTCGACCACCCTGCCTTGCGTGTAGATCTGTCCCTCACCGACAGCGTCGTCGATATCGCTGCGGGCGGCTTTGACCTCGCCGTACGCGTCGCGCCGCTGCAGCCCTCGGAGCTGATCGCGACGCGTCTGGCTGACAACCCGCGCATCGTCTGCGCCGCACCGGACTATCTCGCGCGCTTCGGTCGGCCCACGAACACCAAGTTTCTGGCCGAACATTCCTGCCTACTCCTGCAGGGCATGGACCACTGGCCTTTCATGGTGGCCGGCGAGCTGCAACGCTTACCCGTCCACGGCCGTTTCACGGCGAATACTGTCGATGCCGTGCGGTCCGCCTGTCTCGATGGGGCAGGTATCGCGATGATGACCTATTGGGACGTCTGGGACCTCATCGCGAAGGGCCAGCTTGAGGCAATCGAACTGGAGGACGTCGCAGCGGACCAACTCGGCATCTGGGCGGTCGTGCCAACGCGGCGACACCTTCCGCCTAGGGTTGGCGCTTTGACGTCCGCCCTGCGGAGGGCTTTCACCGTTCGCCGTTAGCGGATAGCGCCGATACCGTTGAAAAAGTAGGCCATTGTAGCGCAGCCGCCGGGTGGCGGATTTGGCCGATCAAGGCTCTCCCTCTTATGCGGGCCCGATCTGCGGCCCGTTTGGCAGAAGCTTGGCGAGCTTCCTGAGGTTCTGGGCTGCTGCGGCGAGATGGAACTCGTCTCTGGCGCCGTTCGGTCCGCGTAGTCGCAGCCGGTCGAGCCTCAGGATGCGCTTGAGATGGGCGAAGAGCATCTCGACCTTCTTTTGCTCTCGCCGCGAGACGACATAGGCGTCGGTCTGCGCGATGTCCCTGGCCATGTCGCGGGCGCCCTCGTGGATCGAGCGCAGGATTTTGCGGGCCGGCGTGTTGGGGCAGCACTGCGGCTTCAGCGAGCAGGCGTCGCAGGCAAATTTGCTGGCGTGGTAGCGCATCAGGCCGTTCTCATCGACGAGCGGGCGTTCGGTTCGATAGACCTTCTGGCGCTGCCTCAGCTCCTTCCCGCCCGGGCAGACATAGAGATCGCGGTCGTGGTCGTAGGCAAAGTCGGAGCGACTGAAGGTGCCGTCGCTGCGCTGGRATTTATCGAAGACCGGGATATGCGGTTCGATCCCGCGCTCGTGCACCAGCCAGGCGAGGTTCTCGGCCGAGCCGTAGGCGCTATCGGCGGCRAGCCGGGCCGGCCAGAGGCCGAAGCGCTCCTGCGTCCGGTCAAGCATGGTTCGGGCCGAGCCGACCTCGGCCTGCCGGATGGCACGGCTGGCCTCGACAT
>NZ_LMJT01000003.1:26516-249355 GCF_001429395.1 Allobosea sp. Root381
GCCGAGCGTTGCTTGTTGGCGTCGGCCTTGATCAGGCTGGCATCGACCGCAAAGCCTTCGCCACCGACGAGCCCTTCCGCGACGCAGCACCGAACCGTCRTCTCGAACAGTTCGCGCAGGAGATCACTGTCACGGAAGCGGCCATGCCGGTTCTTCGAGAAGGTCGAGTGATCCGGGACGTCGCCTTCGAGCCCGAGCCGGCAGAACCAGCGATAGGCCAGATTGAGATGCACTTCCTCGCAAAGGCGCCGCTCCGAGCGGATGCCGAAGCAATAGCCGATGAGCAGCATCCGGATCATCAGCTCCGGATCGATCGAGGGCCGCCCCATCTCGCTGTAGAACGGTCGCAGATGCGCGCGGACATCCGAGAGATCGACGAAGCGATCGATGGCGCGCACCCAGTGACCGGCCGGCACGTGGCGCTCCAGGCTGAACTCGTAGAACAGAGCYTCTTGCGCCACCCGCCGTTCGCCCATCATCGCGCCGCCCTCCGACCAAGGACAACTGAATCAGGACTTCATGCCCCCAGCAACAGCGACTTTTTCAACGGTATCGGCCCTTTCCTGACATTGGGAACGTCGGCTTCCGGTCCGCCTTGGCGAGCTCGTTGCATCCTCGACCGGCGCTATCGGCGGACAGCACGAGATCCGGCAGCGCTACTGCAACGAGTTTGCGATGGAGAGGCGTGCGAGGCTTTCGTCGTCTATGAGACCCGCTTCACACCCGGTGGCTGCCATGTCCCTGCGCCCGCCGGCAGGATCGACGGCGGCGTAGGCTTCGGCCAATAGAGGCGCATCACGAGATAGATTTTGTCATCCGGCGCCGGAAGCCAATTTGCCTCCTTGTCGGCCCCAGGGCTGTCCTTTTGGAGGTACAGCGTCAGCGAGCCATCCGCGTCCTTCTTCATCGCCGACAACATCGGAGAGTTGATGAGGTAGCGATTGATCGGGTTCTTGACCAGGAACTGGCTCTTGCCGTCATACATCGTCACGGACCAGAACGCATTCACCGGCGGCAACTGGCCAGGTGCGAAGGTAATGGTGTATTTGTGCTTGCTGCCGTCGAGCGCCTCACCGGTCGCGTCCGTTCGGGTATAGGGGTACATCGCTTCTACGGCATCGTTGCCATAGAGACCGCCCTTGGCGGCGCCTGCCCGCATCGCCCAATCGCCGTTGTAGAAGGCTTCGTCGCCGAAGAACGAGCCGACCTTCCAGCCGTTGATGTCCTTGTTTCCGCTGGCCAGCCATTTGTCGACTTTGCTATTACCTTGCTTCATGGCGATCAGGATTTCGGCCTTGTGCTCGAACGATAGATCCTTGAACGCGAAGGTCTTGCCGGGGCCGACGCCGATCTTCGCAAGTTTCGCACGAACCGCCTTGTCCGTGGGCGTCTCGGGGACGAATTGCAGGGCCGCGTCGAGATACTCGAAGAAGTTGTTCCTGATCCCGGCCGTGCTGGCAGGAACGAACGCGATCTTGGGCGCGGCAGGCGGGGCCGGACGTTTAAGAAAGGCGGAAAGTGGCTGCGCCTTGTAGCCGGCCTGGATCTTCTCGACGTTTGGCATGTCGTCGGAGTTGAAGAGCTGGGTGCGGATAGCCGTGAACGTGAACGGCGTCGTCGATCGGAAGACCTGCTTGATCCCGGTCGGCGCTTCACCCTTCCAGTCAGGGCCGACGACCAGATAGTCGCCTGGCTCGGTCCCCGTGGCGCGCGTGCCGATATAGCCGAAATTGTAGGTGTTGCCGTCGATGAGCTGGACCGAGTAGTAGCGCTCCCTTGCGATCGCCGGCACCGAGATGACCATCGGTTCAGCTCGCAAATCCAGCCAGACGAACGAGTAAGGCGTGTCGCTGTTCGGTGTGATGATTGCCGTGTCCGCCGGGGTGGCGACATGGTGCATGTTGTTGATTTCGTTGAACGGCGCCTTGAACTGCCCCGAGTTCCGGTCGACGGCAAACTCCTGCATGACCGCATAATTCATCACGAGCGGTAAGCCGTAGACGAAGCCTTCTTCGGCGATGTCCTTGGCCTCCAGCAGGCTGGGCCATTCGGCATTGTCCTGCGCAATGACCGGGGTGGAGACCGGGTTGGCCTTCGCCGTCGCAACGGCGAGTACGGCCATCGCAGCAGAGCCAAGCAGATCGCGTTTCGTAAGCATTTGAACAGCTTCCTTCTGGTTCGCTCAAGCTATGGCCACAGCCGAAGCCGACTTTCCCGGTTGCTCGCGGGACTTATTCTATGCGACAAAGCACAAATCGGATTTCGAGGCCACTCATTTTGCGCCAACCTTGCGGCACTTCGGGTATCCAGCACGGGCTTAGATCAAGTCATCTCTAGCCAACTCCTGCCCCGATTCTTACCGGCAACGTGTCTATTGAAGGTGCTGCGCGACCGTTGGGCACAGACGCGGGATGTAGCTAAGATAAGCGCTCAAATGTCTGTTTGTCGGTACTGAGCCAATCTCTGCTTTGGCGCATTTTAGGCGTATGCGGCCACCTTCGCGAAGGTCAGCCCTCCATCAGCAGATTGGCAATCAGGCGTTTGAAAATCACCCGACCGCGTTTTCAAGTCTCATTCCTGGAACTGGAAGACTTTTTTCCAATCGCGCTTGATATCAGCGACGGTCCATTTGTTGGCGGACGCGGCGTCTAGCGCCTTGTCGAGTTTTCCGAAATGGGCCTGACGGTCATAGGCAAACTCGCGGTCGGCGTCGGTGTGGTGAACGATCAGGCCGAAGCGCGGCCCGCCCGACATTGTGGTCCATTGCAGCATTTCGAGATCGCCGTCCGAATTCCCGAAAGCAGCGATCGGCCGTCGGCCGATCTGTTGGTTGATGCCGACGGGCTTTCCGGCCTTGTCGTCGATGAAGTTGATCTGCGGCAGACGGAAGATGGTCGGCCGGCCGTCACGCATCTCGAATTTCGTCTTGATCGAGGAGCCGAGCACCTGCTCGGGAGGGATACCATACACCCTCTCAGTCCATGGCCGCATGAACTCGACGCCACCACCGGAGGCGATGTAGGTCTTGAATCCATTTGCGCGCAGGTAGGTAAGTAGCTCCAACATAGGCTGGTAGACCAACTCGGTGTAGGGGCGCTTGAAGCGTGGGTGGCGCGCGGTCGCAAGCCATTCCGAAGCGATTTTCGCGAACTCGTCCGAAGTCATCCCGGCATGTGTGACCGCGATCAGTTGCGTCAGGCCCTGCTCGCCCGAAGCCGCCAACGTCTTCATGTCGCCAGCGAGGACGGCCTTGAACGGCTGCTTGGTCTTCCAGCCAGGGTTTTGCGGGGCGAGCGCCTTGACCCTGTCGAGCACAAAAGCGAGCTGCACGTACATCGGCTGCTCGGCCCACAACGTTCCGTCATTGTCGAAGACCGCGATGCGCTCTGCCGGCGCCACGTAATCCGGGCCGCCTTGAGCAGTAACCCGGGTGACGAAATCGACGATCGACGTTTTGGCTGAGCCTTCGTTCCAGGACGGCAGCGGCTCCGTCTGGGCAAGCGCGTGATCAGGGTGAAGCGCCCCGATCACCGCGGGAAGAGCGGCCAGTGACGAAAGCAGGACGCGCCGGCTGAGACTACCTTGAGCAGATAAGCTGGATTTCATTTCGATCTCCACCGGATGAATTGGGCTGACATTTGCTGCCGAACCTGGACCTCGTTCCTCGGGCTATCGATTGGAGCCGGGCCTCCAGACACAGCGGAAGCCGAGGTGGCTGGTCGAGGTATCGACCGGTTCCGCATGGCGCGCGGCGGGCCGGTAGCGGCGGCAATAGTTGGGTGCGCAAAGGTGCGAGCCGCCCTTGATCACCTTGCGAGGGATTTTGATATCCGGCAGATCGGGATCGTAGCTGTCGTCTTCGCAACCGCCCCGGGGATTTTGCGGAATGCAGCAGGCCTTCTTGGGATCGACTTGGTGCTTTGACGAGTACCAGTCCGTGGTCCATTCCCAGACATTGCCGATCATGTCCTGGAGGCCATAGCCGTTTGGTGGAAAGGCCGTGACCGGCGAGGTGCGTTCGAAACCATCCTCACCCAGGTTCTGATGCGGAAATTCGCCTTGCCAGGTATTGGCCATATGGCATCCGCCTGGAGTTAGCCCGTCGCCCCAGGCGTATTCGGCGCCGTCCAGCCCACCTCGCGCGGCGAACTCCCATTCCGCCTCGGTCGGCAGGTTCTTGCCAGCCCAGCGGGCATAGGCGATCGCGTCTGCGAAGCTGACATGGACAACCGGGTGATTGTCGAGCGCGTTGATATTGCTTCTGGGGCCATAGGGGCGGCGCCAGTTCGCCCCCATCATCAGGCTCCACCAGTGCCGGAAATCGCGTCGATCGACGGGCCCCGAAGGCTGGGAGAACACGAGGGAGCCCGCATAAAGCATGTGTGACGGCGTGCCGGGGTAGTCCTTTGGATCGGGAGCAACCTCCGCAAAGGTGACATGGCCGGTCGCCTTGACGAAGTTCTTGAACTGCCGGTTCGTCACGGGGGTTCGGTCCATCCAGAAGCGGTCGACGGTCACGCGATGCGCCGGCGCTTCCTCGGCGTAGTGGCGATCGGATCCCATACGGAATGTCCCGCCAGGCACGGCAATCATGTCGAGCGGCGCAGCACCGGTTCGAGAGACATCGTCACACCCTGAAGCCGCAACTGCCATTCGGTCCGCAATGTCGAAGTCGGTCATGACATCCCCATTGGAAGGCTGACGGGTCAGAAGTGATAGGCGATGCTCGAAAAGACGCCGTGCTGCGTCGTGCGATAGGTAAACCCGTTGTTGCGGTAGTCGGTGTAGACGGTCCGGTATCCAAGGGCCGTGGAGATGGAGTCCGTCCAGCGATACCCGACCGATGCGAAGCCCTGCGTCGTGAAGCGCGATCCGACGCCGAAGCCACCGACATCAGCGAGGATGTTGGCGAACCAGCGCTCGTTGATGCGCCAGATCGCGGAGAACCCCACCGTAGGATCGACCCATTGCTCGATGCTGCGTCGGCTGAGCGTGACGGGAATCAATCCGGGCGACGCTTCGATCTCTGCCGTCAGGCGCTGGTAGCGCAGGCCCGCAGCGGCGTAGATGTCGAGATCCGGTCCTCCGATCGGCAGCCGGTAGCCGACGAGCGCCGAGGCGATCAGTTGCCGCATCTTGAAATCGACCTTCGTCCCCGGAGCAATCGCAGCAAGGGTCGGGTGGCGAATTCCGGGTGGCCTGACGACGGCGTCGTCCGACAGCGCCGCCCAGACCAGATCAGTGAGGATCAGCCAGTTGTCCTTCTTGGCGAGAAAGGACCCCATCAGCGCGCCGTTCAAGCCCTTCAGGACGTCGCCAAAGCTCATATCGACCTTGACGGGAGGCAGGTTTCTGACGCCGACACGGCCATTGAGAGCAGTCGCCCAGCCATAGCCGGTTGCCTGAAACTGCCACACTGACGGTGGCTGCGGGAGAGCAACCGGGGCAGGAGGCAGATCCGCGCTGACGGCCGCCGCTGTCGTGAAGACGAACGCCAGCGGGAGGGTCGCGGAGCGCAACCAAACCTGACGGTTCAACCTCGATCGGTGTCGCATGTCGGCTCCGGGACGTGGCTGCTATTTCGGAAACAGAAACTGGATTTGCGTCCTGATCTGCCAGGAGGCGCCCCCGCTGGGCGTGATGGCATTGTAGTAGGCCGCGAGCTGCATGTTCACCGGCTGCTCGCCGATCTTGAACACCCGCCCGAAGCCTCCGCCGATCGGCAGCGTCCAGCGATCATTCGACTTCGCGCGCCAATCAGCCGTGATGATCGGCGAGGTTGTCAGATACCAGCCCCCAGAGAAATTGTAGTTCACGAACGGCTGGAGCGTGGTGAGGCTGACCGTATGGTCGCCATCGAACGACCACATGTGCCCGAACAGTGTGCCGATGAGCCATGGCCCCGAACTCGTCAGCGCAACCGCCGTCGGCCCAGCGCCCCAGACCGCCTTGCCCAAGGCCCGGTCGGTCGATGTCGGCAGCAGCACCGTTGGCCCGATCCCCCAGATGATTCCGGCGGTGGGCTTCTTGGGGGAGAAGAAGAAGCTCGGGTTCGCATTGCCCAATCCCCATTCACGATCGCCACCGATTGACAGCGGTGGCTGCGAGATCACCGGCAAGATCCAGCGGGTGATCAAATTCCAGTCGTCGCCCAACGAAATTGGTATGACGGGTTGAATGTTCAGGACGTTCTGTACGCGCGAATAGGGGCCGACGCCGAAGTTGATATTGTTCTGAAGCGGCACGCTGATCATGTTCGCGATCGGATTCTGGGCGGCCTTGGCAAGGTCGCCCGAACTCGATTCCTCCGCGCGAGCCAGAGCAAACATGCCAAGAAGCGACATGATGCTTGCAGAGGTTATGCGTGCAGCCTGATCCATTGCCCGCGCCCTCGACCACCGCCAAATCTGAATTGCCTCATCAATACATGAAAGAAGCATCCCAAGGCCCGAACTCGAACGCGTCCTGGTTCATCGCCGCCGTCATTTGCCGCTCATCGGCCAGTCGCTGCTGAAAGACCATTTGGCGATACTGAGCGTAGGCCGCCTGACTCCAAAGTACACGCATTGGCAAACGACCGGATCCGCGTAGACGTAGACGATCTGCGAATTCTTTGTCTGCTGCACGAACTTGTTCGGCGGCAACTTCTTCATGGCGGCAATTCGCTGCGGCGTGTTGGCGGGCTGCGGCGTAAATCCAGCGGCCGAGAGCAGGTCCTCCTTCTGCTGCACCGCTTGGGGCGTGGATTGGCAGGCTGCTAGAACGAGGTTCAACGCGATCGCCAGACCCGCGGCGAGATGGTTTGTCATGGTCTATTCCTGAATGTGATGTTCAGCGCTGTTGCCGAATGAGCCGCGATGAGGTTGCGCGCGTCAGTTTCTGCTTGGCGCTCCGAGCCGATAATCCTTCTGAAGCTGTGCGCTGGAGGAGGGAGCGATCGTCTGGCATTCGTTGAAATAGAAATTGCCCGGCTGCCGATTGACCGGATTGGCACAAATGCTGGCGAGTTCGGCCTGTCTCGATTGCGAGGTTTGGCAGGCTGACAGTGCGAGGCCGATTACGGTCGCCAAGCACAACGTTTGAACAAAGTTCATGACCGTGCCTCCCTTTGTGAACGATGTAATCTATGTTTCGTTACCGAGCCGCTTCTTGTGGGGTTGCGGCCCGGTTGGCTGTCGTCGAGACGGCACCAGTTAGTTTCCCGTCGGCAACGGAATACTAACACCGTCCTTCGCGAGGATTTCGCGAACGGACTGCAATCGTTCGTAGTCGGAAAGTAGAATCGGACCAGTGTAACCGTAGCTTTGTACCTTGCGCGGAGGATATTTCACGTAAGTTTCCATGATTTTCTTCAGCTCCTGCTCCATGACAACCCCCATCCAGGTGCGTTCAGTGAAGTTGTTCATGAAGATATCGTAGCGCTCCTGCGGATCCTGCCAGAGGTCGAATACCTGCGGCACCGTGGCGACATATTTCGTCGGGCCTTTCCAGCCGAGATTGCTATCGACAGCGAGGCCGCCGGTGGAGCTTCCGTCATCCCCACGAATGTTGAAGAGGAATTTGTAGTTGTTCACGCGGACCGCACCGGGCGAGAGCTCGTTCTCGGTGAAGTAGAACCACGACTTCCGCTGCGACTGTCCGGTTCCAAATAGCACGGGGGTCATGTCGTAGCTGTCGAAAATGATGGGCTGATTGGCGCGATCCTGTGTTGGTAGCGGAACGCGGCCGACTGAGGCGAAAGTCGCCATTAAATCGAGTCCGCCGAGGATCTCATGGTTCTTGGTGCTGGGCGCGATCCTGCCCGGCATCCAGGCAATGGCCGGAACGCGGTTGCCACCTTCGCGAAGAGTGCCCTTGGTGCCGCGGAAGGGGGTATAGCCCGCGTCCGGATACACGTCCTGCCAGGCGCCGTTGTCAGTGGTGTAGAAGACCAGCGTGTTGCCGGCGAGCTTCGGATTTGAGCGGACCTTGTCCATGATACGGCCGATGCGGGCATCGAGCTCCACGACCGAATCCGCATACTTGCTCTTGGACAGCGACTTATGGATGTATTCCGGGTGCGGCATGTTGGGTTGATGCACCTTCATGAAATTGATGCTCATGAAGATCGGGTCGGCCGAGTTCGCATTGCGGTCGAGATAATCGATCGCAGCTTTTTCGACATAGCCGTCGAAGAACGGAATTCCGACGACCCCTTCGCGACCGTTGATGACCGGCGTGTCGACATACTGCCCGTTGATCTTGAACTCCTCGCGCACGGGTTGCCCGGCGTTGCCCGATAGCGCACCCTTGGTCACCTTCTGGAACATCTCCCGCAACTCGGGCGGCATGTCCGGAAACCAGGTGGGATCTGCGTATGTGTAGGCGTTGAGATGATAGAGGCCGCAATACTTCATCTCGTCATAGCCCTGCGCATTGGGTAGCGCGTAATCGGCCTCGCCAAGGTGCCATTTGCCGGTGAAGAACGTCTTGTACCCGCCCGTCTTGAGCACCGAGCCGAGCGTCCACTCGGCCGCCGGCAGGCCACCGCCCTGGCCCTGGAAGGCCACGGTGGTCATGCCGCTGCGGTTAGGCATGCGGCCCGTCTGCATGGCAGCGCGGCCGGGCGTACAACTCGGCTGCGCATAGAAGGAAAAGAACGTCATGCCTTCCGCGGCCAGCTTGTCGATACTGGGGGTCGGCATGCCGCGGCCGGCGCCGCCACCATAGGGGCCGAGATCGCCGTAGCCCGTGTCGTCCGATATGATCATGATGATGTTGGGCTTTTGGCCCGGAAGGGGGGGCGGCAGCGGTTGCTGCGCCAGTGCGGGTAGACTCACCCCCGCTGAGATTGCCACGCTCGCGCAGAAGCCAAGCAATTCGCGACGACAAAACTTCATGATATGCCTCCACTTGCGTTACTCTAGGGCGCAATCGTCCATTGGCGCGCGCGGATGCGGCGGCGCCTCGTGCGAGACAATGGCGTGGTAGCGATCGCCGGGAATCTAATTGGAAAAGCTCGCCGAGGACTACTGGACCTAGGGCCAGTGTCGGCGCGGAGCACCGCAGGATATTCGTATCGCAGCTAGGTAAGCGCTACTGTCCGATTATATTCGTCAAATATTTGAAGCAAAATCAGAGACGGGTCTCCAGCAGCCGAGGAACAACGAAATGGGATGACGGGTTATCGCTTCCTCCCCCGGCCCGGACGGCTCAACGGTGGTGCTGCCGCTGTTGTTTTGGCCGTTCTTGCCGTGTTGCCGTGGCCGCTCGCGGGTGCCCGTGCGCAAGAGAAGGCATCGCGCGTCCTCTTCCTGCACGCTTTCAATTATTCGTTCCCCGCCACAACCACGATCGGCGAGGCCGCTCGCAAACGATTGCTGGATAAGACGCCGCGTAAGCTCGAAATCGACGGAGAATTTCTCGACCTCGCTCGCGCATCAGACCCCGGGCATGAGGCGCGCGTCGTCTCGTTCCTACGAGAAAAATACGCTCGTTCGCCGCCGGATGTCATCATGACGGCGGGAAGCCTGGCGCTGCCATTCATCGTGAAGCACCGCGCGAGCATCGCTCCAGCCACACCCGTCGTGTTCACGAGCATCTCGCCAGCCACATATTCGGCCTCGCACGCGCCGTCGGACGTCACCGGAGTTGTGACCGAATTCGATCTGGACAAGACTCTGGCATTGGCGGAGGCGCTGCAACCTGATGCCCGGCGCATCGTCCTGATCGCCGGCAGCGCCGTCGTCGACCGCCGATGGCAGGTCGAAGCGCGACGGGTCATGGAAGCGCGGGCAGCCAAGCATGACGTCACATACTTGTTCGATCTGCCCTATGAAACGCTTGTCGAGCGGTTGACGCAGGTCCCAACCAACGCGATCGTCGTCATCCTGACCGTCTTTGAAGATGGCACGGGGAAGACTTTCGTCCCAGCCGAGGTGGCAGCCGCACTTGCCCGGATTTCTCCAGCGCCCGTGTATTCGCCCTACGACACTTATCTGGGGCATGGCACCGTGGGTGGGTTCATAGAGACGTTTGAGTCCGTTGGGATCGCCGCTGCCGATCTGATGCTCGAAATGCTCGCCGGCACGCCCCCGGCGTCGTTGCCGCCGCGAACCAACCCCGGACAGCAGTATCGTGTGGACTCCCGAGCCATGGAGCGCTGGAATCTCAGCGAGCGCAACCTGCCTCCCGGCACTCTCGTGAGCTTCAAGACCCCGACGTATTGGGAGAAGCACGGCGCCCTCCTGCTCGGAGCACTTGGCATCTGCGCGGCCCAGTCGGCCGTCGTCAGCGGATTGTTGTTCCAGCGGCGTCGACGGCGGCGAGCCGAAACACTCCTTAAGGAGAGCGAGGAACGGATGACCTTTACGGCGGCATCCGTGAATGTCGCGCTCTGGCAATTCGACCGCGAAACAGACGAGCTCTGGGCGACCGATCATGCGCGGGCACTGTTCGGGTTGGGGAACGACGCTCCTCTGACCCGCGATGCCTTCCTCGAGGCGATTCATCCCGACGACCGAGCCTTGGCCATCAATTCGCTCAGCAAGGTGACGAGTACCGACCGGTCAGCCGTTGCCGACGTTCGGGTCGTCCGAGACGGCGAACAGCGCTGGATACGCATCAGGGCTCGATCGCAATCGGACCTCAAACGCAATGCGAAGCACCTCAGCGGTATTTTTATCGATATGACCGACCAAAAATTGGCGGAAATCGAAGCGTCCCTGCAACGGCAGGAGGTGGCGCATCTGATGCGGGTCTCGGTCCTGGGCGAGCTGTCAGGAGCTATTGCCCACGAGATCAATCAGCCGCTGACCGCCATCCAAGCCAATGCGGAAACGGGGCTCGATCTGCTTGCCGCGACTTCGCCCGACCTCGCGGAGCTTCGCGACGTGTTGCAGGATATCGTCGACGACAACCGCAGGGCCAGCGAGGTCATCCAGCGTTTGCGCAACCTGTTGAAGAAGGGCGAAACGAACCCGGTTCCCGTCGACGTCAACGACCTCGTCAATTCGACGCTGGCACTGCTCCGCAATGAATTGGTCAGCCGCAGGATCGGCGTCAGATCAGAACTGGCAACCGGCTTGCCTGAGACCGTCGCGGACCCGGTTCAGTTGCAGCAGGTCCTGCTCAACCTCCTGGTGAATGCCATGGACGCCATGGCTGCCACTCCCGCGGCCGAGAGGCTTCTCACCATATCGACCAACTGGACGCCGGCGAAGGTGATCGAACTCCGCGTCAACGATTGCGGACCAGGCATCCAGCCGAGTGCCGCAAGCCGCCTGTTCGAACCCTTCTATACGACCAAACATCATGGCCTTGGCCTTGGGCTGGCGATCTGCTCGACAATCATCGAGGCGCTTGGCGGCAAGATCAGCCTTGAGAACGGGGCCGGGGGCGGAGCGGTTGCGAGCCTCTTGCTGCCGGCGCCGTCAACCTTCGTCGCGGCCGCGTGAGATGTTCACGGTCTTCCTCGTCGATGACGATGTGAAAGTCGTCAAGGCCTTGTCGCGCCTCCTTCGGGGGCGGGGCTACGATGTTGCAGTGTCGACTTCACCTCAGGAATTTCTCGACGATCACGATGCGACCGTGCCCGGCTGCGCGGTGCTGGATCTCTCCATGCCCGGGCTCGATGGGCTCGAACTTCAGCAGGCGCTGACAGCGCGAGGGGCCGCTCGGCCAATCATTTTCCTGACCGGGAGAGGAGACATCCCGACGACTGTTCGTGCGATGAGAGCCGGTGCGGTCGACTTCCTGACCAAGCCTGTCGCAGTTGTGGATTTGGTGGCTGCGATCGAACGCGCAAAAGAAGCGGATCTGCTTTTTCGCCAAAGTCAGGCCGAGTCGAGCGCGGTCGAAAGCAGGATCGCGACCTTGACGCCCCGGGAACGGCAAGTGCTCACGCAGATCGTGTCCGGGAAGCTAAACAAGCAGATTGCCTACGAACTGGGAACGGTCGAGAAGACGATCAAATTTCACCGTGGTTCGCTCATGAAAAAGCTCGGCGTGCGAATGGTCGCCGATCTTGTGCGCCTCGCCGATAAGGCAGGCATCACGAAATAGCCTTCAGCGAGCCAGGTACTGGTCCAACGGTCAGGTCGACAAGTGACCCAAAGGCCCACACGTTTGGCCGATGGCCCAAGGCTCCTCCTGGATTGCTATCGTGGACGACGATCCGTCCGTGCTGAAGTCCCTGAGCCGGGCGCTGCGAATACGCGCGTATGAAACAAGGACTTTCGCTTCCGCGCGCGAATTCTTGGCGAGCTTGCCTCGGGGGAGTCCGGCCTGTCTGATCCTGGACGTGCAGATGCCTGGGATGACCGGCCTCGAACTTCATCATCAAATGGTGGAGGCCGGTTTTCATATCCCGACCATCGTGATCACGGCCCATAGCGACGTTAAGGTGCGAGAGACGTCTGAAACGACGGACGTCGTCGCCGTGCTTTCGAAGCCGTTGCGAAATGCGACCTTGTTTGACGCGGTCGCAATTGCGCTTGGTTCAACGAAGGCCCGCGGCGGCGGACAATCATGACCCCCCATTGCGAGTTGTGCTTCTCCGTCACGTTGGACGCGAACCCAGAAACGCCATTTTGGGAGCGCGAGTGTTGTTTATGCTGCTAACGAACACTGGGGGCGACTGACGCCGATCCAAAGGTACACCAACGGTCGTTTCCGGTCCTGAGACGGCTGCGAAGCGGATGTCTGCTTTCGGGTGTAGACCCAACTTCCGCTTAGGGCGCCAGGCGAGCGCGACAGCTTATGATAGAATAATCCCGGATGCGGCCTCCCAAGAGGGGGATCTGCCATGGATATCCAAGCGCAAAACCAACTGCCTCATCAAGCGTGGAATCTCGGGCGCATCATCGGACCGAAACCACCTCTGAAGCCAAGGCACATCTGGGCTATTCGCACCCGGCTACAACATGACGGGCGTGTTCGCGATCTCGCCATGTTCAACCTCGCGATCGACAGCAAGCTACGCGGATGCGATCTCGTTCGCCTTCGCGTCGGCGACGTCATCCTTGGCGGCACGGTTCGGCTCCGAACCGCCATCGTTCAACAGAAGACCGGGCGGCCCGTACCATTCGAACTAACGGACTCAACACGCGACGCGCTTACCACCTGGCTGAGAAAGAGAGCTTCTCGTGAAGACGATTGGCTTTTCCCGAGCCGTAGTCGACACGGCGATCACGTGACGACGCGTCAGTATGGCCGCCTTCTGGACAACTGGGTGGCTCTGATCGGATTGGACCCAGCTCTATACGGAACGCACAGTCTCCGCCGGACGAAGGTCGCGTTGATCTATAAGCGCACTGGCAATCTGCGCGCTTGCCAGCTTCTTCTGGGCCACACGAAGCTGGAGAGCACCGTACGATATCTCGGTATCGAGGTTGACGATGCGCTTCTCCTTTCGGAGCAAACGGACCTGTGACGTCAGGCACGGCGGGCACCCGCCGTGCCTTCTTTACCGGACGGCCAACGGCGCAATTGGGTGGCAAGCGGAAATTCGATGAGAGCCGTGACTGAGCATGAAGCTCTTGACCCCCGACCGGCCATATTCGGCCGGGTAGGCGAGAATAGCGAAGCCTCCGATCATTTTTCCCCCGGCGACATAGTCGATCGCGCGCCCTCCGCCTCCCGGACGAGCCCCCATGCTCGCATGTCCACGCTGCGATTGCAGGTTTGCGGCGCGGCCCGGCTGCGTGCTGAAGGCGCCGTCACGCGACGGGCTGGGACGGTTGGCTCCAGCGTTCGGACGGTTCGGCTGGGTCGCGGCCCGCCCTGATCGCCTCGTCCATCCGGCCGTCATGCTTCATGGCGCAACCGGCGGTCCTGCTGCAGGCGAAGGCATCGTTCCGACTGGCAGAGGCGAGAAGCGCGGCCGTCGCCAGCATGCTTCCCAAGACGATGCATCTGATCATGACGCTGACTCCCGCCCCGGCAGCGGACCGCCCAGGCGACGCTGTTATTTCAGATGCGTAGCCGAATGAGCGCGGCGGAAACCTGTCCCCAAGGACAATACGTCGTGAGCAGCGGTTGTGCTGAACTTCGGGGCGCCGGAAGCCACCGCGCAACCGGACGCGCAGGCGCGCGGCGGTGGCCTTGCCGGCGTAGCGGGGGACTTCGAGATGAACGACACGGCTCGGGAATCGCGTTCCATCGACCATTTTTTCTCAGCCCCTTCAGGCCGTACCGATCGCTGGCGCGACCTGCATGCGGCCGCGCGCCTCTGGGCCCAGGGCGACAAGGCCCGCGGCGAGGTGGAGGCGGCGCTGCAGGAACTCGGGGCCATCGAAGAGTTCCACGCCTTTCCCGGGTGGGATCTGATTGCGGCCCTGCAGGCGCGGTTGCAGGGCGATGATGCCAATGGCTTCCTCGCCCTCGCCAAGAGGATTTCGCTTGCGATCATCACCGGCAATTACAAGCACGACGCCAAGGAGTGGCAGGCGGTCGATCTTTCGCTGGCGGACCCCGTGGACGTGTTGCCGTCGTCTCTGGGCGACACACCAGCTCACCGGCCCTATTTCGAGATGCTGGCCGTGACGCCGGCGCCGGCACGATTACCGCGGCCCTCAGGGCGATACAGGACGAGGCCCAGAGCAGCATTCCAGCACTCGGCTACACGGTGCCTTATGCGATCGGCAACATTTTGCTCACGGCCTGGGGGCCGGTCCTGATCGCGCTGATGACGATTTGATCAAGCATGCGGGTGATGCCTCCCGGTCACGTTCGATATCGAGCCCTTGAAGCACTCCACCCCGCGCCGGCTTGTATGGCCTACCCCGAAGAATGGTTGATGGAGGTCAAAATGAAGCTCCCGATCGCATTGTCGGTGCTCGTCGTTGCATTCGTCACGACAGCCAGCGAAGACGTAGATGCTGCAGTCTACTGCCAGTACGTCAACTATCCTGCCGGCTGCATCGTAAGACCCGGCGTCGTGCTGCGGCCGCGGCCGGTCGCGCGTGCCGCTGTCACCCCTGGTGTCGGAGCACCAGGAGTAGGAGTGCGGGCCGGGACGCCCATGAACCGCGGCGGCCCTGTCAATCGGGCAGGCAGGCGCTGACACCCGCCCGCCGCGTGCATCAGGCCGCGTGCATCAGGCCGCGCGCGAGCAGCCGGGCGCCTTGCAACGGGCTGCTCGTCGTCGCCCGTCAGGGTGGACCTACGAATGCCTTCCTTGCCTTGGCAAAGTCGGTCGGGGGAGGTCCGGGCTGGCTAAAGCTTGCGCGACGCATTGGGCGAGGACCTGAGCGATGGACAGGAATGCGCCGAAACCCCGCGACGCGGTTGCGCCCTCGACCACGATCGATGCCGCGATCCGGCTGGGGCTCGTTGGCACGCTGGTGTATGCCTGTGCCCGGATCGTGCTTCCTTTTGGTTTCCTTCTGATCTGGTCGGCGATCCTCGCGGTGATGCTCTATCCGCTGCATCTGCGTCTGGTGCCGCGACTTGGAAATCGTGGATCTGCGCTGCTGATCGGGATGATCGGTGTCGCGCTGATGCTGGGGCCGATGGTAATACTGGTGACGTCCCTGGCGACGTCCCTCTATTCGCTGATCTCAAATTTCCAGAGCCAGGGCGTGACGATGCCGCAGCCACCGTTATGGCTCGACGGCGCGCCTCTTGTCGGCAAGAAGCTGACGGAGATCTGGTCTCTTGTCGCCACCAACTTGCCGGCTGGGCTCGCGAAATATGGCCATTTGGTCAGCGGCCCGTTGGCATGGTTCGCGTCATTCGCGGGCGGTCTCGCCATCGGTGAACTGTCATTCGTCGTTTCATTTGCGATCGCCGCCGCGCTCGTCGCCCACGGGCCGAATGCCTCGGAATTCGCTCGCCGCGCGCTCGAACGGGTCACCGGCAATGAGGCTCGCGCAACGCAACTGGTCGCACTGACAGCAGCTACGATCCGCGGCGTGGGGCTGGGCGTGGTTGGCGTGGCGGTGGTCCAGTCACTGCTCCTGGGTTTCGGATTCTTCGCAATCGGACTTCAAGCCGCCGGTCCTTTGACGCTCGTGGCGCTCTTGCTGGGTATCATGCAGGTGCCGTTGATTTTGCTGACGCTACCTGTCGTCGCCTATGTGTTCTACTCCGAGACGACGCAGCCGGCCGTGATCTTCCTCATCTGGAACATCGTCGTCGGCCTCAGCGACAATATTCTCAGGCCATTGATGCTCGGCAGAGGACTCGAAGTCCCGATGCCGATCATCCTGATCGGCGTTCTCGGCGGCATGATCGTCGATGGGCTGCTCGGTATCTTTGTGGGGCCCGTGCTTCTGGCGGTCAGCTATGTTCTGCTGCTGGAATGGCTGCAGCAACATCCGATTTGACCTGTCCCTTATCCAGTTGTCGTCGACAAAGCTCAGCTGGGGGCGCGTAGTCATCGGCTGCTCTCTGATGGTGATTGCCCCGAAGCAGACCTTCCCCGCGTCGGCTTAGGGGCGCCAGCAGAGCATGGAGGTTCGCCTGTGAATGTCTGCTTGCGGGCAGTGCGGCTACTTCTGCTTATGTGAAGGGTCTCAGATGCGGGCCCCTGCGCGGCATTGCTGACGAGGCTCTTGGGCCCGCGTCTGAGACCCTCCAGGGGAGGAAGCCGCGGCCCGGGGCCGTGGGCTATGGGGATTTCGGCGCGCGGCGTGGTCTGCGGGATCGAGCGAGGCACAGAACGGCGGCGCGATGCTGCGACCGAGATGCGCGGAAGATCGGTTTCTCCAGAACCCGCGCTCGATCTACGATCGTCGCAATCTCCGTTTCCGCCTTCGGGCCGAACGGGATCGCCCGTTCTCTGGCCGAGATCGGCGCTGATCGGTCCGGGTTTTGCCGCGTCGCCATCGTCATGACGTGTCGATCCTGACGGCGAGGATGGTGCGCGGCGCTGTGCCCGGTGCGAAGCGCTCGACGAGGATCATGCGACCGCCGCAGCATGGGCAAGGAGGCCTCTGCTCATCGACCGGATCGGATTGTTCGGCAGAGATCTCTGCTTCACGATCTACCGTCGTTGCCGCTGGGATCGGCGCCGCAATGATCTGCCTGATGCGGGCGATGGTGTCGGCGCGCCTGCTCGAGGCGAGCAGGCCGTAGTGGCGGATGCGATGGAAGCCGTCGGGCAGGACGTGCAGCAGGAAGCGGCGGATGAACTCGTGGGGCGTCAGCGTCATGGTCTTGCGCCAGGCCTTGCCGGCCGAGCGGGCGCGATAATCCTTCCAGGAGAACGTGACCCCGTGCCGATCCATGGCAACGAGGCGGCTGTTGGCGATGGCGACGCGGTGGGTGTAGCGGGCGAGATAGGCCAGCACGGCCTCGGGTCCGCCGAAGGGGCGCTTGGCGTAGACGATCCAGTCGACCCGGCGCAGCGGCGCCAGCATGGCGGCGAAGGCATCCGCTTCGGCCAGATGGGTGAGATCGCCATGGAAGGCGATCCGCCCGGCCGCATGCAGGTCAGCGAGCCCTTCCATAAACAGCCGGCGGAACAGGCGCGACAGCACGCGCACGGGCAGGAAGAAGCCGGGCCTGCACGAGATCCAGTGCGAGCCGTCCCCGGAGAGGCCACCGCCGGGCGCGATGATATGGAGATGGGGATGATGCGTCATCGCCGATCCCCATGTGTGCAGGACGCTGGCGAAGCCGATGCGGGCGCCGAGATGCCGGGGATCGCTCGCGATGGTGGCGAGCGTCTCGGCTGCGGCCCTGAACAGCAGGCCGTAGAGCGTTCTGGGAGGCGATCGCTGCGATTGGCGCCGGCAGGGTGAAGACGAGATGATAGTAGGGCACGGGCAGCAGATCGGCTTGCCGGTCCGCGAGCCAGTCCTTCGCCGCCGCGCCCTGGCAGCGCGGGCAATGCCGGTTGCGGCAGGAGTTGTAGGCGATCGTCGCGTGATCGCAGTCGCCGCAGCGCATGACATGGCCGCCGAGCGAAGCCGTGCGGCAGGCCCGGATCGCACCCATCACCTTGAGCTGGCCGCGGCTGAGCCGATGACGCGCAAGATAAGCCTCGCCATGCCGGTTCAGGATGTCCGCGACCTCCAGCGCAGGCCGCGCCATGATCGGCGCGGGGCCGCTATGGTGGCGGCGGCGCCAGCAGAGCGAGCGGGCTCGTCACCTCGCGCAGCGTCTTCAGTGCGACGCGGGTATAGACGGCGGTGGTGTCGAGTTTCCTGTGGCCGAGCAGGACCTGGATCACCCGGATATCGGTCTTCCGCTCCAGCAGATGCGTGGCGAAGCTGTGCCTGAGCGTGTGCATCGACACCCGCTTGTCGAGCTTCGCGGTGACGGCCGCGGCATGGCAGGCCCGGTTGAGCTGGCGCGTCGTGATCGGCTGGCCCGGCTGCTGGCCGGGGAAGAGCCAGCCACGCGAGCGCTTCACCTGCCACCATTGCCGCAGGAGATCGAGCAGGTCGGGTGCGAGCATGACATAGCGGTCCTTGCGGCCCTTACCCTGCTCGACCCGGATCAGCATGCGGGCGCTGTCGATATCGGAGACCTTGAGGCTGGCGATCTCCGAGACGCGCAGGCCGCAGCCATAGGCGATACTCAGCGCCGCCCGGTCCCTTAGGTTCGGCGCATGGGCCAGCAGCAGGGCGACCTCCTCGGTGCTCAGCACCACCGGCAGGCGCTCCGGCGTCGGGATCCGCGCCATACGGTCACCGAAGCCGGTCCGGCCCAGCGTGACATGGAAGAAGAACCGCAGCGCCGTGCAGGCCAGGTTCATTCGGGCGTAGCTGGCACCGAGCGAAGCCAGGTGAAGCTGATAGCGCCGCAGATCCTCTGGCTCGGCCCGATCTGGCGGCACCCCGAGGAAGGCTGTGAACTCGCGCACCTGCCGCACATAGTCGCGCTGCGTGTGGGCGCCGAACCGGCGGATCGTCATGTCCTCGATCATCCGCTGGCGCAGCGGAGAGATGGCGTCAGGGCTCATGGGAGGCTCCCGTCTGAGGTGAGGTGAACCCCTCGATCCTCAGACGGCACGGCCGTCCCTACATCATCACCCGCAACGCCAGCAACACACCCCGACCCTGCCGCGAGAGCGGCTTAGTCCTATGGCGCGGCGCAGCCGTGAGCTTTTTTCCAGACACGAGCGGGCAGAGCGGCCCGCGGGGAAGCTCGTTCCGAGAGCATTCCCGAAGTGGGTAAGCGCCATCCCAGTTCGGGACCTCGAACTTGCGGACCGATTTCTGCTCCAGTCCATGTGGGTCCGCGCTCCGATCGATATCGTCACGGTGCGGACAAACTTGGGAAGGGCACCGACGGACTAACGCATCCAGCCGGTCGATACCGAAGGACAGGAAAACCCTCTTGCGCCACAGCGCCTCCAAGCGCGCGGAATTGGTCGGGACCCGTCCACGCGGAAGGCATTATGGCCAGCGGCTTTATGTGCCGCAACGACAGGTCGAACACATGGCCGCACCGACCAGCGTTACCGCAGTCCAACTAACCCTTGCCAACGGAGAGCCGTCCACACATGGCGCATGCCGAACGCTTGGTGACGGTTATCGCCAGATATTCTCGACACGGTCCCAGCTGGCGCTGCGAAGGTCGGTTTTCTCGCGGAGCAAGGGCGGTTTCGAGATCTTACCGGACTCGGTTCGGGGAAGCGGCGCGGTCCGATATTCCAGGTAGCGCGGCACTTTGAAGACGGCGAGCTTGGCTTTGCAGTAGTCGATGACCCTTTCCGGCGGCAGATCGCTTTCCGTCAGACCGGGCTGCAGGACTAGATACGCCTTGACCTCCTCGCCGCGCAGCTCGTCCGGCACCGGGACGACGGCCGTCTCCGCGATCTCCGCGATCTCCAGCAGGATCGATTCGACCTCGCGCGCCGCAATGTTCTCGCCCGAGCGCCTGACGGTATCCTTGGTGCGGCCGAGAATGTAGAAATAGCCGCGCTCATCCTGCCGGAAGAGGTCACCCGTTCTGAACCACTCGCCCCAGAATGCCGACTGGTTGGCCTCGGGCCTGCGATAATAGCCTTTCATGATCCCCGGCCCGCGGACCAGCAGCTCGCCGACCGAGCCGACCGGGACGGTGTTTCCGTTCTCGTCGGCAATCCTGCATTCGCGGAACGGCGCGGGTATCCCGCATGAGCCCGAGCCGACCGTGTCCTGCGCTTCGATCGGGACGATCATGCCCGAGCCGATCTCCGTCATGCCGAACCCTTCGCGCGCATGAAAGTCATGCCGCTGCTCGAGTCCGGAATGGTCGCCCGGCGGGAAGCCGTAGATGTTGGCGCGCTTGACCCGGTGCGACGCATCGCGTGGCGAGAGCGGCTGCTTGTAGGCGAGCGTGGGATAGATGCAGAAGTCGATCTCGTGCTCCCAAACCCAATCCATGAAGCGGCTGGCACTCTGGCGCGCCGCGACGCAGACGCAGGCCTGCTGGTAGAATGCCATCATCAGCTGCCATAGGCCCGTCATGTAGAAGAACGGTAGCGAGATCAGGATGCGCTCGTAATTCTGGTCGTCGCACCGGGCGTGGACCTTGCCGACTGTCAGCCAGTAGCGATGCGTCAGCATGCAGCCCTTCGGCAGGCCGGTCGTGCCGGAGGTGTATTGGATGTTGAGGAGATCGTCCGTGCCCGGCGCCGGGCCTCGATAGATCGCATCCTGGCCGGTGCGTATCGCATCGAACGATCGTAGGCCGGCAACGTCACCGCCGTGCAGGACGACACCCGCATCGAAGCCAGGGCGCTGGCGCAGCGCCGCGACGGCAGGCAGGAACTCCGCGTCGACCACGAGGAAGCTCGCCTGGCTGTCATCCAGGACGTATTCGAGCTCATGCGCGGTGTAGCGCACATTGACGGGCACCATGACGGCGCCGATACGCGCCAGGGCTAGCCAGGTCAGCGGCAGGGCCGGCACGTTGGGCAGCATGACGCCGACATGCGTCCCAGGCGAGACGCCGATGGCGGCCAGGCCATTGGCGAGCCGGTTCACCTCCTGCCGAAGCTGGCCGAAGGTGATGCGCTCGCCGCTTTCGAAGAAATGCCAGGCCGGGTGGTTGGGCACTTCCTCGGCAAGCTGATCGACCAGCGCGCCCAGATTGGGCGGGAGAGGCTCGCTCTCGATGCGGCGAAAGCGCTCCGAGGCGGTCGAAAGATCGTGGAGGCGGGCGTCGTTCTTCATGATGGAGGACCGGTATTGAGATCGGATTTTGAGGGTTGACGCTGGGTCAGGCGGTGGGGCGGACACCCGTTCCCAGGCGGCCGATCACGAGAAGGACGATGACGACGAGCGCGATCTGCAGAACCGACACCGCTGCGATCGTCGGATCGATCTCGTACATGATGCTGTCGAACATCTTCTTGGGCAGCGTCACGTTGATCCCGCCGAGGAACATCGCGATCACCAGCTCGTCGAACGAGCTGATGAAGGCGATGAAGGCTGCGGAGACCAGTGCCGGCCGGATCTGCGGCAGAGTGATGCGGCGGACGGCCGTGATCCAGCTGGCCCCGAGCCCCTGGGCGGCTAGCTCGGTCGAGACGTCGATCGTGCGAAGCGAGGATCCCACGACGAGCACGACCAGCGGCAGCGCATGGATCGTGTGAGCCAGGGCTATTCCCTGCCACGACCCCACGAGCTGGAAGGTCGAGAACAGCTTATAGGCCGCCACCGAATAGACGATGCTGGGCAGCGCGATCGGCGCCATCACGAATTGCTCGAGAGCGCTCTTGCCCGGATAACTCCCGCGCACGAGGCTGATCGAGATCAGCGTGCCGAGCGCAGTCGCCATCACGCCCGTCGTCACCCCGATCTTGAGACTCCGCCAGGCGGCATCGAGCCAGTTCGGATCGCCGAGAAACTCACGGTACCAGCGCAGCGAATAGCGCGGCGGCGGGAACTGCAGATAGGTGGAGTCGCTGAACGAAATCGGGACGACGACGATCAGCGGCAGCAGGAGAAACAGGAATATCAGGCCGCAGAAGGCGTGAAACGTGACCGATGCAGCCCGGCGAGCGAGGGGTTGGCGTCCGCGGCGTGTCATGCCGTTCCCCTTCTCGCCGATTGTTTCATGGCCCAGTAGGACAGCAGGATCGCGGCGACCAGGACCATGCAGAGCGCCGAGGCCAGACCCCAGTTCAGCATCTGCGACACCTGCTGCTCGATGAGCAGGGCGAGCATCATGACCTTGCCGCCGCCCAGAAGCGCCGGCGTGATGAAGAAGCCGAGGGCGAGGATGAAGACCAGCGTGCAGCCGGCGACCACGCCGGGAAAGGTCAGCGGCAGATAGATCCGCCGGAGGATCTGCCAGGGCGGCGCACCGAGCCCTTCCGCGGCGCTGAGCAGCGTACGGTCGACCCGCGCCATCACCGCATAGACGGGGAAGACGAAATACGGGAGCAGCACATGGACCATGCCGATGGTGACGCCGAGCTCGTTGTGCATCAGCGGCAATGGCCTTTCCACGAGGCCGGATCCGACCAGTAGGCGGTTGATGATCCCGTTGTTGCCGAGGAGGATCATCCACGCATAGGTGCGTACGAGCAGGCTGGTCCAGAACGGCAGCACTACGCAGAGCAGGCCGAACAGGGCCCACCAGCGCGGCGCCGTCGCCAGGAAATGCGCCACCGGATAGCCCAGCACGGCGCAGAGCAACGTCACGACTATCGCGATCTTCACCGTATTGGCGAAGACAAGCACGTAGACCTCGCCGAACAGGACCTGATGGTAATGCGAGAGGCTGCCGTTCTCGACGCTCAGCCGCATCAGGTCGAACAACGGAAAGGCGAAGAGCACGGCCAGCAGCAGGAAGCCGGGAGCGGCCAGCAGAAGATAGAAGCGTTGCTGCCGGCCTTCATTGGACCGGGCCTTGAACGGCAGGGCGATGGTGCTCATGGCACGATCCGCATGTCGCTCGCCTGCCAGCCGACGAAGGCGGTCTGGCCCGGCCGCCGCGGACGATCGGTGCCGAGGCTTTGACGACGCAGGACGAGTTCGAGACCGGATTCGAGCCGGACCCGATATTTGCTGTCCTGCCCCAGATACAGATGCTCCACGACGACTGCGGCAAAGCTGTTGCTGGCGTCACCTGCCTGATCGAGCCAGCGGATGCGCTCCGGCCTGAGCACGAGCTGCAGTTCGCGACCGGCTTCGAAGCCTGGCGGAAGCTCCGCCGCCAGCGCCTCGCCTGTCGCCAGGCGCAGGGACTGTCCGGCTCCGGAGCCTTCCACCCGGGCCCTGACGAGATTGGCCTCGCCGACGAAGCCGGCGACGAAATAATTGGCAGGATTGTCGTAGATCGCATCCGGACTGCCGAGCTGCTCGATACGCCCATTGCTCATCACGGCAATGCGATCGGAGAGGAGAAGCGCTTCCTCCTGATCATGCGTCACGAAAACCGTCGTCAGCCCGAGGCGCTGCTGCAGCCGCCGCAACTCGACCTGCATGTTCTCGCGAAGCTTGCGGTCCAGCGCGCTGAACGGCTCGTCGAGCAGAAGCAGGCGAGGACTGAAGACGGTCGCGCGCGCCAGCGCCACACGCTGCTGCTGCCCGCCGGACAACTCGCGCGGCAGGCGCGCGCCATATCCGCCAAGTTCGACGAGCGTCAGCGCGTCCTCCACGCGCCTGGCGATTTCCGCCCGAGAGACGCCGCGCATCTCGAGGGGAAAGGCGATGTTCTGCGCGACCGTCATATGCGGGAAGAGGGCATAGTTCTGGAACACCATGCCGATGTTGCGGCGGCCCGGCGGTGCGTCGGTGATGTCCTCTCCACCCAGCCGGATCGTACCTTCATCGATGTCTTCGAACCCTGCGATCGCCTTCAGGAGCGTGGTTTTTCCGGACCCGCTCGGGCCGAGCAGCGTCACGAACTCGCCGGCCCCGACCGACAGGCTGACGCTCTCCAGTGCCTGCACCTGCCCGTAGCTCTTGCGCGCGCCTCGAACCGCTAGGATCTCGGCACGATCGGTTGGCGTTTCAGTCGACATTCAGGAGCCTTGCGAGATTGCCGCCGAGCCACTTGTCGATCGTCTGCTGCTTGAGCGGCAGCGCACGGATCTCGTCGATCGAACGCTTGAAGGGCAGCAGCGGCCAGGACGTGCCGAAGATCAGCCGGTCCTGCAGAACGCTGTCGCCATAGGTCAGCAGAGGCTCCCAGCCGGTGCCCGGCTTGCCGAGATATTTCGGCCGAACCGGCGCCGTGCAGATATGGACGTTCGGATGCCGCCAGGCGACCGCCACCATCTGTGTGACCCAGGGAAATCCCGGAGGGCATGCGACGATCTTGAGGTCGGGAAACTCGCAGGCGACACGGTCGATCCGGATCGGGTCGCCATACTCCATCGGGATGGAATCCGAGAAGTTCATGCCCGTGTGGAGACCCACCGGGATGCCCCACTCCGACAGCTTCGCGTAGAACGGCTTCATGATCGGGTCGTCAGCGAAGAGCTTCAGTTCGAAGAGCTGAAAATTGACCTCGACGGCGCCGAGAGTCTTGACAGCATGCTCCATCTCGTCGAGCGCCGCGGCACCCTTGTGCGGATCGACCGATGCGCCGAACATGATCCGGCCGGGCGCCCGCTGCGCTACCGAGTGAACGAGCGCATTCGACAGCTTCGCGCCGAAGGTCGTCTCGACATCCTTCGCCTGGAACAGCACCTTGGCGATGCCGGCCTCGTCGAGATGCCCAAGAAAGTCGTCGAACGGCCGCGCGCACCAGGCGTCGTAGTCGACCTGGCTGGCCGACTGACCATAGACGCGGCGATAGCCCTTGAGATGCCCGCTCATCATCACGCGCCGGATCTCATCGATCGGCACGCGAACCCTGTAGTCGATAATCATGCTTGCGATACCAGATAGTTGGGGAGGGCCGGCGGCAGGGCGGGCCTGCCCGCCGGCGATCGGACTGCTTCGGGCGATCAGCCCTTGAGCATCCACTTGTTCCACCGCTCGATGGCGGCCGACCCGTTATCCGCCCACCAGACGGAGTCGAGGAAAAACTGCTTCGCCAGATTGTCCGGGCTCGTGATCAGATGCGGCACGACCTTGGGCTCGACGAACTTGACCTGGTCGAGGTTCAGCCCCGGATAGCCCAGCTCGTTGGTGTAGATCGCCTGGCGCTCCGCTTCCGCCATCACGGCCAGGAATTTCTGCCCCCAATAGGCGTTCTTTGCGCCTTTCGGGATGGCGAAGTCACTCTGTTTGATCGCGCCGCCGCTCCACTCGATGGCGACGGGTGCTTCCTTCATGACGAGATCGTAGAAGCGACCGCTCCATCCGGAAGCCAGATCGACCTCGCCGTCGATCAGCAGCTGTGCCGGCTGCGCACCGGCGGTCCACCAGACATTGATGTGGGGCTTGATTTCATCGAGCTTGCGGAATGCCCGGTCGACATCCAGCGGATAGAGCTTGTCCGGCGCGACACCGTCGGCCAGCAAGGCGAATTCGAGGTTGTCGGTCGGGTGGTTGCGCAGCGACCTGCGGCCCGGAAACGCCTTGACGTCCCAGAACTGCTTCCAGCCGACCGGATGCCCGTTCTTGAGCTGATCCTTGCGGTAGCCGAGAACCGTCGAATACACCGTCCGGGGGAAAAGATACTTCACCTGCTTCAGGTGTTCCGGAAAGCGGGACAGGTCGATGATGGAGAGATCCAGCGGCTCCAGGAGGCCGAGGCGTTCGACGAGGACGCCGTCCTGACCCGAAATCTCGGTCACGTCCCATTCGACATTGCCCGAGCCGACCATCGCGCGCAGCTTCGCCGTGTCGGCCGGGCTCGTGTCGATCACCCGGATGCCGTAGCGCTTCTCGAATTCGGCGAAGTAGGCCTTCCGCATGACCTTGTTAACCACGCCGCCGGAGGTATTGACGACGATCGCCTTCGGCTTGGCCGGTTCGGCCGCCGCCCAGGAGCTCGGCATGGCGCCGGCGACAGACATGGTAGCGCCAGCTGCCAGGAGCTTGCGTCGAGTCAGTTTCGGCTGATTGCCTTCGCTCGATGAATTGGTCATTTCGACGATGTCCCGTTTCCCTCAAGGCGGGGGCATTCGAGCGTCCCCCGCTGTTCGACAACGTGCAATCGCCGCGGCAAAGCGGTCAAATCGTAAGATATTCGCTATCCATTCCACAAAGTTATGCGAACCCGCCGGAGTGACGTCGGGGGGCCTCAGCACTGCGCCTGGCAATCGGCGACCCATTCGGCCGCGGCGGATCTCAGCACGGGCAGAAATGCCTCGAGCAGGCAGCTGCGCTCTCGCAGGCGCGGGAACAGCAGCTTGAAGGTGTATTCGACACGCGGCTCGAAGCGCTTCGTGACAATTCCCCTGCCTAGAAAATCCGCGGCCGAGAACGGGTCTACGATCGCGACTCCGAGGCCTTGCGCGACGAGGCCGCAAGCCGTAGCGGAGTTGTAGACCCGCCCGATGACGCGGCGTTTCACATTGAGCGCGTCGAACGTCTCGTCGACGATCGCCTGCATTCTCCCCTCCGATCCAAAGGAAATGAAGCGGTTTCCGGCCAGATCGTCGGCGGTGATCTTGTCGCGGGTCGCGAGCGGGTGGTCAGGCGGAAGCGCACACACCGCATTCACGGAGCAGAGGGTCTCGCTCTCCACGGAATCATGGTCGATCGAGGTCATCGCGATGCCGACATCGATCTGGTTGGCGACCACCCATTGCATGATCTTGTTCGAGCTTCGAACCTGGTAGGCCAGGTTCACGGCCGGCCTTTCCTGCAGGAACCGACCGAGCACGCTGGGCACCAACCGGTGTCCGGTCGCGAAGAGGCTCGCCACCGACAGCGTTCCCGAGTTCAAGGAACGCATTTCTTCTGCGAGGCGGGCGATGTCGGTGATGCCCGTCAACAGGCGCCGCGCTTCCTCATATAGCCGATGAGCCTCCGGCGTGACTACGAGGCGCCGATGCTCCCGCCGAAACAGCAAGAGCTGGGTCTGCATCTCGAGAGCCGCGATCAACTTGCTGACAGCCGGCTGCGAGAGATTGATGCGCTGGGAGGCGCGCGTGATCGAACCGGTCTCGATCACGGCACAAAGAACTTCCAGCTGCCGCATTGTAATCAAGGTCAATCTCCAGCCTGGGCATGAATCAGGAAAGATTATCGCCTGAGGCGCCGATGGGCGAGACCGAGGCCGTTTTAGGGTAGCACTCGCTGCTAGGTTCGGGGGGTGACAAGGCCTGCAACCGCGCTCAGGTCAGCCATCAGGGCTCGCCGACGACTGGGCAATTGGCACTCAGCTCGCGTCGGGCGTCACCATATTTTTGCGGCGACATCCTTCAGGATCGCGTTGTCGAGTATCTGCTCGGCCAGCAGCTTCTTGAGACGGGCGTTCTCGTCCTCGAGGGTCTTCAGCCGGCGGGCGTCCGACACGTCCATCCCGTCATACCTTGAACTTGTAGAAGGTCGCCGAGGAGATGCCGTGCTTGCGGCAGACATCAGCCGTCGCTGCTCCGGCCTCCTGCTCCTTCAGCATCCCGATGATCTGCTCTTCCGTGAACCGTGAGGGGCGCATCGTCCGTCTCCATGAGTGACGGACTCTACTCAAATCTGGAGGGAGATCAGGGTCTCACGTCACTGCTAAATTCGAACCGCCTGCGCTCCTCCGGCGGATCGGACATTTAACGGCGTGCTTGTCAGACGTAACTGAGCGGATCCAGTGTAAGCTCTTTGCCATACCGGTCGCGTTTCACCGATCGTAATCACATCTAGCTGCTCTTCACGCCCAGCGTGTCTCATCGAGGCTGCCTTGCTGGATTGCCGTTCATCCGCGCAAATCCAGCGGGCCTGCGAACGTGCTGGGGGCGCTCGCGTGGCGTCTGGGCCGCGTGTGGCGGATGCGTGCGTGCGGTCAGATAGCTAAGTGCCTGACTGGTAGAGTCGACCTGATCGTCGTTGCGCCCATTTGGAAACGCGAGGAGTTCGTTGAGCCAGCCGGCCAGCCACGGCGCCTCCTGCGGAACATGGACCTGACCAGCCTCAAAGCGTGCCGACTGCATCATGAAGCGCGTCTGCTTGTCGTAGCGTGGCTTACGCAAGATGGCGCGCCATTCGCCGGACCGCCTCAAATCTTGCGCGATCGCTCTGCCTATATCGGTGTCCTCGATGACTGTCTGATCGGCGTCCCAGGCCTTCGACAGACGAACAATTTCCCGCTTCAACTCCGGCACTTCAAAACGCTCGCGCACCAGATCAAGCAGATAGAAGTCGAGACCCTTCGCGCCCCAGATGGTGCCAACCGAGTAATCCGCGCTTTCCGACAGCGTCGAAGCGGTGTCCCAACTCGCAACGATAAAGTCAAAGATCTTGGGCCGCGTATCATAAGAGCGCAGCCATTCGCGCTTGACGATATTCCCCTCCGGTGGGATCGGAGCTTGCTGATACTGGGCCGAGAAGGTGAGCGAACCCTGCGCACGCCGCATCTGCTCGAGGACCGTCAGCGGCTCGCGCGCTTCATGAAGAACCTCGCCGGGCTGGCGGGTATAAACATGGCCCGGAATATCACTGAGCTGGTAGGTCCTGGCATCGGTTTCGATGGCCGGGATCGAGACGACCTCCCAGTCTTCCCGGCCAATGACATGCCCGACGAGGTCGTCTTCGTGCAGGCGCTGCATGATGATCACGATCGCGCCCCTCCGTTTGTCGTTCAGGCGGGTCTGGAGGGTGTTATCGAAAGCCTCGTTCACCCGCCGCCGTTCCCTCTCCGACAAGGCGTCAGTCGCCTTGATCGGATCGTCGACGACGATGAGATCCGCCCCGCGGCCGAGGATCGCGCCGTTGATACCTGCGGCAAAACGATAGCCCTGCTCCGTCGTGATTAGTTCCATGTTACGCGGACGCTTAGAAGCCAGCTGAAGCTTGGGAAACACCGCCCTGTACCACGGGCTATCGAGCACCGTGCGTGTGTCGACCGAGAGCTTGCGTGCGAGATCATCTGCATAGGAAACGCAGATGATGCGTTTGGTCGGATCCAGACCCATCGCCCAGGCGGTGAAGCCAACCGATACGGTGATAGACTTCATCGAGCGCGGCGGAACATTGATGATGAGTCGGCGAACCTCGCCGCGTGCGACCCGCATCAGCTGCCAACACAGGTGATCGATGTGCCAGTTGTGCAGATAGGGGGTGCCAGGCTCGAGCGTGCCAAAGACCTTCTGGCTGAACACAGACAGATTCTGGCGCAGGAACATCCGCAAGAGACGACCGCGATCAGCCATGATCATGCTCCTTGTCGTCATCCTCGTCATCATCGGCCTGCGGCAGGATCTGGGATTTCGAGGCAACAGGCGTTTTCCGGCCAGCGTATGCGGCGAGGGCATGCTGCAACAGCATCTCATCATCTTCCGGCAGTTCATCGGTCTGTTCGGCATTGAATTCAGTGTAGCGCTCATAACGAGCGAAGATGCTATCGATGGCGCGCAGTTTCCCGCGCAAGCCTTCTTGAACTTGGCTGAGCATGAGAGCTTGGATTGTGGGCACTATCCGCCCACGGCCCTTCTCAGTGATTTCTGTGTCAGCCTCGAGCACCTCGAGGAACATCGTCTTGAAGTTGCGGCTGCCTTTCTTGCGTCCACCGGGATTGCCGGACTGTCCCGGCTTGAAGCGGGAGGCCTTCGGGGGCTTGCCACGACCGACCTCATAGTCGGCCGTGGCAATTTTCGGGATCTTGCGGGTCATGGCACGTCACCTCACGCAACCTGCCGCGACCGCTGCCGCACTTTGAAGTTCGGCTGGGCTTCGGAGGTCGTGGGCGCGACATGACGCATACGGAGTTCGGCCATTTCGGCGAAGGTCAAGCCGGTGGCTGCGTGGCGAGCGCAACCGCTGGACCAAGTTTCCCAGCGGCGAACGCTGACATCGACATAGTGCGGATCGAGTTCGCTCGCATGGGCACGGCGCCCGACCTTTTCGCAGGCGATGATGGTCGTGCCGGAGCCGGAAAAGCTATCGAGGACAATATCGTTGCGATGCGTGACGTCGCGCACAGCGTCGGCGATCATCGCGACGTTCTTCGGCGTCGGATGCAGCTTAAGCTCCTGTCGCAGGCCTGCGGCGCCCTGGTAGTCCCAAACATTGGTGCGGTTCCGCCCGAATTTGCCGAGCTGCACATTGTTGACGCCAGACTGCCGCGGGTCCTTGAACACGAAGACAAGTTCGTGCTGCGACCGGTAGAGCGACCCCATCGCGCCGGAGCCCTTGTTCCACACGCAGAGGTTTTTCAGGTCCAGGCCAGCCCCCTCCCCGGCCGCGAGCATCTCGCCGATGTGGCGCCAGTCCATGAAACAATACTGATAACCGCCTGGCGCGAGGAAGGCCGTGCTCGCGGTCAGGAAGCCCGTCAGGAACGGGATGAAGTTGGCCCCCAATTCACCGGAACCCATCACGAACTCACGATGCTTTCCGGGCTTGGCGACATGGCCCGAGATCGGGACGTCAAAGGGCGCATCGTGGATGCCCATCGCCGCCCGCTTATCCCCCAGCAGGGCTTCGTACGTCGCCTTGTTACGCGCATCGCCGCAGGTCAGGCGGTGGTCACCCAGCAGCCAGACATCGCCGAGCTGGCTGACCGGCATGCCGGGGACGTCATCGGGCAAGGCTTCGTCCGCCTCTTCCTCCTGATCGGCCGAGGCGGCCTGGGTCAGCTGATCGATCTCGGGGAAACTGAAGCCCGTGAACTCAAGGCCCAAATCGAGCTCCATTTTGCGCTCGATCTCGAAGAGCTCGCCGAACTCCAGACCGAGCTGCTTCTTGTCCCAGCCCGACTTCTCACCCAGCTTGCCGAGGGCGACGCGCAAGATGCGTTTCTTGACCGCATCGAGGTGGCCGATCCGGACGGCGGGCACGGTCGTGTAGCCCAGCGCGCGGGCCGCCTTGAACAGGCCGCTACCGCCGATGATCTCACCGTCCTGATCGATCACGAGCGGCTGCACCACGCCAAAGGCCTTGATCGACCCCTTCAGCTCCTCGATGTATGCGGGCGTGTGATCGCGCAAAGCGCGCCTATACGGCTTGAGGCCGTCAGTCGAGACCTGCTCGATCTCCAAATTCAGGTCGCGCAAGAAGGCCTCGGCCGTCTTCTTCGACTCGGCGCTCTTGGTCGCCCGCCGATGCGGCGGCGACGCGGCGTCCTTGTTTTTCGTGGAGATGCGAGGTTTACAAGAGAGCTTGTGGCTCATGACACTGATCCTTCGGATGGAGCAAGAGGTCAGCCCGCGCACCGAGGGATCCCGGCAACGTTCACCGCGATCTGCGGTGGTCCGGCCCAGATAGGCCGAGGGCTGTCCGCGATTGCTCCCGAAGGAATCTGCCGCTAGACAGAATCACTCCTACACCATCGCCCCATCCGCTGCAAGCGCCTGATAAAAAAGGGTTTTGACAAAGACAGCGTACGTGGCGAGCGAGCCACTCCGTCTGGGGAACTGCTGGACACTCCCCCTTCACAGCACTGATTTTCCCTGCAGATTTCCCTCAGAGCAGTGAAGTCAGGCATCGACCGCACCGATTCAACGCAGACCGGTTCGCCTCTGACTGCGTCGTCAGCCAGTTTCTCCCAAGCGCCTGATTTTCAATCTCTTCTGGCTGTCGCTCTGACTCTGTGTGTAGCCCGGCGCGATCTTTTGCATTTTACATCAGGAGCCGGGGAATTTGATGTCGCTCTGGCTCTGGCCCGGCGTGATCTCTTGCACCTCCGCCGGCGATGTCTGGCTCCGACCCGCTACGGACGCCTAGGCCGGCCCACGCCACCACTGCCACAGCACGATAATCGCTACGCTGGCGACGACAGCGAGAATGAACCGAATCTGCTCCCGCTTTTTTTGGCGGCCCGTTGCTCGTGGAACTCCGCAGACAGGGCAAACCACAGTGGAAACGTCCATAGTGGTTTCGCAGCGCGAGCAACTGAACTGTTCAGGTCCAGACATGGGCATCCCGCATCTCATGAGCGTGGGACAAGAACGCTAGCAAGTGGTCATTAACATCAAGTGGCCTGGCCTGCGGAAGTCATGGGTCCGCTCTCGACCCGTGACGGACATCTCACTCACACTCGGCGACAACCCCGGAGCGGCAGCTCACGGTGATGGTTTTTGGCCCGCGCCTATCGAACAATGTCCATTCAGGGTCGCCCTCTGCCGTCATGAACGAAGCGATGTGAAAGCCACCAGACAGAGAAAGCTGTATCTCGGGCAGGCGACCGAATGTCCTGATGTCATCGACCCGTTGACCGACGAGACGGGCGAAGTTCGGCTCCCAAAGCACTTCATCGCTCCAACTGCCACATACGATTGAACGCTCGTTCTCGATGCGCCAACTCCACTCGACCATCAAGCCGACCTCACCTTCGGCATGACCGAGGCGACCGTCTCGACGTGTTGTGGGCGTTGATCGGCCAAGCTCCACAAAGAGAGCCGAGCCGTGGCCTCCCCAAACATGTGAGACGGGGAGCGAATGAGCCGCAGCTCGGAAGTGCTCGATCCAATCTTTCATGCGCAGATTATCACCGAAGCTGAGAGGCCTGGAAACGACCCGTTGCGGAAGTTGCGGGAACCCAGCGCTACCCGCATGATTGCTGACAAGTTGCGGAGGGCACGGGATATTCGACGCTGGACGGGTTCGAGAGCGCATTGAGCACGCGGCTTTGGCAGAGATGGACTTGCCTCCCGAGATCGCGCGGGATGTCGCGTTTCACATGACCGACTGGCTCGATGACCTAAAACGCTACGTTGCGTTCTGCGAGAACCCGGAAAGCTATAAGGTGAAAGAGATCGACAGTTTACTGCTGGCGTTCCTGGGACACGCCCCAAATCATATTGCTGCTGCCGCGAAGCTGTATGAGACCCGGTGCGGACCATAAGCAGGGCTACTGTCAGGGTGTTTGAGAACAGGCTGGACACCCGAAGACTTTGCATCGAACCTGTCGGCTGAATGTCAGGTGGCGAGCGCATGATCCGGGATATTGAAGCACGAACAAGCCCCTGACGAGTGAGCCGTCCGAACCCGGCCCCAATCGGGTGAACCCAAGCCTTGGAGGACGCGATGCAGCCCTTGCCAGCTTTGATCGGGGCCCTCGTAACGCTCGGCGCGATATTCACACCGATGTCGGACAAAGGAGCAGGCGCGCAAACGACGCAGGTTTCCGATCAGGATGTCGCCGACGCCTGGCTCTACCTGTTTGCCCGGCTACTCGTCCTGCGGCAGCAGCAGCTCGATTTCGAGAGCGAGTTCAAGTGGAACGAGTTGGTCCACCGCAAACCCGGCGCAGTCGACTGGCCTAATCCCAACCTCGACGTGGCCTATTCCGAAGCGTGGGTAGCGATCGATGAATCGAGCTGCACGATCGTCACTGTGCCCAAGATCTCTGATCGGTACTACACGGTTCAGTTCCTCAACGGCTGGGACGAAACGCTCGCCAACATCAACGAACGCGTCTTTCCGCATCGGCCTGACGGAGACTTCGCTGTCTGCCTGCGCGGTGCAAATGTGGCCTTGCCCGCGGACGTGAAGCGCATCGACCTGCCAGTGAAATATTCTCGCGTTCTGCTCAGGGTGGAACTCGGTGAGGAATGGGACGAGGCGGTCCGCCTGCAACACGAGTTCAAATTCCGCGCAACCGGTTCGCCAAAATTGCCTGAAGTGCCCAGATCGCTGGTGTTCGACCTCGAGAAGCTCCCAGGCGTCGAGGCCTTCGACTTTGCCGACATGGCACTCGACAGCGAGCCCGACCTGAATCCCGGGCTGGAAAAATACGCTGCCAGCGCCCGAGCCATCGCCCGAGCGATCAAGGATCCGGCCGAGCGCGCACGTATCGCGAAGATTGTTCAGCAACGGGCGCATGGCGACTTCGCCAAGTATGGGCCGCCGATCGGCCATGGCAGGATCGTCAACGGATGGGCGCGCCCGGCTGCGGTGGGAAATTACAACACCGACCACATCGCGCGCACGCTGATAACCTATGGCGGCATCTGGGCGAATGTGATGCCGGAGGTGATGTACTATCGGGCCAGCACCGACGGCACCGGCGTTCACCTCGACGGCGGCAACGCGTACACGATGACGTTCCCGAAGGACCAACTGCCGCAAAGCTTCGCCAAGTATTTCTGGTCCGTCATCGCGGTCGACACCACGCATTTCCGGGTGCTGCCCAATCCGACCAACCGGTTCCTGCTCAATCGCGAGACGAAGCCGCAGTATAATCCGGATGGCTCGCTGACGCTGCATTTCGCGGCCGACAAGCCGTCGGATGCTCCGGACGGCAACTGGCTGCCGACGCCCAAGGGATCAGTCTATCGCCTGACGTTCCGCTTCTATGGCCCGATCGATGGGGTGGCGAATGGTACCTATTTCCTGCCACCATTAGTCAAGCGGCAGTGAGCGCTGAAGGGCGAGGCAATAGCCTATCATCCCACGGCCCGGTCGCGGTGCTTCGCTGCATGTCGCGCTGACGCTCGCCACACGGCCGGAGAATGCGGGAAAGACCATCGTCGCCATATTCCCGGATAGCGGCGAACGCTATCTGTCCTATGTCGGCGACGAATAGCCTCCCCTGAGGCCGAAGGGTTTTCGCGAGCCGCCTAACTCCCCAAGCCCGCGCCCGAGGCCGGCACATGGCTGAATCGATCCAGTGCGAAGGACGATAGATCGATGCGGCTTGCACCATCCAGGAGCTGTTGGCTGACGGCCTCGCCAATCGCGGCCGAATGCTTGAAACCGTGCCCCGAGCAAGGCGAGACGATGAGCACGCGCTCGCTCTCCGGCCATCGGTCGATGATGAAGCCGCCATCCGGCGAGACGGTGTAGAGACAGGTCCTGCGTCGGGTTTCATCGAGACGCAGCCCCTTCAGGCGCCCCTCGATCGACCGCGCATGGAAGGCCCGCGATTCTGCCTCCTCGCTCGACCGGTCGAAATCGTCCGGATCAACGGTGCGCGTCTTCTCACCATGCGCCAATTTCACGGCGCCGTCGCGAGCGGGGAACCCGTAAAACCCCTCCTCCGGGCTATGCCCATAGGACCAGATATAGACCGGCGCCTGTTGCCAGGCCGCCGGCGCCGAAGGCTCGAGGGGGTACCAGTGCAGAATCTCGCGCGTCGGGCGCAACAGCGCGGAGACATGCGGGCCAAGCAGCCGGCCGGCCCAGGCGCCGGCGCTGACCACGACGCGGCCGGCGCGGATCGTGCCCTCGCCCGTCGCGATCTCCACATGGTCGCCGCGCGGGGTGATGGCTCCGACCCGCCTGTCCAGCGCAAGCCGCGCTCCGGCCGCTACGGCGAGGCGAAGCTGTGCCCCGACGCAGGCTTCAGGATGCAGATAGCCGCCCTCGGGTTCGAAATAGACCCTGTCCCCTTCCGCAACGTTCAGCCAGGGGTAGCGGCGACGCGCCTCGGCCGTATCGATCAGCTCATGCCGTGTGCCGCTGCGCCGGGCGACAGCCAGCGTGCGCTCGACATAGTCGGTTGCACCGGGCTGGGGAGGCTCGCTCGATATGGCCAAGAAGCCGACCTGCCCGAACAGGCTTTCGCCGGTCCTGCCCTCCAGCTCCTTCCAGATTTCATGCGAGCGCCTGACCAGCGGCGCCAGCGCCGGTCCTTCGGCGACGCCCAGGCGCGTGACGCGCGTCTCGCCGTGGCTCGAGCCGAGGTCGTGCGGGGGATGGAACTGATCGACGCCGAGAACGTCGGCGCCGCGCGATGCGAGCTGGAACAGGGTGGCCGCCCCCATGGCACCAAGGCCAAGGACGACGACGTCCGCCGTTTGCCGGTTCATGACAATCGTGCGCTCCGTTGAACAGCGAACGGCGCCGTCAATATTTCGGCAGGCCGCGAGGATTGGTCTCGGGCTTGTCGAGGCGCTCCTCCTCGACGCCCCAGCGCTTCAGCGCGGCATCGAAGCTGCCGTCCCGATAGGCGCCTTCGAGAGCCAGCGTGATGGCCACGGCCAGCCCGGCTCCCTTGCGGGTCGCGACGGCGACATCCGAACGTTCCGGCCAGCCCGCGCTGAGCACGCCGACGCGTTTGACGTTCTTGTCGCGCTGCTGGATGAAAAGGAGCTGTGCATGCGGCTGGACGATCACATCGGCACGGCCCGAGGCAAGCGCCAGAAGGCGATTGGGCTCATCATCGAAGGCCAGCAGCTCGATCGGCTTGAGGCCCGCCGCAACGTTCTGCTTGCTCCATTCGAGCAGGATGCGCTCCTGGTTGGTGCCGGCGCCGAGAACGATGCGCAATCCCGCGGCGTCCTTCGGATCCGCGATCTTCTCGACCTTGCTGTCGGCCTTGACGAAGAAGCCGTGCAGCCCGGCGCGATAACTGGAGAAGTCGAACCTCTCCTTGCGCTGCTCGGTGACGCCGATATTGGAGATCGCCGCGTCGTACTTGCCCGAAGTCACGCCCAGCGGCCAATCGGCCCAGGGCGTCGGCACCAGCTTGAGCTTGAGGCCCAGGCTGTCGGCGATCAGCTGCGCGACGTCCGGGTCCGCACCGACCAGCGTCGCAGAATCCGTGGCATAGGTCGCCAGCGGCGGCGTGCTGGCGTTGGTCGCGACAGTCAGGACGCCAGGCTCCACGAACTTGTAGTCCTTGCCGATGGCAGCAACTGCAGCTGGATTGAGCTGGGTGTGCGGCCGACCTGGTTGGGCGGGGCTGAGATCATAGATGCCCTGTGCACAGACGGGTCCGGCAAAAGCGACGATAACTGTGGCGGCCACGGCCGCCATGCGGGTGAACATGGGTTTGCTCCGGGAAAGCGAGGCGCCTTCCATGGGCGCCCCGTACCGCGCGTGGGCTCGAGCCCCGCGTGCTTGTTCGTCAGCTCTTGGGGAGGCCGGCCGGATTGGTGCGCGAAAGCTCGATCGCCTCCGGCGCCAGCCCCCAGCGTGCCAGCGACTTCTGGTAGGCGCCGCTCTTGATCTGCCCGTTGAGCGCGGCGGTGATCGCTTCGGCGAGCCCGGCGCCCTTCTTCGTCGTCACCGCGATCTCGGCGACTTCCGGCCAGCCGCCCGAGAACGAGCCGACGAGCCGCGAGTTTCCGGTCTGCGCGGCCTTGAAGCCGAGGGTACCGTTGGGGCCGAAATAGGCGTCGGCGCGCCCGGATTCGAGCGCCAGATAGAGCACGACGTCATCGTCGTAGTACTGGATTTCCGTGGTCTTGAGACCCTTGGCCTCGTTGGCCTTGATCCAGCGCAGCAGGATCTGCTCCTGATTGGTGCCCGAGCTGACGATCACCTTGATGCCTGCGACATCCTCAGGCTTGGCGATCTCCTTGATCGCGCTCTTGCTGCCGACATAGAAGCCGAGCTGGTCCTTGCGGTAGGTCGAGAAGTCGAACCTCTCCTTGCGCTGCTCGGTGACGGTGATGTTGGCGATCGCCGCATCATACTTGCCCGAGATCACGCCCAGCGGCCAATCGGCCCAGGCGACCTGCACCACTTCCAGTTCGAGGCCGAGACCGTCTGCGACGAGCCTTCCGATGTCGGGCTCGGAGCCCACGATGATCTTCTGGTTGTCGGTCGAATTAATGCCGAACGGCAGACGGGTGCCGGTGGTGGCGATGGTGAGCGTGCCCGGCTTGACGAGCTTGACGTCCTTGCCGAGCAGCTTGACCGCCTCGGGAACGGCCTGCCCGCGCGGCTGGCCCTTCTGGGCGGAGGTCAGGTCGAACTGCTGCTGCGCGAAAGCGACGGAAGGGAAAAGTACGGCGGAGGCCGCAATACCGAGCGCAGCGCGGCGCGAAAGAGAGGAGGAATAGGTCATGCATATGCCTTTCGATGTCCGGGAAAACACGTCGTGAAGGGACGGATCACAGCACCTTGGCGAGGAACTCCGCGGTGCGCGGATGTTCGGGTGCGCCAAGCACCTTTTCGGGCGGGCCCGCCTCGACGATGCGGCCGGCGTCCATGAAGACGACCGTATCGGCGACCTCGCGGGCGAAGCCGATTTCATGGGTGACGATGACGAGGGTCGCGCCCGAATGCGCGAGCTCCTTGATGACGGCGAGAACCTCTCCGACCAGTTCGGGATCGAGGGCCGAAGTCGGTTCGTCGAAGAGCAGCGCCTTGGGCTTCAGGGCGAGGGCCCGGGCGATGGCGACACGCTGCTGCTGGCCGCCGGAAAGCTGGCGCGGATAAGCATTCACCTTGTCAGAGAGACCGACACGGGCGAGCAGGTCGCGGGCAGCCGCTTCCGCCTCGGGGCGTGCGATGCCACGCGCATTGATCGGCGCCTCGACGATGTTCTCCAGCGCGGTCAGGTGCGGGAACAGGTTGAAATTCTGGAACACCATGCCGACGTCGACGCGCCGGCGCAGGACCTCACGCTCATTCAGCTCGTAGAGCAGCTCGCCTTCCTGCCGATAGCCAATGAGCTGCCCGTCCAGCGTGATTGCACCGCGGTCGAGGCGTTCGAGATGGTTGATCGAGCGCAGCAGGGTCGACTTGCCCGAGCCCGAGGGGCCGATGACGGCGGTGACGGAGCCGGAGGGCAGCGTCAGCGAGACATCGTCGAGAACCTTCAACTCACCGAAGCTCTTCGACACGCTGCGGATCGCGATCTCGCCGCCGCGACGCCAGGCCAGCGGCGCGGGAGCGGCCGGCTCGGCAAGGCCAGCGGTTCCGGCCTCGGCGGGAACGGTCTTGCGCGCCAAAAGGCGCAGCAGCGGATCGAAGATGGAGGGCGGGCGCTGGCGCAGCGCACCGCGCGCGTAATAGCGCTCGATCTGCGATTGCGCGACCGACAGCACCGTCAGGATGACGAGATACCAGACCGTCGCCACCATGAGGAGCGGGATCACCTCCAGATTGCGGCGGTAGATCACCTGCACCGTGTAGAACAGCTCCGGCAGCGCCAGGATATAGACGTTGGACGTGCCCTTCGCGAGGCCGATGAGATCGTTGAAGGCCGTCGGGATAATCGCCCGCATCGCCTGCGGCAGCACGATCCGGGAGAATTGCCGCCTGCGGGGCAGGCCGAGCGCGGCGGCCGCCTCGTGCTGGCCCTGGTCGACCGCGAGCAACCCGCCGCGGATGAACTCGGCCGAGAATGCCGCCTGGTTAAGCGTCAGGCCCAGGACAGCCGCCATGAAGGGGCTGATCAGATGCGTGGTGGGATAGGAAAAGAACGTCCAGCCCGTGAACGGCACGCCCAGCGAAACGGTTTCGTAGAGGTAGCCGAGGTTGTTCAGGATCAGCAGCAGGACGATCAGCGGAATCGAGCGAAAAATCCAGACGAAGGTCCAGGACACCGCCGCCAGCGGTGCGGAGCCCGACAGGCGCGCCAGCGCGAGGAGGGCGCCGATGCTGAAGCCGAACAGGGCCCCGAGCACCGTAAGCAGCAAAGTGCGGCCAAGGCCGACGAGCACCGGCTCGGCAAAGAACCATTCCGCGAAGACATCCCAGCCCCAGCGCGGGTTGCCGAGCACCGAGTTGACCACGGCAAAGACGACGAGAAGCGCGAAGGCCCCGCCGACGATGCGCCAGGGATGGCGGGCGGGAACGATGCGCAACCCGGCCGCGTCGAAGCGCACCTGAGGTACAGGCGCGGCGGCTGCGGAGCCGTCGACGGCGAGTGTCATGAGGGATCCTCTTGCAGGATAAGGGTTCAGGCCGGGACGGCGATGGCTTCAGCCGAGGGCCTGGCCGGAACGGCAAGACGCTTGCGGAAGGAGAGCAGGCTGAATTTCGTGGCGTCGACGTTCAGGTCGAATTGCGGCTCGTAGCCGAGCGACAGATAGAGGCCGACGGCCTCCGGCTGGCGGCTCCCGGTCGTCAGATAGAAATTGCTGTAGCCCTGCCGCAGCGCGAGGCGTTCGAGCTCGACGACGATGCGGGCCGCGAGCCCCTGCCGCCTCAGGTCGGGGCGCGACCAGACGCGCTTGACCTCGGCCGTCCCCTCTTCCGCCTGCAGCATGAAGGCTCCACCCGCTATCGCCTCGCCGTTGCGCAGCAGGAGCAGGAACTGGCCGCGCGGCGGCAGGAAGAGCTCCGGCGGATAGCGGTGCAGCTCGACGACGGCCGGATCCCGGCCGGGAACGTCGCCGTAGCGGCCGTCATACTCGCGGATCAGATCTTGGACGAGCGGTTGCGCCAGCGGATCGACCGGGCTGGTCGAATAGAAGAAATCGGCCATCAGTGTCTCCTTTCCTCAGGCGAGAAACCGTTCGGCGAACCGCGTGCAAAAGGTTGTGGTCGGCGCATTCATCGCGCTGCTGCCAGCCTCGCCGCCGGCTCCGCCTGCGCATAGCGGCTCGGCTTGAAGGGCAGGCCGAGATGGTCGCGCAACGTGGCGCCCGGAAGATCGCGGCTGTAGCGGCCGCGGGCCTCCAACTCGGGGATCACCAGCTCGACGAAGTCGGTCAGCCCCTCGGCCATCACGGAGAAGCCGAGGATGAAGCCGTCGGCAGCGCCCGCGTCGATCCAGCGGATGATCTCCTCGGCAACCTGCGCGCCCGTGCCGATGAAATTGGGCTTGGGCGTCGCGACGGCGAGCGCTGCCTCGCGCAATGTCTGGCCCTTTTCCCGCGCCGTCTTCTTGATGCGGTCGGTGGTCGAGCGGAAGCTGTTCTGGCCGATGTCGCCGAGTTCGGGAAACGGAGCGTCGAGCGGATATTGCGAGAAGTCGTGATGATCGAAATAGCGCCCGAGATAGGCCAGCGCCTCGTCGATCGTCAGCAGGTTGCGGATGATCTCGTATTTCGCCTGCGCCTCTTCCGCCGTGCGGCCGACAATCGGGCCTATTCCGGGGAAGATCTTCACGTCGTCGGCACGGCGGCCATGCGCGACCGCGGCCGCGCGCACCTGGTCGCGAAACGCCTTCGTCTCCGCGACGGAGGGGGAATGGGTGAAGACGGCGTCGGCATATTTGCCGGCGAGCTTGATGCCAGCATCGGACGAACCGGCCTGGAAGATCACCGGCTGACCCTGCTTCGAACGGCCGATATTGAGCGGGCCCTCGACCTGGAAGAAACGGCCCTTGTGATCGAGCCGATGAAGCTTCTCGGCATCGAAGAAGCGGCCGCCCTCGCGATCCCGCAGGACCGCGTCTTCGTCCCAGGAATCCCAGAGGCCCTGCGTGACCTCGAGATATTCGTCGGCGATCTCGTAGCGCTGCGCGTGCTCGGGGTGCTGGCGGCTGTAGTTCTTCGCGGAGCCTTCGAGTGGCGTGGTGACGACGTTCCAGCCGGCGCGCCCCTGCGAGATCAGATCGAGCGAGGCGAATTGCCGGGCCACGGTGAAGGGGTCGGAATAGGAGGTCGAGACCGTGCCTGCGAGGCCGATCTTCGTCGTCGCGACCGCGAGCGCCGAGAGGATCGTCAGCGGCTCGAAGCGGTTGAGGAAATGCGGGATCGACTTCTCGTTGATGTACAGGCCATCCGCGACGAAGGCGAAGGTGATGCCTGCCGCCTCGGCCTTGCGGGCAGTTTCGATATAGTAGCCGAGATTGACGCTGGCATCGGCCGGGCCGGACGGATGGCGCCAGGAGTTCATGTGCCCGCCCGCGCCATGCAGCATGATGCCGAACGTCACGGGCTTCGCGTCGGTTGCGGTCATGGGACGCCTCGTCTGCTTTCAATCAATGATCAGGCTGCGGCGCGGCGGGATTCGGCTGCGATCAACTCGATGGAGAGCCGACGCGCGGTGCTGTCGGGAACCGGGTTGTCGAGCACGAACTCCTGCACGCCGAAGCGCACCGCCAGCGCGTCGAGTTCGGCGCGCACATCCTCTCCCGTGCCGGCGATGACGTGAGGATGCGTCTCGCGGATGGTGTATTGCGTGTCGCCGGCCTGGCGCGCGAAGCTTTCGGCCTGCTCGGGGCTGCGCACATTCACCGCGCGCCCGTCGGACAACGTGACGCGGAAGATGCGCGTCTCGCGCACCGCGTCGCGCGCCGCTACGGCGGAGGGGGCCGCAAAGGCGTGCACCGCAAGTGCCGGAGCATGACCGCCGCCCGCGCGATAGGCGCCCAGACTGGCTTCGATCAGCGCGGGGTCGCCGTTGAAGTGGCCGGCAAAGACAAATTCCCAGCCGAGCCGGGCGGCAAGCGCACCGCTGTCCGGCGAGCCGCCGAGCAGGATGCGCCGGGGCGCGACACGCGGCAGCGGACGGGCGAGGTCGTCGTTCAGATAAGACTCCAGCGCTTCGGCCAGCGTCGCGAAATCGGCCGGCGCCGCCTTGTCGAGGCGGGCTTGAAGTGCCTGGGTGGTCTGCGGCAGGCCGCCGGGCGCCCGGCCAATTCCGAGGTCGACGCGATCGGGCGCGAGCGCCGCCAGGAGCTTGAAGGTCTCGGCAACCTTGAAGGGGCTGTAATGTTGCAGCATGACGCCGCCCGAACCGATGCGGATCCGATCGGTCGAGGCCAGGATCCAGGCCGCCAGCACTTCCGGAGCCACGCCGGCGACGTCCGGGTTGCCGTGATGCTCGGCGAGCCAGAAACGATGATAGCCCAGCGTCTCCGCATGACGCGCATAGGAGACGGAGTCGGCCAAGGCGCGCTCGGGGCCCGCTCCCTCCGGAATGGGGCTCTTGTCGAGAAGGCTGAGCAAGTAAGTCATGATCGGCTCCGATGGCGCCATGTCATGCACCCACAACAATCTTCGCGTCGGGCCGCAATCGGAGTGAAATAAAGAATGCGGCTTTCCTTATCGATTTTTGTCATAAGGCCACAGAACGACGCAGCGGTTCTCCATCACATCATCGCAAAAGAAACGATGTTCTCCGGAAGCCGCAAAATTTGCCAAGAATACATCGCTCGGCCGATCTGCCCGCGGGCGCCCTGCCCTCCGGATCGATATCCGCGCCTCAAACCAGCCAAGGAGAAGCCCGCATGCGTTCCAGCCGGACGAACGCGGGATTCATTCTGCGGGCGCCGGGGACTTCGCAAAGACCCACTCGCAGGCGCGCGCTACGATCCATGCAGGATGAACGTCGCTCCGGATAATGCGCTGCTCGCGAAATGAACCTGCAACAATTCCGCATTCTCCAGGAAGCCGTCCGCAGCGGGTACAATTTCACTGACGCCGCGGCGGCGTTGAACACGTCGCAATCCGGCGTCTCGAAGCACATCAAGGATCTCGAACTGGAGCTGGGCGTCGAGCTCTTCGAGCGCCGCGGCAAGCGCATGCTCGGCCTGACCGAAGCCGGCCGTTCCGTCATCAGCTATGTCGAGCGCATCCTCGCCGATTCGATGAGCATCAAGCGCGTCACGGACCAGATCCGGGACCCCGCCTCGGGTGAGTTCGTCATCGCCACGACGCATACCCAGGCGCGCTATGCGCTGCCCGGCGTGATCAAGCAGTTCCGGGACGAATTTCCGCGTGTTCGGCTGTCGATCAAGCAGGGCGACCCGACCGAGATCACCGCCCGCCTGCGGGACGGCAGCGCGCATATCGGGATCGCGACCGAGAGCCTTTCACAGGCACCGGAACTCGTCGCCTTTCCCTATTACACCTGGCGTCACATCGTCATTGCCCACAGGGACGATCCGCTCGCACGCCGCACCGATGTCGGTCTGGCGGAGATCGCGAAAAGACCGATCGTCACCTACGGCCAGGGCTTCACCGGCCGCCCCTTGATCGATGCCGCGTTCCGCGATCACGATCTGGCCCCGGACATCGTCGTCTCCGCAATCGATTCCGACGTGATCAAGTCCTATGTCGTCCTGGGCCTGGGCCTGGGCATCGTCACCGAAGTCGCATTCCACCCCGACAGCGATCCGGATCTGGTCAGGATCGCCGGCGCTCTCTTCCCGGAGGCCACTTCCTATATCGCAGCGCCGCGCGGGCGCTTCCTGCCCGGCTACGCCCATCGCTTCATCCAATTGTGCCGACCGGAACTGGAACCGACGCTGGTCGCCGCAGCCATCGGCGCGCAGCCGAAATGATGGCGCCGATGCCGCGCGTAGCGCCAGCGCAGAACCCAACCCTTGCAGTAGAGAACCCGAAGCCATGAGCGCAGAGCGTGACCTCGTCTTCCTGATCGAACCCGGCTTCGACGATCCGAAGCGTCCCGGCAAGCTCTAGTTCTGTCCCTTCTGCAACCAGATCGAGGGCGCATTGGCGACCTTCCCCGCCTTGGGGCGATCTATCGAGGTCAGGCGCGTGCCCTTTCCGCGCCCTCGTCATGAGGTGATCGCCACCCTCGGCGAGGCCAGCCAGGGCCTGCCGGTGCTCGTCTTCGCGGATGCCTCTGCGGCACCGCAAGACGCCAAGGAAGCCAATGGCCGCAGCTACCTCGACGACACCCGGCGCATTCTCGAAGTTTTGGCCGAGCGCCACGGCACGCCCTCGCCGCACTGATCAGCGACGCTCCACCCCTCGCCCCGCTGCGGCGACCTCACCCAAAGCGCCGAGCGAGCAGTCGCGGGAGCGCCGACGCTAAAGACAAAACATCTAAATTAACATATGAATATAGAATAGATGCTTTTATTTCTTGAGAAATCAATTCTAACTGATTTGAAAATGATCGATATTACCATACTGAAAGTGCATATATAATAATCGAATTTGACGCCCGCGGCGATAACATTGTTCTGTTGGACGGATTGGACATGTTCCGTGGCGTGCCCGTCGTGATTTCGAAAACCTGACCTTGCTGCCTCCGTCGGCCCTGTCAGGTCGGGAGGTGAATTGGCGTGCCGACATTGCCTGAAGACACGACCTGTTCCGGCGGGCCGCCATCACCGCAGCACCTCATTACCGGGCTGTCCTCATGAACGACATCATCGTCCGGTCCTCGCATCATGACGCTGCGGCGCGGCCGCTCGTCGAAGGGCTGATCCTGGAATATGACGGGCGCTACGGCGCGAACAGCCGCCCCGGCGGGGCGCGCTCCGAGTTGTTCCGTTATCCCGTCGAGGCCTTCTCGCCGCCGCTGGGCGATTTCATCCTGCTGCAGCGTGATGGCCGGACCATCGCCGGCGGCGCCTTCATGAGCCATGACGACGAGACAGCCGAGTTCAAGCGCATCTGGACGGATGAAGACTTCCGCCGCCAGGGGCTGGCGGAGCGCATCGTCGCGGAGCTGGAGGTTCGCGCCGCCGCGCTGGGCTATCGCCGCGCCTATCTCACCACCGGGTTTCGCCAGCCCGAAGCCACGACGCTCTATATCAAGCTGGGCTATCGGCCGCTGTTCGACGTGACGGCCGAGCCCACGCTCTACCGCTCCCTGCCGTTCGAGAAGCATATCGGCACCGCGGCGGGGCGCCCCGGAACATCGCGGGTCTACGAACCTGCCGAATCCCTCGAGGAGGCAACGGCGCGGGTCGCCGCCCTGAAGCGCGAGCAGGAGGCGCTTATCCTCACGCGACTGGCTGCTCATGGCGTCCGCGCCGCCTGAGCCAGCGTCATCGGCCACGATCACCCGTTCTCCCCTCAAGGGCGCAGCGGAGAACGATTTCGGAACTTCCGCTTGCGTGTCGGCGCGCGGCAGCGAAATGCTCTCGCCCGGATGGGGCGATGCAGATGAACGCCAGGCAGATCGAGGTTTTTGCGGCCGTGATGAAGGCGGGCACCGTGTCGCGGGCGGCCGAGGTTCTCGGCGTGACGCAGCCGGGGCTGAGTCGCCTCGTGGCGGAACTCGAACGGTCGCTCGGCTTCGCGTTGTTCGCCCGCGTCCGGAACCGCTTCGTTCCCACGCCCGAGGGGCGGCTCTTCTATGAGGAGGTCGAAGCGACGTTTCGAGGCATGGACAAGCTGCGCGCCACGGCTGCCCGAATTCGCGATTATGGCGCCGGGCAGTTGCGCGTGGCGACGTTGTCGGCCCTGAGCTCCTCGATCGTTCCCAATGCGGTGAAACGCTTCCGCCTCGCGCGGCCGGATGCCGCCGTCACCCTGATGGTGCTGCCGTCCCGAGATGTTCGCAACGGCGTGGCGTCGGGTGCCTTCGATGTCGGGCTCGCAGCTGATGAAATCGACGTTTCCGGCGTCGTCCATCAGGTTTTCGTCCAGCCGAGGGCCCTCTGCGCGATCCCGACCGGTCACCCGCTCGCCGAGCGGGACGTGATCGGCCCCCATGACCTCTCCGGCGTCGATTTCGTCGCCTATGTGCCCGAGGACCGTGCGAGACAGCGGCTTGATCACATCATCAGCGAGGCAGGCGCGCGTCCTCCCCGCATCGTCGTCGAGACCATCTACGCCGCAACGGTCTTCTCGCTTGTCAGCGAAGGGGTGGGCGTCGGCTTGTTGAGCCCCTACGCCATCGCCGGCCATGACCAGAGCCGGATCGTCCTGAGGCCGTTCGAGCCAGCGGTGCACAGTCGCAGCCTGCTGATCCTTCCGCCCGATCGGCCGAAGTCACAGCTGGTGCGCGATTTCATCGACTGCCTGATGGAAGCGCGATAGCAAAACCATAACATCCCGGCATCGATCGATGCCGGCTCGTCAGTTGCCCACCGCCCCTCGCCGGCTATCGTAGCGGGAGACGCGCTTCAGGTGCGTCGTTTCCAAGGGGACAGCATGACGATGCAAATGCAGCGGGCGACCCCGCCTGCGAACGATGGCGCATGGCGGCGTCGCCGTGATCGTTGCGAGCCATCGAGGCCTTACGCCTACCCCCCGAGAGGGACCACAACATGCACGACCTGACACGCTGCGTTCATCACCCCGTCGTCGACGAGGAGGGCTATGCGAGCCTCGCGGTTCCGACGCACCGCGCCTCGACGATCGTCTACCCGGACGGGGCCAGCTTCATGGCTCGCAAGCATCGCGGCTTCGACGGCTACACATACGGGCTCCACGGCACCCCGACGACCCGGACCCTGGAGGCCCAGCTCACGGAGCTTCACGGCGGCGTGCGCACGGTGCTGGTGCCTTCTGGTCAGGCGGCCGTCACCATCGTCATGCTGTCCGTGCTGATGCCGGGGGACAAGGTGCTGATCCCCGACCATGCCTATCCCCCGGTGCGCAGCTTCTGCGCCGACTATCTCGAGCCGCGCGGCATCGCCTATGGCGTCTACGATCCCATGATCGGCGCCGGCATCGCCGACCTGATCGACGAGACCGTCAAGCTGGTCTGGGTCGAGTCGCCCGGTTCCAACACGATGGAGGTGCAGGACGTTCCGGCCATCGTTGCTGCGGCGAAGGCGAAGGCGAAGGGCGTGCTCGTCGGCTGCGACAATACCTGGGCGACGCCGCTGATCTTCAAGCCGCTGGCCCATGGCGCGGATTTCGCCTGCGAGGCGTTGACGAAATATGTCGGCGGGCACTCCGACCTGCTGCTCGGCTCCATCACCGTCAAGGATCTGGTGCTGCGCCAGAAGATGAAGGAAATCCTGCGCGGCTTCGGCATCGGCGTCTCTCCCGACGAATGTCAGCTCGCATTGCGCGGCCTGGAGACGATGGGCATTCGCGTCGCCCATATGGGCCGGATCTCGGAGGATTTCGCGCGCCGGCTCATGGGGCACCCGACTGTGGAGCGGGTTCTTCATCCGGCACTGCCGTCGTGCCCCGGTCACGAGATCTGGAAGCGGGACATGGGCCGCTCCTCGGGCCTCTTCAGCCTGGTGTTGAAGCCGGTCGACGAGGCTGCGATGAGCGCCGCCCTGAGCGCGCTGCGCGTCTTCGCGATCGGTGCATCATGGGGCGGAACGCGCAGCCTCGTCGCACCGCAGGCGGTGGCTCAGGACCGGACCGCGACCGCCTGGACCGATCGGGGCCCGTTGCTGCGCATCAGCATCGGGTTGGAAGATCCAGACGAGCTCTGGGCCGATCTGGGCGGGCTGTTCGCGGTGCTCGCACAGGTGCCGACAAGCCAGGCGGCCTGAAGAGCCGTTTCCTTTCTGACGACATCGAAGCGCGGCGCGACCATCGCGCCGCGACGAAGGATCGTGCCCGCAGAACGACGACCATCGAGCAAACCAAAAAAGGGGAACGACATGAAAACACCGATCATCGCAGCCGCGGCCGCCGTTGCAGCCTTGGCCTTGTCGATGCCGCTCGGTGCGTTCGCACAGGCGCAAACCAGCCCGACGCTGACCAGGATCAAGGAGCGCGGCCATGTCATCTGCGGCACCAGCCCCGGCGTTGCCGGCTTCTCGATCCAGGATGCCGCCGGGCGCTGGAACGGCTTCGACATCGACATCTGCCGGGCGCTGGCGGTCGCGATCTTCGGTGACCAGGACAAGGCCAAGTTCGTGCCGCTGACGTCGAAGGACCGGCTGATCGCGCTGCAGGGCGGCGAGATCGACGTCCTGCCACGCACGACCACCTGGACGCTGTCGCGCAACCTCGGACAGGGCGTCACCTTCACCGCCGTCAACTATTATGACGGACAGGGCTTCATGGTGACGAAGAAGCTCGGTGTCGACAGCGCCACCAAGCTCGATGGCGCGTCCGTCTGCGTTGCGCAGGGCACGACGAGCGAACTCAACCTCGCGGACTATTTCCGCAAGCTCAACATGAAGTACGAGGTCGCGGCCTTCACCTCCGAGGAGGCCCTCAAGGCCTACGAGTCCGGTCGCTGCGATGCCTACACGACGGACATCTCGGCGCTATCGGCCGTGAAGCTGAAGCTCCAGGATCCCGATGCCCATGTGATCCTGCCCGAGGTGATCTCGAAGGAGCCGCTCGGGCCCTGGGTCCGAACCGGAGACGAGAGCTGGTTCAACCTTGTGCGCTGGACGGTTGCCGCGCTGGTCAATGCCGAGGAGCTCGGCGTGACGCAGGCCAATATCAGTGAGATGACGAAATCATCCAATCCCGAGATCAAGCGCTTCCTGGGGCTGGACGGCAAGTTCGGCGAGGCGATGGGCGTCGGCAACGACTGGGTCGTGCGGATCATCGCCGCAGTCGGCAATTACGGCGAGTCCTTCGAGCGCCATCTCGGAATGCATTCACGCCTGAAGCTGCCTCGAGGACCGAACGCTCTGTGGACAAGCGGTGGCCTGCAATACAGCCCGCCATTCCGCTGAGACGAGACCCAGAGATTCCCGGCAGGGTCGGCTCTTTCAGGGAGAACGAGCCGACCTGACGTTCCGCCCAGCGGCTTGATCACGCTTCCTCACGCCGAAGGCCCGCGGCTCGCCTGCCGCCACAATGCGAACAGGCCGAAGGCGGCGAGCTGCGCCGCGACGAGAATGAAGGGCCAGTCGAAGCTCCCGGTCCAGCCGGCGACGATGGCGAAGACCAGCGGTCCGCAGATCGCACCGATGAAGCCGAACAGGCTCGCGCCGGCGGTGACGTCGCCGATCAGATTGGGAGGCGAGACCCGGGCTAGCTCGGCGATATGGACGCCGTTCCAGCCCATCGAGGTGGCGCCGACCAGGGCCATGCAGCCATAGACCAGCCAGGGGTTCGTCGCCGGGACCGACACCAGCAGCACGATCGCCAGCCCTGTCCCGAGTGCCAGAAGCGACAGCAGCAGCAGGCCGTTGCCCATGCGGTCGGCGACCCAGCCGAAGAAGATGCGCGCAAGCGTGCTCGCAGCCAGCAGCACGGCCACGTACTGGCCGGCCTGGGCCAGGGTCTTGCCGTGCTGGGTGACCATGTAGGTCGCGGTGAAGGCCGTGACGCTGGCTTGGGTGATCGAGAAGGCGATGCCCAGCCCGGTGAGCATCGGCAGGGCCGGATGGGCGTCGAGGAGGCGCGCCGAACGCATCAGGGAGGAGGGCGACAGGAAGCGCCGGGCCCAGGCCGGGTCCTGCGCTGCCCTCTCGGCGTCGAGTTCCTTGCGGAAAGGCTGCACCAGCAGGGCGCAGCACAGCGCGATTGCAACGAGCGCCCAGATCGCGCCGACGAAGCCAATTCCCAGCACCAGCGACGCGATCGTGAGGCCGGCGATGGCTCCGCCCAGCGGCACGCCGGCCTGCTTGATCGAAAAGACCAGGGTGCGGTGCCTGGCCGGAGCGGCGCGCATCAGGATCTGGCTGCCCGCCGGCGTGTTCGGCGCCAGGCCCAGGCCGACGAAGAGCGCGCCGGCAAGCCCGAGCAGTGCGACCGGCTGCGAGAGCAGAACGAGCCCGGCCGCGACCGAGACGAGGCCTATCTGCAACGCACGGACCGGTCCATGATGGTCCAGCATCGGGCCGCCGCAAGCGAGGAACCAGCAGATGCCGACGGAGGTGACGGCCGAGACATAGCCGATGCTCTCGGGCGCCAGCCCCCAGCGCTGGGTCAGGATCGGCCCGAGAAGCGGGATCGACGCAGCGGCGAAGGACGTCGTGATTTGCACGAGGAGAGTCGCGCTGAGCGCGCTCCCCCATACAGGCAGCTTCAAGGCGGATCCCCTTCCCCTCGCCGCGAGAATGTTTCTCCTCCCCGCTCCGCAATCCTGTCAGCGGGGGCTCACGGCGTCGCAGGGGTCTTCGGCCAAGGATCGCCCAGGGTCGAGGCCGATTACAGATGGACGGGGCTGCGCGGAAAGCATGCGAGCCCCGTCCTGCACGGCATAGCGTCGCGCGATGGCCGAGGCCCGCCGGTTAGAACTCGATCTTGACCGACGGCGCGCTCCGGCGGGCCTCGCCATGGAACACGGCCTCGATATTGTTTCCGTCCGGATCGATCAGGAAGGCCGCATAATAACCAGGATGATAGGAGCGCTCGCCCGGCCCGCCATTGTCGCTGCCGCCATGCGCGAGGCCGGCGACATGAAACGCCTCGACCATCTTCCGGTCACGCGCCTGGAAGGCGAGATGGTGCCGGCCCGTCAGCTGCCCCAGCGCGGCCTCGCTGGCCGCGCTCGAAATGAACAGTTCGTCGTACCAGAAGTAGGTTTCGCTCGTTCCGCCGATCGGCACGTCCAGAGCCTTGAAGATGGCCTCGTAAAAACGCCGGCTCGCCGCCAGATCCCTGACGACCAGCTGAACGTGATCGATCAGTCGGCCGCGGTGCAGTTCCTGGGTCTCCATGGGTCTCTCCCTGTTTTCCTGTGCGACAGGCTAGCAGAATGAAAGTTCCAGGCGCCAAGGCGCGGCAGGAGGGCGGGCCGATCGCGGCGTTATTGAACACCATCGCGCGTATTTACGTCGCTCTTGGCAGCGCTATGCCCTGCCGGTCCCGGATACCCCCGAAAATCGAGCAAATTGCACCGTTGGCAGTAAGGTTAACTCCGCTCGTCGGTTGAATGGAGGGCCGCGCCGGAGCAAGACCCTGAGGCGGAAGAATCCCGACATTCCGGTTTTCAGCTGGCGAGTGCGCGCATGCTCAGCTTCTACCGCTCGGCACCGAGCGCAGGCGACATCCTCCGGGCGAACAACGGCGAGGGGCCGGGCTTCAATGCGCTGCGCCTCGCCCTCTCGATCCTGATCCTCGCCGCCCATTCCGGCTGGGTCGCCGGTGCCGACATCAGCCAGGACTGGGTCGGCCTCAACGGCCTGTTCCTGCTCAGCCTGGTGCCGGCCTTCTTCGCCCTCAGCGGCTTCCTGGTGACCGGCAGCGCGATCCGCAGCGTCACGGTGCGCCCCTTCCTCACGCTGCGGCTGATCCGCATCGCGCCCGCACTCCTGGTCGAGGTCACCCTCTGCGCGCTGGTGCTGGGCCCGCTCTTCACGACCTATCTGCTGGGCGACTACTTCCGCGACATCCGCTTCTTCGAATATTTCGGCAACGTCGTCGGCCGCATCCGTTTCGAGCTGCCCGGCGTCTTCGAGACCAACCCGCTGCCCAACACGGTGAACCAGAACCTCTGGACGCTGAAGCCGGAGTTCTACTGCTACTTCCTGATGGCGGGAATGATCTGGCTCGGCATCCTGCGCAGCCGCATCCTGTTCGCGTCCGCCATTGCGGTGCTGGCTGTGGCCGCGACGGTCGCGGCCTATTTCGCCGGCTTCGGCGTCCAGCCGGCCAACTATCACTGGAAGGTCGTCGTCTTTCACTTCCTCGTCGGCTGCCTCTGCTACCAGTGGCGCGACCAGCTCAAGATCCACTGGACGCTCTTCGCCGGCTCGCTCGCCGTGGCGATGCTGCTGATGTCGGGCGATCGTGAGCTCGGCTTCCTGGTCACGCCGTTCCTGACCTATTGCGTGGTCTATATCGGCCTGATGCCGTTGCGCCTGCCCGAGCGGCTGCGCCGGCTCGACGTCTCCTACGGCATCTATCTCTACGGCTTCCCGATCCAGCAGGCGCTGGTCGCCAAGCTCGACATCGTCCATGGCAGCGGCCCGCTGCTGTTCCTGATCTCGGCGCCGCTGGTCTTCGGTTTCGCGCTTCTGTCCTGGCTCTTCATCGAGAAGCCCTTCCTCAGGCTGAAGCGCCATATCCTCGCTTCACCGCCAAAACCGCAGGACCTGCCGCCGGCGGTCGAGGGGCTGAAGCAGGCGCCGGCCGGCTGACGTCGCACAACCTCAGCTCTTTCGCAGCGCCATCCGGCTCGCCATCTCCAGGCCGAGCACGGCGAAGGCGAAGAGCAGCCAGAGCGGGTCGGCGCGGTTCAGGAAGAACGATTCCAGCATGCCGACATAGGTCATGAACATCACGATCATCAGGCAGAGATCGGCAAAGCGCCGCCGCCCGGGATCGATCTCAGCGACCAGATAATTCCGCAACGGCCGCAGCATGAGGCAGTAGATCATCAGCGCAGCGCCGGGAATCCCGAACATCAGGAGCGCGTCGAGATAGGTGTTATGGGCAGAGCCGATGCCGCGAATGTCCCAGCTCGCCTCGAAATTCTCCTCGAGATGGGTCACGACCGGCGTCTGCCAGAAGCTGAGATAGCCATAGCCGGCCCAAGGCTTCTGTCCGATGTATTCGAGGGCGAAGCGCCAGATTTCGTCACGCCCCGTGAACGTCACATCCGAGCTGATCGAGGCCGAAAGCTGCCGCAATGCGGGCGACAGCACGGTACCGACGGTCAGCGCCGCGACCATCGCGACCGCGACGACGTGCAGCGCCAGCGCCAGCCGCGGCCGGCCGAGCCAGCGCCCCATCAGCACGAGGCCGACCGCGATCGGCAGGAAACCCATGGTCGTTTTCGAGCCGCTGTTGAGCACGAACAGCACGCTGAGCAGGACGATCGCGGCGCCGCGCAGGCGGAGCCCGCTTCGCCAGGCATAGATCCCGAACATCGCCAGCATGGAGAAGACCGGCGCGGCGAAATTCTTGTGCGAGAGATGGCCCTTCCAGTCGCCGGCATGGCCGCCCTCGACGCCCTCCGCGCCATGGATCGCCAGCTGTGGCGCCAGCAACAGGGCGCCATAGACGATCGCGATCAGCAGCAGCGCCGCATTGGCCGCCCCATTGACGAAATCGGCCTCGGTCTGCGGCAGGGCGAGAATTCCGAGCACGAGCACCATCGCGAAGCCGGCGAGCAGCAGCGCGCGGAAGGACGCCTCGGCATCCAGGGCCTGCGATAGCGAGACCGCCGCCACCGCGAAGACGACGAGCCAGCTGCTCGAGCGTAGCCGGGCGATCGCCGCCCGTTCCGCAAAGGCCAGTGTCGCGCCGCCGAAGACCAGCGCCAAGGCGACGTAGCCGACCTGGTTGATGACGTTGCCACTCGACCTCTCGCCCTCGGCCACCTCCAGCGGCCCGGTGAAGGGCTGCAGCGTCAGCAGCAGAAGGAATAGCCCGAAGGCCGAGAGGAAGGCGGAGATCGCGCGGCCACGCGCCATCGCCGCGGCCTCGTCCGGCGTCACCTCTCCCGCCTGTTCGGTCCCGACCGACATCGCGCTCCCGTCATCCGCGCCGGCACGGCCGGCCCGGTGACTATGGCCACCGAAACTTAAGACCCTGTAGCCAGACTGGCCGCATTCGCCCCTGCACAGGACGGAAAGCCGGCATGGCGCAGCAAGCCGCAGGACAGCCGCCCTTCACCTGGGGCATTGTCGGGACCGGCACCATCGCCGCCCGCTTCGCGCGAGATCTCGCTTTGGTGGATGGCGCCGCGCTCGGCGCCGTGCATTCGCGCTCCGAGCAGAAGGGGCGAGACTTCGCGCAGGCCCTGGCGATCCCGCGCTCCTGCCACGAGCTCGACCGCTTCCTGGCCGATCCGGCCCTCGACGCCGTCTACATCGCCACGCCCAACCATCTCCATGTGCCGCAGGCGCTGGCGGCGATCGCGGCCGGCAAGCCGGCGCTGATCGAGAAGCCGATCGCCCTCACCGCCACCGAGGTCGGAGCCATCGCCGAGGTCTCCCGCAAGCATGGCGTCTTCGCCATGGAGGCGATGTGGACGCGTTTCCTGCCCGCAGTGGCGGCGGCACGACGCCAGATCGCGGATGGGCGGATCGGCACGATCCGCAGGATCGATGCCGAGCTGGCCTATCGCCGCGAACCGGACGACAGCCGCTTCTTCGATCCGGCGCTCGGCGGCGGCGCGGCTCTCGATCTCGGCGTCTATGCGCTCTCGCTGACGCTGCAGTTGCTCGGCCCGCCCGAACGCGTCGAGGCAGGGCAGGTGAAGGCGTCGAGCGGCGTCGACCTGCGCAGCGACTTCCGCCTGCACTATCCCGGCGCGGTGGCTGAACTCTCCTGCGGCTTCGATCGCGACGGCGGCAATCGCTTCCTGATCGAGGGCAGCGCCGGCGCACTCAGGCTGGAGGCGCCCTTCCTGAAGGCCAAGCGGCTGACGCATTACACGCCCACAGCCCTCGCCTCCCCGCTCAGCGCCCCGCGCGCCTCGGCCTCATTCGCGCGCAAGCTGCTCGACCGCCTGCCCCTGCCCGGCCGGCATCAGGAGCAATACGACTTTCCCGGCGAGGGCCTGCAATTTCAGGCGATGGCAGTGATGGAAGCGGTGCGCGCCGGAGCTTGGGAATGCGAGACGATGCCGCTCGCCGAAAGCGCGGCCGTGCTGCGGGTGATCGGGGCCGCGCGCGCCTAGAGGATCCGCCGGCTCAGAACGAGCTGCGCAGAATAAAGGGCTGCGGCAGCGCGCGCGCATTGTTCAGCGCAAGCGCGATCTCGGTGATGTGCAGCGCGAGATTGCCGGCGAAGACCGGGTCTGTGCCCTCGGCGATCGCAGCGGCCTGTGCGGCGATGCCGCGCGCGAAATCGATCTGTGACGGATAGGCCGGCAAGGCGCGCCGCGCCCCATCCGGATAGCGCAGGCGGCGGCCCGGCGGCGGCTTCCACGGCAGGGCCGCGCCGAGCTTGGCCTCGAGCCTGGTCGCCAGCCGGCTGAGCAGCGGGCGCGGGGCGCCTGTCTCTTCGATGTGGATGGCGGAGCGCTCGTCCCAGAGGTCGCGCACCGTGAGCGAGCCCCCGTCGGCGAAGATCGCGAGCGAGCGGTCGCGGGGCGCCGCGAGCCCGCTGGTCAGGCGCGCGACGACGCCGGAGCGGAACTCCAGGCAACCCACCGAGAAGTCGGGCGCCATGGCGATGTGCCCGGTCCCCGGCCCCTTGTCCGGAAAGGTCACGGCGGCAAACGCCGTCAGCCGCTCCACCGGCCCAAACAGCGAGACCAGCCAGGACAGCGCGTAGCCCGCATGCTCCAGCGTGCAACCGACCTCGAACTCGTGCAGCCCGGGCCAGCGGGCGCCGGAGCGCGAGCGCCAGCTCGCCCATTTGTCGCGGAAGACTGGGCCATCCTCCATCGCGGCATAAACCAGCCGCGGCGTGCCGATGCGGCCCTCCTTCAGCACCGCCGCGACCTGGGCATTGGCCGTGCTGAGCGCATTGGCGGGCGCGGCAGCCAGTGTCAGCCCCGCGCGCCTGGCCGCCTCGGTGACCTCCTGAGCCTGCTCGAAGCTCATCGCCAGCGGCTTCTCGCAATAGACGTGCTTGCCGGCCGCAAGCGCGCGCAGCGTGATCTCGTAATGGCTCTCCGGCGTCGTCAGATTGGCGACGAGGCCGACTTCCGGATCGGCCAGCAGCGCATCGAGGTCGGGATAGGCCGAAACCCCGTGGAAGCCGCAGAAGGCGGCGAGCCGCTCGGCATCACGATCCCAGGCGCCGGCCAGGCTCAGGCCCGGATGATTGGCGAGCGTCGTCATGTAGTAGTCGGCGACGAAGCCGGTGCCGACAATGGCGAACTTCATGAAGCGCCCTTCCGCGAACTGGTCAAACGCATCTTGTCGCGCAAAATGCTGACCAATTCGCTGCGGCGTTTCCTTAAGCCCCCACCTTCGCCAGCACGTCGGCCCGCAGGAAGCGCTCGATGAACAGCATGAACAGCACCGAGGGCACGAGCAGGATCAGCGCCGTGATCGAGGCGACCTGATAGTTGCCGCCCATCGCCGCATTGTAGAGCAGCAGCGGCAGCGTCGTGACCTGCGGCACGCCGACGAAGAAGGTGCCGGTGAACTCGTCGAGGGATTCCAGGAAGACGAAGATGCCGCTCGCGATGATGCCCGGCGCCGCCAGCGGCAGCGTCACCGTGAAAAAGGCGCGTAAGGGAGAGGCCCCCATGTTGCGGGCCGCGAGTTCCAGGTCCTTGTCGACCGCCGCGAAGGCCGCCGCGGCGATCCAGACCGAAAACACCAGTCCATGGGTGGCATGGACGAGCACGACCGCCAAAACGGTGCCGTTGATCCCGAGCCCGTAGAAGATCCGCGCCACGTTGATGTAGATCGCCACCGAGGGAAACGCCTGCGGCAGCAGAAACATCAGCATGAACAGCGCCCGCATCGGCAACTTCAGCCGCGCCAGCGCATAGCCGGCCGGGATCGACAGCGCCAACGCGACGATGACGGTCAGCACCGCGATCCAGACGCTGGTGCCGAGCGAGGCCATGGCGTCGCCGGTCGGGCGGAAGACCTGCTCCCAGTAGCGGGTGCCATAGGTCACCGGCAGTTTGTAGGGGGTGTACCAGCGCTCGGCGACGGACCAGAGCGCGAGATTGAGCAGCGGGCCGATCAGGACGAAGGCGAAGGCGGCGAGCAGCGAGGCCGCCAGCACCATGCGTGCCGAAGAGGCGATCCTTGTCATCGCGGGGCCTCCTGCGACATGCCGCGTTTCAGGTAGAGGATCGCGGCCCCGGCCGAGATCAGATAGGTGATGACGCCGAGCGCATTCGCCGTCGCATAATCGCCATAGGCGTTGATGCGGAAGGCCATGTCGACGGTCAGCATGGTCGGTTGCGAGCCCGACACCATCATCGGCACCGAGAGCACCGAGAGCATCGTCACGAAGGAGAGGACGAGCGCGACAAGCAGCGTCGGCATCACCTGCGGCAGTGCCAGCTCGAACATCACGCGTAAGCGCGAGGCGCCGAGACTGCGCCCGGCCTCCAGCGTCGCCCGGTCGATCGAGGCGAGCGCGCCCGCCAGCAGCAGCGCGACGAAGGGCGTCTGCTTCCAGACGAAGGTCGCGATGATGCCGCGCCAGTCGAGGAAGCTCACCGCCTGCAGGGGCTCGATCAGCCCCATCGAGACGAAGGTGTTGTTCATCAGGCCGTTCTTGGCGAGGAAGGTGCGCATGCACTGCGCCGCCACGATGAACGGGATGAACAGCGGCCAGCGATAGAGCGCCTTCAGCGTGCCGACGATGTAACGGTTCTCGCCGAGCGTCAGCGTGCCGGCGATGGCGATGGCGGCGATGGCCGTCAGCGCGCAGGAGGTCAGCACGATCACGATCGTGAAGACGATGTCGGTGGAATAGAGCTCGAACGCCTTGGCGAACCATTCCAGCGTCAGCGAACCGTCCGGCCGCGTGAAGGCCGAGACCAGCGAGAAGCCGAGCGGATACAGGAACAGCGCCGCGACCAGGATGAGGCCGGGCGCGATCAGCAGCAAAGCGAGGTGGCGTTGGGAGAGCGACATTCTCTAAGCGTTCAACCAGTGTTCGCCGGTCATCCCGGACAAGCCGCGTCAGCGGCGCCGATCCGGGATCCATGCCTGAACCGTTCCGGCATGGATCCCGGGTCTACGCTTCGCTCCGCCCGGGATAACCTCGCGTCTTCGCGCGCCATCCCGGACGAAAGCAGTGTCAGTTCGAAACCTTCTTCTCGTAGCCCTCGAGGATGTCGTTGAAGTAGGGCGCGATCGGGAAGGGCTTGCCGTTGCTGGAGAGATCGGCCGGGGTGACGTCGGTGAAGAGCTTGTCCCAGGCTGCCTTGTCGAGCTTGCCCTCAAGGTTCTTGGCGTCGATGCCCGGATACCAGTTGAACCTCTTGACGATACCGTCGGCCTGCACCTGCGGCGAGGTAGCGAGCGCGATAAAGGCCTCGGCAAGCTTCTTCTGGGCCGACTTGCCCGCGATGGCATAGTACATCGGCTGGCCGGGCATGCCGGGCGAGACGAGCTTGAGCTTCATGTTCGGCGGCAGCTTGCCGTCGGCCTGCCAGGAATAGAACATGTCGACCCAGACCGGGCCGATCGCGATCTCGCCGCGGTTCAGCATGTCGAGCGTGCCGGCGTTGCCGGGCGTGATCACGGCGTTCTTGTTGAAGTCCTTCAGCCCGGCGAAGGCCTTGTCCCAGTTCGCCTTGGTGGCGGCGTCGTAGGGGCCCTTGATCAGCTTGTCGGCGTCGCCGCCGAAGGCGTAGACCCATCCGGCGACGAAGGAGACGCCGGACATTCCGCCCTTGATGCCGTTATAGCCGAACTGCTTGGGGTTCTTCTTGGCCCACTCGGCAAGGTCGGCATAGCTTGCCGGCGGAGACTTCACCATGTCGGCATTGTAGGCGAGCGCGGTTTGGGACTGGAACATCGGGATGACGAAGCCGGAGACGTCCGTGCCAAGCGCGTTCTTCGCATTGTCGCCCGTCGCGAGCTTCGCGGTCTCGACGTTGGCGGTGTACTTGTCGAGCAGCCCTTCCTTGACCATCTGGCCGGCGGCCTTCTGGTGGATCACGACCACGTCGAAATCGCTCGCCCCGGCGCTCTTCTGGGCGTCGAGCTTCTCATAGATCTTCTGCGAGCCGGAATCGCCGGCGCCGGTGCCGACCGAGACGACCTTGACCCCCGGATTGGCCTTCTCGAACATCGGGCCGAGATAGTCCTTGACGTAGTCGACCATGTTCTGGTCGCCGGCCGAGGCCACGTTCAGGGTCTGTGCGGAAAGCGGCGACGCCGCCATCAGCGCTGCGAGCGAACAGGCGATTGTAAGGATGCGCATGGGTCTGGCTCCTGGTTGTCCGAAACTGGGTTCAGGCGGCGATCCCGGCCTCGGATGCCGGGAAGATGTGGAGGCGCTGCAGCGGGATGCGCAGGCCGATCGTGGTTCCGAGTTCGTGGCGGTCGGCGTCGTCGACGGTGATCTCGCGCCCGGCCGCGGCAACCTTGTAGCGATAGGTGCCGCCGGGATAGGCGCGCGCGGCGATGGTGCCGGGCACGACGAGATCGCCTCCGGCCGCAGCTGCGTCAGGCGCGCCCAGCCGCGCGACGTCGTCGCGGAAATAGGCGAGCGCCTCGCCGGCCGGCAGCGCGGCGGCAGCCTCGCCCGCGAGCGTCGCCTGGGTGCCGCCGGCGGTGACAGAGGCCCTGCCCTCGCCCCGCTCGATATTCAGCGGCAGGACGTTCTCCGCCCCCATGAAATTGGCGACGAAGGCGCTGGCCGGGCGGTCATAGACCTCTTCCGGCGTGCCGATCTGCGCGATCCGCCCGGCCTGCATAATCACCAGCCGGTCGGCCATGGTCATGGCCTCCTCGCGGTCATGCGTGACATGGATCGCGAGGAGGCCGAGCCGTTGCTGGATCGCCCGGATCTCGTGGCGCATCGTCATACGGATCTTGGCGTCGAGATTGGAGAGCGGCTCGTCGAGCAGCAGGATGCCGGGATCGATGGCGAGCGCCCGGCCGAGCGCGACGCGCTGGCGCTGGCCGCCGGAAAGCGCGGTTACCTTGCGGTCCTCATAGCCGGCGAGCCCGAGGAAGCTCAGCATCTGCGCGACCTTCGCCGCGATCTCGGCCTTGGACTTGCCGCGCAGCTTCAGCCCGTAGCCGATGTTCTGCAGCACCGTCATGTGCGGCCACAGCGCATAGGACTGGAAGACCATCGCCATGCCGCGCTTCTCGGGCGGCAGCCCGGCGACATCCTTCCCGCCGACGACGATCGAGCCGGACTCGACCGGGACGAAGCCGGAGAGCGAGCGCAGCAGCGTGGTCTTGCCGCAGCCGGACGAGCCGAGCAGCGCCGTGAAGCTGCCCGGCGCGAAGTCGAGGCTGACGCCGTGCAGCACCCGCGTGCCGCCATAGGCGACCTGCAAATCGCGCACGGCAATGGCCGCACCGCTCCGCGGCCCGCTCTGCAATTCCGTCGGCAACGTGCCTCTCCCTGGTCGCGATCTTCTTCGGATTTAATGGAATGTATCTTCCATTTCCGAAACGCTTGGAGCAAACATAACGCCTCGCAGCGACCGTGTGCAATAGGTTTATGAACCCCTGATGACAGCGCCCATTCATTCGATTTGGCTGATGCCCGCGCCGCAGGACGGCGAATTCCTGGCCAGCATTGTCGCTGATCTGTCGCGACGCTTCGGCACGCCATTCTTCACGCCGCATCTGACGGTGAGGGGCGACACGGACATGAAGCTGCCGGCGCTGTCCGCGGCGGTCGCGCAGGCCGCCGGAGAGGTCGCGGCGTTTTCGGAAGCCGTGGCGGGAATCGAGACGAGCGAGGCCTTCTTCCGCTCGTTCTATGCGCGCTTCGCCATCGCGCCGGCGCTGGCCGCGTTGAAGCAGCGGCTCGACGGGCAGGCGAACGACGCCTTCATCCCGCATGTCTCGCTGCTCTATGGCCCGGTCGAGGCCGCAGCCAAGGCGGCGGCCGCGGCCGAGATTTCAGCAAAGCTCGCCGGCCGAAGGATCAGCTTCGACCGCCTCTGCGTCGTCACCTCGGGCCAGGACGTCCCGATCGAGCGATGGCACATCGTCGAGACGGCGATGCTGGGCTGAAGGGTAGCACCCCCGTCATTGCGAGCGCAGCGAAGCAATCCAGGAAGACGTAGAGCTCTCCCGCCCCTGGATTGCTTCGTCGCTGACGCTCCTCGCAATGACGTTGAGCACTACCCGCGCGGCAGCGCCTCCAGGAACCGCGCCGGCTCCCCCTGCGCGGGCGCCACGATCTCGGCTTCCCACATCACCTTCTTCCCGCGCACGAAGGTGCCGACCGGCCAGCCGGTGACGGTGACGCCGTCATAGGGCGTCCAGCCGCATTTCGAGGCGCCCCAGGCATTGGTGATGGTCTCGCGGCGCTTCAGGTCGACGATGGTCAGGTCGGCGTCGTAGCCGGCGGCGATGCGGCCCTTGCCCTCCATGCCGAAGATGCGCTGCGGCCCGTGGCTCGACAGGTCGACGAAGCGCTCCAGCGTCAGCCGCCCGGCATTCACATGGTCGAGCATGATGGGCACCAGCGTCTGCACGCCGGGCATGCCGGAATGGCTCGCCGGATAGGCATGGTGCTTTTCCTCATGGGTATGCGGCGCATGGTCGGAGCCGAGCACGTCGACGATGCCCTGTTCCACCCCCCACCAGATGCGCTGGCGATGGCTGTCGTCGCGGATCGGCGGGTTCATCTGGGCATAGGTGCCGAGCCGCTCGTAGCAATCGGGCGCGACCAGCGTCAGATGGTTCGGCAGCACCTCGACGGTCGCGACGTCCTTGTGGTCCTTGAGGAACAGCATCTCGTCGCCTGTGGAAATGTGCAGGATATGGACGCGAGCGCCCGTCTCCCGCGCGATCCTCACCAGCCGCTTGGTGCAGGTCAGCGCGACCTCGGGCGAACGCCAGACCGGGTGGCTCGCCGGATTGCCCTCGATCCGAAGCCCCATGCGCTCGCGCAGCATGCCCTCGTCCTCGGAATGGAAGGCGGCGCGCCGGCGCGTGCGCTTCAGGATCTCGGCGACGCCGGCATCGTCCTCGACCAGCAGGTCGCCGGTGGAGGAGCCCATGAACACCTTGATGCCAGCCGCGCCCGGCAGCCGCTCGAGCTCGGCCACGTCCTTGACGTTCTCATGCGTGCCGCCGACCCAGAAGGCGAAGTCGCAATGCATGCGGTGCTTGCCGCGCCGCACCTTGTCGGCGAGCGCCTCGGGCGTCGTCGTCTGCGGGATCGTGTTCGGCATCTCGAAGACGGTGGTGACGCCGCCGAGCACGGCGGCGCGCGAACCGGTCTCCAGATCCTCCTTGTGGTCGAGCCCCGGCTCACGAAAATGCACCTGGCTGTCGACCACGCCGGGCAGGATGTGGAGGCCGGTGCAGTCGACGACCTCGCCAGCGGAGGCGCGGGAGAGATCGCCGAGCGCCATGATCTTGCCGCCGGTGATGCCGAGGTCGCGCTGCACGCGCCCGTCATGGTTCACGACCGTGCCGCCCTTGAGGATGACGTCGAAGGTTTGCGGCATGGTGGGTCTCCCGAGGTTGAGCGGGTCTTGGTTGAGGAAACACGCCGTCATCCCGGACAAGCGGCGAAAGCCGCGCCGATCCGGGATCCATGCCGGAACGGTTCAGGCATGGATCCCGGATCTCCGCTTCGCTTACGTCCGGGATGACGGTGCGGTTGAACGGATCGAAGGGAGTTAGCGGAAACAGCGCGCGGAGGCGAGTTGAGAAGAGCGCTCGATGCGCCTACCTATCGGCCGATCGTTTCGGAGACCACACCATGCCCGCCACCAATCTGGTCGATCGTGGCGTCATCCGCGTCAGCGGCGACGATGCGCGCGACTTCCTGCAGAACATCGTCACCAACGAGATGGCGACGGTCACGCCGGATCAGGCCGGCTACGGCGCACTCCTGACGCCGCAAGGCAAGATCATCTGCGATTTCCTGGTCGTCGCGGTCCCCGAGGGCGAGGGAGGCGGCTTCCTGCTCGATGCGCCCCTGCTCCAGACGGCCGACCTGATGAAACGCCTGAAGCTCTACAAGCTGCGCGCCAAGGTGGCGCTCGACGATCTCACCGAGGCGACGGCGGTAATCGCGTCGGTGGACGGCACACCGCTGCCGGCCGATTCCGGCCTCGTCTACGCCGATCCGCGCCTGCCTGCGCTCGGCCAGCGGGCGATGACCGACCGCGCGGGCGTGGTCGAGATCGCCACGGCCGAGATGGACGACTGGCACGCACGCCGCGTCGGCCTCGGCATTCCCGATGGCGGCCGTGACTTCGCCTATGGCGATACCTTCCCGCATGAGGCGCTGCTCGATCAGCTCGGCGGCGTTTCCTTCAAGAAGGGCTGCTATATCGGGCAGGAGGTCGTTTCGCGCATGCAGCACCGAGGCACGGCGCGTAACCGCGTCGTTCCGGTCGCCTTCGTCGACGGCATCGCCGCTGAGCCCGGCTCCGAGGCGATGGCCGGCGGCAAGACCCTGGGCCGGATCGGCTCCGGCGCGGATGGCCACGCCCTCGCCATGCTGCGGCTCGACCGCGTTGCCGACGCCCAGGCGGCCGGCGAGCCCCTGCTCGGCGGCGGCATGCCCTTCACGCTGGCCAAGCCCGACTTCATCCGCTTCCCCTTCCCCGGCGAGGCCGGCTTCGGAGCGGCGGCATGAGCGAGGCAGCCATTCTGAGTGAGGAGCGCATTGCGATTCAAGGCGCGGACGGCAAATTCCGCTGCCGCTGGCCGGGAACCGACCCGCTCTATCTCGCCTATCACGACACCGAATGGGGCGTGCCGGAATATGACTCCCGCGCGCTCTGGGAGAAGCTGATCCTCGACGGCTTCCAGGCCGGCCTGTCCTGGATCACGATCCTGCGCAAGCGCGACGCCTTCCGCGCCGGCTTTGCCGATTTCGAGCCCGAGGCAGTCGCGCGCTTCACCGAAACCGATGTGCAGCGGCTGCTGGCCGACCCCGGCATCATCCGCCATCGTGGCAAGATCGAGGGCACGATCAAGAGCGCGCGCGCCTATCTCACGGTGAGCGAGCGCGAGCCCTTCGCCGACTTCCTCTGGAAACATCTCGACGGCCGCGTGCTGCAGAACCGCTTCCGTACGCAAGGCGAGGTCCCGACGCAGACCAAGGTTTCGGAGGCGATGTCGAAGGAACTGAAGAAGGCCGGCTTCACCTTCTGCGGTCCGACCATCGTCTACGCCTTCATGGAGGCCTGCGGGCTGGTCAACGACCACCTCACCGGCTGCTTCCGCTACGAGGAATGCGCGGCGCTCGCGCGCGACCAGCGCCCCGCGGCCTGATCATGACCCGCCCCCCCGCTTCGCCCCGGGCGTGGCAGCGCATGCTGTCGGGCCGCCGGCTCGACCTGCTCGACCCCTCCCCGCTCGATGTCGAGATCGAGGACATCGCCCATGGCCTCGCCCGCGTCGCGCGCTGGAACGGCCAGACGAAAGGGCCGCACTCCTTCTCGGTGGCGCAGCACAGCCTGCTGGTCGAGGCCATCGCCGCCCATCTCAATCCGGGCTGGTCCGATTCCTGGCGCCTGATGGCGCTGCTGCACGACGCGCCGGAATACGTCATCGGTGACATGATCTCGCCGTTCAAGGTGGTGATGGGCGACGCCTACAAGGGCGTGGAGACGCGGCTGCTCGGCGCGATCCATCTGCGCTTCGGCCTGCCCGCGGCACCGCCGGCCCTGCTTAAGCGCAAGACCAAGGAGGCCGACACCATCGCGGCCTTCTTCGAGGCGACGGAGCTGGCGGGCTTCGACCGGGAGGAGGCTTTACGCTTCTTCGGCCGCCCGCAGGCGCTGCCGCGCGCCGTCATGGCCCTGCTGGAGCCGTTCGACACGCAAGCCGCGCAGGACCTCTTCCTGGCCCGCTTCGCCGCGCTCGCCTCGGTCTGAGCGGCTCAAAGCATCGGCCCGAAAAGCGGCATGCGCTTTCGGGCCGATGCAAGATCAGGCGCTAGATCATCGGGCCGAATACGGTATTCGGCCCGATGATCCAAGCCGCCGGTGTTAATGCGTCAGGCGGACCTGGCTGATCTCGCGGGCAATCTGCTGGAACACCGGCGTCAGCTGCGCGGCGTTGCTGACCTCGTGATACATGCTCTCCGTGCTGGCGCAGCTCCTCAGCATCGTCCGGTTACCGTTGATGACCCGGACCGTGTAAACGCGGATGTTCGCCGCCTTCGCCGTCGCGCAGGCCGTCAAAGTCCGATTGTCCATCGTCGATTGACTGTCGCCGAAGCGGTTCTCGGTATTGTCGCCGTCCGTCAGCAGGATCATGAACTTGTTGAGCCGCGGCGTCTCGAAAGGACGCCCCCCCGTAAAGGGCGCGACCGGCGTCAGGGTCGCCATGCCCCACATCGCGCCGATCGTGACATTGGTATTGCCCACCGGCGTCATCGAATCGATGGCGTTCTTCAACGTGTTCCAGCTGTCCGTGAGGGGCTGGATCGTCGCGAGCGTCGGCGTCGCCGATTTTCCGACGCCCGTGACCTGGTCGCAGAAGGTTGCCGGATAGAGCGTCGTCGTCGCTCCGCTGATGTAGCCATCGGTCGTGTCATAATTCTTGTCGCGGTCCGAGATGCAGCCCGGCCACTCGTTCTTGTTGGCGAGTCTCGTCAGCGTGCTGACGGTGCGTCCGCGGGAATCGTAAGAATAGACCTTCCCCCTGACGTCGAAACGAAGCCAGTCTTCGTTCTTGTACGTCGTCGGCAGCCGCACCTGCGTCGAGAACGGCACAACCGAGATCCTGATCTGACCCGGCTCGTTCGTGGCATCCTTCATGATGTCGATCAGGTTCTTGGCCGCGGTCTTCAGGGCGGTCATCTTGCCGGCCGAATCCATCGAGCCGGTATTGTCGAGCGCCAACGCCAGCTCGATCGTATTCGTGCCCCAGGTCGACTGGGCGTTGCTGGCGATCGTCATGCTGTTGAAGCCGATCACCCGGGTCAGGCTCGTGTCGATGCTGAGCTCGGAATCGATCGAGATCGTCCGCGCCGTGCGGTCGATGGCGATATTGGCGCTGGTGAAGCGGGCGGCGGCATCGCCATGCAGATTGCTCTTGATCCACTTGTCGATGCGGTCGCGCAGTTGGGCATCGCTGAGCTTGGAGGCATCGCGCGCCGCCATCAGCGCGGCGGAATCGATCGCGGCGTTGAGAACCTGCTGCGCATTCGTCGCGCGGGCGTAGTCGATCGTGGCCCCGGTCAGCCCGATCACGGGGACCAACGCGAAACCGAACATGATCAGGACGTTGCCGCGCTCATGCTCTCTGAACGCACGAAAACGTTGCTGCAGGAAGCTTAGCAGAGCCATCGCCTCGGACCTTATGACGTTGCGACATCCCTCCTGCGCCGTCAGGCCTTACAAACTCATGAAACCGATTCCGCGGTTTTTGCCCTATCGGTCGAATTTGCTGTATTTTTCCACTGAACCAGCCCCGGACAGCTTGAATGAGGGCGAGACCGCCGAGACCTGAGGCTCGGCCATCTTTTCAAAATCAGCAAAGGTGATCGGCCTCTTTTCTGGATTTCGAGAAACCGGCTCGCGCCTCATAAAGGCAGGCAACGCCCGAGCCGGCGCCTCGCGAAAAGGATACGATCATGTCGCAACCTTCCCTCACTTTGCCGAAGGGTGTCGTCGTCAAGGGCGCCGTCGGTGCGCGCTATGACGAGGTGCTGAGCCATGATGCGCTGGCCTTCGTCGCGGACCTGCAGCGCCGCTTCAACGAGACCCGCAAGCGCCTGCTCTCGCTGCGGGCCGAGCGCCAGAAGCGCTTCGACGGCGGCGAGACGCCGGACTTCCTGGCCGAGACCCGCCATATCCGCGAGGGCGACTGGAAGGTCGCGGCAATCCCGGCCGATCTGCAGGACCGCCGCGTCGAGATCACCGGGCCGGTCGACCGCAAGATGATCGTCAACGCGCTGAACTCCGGCGCAAAAGTCTTCATGGCCGATTTCGAGGACGCCTCCTCGCCGCTCTGGGCCAACATGGTCGAGGGCCAGATCAACCTGAAAGACCGCTGGGCCGGCGCCATCGACTTCACCGACGCGACAAGCGGCAAGGCCTACAAGCTCAAGGACAAGCCGGCCGTCCTGATCGTCCGCCCGCGCGGCTGGCATCTGCCCGAGCGGCACATCGAGATCGACGGCGAGGAGGCTTCGGGCGCGCTGGTCGATTTCGGTCTCTATCTCTTCCACAACGCCAAGGCTGCGCTCGCGGCGGGCTCGGGCCCCTATTTTTACCTGCCCAAGCTCGAGAGCCATCTCGAGGCGCGGCTTTGGAACGACATCTTCGTCGCCGCGCAGAACGCGCTCGGCCTGAAGCAGGGCACGATCAAGGCCACCGTCCTGATCGAGACGCTGCCCGCCGCCTTCGAGATGGACGAGATCCTCTACGAGCTGCGCGACCACATGGCCGGGCTGAACTGCGGCCGCTGGGACTACATCTTCTCCTTCATCAAGAAGCTCGCCCGCAACAAGGCCTATGTCCTGCCGGACCGCTCGCAGGTCGTGATGTCGAAGGCCTTCCTGCGCGCCTATTCGCTGCTGCTGATCCAGACCTGCCACAAGCGCGGCGCCTTCGCGATGGGCGGCATGGCGGCGCAGATCCCGGTCAAGAACAACCCCGAGGCCAACGCCGCCGCCTTCGCCAAGGTCAAGGCCGACAAGGAGCGCGAGGCCGGCGACGGCCATGACGGCACCTGGGTCGCCCATCCCGACCTCGTCCCCGTCGCCAACGAGGTCTTCGACCGGCTGATGCCGCAGGCCAACCAGCTCGACAAGCTGCGCGAGGACGTCAAGGTCGACGCCAAGGACCTGCTCGAAATCCACGAGGGCACGCGCTCGGAAGAAGGCTTCCGCGAGAACATCCGCGTCGGCGTGCAATATCTCGAAGCCTGGCTGCGCGGCCGCGGCGCGGTGCCGATCTACAACATGATGGAGGACGCGGCGACCGCCGAGATCAGCCGCGCCCAGATCTGGCAGTTCGTCAGCTATGGCGTCGCGGTCGATGGCGGCACCAAGGTCACGCCCGACCTGTTCAAGCGCTGCCTTACCGAGGAGATGGAACGCGTGAAGGGCGAACTCGGCGCCGAGAATTACGACAAGGGCCGCTTCCCGGAAGCGATCGAGCTGTTCTCGAAGCTGTCGCTTGCACCGGAATTCGAGGACTTCCTCACGGTGCCGGCCTACGGCAAGCTCTGAAAACCAGCCAGCGGCGGGGTACGACGAGAACTCTCGTATCCCGCCGCTGCCGCATCGCTGCAACCCGGGTCGGACGGCGCCGGCGCGCGGCCACGGAAGCGCCCCCGGCCGCCTACTGCGCCGGCGCGACGTTCAGCGTCATCCGGCTGCGCCCGACGCGGCCTTCCTGGTCGGTGGCCTCGATCTCGATCACATGCTTGCCAGGCGGAACCAGCACGGCCGGCGCCTCGATGCCCTGCGCTGTGATGAAGGCTTTTACGCGCGCGGTGACATCCAACGCGGGCTGGCGGCGATAGATCACGCGCACGCTCGCAGGGTCGATCGGGACGCCGTTGCTCGGCATGAACTTCACCGCGAGCCGCAGCGGCTTGCCGCTCACCCCGGTTCCGAGCGTGCCATGCGTATCGATCCCCGGCCCGCGGGTGAGATTGCGCGTCGCGCTCCCGGCCGCGTCCGGAGCCGGAAGCCCAGCCTCCTCGCGGGTGATGAGCTGGACCGGCTCAGCGGCACGCGCCGTAGCTGGCACGAAGGAAGCGGCCATCGCCGAGGCGAGGATGGCAGGCAGGATGCTTCGGATAGACGTCGCCTTGATCATGGTGGTCACTTCACTCCTAAGAGCCCGGCGATCAGGCCGGTCATGATGGACAATGCAGTGCTGGCCAGAAGGATGGTCATCTCGATCGCCTTGAGCGTGTTCATGGGCATGTTGCTGTTCAGGCCCAGCAGCCCGTCGCGCAGCACCGGCAGCGAATTGAGTCCCTTGGCCGCCAGCGCGGCCTGCGAGACGCGCAGCAGCATGCCGGCGAACATGGAAGCGCCGATGCTCAGCGCGTAGAACGACGTTTCGCGCCAAGCGGCGACTCCCTGCGGCAGCACAGGCATGTTGTCGATCCAACCCAGCAATGCGTTCATTGCCGCGACGGCCGAAACCGCAAAAATCAGCGCGACGCCGAAATCGGACCATGCCAGGCGCGGGCGGACGCCGAGATAGGCGATTCCGGTGAGGAAGGGGATGACCATCGAGGCGAGCCGCAGCGCGAACAGCGGCAGGTCGAGCCCGATGACGACCGTCCAGTAGGCCCCCATGAGCACGAGAAAACCGACCGGCAGGCACCAGATGCGCCGGCGCGAGGCCGTGACAAGGATGGCGCCGGGATCGGGCGCCTCCCCCTCGGGAGCATCTGGGACGGCAGCCAGGAATCGGGGCGCCTTCGGCGGCTGTTCGAGCAGGGCGAGCCGGCTTTCGAGCGCGCCGATCCGGCGGAGCAGAGGCAGGACGGGCGTGAGGTCGCGCCCGCAGCAGCGGCAGGACAGCACGCTTCCGTTCAGCGTGGCATCGCAATAGGGGCAGTCGAGCTGATCCTGCACAGACGTCCGGCACCTTGTCGAGAAGCGCCCGCAGAAGCCATATCTTGCGCGCCGATGCAAGTAAAACGAGCGCCAGGCAGCTACGGAAGGCCGGCGATCTCGCAGGTTAATACTTTATGATGGAGCAAACCCCATCGTCCGGCCGCGCTCAGGCCAGTGGGCCCTTCTCGTGCGCCGCGCCCGAATCGTCTATCCAGACGCCGATCAGGACCCAGAGTCGATACAGCATGACGAGCCTCTTCCGCAGCCGCCTCGTCGAGGCCGTGACGCGCTATCGCGCCGAGATCGCCGGCCCGCGCGAGCACCTCGCGCTGCTGCGCTGGCAGATCGACCGTGGCGACGCGCTCGACCGGCGCGACACCTTCCCTGGCCATGTCACGACCAGCGCTTATGTACTCTCGCCCGACCATGCCCGCATCCTGCTGATCGACCATGTCGTGATCGGTCGCTGGCTCCAGCCCGGCGGCCATTGGGAGGAAGCGGCGACCTTCGCGCAATCCGCTGCCCGGGAGGCGCTGGAGGAAACCGGCGTGCAGGGGCTTGGCCTGCATCCCTGGCACGGTGGCGGCGACCTGCCCTTCTTCATCGACAGCCACGACGTGCCGGGCAAGCCCGCCCGCAACGAGCCCGCCCATATCCATCACGACCTGCAATATCTCTTCGTCGCGCCGCCCGACCAGCCGCTGGTCGCGCAGGTTGACGAGGTCCACGCCGCGGCCTGGAAGCCGCTGCAGGAGCTTCAGGACATCGCCCCTCTCGCGCTCGCCCGGATCAGTAGCCTGACACCGCCGGGCTAAGCCTGCGGCTTCGGGCGGCCCGCCGCAGCGTCGCGCAAGTGACATCGTTAACCGCACCGACCGGAAGGCTGCGCCTTGCCGCGACTTTTCCGGCCGATTTTCACCCCAGCTTAAGGCCGCACCAAGCTCCCTGCCCGCCTCTGATGCAACGGAACACGACCTTGGCTGGCCTCTCCCTGACTCTACGCGCCATCGCGCTCGGCGCATTGCTGCTTGCGGCCCAGAACGCCAGCGCCTTCGAGGCCGAGCCGGAGGCGGATACCCCCGCCGTCTGCGACGATATCGATGATGCCCCGACCGACGCCTTCGGCTTCACCGACGGCTCCGGCATCGCCGACCTCGGTCGCGGCAGCCTCGGTCTCACGCTCGACGGCAATGCCGGCGTCCGAGAAGGCAGGTCCCTCAGCCGCAGCGGCACACTGCAGGGTTCCTACGGCCTCCTGCCCTGCCTCGAGGTCAGCGTCTCGGCCTTCGGCGGCACGACGCGATCGATGATCGCGCGCGAGCGGCTGAAGGATCGCAGCTTCGGCGGCAGCCTCGAAGCCAAGTACCGGCTGCTCAGCCACCGCGACCATGGCTTCGGCCTCAGCCTCGGCGTCGAGACCGGCCTCGAACGCAATGACGACCGGGCCATCGGCCAGTTCTCGAGCTACAACACCGCCTTCGAGGTCCTCGCCGACCGCATCCTCATCCCCGGCACCCTCTATGGCGCGGTCAACGTCTCGCACAACCTGATCTGGAACGGGCCGACGCCCTATCAGCGCAGCTCGACCACCGCCATCGGCGCCTCGCTCGCCTGGCAGGTCCGCGACGGCGTCTATCTCAGCGGCGAGATCCGCCATCTGCGGCAGCAGAATTCGGCCGGTTTCGGCAATCATGCCGGCCACGCCACCTTCGTCGGCCCGGGCATCTACTGGCAGGCGACGGACGAGCTCGCGATCTCCCTGGCCTACAACGTCCAGGTCGCCGGCCATGAGCGCGGCCTCGACCGCCCGCTCGACCTGACGAATTTCAGCCGCCACCTCGTCCAGCTCGACATCGGCTGGAGCTTCTAAGCCCGGCGGCCGGCCATTACGGCCTCATGCCATCACATTGACATACTCCGGGCCAGTATCGTAGCTGCAGACCAGAACGATACTCCGCCCCAGTATAAGTGACCGGGATGCCGCACAGCCCCGAAGAGAAGCGACGCGCCGTCACGCGCCTGCGCCGGATCAGGGGCCAGACCGATGCGCTGATCCTTGCCGTGGAGCGCGGCGAGGATTGCGGGGCGTTGTTGCAGCAGCTTGCCGCCCTGCGCGGTGCCGCCACCGGCCTCATGACCGAAGTGCTCGAGATGCGTCTGCGCGAGACCATGCAGGCCTCGGCAGATGGACAGACCGAGAGCCCCGACGACGACGCCCGCATCGCCGAGATCATCCGCGTCATCCGCCCCTATCTGAAATGAAGATCCGCAAGGAAGGAATCATCCGATGAAGACCCGTGCAGCCGTCGCCTGGGAAGCCGGAAAGCCCCTCACCATCGAGACCATTGAGATCGGCGGGCCGAAGGCCGGCGAGGTGCTGGTCGAGGTGATGGCGACCGGCATCTGCCACACCGACGCCTATACGCTGTCGGGGCTGGATTCCGAGGGCAAGTTCCCGGCGATCCTCGGCCATGAGGGCGCCGGCATCGTCCGCGAGGTCGGCGCCGGCGTGACGACGCTGAAGCCCGGCGACCACGTCATCCCGCTCTACACGCCGGAATGCCGCAACTGTAAGTCCTGCCTGTCGCGCCGGACGAACCTGTGCACCTCGATCCGCGCCACCCAGGGCCAGGGCCTCATGCCGGACGGCACCTCGCGCTTCTCCTGCGACGGCGGCGAGGTGTTCCACTACATGGGCTGCTCGACCTTCGCGAACTTCACGGTGCTGCCCGAGATCGCGCTGGCCAAGGTCCGCGAGGACGCGCCCTTCGACAAGATCTGCTATATCGGCTGCGGCGTCACCACCGGCATCGGCGCGGTGATNGCTGCCCGAGATCGCGCTGGCCAAGGTCCGCGAGGACGCGCCCTTCGACAAGATCTGCTATATCGGCTGCGGCGTCACCACCGGCATCGGCGCGGTGATCTACACGGCAAAAGTCTGGCCCGGCGCCAATGTCGTGGTGTTCGGGCTCGGCGGCATCGGCCTGAACGTCATCCAGGGCGCCCGCATGGTCGGGGCCGACAAGATCATCGGCGTCGACATCAACCCCGCCAAGGTCGCGATGGCCAAAAAGTTCGGCATGACCGACTTCGTCAACCCGAAGGAGATCGGCAACGACAAGGTCGTGCAGGCGATCGTCGACCTGACCGGCGGCGGCGGCGACTTCTCCTTCGACGCCACCGGCAACACCGATGTGATGCGCCAGGCGTTGGAGTGCTGCCATCGCGGCTGGGGCGAGTCGATCATCATCGGCGTGGCCGAGGCCGGTAAGGAGATCGCGACAAGGCCGTTCCAGCTCGTCACCGGCCGCGTCTGGAAGGGCACCGCTTTTGGAGGCGCGCGCGGGCGCACGGACGTGCCGAAGATCGTCGACTGGTACATGGAGGGCAAGATCAACATCGACGACCTGATCACCCACAAGCTCAGCCTCGACGAGATCAATACCGGCTTCGATCTCATGCATGAGGGCAAGTCGATCCGGAGCGTCGTGGTTTACTGAACGGCCGTTCCACTGCCTCAATCGGCAGGCAATCACGCATCATGGTCGCCCTTGTGGCGACCATCCACGTCTTCGCCGGGCGAGACCTATGGTCAAGATGTGGATGCTTGGGACAAGCCCGAGCATGACGCGGACGGCCTACACCTGTTTTCCGAAAGCGGCTCAGGCAGCGACAAGAAGGACCCCAACATGGAACTCCTCTCCTCCTCGAAGGCCTTCGGCGGTTCGCAGCGCGTCTACCGCCATGACAGCACGGCCTGCGCCTGCCCGATGACCTTCGCGATCTACCTCCCGCATCAGATCGAGGACGGGCCGGTTCCGCTGCTCTGGTATCTCTCGGGGCTGACTTGCACGCATCAGAACGCGATGGACAAGGGCGAGTATCGTGCCGCCGCGGCGGCAAACGGCATCGCCATCATCTGCCCGGACACCAGCCCGCGCGGCGAAGGCGTGCCGGACGAGGCAGACAACTGGCAGTTCGGCTCGGGCGCCGGCTTCTACCTCGATGCGACGCAGGAGCCCTACGACAGGAACTACCGGATGGAGAGCTACATCCGCGACGAGCTGCCCGAGCTGGTCTCGCGGCATTTCCCGGTCGACATGAAGCGGCAGGGCATCTTCGGCCATTCCATGGGCGGCCATGGCGCGATCACGCTCGCCTTGAAGAACCCCGAGCGCTACGCGTCCGTCTCCGCCTTCGCGCCGATCGCGCAGCCCTCGACGGCGGGCTGGTCGCGCCCCGCCTTCGAGAAATATCTCGGCTCGGACGAGCGCGCCTGGCGCGCCTATGATTCGACCCTGCTGATCGCGGATGGCCACCGGATCAAGGACCTGCTGGTCGACCAGGGCACCGCCGACGGCTTCCTCGAGGAAGGCTTGCGGCCGCAACTGCTCGAGATCGCCTGCGCCACCGCCGGCATCCCGCTCGAACTGCATATGCGCGACGGCTACGACCACTCCTACAACTTCATCTCGACCTTCATGGCCCAGCATGTCGCCTGGCATGCCGAGCGTCTCACCGCCCCCTGAGCGAAGGAGCCGCCGCTGCGCGAGGCGCTAAATCGCTGTCACGCTGCATCGGTTTGAGCTAGCATTCCGCTGGGGCGGGTAGCGACCAGCCGCGGCATCACCCGTTATCCCGACACGTTCCTGAACCTAGCGGCACGGACCGAAAGGAGGGAACCGAGCAGACGCCGAGGCCTGTACCTGCGTTGCCGGCGTCCCTGCGCGCGGGCGCATGGCCGCGTCGAGACGATCAGCTTCAGCAGCACTAAACCTCGCCATCGGTGGCGTGGACGCACGTTGATCGTTCGATCGAACCGGCGGGCGAGATCGGCCAGAGGGCGGTTTAGCCCCACCGGCCACAGCTATGACATCGACGGAATCCCCGCAGCGCGCCCTCTCCGGGCGTTCGCGCGGGCGCGTGCCATCGGCAGCCGGCCGATCGAGCGCCGAGCGTCGTCGGCTTTTGCTGCATCACCAGAGAGGGGAGGATCTCATGAGTGCAGGAACACCACGGGGGACGGATCGCCTGGATGCAACCCGGCCGGACAATTTCAGCCGCCGCGACATGCTGCTCGGCGGCACCGCGCTATCCGCATCGGCGCTTTCGGCAGGTGGGCTGATCGGATCGGCACAGGCACAGCAGGCGCCGCCCTCCCCCGCTCCCGGCAGCAGTCAACGGCCGAACATCCTGGTGATCTGGGGGGACGATGTCGGCCTCGCCAATGTCAGCGCCTACTCCTTCGGCCTGATGGGCTACAAGACACCGAACATCGACCGCATCGCCCGCGAGGGGTTGATGTTCACCGACTATTATGCCGAGCAGAGCTGCACGGCGGGACGATCCTCGTTCATCACCGGCCAATCGGGCCTGCGCACCGGGAACACCAAGGTCGGCCTGCCAGGAGCAACCCTCGGCCTGCAGCCCGAGGACATCACGATCGCCGAGGCCCTGAAACCGCTCGGCTATGCCACCGGGCAGTTCGGCAAGAACCATCTTGGCGACCGCAACGAATTTCTGCCGACCGTGCACGGCTTCGACGAGTTCTTCGGCAATCTCTACCACCTCAACGCCGAGGAGGAGCCCGAGCACCCCGACTACCCGAAGGATCCCGCCTTCAAGGCGCGGTTCGGTCCGCGCGGCGTGTTGAAATGCGCCGCGACCGATCGCGACGATCCGACGGTCGATGCGCGCTTCGGCAGGGTCGGCAAGCAGACGATCGACGACACCGGCGCCCTCACCAAGAAGCGGATGGAGACGATCGACGACGAGACTTCGAATGCGGCGATCGACTTCATCAAGCGGCAGACACAGGCCAACCGGCCGTTCTTCTGCTGGTGGAACGGCACGCGCATGCATCTCTACACGCATGTGCGGCCGGAATACCGGGGGCGCAGCAATCTCAGCGAGTATATGGACGGCATGCTCGAGCATGACGGCCATGTCGGCAACCTGCTCAAGACGCTCGAAGATCTCGGCATCGCCGACAACACCATCGTGCTCTACGGAACCGATAACGGCGTCCACATGAACTCATGGCCGGACGGCGGCATGACCCCCTTCCGCAGCGAGAAGAACACCAATTGGGAAGGGGCCTATCGCGTTCCGGCGATGATCCGCTGGACCGGGCGGATCAAGCCGGGGCAGGTGAGCAACGAGATCTTCGCCGCGCTCGACTGGCTCCCGACATTGCTGGCGGCCGCCGGCGAGCCCGACATCAAGAGCAAGCTGCTCACCGGCTACACGTCGATGGGCAGGACGTTCAAGGTGCATCTGGACGGCTACAACCAGCTGCCGCTCCTGACCGGCCAGCAGGAGCACTCCGTGCGCAAGGAGTTCTTCTACATCAACGACGACGCGCAGCTCGTGGCGATGCGCTACGAGAACTGGAAATCGGTGTTCTGCGAGCAGCGCGCGCCGGGTACGCTGCGCATCTGGGCCGAGCCGTTCACCTGCCTGAGGTTGCCCAAGATGTTCAACCTGCGGCTGGACCCCTATGAGCGCGCCGACATCACTTCCAACACCTATTACGACTGGGCGATCCAGCGTGCATTCCTGATCGTGCCGGCGCAGGCCTTCGTCGCTGAGTTCGTCGCGTCCTTCAAGGACTTCCCGCCGCGGCAGAAGCCATCGAGCTTCAGCGTCGACGAAGTCATGGCCGCGATGTCGCGAGCCCATGGCGGCTGACAGGTTGCTGATGCGCCGGCCGGCCTCTCGGCGGCCGGCGCATGGATCGCTTCACACCACCGCGGTCAGCCCGCCATCGACCATCAGCAGGTGGCCGTTGACGTAGTCGGACGCCGCCGAGGACAGGAATATCGCGGCGCCGACCAGCTCCTTCGTCTCACCCCAGCGCCCGGCCGGCGTGCGGCTGGAGACCCAGGCCGAAAAGGCCTCGTCGGCGATCAGCGCCTTGTTGATCTCGGTGGTGAAATAGCCCGGCCCGATCGCATTGGCCTGGATGTTGTGCTTGCCGAGCTCGGCGGCGAGCCCGCGCGTCATCATCTTCACCGCTCCCTTGGAAGCCGTGTAGGGAATGATCGTGGCGCGTCCGAGCTCGCTCATCACCGAGCCGATGCTGATGATCTTGCCGCGCTGGCGCGGCACCATCCGCTTGGTCACGGCCTGCGTCAGGTAGAACACCGAGTGCAGGTTCGTCGCCATCACCTCATGCCAGCCCTCGACCGGGAATTCGGTGATCGGCGCGCGCTTCTGCATGCCGGCATTGTTGATCAGGATGTCGATCGGCCCGATCTCGGCCTCGATTTTCGCGACGCCGGCCTCGACTGCCGGTTGGTCGGTGACGTCGAAGGGTGCGACCGAGACCTTGCGGCCGGCCGCCCTGATCGCCTCGGCAGCGCGCTCCAGCTTGGCCTTGTCGCGCCCGTTCAGCACGACATGCGCGCCGGCCTCGGACAGCCCTTCCGCGAGCGCGAGACCGATGCCCTGCCCCGAACCGGTGACCAGGGCGATCTTCCCCTCGAGACTGAACAGCGACAGCGACATGGCCGATCCTCACCTGATGGCGGAGCCGGCATCTTTGGATTTGCACCGGCCCGATGAAACTGGGTAAGCAGCTTTCAAACGATTAGACAACACCGGTCACGACGTCGGGGCCCATGCGGGAAAACCGACGCGTCAGGGAGAAGCCGCCATGCGCGCCGTCGTCATCCATGCCGAGAAGGATCTCCGCGTCGAGGAAGTCACTCCGGGCGAGCCGGGACCGCAGCAGGTCCGCGTCCGCATCGAGGCCGGCGGCATCTGCGGCTCCGACCTGCATTACTACCTGCATGGCGGCTTCGGCGCGATCCGCGTCCGCGAGCCGATGATCCTCGGCCACGAGATTGCTGGCCACGTCGAATCCGTCGGCTCCGAGGTGACGCGCGTGAAGCCGGGCGATCGCGTCGCCGTCAATCCGAGCCGCGCCTGCGGTCATTGCCGCTACTGCCAGATGGGCCTGCAGCAGCACTGCACCGAGATGCTGTTCTACGGCAGCGCCATGCGCTTCCCCCATGTCCAGGGCGGCTTCCGCGAGTTGCTCGTGGTCGAGGAGCGCCAGGCCGTTAAGGTCGCCGACCATGTCACCGCGGCCGAGGCCGCCTTCGCCGAGCCGCTCGCCGTCTGCCTGCACGCCGTCAAGCGCGCCGGCCCTCTGCTCGGCAAGCGCGTGCTTGTCACCGGCTCGGGGCCGATCGGCATCCTCACCATCGTCGCGGCCAAGGCGGCCGGTGCGGCCGAGATCGTCGTCACCGACGTGGTCGACGGCCCGCTGCCGACGGCGGTGAAGCTGGGCGCGACCACGGCGATCAACTTGATGGCCGAGCCCGACCGCCTCAAGGCCGAGTACGGCGCCGAGAAGGGCGCCTTCGACGTGCTGTTCGAGGCCTCGGGCAATCAGCATGCGCTGACCGGCGCCTTCGATGTGCTGCGGCCGGGCGGCGTGATCGTCCAGATCGGCATCGGCGGCAGCTTCACCCTGCCGATGAACGTCCTCGTCGCCAAGGAGTTCGACCTGCGCGGCTCCTTCCGCTTCCATGAGGAGTTCGACTGGGCGGTAGCGATGATCGGCTCGAAGACGATCGACCTCTCGCCGCTGCTGACCGCGACGATCCCCGTCGAGCGCGCGGTCGAGGCTTTCGACCTTGCCGCCGACAAGTCGAAAGCGATGAAGGTCCAGCTCGCCTTCGGGTGAGCCCACGACCACGCGCCGTCATTCCGGACAAGCCGCGTCAGCGGCGCCGACCCGGAATGACGGCGCGGGAACGATCGAAGATCGCCACCTCCTCTTCCAGCGATCGCTTGGGCTCATAGTCGCTCTCGCGACATGGCTCGTCGTTCCCCACCCACCGCTGCCGAAAGGTTTCGTCACAATTTGTGAGAAGGCGGAAACCATTTCCCGCTATAGAACGCGCAGGAACGGGCTCGGCGCCCGATGTGGACAGACGCCATGACTCGCAAATATTTCGGGACCGACGGCATCCGCGGCCGCGCCAATGGCGTGATCACGCCGGACCTCGCCCTCAAGGTCGGCCAGGCGACGGGCCTCGCCTTCCATCGCGGCGACCACCGGCACCGCGTCGTGATCGGCAAGGACACCCGCCTGTCCGGCTACATGATCGAATACGCCCTGGTTGCGGGCTTCACTTCGGTCGGCATGGACGTGATGCTGCTCGGCCCGATGCCGACGCCCGCAGTCGCCATGCTGACGCGCTCCATGCGGGCCGATCTCGGCGTGATGATCTCCGCCTCGCACAACCCCTATGAGGACAACGGCATCAAGCTGTTCGGCCCCGACGGCTACAAGCTCAGCGACGAGGTCGAGCGCAGCATCTCGGCCTTGATCGATTCGGACCTCTCGCCGCGCCTCTCGGCCTCCGCGGCGCTCGGCCGCGCCAAGCGCATCGACAGCGCCCATGCCCGCTACATCGAATTCGCCAAGCGCACCCTGCCCCGCAACATGAGCCTGGAAGGCCTGCGCATCGTCATCGATTGCGCCAATGGCGCCGGCTACAAGGTCGCCCCCGAGGCGCTCTGGGAACTCGGCGCGGAAGTCATCTCGATCGGCGTCGAGCCGGACGGCTTCAACATCAACAAGGATGTAGGCTCGACGGCCCCGGAAGCGCTGAGCGCCAAGGTGCGCGAGCTGCGCGCCGATATCGGCATCGCGCTCGACGGCGACGCCGACCGGGTGCTGATCGTCGACGAACTGGGCCATGTCGTCGATGGCGACCAGCTGATGGCCGTGATCGCGCGCGACTGGCAGGAGGACGGCCGGCTGACGCAGCCCGGCGTGGTCGCGACGATCATGTCCAATCTCGGCCTCGAGCGCTATCTCGCCGGCCTCGGCCTCGGCCTGACCCGCACCGCAGTGGGGGACCGCTATGTGCTCGAGCATATGCGCAGCCACGGCTTCAACCTCGGCGGCGAGCAATCCGGCCACATCATCCTCTCCGATTTCGGCACGACCGGTGACGGGCTCGTCGCGGCGCTGCAGCTGCTCGCCGCCGTCAAGCGGCAGGACCGGCCGGTTTCCGAGGTCTGCCACGCCTTCGAGCCTCTGCCGCAGATCCTCAAGAACGTCCGCTACGCGCAAGGCCAGCCGCTTTCGAAGAAGCCCGTCCTCTCCGCCATCGAGGCGGCCCGGCAGCTGCTGGGCGAGAGCGGGCGCCTTGTCATCCGCCCCTCGGGCACCGAGCCCGTGATCCGCGTGATGGCCGAGGGCGACGACCGCGATCTCGTGATGCGCGCGGTCGACGACGTCGTCGATGCGGTGACGAAGGCCGCGGCCTGACAGCGCCGCAGGACGCTCATCGCCTACCCCTCCCCGCAAGCAGCGACAGCGCCGCCGCACCAACCCCATGGCTGATCTTCCGCGGGCGCGGAGTTGGCTGGCCTGTGTCGGCGCCGTCCGTAGCGGACAAGGCGCCCTCTCGGCAGGGCCGCAACACGTCAGCCGACCGCCATTGTTAATGTTGCGGCAAGCATTCGGCCCTTCTTGAGGCTTTCTTGAGGTTAACTCGTAAGGTTAAGCCTCATTTAAGATATTTCCGGCATCCTCTGCCCGTCGGTAACAAGCGCGAGCTGCGTTCGGTGCGTCGCGCACATTCGAGGGGCACTGCCATGAGCAGCCTGAAAACTCTTGCGCTGGCAGGCGCCCTGGCGCTCGTCGCGTCCGCCGCCACCGCCGCGGACCTTGCCTACGCACCGCCTCCCCCGGAGCCGCCCGTCCTGAAGGGCACGATCAGCAGCGGCATCTACCTGCGCGGCGACATCGGCGTCGGCATACAGAGCGTCGGCAAGTACACCCAGCAGGAAGTCGTGGCGGCCAATGGCCAGTTCTTCGGCAAGAGCTCCAGCGACACCTTCTTCGCGGGCGTGGGCGTGGGTTATCGCTTCAACAACTGGCTCCGCTTCGACGGCACGCTCGAATATCGAGGCAATGGCCAGATCGGCGTGAACGACAGGGTCGATTTCGCCGCCAATGGCGGAATTGCCCAGCTCAGCAATACCTACAAGGGCAACCTCTCCTCCATGGTCGCCCTGTTCAATGGCTATATCGACCTCGGGACCTGGAACTGCCTGACGCCGTATATCGGTGCCGGCATCGGCTACGCGACCAACCGGATCACCGGGCTGACGGATCAGGGAGTGCTCTCTGGCTCGCTGGGCGGCTCGTCGCTGGGTTACGCCGGCAGCGGCACCAAGTCGAACGTCGCCTGGGCGCTGATGGCCGGCGTCGGCTATGAGGTGAACAAGAACCTCACGCTCGAGATCGGCTATCGCTATCTCAATCTCGGCGATGCCCAGTCCGGGCGCATTCAGAACGCGTTCCGCCTCGAGAACTACGCGCCGCTGAAGGCGAAAGACATCGATAGCCACGACATCAAGATCGGCATGCGCTGGAACTTCGGCGATCCGGATTGCTGCGGCCCGGTCCAGCAGCCGATCGCCTACGCTCCCGTGGTGCGCAAGTACTGAGAGATCGAGTACTGAGCCATCCGGCTTACCCAATGAGAACGGCGCGGACTTCGGTCCGCGCCGTTCTCATATGCGGGGTTCGCTCAGCGTAGCAGCGAGCGGCCCGTCATCTCCGCCGGCTGCGCCAGCCCGAGAAGCGCAAGCAGCGTCGGTGCGACATCGGCGAGGCGTCCATCCGCGAGCGCCGCGGCCTGGCTGCCGACGACCATCACCGGGACCGGGTAGGTCGTGTGCGCAGTGTGCGGCGTGCCCGTGACGGGATCGACCATCAACTCGCAATTGCCGTGGTCGGCCGTAACCAGCAGCGCGCCCCCGGCATGCGAGATCGCATCCGCGATGCGCCCGAGCCCGGCATCGACCGTCTCGACCGCCTTGATGGCCGCAGCCAGCACGCCGGTATGGCCGACCATGTCGGGATTGGCGAAGTTCAACACGACGAGATCGTAGCGACCGGACTCGATCGCCAAGACGGCGCGGTCGGTCAGTTCGCGCGCCGACATCTCCGGCTGCAGATCATAGGTCGCGACCTTCGGCGACGGCACCAGGATCCGGTCCTCACGCGGATAGGGCGTCTCCTCCCCGCCGTTGAAGAAATAGGTGACGTGCGGATACTTCTCCGTCTCGGCCATGTGGACCTGCGCTAGCCCCGCCTTGGCGACCGTCTCGCCGAGCCCGTTGGCGAGCGTCTGGGCTGAGAACAGCGCCGGCATGACCCTGTCCAGTTCGGCGCTGTAGGAGGTCATGCTGACCGCCCGCACCAACGCCGGCCGGCGGGGCCGCATGAAACCGGTAAAGTCCGGAAACAGCACCGCATCGAGGATTTCGCGGATGCGGTCGGAGCGGAAGTTGAAGCTCAGCAGCCCGTCGCCATCGTGCATGCCGGCATAGCCGCCGATCACCGCCGGCTCGATGAACTCGTCGTTGACGCCGTCGGCATAGGCGCTCGCGATTGCCGACGCCGTATCCGGAAAGACATGCCCCGCTCCCAGCACCATTGCCTGCCAGGCCTGCTCGACGCGCTCCCAGCGATTGTCGCGATCCATCGCGAAATAGCGGCCGGACAAGGTCGCGATCACCGCCTGCGGCGGCAGCGCGGCGATGAAGTCCCGGATATAGCCGGCGGCGGATCGCGGCGGCGTGTCGCGCCCATCGGTGAAGATATGGACGCGCACGGGAATCCCCTGCTCGGTGAGGATATGCGCCAGCGCCACCGCATGGTCCTGATGGGCGTGGACGCCGCCGGGCGAGACGAGGCCGAGCAGATGACAGGCGCCGCCGCTGGCCTTCAGCGCCGCGACCAGCCCCGACGCCGCCAGCGCCTGTTCGATCGAGCCGTCCTCGATCGCCTGGTTGACCCGCGGCAGGTCCTGCATCACCACGCGGCCTGCGCCAAGATTCAGGTGACCGACCTCGGAGTTGCCCATCTGGCCCGGCGGCAGGCCGACATCCAGCCCCGAGGTCTTCAGAAAGGCGCGTGGCGAACTGGCCCAGAGCCGGTCGAAATTGGGGGTGTGGGCCAGCCGCACCGCATTGTTCTCGCTCTCCTCGCGCCAGCCCCAGCCATCGAGGATCATCAGCATCACGGGGCGTGTCGGCATCATGTCGTCCTTGGTCACGAGGGCGCTGGCCATCCGCTGCCACGACAGCGACGGCCGGCGAGGTGCGCGCTGCGCCGCTCGCTCGTCACCGATAACGAAATCCCGATGGGCAAGCCGCCATGGCCCGGCCTAAGCTGAGGAATCGTTTCAGACGCGTCGAGCGATGGAGGTCAGCGCGTGATCAGGTTCTACTATCACCCCTCGCCGAACCCGGCCAAGATCGCCCTCTTCCTCGAGGAGGCCGGGCTGCCCTACGAGATGGTTCCTGTCGATACGCGCAAGGGCGAGCAGTTCAAGCCGGAGTTCCTCGCAATCAACCCCAACGCCAAGACGCCGGCGCTGACCGATGGCGACGTCACCATATTCGACAGCAACGCGATCCTGCTCTACCTCGCCGAGAAATCCGGAAAGTTCCTGCCCGAGGACACGCCGAAGGCGCGCGGCGAGATGCTCTCCTGGCTGATGTTCGTCGCCACCGGCATCGGCCCCTATTGCGGACAGGCCGTACATTTCAGCCGCTTCGCGCCGGAGAAGATCCCCTACGCCATCAACCGCTACACGCATGAGGCCGAGCGGCATTGGGGCATCATCGACGCGCAGCTCGCGAAGCACCGCTACATGCTGGGCGACCGCTACACACTGATCGACATGTCGGTCTGGGGCTGGGCGACACGCCTCGGCTTCGCCGTCGGCGAGCGATGGGTCGAGATGTTCGCGCATGTGAAGCGCCATCTCGACGAGATCTCGGCCCGGCCGGCCGCCCAGCGCGCCGTCGCGCTCAAGGACGCCTACGCCTTCAAGGCAGATTTCGACGCGGAGGCACGCCGGTTCCTTTTCCCGCAGAACGCCCAGCCTGCCGGCTGAGCCCGGTCATGGCGGAGCCGGTTCGCGGAATTCAGCCCAGATCGCCGTTCTCGCCATGGCCGCCCGTCAGCGCCTCGAGCGGAGCGTCGAGCGTGAAGACGAGGCCCGTCGGCAGATAGGCGCTCTCCGCCCTCGCCTCGGCCGGAAAGCTGCGCTCGATCAGGCGCGAGCCGAAGCCGCGCCGAGAGGGAGCGACCACCGGTGGGCCGCCGCTCTCCTGCCAGCGCAGGCGGAACTGGGGCGAACCCTCGATGTCGTCGACGCGCCATGAAAGGGCGACGGTGCCGCGCTGGTTCGAGAACGAGCCATACTTGACCGCATTGGTCGCCAGTTCGTGCAGCATCAGCGTCAGGGCCAGGGCCGGCTTCGGGCCGAGCACGACCTCCGGCCCGCCGATCTCGAACCGCGCCGGATCGCCCTGGATTCCGACAACGCTATTCGCGACATCCACCATCCGGGCGTTGGCCGCATGGCCGGCGATGAGCAGGTCATGGGCCCGCGACAGCGCCGCCAGGCGCGAGCTGAAGCCCTCATTGGCGGCCTCCAGCGAGGTCGCACCACGCAGGGTCTGCGAGGCGATTGCCTGGATCATGGCCAGCGTGTTCTTCACCCGATGCGCCAGTTCCTGCATCAGCAGGCGCAAATGAGCCTCGGCTTCCTTGCGCTCGGTGATGTCGAGATGCGCCCCGACCAACCGGAGCGCCTTGCCGCTCTCGTCGCGTTCGATCTGCGCGATCGCCGAAATCCAGCGCACCGCTCCGTCCGACGGACGGATGATCCGGTACTCGATCTGGTAGTCGCAGGCCGCCCCCACGACCGTCGCGCGGAAATGGCTCTCGACCATCGCGCGATCATGCGGATGGACGCGGCGCACCCAATCCTCATGGCTCTCGTTCACCGCCTCCGGGGGCAGCCCGTGGATCATCAGGTATTCCGGCGAACGCTTGTTCTGGAATCCTTCGCGGAGATCGACCTCGAGACCGCCGACCTTGCCGATCTTCTGGACCTGCGCGAGCTCCTGCTCACGCTGACGCAGGGCGCGCTCCGCCGCGGTGCGCTCGCGCAATGCGCCGACAAGCGTCGTCGTCTCGATGACAACCGCGAGCACGGCGAGAACCATGCCATCGTCGTCGCAGACCGGGCTGTAGTCGACATTCAGCCAGACATCTTCCGCCGCGCCGTTGCGGTGGAGGACAAGCGACAGATCGCGATAGGAAAGAGGCTCGCCGCCGCCGAATACGGTGTGCATCACCTTCTGATGCAGTTCCCGCACTTCGGGCCAGGCTTGGTACAGGCCCTGCCCCAGGATCCGCGGGTGCTTGGCGCCCGCGATCACCGCATAGGCGTCGTTGTATAGGAGGATGCCGGTTTCGCCCCAGAACAGCACCATCGGCGTGGGCGAAGCGAGAACGATCTGCAGGGCGGACTTCAGCCGCTCCGGCCACTCCGCAGGCAGGCCCAGCGCGGTCTCGGTTCCGCGCCAGCTCCGCAGAATAGCCCCGACCTCGCCGCCGCCGACGGGCCACAACCGCTTAGCCAAGGCCGTTTCCCCCGAGCCGACCGTCAATGCACGTCCCGTTCTAGGCCAGCCCATACAGATCTGCCCAGTCCATGCTATGCGAGCAACGCTGAATCGACGCTCGCGGATGGCAGCACTAGCAGGCCAGTCCGACAGGACACACATCAAATGACACATTCGCCGTCGCTGCGAAAGTCGGCGCCGGCGCCACGGGCCGCTTCGAAAGCTGTAGCCGAAGGCGCCCTTTCCCGGCAGTGTCCGCAGACGATTCCACAGAGACAGTACCGGTAAACGGGCGACGAAGAGGGATATGGATGGCGACCGATATCGAGATCGCGCGCGCGGCGAAACTTCAGCCGATCGCGGAGGTGGCCAGTCGGGCCGGCATTCCGGAAGCAGCCCTCCACCCCTTCGGCAAGTTCATCGCCAAGGTCGACACGCATGAGATCCCGGATTTCGCCTCCCGACCGGATGGGAAGCTGATCCTCGTCACCGCGATCAGCCCTACTCCGGCAGGTGAAGGCAAGACGACCACGACGGTCGGGCTCGGCGACGGTCTGACGCGCATCGGCAAGAACTGCATGATCGCGCTGCGCGAGCCCTCGCTCGGCCCGAGCTTCGGCATGAAGGGCGGCGCCGCCGGCGGCGGCCATGCCCAGGTCGTGCCGATGGAGCAGATCAACCTGCATTTCACCGGCGATTTCCACGCCATCACCAGCGCCCACAACCTGCTCGCGGCGATGGTCGACAACCATGTCTACTGGGGCAACGGGCTCCGGCTCGACAGCCGCAACATCACCTGGAGGCGGGTGATGGACATGAACGATCGCTCCCTGCGCTCGATCGTCTCCTCGCTCGGCGGCGCCAGTAACGGCTTCCCCCGGGAGGACGGCTTCGACATCACCGTCGCCTCGGAGGTGATGGCGATCTTCTGCCTGGCGAGCGATTTCGCCGATCTGGAAGCACGGCTCGGCAAGATCGTCGTCGGCCGCACGCGCGACAAGCATGCGATCACGGCGAGCGACCTGAAGGCCACCGGTGCGATGAGCGTCCTGCTCAAGGACGCGCTGATGCCCAACCTGGTGCAGACGCTGGAAGGCACCCCCGCCTTCGTCCATGGCGGCCCCTTCGCCAACATCGCCCATGGCTGCAACTCGGTCATCGCGACACGCGCCGCGCTGAAGCTCGCCGATTACACGGTCACCGAGGCCGGCTTCGGGGCCGATCTCGGCGCCGAGAAGTTCTTCGACATCAAATGCCGCAAGAGCGGCCTCAAGCCGGCCGCCGCCGTCGTCGTGGCGACGGTGCGGGCGCTCAAGATGCATGGCGGCGCGGCCAAGGACGCGCTCGGCCAGGAGGACCTCGGGGCGCTCCATGGCGGCCTCGCCAATCTCGCCCGGCATGTCGGCAATATCCGCAAGTTCGGCGTGCCGCCGATCGTGGCGATCAACCACTTCGCCAGCGACACCCAGGCCGAGCACGAGCTGATCGCGAACTACTGCCGCAACCATCTCGGGGTCGAGGCGGTGATCTGCCGGCATTGGGCCGATGGCGGCGCCGGCACCGAGGAACTGGCGCGGCGGGTCGTCGCCCTGGCGGAAAGTGGCGAGGCCGATTTCGAGCCGCTCTATCCGGACACGATGTCGCTCTGGGAGAAGCTCGAGACCATCGCCCGCGAGATCTACGGCGCAGAGGGCATCTCCGCCGACCACAAGGTCAAGGCCCGCTTCGCGGAGCTCGAAGCGGCCGGCCATGGCCGCCTGCCGGTCTGCGTGGCGAAGACGCAGTATTCCTTCTCGGCCGATCCGAACCTGCGGGGTGCGCCGTCCGGCCATGTCGTTTCCGTGCGCGAGCTCAGGCTTTCGGCCGGAGCCGGCTTCGCGGTGGCCATCTGCGGGGACATCATGACGATGCCCGGCCTGCCGCGCGTGCCTGCCGCCGAGCGCATCCACATCGACGGGCAGGGGCGCATCGAGGGGTTGTTCTGACGATTGCCTCCGGACGCCCTTGCGGGATTGTTAAGCCCTGACCGACAGGATTGAGGCCTGGGCTCGGCTGTTTCCAGCGGCCGCCGGCCCGAGGAGACCACGCAGGCATGGAATCCGCGACAGGAACCAAGCTGCTGCCGCGCAGCCTCAAGGCCAGGGTGCTGGGCTCGATGCTCGCCATCCTGGCCGCCATCGTGGTTCCCGCGGCGGCAAGCTTCGTCTGGCTCGTCGACAGCGCGGTCGTGCAGCTCGGCACGCTGTTTGCCGAAAAGCAGATTCTGTTCGACCGCTATCGCGGACTCGAATCGCTGATGCGCGAGGTTTCGCTGGCCGAGACCGTCGCGCGCTCGCCGGCAATCCTCGAATGGGCGCAGGACGAGGCCAACGCCACGAAGATGGAACGCGGCCTGGCCGAGCTGGAGCATTACCGCGTCTCGTTCAAGGACCAGAGCTACTTCGTCGTCCTCGCCGGCTCGGGCAACTACTACTTCAACGATAAGGCCAACAGCTACGAACAGGCCCGCAGGCGCTACACCCTCTCGCGCGATAACCCGCGCGACGGCTGGTACTACAAGACGGCGGCCTTTGGCTCCGGCTGCCACCTCAATGTCGATCACGACGACAACCTGAGGGTGACCAAGGTCTGGATCAACTGCGTCATCCGCCGCGGCGAGCAGGTTCTCGGCGTGATCGGGACCGGCGTCGACCTCAGCCAGTTCATCAGCGAAGTCGTCGATATCCCCCAGACCGGCGTGCAGAGCATGTTCGTCGACCGCACCGGCGCGGTTCAGGCGCATCGCGATCCGAAGCTCGTCGACTTCCACAGCCTGACCAAGGACATCAAGGCGAAGAAGACGATCTTCCTGCAGCTGGACCGCGAGCGGGACCGCGCCGCCCTCGCCGAGATGATGAAGGAGGTTTCAGCGGGCGGCGTCCTCGTCCAATCGCGCTTCATGCAGGTCAACGGGCACAATGCGCTCGTCGGCGTCGGCTATCTCGATCGGCTCGGCTGGTACAACGTCACCATCATGGACATCGACCAGATCATCGATCGGCGCCTGTTCTTGCCGATCGCACTGCTGCTCGCGGCCATGCTGCTGGCGGCCGCCGGGCTGATGACGCTGTTGTTCAAACGCAGCGTGCTGGATCGCCTTGCACGCATGGAGACGGGCGTCGCCCGCGTCCAGGCAGGTCGCTTCGGCGAAGTCGCGGTCGATCCGGCCAATGACGAAATCGGCAGGCTCTCGCGCGCCTTCGGCGAAATGGCAAAGGCGGTTGGCGACAACACCGACCGCCTCGAGCACATGGTCCAGGAGCGGACGCGGACGCTCGAGCAGCTCGCCCATCACGACCCGCTGACCGGCATCCTCAACCGCCGTGGCTTCGAACGGCACTTCGCGATCGAGCAGAACCGGTCGGGACGCTCGGGGCACCCCCTCGGGTTGCTGCTGATCGACATCGACAACTTCAAGCCCATCAACGACGCGTATGGCCATCACGCCGGCGACCAGGTCATCGTGACCGTCGCCGAGCGGCTTACCGGATTGCTGCGCAGCTATGACATCTGCGCGCGCTGGGGCGGCGACGAATTCCTCGTCCTGCTCGGCGACGCCAGCCCCGAGGCGCTCGAAGCGGTCTCGGCCAAGATCATCGCAGCGCTGCGCGAGCACCCGGTCATGCTGGCGCAGGGCGTCTCGTGCGCCATCGCCGTCAGCATCGGCGCCTGCCTCGTCCATCCCGCCGAAACGCTCACCGCCGCGACGAGCCATGCCGATGCGGCGCTCTATGACGCCAAGCAGGCGGGACGCGACCGCTTCGTCGTCCACGCTTCAGCCAAGGCCGCGCCGCCAACTCGGATTCGCAGGCTCCGGTAAGTTCTCGGAAGCCTCACCGTCATCCCGAGCGGCCGAAGCGCGGCTCGTCCGGAATGACGGCGTCGGGATGACGCGGCGGTTTCGCCGCCGGTTGCCCTCCAGCCGCCGAACGAAAACGGGCGCCTTTGCAAGGCGCCCGTTTCGATTTCGATATGTAGGCCGGTGAACCCTTCAGGCCTGCGGCTGCGGCTCCAGCCCGGCATCCGGCTCGTCGCGCTTGCGGCCCTTGCCGGCGCTCGGGACAGCCGAGCCGCGCGGCGTGGACGGGGTATCGTCGAGATCGCGCGAGGGGCGTTTGCCGGCGATCAGGTCACGGATCTCCTCACCAGTCAGCGTCTCGAACTCGAGCAGAGCCTCGGCGACATTCACGAACTCGTCGTGATGCTCGGTGAGGATCTTCTTGGCGTCCTGGTAGCCGGTATCGACCAGTTTCTTGACCTCGGCGTCGATCTTCTGCGCCGTCGACTCGGAGACGCTCTGGCTGCGGCCCATCGACATGCCGAGGAAGACCTCCTCCTGGTTGTCGCCATAGGCGACCATGCCGAGCTCGTCCGAGTAGCCCATCTGCGTGACCATGGCCTTGGCCATCTTGGTCGCCTGCTGGATGTCGCCGGTGGCGCCGGAGGTGATGTTCTCCCGGCCGAAGGTGATCTCTTCCGCCACGCGCCCGCCCATGGCGACCGCGAGCTGCGAGGTGAACTCCTTGTACTTCATCGAGTAGCGGTCGCCCTCGGGCAGGAACTTGACCATGCCGAGCGCACGGCCGCGCGGGATGATCGTCGCCTTGTGCACCGGAATACCGGCCGGGACATACAGGCCGACGATGGCGTGGCCGGCCTCGTGATAGGCGGTGAGCTTCTTCTCTTCCTCGGACATCGCCATCGACTTGCGCTCGGCGCCCATCATGACCTTGTCCTTGGCGTCCTCGAACTCGGCATGGGTCACCATGCGCTTGCCGCGCCGCGCCGCCAGCAGGGCAGCCTCGTTGACGAGGTTCATCAGGTCGGCGCCGGAGAAGCCAGGCGTGCCGCGGGCGAGCACGCGGAGATCGACATCCGGCGCCATCGGCACCTTGCGGACATGGACCTTGAGGATCTTCTCGCGGCCGGCGACGTCCGGGTTCGGCACCACGATCTGGCGGTCGAAGCGGCCCGGACGCAGCAGCGCGGGGTCGAGCACGTCCGGCCGGTTGGTGGCGGCGATGATGATCACGCCTTCGTTCGGCTCGAAGCCGTCCATTTCGACGAGCAGCTGGTTCAGCGTCTGCTCGCGCTCGTCATTGCCGCCGCCGAGGCCGGCGCCGCGATGACGGCCGACAGCGTCGATTTCGTCGATGAAGATGATGCAGGGCGAGTTCTTCTTGGCCTGCTCGAACATGTCGCGGACGCGGCTGGCGCCGACGCCGACGAACATCTCGACGAAGTCCGAACCCGAGATCGTGAAGAACGGCACGTTCGCTTCGCCGGCGACGGCGCGCGCGGTCAGGGTCTTGCCGGTGCCGGGAGGGCCGACGAGCAGCACGCCGCGCGGGATGCGCCCACCCAGCCGCTGGAACTTCTGCGGATCGCGCAGGAACTCGACGATCTCGGTCAGATCTTCCTTGGCCTCGTCGATGCCGGCGACATCCTCGAAGGTGACGCGGCCATGCGCCTCGGTCAGGAGCTTGGCCTTCGACTTACCGAAGCCCATGGCGCGGCCGGCGCCGTTCTGCATCTGGCGGGACATGAAAATCCACAGGCCGATGAAGATGACGAAGGGCAGCGAGTTGACGAGCAGTGCCATGAACCAGGGCGTGCCCTCGGCCGGGGCGCGGGCGGAGACCTGGACGCCCTTCTGGGCGAGGGTCTTCAGCAACGCCGGGTCGCCATAAGGCGCATAGGTCACGAAGCTGCGGCCATCCGAGAAGGTGCCGGAAATCTCCTGCCCCGCGACCACGACGTTCGAGATGCGCCCGGCCTCGGACTCGTTGATGAGCTGGCTGTAGGGGATCTCGTTCGTGCTGGCGCGCTGGCTCGGGCTTTGGAAAAGCGTCACGAGCGCCAGGACCAGCAGGAAGATCACCACCCAGAGGGCGAAATTGCGGAAATTCGGATTCATCACCAGTCCGATCAGGCCCGCCGGTCCAACCGGAAGAGGCCGAGAGTTTGCCCGACTAATCTAGGTGCGGCAGGGGCCCTTGCCAAGGGAAACAGAAACCACGCGATCTCCTATGACGCCGCAGGGTGAACACCGCGTCTGCGCGGCCCTTCCCGCCGGAGCGCCAGCACGGCATCGGGCCCTAGCGCAAGGATGCAGCCGGACAATGTCCGTGCGATGGGCGCCCCTGCCAGCGCTGCACCGCGCAGCGCATCGACACAGGCCTCTAGCCGCTCCAGCCGGGTCGCGGCCCCGGCATCCCCGCCGATCTCCTGCAGTGCCTGCGCGACGACACGGAGCACGATCTCCTCCGGTTCCGCCAGCAGCGCGTCGAACCGCAGGCGCAGCACCGGCGCGCCGAGCGCCGGCAGACGCAGTTCCGCCAGCAGAACCTGTGCCCGCCGCGCCACGGCCTCGTCCAGCCTGGCCATCCGCCGCGCGAAGAATGCCAGCCGCTCGGCGCCGAGCCCCGCATCGGCCAGCGTCGGCATAAGCATGCGCCAGCGCACGCGCTCGAAGCGCCGGTCACCATTGCTCGGATCGGCGACGAAGGGCAGCCCCCTCGCCTGCACCGTCGCGACCAGCCGCGCCTTCGGGACGCCGAGAAACGGCCGCGCCAGCGGCATCCCATTTTTCTCGATCCGCTCGCGCATCCCCGCCAGCCCCGCCGGCCCGGAACCACGCGCGAGCCGCATCAGCAATGTCTCGGCCTGGTCATCCTGTGTATGGGCGGTAACCAGTACGGCGCCGCCGAGCCGCTGCGCCTCCTGCGCCAGGAGCGCATAGCGGGCGGCGCGCGCCCGCTCCTGCAGGCCTGTCGTCGGCTTGGGGTCATCCCAGCGCAGGATGCTGTGCTGCACGCCGAGCCTGGCGACGAGAGCGGCCACGCCCGCCGCTTCTTCACCGGACTCGGGCCGCAGCCCGTGATCGACCGTCGCGGCATGGAGCGCCGGCCGCGACGTCTCCCGCGCCCATTCGGCGAGCAACGCGAGCAGCGCGACCGAATCCGGCCCGCCGGAAACGGCGACGAGCAGCCTCGCCTCGCCGGCAAGGCCTGCGAACAGCGCGACGGCCTCACGGCCGCCGAGCGGAGGATGGTCTGGAAAACTCTGGAAGACCGCGCTCACGCGCAGCCGGAACGCCGCCGCTCGCGCTCGATCCCCTGCCGGACCGAATTCGGCGCGGACGGATACTCGACGCCGACCTTGGCGTAGGTGGCGCAGGCCTGTTCCTTGGCGCCCAGGCCGTTCAGGGCGATGCCGAGGCGCAGCAGGCTCTCGGGCGCCTTGTTGGAGCGCGGCGCATCGCTGCTGACCTTGAGGAACTGTTCGGCCGCCTCGCGGTAGCGCTTGCGCTGGAGATAGCTTTCGCCAAGCCAGTAGGTCGCGTCGACGGCGAGACGATCGCGTGGATAGCTTTGCAGGAACTGCCGGAAGCCCATCTCGGCCTGCTCGTATTCCTTGCGCAGCAGCGAGGCATAGGCGACGTCATACGCCTCCTTCGCCGTCGCCGGGCCGCTGGCCGCCGCCACGCTCGGCCCGCGCTGCGGCGGTGTCGGCAACCCGTTCTGCGGCACGACACGGCCGACGCCCTGCAAGTCCAGCGGCCCCTGGCCGCCGGCGTTGCCGGCGAATTCGTCCTCGATGATGCCGCCGATGCCGCCGTCGAGTTGACGTGGCCCGCCGGCCGCGCCCTGCTGCATGGCGGGATCCGACGCCTCGCTGCGCCGCTGGGGCTGCTGCTGGCGCGGAGCACCACCAGCGGCCGGCGGAGCGGCGTTACTTGGGGCCGCGGCCCCCGAACGCCCGCCGCCGCGCTCGTTCAAGCGGAAATCGACATCTTCCTGGAACTTGCGGAGCTGATCGCTCAGGCGCCGGTTCTCGAACTGCAACTGCTCGATCTGGCCGGAAAGCTGGCGGATCTGGTTCTCCATCCGCGACGTCCGCACGACGAGATCGGCGGCGTCCTGCGCCTTGGCGGGCAGGCCCATGCAGGCGAGCGCCGTACCGAAGGCGAGCGCTGCGAGGCTGGAACGGATCCTGCCGTCGAGGCGAGGTTGGCGAAGCATCATCAAAAACCGCGGTTGAGCATGGGGGCAGCGCTATAACATGCCACGACCACGGCCAAAATATGAAAGAGCCGGCGACTTCCGTGAGGGAAGCGCCGGCTCGTCGAAGTTATCGTGAAGGATTGCGGATCAGACGCCGCCGCCGGGAGCCGCGCCGTCGAGCACCGTCACCACGCGGCGGTTCTGCGACCAGCAGGAGATGTCGTTGCAAACCGCGACCGGCCGCTCCTTGCCGTAGGAGACGACGCGCATGCGGTTGCCCTGGATGCCGCGCGAGGTCAGGTAGTCGCGCACCGTCTGGGCGCGGCGGGCCGAGAGCGAGTAGTTGTATTCGCGCGTGCCGCGCTCGTCGGCATGGCCTTCGATGGTGAAGGTATAGCGCGGGAAGCGCTGCAGCCAGGCCGACTGCTTGTCCAGCGTCGAGACCGCGGTCGGTGTCAGGTCGGTCGAATCGGTCTCGAAGAAGACCCGGTCGCCGACATTGACGACAAAGTCCTGGGCCGAGCCCGGCGTCGCTGCGCCGCCGGCGCCGAAGCCGCCCGCACCATCGGCATTCTGGTCCTTGGCGCAGGCACCGAGCGCCAGCGTCGCGGCGAGGGCTGCGGCGAAGCGGACGGTACGGCCGCTGGCGAAGAGAGTGGTCATCATGGCAAAACTCCGGCAAGCAGATTGTCTGGCGTCCGCTTCAGGAACGGCCTCGCGTCGTCCCATCAATGAAGCGTCAACCTAAACGAGACCTTGCCAGAACAAGGCGAAGTGGCGGCATTGCGGCATATGGTTAACCAAATCTGGCCCGCTTAAGCTTGCCGCCGCGCTGTGGCACGCCTGCCACGACGCAGCGGCACTCCAGGAGCACAGATGCTCAGCGCAGCACCTCGGCCAGCGCCTTCACCCCGGCCCGGATCTGCACAACATCGAGCGCCGCGTAGCCGATGACGAAGCCCGCCTGAGCAGGCCGCACCGTCCCGGCCGCATAGAGCGGCGAGACGGGATAGAGCCCGATCCCGGCCTGCCGCGCGGCGGCCTGGATGCCCGCTTCACGCTCATTGGGGATGCCGTTCAGCCAGGCGACGACATGCAGGCCGGTCTCGGCGCCGGTCACGACGATTCGCTCACCGAAGGTCTCGGCGAGAGCGGCAAGCATCGCTGCCCGCCGCTCGGCGTTCCGGCGTCGGACGCTGCGGACATGGCGCTCATAGGCGCCGCTCGCCAGGAGTTCCGCCAGGGCCTCCTGCTCGAGTTGGGGCGCATGGCGGTCGATGAGGCGCTTCGCCTCGCCGAACAGCGCCGCGAGATCGGTGGGCACGACGAGATAGCCCAGCCGCAATGTCGGCGAGAGCGTCTTCGACAGCGTCCCGGCATAGATCACAAGTTCGGGAGCATCGGCCTGCAACGGCGGGATCGGCGCGACGCCATGGCGGTACTCGCCATCATAGTCGTCCTCGACCACCAAAGCGCCTTCCGCTGCCGCCCAGCCGATCAGCGCCTTCCTGCGCCCCGCCGAGAGCACCCCGCCGAGCGGGAACTGGTGCGAGGGCGTGACATAGGCCAGGCGCGCCGCAGGCAGCGCCTGGGTCCTCACCCCCTCCTCGTCGACCGGCACGGGAACCGCGACGCCGCCCGAAGCCTCGAACGCATGGCGCGCCAGCACATAGCCGGGGTTCTCCATGACGAAGCGATCGCCCGGGTTGAGCAGGAGCCGCGCACAGAGGTCGAGCCCCTGCTGCGAACCGTTGACGACCACGATCTGCCCGGCCGAGCAGGCGATGCCACGCGCCCGCCAGAGATAGCCCTGCAATTCGGCCCGAAGCTCGGGCGTGCCTGCGGGGTCGCCGTAACGAAGCCTGTCCGGGCGGCGGATGCTGACCTTGTTGAGCGCGCGGCGCCAGGCGAGCGCGGGAAAATCCGCCCCCGACAGGTCGCCATAGCGAAGATCGGCAATGCGGAACGGCTCTCGTTCGGCCGGCGGTGGAAAGGCTGCCACCCTCCGCGCAAACTCCGACAGGCGTCGCGGCACGGCGGCCGGACGCTCCTTCGGCGCCGGCTGCGCACCGAGCCCGGCCGCAACCACCGGGCGCGCACCCACCCTGACGGTCAGATAGCCCTCGGCGACGAGTTGGCCATAGGCTGCGCTGACGGTGGTGCGCGACGCGCCCCACTCCGTGGCAAAACTCCTGGACGAAGGCAGCCTCTCGCCGGGGCGGTAGGTACCGTCGGCGATCTGTCGCTTGATCGCCGCCACGATGCGGCGTGCGACGCCGGGGCTCTCAGACTGGACCACGAAAAACCTGCGAAACTGGATATTCTCGAAAGTCCAGTTTGTCGCCATGGTGCCGCCAACGCAAGGAGCTCCGCCATGTACACCCCACCAGCCTTTCGCGACGAGGATCGCCCCAGCCTGCTGGCGACGATCCGCGCCTCGCGGCTGTCAAACCTCGTCACCGCCACGGCGGAAGGGCCGATGGCAACGCCGCTACCACTCTACATCGACGAGAACGAGGGGCCCTATGGCACGCTCTACGGCCATCTCGCGCGGGCCAATCCGCAATGGCGCATTCCCGCGCTCGGCGACGGGCTCGCGATCTTCATGGGCCCGGACGCCTATGTCACACCGAGCTGGTATGCCGTGAAACAGGAGACCGGAAAGGTCGTGCCGACCTGGAACTATGTCGCGGTCCACGCCTCCGGCCCGGTCGAGTTCTTCGATGACCCGGCACGGCTGCTGGAGGTTGTGACACGCCTGACGGCGCTGCACGAGGCTGAGCATCCCAGGCCCTGGACGGTTGCCGACGCGCCGGCGGACTTCATCAAGGCTCAGTTGCGCGGCATCGTCGGGTTGCGGATGCCGATCGCGAAGCTCGAGGGCAAGCGCAAGATGAGCCAGAACCGGAGTCCGGCCGATCGCGCAGGGGTGATCGAAGGCCTCTCAACCAGCGAGCGCCCGAGCGACCGGCATGTTGCGACGCTCGTCCCGGCCTGAGCGATCAGCGCGCCGCGGTGAGCAGCGGCGACCAGGTCGGATCGGAGGCGAAGGCCGGCGTCTGCACCGGCACTTCGACGCGGCCGGTGATGTCGACCATGTAGAGCTTGCCGCCTGACTGTCCGCCGGGATCGCGGAAGAACATGATGTACTGACCGTTCGGCGCCCAGTTCGGCGCCTCGTTGTGAAAACCCTCGGTGAGGAGGCGCTCGCCCGAACCGTCCGGCCGCATCACGCCGATGGCGAAGCCGCCCGAGCCGCGCTTTGTGAAGGCGATCAGGTCGCCGCGGGGCGACCAGGTCGGCTGCGAATAGGAGCCCTGGCCGAAGGAGAGGCGCTTGCCCTCGCCGCCGCCGGCGCCCATCAGATAGAGTTGCTGCGAACCGCCGCGGTCGCTCTCGAACACGATCTGCGTGCCATCCGGAGAATAGGACGGCGAGGTGTCGATCGCGCCCGTCGAGGTCAGCCGCATCGTCGTGCGCGAGCCGATGTCGATCGCATAGAGATTGGCGTTGCCGCCCTGCTGCAGGCTGAGCGCGATCCGCGCGCCGTTGGGCGAGAAGCGCGGGCTTGAGGTCATGTCGGGGAAATTGCCGACGATCTGGCGCTGCCCGGTTTCGATGTTCAGCACATGCACGCGCGGCTGCTCGCCATGCCGCTGCGACATGTAGGTAACCTCCTGCGACACCGGCGAATAGCGCGGCGTCACCACGGAGATCGTGCCGTCCGTCAGGAAGCGCACATTGGCGCCGTCCTGGTCCATGATAGCGAGCCGCTTGCGCCGATTCTCCTTCGGCCCGGATTCGTCGACGAAGACCACGCGCGTATCGAAGAAGCCGCCGACGCCGGTGATCTTGGTGAAGATCGCGTCCGAGATGATGTGGCCGACACGGCGCGCATTGTTCGGGTCGGTGAAGTATTGCTGGCCGTCGGTCTGCGTGCCGGTTGTCACGTCCCAGAGCCGGAACTCAGCCTTGATCCGGCCCGAGCCGTCGCGGGAGACGCGGCCGGTCACCAGCGCCTGCACGCCCACGGCCTTCCACGAACCGAAATCGGGCGCGGCATCGAAGGGCGGGTTGCGCTCGGGATGGCGGCTCTTGTCGATCGGGGCGAAATAGCCGCAGCGCTTGAGGTTGTTGGTGACGACGCCGGACACCAGCACCCCGCCTTCGCCGGCGAAATCGGCGATGGCGATCGGCAGCGGCTGGAAGGTGCCGCCGCGCAGATCGATGACGAGCTCGGCGCGCGCCGCGGCCGGCACGAGCAGCGACGCGCCGGCAAGTGCGAGGAGCCTCCGGCGCGTCGGCGCAGCCGACAGGATCGGAAGAGGATTACGGTCGATCAGGGTCACAGCACGTCCCTTGCGTCGAAATTGACGACGACATCGCGCCAGTCGTCATAATAGGCGGCGAACTGCGCCGGAATGCGCAGGGGCGCGCAGCGGCGGGTCGCGGTCAGGGCGGAATTGGCGGCCACCGAGAAGAGCGGATCGGATGAAGAGTTGACCACGCCCGGCTGGCCGATGAGCGAGCCGTCGGTGTTCAGCTTCATCCGGACCTGCGGCACGACGTTGGCCCGCGAGTTGGCGAGCGCGATCGGCACGTTCCAGCATTTCATCAGCTGATCCTGGATGATGCCGATGAGCTGGCCGCGCAGCGAAGGGCTCAGCTTCTGCGAGGCGCCGCGTTCGGTTCCGAGCGAAGCCGTGCGGTTCAACTGCGGCGCCGCTGCCCCGCTGGACTGCGCCTTCTCCTTGGACTGGAGCAGCTTGGCGATGTCGCTCGCATTGAAGTTCTTCGCGATTTCGGCCTCGCGTTTCGCCTTGGCCTCGGCTTCCTGCTTGGCCTTCGCCGCGGCGGCGATCTTGGCCTTGGCCTCGGCTTCCGCCTTCGCCTTGGCGGCGGCCTCGGCCTTTTCCTTCGCGGCCTCTTCGGCCTCGGCCTTGGCCAGCGCTTCCGCCTTGGCCTTGGCCTGCGCCTCGGCGCGCGCCTTGGCTTCGGCTTCCGACTTCGCCTTGGCGGCGGCCTTGGCCGCTTCCTCAGCCTGCCTGGCGTTGGAAGCGAGCTCCGCCTCCTCGGCGAGCTTGGCCAGTTCCTCGCGCTTCTGCTCTGCGATCTCGGCGGCGCTGGGGCCTGCCTTCTCGGGCTGCCTCACCGGCTCCGGCGGCTTCTCCACCAGCTTCGGCAGGTTGGCGGCGCGTGAGGGCGGCAGCGGTGCGGAGGCGTTGTCGTCGGAGGTCTTCAGCTCGGCTGGGCGGGTCGGCGGGGCGGGCGCGTCCTGCTTGTCCGTGCCCTCCTCCTTGCGCTCGACGGCCTCGGCCTGACGCTCGGCGCGCGGTGTCGGCTGTTCCTCAACCTTTTCGGCGCTGCGCTCGCCGCGGGTGACCTGATTCAGCGCGCTCGCATCGACCATCTCGACCGCGATCGCCTCCTCGTTCTCCGGCAGCGGCGACGGCGACGAAAACGCCAGCAGCCCCGCGACGAGGAACGTCGCGTGGCCGAGCGCCGACACCACCATGCCCGGTTCGGAGGTCGTGAGCTTCACAGCCGTCGAGCCCTCGCTTCCATCAGCCTCAACGCGTCGCCGGCTCGGTGACGAGCGCGACCCGCTTGAAGCCGGCGGATGTGATCGTCGACATCACCGACGCCACCCGCCCGTAATCGACCATGCGGTCGCCGCGCACATAGATGCGCTCGTCGAAACCCTGCGTCGCCAGTCCGTGCAGTCTGGTCACCAGATCCGGCTCGAGCGTCGGCTGGTCCTGCAGGAAGATCTGGCCCTTGCCGTCGATCGCGATGGTGATCGGCCTCTGGTCGACATTGATCGGCTTGGCGCCGGTCTGCGGCAGGTCGAGCGGCACGCCGGTCGCGATCAGCGGCGCCGCGACCATGAAGATGATCAAAAGCACCAGCATCACGTCGATGAACGGCGTCATGTTGATCTCGGCGATGGCGCCGTGGCGCCGGCCGCGCCGGCCGCGCCGGCCCCCGGCCCTGGCGCCGGATGCTGCGGACATGCCCATCTCAGCGCCCCCTCAAGCCGCCAGCCGTTCATCGATCTGCCGCGACAGGATCGCGGAGAACTCGTCGGCGAAGGCTTCCAGCCGGCTCGAGGCCTTGGCGACCTCGGCCTGGAGCTTGTTGTAGGCCATCAGCGCCGGGATCGCGGCGAACAGGCCGATCGCGGTGGCGAAGAGCGCCTCGGCGATGCCGGGCGCCACCACGGCGAGCGAGGAGTTCTTGGAGACGGCAATGGCGGTGAAGGAGTTCATGATGCCCCAGACCGTGCCGAACAGGCCGATGAAGGGCGCAGCCGACGCGATCGTCGACAGCACCAGAAGCTTGGATTCCAGCCGCTCGGTCTCGCGCTGGATCGTGACGTCGAGCACCTTGTCGATGCGCTGCGACAGGCTTGCGACGGAGCGCCCGCCATTCTCGAAGGAACGCTTCCACTCGCGCATCGCCGCGACGAAGACGGCGGACATGTCGGAGACCGGCTTGGCGGCGAGTTCGCGATAGAGTTCTTCGAGCGAGCGGCCCGACCAGAACACCTCCTCGAAGGCGTCCATCTCCTTGCGGGTGCGGCGATAGAGCAGCGTCTTGTCGATGATGATCGACCAGCACCAGACCGACGCGCCGATCAGGCCCAGCATGACGAGCTTGACGACGATATGGGCGTGCCAGAACAGGCTCCAGAACGACATGTCGATCTGCGGCGCAACCTGCGCGACCTCGGCGGGGTTCATCCTGTCATCCTTCTGCCTGGCGACCCGCGGCATCGGTCTTCTGGCCGACGCCCCGCCACAAGCGCCACGGGTGCCCCGCGACGCCGCCCGATCCGCGATCCGGGGAATGCCGTATCCGTCAATCGCCTTTGAATCCGGCGAAAGATGGGCCGAAACGGGGTTTCCTGCGAAACGCATACTCGTCATCGAGTTAAGCCTCCGGCAAGGTTAATGCCGGGTATACGCCGCCGAAGCCGCGACTCTTTGGCTCACCTCGCCATGCGAAAACGCCCGCCCCCGGAGTGCCGGGAGCGGGCGCTGCGATGTCGGAATACCGAGCTGGGACGTCAGCCGGCGTTGGCCTGGGGCTCTGGCCCGTCACTGCGGCGATCGGCCATGAACTGGTCGAACTCAGCCTTGTCTCGGGCCATGCGCAGGCGACCGAGAAAGTCGTGGAACTCGCGCTGCTCGTCCTCGAGGCGGCGCAGCGTCTCGGCGCGGTACTCGTCGAAGGCGCGGTTGCCGCTCGAAGGGCCCTGCCCCCAGCCGCCGAACCCACCGCCGCGCTGGCCGCCCATGCGCTCCCGCAGGCGTTCCATCTTGTCCTGAAGGCGGCTCATCTTGTGCTCGTAGCGACCGGCACCAAATCCACAACCCATGCGTCCACTCCCATAAAGAAAGGCCAGGGTCGCGAGACCCAGCGGCCACCAGACGATGAAGCCGAGAACCACGAAGGCGATCCAGGCTCCCTTTCCATACTCATCGAGCTTCGCGACGATCGGCATTGTTCCCTCACCGTGACAGAACGTGAATGTAAATCACATTTACATAAATGGGAGACAGGACTCGGCTTGTCAAGATGGAAGCAGGCAAGACGGAAGAAGGAAAGTTGGCCCGGCGCGCCGTAGCGCACCGGGCCTGCGTACCGGAATCGATCACCGTTTCCGGAGGTCGTCCGGAGGCTAACCCCTGGCCAGGGCCCGGAGCGTCGCCGCGCCCAGTGCCGATTTGACCACCGCGCCCGCCAGGAAGGGCACGACGCCGACCATCAAGGCCTTCTCGAACCCCACCAGCGTCGAAAGCCATGCCGCGCCGATGAGGAGGCAGGTCGCATTGCCGAGCACCATCGCTGCGAAGGCCAGCCCGACGCGGCGCCCGTTCCAACCGCGCTGCGCCAGCCAGCCGACGAGCATGCCGGCGATGGGGAAGGCGAGCAGATAGCCGCCGGTCGGCCCCATGAAATGCTTCAGCCCCGATGCGCCGTTGGAGAGCACCGGCAATCCGAGCGCGCCCTCCGCGAGCCAGGCGAGGATGGTCAGGCCGCCGAGACGCCAGCCCATGAGCGCCCCGACCAGGGTGACGGCGAAGGTCTGCATCGTCATCGGCACCGGCAGCATCGGGACCGTGACGTAGGATGAGGCCGCCAGGAACAGCGTGCCGAGGATCACCGCGCCGATCTGCCAGGACAGGGAACGCTCCCATAGCGGAATCACGCGTGAAGCGGGCGGGCTCGCGGCCCCTTTAGCTGCTGCCGAAGTATCGATCATGATGTCCTGTCTCCGCTAAAGCATCGGCCCGAAAAGTGGCATGCGGTTCTCGGAAAAAGCCGATGCGAGATCAAACGCCCGGTGCCGCAACGAAACAGCGAGCGTTTCAGGCGGTCCCGTTCGCGGCTTATCGTCGATCGCCGCCCGGCCGTACAGGCCAAGCCGGAGCGACGCCTCTCACGCCGCCCCGCGCCCGAGGCCCAGCCCCTGCAGGTAAATCAGCATGCCGGCCTCGAGCAGTTCGGCCGCCGACATCGGCAGGGGGCGCCGCCCGCCATCGGCCCGGCCGAACAGCGCGGCGACGCCATGCGACATCGACCAGACATGCAGCGCCATCATCAATGCGGGCGGGCGCTTGCCCTGCGGCAGCAGCGCGATCAGCGCCTCGGAGGCGTTGCGCAGGCCCTGGAAGGCGCGGTCGGCCGCGGCACGCAGCTCGGGGCTGGCATCGAGCGGCACCCCGGCCTCGAACATCGCCGAGTAATAGGCCGGCTCGTCATGTGCGAAGGCGAGATAGGCCCGGCCCAGCCGATGGAAGGCCGTTTCCGGATCGGGCCGTCCCTGGTCCCAGGCCTGCGCCAGCGCCGCCTCGAAGACGATGAATCCTCGGGTCGCGACATCGGCCAGGAGCTCGTCGCGGTCGCGGAAATGCCGATAGGGCGCGGCCGGGCTGACGCCGGCGAGCCGCGCAGCCTCGGCGAAGGTGAAGCCGTTGGGACCCTTCTCGCCGATCAGCCCCATGGCCGCGCGCACCAGCTCCTCCTTGAGGTTGCCATGGTGGTAGCCGCGCGGCGGCTGCTCGGGCTTGTCGCGTTTCCAGCTCATGTGAAGAGCGCTAACATGGCGCCGTGCAGCCGTCGACAGCTGCGGCCGCGGCCGCTCAATCCGGCACGCCCAGGCGCAGCCGCAGGCCGTCAGGAATGCGCCGCGCCCGCCCGCCGCCGACGCAGGCGACCTTCACCTGCGCCGTGACCAAGACCTCCTCGCCGCGCAGCACCCGCTGCTCGACATCCATCGTCGCGCCGCGTGCCGCGACCGAACGAGTCTCGACCGTCAGCATGTCGTCCATGACCGCGGGGCGCAGGAACTCGATCTGCATGCTGCGGACGGCGAAGCCCAGCGCCGTCCCCCCGTCGAACAATTCGCGCTGCTCGACGCCGAGCGCACGGATCAGCTCGGTGCGCCCGCGCTCCATGAAGCGCAGATAGGAGGCGTGGTAGACGACGCCGGAGAAATCGGTGTCCTCGTAGTAGACGCGGACGTCGAGGCGATGGGTTCTGCTCATGCGCGACGAATAGCCTCAAGGCTGGGGCACGGCCAGCGCACATCCCTATCTATCCCTGATGAAATCGCCGGACAGCCCACCGCGCCGCTCGGCGATGTCGATCATGTTGCGCCAGCTTGCGCTGGTGCTGCTGCTCGCCTGTCTTGGTCTGGCGGCGCTGGTTGGCGCCGGGCGCATCGATGTTCCGTATCGTCTGAACCCGTTGGCACTGCTCGATCTCGATGCGCCGACCGACTGGCTGTTCCCTGTCCGGCTCGCCCGCCTGAAGCGCGACGGAGCGCTCTGCCGCGCCGTGCTCGAGCGTGCCAGCATTGGGCATCAGCCTCTGCCCGATCGTGCAGAGCCCGAGAATTGCCCGCTGATCGACGCGGTCGCACTGTCGGCCTCGGCGAGCGCACTGAACGATCGCCTCACCCTGACTTGCCGTGTCGCGGCAAGCTGGGTCCTGTTCGAGCGTCAGGTTTTGCAGCCGGCGGCGCGCGCCCATCTCGGGCGGGAGGTGGCGCGGGTCGAGCATGCCGGCACGCAGGTCTGCCGGCGCATCGCCGGCTCGCAGCGCTGGAGCCAGCACGCGACCGCCAATGCCGTCGACGTCACGGGCTTCGTATTCGCCGGCGGACGCCGCATCTCGGTCCTGCACGACTGGAACGGCAACGGCCCGGAGGCGGCGTTCCTGCGCGCCGTTCGAGACGGCGCCTGCGGAATCTTCGCGGCCGTGCTCGGGCCCGACTACAACGCCGCCCATCGCGACCACTTCCACTTCGACCACGGCCCCTTTAGCGCCTGCCGTTGAGACGATCCCGGCGCTTTTGCCGCGGGAACCTGGCCGGCGGCGAGCGGTTTCCCCCCGCGACGACCAACCAAGAAGGAGACGCGACAATGGCGCAATCGACGAAGGCACTCGCACGCCTGCTCAGCAAGGAAGAGCATGATCTCGTGGCCTCGGCCTCAACCGAAGCGATGAAGGGCGCCGACGACGCCGCCTTGCGCGACCTCGCAGCCAAACTGCGCGAGCGGCGCGACCGCGCCCGTGGCATCGCCCGGCAACAGCGCCGCGAGATGCGCGGCAAGGCGGCTCCGCGCGGGGCGGAAGCTGCGCAGGGCAACACCGGAACCAAGGCCAAGGCCGATGCCCTGACCAGCGCCCTCAAGCGTGTCGGTGCCGAGACGACGCGCCGGGCCGAGAAGGCCAAGGCGCCGAGCCAGCGCAGCATCGCCCGCAAGGCCCTCGCGCTGAAGCAGCGCCAGCGCGCCCTCGAGCGCCCGGCGAGCCGGACAGCCAGCGAGGGTATGCAGTCGGTCCCCAACAAGAAGGCTGCCAAATCCGGCGCGCTCAACGATGCCGGCGCCCGGCCGGCCCTGATGCGCAGCAAGATTGCGCGGCAATAGCGGCTGACCGGCGCCGCCTTACTCCTCGCCGTCCCCGAACAGCCCGAACTGCGCCGTCTCGCGGCTCGGTTCGGGCATGCCGAGATGGCGGAAGGCGTGCGGCGTCAGGATGCGGCCGCGTGGCGTGCGCTGGATGAAGCCCTGCTGCAGCAGGAAGGGCTCGATGATCTCCTCGATCGCGTCGCGCGGCTCCGAGAGCGAAGCGGCGATGGTCTCGATCCCCACCGGCCCACCGCCGAAATTGATGGCTACCGTCGTCAGGTAGCGCCGGTCCATCTGGTCGAGGCCGATCGGATCGACATCGAGAAGCTTCAGCGCCTTGTCGGCGACGCTCCGGGTGACGATGGCATCGCCGTCGACGATGGCGAAGTCGCGCACCCGGCGCAGCAGGCGTCCGGCAATACGCGGGGTCCCCCGGGAGCGTTTTGCAATCTCGTTCGCGCCGTCGTCGGACATCGGCACGCCGAGCACCCGTGCCCCACGCGCGACGATGCCCTGCAATTCCTCCACCGTGTAGAACTGCAGCCGGATCGGGATGCCGAAGCGGTCACGCAGCGGCGTCGTCAGCAGGCCGGCACGGGTGGTGGCGCCGACGAGGGTGAATTTCGGCAGGTCGATCTTGACCGAGCGCGCCGCCGGCCCCTCACCGATGATCAGGTCGAGCTGGTAGTCTTCCATCGCCGGGTAGAGGATTTCCTCCACCGCCGGGTTCAGCCGGTGGATCTCGTCGATGAAGAGCACATCGCGCTCTTCGAGATTGGTCAGCTGCGCGGCGAGATCGCCCGCCTTCGCGATCACCGGCCCCGAGGTCGAGCGGAAGCTGACGCCGAGCTCGCGCGCGACGATCTGCGCCAGCGTCGTCTTGCCGAGCCCCGGCGGGCCGACGAACAGGACGTGATCGAGCGCGTCGCCACGGCTTTTGGCAGCCTCGATGAAGACCTGGAGATTCGCCCGCGCTGCCGCCTGGCCGGTGAAATCGACGAGCGAAAGCGGCCGCAGCGAGGTCTCGCTGTCGTCATCGCGCTTCTCGGCGGAAAGGAGGCCGGGACGGCGCGTTTCGCTCACAATGCGATCTCCAGCTCGATCGCGTCATGGATCGGGATACCCATGTAGCCGGTCCGCACGATGCTCGGAACCACCGAGCGAAAATTGTCGATCGCCTCGACATGCAGCCGGGAAAAGCGGAAGCCGCATTTCTGATAGAAGGCCAGGCCCGGCATGTTGTCGTTGGTCAGCATCGCCTTCAGTGTCGTCGCCCCGCGCTCCTGCGCCGCCGCCTGCACCGCTTCCAGCAGGCAGATCGCGGCGCCTTGGCCCGGCGCGACTGAGTGCAGCGCGCAGAGCAGCCCGACAGCGCCGCGCATCGTCCAGCTCGCATAGGCCATGGCTGCACCGTCTTCGCCGAAGATGCCGAGCAGGTCGAGTTCCGCGCAGTCATAGACCGTCAGGTCGATCATCATGCTGTGCGAGCCCCAATGTGCCAGCATCAAGGCCAGGAACTCTGTCTTGTCTTCGACTGCCCGCACGCTGAGGCCCGCGGCGCTCACTTCGCCAGCTCCTTCAGGCCGAGCTTGATCAGCTGCGCCGTGCCGGCGCCCTCCCCGGCCGCCCTCGCCGCTGCCGCCACCGCGGCCACCGCCTGCGCCTGGGGATAGCCGAGATTGGCCAGCGCCGAGACCGCGTCGGCGACAGGCTGCGGCAGCTTCTTGTCCTCCAGCGCCCCGGCCAGCGTGGCCAGCGCCGGATCGACATGGCCGAAGGCCGGCGCCTTGTCCTTGAGCTCGGCACAGATGCGCTGCGCCAGCTTGGGCCCGACGCCGGGCGCCCGCGCCACCGCCGCCTTGTCGTTGGTGGCGAGCGCGGTCGCAAGCGCGCCGGGCTCCAGCGTCGACAGGATCGCGAGCGCGACCTTGGAGCCGACGCCCTGGACATTCTGCATCAGCCGGAACCAGTCGCGCTCATTGTCGGACATGAAGCCGTAGAGCCGGATCGCATCCTCGCGCACATGCGTCTCGATCGAGAGCACGGCCGCCTCGCCCGGCTTCGCCAGCCGCTGCAGCGTCCGCGACGAGCACTGCACGACATAGCCGACGCCCTGAACGTCGAGGATGACGTGATCCTCCCCATAGGAATCGACGATCCCCTTGAGCTTGCCGATCATGGTTCAACTCCCCCGTCTTTCCGGGCGTAGCGGAGCGGAGGCCCGGAATCCATCGTCGAGTTCGCCTCTTCCGAGGAATGCGCTCTTCGATGGTTTCCGGAGCGGCGCGCCTTCGCCGCTTGTCCGGAATGACGGCCCGGGGATGAGACCGGCATGTTCACCCCGCGCGCATCTGCGCCGCCAGCGAGCGCATCCCGCGATGCTGGGCATGGCAGATCGCCACCGCGAGCGCGTCGGCCGCATCGGCGGAACGCGTCTCGGCCTTGGGCAGCAGCACGCGGATCATCATCTGCACCTGCTTCTTGTCGGCATGGCCGACGCCGACCACCGTCTTCTTGACGAGATTGGCGGCATATTCCGCGACGCTCAAACCGGCGATGGCCGGCACCACAAGCGCGACGCCACGCGCTTGGCCGAGCTTCAGCGCCGATTGCGGATCGCGGTTGACGAACGTCTCCTCGACCGCGACCTCGTCGGGCTCGAAAGCCCCGACGATCCGCGTCAGCCCCTCATGCAATTGCCTCAGCCGCTCCGCCAGAGGCAGGCCCGCTTCGCTCTCGACGCAGCCGCAGCCGACGAAGCCTAGCTTGCTGCCTTCCGAGACGACGACGCCCCAGCCCGTCTTCCGGAGGCCGGGGTCGATGCCGAGGATGCGAATCGGAACTGTCATGTCGGGCACAGCCTAAACCTTGGACACGCTTTGTTCCATGCAGCTCCCTAACGATCCCCTTCAATTCCGGCGGCGATCGATGAGCGCAACGCATCGGTCGTATCACAAGGACGGGGGTTGCCGCCGCCCGCGGCAGGCTGTTGGTGCGATGACGACGTCGCGTCCCACCTGCGTTGCCTCCCACGGTCGATTGCCGCCGATGCCCGATCTCCTCGCCTCCCTGATTCCCGGCGTCTCGCCCGGCGGTTTCGGCGTCCTGCTGGCTGCGACCATTCTCGGCGGCCTCGTGCGCGGCTTCACCGGCTTCGGCTTCGCCATGGTATTCATGCCGCTGGCCTCGATCGTGCTCGGCCCCGTCGCGGCGCTGGCGCTGATCTGGTTCATCGACCTGCCCTTCGCGCTGCCGATCGCCGCCCGCAACGCCAAGCAGGCCGAGTGGCGCGAGGTGCTGCCCCTGCTCGCAACCGCGACGCTGGCCCTGCCGCTCGGCCTCTGGCTGCTGCTCTGGCTCGACCGCGAGACGATGCGCTGGATTCTCGCCGGGCTGATCCTGACTGCCGTCGCCCTGATGGCCTCGGGCTGGCGCTATCACGGAAGGCCCGGCATGCCGCTTTCGCTCGGGGTCGGCGCGCTGTCGGGCCTGTTCAGCGGCATGGCCTCGATCGGCGGCATGCCGCTCGCCGTGTTCTGGCTCAGCGCCCAGCGCAACGACCGGCACAAGACGCGCGCCAACATGCAGACCTTCTTCGGAGTCTCGACCGTGATCAGCGGCACGATCCTCTGGTACAAGGGCATCCTGACGCTGGCCGCGCTGATGATGGCGCTGCCGCTCTTCGCCGCCTATGGGCTGGCGCTCTGGGCCGGCACGCACGGCTTCCGCCTCGCCAGCGAGACCACCTTCCGCCGCATCGCCTATGCGGTGATCTTCGCGAGCGCGTTGGTAAGCCTGCCACTGTGGGACGGCTTCGTCGGGCGGTGAACCTCAACCGTCATTGCGAGGAGCGAAGCGACGAAGTAATCCAGGAGGCGTAGAGCGCTGCCGCCCCTGGATTGCTTCGCTGACACTCGCAAGGACGGAAAAGCGCCTCAGGCGCTGAGCTTCGCCATCACCTCGTCGGCGATCTCGAAATTGGCGAAGACGTTCTGGACGTCGTCGTCGTTGTCGAGCGCCTCCATTAGCCGCATCATCGAGGCGGCCTTCTCCTCGTCGAGCGGGGCGGTCGTGGTCGGGCGCCAGACCGGCTTGGCCGAGGTCGGTGCGCCGAGCGCCGCTTCCAGCGCCTTCGAGACTTCGTTCAGCGCATCGAAGGCGCACAGGATGGTGTGGCCGTTCTCGTCCGAGATGACGTCGTCGGCCCCGGCCTCGATCGCCGCTTCCATCAGCTTGTCGGCATCGCCGGCCTCCGGCGGATAGCTGATCTCGCCGACGCGGTTGAACATGAACGAGACCGAGTTGCTCTCGCCCATCGCCCCGCCCGATTTGGTGAAGTAGGAGCGGACGGCCGACGCGGTGCGGTTGCGGTTGTCGGTCAGCGCCTCGACGATGACGGCAGCCCCGCCCGGGCCGTAGCCCTCGTAGCGGACCTCGTCATAATTGTCGCCTTCGCCGCCGGCCGCCTTGTTGATGGCGCGCTGGATGTTGTCCTTGGGCATGTTCTCGGCCCGCGCGGCCAGCACGGCCATGCGCAGGCGCGGATTCATGTTCGGATCGGGCATGCCCATCTTGGCGGCGACGGTGATTTCGCGGCCCAGCTTCGAGAACAGCTTGGCGCGCACCGCGTCCTGCTTGCCCTTGCGGTGCATGATGTTCTTGAACTGGGAATGACCGGCCATGGGTGCTCTTTGCCTTTGGTGATGCGGCGAAATCTCCGGAAGCCGGCCTTATAGGCGCCGCTTCCGCTGCTGTGCAAGACGGGTAAAGCCCGACGCGAACTGCCCGCCCGCTCAGCCCGCGAGCCAGGCCGTCGGCAGCGACTCGCTCAGATGCGGGCCGACACGCACCGCCCAGACCGCCTTGGCGAGCCCCGTCGCATCGTCGATCTCGACCGCGACGCCCGACAGTGTGCCCTCCCCGGTCGCCGGCTCGAGACGCGCGCCCGGCGTCTTCTGCAGGAAGCGCCGCACCGGCTCCTCCTTGTGCATGCCCAGCACCGAATCGTAGTCGCCGCACATGCCGGCATCGGACTGGTAGGCCGTGCCGCCCGGCAGGATGCGGGTGTCGGAAGTTGGCACATGGGTATGCGTGCCGACGACGAGGCTGGCACGCCCGTCGAGGAAGTAGCCGGCCGCCTGCTTCTCGCTGGTCGCCTCGGCATGGAAATCGACGATCACCGCATCGGCAACCTCGCCCAGCGGGCAGGCCGACAATTCACGTTCGAGCGCCTGGAACGGGTCGTCGAGCGCATCCATGAACAGCCGCCCCAGCGCGTTGACGACGAGCACGCGCGCGCCGTTGCGGGCCTCGATCACGGTCGCGCCGCGCCCGGGCGTGCCCTTCGGATAATTGGCCGGCCGCACCAGCCGGTCCTGCCGCTCGATGAAGACGAGTGCCTCGCGCTGGTCCCAGGAATGGTTGCCGAGCGTGACCGCATCGGCGCCGGCCGCCAGGAACTCGTCGCAGATCGCCTCGGTGATGCCGAAGCCGCCCGCTGCGTTCTCACCATTGATGACGACGCAATCCAGCGACCAGGCCCGGCGCAATTCGGGCAGGCGCTCCTGCACCGCGATCCGCCCGGGGCGGCCGACGACATCACCGAGGAAGAGGAAACGCATGGGAGAACTTTCGGAGGCGGCAAAGCCTCTCCGTGGCGCGAATGCGTCCGGGAATCAACCGCAACGGATGGTTTCGCGCTCGGTCACGATCCAGTCGAGGCGCCGGTCATGCGGTTCGTCCGGCACGGACTCGATCTCCTGAGCGGCATAGCCGATGCCGATGCTGATCGCGCCGTCGAGTGCAGCCAGCGCGCTGTCGTAATAGCCTTTGCCATAGCCGATGCGGAAGCCGTGCCGGTCGAAGGCCGCGAGCGGTACCAGCAGGATGCGCGGCGCGACCTCGGGCTGCGCCGGATCGGGAACCAGTGTCCCGAAACCGCCCGGCACGATCGGCTCATATGGCGCCCAGCGTCTGAACAGCATGCGCCGATCGACGATCGCCGGCAGGCAGAGCGACAGGCCACGCTCATGCAGGCTTTCAAGGATCGGCCGCGGATCGGCCTCCGAACGCATTGGCCAATAGGCCGAAACCGGGCCCTGCCCGAACACCGGCATAGCCAGCGTCGCTTCCGCGATCAGCGCGTCCCATTCGAGCCGGTCGTCGATCTCGAGCGCGTCACGACGCGCCAGCGCGGCCGCGCGGAGGGCGGCTTTGCGTTGGGAAGCGCTGAGGGCGGAGGATGCGTCGGTCATGGAAGGGTGCTGAGCCACCTCGGCCGTGGAGATTTCGATCCCGGGACACCTACTAAAGTAGGTGGGCGCCGTGTGTCCGGGTCCAGGGACCCGGTCAGGGACAGCTCCCTAGGGAGTCGTATGGGCCCGGGAATACAGTTCCTCGCACGCACCAGGCAGCCCAGCCTGACCTATTTAGGGAATCCGTCGGCAAAGCGCCAGAGCCCGATTCGCGCTTCGACCCTGCAGTGGCTTTCGCGAGAGCGCGCCCCGCCTGTTGGGCCGTTGCCTCAACCTGCCGCGGTCGGAATCAGGCTGCGTGCGACGCCCTCGATCCGTTCGGCGGCCGCCACCAGCGCCTCGGCCGCCCTGTCCTCGACCTCACCGAGGCGCCGGTCGGCGCTGCCGGCATCGCCCTGGAGCAAAGCGAGGTCGGCTTCCAGCTTCGCGACGCGGCGCTGCAGCTCGGAGGCCTCGTCGGCGACCATCAGCGCCGCCATGACGTGAAGACGCATATCGCCGATTTCACCGAAGGCCTGGCGCATCTCCTGGATCTTGCCGTCATAGAGCCGGGCAAGTCCCTCCAGATGCGGCTCCTCGCCCTCTCCGCAGGCCATGCGGTAAGCTTTTCCGGAAATGGTGACGTTGACCTGCGGCATGGCCTTCTCCGCTCAATGCTCACGCTGGCCGGTGCCGGCCTCAGCCGGCTCCGGATAGGCGAGTTCGTGATCCTCCGGCCCGGCATCGTCGGATTCCTGTGGATCGGCATCGGCCTGCGCGCGTTCGATCACCGCGCCGATGACGTTCATCGCGCGCTGCAGGCGCTGGTCGACATCGGCGGCCGCAGTCTCGACATCGCCGAGGCGTGCGGTCGCACCGTCGAGTTCGGCTGCCAGCCGAGCCCGGTCATCCTGCATCAGCGCCAGTTCCGTCTCCAGATTGGCCCGCCCGCGCTCGGCTTCGACACGCCGCCGCGCTGCGGCCTCGAGTTGCGCCAGCGCACCGTCGAGGCGCGTCAGGGCATTCTCCAGCATCAGACTCGCCACCGTTTCTCTCCCTTCAGATCGAAGCCGGCTTACACGATTCGAATCCTAGCTCATGTCGTCGGAAAACGGGAATCGCCCCGCGACGATGCCGCCCGGATCGCAAGGGCTTGAGCGCGGTTCCTGACTTCGCGATTGCATGAAGGCCGCCGCGAAGCGCGGCGCTGCCTCGATATGCCCCACCGGAACCATGCCGGATCGAATTGACTCATGGCGAGGCAGCAGCCTAATCCAGCCCACGATTTATTGGAATTTCGGACCGTCCCCGGCCTGCCGCCTGCGCGGGATCCAGGCTGTGGCCTCGTCCGCCCGCCAGACGGAGCCCTGAAGCGATGACCACGATCGACCGTGCCCAGCACGACAAGCTTGCCAATGCCATCCGCTCGCTCGCGATGGACGGCGTCGAGCAGGCGAAGTCCGGCCATCCCGGCCTGCCGATGGGCGCCGCCGACGTCGCCGCCGTCCTCTTCACCCGCGTGATGAAATATGACGCGGCCGATCCGCGCTGGCCCGACCGCGACCGCTTCGTGCTCTCGGCCGGCCACGGCTCGATGCTGCTCTACGCCCTGCTCTATCTCACCGGCAGCGGCAACCTGCAGCTCGAGGACCTCAAGAAGTTCCGCCAGCTCGAATCCAAGACTCCGGGACATCCTGAGAACTTCATGACGCTCGGCGTCGAGACCACCACCGGCCCGCTCGGCCAGGGCCTCGCCACCTCCGTCGGCATGGCGATGGCGGAGCGCATGCTCGCCGCCGAGTTCGGCAAGAAGGTCGTCGACCACCACACCTATGTGCTGGCGTCCGACGGCGACCTCATGGAGGGCATCAGCCAGGAGGCGATCGCGCTCGCCGGTCACCAGAAACTGAACAAGCTGATCGTGTTCTGGGACGACAACGGCATCTCGATCGACGGCCCGCTTTCGATCTCCGACAATGTCGACCAGGTCGCCCGCTTCAAGGCCTGCGGCTGGCGCTCCGAGCGCGTCGACGGCCATGATCCCGATGCGATCGAGGCCGCGATCCGCCGCGCCCAGAAGTCCAACAAGCCGACCATGATCGCCTGCAAGACGGTGATCGGCTTCGGCGCGCCGAAGAAGGCCGGCACCTCCAAGGCCCATGGCGAGCCGCTCGGCGCCGAGGAACTCGCCGCCGCCAAGAAGGCGCTCGGCATCACCGGCGGCGCCTTCGAGGTCGACGCCGCCGTGCTCAAGGCCTGGCGCGCGGCCGGCACCGCCGGCGCGAACGAGCACGCCAACTGGCGCAGCCGCTTCGGCCTGCTCTCCGAGCGCAAGCGCGCCGAGTTCGAGCGCCGCCTCGCCCACAAGGTCCCGGCCAAGCTCGACAAGGCCATCATCGCCCACAAGAAGGCGCTGATCGCGGCGCCGCAGGCCGTCGCGACCCGCAAGGCCTCCGAGCTCGCGCTCGAAGCCATCACCCCGATCATGCCCGAGCTGGTGATGGGCTCGGCCGACCTGACCCCGTCGAACAACACCCGCACCAAGGCCGCCGAGGACTTCACGCCGAAGACCCCGAAGGGCCGCTATGTCCGCTACGGCATCCGCGAGCACGGCATGGCCGCGGCGATGAACGGCATCACCCTGCATGGCGGCTTCCGCACCGGCGGCGGCACCTTCCTGGTCTTCGCCGACTATGCCCGCCCCTCGATGCGCCTCGCGGCGCTGATGGGCCTGCCGGTCGTCTATGTCATGACGCATGACTCGATCGGCCTCGGCGAGGACGGCCCGACGCACCAGCCGGTCGAGCAGATCGCCTCGCTCCGCGCCATGCCGAACATGCATGTCTTCCGCCCGGCCGACACGATCGAGACCGCCGAGGCCTGGCAGTTCGCGCTCGAGAACACCAAGGGCCCGACTGTTCTGGCGCTCTCCCGCCAGAACCTGCCGCAGCTGCGCACCGACGCCAGCGCCGCGAACCGCTCGGCCAAGGGCGGTTACGAGCTGCTGGCGGCCGAGGGCGGCAAGGCGCAGGTCTCGCTCTTCGCCTCGGGCTCCGAGGTCGAGATCGCGGTTGCCGCCCGCAAGCTGCTGGCCGAGAAGGGCGTGCGCGCCCGCGTCGTCTCGGTGCCCTCGCTCGAACTGCTGCTGGCGCAGGACGAGGCGACCCAGGCCAAGATCATCGGCGACGCGCCGATCAAGATCGCGGTCGAGGCCGGCGTTCGCTTCGGCTGGGATGCGGTGATCGGCCATGACGGCGGCTTCGTCGGCATGTCCTCCTTCGGCGCGAGCGGCCCCTACAAGGAGGTCTACAAGCATTTCGGCATCACGCCGGAGGCCGTCGCCGAGGCTGCGATCAAGCGCCACAACGGCTGAGGCCTCGTCATTGCGAGCGTAAGCGGAGCAATCCAGAGCGGAAGCGCTCGACATCCCCTGGATTGCTTTGTCGCTTCACGCCTCGCAAAGACGGTTTTCCCTTGCGCTCGGCCACGCTTTGGCCGAATTGCCCGCGTGAATGGCGTGCGAACGCCGCAGTTCGGCGAAAGAGAGGAATGAGATGACGGTCAAGGTGGCGATCAACGGCTTCGGCCGCATCGGACGCAACGTTCTGCGCGCGATCATCGAGTCGAAGCGCAAGGATATCGAGGTCGTGGCGATCAACGATCTCGGCCCGGTCGAGACCAATGCCCATCTCTTCCGCTTCGACTCGGTGCACGGCCGCTTCCCCGGCACGGTGACCGTCTCCGGCGACACGATCGACGTCGGCCGCGGGCCGATCAAGGTCACCGCCGTGCGCGATCCCAAGGACCTGCCGCACAAGGCGCTGGGCGTCGACATCGCGCTGGAATGCACCGGCATCTTCACCACCAAGGAGAAGGCCTCGGCCCATCTCGCCGCCGGCGCCAAGCGCGTGCTGGTCTCGGCCCCCTGCGACGGCGCCGACCTGACGGTCGTCTTCGGCGTCAATGACGGCCAGCTGACGAGCGAGCATGTCGTCGTCTCGAACGCCTCCTGCACGACGAACTGCCTCGCGCCGGTCGTGCGCGTGCTCCATGACGCCGTCGGCATCGACAAGGGCTTCATGACCACGATCCACGCCTATACCGGCGACCAGCCGACGCTGGACACCATGCACAAGGATCTCTACCGCGGCCGCGCCGCCGCGCTCTCGATGATCCCGACCTCGACTGGCGCCGCCAAGGCGATCGGCCTCGTCATTCCCGAGCTCAAGGGCCGTCTCGACGGCTCCTCGGTGCGCGTGCCGACCCCGAACGTCTCGATGGTCGACTTCAAGTTCATCGCCAAGCGCAAGACCACGGTCGAGAAGATCAACGAGGCTATCGTCAAGGCCAGCAAGCGCGGCGCGCTGAAGGGCATCCTGGCCGTCACCGACCAGCCCAACGTCTCGATCGACTTCAACCACGACCCGGCCTCCTCGACCTTCGCGCTCGACCAGACCAAGGTCATGGACGACAAGTTCGTCAGCGTCGTCGCCTGGTACGACAATGAGTGGGGCTTCTCGAACCGCATGAGCGACACCGCCGTCGCCATGGCCAAGCTGCTCTGAAGCTAGCCACGAGGCGTAAGCCGTCTTATCAAGGCCACGTTCCTCCCGCAGGGCCGTGGCCTTGTTCTTATTTCAGCCAGGAACGGACCGAACATGGCCAAGATCGAGCCCACCGTGGCGCCTCCGCCGCCTCCCGCATCAGAGCCGGAGCCGACATCCGCGTCGCCGGTCGTGACGCAGTCCTCCCCGCCGGCCGCGCCATCCTACGCCGCGCCGCAGCCCACCCTGGCCCCGGCCCCTCCGATCAAGGACGCTCCGGCTTCGGCCGTCGAGCCCCGCCAGCTCGACCAGCTCTCCCGCATCGAGGAGAAGGCTGCGCGCATCGAGGAGAAGTTCGCCCGCTACGAGGCCGTCCTGACCCGCGCCGAAGCCTCGCTTGAGCGCTCCGCCGGCAAAGTCGACAGCGCGGTCGGCGCGCTCGACATCGGCGGCATCCGCAACGAGATCGCGGCGCTCCGCCAGCGCGTCGATGCGACGCCGCGCGCCGGTACGCTCTTCACGACCGCGATCGTCACCGCGGTCCTCACCGTTCTTCTCACCATCCTGGTGCTGAAGTTCGGCGTGCCGGGTCTGTTCGGGGGCTTGCTGCCGCAATGAGCTTCCGCACGCTCGACGACGCCGACCTCGCCGGCAAGCGCGCCCTCGTGCGCGTCGACCTCAACGTCCCGATGGAGGACGGCAAGGTCACCGACACCACTCGCATCGACCGCATCCTGCCGACCATCCGCGAAATGTCGGCGAAGGGCGCCAAGGTCGTCCTCCTCGCCCATTTCGGCCGTCCCAAGGGCCGCGACGAGAAGAACAGCCTGAAGCAGGTCGTCCCGGCCCTGGCGCATGCGCTGGGTCAGCCCGTCACCTTCCTGGCCGACTGCATCGGCGAGGACGTCGCCAAGGCCGTCGCAGCGGCGAAGAACGGCGAGGTCCTGCTGCTGGAGAACACCCGCTTCCACGCCGGCGACGAGAAGAACGACCCCGAATTCGTCAAGGCGCTCGCCGCCAATGGCGACCTCTTCGTCAACGACGCTTTCTCGGCCGCCCACCGTGCCCATGCCTCGACCGAGGGCCTCGCCCATCTGCTGCCTGCCTATGCCGGGCGCACCATGCAGGCCGAGTTGGAGGCACTCTCCGCCGGTCTCGACAACCCGGCCCGCCCGGTCATGGCGATCGTCGGCGGCGCCAAGGTCTCGACCAAGCTCGAGCTGCTCGGCAACCTCGTCAAGAAGGTCGACATCCTCGTCATCGGCGGCGGCATGGCCAACACCTTCCTCGCGGCGCGCGGCGTCGATGTCGGCAAGTCGCTCTGCGAGCACGACCTCGCAGTCACCGCCCGCGAGATCGAGCAGAAGGCCCAGGCCGCCGGCTGCGAGATCATGCTGCCGGTCGACGCCATGGTCGCCCGCGAGTTCAAGGCCCATCCCGGTCATCGCGTCGTCCAGATCGGCGAAGTCGCGGCCGACGAGATGATCCTCGATGCCGGCCCGCTCAGCGTCGCCGAGGTCGTGCTCAAGCTCGATGCGGTGAAGACGCTGGTCTGGAACGGCCCGTTCGGCGCCTTCGAGCTGCCGCCCTTCGACACCGCGACGGTGACCGTCGCCAAGGCCGCGGCCAAGCGCGTCAAGGCGGGCGACCTCGTTGCGGTCGCCGGCGGCGGCGACACCGTCGCGGCGATGAACCATGCCGCCGTCGCCGACGACCTCACTTACGTCTCGACGGCCGGCGGCGCCTTCCTCGAATGGATGGAAGGCAAGCCGCTGCCCGGCGTCGAGGCGCTGCGGAAGGCGTGAGCCGCTCGCTCTTCATCTTCCTGGTCCATTTAGGTGCGGCGGCGCTTGCAGGCGCCGCCGTCTTCGGCTTCCTAGCCCTCTCGGGCGCCACGATCCCGGCCTGGCTCCTGATCGGCGCCGTCGCGCTCCTCGCCACCGGCCCGGTCAACAGCGTTGCCACCGGTGCCTGGCAGCGCTGGTTCGGCTGACCAGCGCTGCCCTTGCGGCAGGGAATGTTTTGCGATGTTCTCGATCATGAGCGAGAACATCAAAGACGTTGTCCCGCAGAATCTGGTAAAAATTCAGAAGAATTTTGCTGCGTTCCGTCGCGATGTCACGGATCGCCTCGGTTGGCTCGAAACCATCCGGAAGCAGGCGCGTCGCAACATGGCTGCGATGCTGGTGATGATGCACGGCACGGCAGGCGTGTATGAGGAGCGTCTGAATCAGCTCGAGATCGATCGTATCGTGAAGCTGGAAGACCGCATGGTCGCCGTCGAAGCGCGGTTGCGCTGACAGCATTCGCGTTTTCGCCTCTTTCGCTTTGCCTCCGCCACAGTTCAGCACTAAATCCCTTCGGACAAGTCGAAACCAATCCGGAGGATCATCGTGGCCCGTATCACGCTTCGCCAACTGCTCGACCATGCCGCCGAGAACGACTACGGCGTGCCCGCCTTCAACATCAACAACATGGAGCAGGCACTGGCGATCATGGCGGCGGCCGATGCGACCGATGCACCGGTCATCATCCAGGCCTCGCGCGGCGCGCGCTCCTACGCCAACGACATCATGCTCAAGCACATGATGGACGCCGTCACCGAGATCTATCCGCATATCCCGGTCTGCGTGCATCTCGACCACGGCAACGAGCCGGCGACCTGCATGACCGCGATCCAGGCCGGCTTCACCTCGGTGATGATGGACGGCTCGCTCAAGGCCGACGGCAAGACCCCGGGCGACTGGGACTACAATGTCGGCGTGACCAGGCAGGTCACCGAGATGGCCCATCTCGGCGGCATCTCGGTCGAGGGCGAGCTCGGCGTGCTCGGCTCGCTTGAATCCGGCGAAGGAGAGAAGGAGGACGGCCACGGCTTCGAGGGCAAGCTCTCCCACGACCAGCTCCTGACCAATCCCGACGAGGCCGTGAAGTTCGTCGCCGAGACCAAGGTCGATGCGCTCGCCATCGCCATGGGCACCTCGCACGGCGCCTACAAGTTCACCCGCAAGCCCGATGGCGCGATCCTGGCGATGAACGTGATCGAGGAGATCCACAAGAAGCTGCCGAGCATGCATCTCGTGATGCACGGCTCGTCCAGCGTCCCGCAGGACCTTCAGGACATCATCAACCAGTACGGCGGCAAGATGCCCCAGACCTGGGGCGTGCCGGTCGAGGAGATCCAGCGCGGCATCAAGCACGGCGTCCGCAAGATCAACATCGACACCGACAACCGCATGGCGATGACCGGCCAGATCCGCAAGATCCTGTCCGAGCATCCCGGCGAGTTCGATCCGCGCAAGTATCTCAAGCCCGCCATGGAGGCGATGACCGCCCTCTGCAGGAAGCGGCTGGAGGAGTTCAACACCGCCGGCCAGGCCTCGAAGATCAAGCGCGTCGCGACCACCGCCGAGATGGCCAAGCGCTACGCCAAGGGCGAGCTCGACCCGACCTTCGGCAAGCAGAAGGCGGCCTGAAGACGCCAGGACCGCCAACGCAAGACCAGCCGCCGGAGCGATCCGGCGGCTTTTTTGTTGCACGGAGCCTCAATAGCCCACCGTGAAGCGACGCCTGGAGTGCTTGGCCTGCTCCAGCTCATCGACCAGCGCGACCGCATAATCCTCGGTCGAGATCGCGCTGTTGCCCTTCGCATCGACCAGCAGCTGATCGGTGCCGAGGCGGAACGTGCCGGTGCGCTCGCCCGGCTGGATCAGCGCCGAGGGCGACAGGAAGGTCCAGTTCAGCGCCGGCTCGGCCTTGAGCAGGTCGAGGAAGGCACCGCCCGCCCTCGCCTCGTCGAGATAGAGCGCGGGAAATTCCGGGGTGTCGAACAGCTTCACGCCCGGAGCCACTTCGAGGCTGCCGGCGCCGCCGACCGCGAGATAGCGCGGCACGCCGCTGTCCTTGACCGCGCCGATCAGCAGCGACGGATCGCTCGCCGAGAAATGCACGGCGCTGATCGCCACATCATGCCCGGTCAGCAGCGCTGCGAGCCCGGAGCGGTCGAAGACGTCGCCCTTCACCGCGGTGACCTGCGGCCCCGCCGGCACCTTCTCGGGGTTGCGGACGATGGCGCTGACCGCGTGGCCGCGGCTGACGAGTTCGGCGAGAATCCGCGAGCCGACATGGCCGGTGGCCCCGATCAAAGCAACTTTCATGGCACTGCCCTTTCTGGTATCCAACAGTTACTAGAGAACCGATGGAAACTAGATGGACGCGAAGACCGGAGCCGTAAAGACGGCACTTTCGCGACACCTGGTCACTTGCAGGAAACCCGCCATGCTGCACCGCCCGGACCCCTTCAACGCCCGCTGCCCGACGCGCCTGGTACTCGACCGGGTCGGCGACAAATGGGCGGTTCTGGTCATGATCCTGCTGGAGGATGGGCCATTGCGCTTCAACGCCTTGCGGCGGCGCATCGAGAACATCTCGCAGAAGATGCTGTCGCAAACTTTGAAGAGCCTGGAGCGCGACGGGCTGGTGACGCGCACGGTCTACCCGACCGTGCCGGTCACGGTGGAATACGCCCTCACCGATCTCGGCCGAACCCTTTCGGCGACCGTCGACGCGCTGAGGGTCTGGGCCGAGACCCATATCGGGGAGGTCGTCGCGGCGCAGGAGCGTTACGACCGCACAGGCTGACGGCTCTCGCGCCGATTGATCTTACGTGCCGATCTTGCCTCCGCCCTTCCGGGTGATCGCGACCACAGAAGGACGCACCGGCATGTCCGGCTTGAAGTCCGGCCAACGGGTCGAGAGATCCTCGTAATAGGAGCGTCGGCCGAATTCCGGCCAGTCCGGGCCGTCATCACCGGGATGCTGCACGGCGACGAAAGCGGTGGTGTCGTCCGGCGTGAAGCAGGGCCCGCAAAGCTCGGCGCCGTGCGGCACGCGGTAGAACAGCTTCGAGGTGCGGCGCGCCCCGCCCTCGGTGTCCACTGCCCAGAGCCCGTCGGTGCGCCCGGTCACGTCCGGCCCGTTGCCGTCGGTGGAGACCCAGAGCCGCCCGGCCGCATCGACCACGGCATTGTCCGGCATGCCGAACCAGCCATTGCGCGTCGTGTCGGTGGAGAAGCTCGCCCCGACCGCAGCGACCGAGGGGTCGCCGCAGGTCAGCAGGATCTCCCAGCGCCCGGTCGAGGCGGTGTGGTCGCCATCGGCCTCGATGATCTCGACGATATGGCCGAAGGCGTTCTTGGCACGTGGATTGGCGCCGTCGACCTGGTCGTCCTTGCGGCTCGTATTGTTGGTGAGCATCACATAGACCTTGCCGGTCACCGGGTTGGGTGTGATGTCCTCGGGCCGGTCCATCTTGGTCGCGCCCAGCAGGTCGCCGGCGCGCCGCGTCTCGATCAGCACATCGGCCTGGCTCGCGAATCCGTTGGCGGCCGTCAGCGGCCCCTGGCCGAAAACCAGCGGCAGCCAGGCAAGCGAGCCGTCCGCCGCGAATTTCGCGACGGAGAGCGTGCCGGAATCGAGCAGATCGAGATTGGCCGCGCGGTTATCGGGATCGAAGCGCCCCGCCGTGACGAATTTGTAGACATAGTCGAAGCGCTCGTCGTCGCCGAGATAGACAACGACGCGCCCGTCCTTCGCCACGATGTTGTCGGCGCCCTCATGCTTGAAGCGGCCGAGCGCAGTGCGCTTCTTCGGCACCGAATTCGGATCAAAGGGATCGACCTCGATCACCCATCCGAAGCGGTTGGCCTCGTTCGGCTCGCGGCCGAGGTCGAACCGGTCCTCGAAGCGGCCCCAGGCGTAAGGCGAGGACGGCACGGCGAGGCGCTTGTAGTTGGCCTCCTCGCGATGGCCTTCCGGCAGCTTGCCGGAGAAATAGCCGTGAAAATTCTCCTCGCCCGAGACGAAGGTGCCCCAGGGCGTCATCGCGCCCGAGCAGTTGTTGAGCGTGCCGAGCACCTTGCGGCCGCTGGAATCGGCGCCCGTCCGCACCCGCTCGGTCCCGGCGACGGGGCCGGAGAGCTGCATCTCGGTCGCGGCGGTAATCCGCCGATTATAGCGCGAGCCCTGCACCAGCGCCCATGTGCCGTCGGTGCGGCGGATCTCGGCGACCGTCGCGCCATGCGCCATCGCCTCGATGCGGAAGCGCTCCAGCGTCGCGTTCTTCATCACCGGCTTGCCGTCCTTGACCTCGACGACGCCGGGAAACATCAGATGCGGGTTGGTGTATTCGTGATTGACGAAGAGCACGCCATGAGCCGACGGATCGGCCGCGCCGGGCATCGGCAGGTAGCCGACGAAGTCGTTGTTGTAGCCGAACTGCTTGGCCTGTGCCTCCGGCGTCTGCTTCGCCGGGTCGAAGGCAGGAGCATCCGCCGTGATCGGATCGCCCCAGCGCAGCAGCACCTGCGCCTCGTAGCCCTCGGCGACATGGTGGTCGGCATCGACCCCGGCCTCGACCTCCTTGAAGGAAAAGGCAGAGGCAGCGCCCTGCGCCCTCGCCTCATCCGCAGTCTTCAGCGCCAGTGTACCGACCGTCGCCGAGATCGCCGACACGGCGAGCGCGCCTTTCAGCATGCCGCGGCGCGAGAAGCGCTGCGAGATCAACTCGCCCATGGTCGGGTTGTCGGTCGGGTTCCGCGGCTCGGCATCCTCATGCTCGAGCATGCTGGCGCCAAAGGTCGATTCGTAGCTGGTCTCGTCGCTCATCGGCGCAACTCCGCGGCAAGGACAGATTGGCATTGGAGAAAGTCGAGACATAGCCGTCGGCAGTGACGTCGGCGTGACGAAGCCCCATGCGGGCGCCGCGATCATGCCGGCAGGCTTTCCGGGGTCTTCCGGGCGGAGGCGGTTTCTGGTTGAAGGAGAGGTCTGCTTCCCCTCCCCGGCCGTTCCCGCCGCAGGTTCTCGATGTCGATCGTCTTCTCAGCGCTGGTCGCGGTCTTCGTCGGCTTCGCCGCCTCCGTCGCCGTCATCCTCGCGGCCGCACAGGCACTCGGGGCCACGGCCGACCAAACCGTGTCCTGGGTTGCTGCGCTCGCCATCGGCACCGGCCTGCCGAGCATCTGGCTGTCCTGGCGCTACCGCATGCCGATGATCTGCGCCTGGTCGACGCCAGGCGCGGCGCTGATCGCCGCCGCGAGCGGCTTCGACATGGCATCGGCAGTCGGCGCCTTCCTCGTCGCCGCCGTGCTGATGATGCTGACCGCAGCCTTCCGCCCCCTCGGCCGGCTGATCGAGCGCATCCCGATGCCGATCGCCTCGGCGATGCTGGCGGGCGTCATCTTCCGTTTCGTCGTCGCGGTTTTCGACGAGATGCGCGTATCGCCATTGATGGTGCTGTCCTTGCTCGCGATCTTCCTGGTCGCGCGGCTTCTCAATCCCTTCCTTGGCGTCATCGCGGCATTGATCGCCGGCATTGCCATCAGCTTCGCGGCCGGGTTGGCGCAATGGCCGGCGGGAGAGATCGCGCTCACCAGCCTCGAATTGGTCACGCCCCGCTTCGATATTGCCGCCATGCTCGGAATCGGCGTCCCGCTCTATCTCGTCACCATGGCTGCCCAGAACCTGCCCGGCTTCGCCGTGCTGCGCGCCGCCAGCTACCAGCCGCCGACGGCGCCGGCCCTGTTCGCGACCGGGCTCGCCTCGCTGGTCACCGCCCCCTTCGGGGCGCATATGTCCAACATGGCGGCGATCAGCGCCTCGATCTGCACCGGCGGCGATACCCACCCCGACCCGGCACAGCGCTGGAAGGCGGGCGTGATCTACGGCTTCGCCTACCTCGTCATCGCCGGCTGCACCGGGCTGCTGATCGCGCTGCTGCTGGCCCTGCCGAAGGCTCTGATCGTCGCCGTAGCGGGGCTCGGCCTCGTCGGCTCGCTCACCGGCGCGCTCGGCCAAGCGATGTCCTCGGACCGCGAGCGCTTCGCGGCCGTCATCGCCTTCGCCGTGGCCGCCTCCAGCCTGACATTGTTCGGCGTCGGCTCAGCCTTCTGGAGCCTCATTGCGGGCCTTAGCGTCTTGACATTGGACGCCGTCACGGGCCGTTTGCGCGCGAGATCATGACCATGCACAACCCCACCACCCGCCTGATGCTCGTGACGCCGCCCGTGGCGGATGCCGACGCGATGGCCTTCAAGCTGATGCAGGCCCAGGCCGGCGGCGATGTCGCGGCGATCCTGCTGCGTCTCGCCGACGGCGACGAACGCACCCGCATCGAACGCGTCAAGCGGCTCGCCGGCCCGGTCCAGGCTGGCAATGTCGCCCTCGTCGTCGAGGCCCCGGCCCTGATTGCGTCCCGCGGCGGCGCCGACGGCGTGCATCTGACCGGCGGCGCCGAGGCCATCGCGGAGGCGCGCTCCAGCCTCAAGAGCGAGCGCATCATCGGTGCCGGCGGCCTGCGCTCCCGCCACGACGCGATGGATATCGGCGAGACGGGCGTCGACTACGTCCTGTTTGGAGAGCCGCGCCCCGACGGCTCGCTGCCGCCGCTGCCCGCGGTGATCGAACGCGCCTCCTGGTGGGCCGAGATCTTCGAGACGCCCTGCGTCGCCTATGCGCCGGACGCGGAATCCGTGCCTGCTCTCGTGGAGACCGGGGCCGAATTCCTGGCGCTGGGTGCCTGGGCCTTCGACGAAGGCAGCGACATCCGCGCCCTCGTCGGTGAGGCGAATGCGGCCATCGCCGCCCGTGCCGCCCGGAAAGCCGCGCGATGAGGCGGTTGGGCCGCGGCATCGCCGGCCTGCTGCTCGCCGGCCTGTCGCTCGTCAGTCTGGCATCGACGCTCCCGGCTCTCGCCGCCGAGCGTGACGACGCCTATGCCGCCTACCAGACCGGCCATTATCGCCGCGCGCTCGACGAGGCGCTGAAGCGCATCGAGGCCGACACCAAGGACGCCGCCGCCATGACGCTGGTCGGCGAACTCTACCGGCAGGGCCTCGGCGTCCCGCCCGACCAGAAGGTCGCAACGGAATGGTATGAGCGCGCCTCCGAGCGCGGAGACATCAACGCGACCTACGCACTGGCGATGGCCCTGCTCGACGACGCGAGCGGACGCCGCGACCCGGACCGCGCCGGCACCCTGCTGCGGCGCGCGGCGGAAGCCGGCCATCCGGCGGCCAACTACAACCTGGCCCTGGCCTTGCTCGCCACCGGACAGCCGGCCGACGACGCGCTCGCCACCAAGAGCCTGGAACGCGCCGCCGAGTACGGCATCGGCGACGCGATGTATGCACTCGGCACCCTCGCCAAGCAGGGCCGCGGCATGCCCAAGAGCGACGAGAAGGCCGCCGAGTGGATGGCCAAGGCTGTCGTCACCGGTAACATCGCCGCCGAGATCGAATATGCGATCATGCTGTTCAACGGCACCGGCGTCGCCGCCGACGAGCGGGCCGCGGCGACCTTGTTCCTGCGCGCAGCCCATAAGGGCAATCCGATTGCGCAGAACCGCATCGCGAGGCTCTACCAGATCGGCCGCGGCATCGCGCCGGACTCGATCGAGGCCGCCGCCTGGCATCTGGTGGCACGCACACGAGGCCTGGACGACCCGGCACTCGATCAGCTTTTCGACCGGCTGAATCCCGAGCAGCAGGGCCGGGCCGCGCGCCTCGCCGCCAGCCGCATCGAGGGCGCGGCCTTGACGGCGCCCTGACAGGCGCGCAAGTGACCGGTTGAATTTCGATCAACCCACCACTCCCTCATCCTTCGAGACGCCGCTTCGCAGCTCCTCAGGATGAGGGCTGTATCTACAATCCGGCCTCTCGCAACGGCTGGACTATGCGCCGCAGTGGCGCGCACGAGGTTTGACATGATCCGCTCCCCCCTGATGACCGTGATGACCGACGCCGTGATGAAGGCGTCCCGCTCGCTCAAGCGCGATTTCGGCGAGGTCGAGAACCTGCAGGTCCTGGCCAAGGGCCCCGGCGACTTCGTCTCGAAGGCCGACCACAAGGCCGAGGAGATCATCCGCGCTGCGCTCGAGAAGGCCCGTCCCGGCTACGGCTTCGTGATGGAGGAGAGCGGCGTCGTCCAGGGCACCGACGAGAGCAATCGCTGGCATATCGACCCGCTCGACGGCACCCACAACTTCCTGCGCGGCATTCCGCACTGGAACATCTCGGTGGCGCTGGAGCGCGACAACCAGTTCGTCGCCGGCGTGATCTACGATGCCGCCAAGGACGAGCTCTTCATCGCCGAGAAGGGCAAGGGCGCCTATGTGAACAACCGCCGCATGCGCGTCTCGGGCCGTCGCGAGCCGGCCGAGATGCTGATCGGCATGGGCGTGCCCCATATCGGCAAGGGAGGCCATCCGCTGTTCCTGCGCGAGCTCGGCGCCGTGATGCCGCGCTTCTCGAACGTCCGGCGCATGGGCTGCGCCGCGCTCGACATCGCCTATGTCGCGGCCGGGCGCATGGACGCCTATTGGGAGCGTGGCCTCAACACCTGGGATTTCGCGGCCGGCGCGGTGATGATCCGCGAGGCCGGCGGCACGTTCGGCACGCTCGACGGCAAGCAGCCGACAATGGCGCATGACGTCATCTGCGGCAACGAGATCGGCGAGCAGGCGTTGCGAGCCGCCCTCAAGGGCGCCTGAGCGACAGAAATCCGGCACAGGAGAGGCCCCGCGGGCTTCTCCTCATATGTCGTTGATCTTTCGTGCTTGATCATCGCGACACGGGAAGCGACAGTTCCCGCGTCGATACGCTGGCGAACGGAAAGACAAGCATGCCGAATGACGATCAGGCGGCCGAACACGAGACGGTCGCGCCCGTCCGGGACGAGGTCCGCTTCTCGCGCCCGCTGCGCTACGCCATCCGCTCGCTGCTCTTTCTGGCCCTGATCGGCTTCCTCGGCTTCATCCTGCAAGCCGGGCTCGTCTCGGCCTTCATGACCAATCCCGGCCTGAACGGCCTGATCCTCGGCGCGCTGTTGGTCGGTGTGCTGATCGCGCTGCACCAGCTCTGGGGCCTCCGGAGCGAGGCGCGCGCCGCGACAAGGCTTGCCGCCGCGCCCGCCCGGGCCGAGCTGCGCCGCAATCAGGTCATCTCCCCGCTCGGGCCGGTGCTGCCGGCGCTAGAGGCTCGCAGCCTTGCTCCGTTCCAGGCGTCGAGCGTGCTCGAATCGATCGCGATCAGGCTCGACGACGGGCGCGAGGTGCTGCGCTATCTCGCCGGCCTGCTGGTCTTCCTCGGCCTGCTCGGCACCTTCTGGGGCCTGCTCGAAACCGTCTCCTCGGTCGGCAACGTCATCAAGAGCCTGCGCACCGGCGCCGAGGCCGGCGTGCTGTTCGACGAGCTCAAGGCCGGCCTCGCCGCCCCGCTCGCGGGCATGGGCCTGTCCTTCTCCTCATCGCTCTTCGGCATCGCCGGCTCGCTCATCCTCGGCTTCCTCGAACTGCAGATCGCCCAGGGCCAGCGCCGCTTCCGCAACGAGATGGAAAACTGGCTCGGCACGCGCACCGCGACCGCCGAGCCGGCGGTCACCGCGTTCCAGCCGCTGGCCGGCAACCCGCTCGCCGACCGGCTCGACAAGCTCGGCGCCGCGATGGCCGAAAGCGGCGCCAACAACCGCGCAGCGACTCAGGCGTTGGCCAACCTCGCCGAGGGCGTCCAGGGCCTTGTCCAGCACATGCGCTCCGAGCAGCAGCTGATTCGCGACTGGGTCGAGGCGCAGGCCGCGCGCGAGAAGGATTTGAAGCGCCTGATCGAACGCCTCACCGCAGACAAGCTGATGGAGCCGTGATGGCGCTCCGTCCGTTTGTCGGCCCGCATGCAGGAGCCTGACCGCGATGGCCCTCTCCCGCTCCCACCGCCGCGACGAGTTGAACTACTGGCCGGGATTCGTCGACGCTCTGTCGACGATGCTGATCGGCATCGTCTTCCTGCTCTCGGTCTTCGTGCTCGGCCAGTTCTTCCTCTCGCAGGAGCTGACCGGCAAGGACACCGCGCTGGAGCGTCTCAACCAGCAGATTTCGGAGCTCACCGACCTTTTGGCACTGGAGCGCTCCTCCAACCGCCAGGCCCAGGAGAGCCTGAGCCTGCTGCAATCCTCGCTGACGCGAGAGCAGGCCGAGCGCGGCCGCATCCAGGACATGCTCAGCGCCCAGCCGGGCAATATGGGCGCGCAGCTCGGCGAGGCGCAGAAGGCGCTTGAGGCCGAGAAGCAGCTTTCTGCCCGCGCCCAGTCGACGGTCGATCTCGTCAACCAGCAGATCCTGGCGATGCGCCGCCAACTCGCGGCGCTCGAGGAGGCGCTCGGCGCTTCCGAGGCCAAGGAGAAGGACTCCCAGACGCGCATCGCCGATCTCGGCTCGCGGCTGAACGTGGCGCTGGCCCAGCGCGTCCAGGAGCTGGCGCGCTACCGCTCGGACTTCTTCGGCCGCCTGCGCCAGGTGCTGGGCACGAGGCCCGATATCCGCGTCGTCGGCGACCGGTTCGTCTTCCAGTCCGAGGTCTTCTTCGATGCCGGCCAGGCCGTGCTGAAGCCCGAAGGGCGGGGCGAGCTCGACAAGCTGGCGGCCATCCTGGTCGATCTTGGCCGCGAGATGCCGCCCGACATCCCCTGGATCCTGCGCGTCGACGGCCATACCGACAACCGGCCGATCCGCTCGGCACAGTTTCCGTCGAACTGGCACCTCTCCTCGGCGCGAGCCATCGCGGTGGTCGAATACCTGATCAGCAAGGGCCTGCCGAGCGACCGCATCGCCGCGACCGGCTTCGGCGAGTACCAGCCGCTCGACGTCGCCAACAACGACGATGCCTGGCGCCGCAACCGCCGCATCGAGTTCAAGATCACGGAACGCTGAAGACGACCATGGCCGACAATCCGAACCGTCACGGGCGCCCTGCCCGCTTTCCGGCGGCTGCCTTCCTGCTGGCCCTCGGCGCGGGCCCGGCGCTCGCCGAGCCGAAGACGAGCATCGTCGATAACTGCGCCTATTGCCACGGGATCGACGGCATCGCCCGCGACACCGAGGTGCCCCATCTCGCCGGCCAGAACGAGCGCTATCTCTACAACCAGATGATGGCTTTCCGCTCCGGCAAGCGCCCCCACAAGGAGATGCGCTTCATGGCCCGCGACATGACGGTGCCCGAGATCGCCGCGCTGGCGGCCTATTACGCCGCTATGTCGCCGCGCTGAGCGGCCCCGGCCACGAAATGGAGCGCGCCCATGTCGATCACGGAACCCGCTGACGCAGCCGAACGCCGCGCCAAGCCCGCCGTCATCTGCTATCCGGTGCAGGCCCTGCCGCAGCCGGACATGGCGCTGCTCGGCCGCGCCCGCGAGCGGCTGACGAAGACGGACGAGGTCATCGTCGCCCCGCGCGACGCCACGACCTTCCAGGTGCCGAAGGGGCATTTTTTCCGGATCGTCGGCATCGACGGCCCGCAGGTCGGCGATCTCAATCTCTGGAACGCCGCCGACCTGTCGGAGCGCTTCTTCAGCGGCAAGACACGCCAGCTCCATGCCACCCATGTCTCGACCGGGGACCGGCTCTGGAGCAGCCTGCCCTTCCTGCGGCCGATGGCGACGATCACACACGACACCCTGTCCTGGTACGGCTTCGACGCCGATGGCGGCGGCGTCCACGACGTCATCGGCACGCGCTGCGACCCCTATACCAACCGGCTGCTGAGCGGCGGCGACTACCACAATTGTTGCCATTCCAACCTGACGCGCGCGCTCGCGAAGGCGAAGGGGCTGCCGCCGGCCGAGGTCGAGCACCATGTCCATGATGTGCTCAACGTCTTCATGTGTACCGGCTTCACCCGGGACACGCAGCAATACTTCATGAAGGCGAGCCCGGTGCGGCCCGGCGACTTCATCGAGTTCTTCGCCGAGATCGACCTGCTCGGCGCGCTCTCCGCCTGCCCCGGCGGCGATTGCAGCGCGACCCATTCCAGCGACACCGCGACCTGCTATCCGCTCAAGGTCGAGATCTTCCGCACCGAGCCGGAGCTGCTCGTGGGCTGGACCTCGCCAGAACCCAGCGCCTATCCGCGCACGCATGGGATGACGGGCTGAGCATCGTTCGATCGCGCCGGGAGGCGCTTCCCGTCATTGCGAGCGAAGCGAAGCAATCCAGGGGGGCGTAGAGCGCCGCCGCCCCTGGATTGCTTCGTCGCTGACGCTCCTCGCAATGACGGTCAGGGGTGCCGTCCCGTCTAAGCCGCTCAGGCCGCCTCCAACCCGAACTGCAGCGCCGCCAGCCGCGCATAGAGGCCGCCGCGCGCCTTGAGCTCGGCATGGGTGCCATCCTCGACAACCCGCCCGTCCTCCATCACCAGGATGCGGTCGGCCGAGAGGATCGTCGCCAGCCGGTGCGCCACGACCAACGTGGTGCGGCCCCGCATCAGCCGGTCGAGCGCATCCTGCACCGCGCGCTCGCTTTCGGAATCGAGCGCGCTCGTCGCCTCGTCGAGCAGCAGGATCGGCGCGTCCTTCAGGATCGCGCGGGCGATCGCGAGGCGCTGGCGCTGGCCGCCGGACAGGGTCACCCCGCGCTCGCCGACCACGGTGTCGTAGCCTTCAGGCAGGCTGCGGATGAACTCATCGGCCGCGGCGAGCCTCGCCGCCTCCTCGACCTCGGCCCGCGTCGCCCCGGGGCGGCCATAGGCGATGTTGTCCCGAACCGAGACGCCGAACACGGTCGGCTCCTGCGGCACCAAAGCGAAGCGGTCGCGCCAGGCTTCCGGATCCGCCTGCGGCCCCGCGACGCCATCGACCACGACGCGCCCGGAAGACGGATCGTAGAAGCGCAGCGCCAGTTGCAGCACGGTGCTTTTGCCGGCGCCGGAGGGGCCGACCAGCGCGATCCGCTCACCCGGCCGCACGCGCAGGCTGAGCTCCGACAACGCCTCGACGCTGCGGCCGGGATAGCTGAACGAGACCGCCTCGAAGGAAAGCTCCCCGCGCGGCGGCTCCGGCATCGGCTTGGGCGATGGCGGCGCCGCGATCGCCGGCTTGGTCGCGAGGATCTCGCCGAGCCGTCCGGCCGCGCCGGCCGCGGCGGAAATCTCGCCATAGACCTCGGAAAGCTGGCCGATCGAGCTCGCCGCGAGCACGGCGTAGAGCACGAACTGCGACAGCCGCCCACCGCTCATCCGCCCCTCGAACACCTCGGTCGCGCCGACCCAGAGCACCCCGACCACGCTGGCGCTCACCAGGAAGATGGCGATGCCCGAAAGCAGCGCGCGCGAGGCTGTGGCCGCACGCGAGGCGTCGTAGGCATCGTCGGACGCCGCGGCGAAGCGCCCCGCGGTCTGTCGCGAGGCGCCGAAGGACTGCATGGTGCGGATTGCGCCGACAGCCTCGGCGGCGAAGGCCGATGCATCCGCGAGGCGATCCTGCGCCGCCCGGGCGCGCCTGCGCACCGAGCGTCCCGAGAAGACCAGCGGCAGCACGATCAGCGGGATCGCACCGATCACGATCGCCGAGAGCTGCGGGCTGGTGGCGACCATCAGCGCCAGCGCGCCGATGGTCATGATGGCATTGCGCAGCGCGATCGAGGCCGTCGAGCCAAAGGTCGACTTGATCTGCGTGGTGTCGGCGGTGAGCCGCGAGATCAGGTCCCCCGCCCGGCTCGAATCGAAGAAGGCCGGCTCCAGCCGGGTCAGATGGGCGAAGACGTCGGCACGCAGATCGGAGACGATGCGTTCGCCGACCGTCATCACGAGATAGAAGCGGGCCGAGCTCGCCAAAGCGAGCACCGCGACGACGCCGATCAGCAGGATGAAGTAGTTGTTCGCCAGCTGCTGCTCGCCGCCCGAGAAGCCGACATCGATGACCCGGCGCACCGCCATCGGCAGCGCCAGCGTGGCGACCGAGGCGACGACCAGCGCCAGCAGCGCCAGCCCGATGCGCCCCTTGTGCTTGAGGGCATAAGGCCAGAAGGATGCGAGCAAGCGGAAATCGGGCCGCGGTTTTTTGTCGTCGGTTACAGCTTCGGCCACGCGACTTTGTCCTGTCCTGCTTGCACTGTCGGCCGGGCTGCGATATGTGCACGCGACTTCACGACAGGCTCATACGAATTTTTCGACGGGCCGGGCAGGCTCGCCTGCTTGTCGACCACGCCCGCTTATCGAGTTCGAGGATTTAGCCATGGCCAAGACCGGCATCCACCCCGACTACCACACCATCAAGGTCGTCATGACCAATGGCACGGAATACTTCACGCGTTCGACGTTCGGCAAGGAGGGCGACACCCTCAACCTCGACATCGACCCGACGACGCACCCGGCCTGGACCGGCGGCACGCAGCACATGCTCGATCGTGGTGGCCGCGTCTCGCGCTTCAACACGCGCTTCGCCGCCATCGGATCGCTCGGCAAGAAGTAATCTGCCTGCGAGCGGCCTTGCCCTCGCTGATCTGAATCAAACAAGGCCCGGTCTTCTCGACCGGGCCTTGTTTGTTTTGACTGTATGGGCGGCTGTCAGCCACCCATGATCCGGATGCGCTGCCGCGCCGGCCGCCTCAGAAGGCCATGCCGAGTTTCGCCTTGAGGCTGTCGAGCTGGTTCTGGACCGGATTCGCCCTTTCGCTGGGCGCCTGCTTGCCCGACATCTGGCCCTCGAGATGACGGATGCGGGCCTGCATGCGGAATGAATGCCCCATCAGGTCGCGCAGGCCCTGCGGCAGGCGCTCGACCTCGACCGCCGGCGCAGTGGCGAGTTGCTCGGGGATCCTCACCTTGTCGTTCTCGGCCTGCGCCTGCTCGGCGGTCATCTCGCCTTCGGCCACCGCCCGCTGCACCAGAAGCCAGGAGGCGATCTGCATCAGCCGCGTCGTCAGGCGCATGCTCTCGGTGGCATAGCTCAGGGCAACCTCGCGCGGCAGCGCCGCCGATTCCGCCCGGCCGTCGCCGTCGAGATAGGCGGCCGTCCGCTCGACAAGCCCCATGCCCTCGCGAAACAGCGCCATGAACGCATCGGATTTGACGAAGCCGCGCGCGAAGGAAATCGCTCCCTCGTCGGCATCGGGCTCGAGCATCAGCAGGTCTGTCATTACGGTGTCTCCTATCGACACAACATCGTGCTTGCCTGGCACGCGTCGCGGTTCTTTCCACCGATGTCGCAAAGATAACGCCGCTGCTCCCGCGCCGCGCTGGTAAGATGTGGTTAACCTTAACGCGGATAGAGAACACAAAAAAGAGCCGCCTCGGTCGGGCGGCTCGAAGGTCAACAGGGAGGCGTCAAACAGAGAGGGCAGGAGCCACTCGCATCCAGACAATCCGGACAGCCATATTCATACTTTGGAATCGTTAAGGAGCGCTTAACGCGCGCCGCCAGGCCGCACTCCTCAGTCCGGTTTGCGGAAGAACGCGTCCGCTGCGTTGCGCGACGCCGCCTTGCCGGTCCTGGCCTCGGCCAGCCGTTCGATCTCGGCCTTCAGCGCCTCGATGCGCTGGTCGATCTCCGCCAGCGAGAGCATCGACAGATCCTGCCCGATCTCATGCACGGCCTTGGGTTTCGGACGATCATCATCGGGAAAAAGCGACATCCTGACCTCCATCTGCGCGGGCGGCGGCAGACTAGGACCGAAAGCCGGCCCGCGCCACTCGCCTTCCCGCAGCCCAGCGTGCTTTTTCTTGGACACCTGCCCCGGCCTCGCCTATAACGCGCGCCATCCTGTTCATCGTCGATGATTTGGATGGCCGGCCGGGAAGGCCGGTCGGCGCATGAGAACCCTTGTCCGCGACGCCGATCCGGCCCGTTCGCCGGCTTTCGAGATTCAGGAGACAACCCGTGTCGAATCCCCCGCTGATGCCGAAGGCCACCGCGGTCTGGCTGGTCGAGAACACGTCCCTGACCTTCGAGCAGATCGCGGAGTTCTGCAAACTCCACCCGCTCGAGGTGCGCGGCATCGCAGATGGCGAGGTCGCCGCCGGCATCAAGGGCCTGGACCCCATCACCTCGGGCCAGCTCACCCGCGAGGAGCTCGAGCGCGCCGCCAAGAACCCGGCCCACCACCTCAAGCTCGCCGAGCGCAAGGTGAAGGTGCCTGAGGTCAAGCGCGCCAAGGGGCCCCGCTACACCCCGGTCTCGAAGCGCCAGGATCGCCCGAATGCGATCCTCTGGCTGCTGCGCAACCATCCCGAGCTCAAGGACGCACAGATCATCCGCCTGATCGGCACGACCAAGTCGACGATCGCCCAGATCCGTGACCGCACCCACTGGAACGCCCAGACGCTGACGCCGATCGACCCGGTCAGCCTCGGCCTCAGCTCGCAGATCGATCTCGACTTCGAGGTCGCCCGCGCCGCCAAGGACCGCCCCGCGGCGCTGGCTGAGGTCGGCTCGACCCTGCTCCCGGCCGAAGAGACCACCGCGCCCGAGCCCGCTCCGCTGAGCCAGACCTTCGCCGACATGAGCAAGCCGAAGCGCGAGGAAGAGGCGGCGATCGACGTCGATTCCGTCTTCGCCAAGCTGAAGCAGATGAAGCGTCCGGTGGACGAGGACGACGAGGGCTGAGGCCAGCCCTGCCGCTCGTCATGCTCGGGCTTGCCCGATCATCTCGGAAACCAAGGCGTTTTGCCCAAAGATTCTCGGGTCGAAGCTTTGCTTCACCCGGGAATGACGATCGAGACTACCCGAGTCCCCTGCCCTTCAGCACGCTGTCGATCTCGTCGAGCACGGCCGGATCCTCGATCGTCGCCGGCATCGCATAATCCTCGCCATCGGCGATCTTCTTCATCGTCGCGCGCAGGATCTTGCCCGAACGCGTCTTCGGCAGCCGGTTTACCGTCACCGCGATCTTGAACGCCGCCACCGGCCCGATCCGCTCACGCACCAGCGCGACCAGCTCCTTCTCGACCTCGGCCGGCGACTGGCTCGTGCCGGCCTTCAGCACGACGAAGCCGCAGGGCTGCTCGCCCTTGAGCGCATCGCGGATGCCGACCACCGCGCATTCGGCCACGGCCGGATGGGCCGCCAGCACCTCCTCCATCCCGCCGGTCGAGAGCCGGTGGCCGGCGACATTGATGATGTCGTCGGTGCGGCCCATGATGAAGACGTAGCCGTCCGCGTCGATGAAGCCCGCATCCGAGGTGTTGTAATAACCCGGATAGGTCGTGAGATAGGCCTCGCGGAAGCGCGCATCGTCGTTCCAGAGCGTCGGCAGCGCGCCGGGCGGCAGCGGCAGCTTGAGCACGATCGCGCCCATCATGCCCGGTGCCACCGGCCGGCCGCCCTCGTCGAGGCACTGCACGTCCCAGCCCGGCAGCGGCACGGTCGGCGAGCCGTGCTTCACCGGCAGCAGCCCGAGCCCCAGCGGGTCGCCGACGATCGGCGAGCCGCTCTCGGTCTGCCACCAATGGTCGATCACCGGCACCTTCAGCAGTCCCTCGGCCCATTTCAGCGTTTCGGGATCGGCCCGCTCGCCGGCAAGGAACAGCGCCTTGAAACGGGACAGGTCGTGCCCGGCGATATGCTTCCCCTCCGGGTCTTCCTTGCGGATGGCGCGGAAGGCGGTCGGCGCCGTGAACAGCACCTTGACGCCATGCTCGGCGATGACGCGCCAGAAGGCGCCGGGATCGGGCGTGCCGACCGGCTTGCCCTCATAGAGCACACTGGTCGCGCCCTGGATCAGCGGCGCATAGACGATGTAGCCATGGCCGACGACCCAGCCGACATCGGAGGCGGTGAACATCACCTCGCCGGGCCCGACGTCGAAGAGTTGGTCCATCGTCGCCTTGAGCACGACCATGTGCCCGCCATTGTCGCGCACCACGCCCTTGGGGCGGCCTGTCGTTCCGGAGGTGTAGAGGATGTAGAGCGGATCGGTGGCCGCGACCTCGACGCATTCGGCCCGGCGACCGGCAGCCTTCGCGGCCGCGACCAGTGCGCGCCAGTTCCTGTCGCGCGTCGCATGCATCGAGGCTTCCACCTGCGGCCGGTTGAGCACGACGCAGGCATCCGGCTTGTGCCTGGACATAGCAATCGCGGCGTCCAGCAGCGGCTTGTACTCGACCACGCGCGTCGGCTCGACGCCGCAGGTCGCGGTCAGGATCACCTTCGGCTCGGCATCGTCGATGCGCGTCGCCAGTTCCTTCGCGGCGAAGCCGCCGAACACCACCGAATGCACTGCACCGATGCGCGCGCAGGCAAGCATCGCGAAGACCGCCTCCGGGATCATCGGGATGTAGATGATGACGCGATCGCCCTTGCCTACCCCGAGGTCCTTTAGCACGGCGGCCAGCGTCGAGACCTCGTCCAGCATCTGCGCATAGGTGAGCTTGGCTTTGGTCCCGGTGACGGGGCTGTCATGGATCAGCGCGACCTGGCCGCCGCGCCCGTCGCGGACATGGCGGTCCAGCGCATTGAAGCAGGTGTTGCAGGTCGCATCCGGAAACCAGCGGCCATAGACGCCCTGCCCGGCGTCGAACGCCCGCTGCGGCGGCCTGATCCAGTCGATGCCCTTGGCGATATCGAGCCAGTAAGCTTCGGGATCGGCCTGCCAGCTTGCATAGGTCTCGTGATAACCCTCGGCGGGACGGGTGGAGGCCGCATGGGAGCCATTCATCGGAAGCGTTCCTCTGCGCCGGCTTTCATCCTAAAGCCCCACGGCGAGCCGGCATGGGCGGGGCGGTTTGGCGCGAATCCTGCGCCCTCCTCCCGCCGCGAGGCAAGCTTTCGCTGCTACGACTTTCGCTGACCTCTGCATCCCTCTCCCCGACTTCTCGGCGCTGCCTCGCTCATGTCCCTGGATCTCGCCTTCTTCGCCGCCATGGTTCCGGCCGTCATCCTGATGGGACTGGCCAAGGGCGGCTTTTCAGGTCTCAGCCTGCTCTCGTTGCCGCTGATGGCACTCGTCGTCTCGCCGGTGACGGCCGCTGCGATCATGCTGCCGCTGCTGATTGCACAGGATGTCGTGACGGTCTGGTCCTATCGGCGCGATTTCGACAAGCGCAACCTCGCGACGCTGGCACCCGGCGCCCTGCTTGGCGTGCTGGCAGGCTATCTGCTGGCGGCCAGGGTTTCCGACGCCGCGGTCGGCCTCGCCGTCGGCATGATCTCGATCGGTTTTGCGCTGCGCCGCATGCTGGCCGGCAAAAGTGGGACGCCGGTCGTCCGGCGCGCGAACTGGGGCGCCGGCGGCTTCTGGGGCCTCGTCTCCGGCTTCACCAGCATGATCGCCCATGCCGGCGGGCCGCCCTTCCAGATCTACGTCATGCCGCAGCGTCTGCCGCCCGCCGTCTTCGTCGGCACCGGCGCGATCTTCTTCGCAGCGATGAACGTCGTGAAGCTCATCCCCTATCTGGCGCTCGGCCAGTTCAGCGCGCAGAATCTGACCGCCTCGGCGGCGCTGCTGCCGGTCGCGGTGGCCGCCACCTTCGCCGGCGTCTGGCTGGTGCGCCGCGTACCGGCCGAGCGATTCTACGGCATCATCTACTGGCTCCTGCTGCTGGTCGGCGCCAGGCTCGTCTTCGTCGGGCTGCAGGGTTTGTTCTTCGCGTGACGGCGCGGTGGCGCCGGGAGCGTCTTCGTCGGAATGGCTAGTTACAAGCGGCCGCCGGGCGAGCTAGACCGAAGGCGTGGGGAAGGACGCTCCGATGACCAGCTCAGCCTATGATACCGATCTCGACCGCAACCCGGCCAACTACCAGCCGCTGAGCCCGCTGCCCTTCCTCGAACGCGCCGCGGCCGTCTTTCCGGATCGCACCGCGATCATTCACGGCCCGCTCCGCCGCAGCTATGCAGAGTTCTATGCCCGTGCCCGCCGGCTCGCCTCGGCGCTGGTGCGGCACGGCGTCGGCAAGAACGACACCGTCGCGGCCATGCTGCCGAACACCCCGGCCATGCTCGAATGCCATTACGGCGTACCGATGGCCGGCGCCGTGCTCAACACGCTGAACACCCGCCTCGACGCGGCGATCATCGCCTTCTCGCTCGACCATGGCGGCGCCAAGGTGCTGATCACCGACCGCGAGTTCTCTGGGACGATCAAGCAGGCGCTGGCCCTCTGCAAGGTCAGGCCGCTGGTCATCGACTATGACGACCCGGTCTATGACGGTCCGGGCGAGCGCCTCGGCGGCATCGAGTACGAGGATTTCCTCGCAGGCGGCGACCCCGATTTCGACTGGCCGATGCCGTCAGACGAATGGGACGCGATCGCGCTGAACTACACATCAGGCACGACCGGCGATCCCAAGGGCGTGGTCTACCACCATCGCGGCGCCAATCTGCTCGCGACCTCCAACATCATCACCGGCAATCTCGGGCGGCATCCGGTCTATCTCTGGACGCTGCCGATGTTCCACTGCAACGGCTGGTGCTTCCCCTGGACGATCTCGGTCGTCGCCGGCACCCATGTCTGCCTGCGCCAGGTCCGCGCCAAGGCGATGTATGACGCGCTCGCCGACCATGGCGTCACCCATCTCTGCGGCGCGCCGATCGTGATGTCGGCCCTGCTCAACGCCACAGCCGACGAGCGTCGCGACTTTCCCCAGACCGTGTCCTTCTTCACCGCCGCCGCCCCGCCGCCCGAGGCCGTCCTCGCCAGCATGAAGCAGGCCGGCTTCGAGGTGACGCATCTCTACGGGCTGACCGAGGTCTACGGCCCCGCCGTCGTCAACGACTGGAACGGCGACTGGGACACCCTCTCGCCCGGCGAGCAGGCGGCGAAGAAGGCCCGCCAGGGCGTGCGCTATCCGGCGCTGGAAGGGCTCGATGTGCTCGACCCCGAGACGATGCAGCCCGTCCCGCGCGACGGCACGACGTTGGGCGAGGTCATGATGCGCGGCAATGTCGTGATGAAGGGATACCTCGGCAATCCGAAGGCGACGAAAGCGGCCTTCGCCGGAGGCTGGTTCCACACCGGCGATCTCGGGGTGCGCTATCCCGACGGCTACATCCAGCTCAAGGACCGCTCCAAGGACATCATCATCTCAGGCGGCGAGAACATCTCCTCGATCGAGGTCGAGGACGCGCTCTACAAGCACCCAGCCGTCCAAACGGCCGCGGTCGTCGCCAAGCCGGACGAGAAATGGGGCGAGACGCCTTGCGCCTTCGTCGAACTCAGGCCCGGCCAGACCGCGACCGAGGCCGAGATCATCGCCTGGTGCCGGCAGCACCTCGCCTCGTTCAAATGCCCCCGCACGGTGGTCTTCACCGAGATCCCCAAGACCTCGACGGGCAAGATCCAGAAATTCCGGCTGCGGGAGATGGCGCGCGCGTTGTGAGCGCCTCCGTCAGAACCCGGCGCGCCTGATCGTACCGTCGGGCGTGGAACTATCGACCGCCTGCGGCACCACGGTGGAGAGCCGTTCCAGCAGCTCCTCGCGGGAAAGGCCGGTCTGCCGCGTGATCGCCGCGATGATCTCGGGCCCCAGAGCCCGCTCGATATCAGGCGGCGCGACGTCCTGATTGGGTCCCTGGCGGACCCAGGAATCGGCCTTGTCGCCTTGCCCCGACTGCGTGAACCGGTCCACCAGTTCGCCGAGCCCGCCACCGAGCATTCCCCCGAGGCCACCTAGAAGCCCGCCCTCAGGCTGCCCCAGTTGCGGCGAGCCCGCCGGGCCGCCGGGCACTGCATCCGTGCCGCCCGGCTGCTGCGTCGCGCCGCGCAGCCATTCGCCGATCTTGTCGCGGTTCTGATAGCCCGCGACGGCGAGCAGGCCGAGCAAGGCAGTCAGCGACGGAAAGCCGCCCTTCGCATTGTCGTCCATCATCATCACTCCCGGATGGCTGGAAGGAAACGGATCAAACGGCGCTTCTGCGGTTGCTGAGCATCGCCCAGACCGCGAGAACGATGATCGCGCCGACCACGGCCCCGATCAGCCCGGCCCCCTCGCCGGCGCCGTACCAACCGAGCGCCTGCCCGAGATAGGTCGCGACAAACGCCCCCACGATCCCGAGGATCGTCGTCAGAATGAAACCGGACGGCTCATTCGAGCCGGGCATGATGAATTTGGCGATGATACCCGCCACGAAGCCGATGATGATCGTCCAGATGATGCCCATGGCAAACCTCCGCTGTCATCGCACGCTGCTGTCGAACTGCCGACCCGGCCTGGAGGTTCCATTTGGTCGCCGCAATTGTGGCAAAGCTGGGCCGGCGGGGCAGCACAGCATCCCGGACCACCGGCTTATCGGATCGGAGCATAAAAAAACCGGCCCTTATTTACGGGGCCGGCCGCTCTGTTGTCGTCACATTCACCCGGGCCACATCTGCCCGGCCATGCTGCTTAATGCAGTGTCGAGTCCGGCATCGTTTGCCGCACGCGCTCGATCTCCTCCTTCAGCACCAGCTTCTTGCGCTTCAACTCGCTGACGCTGAGGCCATCGGCAGAGGGGCTCGCGACCGCCTGGGCGATGGCCTCCTCAAGCTGGCGATGCTTGCGCTCGAGTTCGACGAGATGGGTCTGCAGCGACATCTGGATCCTCCTGATGAGCATGTTGACTCAGGCAGTCTGACATAGAGCCGGCTTCACGTCTGCGGTCATACTTCGCAATGGCCATGCGACGTGTTGTCATTCCGACCGGCTCCTTTCCGCGACGCGACGAATGCGACGCGTCGCTCTGCGCTGGCGTCCACGCTCTTGCGGGGCGCCCGGCGTCTCCGCATAGTCACGACCAATCGCGGCGATGATGGGACGACGATGGGATTCGAGTTGAGCCCGGAAGAGATCGAGGCCTTCACCGCCGAACTTGCGCGCCTTCGCGAGGAGCATCGCGACCTCGACAGCGCGATCGATGCGCTGGAACGCGTCGGCGCGATCAACCAGATCCAGGTGCAGCGGCTGAAGAAGCGAAAGCTGTACCTCAAGGACCGGATCTCGCAGATCGAGGACGCGCTGACGCCGGACATCATCGCCTGAGCCTGGCGTCGATCTTTTGTCGCAGGGAAAAACTCTCTGGATTTCAATCGATTTATATGCGTTGAAGCGACGATAAACGCACCCCGCCCCCGTCTCGGCGTCCCCTTGCGGAAACGCTCTGCCGGCACTCCGTTGCCGACCTCCCGCAGGTGCGCTACAGGCAAGGGCAGAGCATTTTATCCGGGAACATATGATGGCCAGCGACGGACACCACGCCGACGATATTCCGCAGATGGACTACCGGGAGCACGACCGCACCTATCACGGCTTCATTCATTTCGCCGAAGTCGGCACCGTGGCCTGCCTCGCCATCGTGGCGGCACTCGCGGTCGGCGGCACCAAAGGTGCCTGGGGCTTCGCGATCATCGGCACGCTGCTGACGCTGGTCGGCACCGGCATCGGGCTCGCCTCGAAGTCGATCGGGTGGAAGGCGACGGCCGTGCCGTTCGTCCTGCTGCTGCTGGCGCTGGTGCTCCTGCCCGCCGCCTCCCACTAGAGCCCGCACACGAGTTTCCGAGAGGGTCCGCCCATGCGTATTGCCGTGCCAGCCGAAACGCAGGGGGCGGAAGCCCGCGTCGCAGCGACACCGGAAACCGTGCGCAAATTCATCGGCCTCGGGGCCGAGGTCGTCGTCGAGAAGGGCGCCGGCCTCGCCTCCGGCATCACCGATGCCGACTATGAGGCCGCCGGCGCTAAGCTGGCCGCCAACGCCGCCGCGACGCTCGCCGACGCGGCAATCGTACTGAAGGTTCGCCGCCCGGCCGAGGCCGAGATGGCGGCGTTGCCGGCCGGTGCACTCGTCATCGCGACGATGGACCCCTATGGCAACGAGCCGGCGCTGGCGTCGCTCGCCAGGGCCAATGTCGCCGCCTTCGCGATGGAGTTCATGCCGCGCATCACCCGCGCGCAGGTGATGGACGTGCTCTCCTCCCAGGCCAACCTCGCCGGCTATCGCGCCGTCATCGACGGCGCCGCCGAATATGGCCGCGCTCTGCCGATGATGATGACCGCAGCCGGCACCGTTCCCGCCGCCAGGATCTTCATCATGGGCGTCGGCGTCGCCGGCCTGCAGGCGATCGCGACCGCGCGTCGCCTTGGCGCCATCGTCACCGCGACCGATGTGCGCCCCGCCACCAAGGAACAGGTCGAATCGCTCGGCGCCAAGTTCCTCGCCGTCGAGGACGAGGAGTTCAAGCAGGCGCAGACCGCCGGCGGCTACGCCAAGGAGATGTCCAAGGAGTATCAGGCCAAGCAGGCCGAGCTCACGGCGAACCACATCGCCAAGCAGGACATCGTCATCACCACGGCGCTGATTCCGGGGCGCCCTGCCCCGAAGCTGATCTCGACCGCGATGGTCGAGAGCATGCGGCCGGGCTCCGTGATCGTCGACCTCGCGGTCGAGCGCGGCGGCAATTGCGAACTCGCCAAGCCCGGCGAGGTCGTGACCACGCCCAACGGCGTCAAGATCGTCGGCCATCTGAACGTGCCCGGCCGTCTCGCCGCGACCTCGTCGCAGCTCTACGCCAAGAACCTCTTCGCCTTCGTCGAGACGCTGATCGACAAGGCCGAGAAGAAGCTCGCGGTGAACTGGGACGACGAACTGGTCAAGGCGACCGCGCTGACGCGCGACGGCGCCGTGATCCATCCTAATTTCGCGCCCAAGCCCGAGCCAAAACCCGAGCCGGCGCCAGTGACCGAGACCGAGTCGAAGCCTGTCGCCGAGGGGAACGTGACCAATGGCTAATCCGACACCCGAGCAGGCCCTCGAACAGGCCCGCAACGCCGCTGCGCTGGCCAAGCAGGCCGCCGAGCTCGCCGAGCGCTATGCCGAGCAGGCGGCCGCGGCCGCGAGCGTCGCGGTCGGCGTCGACCCGACCGTCTTCCGCCTCGCGATCTTCGTGCTCGCCGTCTTCGTCGGCTATTACGTGGTCTGGTCGGTCACGCCGGCCCTGCACACGCCGCTGATGTCGGTCACCAACGCGATCTCCTCGGTCATCGTCGTCGGCGCCCTGTTGGCGGTCGGCGTGGAAGCGCTGCCCGCGCTCGGCGACGGCCCGGTCTGGGCCAAGATCTTCGGATTCGTGGCGCTGGTCCTGGCCTCGGTCAACATCTTCGGCGGCTTCCTCGTCACCGAGCGGATGCTGTCCATGTACAAGAAGAAGGGCTGAGCGCCGATGGCCGCGAACCTCTCCGCCCTTCTCTACGTCGTCTCCGGCGTTCTCTTCATCATGGCCCTGCGGGGCCTGTCGCACCCGACGACCTCTCGCCAGGGCAACCGCTACGGCATGGTCGGCATGGGCATCGCCATCGCCACGACCATCGTCTTCTTCCCGCCGTCCGGGTTCTCGGGCTGGCTGCTGGTCGCGGCCGGTATCGGCATCGGCGGCGGCATCGGCGCCTATATGGCCAGGCGCGTGCAGATGACGCAGATGCCGCAGCTGGTCGCCTTCTTCCATTCGCTGGTCGGCCTCGCCGCCGTGCTGGTGGCGGCCGCCGCGCTCTACGCGCCGAGCGCCTTCGGCATCGGCAATGTCGGCCAGATCAAGGGCGCGAGCCTGTTCGAGATGGGTCTCGGCGTCGCCATCGGCGCGATCACCTTCACCGGCTCGATCATCGCCTTCCTCAAGCTCGACGGGCGCATGAGCGGCAAGCCGATTATGCTGCCGCAGCGCCACGGCATCAATATCGGCCTCGGCATCGCGCTCCTCGTGCTGCTGCTGATCTTCCTGAAGACCGAGAGCCATGTCGTCTTCTGGCTGATCGTGCTGGTCTCGTTCGCGCTGGGCGTCCTGCTCATCATCCCGATTGGCGGCGCCGATATGCCCGTCGTCGTCTCGATGCTGAACTCCTATTCGGGCTGGGCCGCGGCCGGCATCGGCTTCACGCTCGGCAACATGGCGCTGATCATCACCGGCGCGCTGGTCGGCTCGTCCGGCGCGATCCTGTCCTACATCATGTGCAAGGCGATGAACCGGAGCTTCATCTCCGTCATCCTCGGCGGCTTCGGCGGCGACGATGCCGCGGCCGGCGCCGGTGGCGCGGTCGAGGCCCGTCCGGTCAAGCAGGGCTCGTCGGACGATGCCGCCTACATCATGAAGAACGCCGGCAAGGTCATCATCGTGCCGGGCTACGGCATGGCGGTGGCCCAGGCGCAGCACACGCTGCGCGAGATGGCCGACCTGCTGAAGAAGGAAGGCGTCGAGGTCAAATACGCCATCCACCCGGTCGCGGGCCGCATGCCCGGCCATATGAACGTGCTTCTGGCCGAGGCCAACGTGCCCTATGACGAGGTCTTCGAGCTCGAGGACATCAACTCGGAATTCGGTCAGGCCGACGTCGCCTTCGTCATCGGCGCCAACGACGTCACCAACCCGGCCGCGAAGACCGACAAGGCCTCGCCGATCTACGGCATGCCGATCCTCGACGTCGAGAAGGCCAAGACCGTGCTCTTCATCAAGCGCGGCATGGCCGCCGGCTATGCCGGCGTCGAGAACGAGCTGTTCTTCCGCCCCAACACCATGATGCTCTTCGGCGACGCCAAGAAGGTCACCGACGAGATCGTCAAGGCGATGGCGCACTGAGCCTGAGCATCGGCGGCCTCGTCATGAGAACGCTGCAAAGGGCCGGCTTCATGCCGGCCCTTTCGCTTTGTCCGGCGCCGCTCTTGCGATGATCCTACGTTTCCTGAAGCACGGCCTCTTCGTCGCCGCCTGCGTCTATATCGGCCTCCTCCTGCTGCTCTATCTCCAGCAGCGCAACCTACTGTTCCCGCGCGATCCCTCGCGGGTTCCGGCCGCCACCACCGGGATTCGCGGCATCGAGGAGGTCACTCTGACGGCCGCCGATGGCGAGCGGCTGGTGGCATGGGTGGTGCCCCCGCAGCCTGGCAAGCCGGTCCTGCTCTATTTCCACGGCAATGGCGGCAATCTAGGCCAGCCCGGCCGGATCGAGCGCTTCCGCAACCTGACGGCAGACGGCACCGGGCTGTTCGCCCTGAGCTACCGCGGCTATGGCGGCTCGACCGGGAGCCCGAGCGAGGCCGGCCTGCATCTCGACGCAAGGGCGCTCTACGGCGCCGCTGCAGAGCGGTTCGGCGCGGCCCAGCTCATAGCGTATGGGGAATCGCTCGGCACCGGCGTTGCGCTCAAGCTGGCGGCCGAGGTGCCGCTCGCGGCCGTCGTGCTGGAGGCGCCCTACCTCTCGGCGGCTTCCGTCGCACAGCGCGCCTATCCGTATGTGCCGGTGCGCCTGCTTATGCTGGACCCGTTCCGCTCGGACGAGATCGTCGGGCGTCTGCGCCTGCCACTCCTGGTGATGCACGGCACCCGCGACGGCGTCATCCGCTTTGCCGAGGGCGAGGCGCTATACGGCCTCGCCAACGCACCGAAGCGCTTCCTGAGCTTCCCGCAAGGCAACCACGGTAACCTCGCCGCCTTTGGCGCGCTGGACGAAGTCAGGCAGTTCCTCGGAGAGGTCGCGGCCGGAACGCTGAAAGGCGCGGAAAGCCGCACGATCGAATAGGCGAAATGCTCGGGACGAAGCCGAGCATGACTTGGGCCATCAGCTCCTGAACAGCCCGCCGCCACCGCCGCCGAGGCGGGACTGGCCAGAGCGGGCCGTGGCGTTGTTGCCGTCGAGGCTTAGCGCGCGCTGATAGCTTTCGGCGGCTTCCGCCTTCTTGCCGAGCTTCTCATAGGCGAAGCCCCGCCCGGCCCAGGCATCGGCGTTGCGGTTGTCGACATTGAGCGAGGCGGTGAAGTCCTCCAGCGCCGCATCATACTTGCCGAGAGCGTTGAGGCTCTGGCCGCGGGCCGTATAGGGCGGAGCATTGTACGGATTGCGGTCGATCACCGAATCGAAATCGGTCACCGCATGCTGGTGCTGGCCTTCGCGCTGATAGACCAGCCCACGGGCATGGAATGCTTCCGCCGATTCCGGGTTCAGCCGGATCGCGGTGTTGAGGTCGGAGAGCGCCTGCTGGCTGTTGCCCTGGGCACGCAGCAGGTTGGCGCGTGCGATATAGGCCGGGGCGTAGTTCGCATTCGCCGTGGTTGCACGGTTGAAATCCTGCAGTGCCGCGTCGCCACGCCCGCTCTGGCGCAGGGCCAACCCGCGATTCGTGTAGGCCGAGGCGAGGTTCGGGTCGAGCTGGACCGCCTTGGTGAAGTCGGCGATCGCATCCGAGAAGCGGCCGATGCGGGCATAGGCCGCGCCGCGGGTGTTGTAGGCGCCGGGATCGTTGGGGTTGCGCGAGACGACTTCGGTCAGCGAGCCGATATTGACCTTGGCATCGGCTGCCGAAGCGGTGTCGAGCTCGGCGACGGGCTGCCCCGTCATCGTCGAGACGGTGTCGCAGCCGGCGAGCGCCAGGGCCATGCCCGCTGCAGCCACCAGGCTCCTGGCTTTTGCGGCCTTGCCCTGCCGGATCTTGCCGGCCCCGCGCCCGCTCCGCTCGTTCGTGACAGCCATCATGCTTCGTCCTTCGGTCCGGTTCTGCTTCATCTGCCAAGCGGCCCGTCCGGGCCGATACGGCGTCGTCGCGCTCCCCAACCGACAGCGCCCCGGAGAACAGAACGCCGCTTTGTGCCAAAGGTTTGGTTAACGGCGTCCGAAAAGCAACAACGCCCGGAGGCGGCTCCAGGCGCTGTTGATGATCGTGGTGGTCAGGCAGCGTGTCGTGCCGCCGACGCAATCAGGGACGCTTCGGCTTCACCGGCGCCGGCAGCAGGCCTTCACGCTGGAGCTTCTTGCGCTGCAGCTTGCGAGCGCGACGGACCGCCTCTGCCTTCTCACGCGCCTTCTTCTCGGAGGGCTTCTCGTAATGGCCGCGGAGCTTCATCTCGCGGAAGACGCCCTCGCGCTGCAGCTTCTTCTTGAGGGCGCGGAGAGCCTGATCGACATTGTTGTCGCGAACGAGAACCTGCACGTGAAACGTCCGTCTTTAGCGGGTTGATCAAAAAAAGTCGGGCGGCGTCCCTGCGGTGCAGAGCGCTCGGAGGATCGTGCGGATAACAGAATTCAATCCGCCTGTCCACGCCGCAAGATTGCGAGAAACGGGGAGAACACAAGTTCTCCCGTCGACGCCCGGCTCTAGGCCTGCTCGGGCGAAACCCGCGTGACATGGCCCATCTTGCGGCCGGCCCGCGCCTCGCGCTTGCCGTAGAGATGCAGATGCGCGCCGGGCTCGGCCAGGAGATCGCGCCAGCGCAGCGCGGCATCGCCGACCAGGTTCTCCATCTCGACACGGCCGCGCCGTCTGGCCGAACCGAGCGGGAAGCCGCAGACCGCACGGACATGCTGATGGAACTGCGAGGTCTCGGCGCCCTCGCTGGTCCAGTGACCCGAATTATGCACGCGCGGCGCGATCTCGTTGACGACCACGCTCTCCCCCGCCCCCTCGCCGACGACGAACATCTCGACCGCGAAGACGCCGACATAGCCCAGCGCCTCACCGATCTGCCGGGCGGCCTCGATGGCGTCGGCCTCGGTCCCCGCCGTCACCTTTGCCGGAATGCGGGTGAAGGCGAGGATATGGTCGCGATGCTCGTTCTCGCAGAGATCGAAGGCGGCGAAGCTTCCATCGCTGCCGCGCGCCGCGACGACCGAGACCTCGCGCGAGAAGGTCACGAAGCCTTCCAGCACCGCCGGAGCCTGGCCGATCGCCCGGTAGGCCTCGTCGAGGTCGGTCCCCGGCAGAATCTTGACCTGCCCCTTGCCGTCATAGCCGAAGCGGCGGGTCTTCAGCACGCTGGGGCGGCCGAGCGCGGCAACCGCTGCCTCCAGATCGGCCAGCGAATCGACGGCACGGAACGGCGCGACGGCGAGCCCGAGATCGGCGACGAACGCCTTCTCGCTCAGCCGGTCCTGCGTCACGGCGAGCGCCCGCGCGCCGGGATGTAGCGGCTTGCGCTGGCTGAGGAACGCGGCCGTCGCGGCCGGCACGTTCTCGAACTCGTAGGTCACGAGATCGACGGCCTCGGCGAAGCGGGCAAGTGCCGCCTCGTCCTCATAGGCGCCGACGGTGTAGGCCGCAGCGACGTCGAAGGCGGGGTTCTCCGGCTCGGGCGCGAAGATATGGCTCCTGATGCCGAGATCGGACGCAGCGAGCGCGATCATCCGTGCGAGTTGCCCGCCACCGATGATGCCGAGGACGGCGCCGGGGCCGAAGCTTTGGAAGACCGGCGCGCTCACGCCTCGTCCTTCGCAGGATGCTCGGCGATGGCCGCGCTCTGGCGGGCGCGATAGGCGTCGAGGCGTTCGGCCAGCGCCTCGTCGGAGAGTGCCAGGACCGCGGCGGCGAGCAGCGCCGCATTCACCGCCCCTGCCCGGCCGATCGCCAGCGTGCCGACCGGGATGCCGGCCGGCATCTGCACGATCGAGAGCAGGCTGTCCTGACCTGAGAGCGCCTTGGATTCGACCGGCACGCCGAAGACCGGCAGCGGCGTCAACGAGGCGGTCATGCCTGGCAGATGGGCGGCGCCACCCGCGCCCGCGATCACCACCTTGAAGCCTTCAGCCTTCGCGCTGGTCGCGAAATCGACCATGCGCTGCGGCGTACGATGGGCGGAGACGATGCGGTCGTCATGGGCGATGCCGAGCGCGTCAAGCGTCTCGGCGGCATGGCGCATCGTCGCCCAATCGGACTGGCTGCCCATGATGATGGCGACGGGCGGAGACATCTTGGCCATGGCGGGAAAGGCTTCCGGAACGCGATGGAGGAAGCGCGCGATCTAGACCGCCGGACGCTGCGAAAGCAAGCACCGAATCGCCCGCAACCCCTTGCGGGCCCGAGAAAACTGCTCAACCGGAGGCGACCAGCCCGGCTCGCGCCAGAGCCGATGCCTGGTCGGCCGAGACCTTCTCCACCGAGAAGCCCTCGATCTCCGCTTCGAACAGCCGGTGGAAGTTCAGTTCCGCGTCGAGATGCAGGAAGACGCCGCCAAGCCCGATCGCGGCACGATCCATGAAGACGAATTCGCGCGGCACCGTCACCGGCCCCTTCTGCTTCAGGGCCTGATGTACCTGGAAGGCCTGCTTGCGGCCGTACTCGGCCGGACTAACCCCTTCGGCGATGCGCCGGACGCGGTCCTCCAGCAGCGGCTCGTAAATGAAGCGCGCCCAGATGTTCAGCGTGTCGACGAGATCCTTGGTCAGCCCCTTGAAGCCCCAGGTCTCATAGGCATGGACGACGCGCGCATCGTCCCCCTCGCGCAGGCCGCGATAGAGGTCGACCACGCCGCCGACGAAGGAGGGCGGGAAGATGCGGATGCAGCCATAGTCGAGCAGGTTGATGCCCGCCGCCTCGCCGCCTTCCGAAAAGACCGTGTAGTTCCCGAGATGCGGGTCGCCATGGATCACGCCGTGATGGCTGAAGGGCCGCCACCACGCCTTGAACATGGCCGTCGAGATGCGGTCGCGCGCACCTTGCGGGTCCTGCTTGTGGGTCAGGATGCCATCGCCCTCGAGCCAGCGCATGGTCAGCAGGCGCTTGGTCGAGAGGGAGGCCTCGAGGCTCGGCACGCGCACCTCCGGCGTCTCGCCGAGCATCTCCTGATAAAGCGCGATGTGCTTCGCCTCGCGCTGGTAGTCCAGTTCCTCACGGACCCGCGCGCCGATCTCCTTGGCGATCTCCGTGGTGTCGATGATCGGGTCCATGCGCCGGTGCAGCGCGAACAGGATCTCGAGCTGGGAGAGATCGGCCTCCACCGCCGATTCCATATCCGGATATTGCAGCTTGCAGGCCAGCGTAGCGCCTTCGCGCGATGTGGCGCGATGCACCTGGCCAAGCGAGGCAGCGGCGGCGGGCTTCAGGTCGAACTCGGCAAAGCGCTCGCGCCAGTTCGCGCCGAGCTCGGCCATCATCCGGCGCTTGACGAAGGCCGCTCCCATCGGCGGCGCCTGCGACTGCAGCTTCTGCAACTCGGCGGCATATTCCGGCGGCACCACGTCGGGGATGGTGGCGACGAGCTGCGCCACCTTCATGATCGGGCCCTTCAGCCCGCCCAGCGCCTTGGCCAGCGCCTCGGCATTGGAGGCGTTTCGCCCATCCATGCCGAACAGCCGCGTGCCCGCGATCCGCGCCGCGACGCCTCCGACATTGGCCCCGACCCGGGCATAGCGGGCCGCACGGGCGGAAAAGCGGTTGGCTTCGGAATCGCGTTCGGACATGGCACCTCGGTCTTTCGGATCGCCCACCTCATTTAGGACGTGCCGGGTCCAAACCCAAGGCGGTGGCCGGAACGGCCGGGCCGTCATTGCGAGCGCAGCAAAGCAATCCAGGGGACCGGACTGTACCGTCCGGCCGTGCCACCCTGGATTGCTTCGTCGCTGACGCTCCTCCCAATAACGGCTGCTAGCGCAGCATCCTCGGCAGCCAGAGCGTCAGGTCCGGCCAGAGCGTGATGATCGCCAGCGCCGCGAAAAGCGGGATGTAGAAGGGCAGTACCGCCTTCAGCACCGACGGCATCGAGGTCTTGGCGATGTCCGAGAGCAGGAACAGCGCCAGCCCCATCGGCGGCGTCAGCAGGCCGATCATCAGATTGAAGACGAAGATGATGCCGAGATGCACCGGATCGACGCCCGCCATCATCAGCGGTGCCGCGACCAGCGGCGCGACCAGCAGCGTCGCGGTCGTGCTGTCGAGGAACATGCCGACGACGAGCAGCAGCAGGTTCACGATCAGCAGTAGCATCAGCGGATCGGTCGAGATCGCGAGCAGGCTGCGCGTGAAGGTCTGCGGCAATTGCTCGACGGTCAGTATCCAGCCGAACAGCGCCGCGGCCGAGACGATGACCAGCACGGCGGAGGTGGTCTTCACCGTGTCGAACAGCGCAAAGCGCAACCGCGGCCAAGTGATGCCGCCATAGAAGAAGATCGCGATCAGCAGGATGTAGACGACGGTGATCGAGGCCGCTTCCGTCGGCGTGAAATAGCCGCCCAGCATGCCGCCGACGAGCAGGAGCGGCGTCATCAGCGCGGGCGCGGCCGGCCAGAACGTGTTCCACAGCTCCTTGAATGTCGGCCAGCGCTTGGAACGCGGATGGTTGTGGCGCTTCGCCAGCCAGGCGACCGTCAGCATCAGCAGCGCGACATAGAGCAGCGCCGGCATGATGCCCGCGACGAGCAGTTGCACGATCGAGACGCTGGTGACCGAGCCGTAGATGATCAGCGGGATCGAGGGCGGGAAGATCGGCCCGACCACCGCCGAGGCGCCGGTGATCGCGGCCGAATAGGCGCGGGTGAAGCCGGCCCGCACCATGGCGCGGATCTCGATGCGACCCAGCCCGCCGATATCGGCAAGCGCCGCGCCCGAAGTGCCGGAGAAGACGAGCGAGCCGATGACGTTGACCTGCGCCAGACCGCCCGGAACGCGGCCGCCGAGCGTATGGGCGAAGCGGTAGATATGGCTGGTGATGCCGCTCTGGTTCATCAGGCTGCCGACGAAGATGAAGACCGGCACGGCCACGAGCGGAAAGGAATCCAGCGCATAGGTCATGCGCTGCGCGACGAGCTCGATCGGGAAGCCCGACAGGAACACGTAGAGCAGCGCCGGCACCGCGATGGCGACGACGACCGGGAAGCCGAAGATGAAGAGCGCCACGAAGGCGAGGATGATGGTGATCGACATCGGCCGGTGCTCTCAGTGCTTCATGTCGTCGGGCAGGTCGAGCTCTTCTTCGGGCTCGTGCTCCTGCGGGAAGGTGACGTAGAGCGGCCGCCCCTGGATGATCTTGACGGTCTGGATCGCACATTCGAGCGCGCTCATCGCGAAGCTGACGAAGGCGGCGCCGAGGAAGATCCAGTAGGGAATGCCGAGGGTCGGCGTCGAATTGTCGAGATTGCCGCCGATGGCGACGAAGGCCGCGATCGCGATCGCCGCGAAAGTGGCCGTCGCCGTGATGGCCCCGGCGATCTTGGCGACCCGCACGACGCCGGCCGGGAAAAGCCCGACGATCTCCTCCATCCGGATATTGGCGCCGGCCGAGACGACATAGGGCAGCGCCAGGAAGACCGAGCAAATCAGCATGAATCGCGCCAGTTCCTCGACGCCGATGATCGGCGTGGCGAAGATCTCGCGCGAGACCACCTGGATGAAGGGCAGCGTCACCATGGCGACCAGCATCGCCAGGCTGCCCCAACGGAATACCCAGCGCAGCGGTTCTATGGCCCGGTCGATCGCATAGCTGCGGCTGTCCGCTGCGGCGATATGGGCCGGAGCGTCGAAGACGATATCGGAGGTTTGCACGAGTGCCTCGCAGGCGGGCGAAAGGATGGGGGCGGCTGGAGCACCGGCTGGACCGACGCCGCGCGCCCGTGGGGCGTGCGGCGCGATCCGGGAGGGCCGGGGCTCGGCGCCCCGGCCCTCGATTTCACTTCACGGCGGCAATGCGCGCCGTGATCGGAGCCCAGGTCGGGAAGTCGGCAGTGACCTGCGCGCCGACCGACTTGCGGAACTCGTCGACCTTGAGCCCCTCCTTCTCGGTGACGAAGGTCATGCCCTTCTTCTTGAGCTCGTCGATCAGCTGGACCTCGGCCTCGAGGCCGAGCTTCAGCGTCTCCTCGCCGACCTCGGCCGCGACCGCGGCGACGATGGCGCGGTCCTTCTCCGGGATCGACTGCCAGGTCCTCTCGTTGATGAAGACCGGCAGCACGTTCTGCATGTGCCCGGTCAACATCACATGGGTCTGCACCTCATAGAGCTTGTTCGCGTTGATCATGGTCAGCGGGTTTTCCTGGCCGATCACCATGCCGGTCATCAGCGCGGTCGGCAGCTCGCCGACCTCGACCGGCGTCGGCACCGCGCCCATGCCCTTGATCATCGTCGTCCAGAGCTGCAGCGGCACGCCGCGGAAGCGCTTGTCCTTGAGGTCGGCCGGCGAATACACCGCCATCTTCGCGGTCATCTGGCGCGCGCCGCGGTAGAGCCGGCCGATGATGCGGATATTGGCCTGCTTGACCAGCTTGTCCGACATCTCCTTCATGATCTCGGACGAAGCCGGGTCGGTCGCGGCCATGGCATGGGTGCCGTCGCGATAGACGAAGGGGGCGGCGAAGGCGGCGATGTCCGGCATCAGCCGCGACAGCGACGCGAATTCGTGATGAGCCAGCGGGATCGCGCCGCTGCGGACGCCGTCCACGGTCTCCGACGCGCCGCCGAGCTGCGAGTTCGGGAAGACCTGCACCTTGACGCGGCCTTCCGTGCCCTTCTCGACCCGCTTGGCGAACTCCTCGGCGTACCAGTACTGGATGTCGCCTTCCGAACCGACATGGGCATAGCGGATCGTCACCTGGGCCGCGACCGGAGCCGCCAGCCCGAGCGAGAGCGCGAGCGCCGCGGCGAAAGTCTTCAGGGTCTGCCTCTTGTTCATGCGTTCCTCCTCGTTTTCTGATCCGGCTTATTCTGTCGTTGCCTGGTGCGTCACAGCCGGTAGATGCGCACCGCGTTGTCGTGGAAAAGCCTGTCGCGCTCGGCCTCCGTGTGCTCCGCCGTGGCGGCGAGAAACCCTGAGAAGATCGTGTCGAAATCGCCGACCAGCCCATCGACGGGGAAATTGCTGGCGAACATCGCCCGCTCGCTGCCGAAGATCGCGATCGCGTCGCGGATCACCGGCGCATTCGCCTCGACCGTCCAGGGCAGGCCGGGCCGCCCGATGCCGGAGATCTTGAGCGCGATGTTCGGCTGGGCGGCCGCGACTTCGAGCGCGCTGCGCCAGGCGGCGAGCGCCTCCGGGCTGCGGTCGGACGGCAGCGCCGTGTGATTGACGATGATCTGCGTCGCCGGGAAATCCCGCGCCAGTTCCGCCGCCGCATCGAGATGCCACCACGGCGTCTGCAGGTCATAGGAGAGCCCGTGCCGGGCCATCAGGGCATAGCCCTTGCGCCAGGCGGGATCGTCCATCGAGCCGGCCGCGCCGCGCTTCGCATCAGCCTGCGAGGCGGCGGCCGTCGGCTTGTGCCGCACGCCGCGCACGATCGGCAACGCGGCATGCGAGGCCAGGAGCGCGCCGACCTCGGGCTGTGCGAAATCGCACCAGGCCACCACCGCACTCGGCACACCCGTCTCGGCCGCCACGCCGGCGACCCAACGGCTCTCCTGCGCAGCAAGATCACGATTCCACTCGGCCTCGACATAGACCGATCCGGTGACCGGCCAGCCGGCCGTGTCCTTCCGGTAGTCGGCGGGCATGTAGTTGCGGCACATCGCCGAATAGTCGCCGTAGCGGAACGGGATGCGCTCGCCCTTCAGCCAGGGCAGGTCGTTCGCCAGATCCCAGACATGGTGATGCGCGTCGATGACGCGCTTCGGCCGCGGCGGCAGGGCGGTCACAGCCTGCTCCTCGTCCTGAGCCTTCATGCCTTGGCCTTGGCGCGTTCGGCCGCGTCATGCTCGTAGAGCTTCACCACCGCGGCGGAATCCGTCATCTCGTGGCCGAGCCCGACATAGTCCTTGTAGCGCTGCACGCCCTGCCCGATCACGCGCAGGTCGAGCCCAAGCCCCTCGGCGAACTCCTTGACGGCCTTGAGGTCCTTCAGCAGCTGCCGCGCATAGCTCGCGGGCGGCTCGAAGGCGCGCTGCTGCATCTGCGGATAGAGCCGCTGCAGCAGGCTGGAATCGGCATGGCCGCCGGCGAGGCATTGCGGCAGGCGGGCAGCATCGATGCCGGCGGCCTCGGCCAGCATCAGCGCCTCCGCCATCACGACATAGCCGGTACCGACGATCGCCTGGTTGATGATCTTCGTGGTCTGTCCGGCGCCGACCGGCCCCATCAGCGTGAGGTTGCCGGCCATCTGCTCGATGATCGGCTTCGCCCTGTCGAAATCGGCCTCGGAACCACCGGCCAACACGGTCATGCCGCCATTGCGCGCGAGCTGTGGCCCGCCCGAGACCGGCGCGTCGACCCAGCCCGCACCGGTCAGCGCCTTCAGCTTCGCCGCGACCTGGCGCGTGCCCTCTGGATCGGCCGTCGAGAAATCGATCACCAGCGAAGGCCCGGCGCCTGCAGCCGAAACGCCGTCCTCGGCAAGGATGCAGCGCTCCACCGCCTGCATATGCAGGACGCAGAGCATGACGACGTCGCTCGCCGCGGCTACGGCAGCCGGCGATTCGGCTGCGACCGCGCCATGCGGCACCACCGTATCGAGCCGCTCGGGCTCCAGATTCCAGACCGTCACGGGATAGCCGAGATCGAGCAGGCGCCGCACCATGGCTTCGCCCATGATGCCAATGCCGAGGAAACCGATGCGCGGGCGGGCGGCGGCGCTCATGCCGTCGCTCCCGGATCGGCATGCGCCGGGCCGGCGCAGGCCAGCATTCCTCGTCCCTGCAGACAGGTCATAGCATCTCTCTCCCTGATCGCTGCCGGTCTGCCTCTCGGGTTACCGATCGTCTTTATTCTGTATACCGTATGCTGCACCGCAGAGTTCCGTCAAACCCTACCGAACGGAAACTTTGTACAATCCGTTTCTCCGGACACACGGAGACCGCCCGGATTCCTGAGCCGTCATCCTGAGGATGCAGGAAGGAGTGTCTCGAAGATCTTCCGAGAAGCATTGAGCGTTTCCGGAACACCACATCGCCTCGGGCCCCGGGCCCCATCGGAGGGCTCCGGGGATGACGGTGGAGCCCGGATCAGCACTGCTCCGCAGCTTGCCGGGCTGGCTCTCAGCTGCCGTTATTCAGCCGCGTGGCGCCCGGCGCCCAGCAACCCCTTCTCGGCCAGTTCCCGGCGCAGTTCCTCGCCATGCTCGTCCAGCAGCGGCGGGGGCATCCGGATCTGCTGCGGCGTCTCGCTGAGCTTCACCGGGAAACCGAGCGCCTTGAATTCGCCCTCGGCCGGGTGCGGCACCATCTTGACCATCTCGCGCGCCACGGCCTGCTCGCTGACCACCGCCTCGGCATAGTCGAGGATTTCGGTGGCCGGCACGCCGGCTTCCAGCAGGACCTCGACCCATTCCTTTCGGGTGCGGGTGATGAAGGTCGGCGCCATCGCCTCGATCAGCGCGAGACGATTGGCGATGCGCGCCGCATTGGTCGAGAAGCGCTCGTCCTGCTGCAGGTCCTCGCGGCCGATCGCCTTGAGCAGCTTCGTCCAGAGCCCCTGATTCGCCGCACCGATCACGAACCAGCCATCCGAGGCGGCCACCGCCTGATAGGGCGCCGACATCCGGTTGGCCGAGCCGATCGGCGCCGGAATCTTGCCAGTGCCCCAGAGCTCCGTCGTCTCCCAGACCGACAGCGCCATCGCCGCCTCGAACAGCGACGCATCGACATACTGGCCCTGGCCCGAGCTCTGGCGCCCGATCACGGCGCTGAGCACCGCATAGGCGGTAAACATGCCGGCCCCGAGATCCGCCACGGGAATCGAGTTCTTGGACGGCTCCATGCCGGGCAGGCCATTGGCGCTCATCACGCCGGAGACCGCTTGTGCCATCAGGTCGAAGCCTGGGCGCTGCGACCAGGGCCCGGTCTGGCCGAAGCCGGAGATGCTGGCATAGATCAGCCGCGGATTGATCTTGCGCAGCGTCTCGTAATCCATGCCGAGGCGGCCGGCGACGCCGGGGCGGGCATTTTCGACCAGGATGTCGGCGGTCTTCACCAGCGCATACAGCACCTCCCGGTCGGCCTCGGTCTTGAGGTCGAGCGCGATGCTGCGCTTGTTGCGATTGAGGGCTAGGAAACCCGGGCTGTCCACGCCCTTGAGGCGGAATCCCATCGACTGGCGGGTCGAATCACCCGTTCCCGGCGGCTCGATCTTGATCACGTCGGCGCCCATATCGGCCAGCAACATGCAGCAGAACGGTCCGGCCATGACCTGCGAAATGTCGAGTACCCTGAGGCCCGCGAGCGGCTGCGCCATCTGAAGCTATCCTTCCAAATTGCCGCCGGCCGCAATCAGGGGCCAGCGCGGTGATCCAGTGCCATGTCCAGCACGCGCGCGACATGCAGCGCCTCGCGCGCGGCACCATCATATATCTGATGGCGGCAACTCGTGCCGTCGGCAACGATCAAATCGCCCGCGCCGGCCGTGCGAACGGCAGGCAGCAGGGAGAGTTCCGCCATGGCGATCGAGACGTCGATCGTCTTCGCACCATAGCCGAAGGCACCGGACATTCCGCAACAGCTCGATTCGATCGGCTTCACCTCCAGGCCGGGCACCGCCCGCAGAGTCGCCTCGACCGGCCCCATGGCGGCAAAAGCCTTCTGGTGGCAATGGCCGTGGAGATGGGCCACGCGCCCGCCCTGGTCCCTCAGCGGCAGGCTCGTCTTCCCGGCCTTGAGATCGGCCGCCAGCAATTCCTCGATCAGGAAGGCGGCGCTCGCCACCGGCGCGACCTCGGCCTTGGGCAGGATCGCGGAGAACTCGTCACGGAAGGTCAGCAGGCAGGAAGGCTCCAGCCCGACGATGCGCGCGCCCTTGGCGACGAAGGGCGAGAGCGCATCGAGCGTGCGCCGCGCCTCCTTGCGCGCCTCGTCCACCAGACCGGCCGCGAGAAAGGTGCGTCCGCAGCAGAGCGGCCGGCCGCCATCCTGAGGCTCGACCTTGTGCAGGCGGTAGCCGCCCGCCGCCAGAACACGCTGGGCCGCCTCCAGGTTCTCGCGCTCGAAATAGCGGTTGAAGCTGTCGCCGAAGAGCACGAGATCGCGCCCGTCGCCCTTCACCTCCGCGACCGTCGCGGCCTTCCCGCCTTGCTGCCAGGGCTTGCGCCAGACCGGCAGCGAACGCCGCGCGCTGAAGCCGAGCCAGCGCTCACTCAGCTTCGCCAGCAGCGGAATCCGGTCGCGCAGGTTCATCAGGGCCGAGAGCCTCGCCGCCCAGGGCGCGTAGCGCGGCAGATAGGCGATCAGCCGTTCTTTCAGCGGCAGCCCGTGCTTGGCATGGTAATGGCTCAGGAACTCGATCTTCATCCTGGCCATGTCGACGCCGGTCGGGCAGTCGCGCTTGCAGCCCTTGCAGGAGACGCAGAGGTCGAGCGTCTCCTTCATGTCCTCGGAGGTGAGGGCATCGGGGCCGAGCTGGCCCGAGATCGCGAGCCGCAGCGTATTGGCCCGCCCACGCGTGACATGTGTCTCGTCGCTGGTGACGCGGTAGGACGGGCACATGGTGCCACCGGACATCTTCCGGCAGGTGCCGTTGTTGTTGCACATCTCGACCGCGCCGCCGAGGCCACCCCAGTCCGACCAGTCGAGCGCCGTCTCGGCCGGAACCGGCGTGGCGTAGCCGGGTGCGAAGCGCATCAGGCTGCGGTCATCCATGGCGAGCGGCCGCACGATCTTGCCGGGATTGAGCCGGTTCTCGGGGTCGAAGCCGTCCTTGACCTGCTCGAAGGCGCGCGTCAGCTTCCCGCCGAACATCGGCTCGACGAATTCCGAGCGCGAGATGCCGTCGCCATGCTCGCCCGAGAACGAGCCCTTGAAGCGGCGCACCAGCTCGCAGGCCTCCTCGGCGATGCCGCGCATCGCCCTCACCCCGGCCTCGTCCTTCATGTTCAGGATCGGGCGGACATGCAGGCAGCCGACGGAGGCATGCGCGTACCAGGTGCCGCGCGTGCCATGCCGCTCGAACAGCGCCGTCACCGCGTCGGTGTAATCGGCGAGATGCTCCAGCGGGACGGCGCAATCCTCGATGAAGGAGACCGGCTTCCCGTCGCCCTTCATCGACATCATGATGTTGAGGCAGGCCTCGCGCACTTCCCAGACCGGCTTTTGCCGGGCGGGCTCGACCACCTCCACCACGGCGTCGGCAAAGCCGTGATCGGCCATGCACTGGTCGAGCCGCTTGAGGTCGCGCCTCAGCGCATCGAGATCGTCGCCGGCGAACTCGACCAGCAGCAGGCAGTTCGGCGTGCCCCTGGTGATGTCGGCGAGCGTGCGCACGAAGAGCGGGATGTCGGCGCCGAGCACCAGCACATTGTTGTCGACGAGCTCGACGGCGACCGGCCCCAGCGCCACGATATGCTGCGTCGTCTCCATCGCCGCGCGGAAGCTGGGGAAATGACAGACGCCCATCACGCGGTGCTGCGGCAGGGTCGAGAGCTTCAGCGTCGCCTCGGTGGTGATCGCGAGCGTGCCTTCCGAGCCGACCAGCAGATGCGAGAGGTTCGGCCGCAGCGGCAAAAGCTCGTCGAGATTGTAGCCACCGACGCGGCGCTGCACCTTCGGGAAGATCGCCTCGATCTCGGCGCGATGCCCGTCCGCCAGCGCCAGCATCCGCGTCATCAGGTCCCGCGCCCGGGCCGAGGCATTGTCGCCGACCGGCCCCTCGCCCAGCGCGAAGGCCTCGCCGTCATGGAACATCGCCTTCATGGCGAGCACGTTGTCGACCATCTTGCCGTAGCGCAGCGAGCGCGCGCCCGACGAGTTGTTACCGGCCATGCCGCCGAGCGTGCAGCGGCTGGCGGTCGAGGGCTCGACCGGGAAGAACAGCCCGTCTTTCTTCACATGCGCGTTCAGCGCCTCGAGCACCATCCCGGGCGCTACCGAGACCGTCCGCGCCGCCGGGTCATAGGCGCGGATCGCGTTGAAATGCCGGGTCATGTCGAGGATCAGCGCGTCGCCGATCGGCTGGCCGTTCTGCGAGGTGCCGCCGCCGCGCGCGATCACCGGCACGCCATGCTCGGCCGCGATCGTCAGCGCCGCGGCGATGTCGGCCTCCGACTTCGGAAACACCACGCCCTGCGGGATGATCTGGTAGATCGAGGCGTCGGTCGCGTAGCGCCCGCGCGTGAAGGCGTCGAAACGGACCTCCCCTTCCAGAGCCTTTTCGAGGCGGCGTTCGAGCCCGAGATTGCGAGCGTGAGATTTTCCGAGAGCAGCCTGGGTCATTCTGTTGTCTCGCCTTTGGCGATGGGCGCACGTCATTGCGAGCGTAGCGAAGCAATCCAGAGAGACGCAGAGCGCCGCAGCCCCTGGATTGCTTCGTCGCTACGCTTCTCGCAATGACGGATTCATCCTACTCGGCCGCCTTGGCTTCAATCGGCCGCCCGCGCCGGCCGGCCGCACCGATCATGTCCGAGATCGGCCCCCAGAGCAGCAGCAGCATGGCGAGCACGACCAGCGTGGCGACGAGCCCGTTGGCCCAGAACACGTTGAGCGAACCGGCCGAGCCGAGCAGCGCCTGCCTGAACGCGTCCTCCGCACGGTCCCCCAGCACGAGTGCCAGGACCAGCGGCGCCAGCGGGTAGTCGAGCTTCTTGAAGACGTAGCCGACGACCCCGAACAGCAGCATCAGCCAGATGTCGAAGATCGAGTTCGAGATGGTGTAGGCGCCGATCGCGCAGATGATCAGGATCACCGGCGCGACATAGGAGAACGGCACCCGCATGATCGCGGCGAACAGCGGCACTGTGGCGAGCACGATCACCAGGCCCGCGACGTTGCCGAGATACATCGAGGCGATCAGCCCCCAGACGAAGTCCTTCTGCTCGACGAAGAGCAGGGGGCCGGGCTGCAGCCCCCAGACCAGGAGGCCGCCGAGCAGCACCGCTGCGGTGGCCGAGCCGGGAATGCCGAGCGCCAGCATCGGCAGGAGCGCCGCCGTGCCGGCCGCATGGGCCGCGGTCTCCGGCGCCAGCACGCCCTCGATCTCGCCCTTGCCGAAATTCTTGCCCTGCTTCGAGAAGCGCTTGGCGAGGCCGTAGCCCATGAATGAGGCCGCGATCGCGCCGCCCGGCGTCACGCCCATCCACATGCCCACAACGGACGAGCGCAGCAGCGTCGCCCAGTAGCGCGGCAGCCCGGCCCAGGTCCGCAGCACGACCTTGAGGTCGATCTTCGCCTTCTTGCCCTTGAAGACGAGGCCTTCCTCGACCGTCAGCAGGATCTCGCTGACACCAAACAGGCCGATCACCACGATCAGGAAGTCGAAGCCGCGCATCAACTCCATCGAGCCGAAGGTCATGCGCAGGTCGCCCGAGATCGAGTCGAGGCCGACCGCCGCAAGCAGGAAGCCGATGCAGAGCGAGGCCAGGATCTTCGAGCGATTGTCCCGCCCCATGCCGATGAAGGAGCAGAAGGTCAGGAGGAAGACCGCGAAGAACTCGGCCGGGCCGAAGCGCAGCGCGAACTGTGCCACCAACGGCGCGACGAAGGTGATCAGGATGACGCCCGAGATCGCGCCGATGAAGGAGGCGGTGAAGGCCGCGGTCAGCGCCTCGGCCGCCCTGCCCTGCACCGCCATCGGGTAGCCGTCGAAGGTCGTCGCGACCGACCAGGCCTCGCCGGGGATGTTGAACAGGATCGAGGTGATCGCGCCGCCGAACAGAGCGCCCCAGTAGATCGACGACAGCAGGATGATCGCCGAGGTCGGATCCATGCCGAAGGTCAGCGGCAGCAGGATCGCGACGCCGTTCGGCCCCCCGAGCCCGGGCAGCACGCCGACGATGATGCCGAGCACCACGCCGATCGCCATGAAACCTATGTTGTGCCAGGACAGGGCGACCTGGAAGCCGGCCATCAACGAGGCGAAATCATCCATCGTCTGAAACCTCAGTAGCCGAGCGCGGCTTCGAGCGGGCCTTTGGGCAGCGGCACGCGGAACTGGAGCTCGAACACCCAAAAGCAGATGAGCGGCACGAGCACGGCGGTCAGCCCGATCGCGTACCAGCGGGAGGTCGCGACGATGCTCATGAAGACCACGATGAAGATCGTCGAGGCGACATAAATCCCGAGCGGCTGGATCAGCGCGACGAACAGGATGAGCGGCCCGAGCACCCGCGCAACCTGCCCGAGCTGCTCATAGGTGACGAAAATACCTTCCGGCGGCGAGCGGAAGGACTGCACCAGGATGAAGAGCGAAGCGGCGAGGAACAGCCAGCCGACCCGGGCCGGGAAGAAGCCGTTCTCCGGGCCGTTGTCCCAGCCGGCGCCGCGCCCGTAGGAATCATAGAGCACGACGAAGGCGAGGCCGATCAGGATCGCCGCGACAGCACGCTCGACGGGGCGGCGCGACAGACCGCGCGGCGTCGGCTCTGTTTCGGAGGAGTGCGTCATTCATCGTCCCCGCGTCGTCATCCCGGACGAGCCGCGCAGCGGCGCCGATCCGGGATCCATGCCTGAGCCGTTCCGGAATGGATCCCGGCTCTCCGCCTCGTTCCGGCCGGGATGACCCCGTGCCTCAGAACCGCGGTCTCACTTGGCCAGCAACCTCACTTGGCCATGAAGCCGGCTTCGCTCATCAGCCTGGCGTGCTTGGCCTCGTCCTCCTTGAGGAAGGTCACGAAGGCCTCGCCGTCGCGATAGTCAGGCATCAGCGCGCTGCGGGCGAGATAGTCCTTCCATTCCGGTGTCTCGGACACTTTCTTGAACATGTTCACATAGAAGGCCTGCTGCTCCTTGGTGACCTTGCCGGGCATGAACATGCCGCGCAGCATGGTGTAGGTGACGTCCAGCCCCTGCGACGTGCAGGTCGGGATGTCGGCCCAGGATTTCCCGTCGGCGACCTTTTCCGTGTAGGTCATCGGCTTCTCGGCGAAGACGCAGAGCGGCTTGGTCGCGCCGCCGCGCCAGTTGGCGACGTCCTCGGCCGGGTTGTTGGTCGTGGCCTCGACATGGCCGCCCGAAAGCTGGGTCGAGGCCTGGCCGCCGCTGTTGTGCGGGATATAGGCGAGCTTGGTGCCGCCGGCCTTCTCCATCGCGAAGACGATCAGGTTGTCCTCGCGCTTCGACGAGGTGCCCCCGACCTTCATCGGCGGCGAGGCCTTCTTGGCCGCGGCCATCAGGTCGCCGGCATTCTGGTAGGGCGCCTTGGCATTGACCCAGAGCACGAAGCTATCCTGCGCCATCATCGCGACCGGCGTGTAGTCGGTCCAGTTCAGCGGCAGCTTCGTCGCCATCGGCGTCATGAAGATGCCGCTCGACGTCGTGATCAGCTTATGCGGGTCGCCCGGCGACTTCTGGATCTCGAGCATCCCCTCCGCGCCGCCGGCCGCCGGCTTGTTGACGACGATGATCGGCTGCGAGGTCAGGTTGTGCTTCTGGATCACGCCCTGGATCGTGCGCGCCATCTGGTCCGAGGCGCCGCCCGCCGAGAACGGGACCACGATCTCGATCGCCTTTGTCGGCTCCCAGGCAAAAACCGGCGTGGCGCCGACGAGAAAAATTGCGGATGCGGCAAGCCAATGCTTCGTCATGGTGGTCTCCTCCCAAGGTCGCGCTCTGACGGCGTCTGAGGAGGAACCTAGAAGCAATTAATTTTGCATTCAATCCGAAAAACGCATCGAAGCGAAATGCCTATCTTCTTGCGCCTCGAAACGCACTGCTTGATGCAATGCCGAAGGCGACAGGGATCTTTCAGCCCTTGGCCTCGGCCTGAGCCGCCTTGCGCTTGTTGCGCAGATGCTGGAACAGCAGGTCGCTCAGCTCGCTGCCGGCCCGGCGACGCAGGGCATCGAGGATCGCCTCATGCTCGCGCATCGCCTCGCCCCAGCGGTCGCGATCGGTGGCGAGGTTGGCCGAATAGCGCACCCGCCTGATCCGCCCGGCGAAACTCGCATAGGTCGCGCTCAGCACCGCATTGCCCGCCGCCTCGACGATCATGCGGTGGATATCCTGGTTGCAGCGGAAATAGTCGTGCATCTCGCGCCGCAGATAGAAGCGGTACATGTCGTGATGCACCCGTTCGATCTCAGCGACATCCGCATCGCTGACGCGCTCGCAGGCCAGTCGCCCCGCCAGCGCCTCGAGCCCACCCATCACGTCGAAGAGCTCGCGCAGATCATCAGCACTGAGCGCACGGACGCGGGCACCACGATTGGGCAGCAGCTCGATCAGCCCCTCGGCCGCGAGCACCTTCAGCGCCTCGCGCAACGGCGTTCGCGAAATGCCGAAGCGGTCGCAAAGGAGTCGCTCGGGAATGCGCGCGCCATCATCGAGATTGCCCTCGACGATGTAGTCGCGCAGCGCCGCCAGCAGCTCGTCATGCAAAGTCGCTGGCGCGCGCGCAGCCTCGGCGGGGATGACCCCGGCGGGCTCCGCCGTCACGTCGCTGCCGTTTTGCGTGTCCAGAACCATGCTCATTGCCCCGTATCGCTAGTCCAGCCGGATACCGCTGTCGAGACCTTCCCGCGTCAAATTGAGCGCGATCGGTAGATTGCCAAAGACAAAAATGAATGCAATTTATGCCGAACAAGCGGGCGTGCAGCGTTGCAGGCGTGCCCGAGCGTCGAAGGAGGAAGCACCATGAGCGCGCAACAGGGACGGCATTTCCTGCACATTCCGGGGCCCAGCCCGATCCCGGACCGCATCCTGCGCGCCATCGCGATGCCGATCATCGACCATCGCAGCGCCGAGTTCGCGGTGCTCGGAAAGCAGGTTCTGGACGGCAGCAAGGCCGTCTTCAAGACGAAGCAGCCGGTGGTGATCTACCCCGCTTCAGGCACTGGCGCCTGGGAAGCGGCCATCGTCAACACGCTCTCGCCCGGCGACACGGTGCTGATGGCCGAGACCGGCCATTTCGCCACGCTGTGGAAACAGATCGCCACCCGCTTTGGCATCGAGGTCGAGTTCATCCCCGGCGACTGGCGCCGCGGCGCCGATCCGGCCGCGATCGAGGCCAGGCTGTCCGAGGACAAGGCCCGTAAGATCACCGCCGTGATGGTCGTCCACAACGAGACCTCGACGGGCTCGACCAGCCGCATCGCCGAGATCCGCAAGGCAATCGACGCAGCCGGCCACCCGGCCCTCTTCATGGTCGACACCATCTCCTCGCTCGCCTCTGTGGACTACCGGCATGACGAGTGGCAGGTCGACGTCACGGTCTCGGGCTCGCAGAAGGGGCTGATGCTGCCGCCGGGGCTGAGTTTCAATGCGATCTCGGAAAAGGCGCTGGCTGCCTCGAAAACCAACAAGCTGCCGCGCTCCTACTGGGACTGGCAGGAGATGGTGAAGATCAACGCCACCGGCTTCTTCCCCTACACGCCCGCGACCAACCTGCTCTACGGGCTGAAGGAAGCGCTCGCCATGCTGCAGGAGGAAGGCCTCGACAACGTCTTCGCCCGGCACAAGCGCCTCGCCGCCGCCTGCCGCGTCGCGGTCGAGACCTGGGGGCTGGAAGTGCTCTGCCAGAACCCGGCCGAGCATTCGCCCGTGCTGACCGGCGTGCTGATGCCGCCGAGCCACGATGCCGACCGTTTCCGCAAGATCACGCTGGAGAAATACAACATCTCGCTGGGCTCCGGCCTCGGCAAGGTCGCCGGCAAGGTCTTCCGCATCGGCCATCTCGGCGAGTGCAACGAGCTCGCGCTGCTCGGCGCCCTCTCCGGCGTCGAGATGGGGCTGGCCGCGGCCGGCGTCCCGCATCGCAGCGGCGGCGTGCAGGCTGCGATGGCGATGCTCGAAGGCCAGACCGAGGCCAATGCGCCGAAGGCAGTGGCCTGATCTTCACTCAGCTCGCCGCGCCCTTCGGCCAGTTGTCGCGGATCCAGCGCGTCAGCCCGTCCTCGTCGACCTCGCCCGCCGCAAGGGCGAGGATCGCGGCGGCGGCCATCGCCGGTTCGACATCGAAATCGATATCGTTGAGGCCGAGAAAAACGATCATGCAGCCGAAGGCAGCGCGCTTGTTGCCATCAATGAAGGGATGGTTCCGCGCGAGGCCGAAGGCATAGGCTGCTGCCAGCGCAGCAAGGTCCGTCTCGCCATAGACATATTTGTTAGGTGCCCGCGCCAAGGCCGATTCAAGCAAGGCCCGATCCCGTAATCCGGCTGGACCACCGAACAAGGCGAGCTGCTCTGAATGGATATCGGTCGCGAGCGGGACATTGATCCAGACCGGCTCGCTCACTTCGCGAGTTCGCGATAGGTCGCTGCATACTTCTTGAACGATCTGCGCGCGATCTCCATCCCCCGAGCGTGAACGTCGTCATAGGGAACGAGCTTGACCTCGCCTCCCGGCTGATGGACCACCGTGAAGCGATCCCCTTCCGACAACCGGAAACGCGCGAGGATATCCTTCGTCAGGATGATTCCGAGTGAGTTGCCGATCTTGCGAAGCTGGACGACATCGCTAGCAACCTCGCCAGATGATGGCTGAACGTTTTCGTTCATGGCGACCTCCGTAATACGTTTCGTATAACACAAGAGGTCGCGATTGCCCAACTTGATGCCCTGTTGTCTTGCAACGTCCAGCTGATCCACGCCTAATCCCTACGCCCGAGGGATGGTTTGGCCGGAAGGACAATGATGCTCGAACGCCGCGCGACCTATCGCGAGACAGTGGACGCCTTCGCCTGGCGGGTCCCCGAACGCTTCAACATCGGCGTCGCCGCCTGCGACCGCCATGCCGATGGCAGCGGCAAGCCTGCGCTGATCTACGAGGATGGCGAGAACGGCATCGCGACCATCTCCTTCGACGAACTGAAACGCGCCTCGAACAAGCTCGCGAACATGTTGCGCGGCCATGGCATCGGGCCGGGCGAGCGCGTCGGCATCCTGCTGCCGCAGCGGCCGGAAACCGCGATGGCGCATCTCGCCGTCTACAAGCTCGGCGGCATCGCGCTGCCGCTCTTCATCCAGTTCGGCCCCGAGGCGCTTGAGCACAGGCTGCAGCACAGCGGCGCCGCGGCGCTGATCACGGATGGCGAGAACATCGGCAAGGTCGAGGAGATTCGAGACGCTCTCCCCGATCTGAGGCGCATCTTCGTCATCGACGGTGCCGGCACAGGCCATCTCGACTTCGCGACCGAGATGGCAAAAGCTTCGGACACCTTCGCGCCCGTCGATACCCGCGCCGACGACCCGGCCCTGATCATCTACACCTCCGGCACCACCGGTAAGCCAAAGGGCGCGCTCCATGCCCATCGCGTCCTGCTCGGCCATCTGCCGGGCGTGCAGGTGCCGCAATCCTTCTTTCCTCAGGCCGGCGACCTGTTCTGGACCCCAGCCGACTGGGCCTGGATCGGCGGCCTGCTCGATGTCCTACTGCCGAGCCTCTGTTGCGGCGTTCCCGTGCTCGCCTCGCGCGCCCGCAAATTCGATCCCGAGGCCGCCTTCGCGCTGATGGCGCGGCACAAGGTCCGGAACGCCTTCCTGCCTCCGACGGCGCTGAAGCTGATGCGCCAGGTCCGCGATCCTCGCCGTTTCGGTTACGCGATGCGCTCGATCGGCAGCGGCGGCGAAACGCTCGGCGCCGACATGCTCGACTGGAGCGCTGAGACCTTCGGCTTCGCCGTCAACGAGTTCTACGGCCAGACCGAGGCCAACCTGCTCGTCGCCAATTGCGAAAGCTTGTTCCCGATCAGGCGGGGCTCGATGGGCCGCGCAGTGCCGGGCCATCGCGTCGCAGTCGTCTCGGCCGAAGGCGAGCCATTGCCTCCGGGCGAGGCCGGGCTGATTGCGGTCGCCAGGCCCGATCCCGTGATGATGCTGGAATACTGGCGCCAGCCCGAGGCGACGGCGGCAAAATTCGCCGGCGACTGGCTGCTCACCGGCGACACCGGCACCTGCGACGAGGACGGCTATTTCTGGTTCCAGGGCCGCGACGACGACATCATCTCCTCGGGTTCCTACCGCATCGGCCCGGGCGACATCGAGGACTGCATCATCCGCCATCCGGCTGTTCTGATGGTCGCGGTCGTCGGCGTGCCGGATCCGGTGCGCACGGAGGTGGTCAAGGCCTTCGTCCTGCCGAAGCCCGGCGTTATGCCGACGGAGGAACTGGCCGCCGAAATCCAGGCATTCGTGCGAGAGCGGCTGGCGGCATATCAATATCCACGCGAGGTCGAGTTCGTGACGGAGCTGCCGATGACCGCGACGGGCAAGATCAGGCGGAAGGATCTGCGGGATATGGAGGCAGTACGGAAGCGGGAGGGGTGAAGGAAGGGCGCGGGGAAGCGAAGGTCAATTCACCTCCAGCACCAGTTCGAAGGTCATCAGCACCGGGTTGTCGCCGCGCTTGAGCCGCCCGCTCGCCATGGCGCCCGTGAAATCGACCAGCGCGACGTCGATCTCGGCCTCGCCGCCGACGATCCGCCCGGACGTGATCGCGACCTCCGTGGCGAAATTCTCGACCGCCCCGCCATCCTCGAAGCGCGCCCCGATGGTCGATCCGACGCCGCCATGGATGACAGCCTCGCGAATCTGACGCTCGGCGCAGAAACCCTCCAGAGCCTCGCAGAAATCGACGTTCGGCTTCACCCTGAGCGCGAAGAAGCGCCCGTTCCGTGTCGCATCGAGCAGCCCCGCGGGCTTCGGCCCGAACAGCTTGAAATTCGTCTCGCTGTCCGGCTCGGCGACGAAGGCCGCCCCGTCGAGCCCGACGGCCGGCAACGTGATCGGCTCGGCGACCATCGTCTCGTCTGGCAGGACATGCCCGCCGCCGCGCTTGCCGTCGCCCTCGGTCCAGAGACCATGGGCATGGAAGAAGGGCACGCCATCGCGCTGGCCGAAGGTCATCGCGCCAGTCTCGATCCGCGCCACGCCCGCCGGCCGAAAGGTCTCGCTGTAGAAGGCCGCATGCTCCGGCGTCTTCGCGAGCGCCGGCATGACATAGGCGAAAGGCGCGAGCGCGAGCCCGTCGAGCTTCGCCACGCCCGAGGTGAAACCCGCCGCCGCGAAGCTGCGGCGCACGGCTTCGAGCAGTGGCAGCCCGGCCTGCAGCGTCACCGGGAAGGCGAGCCCATGGGTCTCGACCCACTGGATGCGCTCCGCCGTACCGATGCCGGGCTGCTCGATTTGCCTCACGACGCCTTCCCCTTGAGCCATTCGAGCTCGCCGCGCGCTTCCAGCTCGTCGCGGACGAGGCGCTTGGGCACCTTGCCGTAGCCCGATTTCGGCAGCGCCTCCCAGAAGAAGAAGCGCTTCGGCATCTTGTAGCGGGCGATCTTCTCGGAGAGGAAACCGGCGATCTCGGCCTCGCTCGCCTGTTCCCCGGCCCGGCAGACGCAGACCGCGACACCGATCTCGCCCCAGACAGGATCGGGCAGGCCGAGCACCGCGACCTCGACGATCGCGGGGTGCGTCAGGATCTTCTCCTCGATCTCGCGCGGATAGATGTTCGATCCGCCGGAGATGTACATGTCCGAGGCGCGGCCGGTGATGTAGACGAAGCCTTGCTCGTCCATATGGCCGAGATCGCCGGTGCGGAACCAGCCGTCGCGGAACGACTTCGCATTGGCTTCGGGGTTGTCGTAATAGCCGGCGAAGACGGCGGGGCCGATGACGCAGATCTCGCCCTGCACGCCCGGCTCGACCTCCTGCCCCGCATCGTCCTGGATCTGCACCTGCATGCCGGTGCGGGCGAAGCCGCAGGTTCCGGCGCGCGCATCAGGTCCGTCCTCGGCTTCGTGCAGATAGGTCGGCAGAACGGTGATGTTGCCGGTGACCTCGCCCAGCCCGAAATACTGCACCAGCACCTTGCCGAGCTTGCCGAGCGCCCGCTTCTGGTCCTCGCGATACATCGGCGCACCGGCATAGATGACGTAGCGCAGCGAGGAATGGTCATGGCTGTCGACCGCGGGATGCTCGACCAGCATCTTCAGGATCGTCGGCACCGTGAACAGGCTGGTGACGCGATGGCGCGCGATCAGCCTGTACGCTTCGTCGATGTCGAAGCGCTCGGTCGGCAGCAGGATCGTCGCCGCGCCGCGCGCCGCCAGCATCAGCTGGTGCACGCCGGCGCCGTGTGAGAGCGGCGCGACCACCAGCGAGCAATCGGCATCCGTCGTGCCCGGCACGAGATCGCAGAGATGGTTGGTGATGACGAAGCCCATCTGGCCATGGGTCAGCACCGCCGCCTTCGAGCGCCCCGTGGTGCCGGAGGTGAAGAAGAACCAGCAGGGATCGTCATGCTCGACGGCGACGTCGGTGACGCGCTCGCCGCGATGCCGCGCGATGACCTCGCCGACCTCGGCCTCGCCGAAGCTGCCAGCCCCGATGCGCCAGGTGAAGTCCGGCGCAGGTGTCGCTGCCGCAACCGCCGCCGCATGTTCGGGGAAATCGCCATGACAGAGGCAGGCCTTCGCTCCCGACGAGGTCGAGAGATAGGCGACTTCGTCCGGCAGCAGCCTGAAATTCGTCGGCACCCAGACGGCACCGAGCCGGAAGGTCGCGAACATCGAGACGAACATCGCGTCGCAGTTCTTGGAATGGACCAGGATGCGGTCCCCTTTGCCGATGCCGCGCGCCCGCAGGCCCGCGGCAAGCGCGGAGACCTGCGCGTCGAGCTCGGCCCATGTCAGCGTCAGCTCGCCCCAGATGAAGGCCGGCCGCTCCGCCAGGCGCCGCGCATTCTGGGCGGCGATATGGCCGATATTCATCACCCGCCGCGTCATTGGCGCGACACCGCCGCGAGGAGGGGAAACAGTTGGTGCAGCCACGTCAGTTACTCCCATGGCGAGAGGCGAATGAATCGATCTTCGAGATGGCTCCGGCGCCCATATCAATCGCGCGGTCGTCCCGGGCGAAGCGCAGCGCAGAGCCGGGAGCCATTCCGGAAGGGGTCAGGCATGGATCCCGGGTCTCCCGGAGCCTGTCCTTGGGCCGGCCGAAGGTCGGACCCGAGGGGTCGCCCAGGATGACGCGCGCCTTGAATTCAACCCGAAGTGAGCTTCGAAACAAGGCGCCGCCCGTCACGCACGCCTCGCTTCGATCGGCACAGGCCGGCCCACGACCTTGCTTTGCGACACGAACATCTCGGCCAGCAGGCGCTCCATCCGCGCCACCTCCGGTGCGAGATGGCCCGCGAGCTCCTCCTGTCGCGCCGGCTGCATGCGGCTGTCGATCGCGGCCAGGCTGAGCGCTCCCGCGACGCGCCCGTCGGGATAGCGGAAGGCGACGCCGATGCCCCAGGAACTGGCGACGAGGCGACCCGGATTGACCGCAAAGCCGCGCTGCCGCGCCAGCGCGAGATCGCCGCGGATGAACTCGGGCGCGAAGCCCGGATATTGCGTCATCAGGACCGGCGCATTGGCGGCGATGATGCGGTCCACATCGTCGTCGGCCAGCGCAGCCAGCATGGCCAGCGAGCCCGCGCCGACACCGAGCGGGTGCTGCTGCCCGGTCTGCAGCGCATGCGTTCGCACCGGAAAGGTGCCCTCCTCGCGATGCAGGCAGACGGAATAGTTTTCGCGCCGGATCGAGAGGAAGCTCGTATCCATCGTCACGTCGGACAACCGGCGCAGGCTCTCCATCGCGAGTTCGAGCAGCCCGTGCCGGCGTGCCGCCAGAACCCCGAGCACGAAAGCCTCCTCGCCGAGGCAATAATGCCGCGTCTGCGGCTCCTGCTCGACGAGGCCGGCCCGGATCAGCGCCAGGAGCAGCCGCCGTGCCGTCGGCTTGTTGAGGCCGCTGCCCGTCACGATCTCGGCGAGCGGCAATCCGCCGGCCGGCTCCCGGCCGATCAGCGCGAGCAGCCGCAGAGCGCGGTCGACGCTCTGCGAACCGGACGACCCGGCGCGCGCCTCGTGAGATTGTGGCACCTTTGAGCTTCCTCGAAGCGATCCACGTTATGGACCTTGTTCTTGTCGAAGGAGCGTAGATTGCCCCCTGCCGGATTGCAATGCGGTCGCCGTCGTGTAATCTCCGCGCCGGTCTGACGTGATCTCGATCACAGTATGGACCGCGTCGACGGCTGCTTAACAAGCCACCCAGAGATCGACGCGCATGGGAGGAAGAACCGATGTCGATGCAGGCAACCCGCAAGGGCGCCGGCTCCGTGCCCGCTACCGCGCCGCTGGCCGACCCGATGGTCGCCATGCGCCGCGCCATCGCCCGGAGCTGAGCCGAGGCCATGGTCGACGTCGCCGACAAGATCGCCCTTCCCGAGGACCTCTCCGACCTGGACGATGTCCGTCCGGGATCGCCCTTCATGCGCCCGGTGGAATTCGTCGCGGCCGCCCTGGTCGTGCTGATCATCTCCGTGCTGCTGCTCGGCGTGACCTCGCGCTACGTCTTCTCCCTGCCGGTTATCTGGATCGACGAGGTCGCCTCGATCTCGTTCCTCTGGCTCGCCATGCTCGGCTCGGCCATCGCCATCGACCGCAACGAGCATCTGCGGCTCACGCTCTTCGTCGGGATGATGCCGGAGCGGCTGCGCGGCTTCACCAACACCCTCGCGCTGCTGGTGGTCGCGGCCTTCCTGCTGGCGATGATCTATCCGGCGATCGACTATGCGATCGAGGAGAGCTTCGTCACTTCGGCAGCGCTCAACATTCCCAACAGCTGGCGCGTCTCCGCCATCGCCACCGGCATCGGCCTGATGACGGTGCTGGCGTTGCGCCATGCGGTGCGAACCTCGACGCTGCGCGACCTCGTCCTCGCCGCGGCGCTGATCGTCGCCATCGGCGTGGCCTGCTGGCTGCTGACGCCGGTGTTCAAGGGGCTGGGCTACGGCAACATCCTGATCTTCCTGCTCGGCGTGGTCGCGCTCTGCCTCGTCGCCGGCGTGCCGATCGCCTTCTGCTTCGGCATGGGCACGCTCTGCTTCCTCGCCTTCTCCACCAGCGTGCCGATGATCGTCATGGTCGGCCGCATGGACGAGGGCATGTCGAGCATCATCCTGCTCTCGGTGCCGATCTTCGTGCTGCTCGGCTGCGTGCTCGATGCCACCGGCATGGGCAAGGCGATCGTCGATTTCCTCGCCTCGATGCTCGGCCATGTCCGCGCCGGCATGTCCTATGTGCTGCTCGGCTCGCTCTTCCTGGTCTCGGGCATCTCGGGCTCCAAGGTCTCCGACATGGCGACCGTGGCCCCGGCTCTCTTTCCGGAGATGAAGCGGCGCGGCTACAAGCCCAAGGAGCTGATCGCGCTGCTCTCCACCGGCGCTGCGATGGCCGACACCGTGCCGCCCTCGATCGTGCTGATCGTGCTCGGCTCGGTCGCAGGCGTCTCGATCGCAGGCCTGTTCAACGCCGGCTTCGCCATCGCCATGGTGCTGCTGCTGGCGCTTGCGATCCTTGCGCGCTGGAAGGCGCGGCACGAGGACCTCAAGGGCGTGCGCCGGGCCTCGCTGTCGGTGATCGGCAAGACGGCCCTGATCGCGGGGCCGGCGCTGGTGCTGCCCTTCATCATCCGCGGCGCGGTCGGCGGCGGCATCGCGACCGCGACCGAGGTCTCGACGATCGCGGTGCTCTACGCGCTGATCATCGGCATGATCCTCTATGGCGGCATCAGCCCGCGGAAGTTCTACGCGATGTTCGTGGAGACGGCCGCGCTCTCGGGCGCGATCCTGATGATCCTCGGCACCGCGCTCGCCATGGCCTGGGCCCTGACGCAGACCGGCTTCGCCCGCGACCTCGCCAACGTCATGATCGGCCTGCCCGGCGGCTGGCTCACCTTCATGGCGGTGACGATCGTCGTCTTCCTGATCCTCGGCTGCGTGCTCGAGGGGCTGCCGGCGATCGTGCTGATGGCGCCGCTGATGTTCCCGATCGCCAAGAATCTCGGCATCAACGACATCCATTATTCGATGGTCGTGGTCACCGCGATGAACATCGGCCTGATGACGCCGCCGATCGGCATCGGCTTCTACATCGCCTGCAAGATCGGCAACGTCTCGCCAGACGAGGCGATGGGCGCGATCTGGCCCTATCTCATCGCGCTGCTCGTCGGCCTCGTCGTCATCGCCCTCGTCCCCGGCCTCTCGACCTGGGTGCTGTAAGCTCAACGCCTGCCACAAGAAAAACAGACAGCCTCGAGGAGAAACGCTCATGATCATTTCACGCCGGACCCTGTTGCAGGGCACTGCCGCCGCCTCCGCCATCGGCACCTTCCACATCGGCGGCGCCTACGCGCAGACGCCGGAATTCTCCTACAAATACGCCAACAACCTGCCCGTCGCGCACCCGATGAACGTGCGCGCCAACGAGGCGGTGGAGAAGATCAAGGCCGAGACCAAGGGCCGCGTCGCGATCCAGATCTTCCCGAACAACCAGCTCGGCTCCGACACCGACATGCTGAGCCAGGTCCGCTCCGGCGGCGTCGAGTTCTTCACCCTCTCGCCGCTGATCCTTTCGACGCTGGTGCCGAACGCCTCGGTCTCCGGCATCGGCTTCGCCTTCCCGAACTACGACGCCGTCTGGAAGGCGATGGACGGCGAGCTGGGGGCTTACGTCCGCGGCCAGATCGGCAAGGCGAACCTCGTCGTCATGGACAAGATCTGGGACAACGGCTTCCGCCAGATGACCTCGTCGAAGGGCCCGATCAACACCCCGGAGAACCTCAAGGGCTTCAAGATCCGCGTGCCGGTCTCGCCGCTCTGGACCTCGATGTTCACCGCCTTCCAGTCGGCCCCGGCCTCGATCAACTTCGCCGAGGTCTACACCGCGCTGCAGACCCATGTGGTCGATGGCCAGGAGAACCCGCTGGCGATCATCTCGACCGCCAAGCTGTTCGAGGTGCAGAAGTACCTCTCGCTGACCAACCATATGTGGGACGGCTTCTGGTTCCTCGGCAACAAGCGCGCCTGGGAGCGCCTGCCGGAGGACCTGCGCGCCATCGTCGCGAAGAACCTCAATGCCGCCGCAGAACTCGAGCGCGCCGACGTCGCCAAGCTCAATGCCGGCCTGCAGGGCGAACTCGCTTCGAAGGGCATGACCATCAACGAAACCAAGGCCGAGCCCTTCCGGGAGGCGCTCCGCAAGGCCGGCTTCTACGCCGAGTGGAAGAAGAAGTACGGCGACGAGGCCTGGGCCATCCTGGAGAAGGCCGTCGGCGGCTCGCTGAGCTGATTGCCGACCACCCCCGTCATTCTCGGGCGCCGCGCAAGCGGCGACCCGAGAATCTCATGACCAGTTCGTTCTGGTTTTCGAGATGCTCGGGTCGAGCCCGAGCATGACGGGCTTCCTCGACGCAGCTGCGCTACGCCCACGGAAAGACTGACAACCATGGCAGACCGCCTCAAGGGCAAGATCGCCATCGTCTTCGGTGCCGGCTCCTCGGGGCCGGGCTGGGGCAACGGCAAGGCAGCCGCCGTCGCCTATTCCCGCGAGGGCGCCCGCGTCGCCTGCATCGACATCAGCCAGGCGGCGGCCGACGAGACCGCCGCGATCATCGAGGGAGAGGGCGGCATCGCCATCGCGCTTGGCGCCGACGTCACGCAGCAGGACTCCATCGAGGCCGCCGTCGCCGCCACGATGACGCGCTTCGGCCGCATCAACATCCTGCACAACAATGTCGGCGTGACCCATATGGGCGGGCCGGTCGAGCTTTCCGAGGAGCAGTTCAAGGCGGCGCTCGATCTCAATCTCGGCCCGGTCTACCGCTGCTCAAAGGCCGTGATCCCGCATATGCTCAGCGGTGGCGGCGGCGCGATCGTCAACATCTCCTCGATCGCCGCGGTCCGCTGGGTCGGCTATCCCTATTTCGCCTATTACGCGACCAAGGCCGCGGTGAACCAGGCGACCGTCGCGCTGGCCATGCAATATGCCCGGCAGGGCATCCGGGCAAACTGCATCATGCCCGGCCTGATCGACACCCCGATGATCTACAAGCAGATTTCCGGTCAGTACGCCTCGGCCGAGGAGATGGTCGCCGCCCGCGACGCGCTCGTGCCGATGGGCAAGATGGGCACCGCCTGGGACATCGCCAACGCCGCGGTCTTCCTCGCCTCCGACGAGGCGAAGTTCATCACCGGCGTCTGCCTGCCGGTCGATGGCGGGCAGACCTGCTCGGTCGGCATCGGCTGAGGCCGCCCCGCAGCAAATAGATATTTCATACCGGCAATGGAACACTTGATCCATTCCAGCCCTACTGCCAGAAGGAGGGCGGACGTTCCGACCGGGAGACTTCTTTGATGGAAAAGGGGACGCCCCCCTCGCTCCCGCGCGATTTCGACGCGCTGAGGGCGCTGATCCTCGGCCGCCGCGACACGCTGCCGAAGCGGATCGCCCAGGTGGCGGCCTATGCGCTCGACAATCCCGACGAGATCGCCTTCGGCACGGCAGCCAGCATCGCGATCGCCGCCAGCGTCCAGCCTTCCACCCTAGTGCGCTTCGCCCAGCAGCTCGGCTTCGACGGGTTCACCAGCCTGCAGACCGTCTTCCGCGAGCGCCTGCGCGAGCGCAATTCGAGCTATGAGGAGCGCCTGAGTGCATTGCGGGCCGATGTCGGCGGCAACGGCGCGAATCACCGCATTCTTGAAGGCTTCCTCTCCGCCTCCGGCACCTCGCTCGACCAGATGGCCCGCTCGCTGGACGACGGCACGCTGGACCGGGCGATCGCGGCGCTCGCCGGCGCCGAAACGATCTACATCCTCGCCCGCCGGCGCTCCTATCCGGTCGCGAGCTACATGGCCTATGCGCTCGGCAAGCTCGGCGTCCGCTACCAGATGGTCGAATCGGCTGCAGGCCTCAGCCCCGAGATTCTCTCCTTCGCCACGAAGCGCGATATCGGGCTGGCGGTCAGCTTCTCGCCCTATACGGCCGAAACCATCGACGAGGCGCGCGCGCTGGCCGAGCGCGGCGTCCCGGTCATCGCCATCACCGACAGCGCCTTTTCGCCGCTGGTCCAGTTCGCGACGATCTGGTTCGAGGTCGCGGAGGCGGATTTCGGCGGCTTCCGCACCCTCTCCGCGACCATGGCGCTGTCCATGGCGCTTGCGGTCGGCGTCGGCGATGCCCGCCGCGACCGCAAGCCCGCCAAGACGCGCACCCGGGGCTAAGGCGGCATCCCGCGAAGGGGGATCAATCAGGAACATACGTTCCGAATTGACTGTTTCTTAGAACCGTCATTTCATACGCAACAGCATCACCGGCAGCTTAGAATCCGGCGGGCGTCAGGGCATGGAGCCGGAGGACACTATGGCGGGATCGCAAGGCGTGCCGGCGCAGCCGCTCGACGTCATCACCATCGGGCGCGCCTCGGTCGATCTCTACGGCCAGCAGATCGGCTCGCGGCTCGAGGACGTCACCAGCTTCGCCAAATCGGTCGGCGGCTGCCCGGCCAATATCGCGATCGGCACCGCCAGGCTCGGCCTGCGCTCGGCCCTGCTGACCCGCGTCGGCAAGGAGCAGTTCGGCGGCTTCCTGCGCGAGCAGCTCGCCCGCGAAGGCGTCAATCTCGACGGGCTCAAGACCGATCCCGAGCGTCTGACCGCGCTCGCCATCCTCTCGGTCGAGAGCGACAAATCCTTCCCGCTGCTGTTCTACCGCGAGAACTGCGCCGACATGGCGCTCGAGGAGGGCGACATCGACCCGGCCTTCATCGCGAGCGCGCGGGCCGTCGTCGTCACTGGCACGCATTTCGCCCGGCCGAACACCGAGGCCGCCCAGCGCAAGGCAATGAAGCTGATGCGCGAGGCCGGCGGCAAGGTCGTGCTCGATATCGACTATCGCCCCAATCTCTGGGGCCTCGCCGGCCATGCCGAGGGCGATAACCGCTACATTGCCTCAGATGTCGTTTCGGCCCGGATGAAAACCGTCCTGCCGGGCTGCGACCTGATCGTCGGCACCGAGGAGGAGGTGCTGATCGCGTCCGGCGAAAGCGAATTGCTGCCGGCGCTGAAGACGATCCGCGCCCTCTCCACTGCGACCATCGTGCTCAAGCGCGGGCCGATGGGCTGCATCGTCTATGAAGGCGCGATCCCCGAAGACCTGGAGGCCGGCATCGTCGGCAAGGGCTTCCCGATCGAGGTTTACAACGTGCTAGGCGCTGGCGACGCCTTCATGTCCGGCTTCCTGCGCGGCTGGCTCGGCGGCGAGAGCCTGCAGACCGCCGCGACCTGGGCCAATGCCTGCGGCGCCTTCGCCGTCTCGCGCCTGCTCTGCTCGCCCGAGAGCCCGACCTTCGCGGAGCTGCAGTATTTCCTCGAACATGGCAGCCAGCACCGCGCCCTGCGCAAGGACGAGGCGATCAACCACATCCACTGGGCGACGACGCGTCGGTGCGAAATCCCCGCGCTGATGGCGCTGGCCTGCGATCATCGCGCGCAACTGGAAGCACTCGCCGCGAAGCTCGGCGCCGATCCGGCGCGGCTCGGCGCCTTCAAGGTCCTCGCCGTCAAGGCCGCGGCCCGCGTCGCGAACGGGCGCCCCGGCTACGGCATGCTGCTCGACGAGAAGCATGGTCGTGAAGCGATGTTCGAATTCGCCCGCCATCCCTTCTCCTGGCTCGGCCGCCCGGTTGAGCAGCCGGGTTCGCGGCCGCTTCGCTTCGAGACGAGCCAGGACGTCGGCTCGCTGCTGCCGGAATGGCCCGTCGACCACTGCATCAAGTGCCTGTGCTTCTATCATCCGGACGATTCCGCCGAGATGAAGCGGGTCCAGCAGGACAAGCTCCGGGGGCTGTTCGAGGCCGCGCGCAAGGTCGGCCGCGAATTGCTGGTCGAGATCATCGCGGGCAAGAACGGCCCCCTCGCCGACGACACCGTCGCCCGCGCGATGGAGGAACTCTACGCGCTCGGCATCAAACCCGATTGGTGGAAGCTCGAAACGCAGGCCTCGCCCGCCGCCTGGGCCGCAATCGAGACGACCGTCGCGAAGCATGATCCCTGGTGCCGCGGCGTCGTCCTGCTCGGGCTCGACGCCCCGGCCGAGGAGCTGGAAGCCGGCTTCGCCGCCACCGCCGAGGCGCCCATCGTCAAGGGCTTCGCCGTCGGCCGCACCATCTTCATGAATGCCGCCGAGGGCTGGCTTTCGGGCAGGATGGACGACGAAGCCGCCATCGCCGACATGGCACGGCGTTTCGAGGGACTGACCGACCTCTGGCTTGCCACGCGCAGCCGCAAGGCCGCATAGCTTTCGCGCTGGAGCGACGACCATGACCGCTACCATCCGCCTCACCATGGCGCAGGCGCTGACGCGCTATCTCAGCCGCCAGATCACCGAGATCGACGGGCAGCGCCTGCCGATCTTCGGTGGCGTCTGGGCGATCTTCGGCCACGGCAATGTCGCCGGCCTCGGCGAGGCGCTCTGGCATGAGCGCGAGCAGTTGCCGACCTTCCGCGCCCATAACGAGCAGGCCATGGCGCATGCGGCCATCGCCTATGCCAAGGCGAATATGCGCCGCCGTTTCATGGCGGCGACCACCTCGATCGGCCCGGGCGCGACCAATCTCGTCACCGCGGCGGCGCTCGCCCATGTCAACCGCCTGCCGGTGCTGCTGCTCCCCGGCGACGTCTTCGCCAACCGCATCCCGGACCCGGTCCTGCAGCAGGTCGAGGATTTCGGCGACGGCACCGTCTCCGCGAACGACTGCTTCAGGCCGGTCTCGCGCTATTTCGACCGCATCACCCGGCCCGAGCAGATCATCCCGGCGCTCGCCCGCGCCATGCAGGTGCTGACCGATCCGGCAGAATGCGGCCCCGTCACCCTCGCGCTCTGCCAGGACGTGCAGGCCGAGGCCTATGACTATCCCGAGAGCTTCTTCACTGAGCGCCTCTGGACGCCGCGCCGCCCCCGCCCCGACCGCGAGGAGCTGAAGGCCGCGGCCGATGCACTGAAATCGGCTCGCAAGCCACTGATCGTGGCCGGCGGCGGCGTGCTCTATTCGGGTGCGACCGACGATCTCGCCCGTTTCGCCTCCGCAACCGGCATCCCCGTCTGCGAGACGCAAGGCGGCAAGTCCGCCCTGCCCGACGACAACCCGCTCAACATGGCAGCCATCGGCGTCACCGGCACGACCGCCGCCAACCGCCTGGCCGCCGAGGCCGATCTCATCCTGGCGGTGGGCACGCGGCTGCAGGATTTCACCAGCGGCTCCCGGGCCCTGTTCGGCGCGGCGGAGAAGACGATCATCGGCCTCAACGTCCAGCCCTTCGATGCCGGCAAGCACCGGGCCCTGCCGCTGGTCGCGGACGCGCGCGAGGGCCTGACGGAGCTCTTCGCGGCGCTCGGCAACTGGCAGGCGCCCGAGAGCTGGAACGCGAACGCCCGCGCCGGCAAGGCCGATTGGCACAAAGAGGCCGGGAAGGCGACCGCCGCAAGCAATGTCGCCCTGCCCTCGGACGCGCAGGTCATCGGCGCGGTCCAGCGCGCGCTCGGTTCGGACGTGATCCTGCTCCATGCCGCGGGCGGCCTGCCCGGCGAATTGCACAAGCTCTGGCAGGCGGGCAGGCCCGGCTCCTACCATGCCGAATACGGCTATTCCTGCATGGGCTACGAGATAGCCGGGGGCCTCGGCGCCAAAATGGCGCGGCCCGACAGGGAGGTCGTCGTCATGCTCGGCGACGGCTCCTATCTGATGATGAACTCCGAGATCGCGACCTCGGTGATGCTGGGCCTCAAGCTCACCATCGTGCTACTCGACAATCGCGGCTTCGGCTGCATCAACCGGCTGCAGAACGCGACCGGCGGCGAGAGCTTCAACAACCTGCTCAAGGATGCCCGCCACGAGGCCCTGCCCGCGATCGACTTCGTGCAGCATGCGGCGAGCCTCGGCGCGATCGCGAGCAAGGCCGCCTCGATCGCGGAACTCGAAGCCGCCTTGGCGCAGGCGAAGGCCAACACCCGCACCACCGTCGTCGTCATCGACACGGACCCACTGATCTCGACCGCCGCCGGCGGCGCGTGGTGGGATGTCGCGGTGCCGGAGGTAAGCGAGCGGGCGCAGGTGCGAGAGGCGCGGGCGAATTACGATGCCAGCCGGAAGCGGCAGCGTGTCGGTGAGTGAACCATGATTGTCATTGCGAGCGCAGCGAAGCAATCCAGGAGCGGAAGCGTTCTACGTCCCCTGGATTGCTTCGTCGCTGACGCTTCTCGCAATGACGGGCAAGTCAGCCATCAGGAAAGATTTGGAACATGATCCGCATCGGCGCGAACCCCATCGGCTGGTCGAATGACGACATGCTGGAGATCGGCGGCGACATCCCGCTCGAAACCTGCTTGAAGGAAGCTCGCGAAGCCGGCTTCACCGGCATGGAGCTCGGCAACAAGTTCCCGCGCGAGGCCGGAAAGCTGAAGCCGATCCTCGATGCCCATGGCCATGCGCTCGTCTCGGGCTGGTACTCGACCGAGCTGCTCGTCCGCGATGTCGCCGCCGAGATGGAGGCGGTGAAGGCCCACGCGACCCTGCTGCGCGACATGGGCTGCTCGGTCCTGATCGCGGCCGAAACCTCGAACGCGATCCATTCCGACATCGCCACGCCGCTCTCGGCCCGCCCCGTCCTGCCCAAGGGCGGCTGGGCCGATTTCGGCGCGCGCTACACCAACTTCGCCGAAGCGGTGAAGGCCGAATACGGCCTCCAGCTCGTCTACCACCATCACATGGGCACGGTGGTGCAGACCGAAGCCGAGATCGACCGCTTCATGGCCGCGACCGGCGACGCCGTCGGCTTGCTGCTCGACACCGGCCACGCCACCTGGGGCGGCGGCGACCCGGCCCGCATCGCCCGCCACTGGAAGCCGCGCATCCACCACGTCCATTGCAAGGACATCCGCGAGGCGGTGATGTGGCGCTCGAACAAGGAAGACTGGTCCTTCCTCGAATCCGTCCTCGCCGGCGTCTACACCGTGCCGGGCGACGGGCTGATCGACTATGTCCGTGTGCTCAGGGAATTGCAGGGCTATTCCGGCTGGATCGTGGTCGAGGCCGAGCAGGACCCGAAGAAGGCCGAACCGTTGACTTACGCCAAGCTCGGTCACGCAAATCTCTCGCGCTTCATCAAGGAAGCGGGGCTGGTGTGATGGCCGTCATTCTCGGGCGAAGCGCAGCGCAGACCCGAGAATCTCGCCCAGGAGATGCTCGGGTCGAGCCCGAGCATGACGAGCCATACGAAGACAGCGTCGGAGACCGTCCATGTCCCATCTCAAGATCCGCCCCGCCGGCACCCGCGGCCTCGTCACCCATGTCACGCCGGAAAGCGCCGGCTGGACCTATGTCGGCTTCGACCTGCACCGCCTGAAGCCGGGCGAAACGGTCTCCGCGCGGACGGAGAACCGCGAGGCCTGCCTCGTCTTCGTCACGGGCAAGGGCGCGGTTGCGGCCGGCGGCAAGCCGCTGGGCGAGCTCGGTAGCCGCATGTCCCCCTTCGAGGGCAAGCCCTGGTCGGTCTATGTGCCGCAGGATTCGGACTGGTCGGTCACGGCCACGACCGATCTCGAACTCGCCGTCTGCACGGCGCCGGGCCTGAAGGGTGGCCTCCCCATCCGCGTCATCGGCCCGGACGATCTCGGCCAGGAGATCCGCGGCAAGGGCTCGAACACCCGCCACGTCACCAACATCCTTCCCGAGACTGACCCCGCGGACTCCCTCCTCGTGGTCGAGGTCATCACGCCCGCCGGCAACACGTCGAGCTATCCGCCGCACAAGCACGACCGGGACGACCTGCCGCGCGAATCCTATCTGGAAGAGACCTATTACCATCGCCTCAACCCGCCGCAGGGCTTTGGCTTCCAGCGCGTCTACACCGACGACCGCAGCCTCGACGAAGCCATGGCGATCGAGGACGGCGACGTCGTGCTGGTGCCGAAGGGCTACCACCCCTGCGCCACCTGCCACGGCTACGACCTTTACTACCTGAACGTCATGGCCGGCCCGAAGCGGACCTGGAAGTTCCACAATGCCGCCGAGCATGAGTGGCTGGCGAAGGGCTAGGCTTGCCTGCCTGACAGGGTTGGCCGTCATCACGGATCAGCGCTGCTTCGCAGCTTGTCCGGGATGACGCCGTGCTCTCGTGCTTCATCACGAAATTACGCACCGCATTTGTACACGATCCCCTTCGTCGACGGCCCTTTCCATTTGATGTCGGCGACCGGCGTCAGGACATGGGTCCCGCCCATATCCGCCGCCCTTATCTTGAGGCGCGCCAGCGTCGCGTCGCGTGCCTTGTCGAGGACCAGGATCGAGTGCAGCTCGGAGGCACCGTCGATCTCGCCGATCTGCCGGCAGGGCTCGACCACGGCCTTGCTGTCGGTCAGCACGACGATGTTCGAGCGCGAGGTCGGGATCGCACAGGCACCCAGCACCAGCGGGATGGCGAGCAGGGTGGATAGCAGGAAGAGTCGCGGCATCGGGGCCTTTCCTCGGGGCTCGGGCAAAAGCGGCAAGCGCCATGTTCTGCCGCTTTGCCGCAATTTCAAGCGCGCGCCAACAGGTATGGCGGAGGCGGATGCGCAACGCGCTCGAGAATGGGCCGTAGCGCTCGGCGCGAAGCCGGGTCGCGCCCCTCGCATTGCGTCGCGGCGATCCATGGTCTAGGCGTCGCGCCATCATTGTCCGGACGGGCCTCGCCTCTGGCCCCGGCCTTGGCTGCATCGCCGCCCGGCCCGTCCCGTCCTTGCCGAAAAGGAGGCTGTCATGGCCCGCAAGAAATCGAAGCCGCTCGAGGCCGAGTTCGTGATGTTCGACGTCGTCTATGTCGACGGCTCCCGCAGGTCCAACCGCCGGGTCCCGACCGCCCTGCTCGGTGGCCTCGACGGCGACGAGCCGGCGCGCGACGCCATCCTCGAGCAGGATCGGCTGATCGCCGAGAAGTCCGGCATGCCGCCGCTGGAGATCGCATCTCTCATCCGCTCGGGAAAACCGGCCGAGAAGCCCGAGAAACCGGGCCGCAAGGGCTAACGGACGGCGCCCGCCGCGCACTCGGCCGGCTCGCCTGCATTCCCAAGAGGCACCATAACAACGGCGAAAAATCACTAAAATCGCAATTACTGCGAGATTGCAGCATCTTCGCACATCGTTTTAACCCAGTAATCGCGCTTTTGCTTGACCTCCCCCAACTCCTGCATTTTAGTCCGCAACGGCCGTTGGGAGGCTGCAAAGAAGGACTAAAAATGCGTACCATTCTGATCGTCGGAGCTATGGCGGCGGTGCTCGCCGGCTGCCAGACTGCTCAGGAGTCGCTCGCCGATGCCGAAATCACCTGCGAAGCGCAGGGTTTCCGCCCCGGCACGCGAGCCTATCAGCAGTGCCGCTCCGCGAACTATGTCGAAAACCGCCGCGCTTCGAACGAGGCCGGCAATGCCGTCGCGGCGGGTGTCGCGGCCGGCGTCGTCGGCGGCGCGATCGTCGCGTCGTCCAATCGCGGTTACTATGGCCGCGGCTACTACGGCCGCCGCGGCGGTTACTGGTGGTGATTTCGGCTTCGGCCGCGGCCTGAGCCGCGGGCGATCGCAAAAAGGGCCCTGCCGCAGCGATGCGGCAGGGCTTTTTCCGTTTCGGCGGCGGGCCGGCGCGATCAGCTCTTGCTGTTGCGCCTGCGCGCCGGCGCCGGCTCCTTCCCCCCCGAGGACGACAGCATCGAGCCGATCACGTAGACGGCCAGACCGAGGCCGAGCAGGGCGGCCACCGGCTCGCGCTCAGCGCGCCGGGCCAGCATGCGACCGCCATAGTCGGCGTATTCACGCGCCTGGTTGGCATAGTCCTGCGCGGTGCCGCTGTGGCTGCGCAGCCATTTCTCGCCGCTTCGCAGCGCGCTCTCGCCGGTATCGGCCGCATCATTGCCATAGCCCTGCAGCAGGCGGCCCCAACGGCCATAATCCGGCACGTAGCGATCGTAGCCGGAGGAAGACGAGCCTCTCAGGCACGCCCAGGCGACGAGGCTGGCGCTGAGCGCACCCAGGCCGAATGCCGCCAGGGGGTGCCGCACCACCGCGTCCCGGACCGCTTCGCCTCCCTCCCGCGCCAGTTCGACGGGATCGGTCTCGGCTAACGCATCCTTGGCGCGGTGATAGCCGTCCCGGACCGTCTCGCTCGCCTTGTCGGCAAGCTGCGATGCCTTGGCACGCACCGTATCCGCAGCGTTCTCGAATTCCTCGGAAGCCTCGTCCCGTTTTGCAACGTCGGGCGGAAAGCTGTTCATGTTCGCCATCGCGCAGTCTCCATTATGCAGGTGCGGTCTCAACGCCGAGCACTTCGCCGGCGGCATCCGGCCAGCGAACCCTTCGGCAGCACGGTTCCCGTGCAGGTTCTCCGAAAGGGAACGAGGCACCGGCGAGAGAGTTCCAGAGCGGCGGGAGAAAGCTGCGGCGGCGTGGCTGCGGCCTGGTGACCGACGGTCCGGACATCGATCTACCCGTCTGCAGTCATCACAGGGCCACCATTGGATGCGAGAGCGGTGGCTGACCCTTTCACTTGCAAAGGAGACGCTCATGCACGCACAGGACCTTCTCGTCGAACATCCGTCAGTCCTGTCCGATCCGGAATGGATCGCCCTCGAAAGTCTGGACGACCACACCGATCGTTTCGTCTTCGAAGACTCGATGCTTCACATCCTCGAGGACCGCGGCCTCGTCGAAGCTGCCGGCGAACGCTGGCGCCTCACCGAAGACGGCCGGCAGCGCCTGCACGAGCGCGCAGCCTGATCCGCCCCGCTTCCGCCTGACCCACGACATTCCGGCCGGCCGCGTCGCCAGACGTAGCCGGCCATTTTTTTCGCGCAGAGCCGCCCGCAATCAGGCTGCGGCATTCTGGAAATCGCGCTGGGTCATCCCCATTGAATAGGCTGTCTCATCAGGCTCGCAGGAGCGACATGGCCAAGCCCGTCACCATTACCGTCTCCCATGATCTCGGCCGCGAGGGCGCGCTGACGCGCCTGCGGGACGGCATCGACCGCATCCGCGACCGGCTCGGCTTGGTCACGATGCAGCTTGTCGAGGAACGCTGGGAGGGCGACAGCCTGCATTTCGGCGTAGCCGCTCTGGGCTACACGGTGCATGGCCGGCTCGATGTCGAGCAGGCGCAGGTGCGCGTCGAAGTGATGCTGCCCTGGGTGCTCGCCGTCTTCGCCGAAAAGCTCAAGATCGGCGTCGAGAAGCAGGGTCAGATCCTGCTGGAGAAGCCCAAGTCCTGACGGGACTTATGCGAGGCTGACGCCGGCGCCACAAGCGCCTAGAAAACGCTCTTCCCCAAGCCAGCGCGCGGTTGAATTCACCCGCCACAGCCTTCATGGTCTGCGTACAGCTCGATTGTCCGCCTCCGACCGTATCCCCCCGGGAGACCCATGCATCACGGCCCGCTGATCGCCATCCTCGTCGCCGGCCTCGGGCTTGCATTCGTCTTCGGGGCACTCGCCCAACGCCTTCGCATCTCGCCGCTGGTCGGCTATCTCCTCGCCGGCGTCGCGCTCGGCCCCTTCACGCCGGGCTTCGTCGCCGACCAGAACCTCGCCAACGAGCTGGCCGAGGTCGGCGTCATCCTGCTGATGTTCGGCGTCGGCCTGCATTTTTCCCTGAAGGACCTGCTCTCGGTCAAGGCGATCGCCGTGCCCGGCGCGATCGTGCAGATCGGCATCGCGACCTTGCTCGGCCTGGGCTTGGGCCTCGCCCTCGGCTGGAGCTGGATATCGGGCGCCGTGTTCGGTCTCGCCTTGTCGACGGCGAGCACCGTCGTGCTGCTGCGCGCCATGCAGGAGCGCCGCATGGTGCAGACCGAGAAGGGGCGCATCGCGGTCGGCTGGCTGATCGTCGAGGACATCGCCATGGTGCTGGCGCTGGTGCTGCTGCCGGTCCTGGCGGAGGCACTCAACGGCACACCAGCCGGCGCGGGGCCCGGACCGCTGGCGACGCGCTTCGACCTCGGCATCTGGGGCGTGCTCGGCCTCACCGTCGCGAAGCTCTTCGCCTTCCTCGCCTTCATGCTGATCGTCGGCCGGCGGGTCATTCCCTGGGTGCTGCACTGGGTGGCGCATACCGGCTCGCGCGAATTGTTCAGGCTCGCGGTGCTGGCTGTGGCGCTCGGCGTCGCCTTCATCTCCGCCAGCCTGTTCGGCGTTTCCTTCGCGCTCGGCGCCTTCTTCGCCGGCATGATCCTGAACGAGTCGCCGCTCAGCCAGCGCGCCGCCGAGGAGACGCTGCCGCTGCGCGACGCCTTCGCGGTGCTGTTTTTTGTCTCGGTCGGCATGCTCTTCGACCCCGGCATCCTGCTGCGTGCCCCGTTCTCGCTGCTCGGAACGCTGGCCATCATCCTGATCGGCAAGTCGCTCGGCGCCTGGCTGATCGTCAGGGCGTTCGGGCGCTCCAACGCGACGGCGCTGACGATTTCCGCCTCGCTGGCCCAGATCGGCGAGTTCTCCTTCATTCTCGCAGGGCTCGGCGTCTCGCTGGCGATCCTGCCGCCGGAGGGCCGCGACCTCATCCTGGCCGGCGCGATCCTCTCGATCCTGCTCAATCCGGTGACCTTCGCGCTGGTCGACCGCTTCGCGGCGGAGGCGCCGGCCAAGCCGAAACCCAAGCCCGGCATTGCCGAGACCATTGCGGTGGTCGAGAAGGAACCGGAGCCCGAGCCCACGCCGGACATCGCCCCGACGACGCTGTCCGACCACATGGTCGTGGTCGGTTACGGCCGCGTCGGCGCCCTGCTCGGCGCCGGGCTGATCGCGCGCGGCGAGAAGCTGCTGGTGATCGAGGAGCGGGGGGATGCCGTGGCGGCCGCGAAACGCGACGGTGCCGAGTTGCTCCTCGGCAACGCCGCCGACCCGGCCGTTCTCGCCGCAGCGGGGCTCGACCGGGCGCGGCGCCTCTTCGTGGCGATTCCGCAGAGCTTCGAGGCGGGGCAGGTCTGCGAGCAGGCCCGCCGGGACAATCCCGAACTGCCGATCATCGCGCGCGCGCATTCCGACGCGGAGGTGGCGCATCTGACGAAATGCGGCGCGACGCTGACGATCATGGGCGAGGCCGAGATCGCGCGCGCCATGCTGTCGCTCTGCGCCCAGGCCGAGCCGCCTCCGGCGCAGGTCCAGCCCGCAGCCTGAGCGCGTTATCGCTCACAGGTGCCGCGCGGTAACTCCGAACAGCGCCGTCGTCCCGGGCCTGCCCCGGAATCCATCGGAGGGCTCCGGAGCTCTAGGATGGATCGCGGCGCTGCGCTGCTTTGCAGCTTGTCCGGGATGACGGAGCGGTTCGGTCGGCGAAAAATTCTGTCCCGGTCAGACGCGTTCGAACTTGATCTCCTGCGCACCTTCCCAGAGCGTCTTGCGGCCGAGCGCGTAGAGGTTCTCGAGTCCCGAGGTCAGGGTGAGGAAGTGGTTGCCGGAGAGCACGCCGGCCTTGCTGGCGAACTGCACACCGCCATAAGCGAGCAGGATTTCGGTCTCGCTGACGCCGCCCGGATACAGGATGATCTGGCCGGGAGCCGGATAGGCCGTGTTGTTCTCATAGCCGACGCCGAAATCGAGATCGCCCAGCGGCATCCACACGCCCTCGCCGCTCCAGCGCACATGCACGATCTTGCTGTGGAAGGGCAGGTGGCGCAGGAAGGCTTCGCAGGTCTTCGGCGCGGCGTCGAACTCGAGCTTGCCCTCGAAGGTGAAGGGTCCGGCGGTGACGATAAGCTTGCTCATGGGTCGCGTTCTTTCCGTTCGGCTTGGCATCGAGAGCGTGGGTACGGCTGCGGATTCTTGTCGGTCGGCAAGGCGGCGACAAGGGCCGATCCGGATGTCTACGAAAACGCCGCCTTGAGGTCGAGCGTACCGGTCTGTCCGATCGCGTCATAGTTGCGCTTCAGCCAGCGCCGCGCCGCCGCGCGCCCGATGTCGCGCAGCCGCAGCAGGAAGTCCCAGTCGGCGTTCAGCCTTGAGGAGGAGGTCATCTCCGCCAGCGCCGGGCCGCCGTCGATCCGGTGCATCAGCACGCGCTTGTACTCGTCCTTCTGCAGCTTGCCGCTGTCGACCAGCCGGTTGACGAAATCGATGGCGCGCAGCTCGCGCAGTAGCGAGGCGTTGAAGGTGATCTCGTTGAGCCGGTCCTGGATGTCGCGCGCGCGGGTCGGCAGCTCCTTGCGCAGCAGAGGGTTGATCTGGACGAGGAGGATGTCGTCGCCCACCGCTTGGTAGAACAGCGGATACAGCGCCGGATTGCCCATATAGCCGCCGTCCCAATAGGCCTCGCCGCCGATCTCCACGGCCTGGAACAGCATCGGCAGGCAGGCCGAGGCCATTAGATGCTCTGCCGTCAGCTCCGGACCATGGAACAGCTTGATCTTGCCGGAGCGGACATTGGTGGCGGCGATGAAGAGCTTCACCTGCGTGCAGGCCCGCACCTTCTCGAAATCGATCAGGTCGGCGATCACCCCGCGCAGCGGATTGATGTTGAGCGGGTTGATATCGTAGGGGCTCGCCACCTTCGAGAACATCTCGAACCAGATCATGCCGGGTGGCGTGCCGCCGGAACCGCCCCAGGCGCCGAGCAGCGTGTCGATCAGCGACCGTTCCGAGCCGCCATATTTGCCGTCGACGCTGATCGCCCGCCAGAACGCCTCGAGTTTCCGGCGCGCGCCCTCGGCACCGCCCTCGATCCAGCCTTCGGCCAGCACCACGGCGTTCATCGCGCCGGCGCTGGTGCCCGACATCGCCTCGATGGCGATCCGGCCGTCCTCCAGGATTGCGTCGAGCACGCCCCAGGTGAAGGCGCCATGCGCGCCGCCACCCTGGAGAGCGAGCGAGACCGATTTCTCGGCTTTCGCCCCGCCGAGCCCGACCAGATGCCCCGGCGCCTGCTTGCGCCCCGTCACGCCGCGGTCCAGCCGCCATCCATCGGCAGGGTCGTACCGGTGATCGACTTCGCCGCGTCGGTGCAGAGGAAGACGGCGAGCGCCGCCACTTGCTCGACGGTGACGAACTCCTTGGTCGGCTGCGCCGCCAGCAGCACGTCGTTGATCACCTGCTCCTTGCTCAGGCCCCGCGCCTTCATCGTGTCGGGGATCTGCTTCTCGACCAGCGGCGTCCAGACATAGCCCGGCGCGATGGCATTCACGGTGATGCCCTGCGTCGCGACCTCGAGTGCGATCGTCTTGGTGAAGCCGGCGATGCCGTGCTTGGCGGCGACGTAAGCCGACTTGAAGGGAGAGGCGACAAAGGCATGGGCAGAGGCCGTGTTGATGATCCGGCCCCAGCCTTTTGCCTTCATCTTCGGCAGCGCGGCGCGCGTCGTATGGAAGGCCGAGGACAGGTTGATCGCGATGATCTGGTCCCATTTCTCCAGCGGGAACTCGTCGACCGGGGCGACATGCTGGATGCCGGCATTGTTGACCAGGATGTCGACCGCACCGAAGGCGGCCTCGGCCTCGGCGATGAAGCCCGCGATCTCGGCCGGCTTGGTCATGTCGGCCGGGGAGAACAGGACCTTTACGCCGAACTCGCTTTCCAGCTCCGTCCGCAGCTTCTCGGCCTCGGCTGGGGGCAGAATGCCGTTGATGACGAGGTGCGCGCCCTCCTTGGCGAGGGCGCGCGCATAGGCAAGGCCGATGCCAGAGGTCGATCCGGTGATGGCGGCCGCGCGGTCTTTGAGGAACATCGGCGTCAAGGCTCCTGACATTCGGTGAGAAAATGCTTAGGTTCAGGTCCGAACGGGCACTGCCGAGCCCCTGCCGAGCCAAGGCGGCAAGTTGCCCGATGTCCCATTGCCACGCAACATGACGAGCATGCAGCCACATCACCACGCTCATGACGAAGACGGCGAGAGCGTCTGCCGTCACGCCCACGACCATCGCGCCCACGCCGCGGAGGCCTTGGCGCGGGCCGAGCGCGTCTGCCGCGAGCGGGGCCTTCGCCTGACGCCGATCCGCGCCAAGGCGCTGGAGGCGCTCCATGCCGATCATCGCCCGGTCGGCGCCTACGACCTCGCGGACCGGATCTCGCCGGCGGGCGGGCGCCGCCTCGCGCCGATCTCGATCTATCGCGCCCTCGACTTCCTGGTCGAGCAGGGCTTCGTCCACCGGCTTTCATCGAAGAACGCCTATATCGCCTGCCTGCACGGTCATGGCGCCGACGAGGTCGTCGCCTTCCTGATCTGCGAGGTCTGCGGCGGCGTCGACGAGGATTCCTCTCCGGCGATAAGGAAAGCTGTTGCGGCGATCGCGGAAACCCGGCAGTTCGCGCCGGCCCATCAGATGGTCGAGATCGTCGGCCGCTGCGAGCATTGCCGCAACGCCGGTTCGTGATAGATCAGCCGCAGGTTCGTGATAGAGCAGCCGCATGAATGAGCATGCCTTTTCCTGCCTGACGCCAGAGAGAGCCGGCCCGCTCGCGCGCCACCTCACCGTGCCCGTCAAGGTCGGCAACGTCACGGTCGGCGGCGGCGCGCCGATCGTCGTGCAGTCGATGACCAATACCGACACCGCCGATATCGCCGGGACGGTGGCGCAGGTCGCGGCGCTCGCCCGGCAGGGTTCGGAGTTGGTCCGCATCACGGTCGACCGCGACGAGGCGGCGGCCGCGGTCCCGAAGATCCGCGAGCGGCTGGACCGTGTCGGCATCGACGTGCCGCTGGTCGGGGACTTCCACTATATCGGCCACAAGCTCCTGGCCGACCATCCGGCCTGTGCCGAGGCGCTGGCGAAGTACCGGATCAACCCCGGCAATGTCGGCTTCAAGGACAAGAAGGACAAGCAGTTCGGCCAGATCGTCGAGATGGCGATCCGCTATGGCAAGCCGGTGCGCATCGGCGCCAACTGGGGCTCGCTCGACCAGGAGCTGCTGACGGCGCTGATGGACGAGAACGCCCGCTCGCCGCGCCCGCTCGACGCCCGCGCCATCATGCGCGAGGCGATGGTCCAGTCTGCCCTGCTCTCAGCCGAGCGTGCCGAGGAACTGGGCCTCGGCCGCGAGCAGATCATCCTTTCGGCCAAGGTCTCGGGCGTGCAGGACCTGATCACGGTCTACCGCATGCTGGCGAGCCGGTCGAACTACGCGATCCATCTCGGCCTGACCGAAGCCGGCATGGGGTCGAAGGGCATCGTCGCTTCGTCCGCAGCCCTCGGCATCCTGCTGCAGGAAGGCATCGGCGACACAATCCGCTTCTCGCTGACGCCGGAACCCGGCGGCGACCGAACGCTCGAGGTCAAGGCGGCGCAGGAACTGCTCCAGACCATGGGCTTTCGCGCCTTTGTGCCGCTCGTCGCCGCCTGCCCGGGCTGCGGCCGGACGACCTCGACCGTCTTCCAGGAGCTGGCGCGGGACATCCAGGACTGGATTTCCAGCTCCATGCCGGAATGGAAGAACACCTATCCCGGCGTCGAGACCCTCAACGTCGCGGTGATGGGCTGCATCGTCAACGGCCCCGGCGAGTCCAAGCATGCCGATATCGGGATTTCCCTGCCCGGGACCGGCGAGGAGCCGACGGCCCCGGTTTTCGTCGACGGCAAGAAGGTCCGGACCCTGCGCGGTGCCGGTATCGCCGCCGAATTCAAGGCGATGGTCTCCGACTATGTCACGCGCCGTTATGGCGTGGAGGCCAATGCCGCAGGCTGATCGCGCCTGCCCTGCACCGTTTGCATGGCAGTCGCTTTGCGCGCTTGCGGCGTTGTGCTAGAGGCCCCGGCCTTTCGCTGCACCGCAGCACGCGCGGAGATCCCCGATGGGGCATGACCAGACGAATCCTCCGACCTCGAAGCCGGAGGATTCGCGTTTCGGCCTCGACGAGGGACATGGCGGCACAGGCCAACCCCATAACCGCAGCGGCTATGCCGCGCTCGCGCTGGGTGCTCTCGGCGTCGTCTATGGCGATATCGGCACGAGCCCGCTCTACGCGCTGCGCGAGACCATCCTCGCGGCGACGGGCGGCGACGAGACCGCCGCGGTCCCCCGCGACGTCGTCATCGGCGTGCTGTCGCTGATCCTCTGGTCGCTGGTCGTCGTCGTCACGCTGAAATACGTCCTGCTGCTGATGCGGGCCGACAATAACGGCGAAGGCGGCATCCTCACCCTCGTCGCGCTGGCCCAGCGCGGCTTCGACCGCGCCCGCGGGCGCGGCGTGCTCTTTCTCGGCATGGCCGGCGCGGCGCTGTTCTACGGCGACACCGTCATCACCCCGGCGATCTCAGTGCTCTCCGCGATCGAGGGCATCAAGCTGGTGACGCCGGCACTCAACGACTACGTCCTGCCGATCGCCTCGGTGATCATGATCGGACTGTTCATGGTCCAAAGCAGCGGCACGCAGAAGATGGCCAATTTCTTCGGCCCGGCAATGCTGATCTGGTTCCTGACGCTCGCCGGGCTCGGCATCTATCATATCGCCGATGATTTCGGCGTCTTCGCCTCGATCAATCCCTGGTACGCGCTGCGCTTCTTCTACGACCATGCCGGCGTCTCGCTGGCAGTGCTGGGCTCGGTCTGCCTCGCCGTCACCGGCGCCGAGGCGCTCTATGCCGATATGGGCCATTTCGGGCGCGGCCCGATCCGCGGCGCCTGGCTCTACCTCGTCTTCCCGGCGCTGTGGCTGAACTATCTCGGCCAGGGCGCGCTGATCCTCGCCGACCCGACCGCGATCGACAATCCGTTCTATCGCCTCGCGCCCGAGGGCTTCCTGCTGCCTTTCGTGGTGATGGCGACGCTGGCGACCATCATCGCCAGCCAGGCGGTGATCACCGGCGCCTTCTCGCTGACCCGCCAGGCGATCCAGCTCGGCCTGCTGCCCCGCATGGAGATCCGGCACACCTCCGAGCACACCTCCGGCCAGATCTACATCCCGCGGCTGAACTGGCTGCTGCTGCTGGTGGTGCTGATCCTGATCTGGAGCTTCCGGACGTCGTCGAGCCTCTCGCACGCCTACGGCATCTCGGTCTTCGGCACGATGGTCGTGAGCTCCATGCTCGCCTTCATCGTGATCCGGCGGCACTGGGGCTGGAGCTGGCCCGCGACCTGCGCGATCGTCCTCCCCTTCCTCGTCGTCGACGTCGCCTTCTTCTCGGCCAACATGCTCAAGCTGCTGCATGGCGGCTACGTGCCGGTTCTGCTCGCGGTCTGCCTGGTGCTGGTGATGGGCACCTGGGTGCGCGGCACCAAGATCCTGTTCGACAAGACCCGCAAGACCGACGTGCCGCTGCTCGAACTTGTCGGCATGCTCTCGAAGAGCCCGCCGGTGCGGGTCAAGGGCATGGCGGTGTTCCTGACCAGCGACCCCGAGACCGCGCCCGCCTCGCTGCTTCACAACCTCAAGCACAACAAGGTGCTGCACGAACGCAATGTCATCCTGACCGTGCGCTCGGCCGACACGCCGCGCGTCGCGGAGGAGGAGCGCGTCCGCCTCTCGCGCATCACCGACGATTTCTGGCGGATCGAGATGGTCTACGGCTACATGGAGAGCCCGAACGTCCCCAAGGGGCTGGCGATCCTGCGCAAGCAGGGCTTCAAGTTCGACATCATGTCGACCTCGTTCTTCCTGTCGCGCCGCTCGATCAAGCCCTCGCCGCAATCGGGCATGCCGGTCTGGCAGGACAATCTCTACATTTCGCTGACCAAGAGCGCGACCGACGCGACCAACTTCTTCCAGATTCCGACCGGCCGCGTCGTCGAGGTCGGCACGCAGGTCACGGTCTGACGGGGTCGGTCAACCGCCGGTCCGTCATCCTCGAGCGGAGCGAAGCGTAGACCCGAGAATCTCTGGCAGGAGATGCTCGGGTCAAGCCCGAGCATGACGCACCACCCTTCGAAGCGGCTCAGTCCAGCCGCGCCGAGGCCGACTCCTCCGGCACATGGCGGACGCGCTCGCGATAGAGCAGGTAGAGCCCCGAGGCGATGACGATGCCGGAGCCGACGAAGGTCCAGCGATCAGGAACCTGGTCGAAGACGAGCCAGCCGAGCAATAGCATCCAGATGATCTGCGAGTAGATGAAGGGTGCCAGCACCGTGGCCGGGGCGAGCCGGTGCGCCAGGATCAGCAGCCAGTGGCCGAGGCCGCCGAACACGCCGACGGCGAGCATCAGCAGCCAGGGCAGCGCGGTCGTCGGCGTCTCCCAGATCCAGGGCAGGAGCGGGATGGTCGCCAGCGTGCCCGCCGCGCCCGAATAGATCATCGTCGTCTCGGACGAGTCATGTCCCGAGAGCACCCGCGTCGCCAGCGCATAGAAGGCGTAGCTGATGCAGCCCAGCACGACGAGCAGCGCCGCGGGATGCATGGAGCCGAACCCCGGCCGGGTCACCACCAACACGCCGATGAAGCCGACCCCGATCGCCGCCAGCCGACGGGGCCCCGGCCATTCGCCCAACAGCGGGCCGGAAGCCAGCGCCACGAGCAACGGCGTTGCGAACATGATCGAGACGGTCTCGGCGAGCTGGAGATGGCGCAGCGCCAGGAAATTGAGCGCCGTCGAGCCGAGCAGCAGCAGCGAGCGCCCCCATTGCAGCCAGGGCCGCTTGGTCCGCAGCACGCCGGGCCTTGTCCAGGGATTGAACAGTATCAGCACCAGCGCCATGCTGCCGACATAGCGCGCGAACACCACCTGCAGCGGATTCATCGACTGGCCGAGCCATTTCGCGCTCGTATCAAGCAGCGAGAACAGGACGACTGCGGAGCACATCAGGCCAATCGCGATCATCCGCGCTCGTCCCGCCTCGGAAGACGCCTCGGTTGGGAGCGGCACCGTGATCTCGCCATGCTGTGGAGGAATGACGAGACCAGCTTTAACCGTTTCAGGCCCCTTCGCCAGCACTCAGGCGCATGCATTCCATGCAGAAATCAGGCGTCGCTGTCGATCTCGTCGGCGTCCGTATCGGGATCGTCATGGTCGGCGCCCGCCTTCGACAGGCCCTTTGCGGCCTTGCGCAGCAGCTTGCGGAGGAGCTTCCGCTCCTTGCCGTCGAGCTTGTCGAGCAACTCGTCCTCGACCTGCGTCCAAACCGCGTCGAGCGACTCCGCGGTCTTGTGCCCGGCCTCGGTCAGCGCGACCTGGACCAGCCGGCCGTCACGGCTGCCGCCTTCGCGCATTACCAGCCCCTGCAGCGACAACCGACCGATGGTCTTGGAGACGGTCGGCGGCTTGACCCGAAGCAGCGTCGCGAGCTCGCCCATCGTCATCGGCGCGGGCTGCAGGGCCTTCAGCGCCTGCTCCTGCCCCGGGAACAGGCCGAGTGCATTCAGGCGTTCGCCCATCCGAGCCCGATGCAGCCGTGCCGTGACGAGCAAGGCCCGGCCAACGCTCTTTTCGAGTGCCTTGGTCATCTCGCTCGACCCCTTGGCCGGCCTCGGCCGATATTTATGCGGTTCAGGAAGACGCTTCGCCGGCTCTCTGTTCGCTTGCCAACATGACGGAGTGATGACGGCCAGGCCTGCAGTGTCACAGCGAGCGCAACTTTAGCGCGGCCCGCCCGATGAATGCCGCCCGGCTCTCCGCAGTCGACAGGTTCATGTCGTAATGCGCCAGATAGAGCGGGCGCGCCATCGGGTGGCAGACGGCACGCAGCGCCCGGCAGACAATCCTGCGCGGCGGGTCGCCCATCAGCATGGCACGCCAGCGCGAGCCGCCATAGGTCGTCACGGCGGCGAGCTTGCGGATGTTCCAGAGATTGGGCCGGGCCTTGCCGGCGACCATCGTGAAGGAGACGCCCGGCAGGAAGACGCGGTCGAAGAAACCCTTCAGGATCGCCGGATAGCCGAAGTTCCAGACCGGGAAGCACAGCACCAGCGCCTCGGCCCGCCGCACCCGCTCGACATAGGCCGCGACCGGGCGGGTGTTGCTGGCGACGTCGTGATAACCCGCGCGCTCCTCGCGGCTCAGCACAGCATCGAAGCCTTCTGCGTAAAGGTCGCAATCATCGACCTCGTGGCCGGCACCCTTGAGGCTTTCCACAGCAGCCGCATGCAGCGCCGCCCCGAAACTCTCAGGGTCGGGATGCGCGTAGAGGACCAGCACCCGCATGCTTAGCCGGCCCCGGCTTCCGACAGGCTGCGGAACAGGAAGGTGCCGCCGGCGCGGTAATCGTACTCCGGGTCCTCCCAGGCGATCATCTTGCCGGGGTTGAGCAGGCCCTGCGGATCGGCCTCGCGCTTGAAGGCGAGCTGGGCCTCGTCGGTCTGCTTCATGCCGCCCTCCTCCAGCGTGTAGCGGTGCGGATTGAAGATCGGCGCGCCCATCTCCTCATGGATCGCCATGATCTCCTCCAGCCGCTCCTCCGTGGTGAAGCGCACCAGCGGCAGGCCGAAGCAGGTGACCTTGCCATCGAAGCGGACGAACTCGAGATGGCAGGTGACCTCGTCGCCGAAGCGCGCATGGATCCTGTCGATCAGCTCGACCTGGCTCGGGAAGGGATACAGCACCTGCAGATAGGTGATCGCCGGATCGACCCTGAGCGCGCGCAGCGTGGTGTGGTTCCAGCCGAGTTCGTAAGCCGGCGGCAGGCCCTTGGCATCCTCGGGCGCGAGCTTGTCCGAGCGCAGCAGCAGTTCCGCGCCCTTGAAGCGGCGCGCATAGGCGAGCAGCGACTCGACCGCGAAATCGGCGACCATGACGATGACGAGATGGCTGTCGCGCGGCAGGAACTTGCGATGGCGCAGGAAGTAGTCGTGCGGCGCTGGTGCGGCGATGACGCAGAGGTTCTTGAGCGCGAGCCCGTCCTGCTCGCCGAGCTCGTTGGCGAAGGCTGTCGCCGCCCTCAGGTCCGGGAAGCCGACGATGACGTCGACCCAGTCATAGGCCGGGGCCAGCGGCATCTCGACCTCGGTGATGATACCGTTGGTGCCATAGGCATGGGCGACCTTGTGCAAATCCTCGCCCTGCAGCTCGAGGATGCGCGGACTTGCCTCCATCGTCGCGACCTTGAGCCGGATGATGTTGCCCCAATCGCGCAGGCCACCCCATTTGATCGAGCCGACGCCGCCGGAGCCGCCGGCGATGAAGCCGCCGATCGAGGCGGTCTGGTAGGTCGAGGGGTGGAGCCTGAGTTCCTGCCGCGAGTGCTTGCGCGTCTCCTCGTCGATCCGCGCCATCACCGCGCCGGGCTCGGCGACATAGCGTCCGGGGCGGATGTCGAGCACCTTGTTGAATCCCGAGAGGTCGAGCAGCGCCCCGCCGGAGAGCGGCATCGCCTGGCCGTAATTGCCGGTGCCGGTGCCGCGCGGCGTGACCGGCACGCCGAGCCTGTGGCAGGCGGCGAGCGCCTCCAGCACCTGCGCCTCGCTCGTCGGCGAGATCACGATATCGGCCGTGACATGGTCGAGCTGGCGCTTCAGCACCGGCGAGTACCAGAAGAAATCTCGGCTCTTCTGCTTCACCAGCGCGGGGTTTTCCTCGGTGCGGATGCCGTTCAGCTGGGCCTTCAGGGCGGCGATGTCGTAGCGAGTGGTCATGCGGAGCGTCCCTGTGGCGTCATACTCGCCCTTGTGGCGAGCATCCACGTCTTGAACACCGCGCGCGACGGAGGAAGGCGTGGATGGTCGGCACAAGGCCGACCATGACGGGAGAAGTCATGGTGGATGAAAATCGTCACGTGGCGCTCGCCATCAAATGATCCAGCTCGCGATAATCGGGCAAGCTCCGGTCGATCGCCTCGCCCTCGACCAGCACGGTCCTGTCGGCCTGCGGGCGGGCGAACAGCTCGGTCCAGCTGCGCGCGCGCGTCAGGATCAGGTCGGCCGGGCCGCCGGCCGCGAGCACGCCCCTGCCCTCCTCGCCCATGATCGCCGCCGGCGTGCGCGCAATCGTCTCGGACCAGTCCGTGCCGGAATGGTCGAGCTGGAGCATGCGGGTGCCCTCGCGCAGGACCTCGACAAGATCGAGGTCGCCATAGGCGTAGAACGGGTCGCGCGTGTTGTCGGAAGCGATCATCACCGGCACGCCCGCCGCCTTGAGTTCATGCAGCGCGGTGACCCCGCGCCAGCGCGGCGTACGGCCGGCGGCGCGATCCTGCAGATACATGTTGCACATCGGCAGCGAGACCACGGCGATCCCGGCCTCCAGGACCTTGGCGATGATGCGTGCCTCGTCCTCAGGTTGCTGCAGCGCCAGCGAGCAGCAATGACCGGCCAGTATCCTGCCGGTGAAACGGTGCCGCAGTGCGGCCTCGGCGATCCGCTCCAGCGAGCGCGCGGCCGGATCATTGCTCTCGTCGACATGGAAATCGAGATCGAAGCCATTCTCGATGGCAATGCGGAACACGATGTCGAGCGCTTGGTCCAGCTCCGGGATCATGTAGGTGACGCAGCCGAACAGCCCGTCGCCATGCGCCTTCACAGCCGCGACGAGATCGCGGAGATGGACCGGATCGAGCGCGCATTCGATGCCGAAGAGCGGCGAGGCCTGCAGCGCGATCCGCCCGGCCCATTCCGCCCGCAATTCCGCCACCACCGGCCAGGAGATGCCGATCTGCTTGCCGAGCGAGTCGATATGGGTGCGCAGAGCCGCCGTGCCATGCGCGAAGGCGCAGCGCAGGCCGAATTCCATCCGCGCCCGGACATCCTGCGCCGACCAGTTCGCCTCGCGATCCGCGCCGACACTGTCCAGCGCGCCCATGAAACTGCCGTCCGGATTGGGGCTTCGCGGCCAGATATGGCCCTTGTCGAGATGGACATGGGCATCGACCAGCCGCGGCAGCACGATGCCGCCGTCGAGGTCCAGAGCAGGCCCGTCCTGCAGCACCTCGGTGCCTGCGGGCAGGATCGAGACGATCCGCCCATCCTCCACGGCGATATCGATCAGGGACAGGCCGTCGCGGTCGGCGCCAAGCCCCCCGGCCTCGACGAGGCAGAGCGGGGCGCGGGCGCCGGTCAGGCGGTAGCTGGCCGAAGCGGGGATCGCGGCGAAACCGGTCGTCACAGGAAAAGGGGTCTCCATCGGCAAGGCGGCCGCAGATCGATACCGGCCGTCACGGATACGGGCAAGCAAAGAGCAGGCTTGAAGCCGAGACATCCAAGCCTTTCCGGGCTTGTCGGCGGGCGCCCGATCGCGCATGAGGACGGCTCCCCGCCGATGGAGACGCAGCCCATGCCTCAGGCCACCCTGATCGATGGAAAGGCCGTCGCCGCCGAACTGCGCGACGAGATCGCCGCCGAGATTGCCGCCATCAAGGCTGCCAGCGGCCGCGTGCCGGGCCTGCATGTCGTGCTCGTCGGCGAGGACCCGGCGAGCCGCGTCTATGTCGCCTCCAAGGAGAAGCTCGCTGCGGCTGCCGGGATGAACTCGGTGGCGCACCGCCTGCCGGCCGAGACCAGCGAGGCCGACCTGCTGGCCAAGCTCGCCGAGCTCAACGCCGACGATGCCGTCGATGGCATCCTGGTCCAGCTCCCCCTCCCGAAGCATATCGACAGCGGCCGCATCATCGACGCCATCGACCCGGCCAAGGATGTCGATGGCCTGCACCCGATCAATGCCGGCAAGCTCGCCGCGGGCAAGAACGGCCTCGTCCCCTGCACGCCGCTCGGCTCGATGCTGCTGCTGAAGCGTGTCCTGCCCTCGCTGTCCGGCCTCGAGGCGGTGGTCATCGGCCGCTCGGAACTGGTCGGCCGGCCGGCCGCCCAGCTTTTGCTGCAGGCCGACTGCACCGTCACCATCGCGCATTCGCGCACGAAGGATCTGCCGGCCGTGGTCCGGCGCGCCGACATCGTGATCGCGGCTGTGGGCCGGCCGCATTTCGTCAAGGGCGCGTGGATCAAGCCCGGCGCGACCGTCATCGACGTCGGCATCAATCGCCTGCCCGACGGCAAGCTGGTCGGCGATGTCGATTTCACGGAGGCCGTCGCGGTCGCGGGCGCGATCACCCCGGTCCCCGGCGGCGTCGGCCCGATGACCATCGCCTGCCTGCTCAGGAACACGCTGACGGCCTTCAAGGCGAGACGGGCCTGAAGATCGCCGCCGCAGCAGGCTGTTACGCGCCGAGGTCGTCCATAGCGATTGACCAGATCAGAGCTGGATCGACGCGCCAATATTCGTGCCTGAGCCTGTTCCCGATCGCGCGAACGTCACCCCAGGAGATGTCGGGACGCATTTCGAGCAATTCATCAGGACGATGGCGCACGGCTTCTGAGATGATCTCAAGCGACCGCTCTGTTCCTCGTTGCAGAAAAAGCGCGTTCGCGAATGAAGCTCGTGTTTGGCCGGCGAGTTCCTGTTCAATCAGCGTGATTGCGCCGAGAATCTCCTCGAGGACGACATCGCTTCGACGCGCCGTCAAAAGACCCGGACCGCTTCCCGTTCGATCTCGGCCCGCAGCTTGGGATGCAGGCTCGATCGCGTCGTCAGATCGATTTCGACGCCGAGTTCCTCTGCAAGATAGCGCTGCATGCCGACGAGATCGAGCAGAGAGAATTTCCGGCCGGGCTCGATGTCGATGAAGATATCGATATCGCTATCTTCTCTCGCCTCATCGCGAGCCGTCGACCCATAGACAAACGCAGCCTGCGCGCCACGGTCGCGCAAACTTTCGGCACGTAGAACCAGTTCAGCAGTGGCTTCGTCTCGGGTCATGCCCCTGTTTTACACAAAACAGGGGCGGAAGCGAAGGACGACGCCCGATCACATATGGATCGGGCGCTTGTCGACGGCGAGTGCCGCTTCCTTGACCGCTTCGGCCAGCGTCGGATGCGCGTGGCAGGTGCGGGCGAGATCCTCGGCCGAGCCGCCGAACTCCATCAACACGGTGACTTCGGCGATCAGATCGCCGGCATGCGGGCCGATGATGTGGCAGCCGAGCACGCGGTCCGTCGTGGCGTCGGCAAGGAACTTCACGAAGCCGTCGGTGTGCCGCATGGCGCGGGCGCGGCCATTCGCCGTGAAGGGGAACTTGCCGATCTTGTAGGAGACGCCGGCAGCCTTGAGCTCCTCCTCGGTCTTGCCGATCGCCGCCACTTCCGGGGCGGTGTAGATGATGCTCGGGATCGCGTCGTAGTTCACATGGCCATGCTTGCCGGCGATGATCTCGGCCACCGCCATGCCCTCGTCCTCGGCCTTGTGGGCGAGCATCGGGCCGCGCACCACGTCGCCGATGGCGTAGATGCCCGCGACATTGGTCTTGAAATGATCGTCGATGACGACGCGGCCCTTCTCGGTGGCGACGCCCGCCCTGTCGAGGCCGAGGCCGTCCGTGTTCGGCCGCCGGCCGATCGCGACCAGCACGATGTCGGCAGTGAGCGTCCGCGCCTCGCCACCTGCAGCGGGCTCGACCGTGACGGTCGCGCCGCCCTTCTTGCCCGTCTCGACCTTGGTGACCTTGGAGCCCAGCTGGAAGCTGAAGCCCTGCTTCTCCAGGATGCGCTGGAACTGCTTGGCGATCTCGCCGTCCATGCCGGGGATGATGCGGTCGAGATATTCGACGACGGTGACCTTGGCGCCAAGGCGGCCCCAGACCGAGCCGATCTCGAGCCCGATCACGCCGCCGCCGACGACGACCAGTTCCTTCGGCACGGCACCGATCTCGAGCGCGCCTGTCGAGGTCACGACGGTCTTCTCGTCGATCTCGACGCCCGGCAGCGGCGCCGACTCGGAGCCAGTCGCGATGACGATGTTCTTGGTGTCGAGTTCCTGGGTCTTGCCGTCCTCGGCCGTGACCACGACCTTGCCGGCAGCCGGAATCGAGGCCGTGCCGTGGAACGGCTCGATCTTGTTCTTCTTGAGCAGGAAGCCGACGCCATTGACGTTGGCGTCGATCGTCTCCTGCTTGTGAGCCATCATCGCCTTGAGGTCGAGCTTCGGCGTGCCGACGACGACGCCGAGCTTCTCGAAGGTGTGGCCGGCCTCATCGAACATCTCGGAGGCGTGCAGCAACGCCTTGGAGGGAATGCAGCCGACGTTCAGGCAGGTCCCGCCATGGGTCTTGCGCTTCTCGACGACCGCGACCTTGAGGCCGAGCTGGGCGGCGCGGATGGCGCAGACATAGCCGCCGGGGCCGGTTCCGATGACGACGAGATCGTAGGACATCTCTAGAGGCTCCCAATGCCCGTCATGGTCGGGCCTGTCCCGACCATCCACGTCTTCGGGGGCCGGAAGGAAAATCGAGGATGCCCGGGACGAGCCCGGGCATTGAGCGTATTCGGTCGAGGCTCGCGGCCCTCAGAGATCCAGCACGAGGCGCGCCGGGTCCTCCAGGCCTTCCTTGATGCGCACGAGGAAGGTAACGGCCTCCTTGCCATCGATGATGCGGTGGTCGTAGCTGACCGCGAGATACATCATCGGGCGGATCTCGATCTTGCCGCCGACCACGACCGGGCGCTCCTGGATCTTGTGCATGCCCAGGATCGCCGACTGCGGCGCGTTCAGGATCGGGGTCGACATCAACGAGCCGTAGACGCCGCCATTCGAGATCGTGAAGGTGCCGCCCTGCATCTCCTCGATCTTGAGCTGGCCGTCGCGGGCCTTCTTGCCGTACTCGCCGATTTTCTTCTCGACGCCGGCGATGGAGAGCTCGTCGGCATTGCGCACGACCGGAACCACCAGGCCCTTCTCGGTGCCGACGGCGACGCCGATGTGGTAGTAGTTCTTGTAGATGATGTCGGTGCCGTCGATCTCGGCATTGACCGCCGGAATCTCCTTCAGCGCCTGGACGCAGGCCTTCACGAAGAAGCCCATGAAGCCGAGCTTCACGCCGTGCTTCTTCTCGAACACGTCCTTGTACTGGCTGCGCAGCGCCATGACGTTGGTCATGTCGACCTCGTTGAAGGTCGTCAGCATCGCGGCGTTGGACTGGGCCTCCTTGAGGCGGCGCGCGATCGTCTGGCGCAGCTTCGTCATCTTGACGCGCTCTTCGCGCGAGGCGTCGTCGCCAGCCGACGGCACGCGGGCCTGGGCAGGCGCGGCAGGCGCAGCCGAGACGACGGCCGGACCGGTCGCGATCGCGGCCAGCATGTCGCCCTTGGTGACGCGGCCATCCTTGCCGGAGGCCGAAACGGAGGCCGGATCGACGCCGCTCTCGGCGGCGAGCCGGGAGACGGCCGGGCCGGAATCGGCGGCCTTGGTGGCAGGCTTGATCTCGGGCTCACCGGCGACGGCAGCGGTCTTCTTCTCCGCGTCGGCAACGGTGTCGGAACCCGCCTTGCCGGAAGCCTGGGCGACGGCGGTCTCGTCCTTCTTCGGGGCAGCGGCGGCGCCGGAGCCCTCGCCGATGGTGCCGAGCAGGGCGTTGACGCCGACCGTATCGCCTTCCTTGGCGACGATCTCGCCGAGCACGCCGGCGGCCGGCGCGTTGACCTCGAGCGTCACCTTGTCGGTCTCGAGCTCGACCAGAGGCTCGTCGGCCTTCACGGCCTCGCCCGCCTTCTTGAACCACTTGCCGATGGTCGCCTCGGAGACGGATTCGCCGAGGGTGGGTACGCGGATTTCGGTCGCCATATCGGGCCTCTTCTTATTCGAATTCGTGAGTGCCATCCCGGCCGAAGCGAAGCGGAGAGCCGGGATCCATTCCAGAGCGGTCAGGCATGGATCCCGGAACGGCGCCGCTCGCGCGACTTGTCCGGGACGGCGTTATCGGTCAGGCCGCGAAAGCCTCGTCCATGAAGGCGTTGAGCTGCGCCAGATGCCTCGACATCAGGCCGGTCGCGGTCGCGGCCGAAGCCGGGCGCCCGACATAGCGCGGCCGCTTCGACTTCGAGCCGGCATGGCTCAGGACCCATTCGAGATAGGGTTCGACGAAGGTCCAGGAGCCCATGTTCTTCGGCTCCTCCTGGCACCAGATCACGTCCGCGCCCTTGAAGCGCGACAGCTCCTGCGCCAGCGTTTTCAGCGGGAACGGATAGAGCTGCTCGACGCGCATCAGGTAGACGTCGTCCAGCCCACGCTTCTCGCGCTCCTCGAGCAGGTCGAAATAGACCTTGCCCGAGCAGAGCACGACACGGCGGATCTTGGCGTCCTTGACCAGCTTGGTCGTGGAGTTGCCGCGCTCCGCGTCGTCATGCAGCACGCGATGGAAGGTCGAGCCCTCGGCGAGTTCGGCCAAGGTCGAGACGCAGCGCTTGTGGCGCAGCAGCGACTTCGGCGTCATCAGGATCAGCGGTTTGCGGAAGTCGCGCTTCAGCTGGCGGCGCAGGATGTGGAAGTAGCTCGCCGGCGTCGAGCAGTTCGCGACCTGCATGTTGTCCTCGGCGCACATCTGCAGGAAGCGCTCGAGGCGGGCGGAGGAGTGCTCCGGACCCTGGCCCTCATAGCCATGCGGCAGCAGGCAGACCAGGCCCGACATGCGCAGCCACTTGCGCTCGCCCGACGAGATGAACTGGTCGAACACCACCTGCGCGCCGTTGGCGAAGTCGCCGAACTGGGCTTCCCAGCAGGTAAGCGCGTTCGGCTCCGACAGCGTGTAGCCATACTCGAAGCCGAGCACCGCCTCTTCCGAGAGCATCGAGTTGATGACCTCGTAGCGCGGTTGACCCTCGCGGATATTGTTCAGCGAGGTGTGACGCGCCTCGGTCTCCTGGTCGATCAGCACCGAATGGCGTTGGCTGAAGGTGCCGCGCTCGCAGTCCTGGCCCGAAAGCCGGACCGGGTTGCCGTCGAGCAGCAGCGAGCCGAAGGCCAGCGCCTCGGCGGTCGCCCAGTCGATGCCCTCGCCCGCCTCGACCGCCTTCTTGCGGTTGTCGAGGAAGCGCTGGATCGTGCGGTGGACGTTGAAGCCCGCCGGCACCGCCGTGATCTTCTCGGTGATTTCCTTCAGCACCGCCGCATCGACGCCGGTCGCGCCGCGGCGCGGATCGTCCTCGTCGGCGCGGATCGCCTTCATCCCGGCCCAGCGGCCGTCGAGCCAGTCGGCCTTGTTCGGCTTGAACGCCTGCCCGGCGTCGAACTCGATCTCGAGCTTGCCCTTCCAGGCGGCGCGCGCCTCGTCGAGCTCGCCGGCGCTCAACACGCCCTCGGCCTCGAGCTTGCCGGCATAGAGCTCCAGCGTCGACTTGTGGCCGCGGATCTTGCGGTACATCAGCGGCTGGGTGAAGCCCGGCTCGTCGCCCTCGTTATGGCCGAAGCGGCGATAGCAGAACATGTCGATGACGACCGGCTTGTGGAACTTCTGCCGGAACTCGATCGCGATCTTGGCGGCGAAGACGACCGCCTCCGGATCGTCGCCGTTCACATGGAAGACGGGCGCCTCGACCATCTTCGCCACGTCGGACGGATAGGGCGAGGAGCGCGAATAGCGCGGATAGGTGGTGAAGCCGATCTGGTTGTTGATGATGAAGTGGATCGAGCCGCCGGTGCGATGGCCCTTCAGCCCGGAGAGGCCGAGGCACTCCGCCACCACGCCCTGGCCGGCGAAGGCGGCGTCGCCATGGATCAGCAGCGGCAGCACCTTGGAGCGCTCGACGATGTCGCCGAACTGGTCCTGCTTGGCGCGCACCTTGCCGAGCACGACGGGATCGACGATCTCGAGATGCGAGGGGTTGGCGGTCAGCGAGATATGGACGTTGTTGCCGTCGAACTCGCGGTCGGACGAGGCACCGAGATGGTACTTCACGTCGCCCGAGCCCTCGACATCGTCGGGAGCGAAGGAGCCGCCCTTGAACTCGTGGAACAGCGCGCGATGCGGCTTGCCCAGCACCTGGGTCAGCACGTTGAGGCGCCCACGATGCGCCATGCCGAAGACGATGTCGCGCACGCCAAGCGCGCCGCCGCGCTTGATGATCTGCTCCAGCGCCGGGACGAGCGACTCGCCGCCGTCGAGGCCGAAGCGCTTGGTGCCGGTGAACTTCAGGTCGAGGAACTTCTCGAAGCCTTCCGCCTCGACCAGCTTGTTCAGGATCGCGCGCTTGCCCTCGCGGGTGAAGGCGATCTCCTTGTCCGGCCCCTCGATGCGGCCCTGCAGCCAGGCCTTCTGCTCCGGGTCGGAGATATGCATGAACTCGACGCCGACCGTGCTGCAATAGGTCCGCTGCAGCAGCGTGACCATCTCGCGGACGGTCGCGAATTCGAGGCCGAGCACGTTGTCGATGTAGATCTTGCGGTCGAGATCGGCCTCCGTGAAGCCGAAGGCGGCCGGCGACAGCTCCTCCGGCTCCTTCGGCTGCTCGATGCCGAGCGGATCGAGGTTGGCGTGGAGATGGCCGCGCATGCGATAGGCGCGGATCAGCATGATCGCGCGCACGGAATCGCGCGTCGCCTGCTGGACGTCGGAGGCCGAGAGCGTCGCGCCGGCGGCTTGCGCCTTGCTCTTGAGCTTGTCGGAAACGACCTTCTCGACCACGGCCCAGTTGCCGTCGAGCGCGGAAACCAACTCGCCATTGGCCGCGATCGGCCAGTTCGGCTTCTTCCAGGAGGCACCCTTGGCATTCTGGACGATGGCCTGGCCGTCATCCTTCAGCCCGGCGAAGAAGCCCTGCCACTGCTCGTCGACCGACTTCGGGTCGGCCTGATAGCGGGCATAGAGATCCTCGATATAGGCCGCGTTGCCGCCATAGAGGAAACCCGTCTGCGCGAGAGCCTCGTTGATGTCCTGGCGAGCCATGATGCTCCTGCCTTCCTTCGCAGCGTATTTTTCAGGTCGTGCCCCGAGCCTGTCCCGGGGCATCGTCGTCCGCGAGATGGCCGGGCTTGCCCCCGTCACCTCGCACATATGGGGCTTGGTGCCCGCCGGGACGTCATGGTCGGGCCCGCCCGACCATGACGTGTTCCGGTTGACCGGGCCTTACCTCAGCCCTTCAACACGTCCACCAAGGTCTTTCCAAGGCGCGCCGGCGACGGCGAGACCCGGATGCCGGCCGCTTCCATCGCGGCGATCTTGTCCTCGGCGCCGCCCTTGCCGCCCGAAATGATCGCGCCCGCATGGCCCATGCGACGGCCGGGAGGGGCCGTGCGGCCGGCAATGAAGCCGACCATCGGCTTCTTGCGGCCGCGCTTGGCCTCGTCCTTGATGAACTGAGCCGCATCTTCCTCGGCCGAGCCGCCGATCTCGCCGATCATGACGATCGACTCGGTCTTGTCGTCGGCCAGGAACATCTCGAGCATGTCGATGAACTCGGTGCCCTTGACCGGGTCGCCGCCGATGCCGACGGCCGTGGTCTGGCCGAGGCCCTCGCGAGTGGTCTGGAAGACGGCCTCATAGGTCAGCGTGCCGGAGCGCGAGACGATGCCGACAGAGCCGGGCTTGAAGATGTTCGCCGGCATGATGCCGATCTTCGACTCGCCCGCCGTGACGACGCCCGGGCAGTTCGGCCCGATCAGGCGCGACTTCGAGCCGATCAGCGAACGCTTGACCTTGACCATGTCGAGCACCGGGATGCCCTCGGTGATGCAGATGATCAGCGGAATCTCGGCATCGATCGCCTCGCAGATTGCATCCGCCGCGCCCGGAGGCGGCACATAGACGACGGACGCCGTGGCGCCGGTCTTGTCGCGAGCCTCGACGACGCTGTCGAAGACCGGCAGGCCGAGATGGAGCGAGCCGCCCTTCCCCGGCGAGGTGCCGCCGACCATCTGCGTGCCATAGGCGATCGCCTGCTCGGAGTGGAAGGTCCCGTTCTTGCCGGTGAAGCCCTGGCAGATGACCTTGGTGTTCTTGTCGATCAGGATGGACATGTCTGCTCCTCAGGCCTTCTTGATCGCGGCGACGATCTTCTGCGCGGCGTCGTCGAGATCGTCGGCCGAAATGACGTTGAGGCCGGAGGACGAGATGATCGCCTTGCCTTCCTCGACATTGGTGCCTTCGAGGCGCACGACCAGCGGAACCTGGAGGCCGACCGCCTTCACCGCGGCGATGACGCCGCGCGCGATGACGTCGCACTTCATGATGCCGCCGAAGATGTTGACGAGGATGCCCTTCACCTTCGGGTCGGCGGTGATGATCTTGAAGGCCGCCGTCACCTTCTCCTCGCTGGCGCCGCCGCCGACATCGAGGAAGTTCGCCGGGCTTTCGCCGTAGAGCTGGATGATGTCGAGCGTCGCCATGGCAAGGCCGGCGCCGTTGACCATGCAGCCGATCGTGCCGTCCAGCGCGATATAGGCGAGGTCATACTTCGAAGCCTCGATCTCCTTGGCATCCTCTTCCGTAGTGTCGCGCAGGGCGACGACCTCGGGATGACGGTAGAGCGAGTTCGAGTCGAACGAGACCTTGGCGTCGAGGCACTTGATCTGGCCCTGCGTCGTCACGATCAGCGGGTTGATCTCCAGCATGTCCATGTCCTTGGCCACGAACGCGCTGTAGATCTGGCTGAGCACGGTGCCGGCCTGCTTGGCGAGGTCGCCCTGCAGCCCGAGGATGCGCGCCATGGCACGGCCGTGATGCGGCATGATGCCGGTCGCCGGATCGACCGAGAACGTCTCGATCTTCTCGGGCGTGTCATGGGCGACGGCCTCGATGTCCATGCCGCCTTCGGTCGAGATCACGAAGGCGATGCGCGAGGTCTCGCGGTCGACCAGCGCCGAGAGGTAGAACTCCTTCTCGATGTCCGAGCCGTCCTCGATATAGAGGCGGTTGACCTGCTTGCCGGCCTCGCCGGTCTGCACGGTCACCAGCGTGTTGCCGAGCATCTCCTTGGCGTGGGCCTCGACCTCCTCGACCGACTTGGCGAGGCGAACGCCGCCCTTGGAGTCGGCCGGCAGTTCCTTGAACTTGCCCTTGCCGCGACCGCCGGCATGGATCTGCGACTTAACGACGTAAAGCGGGCCTGGCAGCTTCTTGGCGGCCTCGACCGCCTCGGCCACCGACAGCGCCGGGAAACCGGCCGAGACGGGCGCGCCGAATTCCTTGAGGATGGCTTTGCCCTGGTATTCGTGGATGTTCATGTGCTCGGTTTCCCTGGCAGCGACAGAAATTGACGAAAGGGCGGCGACGCGAACCCGCGCCCGCCGCCCTCGCTTAACTCACGCGAGTGACGAATCGATGCTCTTGCAGGCGTCGATCAGGCCCTGGACCGAAGCCACCGACTTCGCCAGCATCTCCTTCTCCGGCCCGTTGAGGCGAATCTTGACGACGCGCTCGACACCCTTGGCGCCGATCACGACCGGCACGCCCAGGAACATGTCGCGCACGCCGTACTGGCCCTTGAGCGCAGCCGCAGCAGGCAGCACGCGCTTCTGGTCCTTGAGGTAGCTTTCGGCCATCGCGATGGCGGACGCCGCCGGAGCGTAGAAGGCCGAGCCGGTCTTGAGCAGGTTGACGATCTCGCCGCCGCCCTTGCGGGTCCGGTCGACGATGGCGTCGATGCGCTCCTGCGTCGTCCACTTCATCTTGACGAGATCCGGCAGCGGGATGCCGGCGACGCCCGAATAGCGGACCAGCGGCACCATGTCGTCGCCATGGCCGCCGAGCACGAAGGCCGAGACGTCCTTGACCGAGACCTGGAACTCATCGGCCAGAAAGTGGCGGAAGCGGGCCGAGTCGAGCACGCCGGCCATGCCGCAGATCATGTTCGGCTTGACGCCGGAGAACTTCTGCAGCGCCCAGACCATGGCGTCGAGCGGGTTGGTGATGCAGATCACGAAGGCCTTCGGGGCATAGGTCTTGATGCCCTCGCCGACCGCCTTCATCACCTTGAGGTTGATGCCGATCAGGTCGTCGCGGCTCATGCCGGGCTTGCGCGGCACGCCGGCGGTGACGATCACGACATCGGCGCCCTTGATGTCCTCATAGGACGAGGTGCCCTTGTAACCAGCGTCGAAGCCGTCGACCGGAGCGGACTCGGCGATGTCGAGGCCCTTGCCCTGCGGGATGCCGTCGGCGATGTCGAACAGCACGACGTCGCCGAGCTCCTTCAAGCCGGCGAGATGGGCCAGCGTGCCGCCGATCTGGCCGGCCCCGATGAGGGCGATCTTCTTACGGGCCATTGCCTAGTCCTTTGTCTTGACGCTGCGAAATGCCGGAGAACCGGCGAAACCGTCGGTTCCTTTGGCCCAAACCGGGCTTTTGCCGCAACCCTCGCCGCAAAAGCGGCTTTTCTCGGGCGCCGCGGGCGTTAACCACGCACGAGCCGCGTCAGTCTTGCGTTTTCAATGGCTTGCGCTGCACTCGCTCGCGGTTGGTCCCGCAGGCGTTCAGATTTCGGCCGATTACAATTTACGAATTCTGTTACTTGTTACCGGAATTTTCACACGATGCCGCTGCCGAGCACCCGCAGGATGACCCGTATCAGGGTCGAGAGCCGGGCGTCGACCGAGGCCTGGGGCACGTCTCCCTCCAGCGCCAGCGAAGCCGGATGGATGAAGCGATGGGTGGCGTCGATCACGAAGGCGATCGCCCGGTCGCGGTCGCGCGGCTCGAACACACCGGTGGCGATGCCCTCGTCCACCACGCGCTCGAACAGCGCCCGCACCCGCGTCCGGTTGCGGCGGCTGATCGCATGCCGCTTCGCCACCGCCAGCGACAACGCGGCGAAGAGATGCGGGTCGTCGCTCAGCAGGTCGCGATTGGCCTTGGCCAGCGCCAGGATCAGCCGCTCGAGCTTGTCGTCGGCGGGGTCCGGTCCGTCGGCGACGTCGGCAAGGCGCCGCTCCGTCGCCTTGAGCCAGACATCGACCACCGCATCGACCAGCGCCGCGCGCGAGGGGAAGTAGCGGTAGACATTGGCATGGGTCATCCCCGCCTCTTCGGCGACGGCGACGACGGTGAAGCGCTTCAGCCCGTACTGGCGCAGATGCTCGCTGGCGACCGAGAGGATGCGGGTCTCGCTCGGCTCGCGCATCGGCATGGCGCTCAGGTCTCCACCAGCCCGCTGGTGTCCTCGCTCGCGGCGGAATCGACGCGGCCATGCGGCAGCGCCAGATATGCGTCCGAGCGCATCTCGATCAGCCGCGAGACCGTGCGGTCGAACTCGAAGGCCTCGCGCCCGGACCTGGCCTGATACAGCTCGTGCGGCTCCGCCTCGGCCGAGGCGACGAGCTTGACGTGATGCTCATAGAGCGCGTCGATCAGGATGATGAAGCGCTTGGTCTCGTTGCGCCGGTCATCCGCCAGCACCGGGATCTCGTCCAGCACCAGCGAGTGGAAGCGCTGCGCCAGCGCGATGAAGTCCCCGGCGCCATAGGCGGCACTGCAGAGATCGGCAAAGCGCGCCCGCGCCACGCTGCCCGCCGCCTGCGGGATGACGAGGTCGTGGCCCTTGACGTCGATGACGAGCGTCTGGCCTTGCGGCGTGCCGGCGAGCTTGCGGAAGGCGTCGTCGAGCGCAGTCTTGGCCTTCGCATCGGCCGGCACGTGATAGACCGGCGCGCCGCCGAGCTTCTCGAGCCGGAAATCGGTGCGCGCCTCGAGCTTCACCACCTCGACCTTCTCGGCCAGCAGCGCGACGAAGGGCAGGAACAGCGAGCGGTTCAGCCCGCCCTCATAGAGCCGCGACGGCTCGACATTCGAGGTCGCGACCACCACGACACCTTCCGAAAACAGCGCCGTGAACAGCCGCCCCAGGATCATCGCATCGGCGATGTCCGTCACCGTGAACTCGTCGAAGCAGAGCAGGCTCGCCTCGGCTGCCAGTTCCGCCGCGACCGGCCCGATCGGGTCCGGATCCTTGACCTCGCCGGTCTTGAGCTTCTGGCGATAGGCGTGGATGCGGCCATGCACATCGGCCAGGAACTCGTGGAAATGCACCCGCCTGCGCTTCGTCACCGCGACGGAATCGTAGAACAGATCCATCAGCATGGTCTTGCCGCGGCCGACAGAGCCCCAGATATAGAGCCCCTTCGCCGCATCCTTGGCAGCGTTCTTCTTGCCGAAGAGCCAGCCCAGCGCGCTGCTTTTCCGCGCCAGGCGCTGCGCGGCGAGCGTCTCGGCCAGCGCCTGCAGTCGCCGGACCACCGCCACCTGCGCCGGATCGCGCTCGATGGCCCCGCCCTCGACCAGGGCGGCATAGCGTTCGGTGATCGAGGCTGTCATGGGCGGCGGAGATTTGGCGGCAGGACCTCCGGGTTAAGCCACGCCCGGCCCCGCCGCAACCCCGCCACGCGCAACGCCCCGCCACGCGATTAAGGTTTACGACACAAGCCGATGAAAAGGCGTTGCTTTTCCATGCGCGCGGCAGCACGACTGCGACGCTGCAGGCGGCACGAGCCGCCTGGCCCTCGAGAACCCTCCGATGCCGATCGCCCGCCCCCTCGTCGCCGCCGTCGCGGCGCTGCTCTTCATCATGCCCGCGGCCGCGAAGAACTTCGCCATCCCCGACAAGAACCCCTCGATCACCCTGTCCATCCCCGACAGCTGGTCCACCAAGGAGATCGAATACGGCTACGAGGCCCGCCCGAAGGACGAGGCGGTCTATCTCTCGGTCGAGTTCACCGACGTCCGCGGCGTCGACAAGATGATGGCGAACAACGAGAAGTGGATGAAGGACAACCAGATCAAGCAGGTCAAGCCGATCCAGGCCGACATGCCGATCAACGGCATCAACTCGACCATCTTCCAGTTCCGCACCACCGATTCCAACGGCCCGACCAAGGTCGATTTCGTGATGATGCCGGCCAGCAACAACCGCATGATCCTGATCACGGTCTGGGGCAACGACGAGGAACGCGCCACCCACGAAAAGGCGCTCGACGCGATCTTCGGCAGCATCAAGGCGATCGACTGAGGCAAGGCGCCCGCCGCGAAACCCGCCCATGCCACCGCGCCCATGCCACCGCGCCCACGCCGCCGCGTGGGCGCCCTCGGTGGTGAGGCGTTGGCAGGATAAGCGTGCATGGCAGGGCGGGGATAAGCTCTGCCGAGCCGTCATGCTCGGGCTTGCCCCGAGCATCTCGTAAAGACGAGGCACCCGCGTCCTCTCCTGCCGGAGATTCCCGGGTCTCCGCTTCGCTCAGCCCGGGAATGACGCAGGGCCATGACCCAGCGTCCGCAATGCCCCGGCAGCGCAGCCGCATCCCGCCATTCGCATTTGCGAAACGCGCGCCCGCAGGGCAGGAGCGGCGCATGACCGGCCGCGACGCGCGGCGCCGATCTTCAGGACCAAACACCGATGCGACTTTCCGCCTGCGCGGCCGCCGCCCTCGCCTGCCTTGCCCTCATCGCCCCGGCCGCGGCCCGGATCACCGACCGCGATCTGAGTTGCGCCGACTGGCTCAGGGCCGGCGCCCGCAGCACGGGCGAATACCCCGCCGCCGTCCAGGCCCGGATCAGATCCTTCTGCGCCGCCAATCCGAAGATGAAGGCCGTCGACGCCGAGATGACGATGACGGGGGATTGAGGGGCCGCGAACCTGAACGCCTCTTTCCTTCTCCCGGATGGGAGAAGGTGGCGCGGAGCGCCGGATGAGGGCCTGCCCTTTCCGCAGAAGGCGTTACGGCTCCGCGGCACTTCAATGATTAGCGGCAGTCCCTCACCCCGGCCCCTCTCCCATCCGGGAGAGGGGTTCCCCGCGGTCCTCCTCTCTGACGCACACCAGATCCCCGCCCGCACCGAAGCGCGGCGGCGTTCAAACGAGGGGCAGCGGAGCGCCGCGAGGCGCGGTTGGTCGAAGGCCGCATCCGTTGAGCCAGGATGCGGCGCGGAAGGATTGAGCCACCTTCCGCACGCCCCGTGGCGCTCCGCTTCCGGCGATTTTGTAACTCCGGGCCGCGCTTCTCGTCCGGCGGCTCGGCTTCCCCTCGGTCCGCGATGCCAGCTCGGTTCTTCACCTCGTCGCATCCTGGGCCGGGTTCAGCCTCCCCGCCGATCCTCCCAGCGAGCTCCTCGCACAGGGGCCGTAGTACCCCCAGGGCGGTGCCCCGAAGCCTCCCGGGAGTGGGTCGTGACTCCACCCGCAGGCGCCGCCCCCGTCCCGACCAACGGCACACCTCCGGATGGCTGCCCCTCGGGGATGAGGTGGGGTGAGGATAGGTGTGGCGTGGGAGGGCGGGGATAAGTTTTTGCCGCCCTCCCCACGCATCGCCGGCTTCAATACGGCGCTGGCGAGGATACAGAGCCGGAGCTCCATCGACAAATTCGGAGTCCAATCAAAGACTTATCTAAATCTTTGATTCTTATTGATTTTTATAAAAAAAAGGAGATTATAGAATTGGGATTTCGAGATCGGGTTGCGGGCGATTCGACCCGTGGCGTCCGATGGGACGCTCAACACTTGGACGTTGGGCTATCCGCCCTCGGAGTAGACGGTTTCGGATCCCACCACTGCCTTAGATAGCCAAAGAACTCGAATATCTCCTTTTGCTCCGGCAGAAGGTTTGCTGCTTTGAAGGACGGCATCAGCTTGACCCCATAGCCAGAGTAGATGCGATAGCCGTCGTCATCATGTGTTGACGCAATTCTCGATTTGAGAATTTTTGCGAATCGAGGATCGCAGGCACCGGTATCGAACTTGTCGCAAGCTTTGAAAAATGCACTTGCTGCAATGTCAGCTAACTGCAAACCGCCTCTTTCGTGAGAGGGCGCGATCTCCACCAACTCGCGGTCCATAACGCTCCAGCTCAGATCACCGAGAGGAAGAAAAAGATTATTCGAGCTCGACTTCATTCTCAACCAGTCAAAATACGTCTTCATTTGAGAATAAGACAATCCACCTCTATTACTAAAATTAAGCTTTAATTTCTCTGATTGACCGTATTTTTCGACAGAGTGGCACTCTACCCAATTCGTCACACGCTCAAGCAATATGCGCGTCAGCCAACAATAGAACCAATTTTTATCAAGAGATTTTAGTTCAGCGAATTTATTGCGCCAGCCCTTCATATTTTTCTTATTCGACGCAACGATAAATATCCTGCACGGAAATTCAGCTAATTTCGTACAAGCATATACCTTTTTGGATTCATTCATTTTCGCAAAATGAAGCTGGTTTGATTGGAAATTCTTGAAATTTTCAGCTATGGACCGAACAAGATCATCGCACCCGGCCTCATTCTCGTCAGAGACGACGACAGCTGAAACAATTAGCCACTCGCTCGCACCCCTCTCATCGATAGGTTTCACGCGATTTAGACCTGGATCACCAGCTTCATCGATATATGCGACGTAACGATATGGCGTCATCGGATTGACCGAATTGATTCAACTCTACAGTCGAATACCACGATCAGAGCAAGAAAGTGCTAACAAGCAGAGCGCAAAGACGCAACTGGCCAACCCGCTTGACTCCCCGCCCCCTCCCATCCTACCCCCATCGACGGGACACGCCCCCCCAACGGGGCGCGCCCATCTGTAAGGATGGAGACATCGATGGCGAATACCGTACCGAGCACGCGCCCGCGCGTGCCGAATTTCTCGTCCGGCCCCTGCGCCAAGCGCCCCGGTTGGGCCCTCAAGAACCTCGCTGACGCCCCGCTCGGCCGCTCGCACCGCGCCAAGATCGGCAAGGACAAGCTGAAAGCCGCGATCGACCTCACCCGCGAGGTGCTGCAGGTCCCGGCCGATTACCGCATCGGCATCGTGCCGGCCTCCGACACCGGCGCCGTCGAGATGGCGCTGTGGTCCCTGCTCGGCGCCCGTGGCGTCGACATGGTCAGCTGGGAGAGTTTTGGCGCCGGCTGGGTCACCGATGTCGTCAAGCAGCTCAAGCTCGACGATGTCCGCACGTTCGACGCGCCCTATGGCGAGCTGCCGAACCTGAAAAAGGTCGACACGAAGAACCGCGACGTCGTCTTCACCTGGAACGGCACGACCTCGGGCGTGCGTGTCGTCGATGCCAGCTGGATCGCGGAGGACCGCGAGGGGCTGACGATCTGCGACGCCACCTCGGCCGCCTTCGCCCAAAAGCTCGACTGGCCAAAGCTCGATGTCACCACCTTCTCCTGGCAGAAGGTGCTCGGCGGCGAGGCGGCGCATGGCATGATCATCCTCTCGCCCCGCGCGGTGGAGCGGCTGCTCACCTACAAGCCGGCCTGGCCGCTGCCGAAAATCTTCCGCATGACCAGCGGCGGCAAGCTGATCGAGGGCATCTTCACCGGCGAGACGATCAACACGCCCTCCATGCTCGCGGTCGAGGACTATCTCGACGCGCTGGAATGGGCGAAGAAGGTCGGCGGGCTCGACGGGCTGGTGAAGCGCGCCGACGCCAACACCCGCGCCATCGCCAAATTCGTGCGCGAAAACGCCTGGATCGACTTCCTCGCCGTGAAGCCGAAGACGCGCTCGAACACCTCGGTCTGCCTGAAGTTCACCGATCCGGCGGTGACGGCGCTCTCGCCCGATGACCAGGCCGCCTTCGCCAAGAAGGTCGTCGGCATCATCGAGAAGGCCGGCGCCGGCTACGATCTCGGCCATTACCGCGACGCCCCTCCCGGCCTGCGCATCTGGTGCGGCGCGACCGTCCAGTCGCGCGACGTCAAGGCGCTGCTGCCCTGGATCGCCTATGCCTTCCAGGAGGCCAAGGCGGGGCTGGGGAAGAAGGCGGCGTAGAAAGCGCTTCGCTTGGTCATTCCGGGGCGCGGGCCTCAGGCCCGCGAACCCGGAACCCACGACCGGGCGAGCCCTTTCCACCGCGTCTTCCGTAACCGCAGCGTTGTACCCCGTCGTGGGTTCCGGGTTCGGCGCTTTGCGCCGCCCCGGAATGACAGGCGGGGCGCCCTTTCCCTTTCAGCGCAGAGCGCCATAGCGCCGCGCCACCGGAGCCATTCCCATGACCGCTCAGACCGCCGCCCCGAAAGTCCTGATTTCCGACGCCCTCTCCCCCGCCGCCGTGCAGATCTTCAGGGATCGCGGCATCGAGGTGACCTTCGATCCGAGCCTCGGCAAGGACAAGGACAAGCTCGCCGCCATCATCGGCGACTATGACGGCCTCGCCATCCGCTCGGCGACCAAGGCGACCGCAAAACTGCTGGAAGCCGCGAAGAACCTGAAGGTGATCGGCCGCGCCGGCATCGGCGTCGACAATGTCGAAATCCCCGCGGCGACGGCGCGCGGCATCATCGTGATGAACACGCCCTTCGGCAATTCGATCACCACCGCCGAGCACGCCATCGCGATGATGTTCGCGCTCGCCCGCCAGATCCCTTCGGCCGACGTTTCGACGCAGGCCGGGAAGTGGGAGAAGAACCGCTTCATGGGCGTCGAGATCACCGCCAAGACGCTGGGGCTGATCGGCTGCGGCAATATCGGCGCCATCGTCGCCGAGCGCGCCATCGGCCTGAAGATGCGCGTCATCGCCTATGACCCCTATCTCTCGCCCGAGCGCGCGCTGCAGCTGGGCGTCGAGAAGGTCGAGCTGGACGAGCTTCTGAAGCGCGCCGACTTCATCACGCTGCACGTGCCCATGACTGAGAAGACGAAGAACATCCTCTCGGCCGAAAACCTCGCGAAGACGAAGAAGGGCGTTCGGATCATCAACTGCGCCCGCGGCGGCCTCGTCGACGAAGCGGCGCTGGCCGATCTCATCAAGTCCGGCCATGTCGCGGGGGCAGCCTTCGACGTGTTCTCAGCCGAGCCGGCCGAGACGAACCCGCTCTTCGGGCTGGAGAACGTCGTCTGCACGCCGCATCTCGGCGCGAGCACGAACGAGGCGCAGGAGAACGTCGCCCTCCAGGTCGCCGAGCAGATGAGCGACTACCTGCTCAAGGGCGCGATCACCAATGCGGTGAACTTCCCCTCGATCTCGGCGGAAGAGGCGCCCCGCATCAAGCCCTTCGTCGATCTCGCCGAAAAACTCGGCTCCTTCCTCGGCCAGCTCACCGAGGCCGCGGTCAAGGGCATCCGCATCGAATACGAGGGCGCGGTCGCATCCTTGAACCTCAAGGCGATCTCGGCCGCCGCGATCACCGGCGTGCTGCGCACCTTCCTGCCCGAGATCAACATGGTCAACGCCGCGATGATCGCCAAGGAGAAGGGCATCGTCGTCGAGGAGCTGACCCGCGACGTCGCCGGCAATCTCGAAAGCGTCATCCGCATCGTCGTCGATGCCGAGGACATGCCCCGCCACGCCTCCGGCACGGTGTTCCATGACGGCAAGCCGCGCATCGTCGAGATCCGCGACATCCAGGTCGATGCGGAATTCGCGCCGCACATGCTCTATGTCCGCAACGCCGACAAGCCGGGCTTCATCGGCCAGTTCGGCTCGCTCCTGGGCGCGGCCGGCGTCAATGTCGCGACCTTCAATCTCGGCCGCGACAAGCCGGGCGGCGATGCGATCTGCTACGTCGCCGTCGACGAGCCGATCTCAGACGCGCTGCTCGACAAGATCCACGAGATCCCGATGGTCAAGCGGGCCCGGCGCCTGCGGTTCTGACCGTGCTCAATCCCTTGCGAGCCCTCGTCGCCTCCCGCCCGGAGGCGACGAGGGATCCGATACGTTTCGAGGTCCGCCGCGACGAGGAGGCGGGCCTCTGGTACGCCGTCGACGCCGGCGAGCTCGGCATCGTCACGGAAGCCGCCTCGCTCGACGCCTTGCGCGAGCGGCTGAAGCAGCTCCTGCCCGACTTCATCGAGATCGAGAGCGACTGCCCGCTCGAGCTGGAGATCTGCACCGAGCCACCGGCCTGCGGTTTCTGCGACCTGCCGCCGCGCTGACGCCGCAATCCCGCTCTCCTGTGCGCCACCGCCACAGGACATGCCCATGCTTCGCCACGCCGCCTTCGCCCTCGCCGGTCTCCTCGCCACGCAGATCGCCTGGATTCCATCCGCCCTCGCCGACTGGGACAAGGCGAAGCTCGACAAGGAGATCGTCGCGATCGAGCGGGAGGCGAAGGGGCGGCTCGGCGTGGCCCTGCTCGACCTCAAGGACCGCAAGACCTGGTCGCATCGCGGCAATGAATCCTTCCCGATGCAGAGCGTCTTCAAGCTGCCGCTGGCGATCGCGGCGCTGCAGGCCGTCGAGGCCGGCAAGCTCAAGCTCGACGACAAGATCACCATCCGACGGAGCGAATTCTCGCTCTATCACAGCCCGCTCGCCAAGGCGTTCAAGGGCGAGAGCAACGACTACACGCTCCGCGAGCTGATCCGGCTGACCGCGGCCGAGAGCGACAACACCGCGGCCGACAACCTGATGCGCCGGATCGGCGGGCCGAAGGTCGTGTCCGAGATGCTGCGCGCGGGCGGGATCGAGGGCATCTCGATCGACCGCTACGAGCGCGAGTTCCAGCCCGAGGTCTTCGGCCTGCCGGGCTTCGGCTGGGACAGGGTCGTCGACGAGCCGGCCTATCGCAAGCAGCTCGCCGCGCTCGACCCGAAGAAGCGGCAGGCTGCGCTGGCCGCGTCCTTCAAGGACAAGCGCGACAAGGCGACGCCGGGCGCGAGCGTGCTCCTGCTCGAGGCGGTCGCGAAGGGCAACTGGCTGCGGGAGCCATCGCATAGCGCGCTGATCGAGAAGCACATGCTCGACAATGCCGGCGGCCGCGAGCGCATCCGCGCCGGCCTGCCCGAAGGCTCACGCTACGCCCACCGCACCGGGGCGGGCCTGACGCAGGACGGCGTCAACCACGCCACCAACGACATCGGCATCGTGACGCTGCCGAACGGCCGCGTCTTCGCCATCGCCGTCTATCTCGCGGGCTCGAAGGCCGATGCGAAGGCGCGCGAAGCTGCGCACGCAGCCGTGGCACGGCTGGCGGTGAGCGCCTTGCGCTGAGGCGCAGCGTTGGCCCGGGCACCTCGGCCCGGTCGCTAGCGCGTGACCCGCAGGCAGTTGGCGAGCCGTGCCTCGCCACCCCAGCGCAGGAAAGCTTCCTGAGCCGACCGCACCAGCGCCTGCTCATCGGTGTGCCGATACCGCACCGGCGCGGAACCGCTGCCGAAGAAGATCCAGAGAATCCGCGGCTGATTGACCTGACCGGCAAATCTCTGCGCGCGGGTGACATCGTCGGTGATCGGGAGACCGGCCAGCGACCGGGCGAGCGCCGGCGTACCTTCGCCGACCCGTGGCCCGAAATCGCCGACCACGAAGGGTTTGGCTATTCCGCTTCGACGATCGATCGCCACGCCGAAGGAGCCCATCACGACACCGCGCCGGCTCAGTTCCGGCTGATTGGGCACGACCGCGGCCGGAATCCGCAGCGCATTCACATAGCGGCGCTGGTCCGTCTCGTCGGCAAGCGTCGTATCGAAGAAAGTGGTCGGCGAAACGTAGAAACCCGATCCGTCCGCCTGCGCAACCGGAGCGACGCCGGGCACGACGCGGCTGACCTGGCGCAGCTTGCCCTGCTGCCTGACCGTGTAGGTCATGCGGGCCTCGCCGCGGCCCAGGATGCCGTACCAGCGCACGGCCCCGACCTTCGGGTCTTGCCATCCCGCAGCCCCGATCCGCGCCACGTCCTGCATGAAGCGGCCGGTGCAAGTGCTGTTGTCCACCGAGCCATGGTAACTGCTGCCGTTCGGAAGGTGGACTTCACCGGCATTGCAGAGGTGGATCAACGCGCCGGCCTGGGCGTTCGCCGGATGATAGGCCTTTCCGTAACCGTCGATGTTGATGTTCATTTTCGCCAGCCCCAGCACAGTGCCATCCTGAAGCAGCCTGGCACCTGGCAAGCCCTTGATCCCGGCAAGCGCCGTTCCGGAGCAGCTGTTGGTCTGCGCAGCAAGAGGCGAAAGCATCGCGCCGAGCGCGATAACGGCAACGCTGAACCGCTTCATATCGCGCCCCCAATGCGAGCGCTATTCTACGACACAACCATTGGTAGCATAGCCTGCAGGAGCGATGAAGGGAAGATTCGCGGCCGGGACCTTGACCCGCTTCCGGAGAGCTAAGCCTTCCGCCCCAGCCGCTCGGCGATGAAGATGCCGCCGAGCACGAGCGCCAGAGCGAGGCCGTGATAGAGGGCCAGTTGCTCGCCGAGGATCAGCACGGAGAGCACCGGCGCGAAGACCGGCACCAGATTGACGAAGACGCCGGCGCGGCCGGGCCCGATCAGCTCGACCGAGCGCAGGAAGAACAGCTGCGACAGGATCGAGGGCCCGATCACGACATAGGCGAGGATCAGCCAACCCTTGGCCGTGAAGACGAAATGGCCGCTCCAGATCTCGGCGATAAGCAGCGGCAGCGACATGGCGCAGGCGACGATGGCGAGCGCGGTGAAGAAGACCAGGCCCGGCATCGGCGGCCGCGAACGGATGCCGACCGTATATCCGGCATAGAGCACGCAGGCGATGATCATCCAGACGTCGCCGGGCACGAAGGCGAACTGCGCGAGCACGGCGAAGTCTCCGCGGCTCGCCGTCACGGCGACGCCGAGGATGGTGACCGCGACGCCGAGCGCCTGGGTCAGGCCGATCGGCGTGCGATAGGCCAGGAAGGCGCCGACCAGCACGAAGACCGGGATCGAGCCCTGCAGGATGCCGATATTGATCGCCGTGGTCGAATAGGCCGCGATGTACATCAGCGCGTTGAAGATCGTGAAGCCGAAGGCGCCGAGCCCGAGGATCAGCCAGCGATGGGCCAGCAGTACCGGCGCGTAGGCCTTCAGCTCGCGCCGCAGCAGCACCGGCAACACGCCGCAGACGAAGACCCAGCGCAGCGAGGTCAGGGCCATCGGCGAGATCTCGCCCACGGCCAGCCGGCTGGCCACGGCGTTGCCGGCCCAGATCAGCGTCGTCAGGGTCAGGAGCAGATAGGCGTTGGCCCAGGCTCTCTGCGGCAGGGTCTGCGCGGGTGGCAAGATGGCGGCCTTGGAGAATGGGAGGGGGCTTCCAATAGCCCTGCGCGCCTGCCCCGTCCTATGGGACGAGGCGCAAGGTTGCCCGGCGCCCGGCGCATCCCTTGAGGCAGCGGCCCGAAAAGCGGCATGCGCTTTTCGGAAAGAGCCGATGCAAGATCGAAACTGGATCATCCGGCCGAATACGGTATTGGGTCCAGTGATCCAGCCCCCCATCAGCTTTCGACCGGCCCCCGATGATCGACGTTTCCGCCCGCCCGCTCCGCCTGCTCTTCGTCGATGGCAACACCCGCGAGCAGCGGGAGAACCACGCCGCCGCCTACGGCATGCAGATGGGCGAGGCCTATGCCGCCGAGATCGCGGCGATCGCGCCCGGGATCGTATCCGACATCTGCCTGCCCGCCGACGCGGGCGCGAACTTGCCCGACGGGGCGGGCCTGCAATCCTATGACGGCATCGTGCTGACCGGCTCGGCCCTGCACATCTACGAGATCGAGCCCGCCGTCACCCGGCAGGTCGAGTTGATGCGCGCGATCTATGCCAGCGGCACCCCCTGCTTCGGGTCGTGCTGGGGCATTCAGGTCGGCACGGTCGCGGCCGGCGGCACCGTCACGCGCAATCCGAACGGTCGCGAGGTCGGCTTCGCCCGCCGCATCGTCCAGACGGAGGCCGGCCGGATCCATCCGCTGCTCGCCGGCCGCCCGATCGCCTTCGACGCACCGGCGATCCATCTCGACTCCGTCGCCCAGCCTCCCGAAGGCACGACGATCCTGGCCTCGAACGCCTACAGCCAGGTGCAGGCCGCCGAGATCCGCCACGATGGCGGCACCTTCTGGGGCGTGCAGTACCACCCCGAGTTCTCGCTGCGCCAGATGGCGTCGATCCTGCGGCGGATGGTGCCGACCCTGATCGCCGAAGGTTTCCGGAAGGACGAACCCAGCACCCGGAGCTGGCTGGCCGAGCTGGATGCGCTCGACGCCGAGCCGCAGCGACATGATCTCGCCTGGGCCCATGGGCTCGACGCCGAGGTCCTCGACGCGCAGCGCCGCGTCACGGAACTCCGCAACTTCGTGACCCATCGCGTCGAGCCGCAGGCGAGCGCGCGCGGCCGCGCCTGAGCGCCCGCACTCGACGCAGAAGCGGCTTGCGAGCTGCTTCTCATTCCGGGTTCAGGCGGCGGCCTTCCCGGAAATATCATGCGCTCGCGCGAAAAGTCCGATGCTGCAGCTTTTGTGCCCGGCGCTGCGCGGTTTACGGGCTTATTCTGTCTTGTTTCCGCTCGGTCCCGACGACCTTGAGTAAGCACTGGCCAGCCGGGCCATTTCGACCGAAACAGCGTGTATCAAGCCCCAGGAAGAGCTTGGGATGCCACGCCGCTATTCCCCGGAAATCCCGATTAAACAGTTTTTAAGTTGAATTGCAGTGATCATCGCAGGAACGCAGGAATGATCGCGGCCAAATGAGTGGTCGTTCCCGTGCAGCCGATGCCTGCCCTTTCGTCCGTCATCGCGCATTTTCTTGCGCCGCAGCCAGAAGGCACGAAGCCTTGAAGTCCATCCGCATCAAGATCCTCGCGATCCTGGCGATCATCTCGCTCGGCTCCCTCATCGCTTCCGGTCTCGGCATGTGGGCGCTGTCGCGCTCGGGCGATCTCAGCCAGCGCTCCGCCATCCAGGCCGACCTCGCTCTCGCCACCGACCGGATCAACGGCCATGTGCTCGGCGTCGTGATGGATGCGCGCGGCATCTACATGTCGAAGAGCGCCGCCGATGCCGAGCCCTTCGCCAAGGGCATGGAGGCGCGCTTTCCTCAGTTGCAGGCGCTGGCGTCGAGCCTGACGCGGATGGCTCCCGAGGCCGAGCACGGCCGGGCCCGCGAGATCGAGAAGGCGATCGCGGACTTCATCGCCTTCCGCTCGGAGACGATCCGTCTCGGCCGGCAGGTCTCGACGACGGCCGCGAACGAGCAGGGCAACAACGAGCTCAACCGCGCCAACCGCAAGGCCCTCAACGACCTGCTCGTCGGCTTCGCCAAGAGCAACGAGGCCACCGGCGAGGCGCTCGGTCAGGACGCCGCCGCTTTCACCCGCACGGCTCAGATCATGCTCCCGATCATCCTCGGCGTGATGCTGCTCGGCTCGCTGGCGCTCGCCCTCTTCTTCGCCCAGCGCCAGCTGACGCGCCCCCTGCTCGATCTGAGCGGGGTGATGGACCGGCTGACGGCGGGGGAGCTGCAGGTCGCGGTGCCACATCGCGACCGCAAGGACGAGATCGGCACGATGGCGCGGGCCGTCGCGGTGCTGCGCGAGAGCAGCGAGCAGGTGGCGCAGCTGCAGCAGCAGGAGCAGGCAGCCGCCGCGGCGCGTCTCGCCCGGGCGCAGTCGATGGAGGCGGTGGTGTCGGATGTCGGCGAGGTGGTCGCTGCGGCGGCTGCCGGCGATTTCTCGGCGCGGCTGAAGATCGACGAGGCCGACGAGCAGATGCAGCGCCTGGTCGCGGGGATCAACGAGATCAATGCGGTGGTGGATTCGGCGACGAACGAGTTCTCGCGGGCGCTGTCGGCGGTGGCCGGGGGCGACCTGACGGTGCGGGTGGATTCGGCCTATCGCGGCAAGTTCGCCGAGCTGAAGGGCGCGATCAACGACACCGTCGACCGGCTGTCCTCGACGGTGCGCACGATCCAGGTGACCTCGGCCGATGTGGGCTTAGCCGCCCGCGAGATCAACATGGGTGCCGACGACCTCTCGAAGCGCACCGARGAGCAGGCCTCCTCGCTGGARGAGACCGCCGCCACCACCGAGGAGCTCGCGGCCTCGGTCAAGGCCTCGGCCCAGGCCTCGAAGGAGG